>NZ_BANU01000008.1 GCF_000333035.1 Gordonia sihwensis NBRC 108236
TACGAGAGGAAACTCGCCGAAGGAATGTCGAAGAAGCAGGCCCTGCGTTGCCTCAAACGACAGATCGTCCGAGCCGTCTTCCGAGCCCTCGAAACCGACTACCAAAACCGCATCAACCCGGCCCTGAACACCGCAGCTTGACATAGGAGCTATGAGTAAGCACCACCCTGCAGGACCTCGAGTAAGCGGAGGAACGAAGCGACGACGCGCATCGAGACCGCCCACCGACCCCTCACCCGCCCCGGTGACCTCCCACTTCCCGACGATCCATTGTGATCTGGGCAACCCCCGTGTACTCTCAGCGAAACTTTTGAAATAAGAACGTTTCACACGGGGGTCGAATTGAGAACACGCACATTCCTCGCCGCTGCGCTGAGCGCCGTGGCCGTCGTCGCGACAGCGGCGGGGACACCGGTCGCGCCCGCCCACGCCGACCCGGCCGTGACGCAGGCGCCGCTCGTTCCACTGCCACAAGAGCTCGACCCCGCCTTCTACCGACCTCCGGCCCGGGAAGTCGCCGCCGCCGCTCCGGGTGAGATCTTGCGTGCCCGGCGGATCACCCCCGCGAACTTCGGAGTCGCTCCCATCAACGTGGACGCGTGGCAGCTCACCTTCCGGTCCACCGACACCCGCGGTCGGGCGATCCCCGCGGTCACCACGATCCTCAAGCCGCGCGGCACCACGACCGGCCCGCGCAAGGTCGTCTCCATGCAGATCGCCGAGGATTCGACCGCCGGCTACTGCGCGACGTCGTACGCCGTCCAGCACCTCAACGCCGGTCCCCTTCTGGGTCAGGTGGTCGCTCCCGCCGAACTGCTCATCGCCCAGGGCTTTCTGAACCAGGGGTACGCGGTGGTGCTTCCCGACCACGAAGGCCCCAACCACGCTTACGGCGCCGGTCCACTCGGTGCCCGCATCACCCTCGACAGTCTCCGTGCCGCCAAGCGATTCGCGCCGTCGTCGATCACCGATGCCTCACCCATCGGCCTGTACGGCTATTCCGGCGGCGCCATCGTCACCGGGCACACCGCTGAACTCAAGAAGACGTACGCCCCCGAACTGAACATCGTGGGCGCCGCAGAAGGGGGAGTCCCCGCGGATCTCGAGGTGGTCCTCAAAGCCGCGCAGAACAACGTGACCAGCGGCCTCGTGCTCGGCGCGGTGGTCGGACTCACCCGCGAGTACGACTACTTCCGCACCTTCATGAACTCTCACCTCGATCCGCTCGGCCGGGCGGTGCTGGCACTCAAGGGTCCCCTCTGCGTGCAGTATCAGGCGGCGACCTTCCCGTTCCTGAACAACATCGGGTTCATCCGCGCACCGGGCGGCGCGCTGCGGGCACCCGCCGTGCGTCGGGTCTTCGACGACACCCGGATGGGCAAGAGCCTGCCCGACATGCCCATGTACATGTGGAACTCCGCGCTCGACGAGATCATCCCGGTGGGCCAGGTGGATCGGCTCGTCGGTCAGTACTGCCGCCGCCCGGGTGCTCGGGTGACCTACACCCGCGACCACCTGTCGGAACATCTCATCGCCGAGGTCTCCGGTGCGCCGCTGGCACTGTTGTGGCTGAAGGATCGGCTCGACGGCAAGCCGGCCGCACAGGGTTGCCGGACCAGTGACGACCTCACCATGACGTCGCGGCCGCGATGGTGGCCGACGTTCTCGGCAGCGGTGGGCGCCGGGCTGGCGGCACTGTTCGGCAAACCTCTGGGCGCGGAGCGCTAGCGGCATCCGGTCCGGGCTCGACCGCTAGCCTGGACCGGTGACCGAACCCAGGCTCTATCGCGGCCAGTCGATGCACGACCGTCGCCGCGATCGGCGTCGACGCTTCTGTGATTCGGCGATCGCGCTGTTCGGCACCGACGGCTACGCGGCGACGTCCGTGTCAGCGGTCTGTCGGCACGCCGCTCTGTCATCCCGACAGTTCTACGAGGAGTTCGGCGACCGCGAGCATCTGCTCCGCACGGTCTACGACGAGACCGAGGACGCGGCGAGCACGGCCGTCATCGAATCCGTCGAACGGTCACTCGAGACCGCCGCGGAGATCGAGGCGGTGTTCGACGCGGGGATCCGGGCATTCGTCGAATTCTTCGGCGCGGACCCTCGGCTCACCCGAATCTGCTTCGTCGAGGCAGTGGGTGTGAGCGCGGAGTTCGAGGAACACCGCGCCGAGCGCCGGACCCGGTGGGGTGCCTCGCTCGACGCGATCAGCGCGGCGGGCGCCGAGCGCGGATTGCTCACCGCGAGGCCCGACCCGCTGCTGTGGACCGGCTTCATCGGCGCGGTGAACGCCGTGATCGTCGAGCAGGTGCGATCAGCCGACCTGACCACCGAGGACACCCTCCGGGTGATGCGCACGCTGCTCCGACCCGGTGTTCTGGGCTGAGCGGGCTCGCGTCGAAACCTCTCCGCGCCGCACAGTGCCTCCTACGCTGATGAGATGACCACTGCCGCCAGAGCCGGGCGCCTGCTCCTCGCTCTGGCATCCATCGCCGTCGGCGTCCTGCTGGTGCTCCGCCCGTTCGCGAGCGTGCCGTGGACCGCCGCCGCACTGGCGATCGGCTTGGTCGTGGCCGGACTCGTCGACCTCATCGAACCCCAGACTCGCCGGGAACCGCTCCGGCTCGCCGTCGCAGTCCTGCTGCCGCTGGTCGGTGCCGTGCTGCTGATCTGGCGGAGTCTGTCGATCTTCGGTATCGCGGTGGCCGCGGCGATCGCGCTCGCGGTGTGGGGCGTGGGCCGATGGGTGCGCGCCGCGCGCCGCGGCCCCGCGTGGTTCGCCGACGTGCTGTTCGGCGCAGCCGGTATCGCCACCGCTGTGCTCGCGGTGTCGTGGCCGGGTGTGAGCATCTTCATCGTCGTCGAGGCCGTCGGGCTGGCGCTGGTGTGGCGCGGTGCGGCCGAGCTGTTCGCCGGCATCCGTGGCCGGACCGCCGCGGCCGAATCCGGCCGGGAGCGGACCGCGAGAATCGCGCTGCGGACGGCCGCGGCAGCGGTCGCGACGATCGTCGCCGTGCCGCTGGTGATCGCGACATTCGTCGTCCGCGGCACCGCTGAGGAACCCGGCCCGTTCTATCGAGCCGAGCTTCCCGCCGGCGTGCGGCCGGGGACCCTGTTGAAGTCGGAGCCGACCGCCGCGGGCATCCCGCCGGGCGCTCACGCGTGGCGCATCCTCTACTCCACCCCGCGCGGCGACCGGCCCGCACTGGCGAGCGGTCTCGTCGTCGTTCCGGACGGTCCCGGTCCGCACTCGCTGATCGCGTGGGCCCACGGGACGTCCGGCGTCGCCGAGAACTGCGCCCCGTCGATGACCTCGACACCGCTGGCACACCTGCCGGGCCTGAACGAAGTGGTCGGGCGGGGCTGGGCGCTGGTGGCCGCCGACTACATCGGGATGGGTACTCCGGGACCGTCGCCGTATGTGATCGGCCGGGGTGAGGCGCGCTCGGTACTGGACTCGATCCGGGCCGCCCGCGCGCTGCCCGGGGCGTCATTGACTCGGTCGACGGTGGTGTGGGGCCATTCCCAGGGCGGACACGCTGCACTGTGGACCGAACTGCTGGCTCCGTCGTACGCACCCGACGCCGGCGTGATCGCCACCGCGGCGCTCGCACCGGCATCGAATCTGCGGGCTCTCGCCTCCGGGCTGGAGACGATGGCGGGCGGCGCGTTGCTGGCGTCGTATGTGATGGACGCGTACACCCGCACCTACCCGGACGTCCGCTACGCCGACTACATCAAGACGCAGGCCCGCCTCCCGATGCGCGGAATGGCGGCGCGCTGTCTGTGGTCGCCCACGATGCCCGTCTCGCTCGCCGAGGCGCTCATTCTCGGCCACGACTTCTACACGCGCACCCCGACGTCCGGTCCGCTGGGCGCACGACTCGCCGAGAACACGCCGAGCGCGCGGCTGCCGCGGCCCACGCTCATCGCCCAGGGACTGTCGGACGAGGTGATCGCGCCGGCGTCGCAGAACGAGTACGTCGCCGACCAATGCGCCGCGGGCAGCGATCTCGAATACCGCACCTACCCGGGGCTCGGGCACATGACGCTCATCGACGACGACTCGCCCGCCGTCGGGTCGCTCATCGCCTGGACGCAGGACCGTTTCGCGGGTGCGGCGCCGACACCGAACTGCCCGGCACCGCATCCGGCGTGATCAGTGCCCGAGTTGATCCACCAGGGCCTCGAGCACTGAGAGGTCCTCGATGGTCGAGGGCACCGCGTACTCCTCACCGTCCACGATCTGCCGCATGGTCTTACGCAGGATCTTGCCCGACCGGGTCTTCGGCAGAGCCTGGACGACCGTGACGTCGCGGAAGGTGGCGACGGCGCCGATCTCGTCGCGGACCATCTGCACCAGTTCGGCGCGGAGACGGTCCTCGTCGATGTCGGCACCGGCCTTGAGCACCACGTATCCGCTCGGCCGCTGTCCCTTGAGGTCGTCGTGAATGCCGACCACCGCGCACTCCGCGACGGCCGGATGCGCGGCGACCACCGCTTCGATGCTCCCGGTGGAGAGCCGGTGCCCGGCGACATTGATGACGTCATCCGATCGTCCCAGCACGTAGACGTACCCGTTCTCATCGATGTAGCCGGAGTCGCCGGTCAGGTAGTAGCCGGGGAACGCCTTGAGGTATGAGGAACGGAACCGCTCCTCGTCGCCCCACAGCCCCGCGAGCGTGCCGGGCGGCATCGGCAGCTTCACGACGATGTTGCCCTCGGCGTTGGGTCCGAGACGGCGGCCATCGGCGTCGACGACCTGCACGTCGTACCCGGGGACCGGGACCGTGGCAGTCCCGGGCTTGAGCGGCATGGGTTCGAGTCCACGCAGATTGGCCACTATCGCCCAGCCGGTCTCGGTCTGCCACCAGTGGTCCACCACCGGGACGCCGAGCTTCTCCGAGGCCCATTCGAACGTGTCGGGATCGAGTCGCTCGCCCGCCGCGAAGAGGGTCTTGAACCGCGACATGTCGTACTGGGCCAGTTCAGCGGCCTCGGGATCGGCCTTGCGGATCGCGCGGATCGCCGTCGGAGCGGTGAACAGCGCCGACGCTCCGTGTTCGGAGATGACGCGCCAGAACGCCCCCGCGTCGGGTGTCCCGACCGGCTTGCCCTCGTACATCACCGTCGTCGCTCCGAGCAGCAACGGACCGTAGACGATGTACGAGTGGCCCACCACCCAGCCGACGTCGGAGGCCGTCCACCACACGTCGTCGGGCGACACCCCGTACACGTTGCGCATCGACCAGTGCAGCGCCACCGCGTGACCGCCGTTGTCGCGCACCACGCCCTTGGGCTTCCCCGTGGTTCCCGAGGTGTACAGGATGTAGAGCGGGTCGGTCGCGGCCACCTCGACGGCGTCGGCCGGGCGCGCGGTCGCCATCTGCTGGTCCCAGTCGAGCCACCCGTAGTCCCCCGCCGATCCGGCCACCTGCGGTCGGTCCTTCACGATCACCGTCTCCGGCGCCGACACCGCGATCGCCAGCGCATCCCGCACCATCGGCAGATACTCGACGGTCCGGCCCGGCTCCAGTCCACCCGACGCGGTGACGATCGCGACCGGCTCGGCGTCGTCGATGCGCGTGGCCAACTCCGGTGCGGCGAACCCGCCGAACACCACCGAGTGCACGGCTCCGATCCGCGCGCAGGCGAGCATCGCGATCGCGGCCTCCGGGATCATCGGCATGTAGACGATGACGCGATCCCCCTTGACCACGCCCTGCGCGGCGAGCACTCCCGCGAAGCGGGACACCTCGGCGAGCAGTTCGGCATAGGTGTACGTCCGCTTCTCGCCCACCATTGCGGAGTCCCAGACGAGCGCGTCACGATCGCCGCGGCCCGCCGAGACGTGACGGTCGAGCGCGTTCGCCGAGGTATTGAGCGTGGCATCGGGGAACCATCGGTAGATCGGCGGCTGGGAATCGTCGAGAGCCTTGGTCGGCGGACTGATCCAGTCGATGCCCGCCGCCGCGTCGAGCCAGAATCCGTCGGGATCGTCGATGCTGCGGGCGAAGACTTCTGCGTAGGTGGCCATTGGACAACGGTAGCAATCCGGTGACCGGAGTCACTTCTGCAGCGTGGACTCGGTCACACTTGGTCTCGGATTGATCACGGAAAGATAACAGCGGAATCCTCGCTCCCACCTGGGATCTTGCTGAGAATTACACGCTTGCAAGAGCAAGCGGATTGTGTCTCCGACCACAGTTTCGCGGTGTGACCTCACGTTTTTCACGACGTAGCGTCTCTTCCGTCCACGAACGCAGCCCGTTTTCGAGGGCTGCGCCCAAGGAGGAATGCCTGATGAGCCTTACCAAGCTCGCAACCCGCGCCGCGATCGCCGGCGCCCTGACCATCGCCCCGCTGACCCTGGCCGCCGGCGTCGCCTCGGCCGACACCGGCCACAACTGGGACGCGGTCGCTCAGTGCGAGAGCGGCGGCGACTGGTCGATCAACACCGGCAACGGCTACTACGGCGGTCTGCAGTTCTCGCAGTCCACCTGGGAGGCCAACGGCGGCACCGGCAGCGCGAACAACGCGTCCCGCGAGGAGCAGATCCGCGTCGCGGAGAACGTGCTCGCCACCCAGGGCCCCGGCGCCTGGCCGGTCTGCGGCGCGTACCTCTAAGTACGCCCGCACCCCTCAACCGGGAACCGCGCTCTCCGACGAGGCCGGTCGCTGTCGCAGCGACCGGCCTCGCGGTGTCGCCGGACCCACGCGGCCGGCACGGCCTAGGCTCGGGTGAAGGCGATCAGAGGAGGCCACCGGATGTCGACGCTCTCGTTCACCAGCCTCGGAGCGGCGGGAACCGTCACCGGTTCCAAGCATCTCCTCGAGCGCGACGGGAGGATGATCCTCGTCGACTGCGGGCTCTTCCAGGGCATCAAGAACCTGCGCGAGACCAACTGGCGCTCGCTGCCGGTGGATCCGCAGGCACTCGATGCGGTGATCGTCACCCACGCTCATCTCGACCACACCGGATACCTGCCGCGTCTGATCCGCGACGGCTTCCGCGGTCCGATCTATTCGACCCCCGCCACGCGCGACGTGGCCGACATCATCCTCCGCGACTCCGCCCATCTGCAGGAACGCGACGCGATGCTGGCCAACAAGCACCGGGCCACGCGGCACTCCCCGGCACGGCCGCTCTACGACGTCACCGACGTCGAACAGACCATGGCCCAGTTCCACACCCGCGCCGCGGACAAGTCGTTCTCCCCCACCCGCGAGGTCCGAGCGCTGTTCCGGGGCGCCGGCCACATCCTCGGCGCCGCCACCGTCGAGGTGGAGTGGGGCGGCGTCACCGTCGCGTTCAGCGGCGATCTCGGCCGGTACGACGATCCCCTGATGTTCGATCCCGAGCCGGTGCCCCGGGCCGACTACCTGGTGTGCGAGTCCACCTACGGCGATCGCGTGCGAGATCACGCGGACCCGGCCGCCGAACTACTGCGCATCATCACCGAGACAGTCGAGCGCGGCGGCACCGTCGTGATCCCCGCGTTCGCGGTCGGTCGGACGCAGACGATCCTCTATCACCTCTGGACTCTGCAGCGGGACGGGCTGCTGCCCCGGGTGCCGGTCTACGTCGACAGCCCGATGGCGATCAACGCAGGCGAACTGATGCGCTCGCATCCGGCGGCGCATCGGCTCGACGCGGCACACGTCGACGAGATGTTCGCGATCGCCGAGTACGTCCGCGACCCCGAACGTTCCAAACAGATCTCCGCCGACCACGGCCCGAAGGTCATTCTCTCCGCGAGCGGGATGGCGACCGGAGGCCGCGTCCTGCACCATCTGGCCGCATTCGTCGGCGGCTCACAGAACACGGTGGTCCTGGTCGGCTATCAGGCGGTCGGCACCCGCGGGCGGTCGCTGGCCGACGGGGCACGCTTCCTCAAGCTGTACGGCGAGTGGCTGCCGGTGCACGCTCGGGTGGAGAACCTGCACATGCTCTCGGCGCACGCCGACTCCGACGAGCTCATCCGATGGATGCGTGGCTTCGACGAGGCGCCGCGCCGGACGTTCCTGGTTCACGGCGAACCCAACGCCACGGAGTCGATGCGGCATCGGATCGACCACGACCTCGGCTGGCGGACCACCGTCGGACACCAGAACCAGACGTTCGATCTGACCTGACGCGCCGTCGATCGCACCGGAACGCCACTCGGGACACTCAGCCCCAGGTGCCGGCCTGCTCGACGATGAAGCCCGCGAGAATCACCGCGCTGCCGCCCACCTCGCCGATGATCAGCGCGACCATCGACGCGGTCAGCGACGGCGACGCCGGGTGGAACTGGTTGGTGGTGTCGCGTCGCAGTCCGTGCAGGCAGTAGGACGCGATCGCACCGACGAAGAAGACGAGGACGACGATCAACGCGACCATGTTGACCGCCGTCGACCACGCGCTGAACTGCGCGAACGCAGCCAGCAAGGCGGTGGCGAAGGAGTACATGAGTGCGGCGCGGTGAGCGATGTCGACGTATACGTGTGCCTGTCCGGTCTCGCTCCGCATGATGGCGGCGTACTTCCACACGCCGAGCAACAGCGCCCACAGAAAGATGACACCCGCGGCGATCAGCGCCACCTGAGCGGTGAGAGTCAGATTCATCGCACAAGTCTCGCAGATCGCCCGGGCCCGGCCGCGCCCCGTCTCCCGGCGCCGAGCCTCCGCGTCGTTGCTATGGTGCACGCATGGCCCCTGACCGCACATCGCTCCGCCGGTCGCGGCTGGTGCCGATCGTCGCGGTGCTGGCGGGCATCGCCGCGATCGTCTTCGTGGTGATCCGTTCCTCGCACGGGGTCGACGGCTCCGCCGACCGGGCAGGCAGTGCCGCATCGACGCCGGTCCGCTCGGAATGGGAGGACCGGGATCCGACCGATCCGATGACCTTCGGTCCGGTCGACGCACCCGTCGGTCTCGTGGTCTTCACCGACTACCAGTGCCCGTACTGCGCGAAGTGGTCGCACGACACGCTCCCGGCACTCCTGCCCTATGCCGACGCCGGCGATCTGCGCATCGAACTCCGGGACATGAACATCTTCGGCGATGAGTCCGAACGCGCCGCCCGCGCCGCCTACTCCGCGGCGCTCCAGGGGCATCTGCGCGAGTTCCATGCCGCTCTGTTCGCCGACGGCCGGCCGCGCCCGAAGAGCGCGCTCTCCGACGACGCACTGCTCGCCCTCGCCGGCGAGTTGAGGCTCGACACCGGCCGCTTCCGCACTGACTACGAGTCGCGCACCGTCTTGTCGGCGGTACGGAACAAGGCGAGTGACGGCTTCACCGCGGGCACTTATTCCACGCCCGCCTTCATCCTCGGCGGCCAGCCGATCCTCGGGGCGCAGCCGACGAAGGTCTTCACCGACAAGCTGCGGAGCGAACTCGACGCCGCCGGACGCTGAGGTGACCGTGCAGCCATGAATGTGGGACTCGCAGCCGCCTTCGTCGGCGGCGCGCTCAGTCTGCTGAGCCCGTGCAGTGCTCTGCTCCTGCCCGCCTTCTTCGCATCGACCGCCGGTTCCGGGCCGCGGCTGGTGATCCATTCGCTGGTCTTCTACCTCGGCCTCGTCGCGACGTTGGTACCCGTCGGGATCGGCGTCGGTGCGCTGGGTCGGTTGTTCGCCGAGCATCGTTCGGCGGTGGTCGCCCTCACCTCCGCGGTGCTCGTGGCGTTCGGCCTGCTGGCGATGTTCGGCCGGGGGTTCGACATCGCCGGCCGGGTGCCCGGAATCGAGGGATTGCGGGGTGCCGCGCAACGCCGGACGGGCCTGGTCCGCAGCCTGCTTCTCGGTGCGGCCTCCGGCGCCGCCGGGTTCTGCACCGGCCCGATCCTCGGCGCCGTCCTCACGCTGGCCGCGGCTCAGGGGGCGATCGCGGGTGCCGGCGTCCTGTTGGCGGTCTACGGAGCCGGCATCGTCGCGCCGATGTTCGCGATCGCTCTCGTGTGGCACCGGTTCGGCGAACGCGGCCGCGCGCTGCTGCGCGGTCGCGAGTTCACCTTCCTGGGCCGGTCGTGGCACAGCACTTCGGTGTTCACCGGCCTGCTGCTCATCGCGGCGGGCTGCGCGTACTGGATCACCGACGGCTTCGTCGGGCTGGCCGATCCCGAGGCCGGGTCCGGCGTCGCCGACCGGCTCCAGACCGCCGCCGAGGCACTCGCCCGCCCGGACGTCGACATCGCGCTCATCATCGCCGTCGTGACGTCGGTCGTGGTGTGGTGGTGGCGGGGGCAGCGGCAACCCGACTGAACCGCATGCACGTCGCGGCCGCGGTCAGACGTTGCCGCGGGCGATCACCGTCACCGCCGAATCCAATTGGTCGAACAGGTCGTCATAGGTGATGACGCCCATCCCCGCCTCCAGCAGAGCACCGGAGAAGGTGAACATGAGTGTTCGCAAGACCGCCGGGTCCACATCCTCGCCCAGGGCGCGCGTGAACAGTCCGTACCAGTGGGTGCCGATCTCGACGCGGATCCGCGCCACGTCCGGATCGACGGCGAGCAGACTCTTGGTGGCCGCCTCGGCGACCGTGGGCGACGCTCCGACCACGTCGGCGATGTACCGGACGGTCTGGTGCAGGCGGTCGGCGGCCTCGCCCGACAGCTCCGGCTCCGGGGCCTGCGCCACCTGCCGCCAGAACAGGGACGCGAACAGGTGGTCCTTCGACGAGAAGTAGGTGTACGCGGTCGCCGGCGAGACATTCGCTCCGGCGGCGATGAGCCGAAGCGTCAGATCCTCGTAGGCCGACTCCTCGAGCAGCGACAGGCCCGCGTCGAGAAGCCTTCCCACCGTCTCCAGTTGTCGCGCGTTGAGACCGCGGCGAGGAAGGGTGGAACCGAGACTGTGCATGCGTCCAGCCTAATGCCGCGTGAAATGCGAGGAGACCCGCGCCTTCACGGCGCGGGTCTCCTCGGTTCGGTAGCGGGGGCAGGATTTGAACCTACGACCTCTGGGTTATGAGCCCAGCGAGCTACCGAGCTGCTCCACCCCGCGTCGGTAAGATTCGACTTCCAGGACGATGATGCTGAATCCTGGCCGTCGAACTCGTACTCGTCCACTGTACCCGATCCCCGAGACCGCCTCGACCACCCGCCCCCGCGGCGGAGTCGAGTCGCGGGTTGAAGGGGGCTGAAGGGTTGAAGCCCGACTACCCTGGCCGCACCCGGGATGCAAGAAGACCCGCACCGTGACGGTGCGGGTCTTCCTTCTAGTAGCGGGGGCAGGATTTGAACCTACGACCTCTGGGTTATGAGCCCAGCGAGCTACCGAGCTGCTCCACCCCGCGTTGCATCGACTACGTTACACACGCCGCGTCAGCGAAGGCAAATCGATGAAATCCCAAGGTGATCCACGCCACCGGCAGGGCTCGGCTCAGCGCGGATGCACGCCCATCAGCGCCGCCAGCTGGGTGGCGAGCGGGTTGAGATTGAGCTTGTCGGGGTCCTTCTTGGCGTTGCCGTCCCACGGCTGCGCGATGTTCGGATTCGCCAGCGGTGCCCGCGCGGCGCCACGCACGGAGGTCGGATTTCCGGCGGGCACGGTGCACCCGACCTCGGTGTTGAACGGGAAGTCGTCGTAGTTGGTGTCGAAGTCGGGCTTCTCACGCTTGATCCGCGCGATCATCGCCTGCGTCGACTCGTAGCCGCGAGTACAGCTCGGCGGATTGCCGGTCTCCAGGACGATGCCGAAACGGATCGATCCGTCGGGCGACGAGGTGGCGTGACTGCTGGCCGACAGGCTCGACAGCATCGCGAAGGTCATGCCGGTGACGTAGGACGCCGGCGCGATCTCGTGGACCGTGCCGCCGAGCTGCCCGATCAGCTTGGTGGTGTCGGCCCCGTTCTCGTCGAGGAACTCCGACAGCGCAGAGGCCGCACGGGGCCCGTCGGTCAGAATGCGCCGCACAGCCGGATCGGACGAGACCAGCTGCGCCGACACCTTGTCGAGTCCGCGCGACCATTCGAGGATCTCGTCGGACTGCTCGTCCTGAGTCTTGAGCACGACGTTCGAGTTCTTGATGAGGCCGATCGTGTCGTCGAGACTCTTGAGTCCGTCCTTCGACAGGGTGTCCAGCGAATCGACCAGTCGCGACAGATCCTCCCCCTTGCCGTTGAACGCCCTGCCGAGTTCGCGAACGACGGATTGGAGCGAATCGACCGGAATCGTCTTGGTGAGGTCGATGGCCGACGAGACGACGTCCTGCACCGCCGGAGGCAGTTCGACCTCAGAGATCTCCGAGCCGTCGCGCAGATACGGACCGGCGCCCGACGGCGGCTGGAGGTCGAGGAACTGCTCCCCGATCGCGGACCGGTTGGCGACCACCGCCACCGACGACGCCGGAATCGACGACCGGCCGGAATCGAGGGTCAGTTCCACATCGACGCCACCGGGGACGATGCGCATATCGCTGACGCGACCGGCGGGGACCCCGCGATATGTCACCTCGGCTTCGGGGAAGATGCCACCGCTGTCGGGCATGTGCACCACCACGCGATAGCCGCTGAGTCCGAGCGCCTGGTCCATTCGCGCGAACCGGATGCCCGCGAAGATCGACGCACCGACACCCAGCAGAATCACGACGACCAGCTGCAGTTTCACCAGACGGCTCAGGGGTGGCATTCGCGACCTTCCTACACGACTGACGGAATCCCGACGATCCGACCTGCCGAGCGTAAGTCGGTTGCACCTGCAACGACGACTCCTGGACACCGTATGTGACAAACGAGCTAGCCAGATTCTTCATGTGATATTTGTCACCTCCTGAGCTATGGTGAGGGTAGATAGAGGGTGCTCTACCAGGGCATTCATCATCAGACGAGCTAGGAGGATCAGTCATGGCGAATCACTCGATCAGAAGGAGCGGCCACGGCAACCACTGGATGGGCCTGGTGGCCTTCGTCCTGTTGATGGTCGGCGGCGCCTTCTCAGCACTGTGGGTCATCACCTTGGCCGACCTCCCCGACAACAAGCCCACCAACATCACCTACGGAGTGCTCGCACTCGGCTGCCTGATCTTCTCCGCGATGATCTTCACCTTCCTCGTCAGGCGGCTGCATCACTCGCCGGTGATGCCCGACAACACACCCGACGAGATCGCCCGCTATCTGGCCAAAGTGCGTCCCTGATCCTGGGCGCGGGGCCCTGCCGAGCAGAATGCCGGCCGATCGGATTCCCGATCGGCCGGCATTCTTGCGAATATGCGCGGCTCAGTTGCCGAGGGCCTCGTACTGATTGACGGCCTTGTTGAGCCGGTCGAGGGCGTCGCCGTAGGCCTTGAAGTCGCCGCTCGACTGCGCCTTGCGCATCTCCTCGAGTGCCTCGCCGAGCTCCTTCACCACCGCGTCGCGCGCGGCGTCGTCGCCGCTACTCGACGGCTGCTGGGTGTTCGGCGCGGGCTTCTGCGGCGCAGGCGTGCTCGACCCTCCCTCGATCTCCGGCTCCGTCGCCGCACTCGGATCGATGCCGACCTGGCGGAGTGCCTCGGCCACGGTCGGCGCATAGCCGGCGTTCGCCTTCTCCTTGCCCGCCGCCGCGTTGTAGTACGTGAGCACGCGGTAGAGCTTCGGGATCGCCGAGTCCCCGGTCTTGGCCTGGTTGTACATCGGCTGCACGTAGAGGATTCCGTTGTCGCCGACAGGCAGTGCGAGCAGGTTTCCGTAGGTCACCAGGCTGGAGTTCTCCACGAGCTGACGGTCACGGGTGCTCGACGGGCTGTTCTTCATCGCCTCGGTCGCCTGCTGCGGACCCACCGACTGGGTCGTGGTCGGCAACGTCTTGACCGTGATCTTGCCGTATCCGTCCGGGTCGGATGCCGCCGTCATGTACGCCGCGAGGTTCGGCCGCGCGAGCGCGGTCATCACCGATGTCAGCTGGAACTGCGAGAGCGCCTCGTTGCCCGGCGCCGACGCGGTGAAGTAGTACGGCGGCTGCGGAGCGGTGCTCTTGTCGACGGTCGGGTCCGCGGGAACGGTCCAGAAGTTGCTCGACTTGAAGAACGTGGTGCCGTCGTTGACGTGGTACTTCGTGAGCAGCTCGCGCTGCAGCTTGAAGATGTCCTCCGGGTAACGCAGGTGGGCGCGCAGGTCGGGCCGCTTGTCGAGTTCCGACTTGGGCTTGACCGTGCCGGGGAACGCCTTCATCCATGTCTTGAGCACCGGATCGGTGTCATCGGACTGGTACAGCTCGACCTTGCCGGTGTAGGCGTCGACGGTTGCCTTCACCGAGTTGCGCACATACGAGACCTCGCGGTCGGGCTGAGCGCGCCCGGTCGGCCCGGCGTCGGACTGACGGGAGTCGGCCGTCGCCGCCTGCAAGGCCATGCGCTGCGCGTAGGGATAGTTGTCGAGGGTCGTGTAGCCGTCGACGATCCACTTGATCGAGCCGTCGGCCATGACCGCAGGGTAGGTCTTGGAGTCGGTGGTCAGCCACGGCGCCACCTTCTTGACCCGGTCGCGCGGATCGCGGTCGTACAGGATCCGCGACTGGTCGCCGACCGCGCTGGACAGGATGAAGTTGCGCTCGCCGTACTTGAGCGCGTACAGCAGACGCGTACCCCAGTTGCTGAGGGGAACGCCGGAATCGGCGCGGTAGCGGTAGTTCTCGTTGTCCCCGTCGTACTCGCGGCCCTCGTCCGAGCCGCCCGTACCCACGATGGCGTAGTCGGGGTTCACCTTCGCGATCATCTCGCCGAAGTAGATGCGCGGCTCACGAACTTTGATCGGTGCGGTCGCCTTGTACTCGGGTGTATTCACCGTGTTGACGTCGGAGACCAGGAACACCGGGAGTCCGCCGGAGTCGGAATTGGTGTCGCCGTTGGGTGCCTCGTCGACCTTGTTGGCCTGCGCGGCGATGAACCCGTTGCCGTGAGTGAACACGGTGTGCTTGTTGAGCCAGTTGTTCTGGTTGCCGCTCAGGCGCGACGGATCGAGTTCGCGCGCGGCGACGATGAAGTCGCGCTGCTGGGTCTCGCCGTCCTGGGTGACCGGGTAGCGGTCCACCGCCAACTGCGAGGGGAAGCCGTAGACGTTCTTGAGCGCCTGCCGCTGCGAGAACGCGGTCGACATCACCGCCGGGTCGAGGATGCGGATGTTCGAGAGCGTCGCCGCGTCGGAGTTGACGGTGGCCGGATTCGCCGGACTGCGCGCCCAGTCGTTGTCGTAGACGACGTCCTTGCCGTTGCGGATCCGGTAGGCCTCGGTGGTCGCCGCGATGTTGCGTTCGATGTACTCGGCTTCCTTCGTGTCGGCGCTGGGCTTGACGGCGAACTGTTCCATCGCCGCCGGCCACGCGACGCCGATCACCAGCGCCGAGAGCAGCATCAGCACCGCGGCCAGCGCCGGGATGCGCAGGTCGCGCAGGGCGATCGCGGCGAAGAATGCGATGGCGCAGACGATCGCGATCGCCATCAGGATCAGCTTCGACGGCAGCACGTAGTTGATGTCGGTGTAGGTGGCGCCGGTGAAGATGTCGCCGCGCCGGTCACTGCTGAGCAGGTCGTATCGGTCGAACCAGTAACCGATGGCCTTCGCGATCATGAACAGTCCGGCGATCACGGCCAACTGGATGCGTGCCGCCCGCGTCAACGATCCGCGACGTCCGCCGCCGCCGAGCCGCAGTCCGCCGAAGACGTAGTGCGTGATCAGGTTCCCGATGAACGCGATGACGAGCGAGATGAAGATGATGTCGAGCATCATCCGGAAGAACGGCAGCGAGAACGAGTAGAACCCGATGTCGAGGCCGAACTGAGGATCCTTGATCCCGAAGGGTTCGCGATTGATGAACATCTGAACCGTGGCCCAGGAGCCCTGGGCGATGAGACCCGCCACGATGCCGATGAACACCGACGGCACCAGAACCGACAGCTTGGGCCGCATGCCCACCGCCGTCCGGTAGCGCGCCAGCGGGTCGGTGGGGCTCGCCAGCATCACGAAGTCCGGACGTGCACGGTAGGCCGCGAAGATGCCGCCGAAGACGATCGCCGAGACCACGACCGCGACCACCAGGAAGGTCACCAGACGCGTCGTGAGCATGGTGGACATCACCTCGGAGTACCCGAGGTCGGAGTACCAGAGCCAGTCGGTGATCAGTGAGACCACTCGCGGACCCACCAACAGCAGGATCAGCAGTCCGACACCGATCCCGATCAGGATCTTCGCCCTCCGGGACAACGTCGGCCGTCCGCCCGATCCGGTCATGCTCACCACTTGTATAAGCTCCCTGATTCGTCTCTGCTCGCGCGCGTGCGACAGCAATGCCGACCAGCTTACCGATTCGCCCGAGTCGGCTCCGTTCTCCGCCGCAACCGTCCAGGCTGCACAATGGGCGCGTGACGTCTTCCGATGATTCCGCAGGCGCCGGCTTCTCCCAAGCCGATCTCGGCAATGCCCTCGCCCAGTGCCTCGCCTACGCCTCCGACTTGCCCTGGGGCTCGGCGCCGACACTGTTCGCCCTGGTACCGACCGCGGTGCTCGCGTCCCAGGCGCCGGGCCTCGTCGATCCCGGCGACGACTCCGCTCTGAGCCCGGTGGTGCAGGAGACCAGCACCGCCGACCTCGAAGAGCTGCTGACCACCGTCGCGTGGCCGGAGCAAGTGGTGGGCTCGGCGGTCGTCACCGAGATCACCCTGCTGCCGCCCGACGCCGAGGCCGATCTCGACGCGGCGCTGGAACCGCTGCTGGCCGATCCCGACGCCGCCGACGAGGCGGCGCGGCGAGCCGCTCACAGCCATCCCGAGCGGAAGACGGCACGGCTCGCGGCGGGGGTGCTCCGCACCGGGCAGCGGGTGGCGCTGCTCGCGCTCCGAGAGGGCGAGCAGCAGTCGGGGGATCTGCAGACTCACCCGGACATCGCACCGAATCTGCTCGACGCTCTCGCCGAGACTCTGCACGGCTGACCGATTCAGCAGTGCCGATTCAGCAGTGCGGGCGGGCCTCGTCGGTGCCGAGGGTGTCGAGCGCGTTCACCGCGTCGGTCAGCGTGTCGACCTTGACCAGTTCGATGCCGTCGGGCGCATCGGACTTCGCGGCATCGCAGTTGCCGGCCGGAACCAGGAACACCGTCGCTCCGGCGTCTCGGGCCGCCTTGATCTTGTGCGGGATGCCGCCGATGGTGCCGACCTTGCCGTTCGGGTCGATGGTGCCGGTGCCCGCGACGAACTGACCGTGTGACAGGTCGCCGGGCGTCAGGTGGTCGATCACCGAGAGGGTCAGCATCAGACCCGCCGACGGTCCGCCGATGTCTCCGACGTTGAACACGATGTTGATATTCGGGTCCGCTGCCATCATCTGCGGCGTCACCCCGAGGAAGGCCTTGGCGGGATCGTCCGGGCGGGCCCCGAGCTTGACTTGTTGGGTCAGTCGCTGCGGTCCGCGCTGGACCGTCAGTTCCACCTCGTCGCCGGGCTTGTGCCGGGCGAGGACGTCGGCGAGTGCCTTGGGCCCGTCGATCGCGACGCCGTCGAGGGTGAGGATGCGGTCGCGCGGAGCGAGCTTGCCGTCGGCCGGCCCCTTGCTCGCGACGGCGCCGACGCCGATCGCGACCGGCTTGTGCAGGTAGTTCAGCGAGGCCATCGTCGCGTTGGTCTCCGAGCCGCTCATCTGCTCGGTGTTCTGCTGCTGCACCTGTTCCACCGTTTGGTCGGGCGGGTAGTACAGCTCACGCGGCTGCAGTTCGTACGTACCCGAGGCCCACATTCCGAGCGCCTGGAACAGCGAGAGTCCGTCGCGGAGCGAGACCGTGGTGAGGTTGAGATTGCCCTTCGGGTCCGGGTCCACCGCTCCGGTCACTTCGACGACGGGCTTGCCCTCCACGTCGCCGAGCGTGTTGACCGTCGGGCCGGGCCCGAGCGCCACATACGGCACCCGAAGCGTCATGCCTGCGATGACGAACGCCAGGAGGACTACCACGCCGACGGTGATCGTGGCGATACGGCGATGGGCGGGCTTGATGGTCACCCGGCCCAGGGTAATGCAGCCCGATTCCCGGAGCCCGCAGGTGACCGGGCGAGCGCAGCGACGGGAGATGTGCCGAGCTTCGGCCCGGTACCGTTGAAGGTATGAATGATCTGCCCTTCGGGTTCTCGTCGTCGAACGACCGGGACAAGAACGACCCGGACAAGAACAACGGTGGCCAGAGCGGCGGCGGCACGCCGGGCGGCGACCCGTCGAACCCCTTCGGATTCCCGCTGGGCGAAGGCGGCGCGGTCGATCCCTCGCAGCTGGGTCAGTTGTTCAGTCAACTCGGGAACATGTTCAGCGGCATGGGCGCGGGCATGGCCGGCGGCGGCTCCGGTCCCGTCAACTACGACGTGGCCGCGAACCTGGCGCGCAGGCAGATCGGCTCGTTCACTCCGATGCTCGAGAAGGAGCACCAGGCGGTGGCGGACGCGGTCCGGCTGGCGGAGGTCTGGCTCGATGAGCAGACCGCGATGCCCGCGGGGATCCGTTCGACGGCGGCGTGGACGCCCGTGGACTGGCTGGAGAACACGCTGCCGACGTGGCGGACGCTGTGCGATCCGATCGCCGAGCAGATGTCGAAGACGATGGACGCCGGTCTGCCCGAGGAGGCGAAGGCTTTCGCCGGCCCGATGATGGCGATGATCGGCCAGCTCAGCGGCACGATGTACGGGACCCAGCTGGGTCAGGGACTGGGGCAGTTTGCCGGGGGCGTATTGACCTCCACCGACATCGGCCTGCCCTTGGCGCCGGACGGTCTCGGGGTGCTGCTTCCCGAGGCGATCGCGCGATTCGCCGAGGGACTCGATCTGCCCGCGCAGGAGATCGTCGTCTTCCTCGCGGCGCGGGAAGCCGCGCACGTGCGATTGTTCGCGCACGTTCCGTGGCTCAAGCAGCGATTGCTGGCGACCGTGGAGGAGTACGCCCGCGGCATCCGCATCGACCTCGGCGGACTGCAGAATCTGGCGACGGAGATCGACCCGCAGGAGTTGTTCTCCAATCCGGGCAAGCTCGAGGAGTTGATGGGTTCGGCCGCCTCATTCGAACCGGAGACGACCCCGGCGCAGCAGGCGGCGCTCAGCCGTCTGGAGACGCTGCTCGCACTCGTCGAGGGCTGGGTGGAGCTGGTGGTGTCGAATGCGCTCGGAGACCGGATTCCGAGCACGGCCGCGCTCAGTGAGACGATGCGCAGGCGCCGCGCGTCCGGCGGTCCCGCCGAGCAGACCTTCGCGACGTTGATCGGTCTGGATCTGCGTCCGCGCAAACTGCGTGAGGCGGCCGCCCTGTGGCGGGCGCTCACCGAGGCGTCGGACATCGCGACGCGCGACGGTGTGTGGGGCCATCCGGACCTGCTTCCCGACGCCGACGACCTCGACAATCCGGCGGGTTTCATCGACCGAATCGTCGGAGGCGACGTCTCCGGTATCGACGACGCCATCGCCGAGTTGGAGCGCCAGTTCACTGCCGAGAGCGGCGACGGTGACGCCGAGCCAGGCGACGACGGCCGAGCTTCCGGCGGCGACGGCGAGGGTTCCGACCAGCGCTGATTCCAGAGCTCGTCGAACCTGTGGAATTCGGGTTCGCCGAGAACCGGCTGCGCTGCCAGCGTGGTCGTCATGCCCGCACGCGACGCGCTCCCGGTTCTCACGTCCGGCACACCGGTCCTCATCCGCCCCGACGGCCGGCTGCACATCGGCTCCGACCCGCTGACCGCGCTCACGGTGGAACTCGGTCGCGGAGTGTCGACGGCTGCGGTCGCGGCGCTTCTGCAACGCCTCCGGACGCCGCAGCGCTACCGCCATCTGCGCCGTGATCTGCGGTCGTCTGGTCTCTCGGCGTCGAGGTTCTGGGAGATGCTCGACCGGCTGGTCGCCGCGGGCAAGGCGGTGGAGTCCGAAACTGTTGCATCCGCACGCCTCGCCATCGGCATCGTCGGTCACGGCGAAATCGCCAGGCTGCTGCTGTCCGGGTTGCCGCTCGACGGACACCGGACCGAGGTCTGCGATCCGCGCGGTCCGCTCGGCGGTCCCGGGCCCCGGCCGCAGCTGGTGGTTCTCGCCGACCAGCCGGTTCCCGACCCGGCCGTGTACGAGCCGCTGATGTCTGCGCGGATCCCCCACCTCGCGGTGCACATCCACGACGACGTGGGGGTCGTCGGGCCGCTGGTGCTGCCGGGAGCCACCAGCTGCCTGCGGTGCCTCGAGCTGCACCGCACCGACGTCGATCCCGGATGGCCGGTGCTCGCCGCCACCCTGCAGGGGGTCGCCGGCGCCGGCGGGACCGCGACCCGTCTGGCGACGGTGGCGATGGCGCACGCGCAGATCGGCGAGATCGGCGCGGCACTGCGAGCCGCGGATCCGGCGCCGCCGGCGGTGGCCGGAAAGCGGCTCGAGTTCCGGCCGCTGCCGTGCGGGATGACGCTCGCCCCGGCACCGGTGCATCCGCGCTGCGAATGCTTCGTGCGATGCGGCGGTGCACCGGGCGAAACGGTTTCCACTATCCTCGATCACGCGGCGAAAGGACACCATTGAGCGAGATCACACGCGGCCAGGGTCGTCGCAACGCGAAACTGGCCGCACTCCCCCTGGGCATGGCCGGGCGCGCTGCCGCCGGGTTCGGCAAGCGGATCGCGGGCAAGAGCCGAGAAGAAGTCAACGCCGAGTTGATGAACAAGACCGCCGAGCAATTGTTCGCGGTCCTGGGGGAACTCAAGGGCGGGGCCATGAAGGTGGGACAGGCGCTCTCGATCATGGAGGCCGCGATCCCCGACGAATTCGGTGAGCCCTTCCGGGAAGCGCTGACCAAGCTGCAGGCGGAAGCGCCGCCGCTTCCCGCCAAATCCGTGCACAAGGTGCTCGATCAGCAGCTCGGCACCCGCTGGCCCGAACGATTCCGCGAGTTCAGCGACGAGCCCGCCGCCTCCGCCAGCATCGGCCAGGTTCACAAGGCCGTGTGGTCCGATGGCCGCGAGGTCGCGGTGAAGGTCCAGTATCCGGGCGCCGACCATGCCCTGAAGGCCGATCTGAAGACCCTGAGCCGCATGTCGGGACTGATTCAGAAGCTCTCGCCCGGCACTGACGTCAAGGCGATGGTGGACGAGCTCATCGACCGGACCGAGGACGAACTCGACTACATCACCGAAGCCGACAACCAGCGGGCGTTCGCCCGCGCCTTCGACGGCGATCCGGATTTCCTGGTTCCGAAGGTGGTGGCGAGTGCGCCGAAGGTCGTGGTCTCGGAGTGGATCGACGGCACCCGGCTGTCGAAGCTGATCGTCGAGGGCACGCAGGAGCAGCGCAACGACGCCGCCACCAAGATGACGACCTTTGAGATCAGCTCGCCTGCGCGTGTGGGAATGCTGCACGGTGATCCGCACCCCGGAAACTTCTACGTTCTCGACGACGGGCGTTTCGGGATCCTCGATTTCGGTGCCGTCGGGCACTACCCGGACGGGCTGCCTGCGAACACGGGCCCGATTCTGGCCCTCGCGCGTGACAGGCGGTACGACGAACTGCGCGAGGAGATGGTGGCCGCCAACTTCATTCAGGCTTCGCACGCCGACCGCGTGAGCCCGGAGGACCTCGCCAACTACCTGCAGCCGTACGTGGATCCGCTGTACAGCGACACCTTCCATTTCACGCGCAAGTGGCTGCAGCGCGCGGCGGGGATGGCCACCGACATCAACGGCGACGTCTACAAGACGTCGCGGAATCTGAATGTTCCACGCGAGTACGTGATGGTCTTCCGTGTCCTCATCGGATGTGTCGGGATCGCCGCTCAACTCGACGCGGAGGCACCGTATCGCGCGATTCTGAACGAATGGGTGCCCGGCCTCGCGAGCTGAGCGGCGACGCGACGATCATGCGACGGCCGCGTTCTTCCGCGGACGGCCACGGGGCCGCTTCCGCGCGATGACGACACCGCGCTCGAAGATCTCCCCACCCCAGACTCCCCACGGCTCTTCGCGCTCCATCGCGCTCTCGAGGCATTGGGTCCGCAGTGGGCATTGTCGGCACAGGCTCTTCGCCTCCTCCAGGAGGTCCGGTCGGTCGGCGAACCACAGGTCGGCGTCGTAGTCGGTGGACTGGCAGGGCAGTTCTATTCGGGGAATGGTCAAGGTAGACAAAGTAGGTCGGCTTTCGTTCGCAGATGCTGGTCTGATGAACCCGGGCCTACTCGTGGTGGTGCGATGAGAAAGGCCACGGGGTTCGCTATCGCGATTCGCCGTGGCCTCGAAGGTTCCGCTGGTCTCTAGGAGTGAGACATTCGGTAGGACGTCGGATCGCCGTCCACGGGGGCCACTGGGAATCGCCGGCGCGCTCGCGCCATGGGCGCTGCCGCTGCAGCGAGATGTACTGTCTGCCAGTTCACTGGTCGATTCCCTTCTCTCGTGCGGCTCCGGACGGCACAGAGGATCTCCGCACCGCGTGATGTACTTCTGTACTGTATGCGCGCCGCCAACGGCGCACAACTTATTTTCTACCTGCGGTTTCGCCGCGTCGGCGCCCGGGGAGGGCGGCATCGATCACGTCAAGGATCCGCGCCCCGATCACGTCTGCCCGCTCCGCTCCGAAGCCGCGCACCTTCGCCAGCTCGTCGATCGAAGTCGGCACCGCAGTGGCGATCGAGCGGATCATCGACACGCTCATCACGTTGACCGCCGAGATGCCCTCGGACTCGGCGAAGTCCTTGCGCCAGGCGGTCAGCGCGGCGAGGACGTCGGGATCGGGGTCGCGGCGCTCGGGCAGCGGATCGAGGTCGGCGGCCGGATTCGGCACCAGTGCCTCGAGGAATCGGGAACGACGACGCTTGGCGCCCCGCCCCTCCCCTCTCGAAAGACTCCACGACAGGTGCAGGTGTTCACGTGCCCGCGTGACACCCACATAGAAGAGCCTGCGCTCCTCTTCGACTTCTTCGGTGGTCTTGGACGCACGCCCGAGCGGCATCGATCCCTCATGCAGTCCGGTCAGGAACACCGCATCCCATTCGAGGCCCTTGGCCGCGTGCATCGACGACAGCGTGACGCCCGCACCGACCGGCGCGTGTCGCATCCGCGACCGCTCTTCGAGCCTTGCCACCAGTCCGGCGAAGTCCAGTTCTGGTGACTCCCCGGCGATCGACTCCACGATCTCCATCAGACGCAGCAGCTGTTGCCATCGCGCACGCGCGTTGGCGCCCTTCGGCTCGGACTCGGTGAGCCCGACGGAGTGCAGCGCATGCCGCACGGCGTCCACCGGCGCCATCGGCGGGGGTGCGGCCCCCGCCGCCAGAGACGTCAGGCGCCGCATCCCCGCCACGATCTCGGGCCGCTCGAAGAAGCTCTGCGCGCCGCGGACCTGGTAGTCGATCCCCGCCTCCGACAGCGCCTCCTCGTAGGCCTCGGACTGAGCGTTGACCCGGTAGAGCACCGCGATCTCCGAGGCCGGGACACCGGTGCGGATCAACGACCGGATCTTCGCCACCACTCCGACCACTTCGGCGATCTCGTCGTCGAATCCGGCGAAGACCGGTTCCGGTCCCGACGGCCGTTGGCCCACGAGTTTGAGCCGCGTGCCCGCGATGCGGCCGCGGGCCTTGCCGATGACCGCGTTCGCCAGACTCACCACCTCCGGAGTGGAGCGGTAGTCGCGCTGCAGTCGCACCAGCGTGGCCTCCGGGTACCGGCGGGTGAAGTCGAGCAGGTACGTCGGCGTCGCGCCGGTGAAACTGTAGATGGTCTGATTCGCGTCGCCGACGACGGTGAGGTCGTCGCGTCCGCCGAGCCATGCGTCGAGCAGGTCTTGCTGGATGGGAGTGACGTCCTGGTATTCGTCCACCACGAAGCTGCGGTAGCGGGACCGGAACTCTTCGGCGATCGACGGGTCCGACCGCAGGATCGTGGTGGTGAAGGTGAGCAGATCCTCGAAATCGAGCAGTCGGTCGCCGTTCGGCGCGACTTTGGCCGCCTCATACGCGGAGAACACCTGCGCGACCGTCGCAGGGTCGGCCGGAAGGTCGCGGTGGGTGCGTCGCGCCGCCTCCGCATACTGCCCCGGACCCAGACCCGACGACTTCGCCCATTCGATCTCCGACGCCAGATCCCGCAGCAGATCGCGGTCGGCGACGTCGAGGCCCAATTCGCGCGAGACTCTACCGACCATCCGGAACTTGTGCTCCAGCAGTTCCCAGCGCATGTCGCCCATCGCCATCGGCCAGAAGTAGCGGAGCTGGCGCATGGCGGCGGCGTGGAAGGTCTGGGCGGCGATCCGGTTGCCGGGTCCGGCGACGCCGAGCGACTCCAGCCGTTCCCTCATCTCCGCGGCCGCTCGCGCGGTGAACGTGACGGCCAGCACCTGCTCGGGGTTCACCTGCCCGGAGTCGACCAGATGCGCTATCCGCCGGGTGATGGTGCGCGTCTTGCCGGTACCCGCGCCGGCGAGCACGCAGACGGGTCCTCGGGGCGCGAGAACCGCTTCGAGCTGTTCTGGATCAAGGCCTGAGGTGACTCCGCCTTCCGCCGCTGGATGCCCGATCACTGTCATGCCTACTACGTTCTCATGCCCCTGCGACACTGCTCGTCTCCGCAGTTCAGAGCCGGTTCCTCAGTGTCGTGGGAGCCCAGCCGGCGGCCCGAGCCCCCGCGCTGGGCCGTCCTACAGCCTGCCGAGCCTGCTCATCACCTCGCCGACGGACGGGTTGGTCGCCGTAGACCCGTCGGCGTAGAGAGCGGTCGGAACGACGTGGTTGCCGCCGTTGACGCTGCCGACGAACTCGGCGGCGTCCGGGTCGGCCTCGATGTCGATCTCGGTCCACTCCACGCCGTTGCGTTCCAGACCGGCCTTCAGCCGGTTGCAGAACGGACACCAGGAGGTGGTGTACAGAGTCAGTTCCGGGTTCGCTGCCGCATCACTCATGCCGCAATCTCAGCACATTCCGGGAGTCGTCGGAGGCGCGGGGTATCAGCGCCTCGGTGCCCGAGCCCAACCGGTGATGAGGCTCCGTGCGATCGATACCGATCCCGGCAGCATCAGCCGCGAGCCGGGGTTGTCGGCGCCCCAGTCGTCTTCGCGCGCCAGCGCCTCGAGCACCTCGTCCCGGTGGAACCACTTCGCGTCGCCCAACTCGCCGTCGCGGAAGGTCAGCGGTTCGGCGGGGTCGCCGAGCGCCTCGAAACCCAGCATCAGCGACCTCGGGAACGGCCACGGCTGCGAGCCCAGGTATTGCGGCGAGTGGACCCGGATCCCCGCCTCCTCGAACACCTCGCGCCGAACGCACTGCTCCAGCGACTCTCCCGGCTCGACGAAACCCGCCAGCGTGGAGAACCAACGGTCGGGCCACACGGCCTGCCGGCCGAGAAGGACACGGTCGGCTCCGTCGTGCACGAGCATGATCACCGCCGGGTCCGTGCGCGGATACTCCTCGGCACCCGAACCGCCGTCGCGGCGCAGCCAACCGCCCTGCACGAGATCGAGCGGGCGGCCGTCGACCGGCGAGAACTGCGCGGTGCGGTGCCAGTTCAGCACCCCCAGCGCTGTCGCCAGCAGTCCCGCCTCGTCGGCGGAGAGCAGATGGGCGCCTGTTCGCGGATCGGCCACCGGCTCGTGAACCTCATCCACCCGAACGGCCCACAGATCGCAGTCCGCCACCCCCAGGAAGACCGCTCCCGCGACCGGTTCAGCACCGTACTCCGCGGCCCGCGCCCATCGCAGCGCGCCGCGGTCGGTGACCGGATAGCGGCCGCGGTGGTCCACCGGCAGGACGCGCGCCTGCGCCCATCCCGCAGCGAGACGCTCCGGGTCTTTGCGCACCTGGTCGGCGCGGTCGATCTCCGCCCGCGACAGCAGCGGCGGTTCGACGAGCTCGAACGAGGCCATCAGACCGATCCGCCCTGGCGGACGTACAGCAGTCGGTCGCCGACCTCGATCTCCTCGACGCGTTCGTCTCCGACCCGGTACAGCTTGCCGTCGCGCACCACACCGAGGACCAGATCCTTGGTGTGCGCCGGTGAACCGCCGGTCTCCGACGGTTCCACCTCACGTTCGGCGATCGCATAACCCTCTTCTGGGCTGAGCAGATCCTCCACCACCTCCACCACGGACGGGGTGATGGTGGCGATGCCGAGGAGACGACCGGCGGTCTCCGACGAGACCACGACGGAGTCGGCGCCCGACTGCCGCATCAGGTGGGTGTTCTCGGCCTCGTTGATCGACGCAACGATCTTGGCGCGCGGATTGATCTCGCGTGCGGTCAGCGTCGCCAGCACCGCGGTGTCGTCTCGGTTGGCGGCCACCACGATCGCGGAGGCGTGCTGGACGCCGGCGAGCCGCAGCACGTCGGACTTGGTGGCGTCGCCGCGGACGGTGACCAGACCGTGAGCACTCGCCGATTCGAGCGCGTTCGGGTCCTTGTCGACCACGACGATCTCGGCGGGCTTGACGCCGTCGGCGATCACCGCGTCGATCGCTGTGCGCCCCTTGGTGCCGTAGCCGATGACGATGGTGTGGTTGCGCACCCGATTCCTCCAGCTCTGAATCTTGATCGCCTGCCGCGAACGCTCGGTCAGGACTTCGAGGGTCGTACCGATCAGCACGATCAGGAACAGCACGCGCAGCGGGGTGATGAAGACGATGTTGACCAATCGTGCCGACTCGGTGATCGGAGTGACGTCGCCGTAACCGGTGGTCGACAGGGTGACCGCCGAATAGTACAGCGCGTCGATATAGCTCATCGGGACGTCGCGGGCGTCGTGGTATCCGTCGCGATCCAGATAGACCACCACCGAGCAGACGAGCAGCGCGGTCAAAGCCCACGCCACGCGCCTGCCGATCGCCCGCGCCGGGCTCTTCTCATGCTCCGGGATCCGGACGACGCCGACGAGCGCGTAGTCCGGCTCGTCCACCAGTCCGCCGCCGCGCCGCCGCCGTAACCGCTCACGCACGGGAACTCCACCTCGCCCGCGCCGACTGTGACATCACGCATGGGAGGCTACTGCATGGACCGGACCGCCGACGGTCAGCGGTCACGATGGCAGCGGTCACGATGCGCCCGGGTCGGCGAGGATCCGCGCGAGTTCATCGGGGCCGGGGAGATCGGCCGGTTCCAGAGTGAAGTCGTGCCGCACGTAGACGAAGGCCGCCCGCACCTTCTCTAGGGGGATTCCCGACAGCTGAGACCACGCGACACGATAGGCGGCCAACTGAACGAACAGCGGCTTGCGCCGCGCCGGCTCGGGTACGGCGCCGGTCTTCCAGTCGACGATCAACGCGCCGTCGCCGTCTGCGAAGACCGCGTCCATCCGCCCGCGGACCACCGTCGATCCGATGACCGTCTCGAAGCCGACCTCCACCTCCAGCGGCGTGCGGTCGGCCCACTCGGAGGCGAGGAACCGGCTGCGCAACAGATCCAGATCGTCCTCGGCGGGTCCGGCTGTCGCGTCGGCGGCTCCCGGAAGCTCGTCGACGTCGAGCAGCCGCGTGGCGCCGAACCTGCGCTCGACCCAGGCGTGAAACGCCGTACCGCGTCGTGCCATGGGGTTGGGGCGATACGGGACGGGCCGCCGGAGACGGGCCGCGAATGCCTCCTGGTCGGAGTCGAGTTCCACCAATTGACTCACCGAGAGGTGTCCCGGCAGTTCCACGTCCACCGTCGTCTCCCCCGCCCGCGCGTGCTCCTCGAGCAGGACGGCCACTTCGCGCTGCCACTCGCGCGCGTCCACATCCGCCGGCTCGGTATCGGCGACGGCGAACAATGCCCGCTCGGCGCGGGCGGCGTCGACCAGTTCGGCGGCCGCGATCATCGGAGCACGCCGGTCGCCGAGGAGGTCCACCGGCCAGGCGACGCTGATCTGTTGCTCGGTGAGAGGGTTGGCGGCATCCGGTGCGGGCGGCGGCGCGTCGACGTCGATGTGCAAGCCCGAGGGTTCCACCTCGTCGGAGGCACGGCCGGCCGCGGCGTCGGCGACGAGTTCGGCCAGCTCGATGTAGAACTCCGAACCACCGCGCGGCTTGTCTCCCGATTCCGACCAGTGATGCGCGGAGACGAGCAGTGTGTGCTTGGCGCGGGTGAGCGCGACGTACAGCAGGCGACGGTCCTCTTCGAGCCGCCGTCGGCCGATCGCCTCCTTATGCGCGTCGATCGCCGCCTCGAGTTCCTTGCGGTCGCCGACGTCGGTGAGGTCGAGCGGCGGGAAGCCCTCGTCACCGTCGCGTGCGAGATCTCCGCGCAACTCCGCGGGCAGTTCCCGCGCCGAGCCGAGCCAGGTGGTCTCCGCCTTTCCACTCGGGAAGATCCGCTCGGCCACGTGCGGCAGCGCCACCACATCCCATTCGAGGCCCTTCGCCGCATGCACGGTCAGGATCTGGACCCGCTGCTGCGCCACTTCCACCTGCCCGGCTTCGAGTCCCTTCTCGACGGTCTCGGCGGCGTCGAGGAAGGCGAGCAACCCGGGGAGAGTCGCCCCCGGACGCTCGGCGTAGTGGGTCACGTACTCGGCGAAGGCGTCGAGGTGTTCGCGCCCGGTGACCTCGCCGCGCATCCGGCGCGCACGGATCTGCGCCTCCACCGCCACGCCGATCGTCTGTTCGACGTCGGCCACCAGCTCGGGCAGCGGTTGGCCGATCCGTCGTCGCAATCCGTCGAGCTGCCTGCCGAAGGTCGTGATCCGTTCGTATCCGGCCGCACTGTAGCGGGAGGCGTCGCCCGGGTCGGCGAGCGCATCGCACAGTCCCGCCGAGTCGACGGCCTCGCCCGGCAACGCCGCGTCCAGGGCCTCGTCGAGCGCCTCCCGGCTGGTGACGGCACCGGTGGTCGGCGCACCGACGCCCGCGGCGAGCTCGCGCGCGCGGCGCCACAGCGCGGCGAGATCCGCCGCCCCCAGCTGCCATCGTGCACCGGTGAGCAGTCGCATCGCGGCGGTGCCGGCCATCGGATCGGCCATCAGTCGCAGCGTCGCAACGATGTCGGTGATCTCCGGAACGTGCAGCAGTCCGCCGATGCCGACCACTTCGGCCGGGATGCCCCGCCGTTCCAGTTCCGCGGCGAGCGGCGCCGAATCCTCGTTGCGTCGCACGAGGATCGCGGTGGTCGGCGGCGCGACCCCGTCCCGCTGAGCGGACGTGTAGTAGTCCTCGATGCGGTCGGCGATCCATGATCGCTCCTCGACGACGGTCTCGGTGAGTGCCAGGCGAACCGTGCCCGCGGGCGCGTCGGGACGGGCTCGCAGGACGCTCACCGGCACGCCCCGGCGTCGTAACTCCTCCGAGGTCCGATTCGCCAAGTAGAGGGCACCGCGGCAGTTCCGCCAACTGGTCAGCAGCTCCCGGCGATGAGCGTCCCTGCTGTCCGGGCGCGGGAAGTCGCGGGCGAAGCGCGGGAGGTTGGCTGCCGAGGCACCACGCCAGCCGTATATCGACTGGATCGGATCGCCGACGGCCGTGACCGCGATCGCCCGCCTGCCGCCGACCGAATGCCCGCCGAACAACGCCGACAGCAGAATCCGCTGTGAGTGGCCGGTGTCCTGGTACTCGTCCAGCAGAACCGCCTTGATACCGGCGCGCTCGGCGTCGACGACCTCGGGATGCTCCGACACCAGTCGGGCGGCCAGCGACATCTGACTGCCGAAATCAAGCGCACCCTGCGCCGCCATCGCCTCGCGGAGCGCCGACACCAGCGGAATCAACTCCCGGCGTTCGTCGATGACCGCCTGGATGTCGCGGAGCTTCTTGTTGGGTTCGGCGCGCTGCCCCGGCCCCTTCGGGAGGGTGTCGACCAAGCGATACAGGTCGGTACCCGCCGCCCGCAGATCGTCGACGCCGACCAGATGCTCTGCCATCTCCGAATAGAGGCGCAAGACCGCCTCCGTTACCGACGCGGGAACCTTCGTGGTCTTCAGCTCACCCGGCCACGACGCGACCACCGAGAACGCCAACTGCCACAGTTCGGTCTCGCTGAGGAGAGTGGCCGTGGGTTCCACGGGCAACAGCAGCCCGTAATCGGCGATGAGACGGCCCGCATAAGCGTGATACGTGCTCACCTCCGCGTCCGCGCTGCGCAACCGGCTCGCCAACTCGCCGCCCGGATCCCATTCGAGCAGAGCCGGGCTCCCCGCGAGCATCGACAGCCGGCGTCGGATTCGGGCGGCGAGCTCGCTCGCCGCCTTGCGGGTGAACGTGAGGCCGAGCACCTCCTCCGGTCCCACGAGCCGGTTCGCCACCAGCCACACCACGCGGGAAGCCATGGTCTCGGTCTTTCCCGCGCCCGCGCCGGCCACCACGAGCATCGGCTCCAGCGGAGCCTCGATCACCTCCACCTGTTCCGGGGTCGGCGGCGGCAGTCCCAAGGCGGATGCCAGCGACCGCGCCCCGATCCTCGGCGCCCGCCTCGACCTCTCTTCCCGGACCAACGAATCAGTCATCGATGACCGCCTTCCCCCGCAGCTGCGCGGGGCACGACTGCGACAGCGAACAGTGTCCGCACCCGCTGTTCGGCGTCGCTGCGAAGACCGGTCCCACGCTGGCACGCGCGGCCTCCCGAACCACCGTGATCCACTCCTCCACCTGCTCCGGCGTCAGCGGCGGCTGCACACGCTCGGCCGCACCGGTGGTCTTGTTCGCATTCGCGACGTACACGAGCCGACCGCCACCGGGGTCAGCGGCAACCCCCGTCGCTGCGCTCGCCCGGTCATTCCCCGTCGCTGCGCTCGCCCGGACCCCTCCCAGCTTCAACGCCAACTGGTAGGACGCCAGCTGCGGGTGGATCTCGGCATCGGCGGCGCGGATCGGCGTCTTACCGGTCTTGACGTCGACCACCACCGGCCGACCCGAGCCGTCCGTCTCCAGCCGGTCGATGCGGCCCACCAACCGCACCGGCAGCAACGCGTTCCCCGCCTCGTCGACGCCCGCGGGCAGCGTGGCGTCCACCTCCACCTCGACACCGGCCTCGGTGAGCTCGGCCCGGGACAGCCGCAGCCAGTCGCGGAAGTTGGTGAGCATGCCTTCGGCCCGCTCCAACTCGCGCGCGCTGTACCACTGGGCAGGAGACGAGACCCTCCCCCAGACCTCGTGCAGCGCCTCGGTGACCTCTGCGCGATCCATGTCGCCGGCCACCGCCTGCACCAGCGTGTGCACCAGAGTTCCGGTGACCGCTTGTTCGGCGTCGCCGTCACGCCCGCCGTGCCGCTCCAGCACCCATCGAAGCGAGCACTTGGTCAAGGCCTCCACGTTGGACGGCGAGAGCGTGCGAGGACCGTCGTCCGCCGTCCACAGAGGCTTCTGCGTGCTCGGTCCCATCAGACCGAACCAGTCGGCCGGAGCCGCGCCCGGCACCCCGGCCTGAGCCAGATCGGCGAGCAGCGCCGCCGCCACTCGCGTCCGCTCGTCGGGTCCGCCGTCGGCGTCCGCGCCGGACACCACCACCGCCCGCAGTTCGGCGACGAGCGACGGCAGCGACAGCACGCGCCTGACACCGGGATCGATCGGCACTTCCTCGTCGGCGTCTTCGCCGCCGTCTGCGTCGGCGCCGTAGCCGCCGACCGCGTCGGCCAGTTCCGGGACGAACCGCGACGGCGATGCGTCGCCGCTGCCGTCCTCGACCGCCGTGACCAGCAACCGCGACCGTGCCCGGCTGCATGCCACGAGCAGCAGTCGCCGCTCGTCTGCGAGCATCACCGAACCGCGCGCGATGGTGTCGACGGCGTCGGCGCCCACTCCGCTCAACAGGTCGATCAACGCGGGTGTCCCCAGCACGCTGCCCCGGCTGCGCAGCGACGGCCACAGACCGTCGAGCACACCCGGCACCGCGACCACCTCCCATTCGCGGCCGGTCGCGGCGTGTGCCGACACCACCGCGACCGCCTCCGTGCCCGACACCGCGATCCGCGACTCGCGCGGGATCTGGAGTTGGCCGAGGTAATCGACGAAGCCCAATACCCCGGCAGCCGGAAGGTTGTCGGCGAAGGTCCCCGCCGCCTCGAACATGGCGAGCATCGCGTCCAAGTCCCGGTCGGCTTGGTCGCCGCCGCGTCCGCCCCGCAGCGATTGCGCGGTCCACCTCCGCTCGAGTCCGCTGGCCCGCCAGGCGCGCCACAGAGTCTCCTCCACGCCGACGCCTGCCGCCTCCGCCGCTCGCGCGGCGTCCACCGCCTTGCACACCTGCTTGAGAGCGATCGCCTCGAAGTCCGTGAGACCGGCCAGATAGACGTCCATCAGGTCGGCATCGCCCAGGGCCGCGGCGAGCGAGCTCAGCGAATCGGCATCTCGACCGCGCGCTTCGTCGATGCGCCGGATTCCCCTGCGGAGCCGACGCAGACCGGACGGATCGGCGGATCCGACCGGTCCGGTGAGCAACGACACCACCTCGTCGGCGTCCAGCGGCGGCCCGCCCCCAGCCACCCGGAGAATCAACATGAACGCCACGACCGCACGTTGCCGATGGATCGGGACGTCGGTGGCGGGCGTGGCCATCGGCACCCCCGCCGAGGAGAACGCCCGCCGCAGCGCGGGCAGCGCTCTGGGCACCGACCGCACCACGACCGCCATCTCCGACCACGGCACCCCGTCGAAGAGGTGGGCGCGCCGCATCATGTCCGCCACCGCCGTCGCTTCCTTCGCTGCGGACGAGAAGACCCGGACGTCGGCGTGTCCACGGCGGGCCGCGTCATCGCCTCGGTCGGCCGGTTCGGGATAGCCGTGGGGCCGGCTCCCCGGAAGCCGCAGCGCGAGCGCGCGGCCGACCGCGTTCACCGCGGGCGAACCCCGGTAGTCGGTCGTCAACTCCACGTCTCGTTCCGGATCGTCCTCGGTGAGCCCGTCCGCGAACGCCGGATCCGCGCCGCGGAACCCGAACACGGACTGATCGGTGTCCGACGTGACCACCGTCGAGTCGGCGCCGGTCCCGATCAAGCGCACCAGGAACGCAGCCTGGGGGTCGAGGTGTTGGGCGTCGTCGACCAGGACATGACGGATGCGCTGCCGCTGTCCGGCGAGGACCTCGGGGTCGGTGGCGAACGCCGACAGCGCGGAACCGATCAGCTCGGCGGCGTCGACCGCGGTCACACTCGCCTCGGGTGCATCGAGCCCGACCGCCCCGCGCAGCAGCATTCCCTCCTCGTACTGGCGGAAGGCATGTCCCGCGGCCACCCACTCCGGCCGGTTGTGCCGGCGTCCGAGCTCGGCGAGATCGTCCGGTCCCAACCCGCGTTCGGCGGCCCGCATCATCAGGTCGCGCAGGGCCTGCGCGAAACCGTCGGTCGTCAGCGCCGGTCGCAGCCATTCCGGCCAGTACTCGGCACCGTCCTCCACATCGCCGGCGAGCAGTTCGCGCAGGATGACGTCCTGCTCCGATCCGGTGATCAGCCGCGGCGGTGGATTGCCGTGCGCCGACGCCTGCAGCCGCAGCACCGCGAAGGCGTACGAGTGAACCGTCCGCACCAGCGGCTCCCGCAGGGCCCCGCCCAGACTCCCGCCTGCCGAGAGCACACGCCGGGTGATCTCCGACCGCAGCTCACCGGCGGCCCGACGATTCGCCGCCAGCACCAGCACCGACTCCGGGTGTACCTCCGGGTCGAGCAGCCGCGCCACCGCCGCGTCGACGATCAGCGACGTCTTGCCCGTTCCCGGACCGCCGTGCACGCGCCAGGGCCGCCAGGGCCGCGAGGGATCGGCGCGGTGCCGTCCCCCGATCACCGCCGACGCCGACGCCGGCCACGACCGCACGCCGTCCGCCGGGGCGGGCGCGGCGACGAGTCGGGTGCTGGGACGGGTCATGAACCTATGGAAGCACGCGCCTCCGACAGTCCCGGTGGCGGAAGTCCCCATTAGAGTCGAGGCATGCCCGGACCCGCCTCGCCGACGCGCACGCTGCACACGCACCTGTTCGGTACCGACGATCCCGGCGCGCCTGCGGTACTGGCGGTTCACGGCCTCACCGGGCACGGGCGCCGCTGGGAGCAGATGGCCGCCGACCACCTGCCCGGCACACGGGTGGTGGCGCCCGACCTGCTCGGTCACGGCCGCAGCCCTTGGGAGCCGCCGTGGAGCATCATCGAACACGCCGATGCGCTCGGCGCGGCCCTCGACGCTCATGTCCCCGTCGGGCAGGCAGTCGTCGCGGTGGCCCACTCCTTCGGATGCGCGGTGACCCTGGCCCTCGCCGAGCGCCGGCCGGATGCGTTTCGCGGCCTCGTCCTGCTCGATCCGGCCCAAGGTCTCGACCCCGAACGGGCCCGGTTCATCGCCGAGACGTCGATGGCGAACTGGGGCTACCAGGACGCCGACGACGCCAGAGCCGCCAAGCGGATGGAGGGCTGGAGTGCGGTGCCCGCCGACGTGCTCGACGCCGAGATCGCCGAACACCTGGTTCCGGCGGCCGGCGGACGCGTGGCCTGGCGAGTGTCGGCCCCGGCCGCCGCGACCGCGTGGAGCGAGATGAGCGGCGCCTTCCGTCTCCCGCCCGCCGGCATCCCGACGCACGTCGTGGTCGCCGAGCGGGTGCAGCCGCCCTTCGTCCGGCAGGAGTTCCTCGCCGCCTGCGCCGCCGAGCGCGCGGACACGGTGACGGTGCACCGCGTCGACACCGAGCACATGATCCCGTTCCTCGTCCCCGACTTCTGCGCCGCGCTGGTGCGCGACCTGCTGTAGCCGTGGCCGCGGTCACCGAGGATCAGGTGGAGGCGGTACGGGCCCTGGTCGCCGCCATCCCACCGGGAGCGGTGAGCACCTACGGCGACCTCGCCGCCGCCGCGGGACTGTCCAGCCCGCGCATCGTCGGGTGGATCATGCGGACCGACTCGGCAGACCTGCCGTGGCATCGGGTGGTTCCGGCCTCCGGCCGTCCATCGCCCGGCCTGCGTGCGCGGCAATTGACTCGACTGCGCGAAGAAGGCGTCCGAATCGTCGACGACCGCATCGATCTGAAGTCGCACCGGATGCGCCCCGACGGTCCGGGACCGACGGGAGTTCCGGACTAAACCATCATCCGGACGAGGTCGACGACCCTGAGAAGTCCGGGCAGCGCACCGGCGGTCGACCGCGGATGCATGCCGTGGACGGCGAGCCGGAACATGACCGCGCGCAGCAGCATCTGCGGCCACTCCGGGTGATTCGACCACCGCTCCACCAGGTCCTCGCCGGCACCGCCCCATGCGAGCGCGTCGACGACCACCACGGCCGCGGCCCACGACGCGGGACGCCAGTACGGAACGATGTCCGTGATCGCCGGAGCTGCGGCACCCGCGAACAACACCGTGCCGAAAAGGTCGCCGTGCACCACTTGAGACGGCAGGTCGACGGGTCGGCGGAGACTCCCGAGGATCTTCAGTTCGGCGAGACTGCGCTCCCCGTCCTCGCTCGTCGGCTCCGGCATTCCCGCGGCGCGTGCCGTCCGCAGCGGAACGTCCTCCCAGGCGGCCCTGTCTGCCGCGACGAAGACGTCGACGTCGTTGAACGGCGGCGCGGGCGGCTGCAGCATGAAGCGGGGTCGTTCGAGTTTGGCCGTCGCCGCGTGCAGCCGGTCAGCGAGCGCCACGACCTCGTCGTACCGGGGTTCGGGACTGCCCGCGACATAGGTGTCGGCCCGCCAGCCGGACACCACGTAACGGCCGTCGGTGGCGCGGATGGGCCGCGCGATCCGCATTCCCTCGACATACAGGTTCTCTCGCGCAGTGGCCGACCATGCGGCGCGCGCGTGATCGGGAACCAGCGTCAGGACCACCTCGCCGACGCGCCATCCGGTGCCGTCCATCGCGATGGGCGGATGCGCGGTGAGGCCGAACGTGGTCAACACCTGTTCGGGCGGCTCGACAATCATGGTCACGTCCGTCAGATTACCCAGGACGCCTGACGTTCCCGGGCAGCGACACCGGTCCAGTCAGAGGCTCTGCGCCAGTTCGCTCACCACCGGCGGCACCGCACACGCCAGAGCGAAGCCGAGCGGAAAGACCAGTGCCAGCATGCGCGCGGCACCGGTCAGCCGAACTGCGATCGCCGCCGCCGACCCGGCCACGACCAGCACGCACGCCCCGATGTACGTCCACAGCGGGTCGAGGCCGGGCACGAGCACCGGGATGAGGAACCACAGCGGGACGGCAGCCATCAGGCCCGTCGCCACCCCGGCCGCAGCCACCGCCGCCGTGTTGAACGCGGCGGGCAGCAGTGCTCTCGGTCGCCTGGTCATGTCGCCGATTGTGACAGCCGCGCTCAGTAGACCGGCATGGTCGGATCGATCTGCGCGGCCCACGCCACGATGCCGCCCTGCAGGTGTGCGGCGTCGTCGAACCCGGATCTCTTGAGTGCGGCGAGCGCCTCCGCCGATCGGATTCCGGTCTTGCAATACAGCACGATCGGCCGATCGTGCGGCAGGTCTCCCAGTGCACGTCCCGACAGGATCTCTCCCTTCGGGATCAGCTGTGCGCCCGCGATGCGATTGATCTCGAACTCCACCGGCTCGCGGACGTCGATCAGCGCGGGCGGCGCCTCCGAACGCAGCGCCGCGTCGACCTGCGCCGGGGTGAGGGTGGACCCGGCGGAAGCCGCAGCGGCCTCGTCGGTCACCACGCCGCAGAACTCGTCGTAGTCGATCAGTGCGGTCACCGGCCGTCCCTGCGGATCCTTGCGGAGGCGCACGGTCCGGTAGGTCATCTCGAGCGCGTCGTACACCATCAGCCTGCCGAGCAGCGGTTCACCGATGCCGCAGATCAGTTTCACCGCCTCGGTCGCCATGATCGAGCCGATCGACGCGCACAGCACTCCGAGGACGCCGCCTTCGGCGCAGGACGGCACCGAGCCCGGGGGCGGCGCCTGCGGATAGAGGTCGCGATAGTTGACGCCGCGACCGTCGGGAGCGTTCTCCCAGAACACCGACACCTGCCCCTGGAACCGGTAGATCGATCCCCACACGTAGGGCTTCCCGGCCAGCAGCGCGGCGTCGTTCACCAGATATCGCGTCGCGAAGTTGTCGGTGCCGTCGAGGATCAGGTCGTACTCCGAGAACAGGTCGACCGCGTCCTTCGCCTCCAGCCGCCGGTTGTGCAGCCGGACGTCGACGAACGGGTTCAGTTCGGCGATCGAGTCGCGCGCGCTCTCGGTCTTGAGTCGGCCGACGTCTCCCAGCCCGTGAATGATCTGGCGCTGCAGATTGGACGTGTCGACCACGTCGAAGTCGACGATGCCGATGGTGCCGACTCCGGCCGCCGCGAGGTAGAGCAGAGTCGGAGACCCCAGCCCGCCCGCGCCCATCACCAGCACCTTGGCGTTCTTCAGCCGCTTCTGCCCGGTGACGCCGACGTCCGGGATGATGAGGTGCCTGCTGTAGCGCGCGACCTCGTCCCGGCTCAGTTCGGCTGCCGGTTCCACCAGTGGCGGCAAGGACGACATTCTTCAGACCTCCGTCTCCGATCCCGAATACGTCCCAGCCATCCCGTCAGCGGGCGGTGGTCAGTTCGCGGGGAAGGGCCAGGCGTTCGGTTTGCAGACCAGCGTACGGTCGGCCTCCATGTCCGGGTCGAGCGCCATGATCTGCGCATTCGCGGTACCGAAGGTCTGCTGCATCATGATCGGCGCGAGCGCACCGTTCTCCTTGCACGGCTGGTGCTTCTCATATCCGATGCCGTGACCGGTCTCGTGGTTGATGAGGTACTGGCGGTACGTCAGATCGTCGCCTTGGAAGGCCTGCGCGCCGCGCACCCACCGCGCCTCGTTGATCACCACGCGCTTGTCGGGCGGATAGAAGCACGAGGTCTCCAGCTTGATCTGATATCCACACAGTTCGCGGGCGGTGTCGGTCGACGTGAGCGAGATCCGTAGATCCGGCTCGCCGGTGTCGATGCGGCGGAAGGAGACGCGGCCGTCACCGATCCAGCTCTTCTTGTTCGCCAGCGTCGTGTCGACGAGTTTCGCGAAGGCCTGGTCGCCGCCGTAGTCCTGCGGCGACAGTCCCTTCTCCGCCTCGACCGTGTACGTGTAGACCTGCTTGGCCGTTCCCAGCTTGTCCCCGGTGCCGCGCACCACGCGGTAGACCTCGTCTCCCTTGCGCGTGAACGGACCGCCTCCGGGCAGGGCGCCGGCGGGCAGCGCCGCCTCCTGGATCTGCCCGGTCGGGGCGCCGATCGGCGTCGTCTCGTCCTGCACGTGGGTGTTGCGTACGTCGTCACCGGTAGCGGCGGTCTTGTCGACCGCGGTGTCGCCGTCATTGCGGACGGTCATCACAAGCAGCACCACGGTGAGTACGGCCAGCACCGGAATGGCGTAGGCGCGCCAGCCGTATGTGTTGACGAACCGCCCCAGGGTGCTGCGCTTGCGCCGCTCCACCCGCTCGGAGCGCGACCGTCCGCTGTCGGAGATCGGATCCCAGCGGGCACGCAGCGGCTGGTCGGGCCGCGGGCGGCGGGGACGCTGCGCCCCGTTGTCTGGTGTACCGGTCACGCCACAACTTTCTCATAGATGCCCCCTCTCACCTCGCATCCACCCTCGGCCGCGATCCGGATGAGTGTGATCTGAAGCGCTCCGAGTATCCTTTGGGAATGTCGTCTCCCAGTTCCCAGACGTCGGCTCCGGCCGCAGCCGGGCGCTCGAGCACGCGCCTTCCGCGAAGTGCACGCCGCCGCCAGCTTCTCGACGCCGCCAGTGAGATCTTCGTCGAGCGCGGCTATCACTCCGCCGGAATGGATGAGATCGCGATTCACGCCGGTGTGAGCAAACCGGTCCTGTACCAGCACTTCCCGTCGAAGCTCGACCTCTACATCGCCGTGGTCGATTCGCACGCGGAGAAGCTCGTCGCCGACGTGAACCGGGCGCTGCTGACCACCGTCGACAACCGCCGTCGTGTCCTCGCGGCTGTCGAGGCGTTCTTCGACTTCATCGACGACGACAACTCCGGATACCGCCTCATATTCGCCTCCGACGCCATGGACCCGGCCGTGATCCGGCGTGTGGAAGGCGCCACCGAGGCCTGCGTCGACGCCGTCCACGGTCTCGTCATGCAGGATTCGGGGATGGATCCGTACCGGTCCCGGATGCTCGCCGCGGGACTGGTCGGTGCGAGTGTCGTGAACGCTCGGTACTGGGTGGACGCGAGCCGCCCCATCGACAAGGCCAGCGCGGTGGAGATCACCGCGGCGCTGCTCTGGGGCGGTCTGGCCGGCATTCCCCGCCAGACTCCGGGCGACGACTGAGAACTTCCGAGAACCGGTCCGTCTACATGGACCGGTAGACGGCGCTCTCGAAGTCGAGAGCGTGGCGCAGGGCGGCGGGGTCTGCGAACGGCAGTACCTGACAGGCCCACATCCCGGCGATGTCCGCGGACCGATCGATCCAGAAGTACAGGTTGGCCAGGCCAGCCCAGGCGAGTGAACCCGCACTCCGGCCCGTCGGTGCAGCGTCGTCGTTCACCATGAACGTGTAGGCCCACGACTTCGGCAGACCCGGGAAGAACTCGGCGTCGTGCGTGATCACCGGGTCGACGCCCCGCAACGCCGTGACCCGCTGCCTCTCGGCGAGACCGTTGCGAGCCGCCCACTCGACGGTGTCGCTGCGGAGCACGCGCCCACCGTCGCCCGCCCCGCCGCGCAGCCACATGCGGAGGAATCGGATGTAGTCCGGAACTGTGGAGTACAGGCCCTGCCCACCCATCTGGACCTCGGGGTTCTGCGGCATGACGATGCCGGTGGCTTTGAGCGAACCGTCCGGCCTGCGCAGATGCACGGCGGCGCGGCGCTCCTGCATGGCATCGGTGAGCAGGAATCCCGAATCGTCCATGCCCAGCGGGGCGAAGACCCGCTCAGCGAGAACCTCCCCCAGCCGTGCGCCGCGTACTGCTTCGACCACGAGCCCGGCCCAGTCCATGTTCGATCCGTAGTTCCAGCGCGTACCCGGGTCGAACAGCAGCGGCGTCATCAGTGACGCACGCGTCGCCGTCACCACATCCGGGTAATGGCCCTGCCGCACCAGGGAGCGGTAGTTCTCGTCGAAGAACGGATAGGCGAATCCGGCCGTGTGGAGCAGCAGCATCCGAGTGGTGACCGGCGTCGCTGCCGGACGGATCCGCGGACTCCCGTCGGGCTCGAAACCGTCCAGCACGCCGATCTCGGCGATCTCCGGCACGTACTGCGCAGCCGGCGCGTCGAGGTCGATCAGCCCCTCCTCGACGCACTGCAGCACGGCCGTGCCGGTCAGCGGCTTGCTAGCCGAGTACAGGGCGACGACCGTGTCGGCCGTCATCGGGCGGTCATCGGCGACGCTCGTGCTCCCCGCCGCGCCGGTGAAGACCGTCTCCGTCGCGTCGGTCACCGAGGCTACGACGCCCGGCACCCGGTCGGAGTCCGGACCGGTCACCGCATCGTCGAGCAACGCCCTGAGTCGGTCGGAGTCGACTCCGCTCATCGCGCTCAGGCCGCCCCGAAGCCGACCCGTCGGTTCTCGGCGCTGCCGACCTCCACGTAGGCGATCTTGACTGCCGGGACCAGCACGCGCGATCCCTTGTCGTCGGTCAGCGACAGCACGGCATCGGTTCCGCTCAGCGCGCGGTCGGCGGCCGCGTACACGTCATCGGCCTTGTCCGGGCAGGTGAATGCCAACTCGCGCGGGCTGTTCTCGATACCGATCTTGACTTCAACGCTCATAACTTCGGAATCCTACTCGTCACGCCAGCGACAGCTCGGCCATGCGCTGCCCGTGGCGAGCCGCCATGTTGTCGAAGAATGCGGCGGCGTTGGCAAGCGTCGCATCACCTTCGAAGAGCAGCGCCATCACGTCTTCCTCCTCGGCGAGAACCCACTGCATGTGCGTGATCGCCTCACCCAGCAATCGACGGCCCCACAGCGCCAGCGGCGACGCCACGGCCGGATCGGCGGCGACCGCCGCCCGCACCTGGTCGACGGCGAACTGCGACGAACCGGTCTCGGCCATCACCGATTTCATCGTCGGACGCACCTCTTCGGGCATCACATCGGCCATCTCGGCGTAGAAGTCGGCGGCCAGACCGTCACCGACGTGCATCTTGACCAGCACCTCGAGCCACGACGTCGGTGTCGTCACGCGGTGATACTCGTCGAACACCCGGGCGTGCGCGGCCACTGCTTCCTCGGGTGCGCCGCCGTCGGAGCGGATCTGCTCGGCCAACACCTCGAAGTGGCCCATCTCGGCCGCGATCAGTCGCGCGATCGCGATGCGGTCGGCAGTCGTCGGCGCCATCGCGGACTCTTCGATCAGGCGATAGCACGCGGCGAACTCGCCCGCGAGAAGGACTTCGTAGAGCTTGCGAATGGCCGCTGCGTTGTTCGACATGCAAGTCAGAGTATGCAAGGCGGTACACTCGGAGACAGACGAGTCGCCGTTCCGCTCGCCGAATGCACGTTCATGGGCACCGCGCGGCCACTTCGAGCGGCCCGTCGGACATTGAGCGCGCACCTGCGAAGGGCCTCCGGGCCCGGCCGCCGAGGGTCCGGACTAACGATCAGGACCCCGTGGCCTCTCTTGTGTGCGTGCGCGAACACCCGCGAGAGGCTTGAACTGCATATGACCATTGATCCCACGGTGGGCGAAGCCACCGACGACGTCCAGACGACGATCGTCGACGAGGAGCACACCGCCCCGACCTTCGCCGAACTCGGCGTCGACCCCGCGATCGTCGCCGCCCTCGAGGCCGACGGCAAGACCCGTACCTTCGCGATCCAGGAACTCACCCTGCCGCTGGCGCTGGCCGGCTCCGATCTGATCGGTCAGGCGCGCACCGGCATGGGCAAGACCTACGGATTCGGCATCCCGCTGATGCACCGGCTCGCCAACGCCGAGGCGACCGGCCTGCGCGCACTCGACAACACTCCGCGCGCCCTCGTCATCGTGCCGACCCGCGAACTCTGCGTCCAGGTCACCGAAGACCTCGAGACCGCCGCCAAGGGCGTCGACGTCACGCTCTCGAACGGCACCGTTCGCCCGATGAAGATCACGTCGATCTACGGCGGCCGCCCCTACGAGCAGCAGATCGCCGAACTCCAGGCCGGCGTCGACGTCGTCGTGGGCACGCCGGGACGCCTCCTCGACCTCGCGCAGCAGGGACACCTCGTCCTCGGCAAGGTCGGAGTGCTCGTGCTCGACGAGGCCGACGAGATGCTCGACCTCGGCTTCCTTCCGGACATCGAGCGGATCATGGGAGCCCTGCCCACCGACCGGCAGACGATGCTGTTCTCGGCCACCATGCCGGGTCCGATCGTCACCCTGGCGCGGACCTTCCTGAACCGCCCGACACATATCCGCGCCGAGCACGCGAACGACTCCGCGGTGCATGAGCGGACCACCCAGTACGTCTACCGCGCCCACGCAATGGACAAGGCCGAACTGGTGGCCCGCGTGCTGCAGGCGGAGGGCCGTGGCGCGACGATGATCTTCACCCGCACCAAGCGCACCGCGCAGAAGGTGGCCGACGACCTCGCCGAGCGTGGCTTCTCGGTGGGCGCGGTGCACGGCGACCTCGGCCAGGTGGCCCGTGAGAAGGCGCTGAACAAGTTCCGTGACGGCAAGATCGACGTATTGGTGGCCACCGATGTCGCGGCGCGCGGCATCGACGTCGATGACGTCACCCACGTCATCAACTACCAGTGCCCGGACGACGACAAGACCTACGTGCATCGCATCGGACGCACCGGGCGCGCCGGGCGCACCGGCATCGCGATCACCCTTGTGGACTGGGACGAGCTGCATCGCTGGGAGCTGATCGACAAGGCGCTCGGCCTCGGCATGCCCGACCCGGCGGAGACCTACTCCACCTCCGAGCATCTGCGCGAGGATCTGGGCATCCCCGCGGACGCCAACGGCCGTATCGGCGCCCCGGAGCGTTCGTCCGACGAACGGCGGGAGCCGCGCGCGCCGCGCGCCGATCGTCCCAAGCGTGAGCGGCGCCGCACCAGGGGCGGCAAGCCCGCCGGCGCCGAGGGCGCCACGACCGCATCATCGGCGGACGACGCCGAGCAGGCGGAGAAGAGTCCCACCGCCTCGACCGAGCAGCCGGAGGCCGATGGTGAGGCCAAGCGGCCGCGCCGCCGCCGTCGTCGTCGCAGCGGTGGTGCGAAATCCGGTGAGGGCAGTGACGGCGCTTCGCGCGACGCGGCGCCCGCGGCAGCGGCCGAGTAGCTCCGCCCGGACGCTTTTCGCATACCCTCGCGAGAATGGGACGGATCAAACCCGAACGGCGCACCCGCACCGACCTCATCGTGACCGCGTTGATCGCGGCGATCGTGGTCGCGGCGGGTGTCGCCGTCTGGTGGACCAGCCCCGCCCGCCATACCGAGTCGGTGACCGCGACGACACCCGCTCCGGTCCAGCTGCCGGCTGAGAACGTTCCGCGCGAGGTCTCGGTCCGTTGGTCCGCGCAGTCGGACGTCACCACTGTCCCGCAGATCACCCGCGACTCCCTGGTGACCGCGTCCGGCGGCACGGTGGTCGCGCATCGGCTGAGCGACGGAACCGACCTCTGGAGCTACCGGCGGAATCTGCCGCTGTGCGCGGCGGCCGCGGGATGGACCGGCGGCGACAACGACGTGCTCGCGGTGTACCGGAACAGCCGGGGTTGCAGCGAGGTCACATCGTTGCGAGGTTCCGACGGTGCTCGTCACGCCGCCCGCACCAGTGACGCCGACGACACCGTCCACCTCTCCATCGATACCGGCTACGCCCTCCTGTACGGCCCGACGCGCCTCGAGACGTGGGGTTCGAATCTGGTGCGCGGCATCGAGTACGGGCGTGTCACGGCACCGGTGAACCCCGACGTGGCGCCCGACCGCACCCATTGCCGGCTGTACTCTGCGGTCTCCGGTGCGGATCGGGTGGCGATCGTGGAGCGATGCGATGACGATCCCGGCTACCGGCTGACGGTGCTCAGTTCGAATCTGACCAGCGACGAGAAGATCCGCCAGTGGGGTTCGACCCTGATCACCACATCGGCTGCGGGTCCCGCTCCCCGAGTGGTGGCGGCGACCGATTCCACGATCGTGGTCTACGACGGCGGCGCCGACCCGTCCGGTTCCGTCGGCGCCCCGCAGGGACCGCGTCTGCGCCTGTTCACACCGCAAGCCGAGAGCCGAAGCGAACACCCGGTGGCCGGTGACGCCCAGGTTCCCGAGCGGAGCGATCCGATCATCGATCAGGGTGTCGTCTCGTTCTGGACCGGCAAGGCCACCGTGGTACTGGACGCCTCGAATGGAAACCCGATGTTCCAGGTGACAGATGCCGTCGGCCCCGGGGCGGTGATGGCGGGGCAACTGCTGGTGCCGATGCCCGGGGCCATCAGCGTGCGCCGCGTGTTCGACGGCCACGAGGAGTTCAGCATTCCGGTGGATCGCGGTCAGGTGGTCGGACCGGTGGCGCTGCGCGTGCTCGGCGATACGATCCTCGAGCAGCGGGGCACGCAGGTCGTCGCATTGCGCTGAGGGTGACAGGGCCGCTGTCCTCTGCACTGAGAGTTGCGGGGCGCGACGACCGTCTCCCATTTGAGTCCGGCGGGTGCAGATTCTTCGGTTGTCCGGCGTGGTGGATGGGGTTCAGGCGCCAGGGGTGGTCGGTGGTGGCTGGTCGCCAGGCCATCCGTCCGGTGTGGGGTCCGTCGGGGAGGATGGTGGTCTCCCATTGTCCGCGGTTGGTGCCGACGGCGCGGTTGTGGCGTCCGCACGCGGCGCCGAGGGCGTCGATGTCGGTGCGTCCGGCCGGGGTGATCCAGTCCGGTGCGTGATGGGCTTGAGTTTGCGCGAAGGGGCGATCGCAGCCGGGGGCGGTGCAGCCGCGGTCGCGGGCGAACAACGCCAACCGCTGCGCCTTACTCGCGAACCGAGCACCACGGCCCTGGTAGAGGACTTCGCTGGTGTGGTTGCGGAAGACGGCCAAGTGCGGGACGGCGTCGGCAGCCAGCCGCACGAGTTCGCCGATCGGGATGCGGGTGCCGGTGGCGGTCAGGGCGATGCCGGCGTGGGCGGCGAGTTCTTGGTCGGTGACGGTGATGACGAGTTCGGTCGGTATCCGGTTCGGTGCTCCGAGTCCGTCGTGGGCGAGAACGTAATCACACAACGCCAGCAACGCATCATGCGTGCGTTGGGCGGCACTACGTAGATCCCGCCCCCGCGCCGCCGCCAAAGCCTCGGCGTCGATGCCGTCGGCGTCGATGGTGCCGGTGGGCGAATCCGGGTCGGTGGGGTTGTTCATCCCGGGCGCGGCCCAGGCGGTCAAGATCACCTCGAACTTGGCCCGCAACTCCGGAGTCATCGCGCCGCGGACCTTGCTCATGAGTTGTCGGTCTTGCGGGAGGATGGTGATTCCGCGTTGGCGTTGCCGGTCGACGTGATCGCTCTCCTGCCCGTCCGGGTCCAGGTGGGCGAGCAGTCGGTCACCGACCTTGCCCAGATCATCCGGATTCAACCCAGCCGCCGCCTCGGCCAACTCCGCCTCGGCACGCGCTTTGACCTCCGGCGAGATGCAGCCCGGTACTTTCGCCAGCACCGCGGAGATCACTAACGCGTGTTCGGCGCCGACGGTCCCGCCCGCCACCGACGCGGCGGTCGCCGGCTTCCGGGGAGGCAGAGTCTGCCCTTGGAAGTTGGAGAATTCGCCGATCGCCTCGGCCATCCGGAGCCGTCGACTCGCCTCCCGGGTTCCGAGCCGCAGCCCTTGTGAGAGGTATTGGTGCGGATTCAGGTAGCCGGCGGTGCGGTGCGCGTTGCGGTCGGAGACCTCCACCAGCAGCGCGGCGGAGATGCCGTCCCAGCGTCGCCGGATCCGTTCGGCGGTCTGTGTGTGGGCCAGCAGTTCCGGTTCGGTCTCCGGCGACAGGGAGGTCTCGGCGAGTTTGACCGCCGCTGCATCGATCAATGCCAACAACTCTGCAGGCTGGTCCGGCAGCGCACCGGTGGCGACGACAGTGGCGATCGAATCGGTGATCGGATCGGTCATCGCCGCCACCTCCCCCGAGTGTTTCAGCTGGTCACACCATGTTTTCTTGACCTAGCCGAACACTACCAAGGGGGTCTGACAGAACTCCCGGTCCGATCGTCCGACAGCGCGCCTCGCTAGATCTCCAACTCATACGTCCGGACGTCGGCACCATTCCACGACTGCCAAAGGTTGTCGGCGAGGTCGCGGTACGCGGTGGCGCCCTTGTTCTTCCGCCCGCGCATCACTGACGCACCGGAGGCCGAGGCCTCGGCGAAGCGGACGGTCCGCGGGATCGGCGGGTCCAGCACAGGCAGCGCATAGCGGTCCGAGACGTCCGACAGCACGTCGCGACTGTGGGTGGTCCGGGCATCGAACAGGGTCGCGACCGCACCGAGCATCTTGAGGTCCGGATTGGTGATCTGCTGAACTTCAGTGACGGTACGCAGCAACTGTCCGACGCCGCGGTGCGCGAGCGTCTCACATTGCAGCGGGACCACCACCTCGTCGGCAGCGGTGAGTCCGTTGAGCGTCAGAACCCCCAGCGACGGCGGGCAGTCGATGAGCACCACGTCGTAATCCTGCGCCACCTCCGCCAAGGCCCGTTTCAGCGCGTATTCGCGGCCCGGCCGCATCAACAGCAGCGCTTCGGCACCGGCGAGGTCGATGGTGGCGGGCAACAAGGTCACATTGTCGTCGGTATCGAGCAGAACGTCGGCGATGTCCTCGGCGCCGATCAGCACGTCGTGCACCGACTTGGTCAGCTGATCCGGGTCGTGCCCCAGCGAGAAAGTGAGGCAGCCCTGGGGATCGAGATCGACGACGAGAACCGAGACGTCCTCGTCGGCCAGGGCGGCGCCGATCGACGCGGTGGTGGTGGTCTTCGCCACTCCACCTTTCTGATTCGCGATGGCAAGGGTGCGCGTCATGGCCACCACCATACGGTGGCGTCCCTCATACCACCGGGATCAGGCGTCCGGGTCACACGTCCGGCTCACGCGTCCGGCGGCAGATCGTCCGCATTCAGCCAGGTGAGCGACGCCGGCGCGAAGAGCAGCACGAGGACCGCCAGCGCGACGATCGCGACCGGCACCCCGATGAGGGGAAGTCCGCTGCCGGTGATGAGGGTGTAGGCCACCGGTAACAGCAGAATCTGCGCCATCAACGAGACCCCGCGACCCCAGCGCCGTCCGCGAGTCAGGGCGAGGCCTCCCGCGAAGACGCCGCCGCCGATCGCCGCGAACCACGCGGCGGTGCCGTACCCGCTGATCGCGGCCTCGTGGTGCCCTGCCATCTCGCGAATCACAAGGACCACCGCGACGATGAGACCCAGTGCACCCTGGACCGCCGTCACGTAGCCCGCCCAGCGGAGGGTGCTCGGGACGCCGGGAACTCGGCGGATGGGATCAGAACTGCTCACTACTCCAGGGTATGGCCGAGCACCCCCGACTCGTGAATCGGGCTCGTGCCCGATAGTGTGATGCCTCGTGCGCGTCATGCTCATCACCAATCCGTTCGCCACCTTCACGACTGCTGAGGGACGTGACGCGCTGGCCAACACTCTCGATTCCCGATATCACGTCGATGTGGAACACACCACACATCGCGGCCACGCCGGAGAACTCGGGGCGCGCGCGGCCGCCGAAGGCTACGACGCGGTGGTGGTGCACGGCGGCGACGGCTCGGTGAACGAGGCGGCCAACGGCATCCTCGGCTCCCCGGACTCCTTGTCCCGCCCTCCTTCGAGCCTGCCGGCTCTGGGCGTCGTTCCCGGAGGAAGCGCCAACGTCTTCGCGCGGGCCCTCGGGATCGACCGTGACCCCTTGACCGCGACCGCGCAACTCATGGCGATACTCGACCGCGGCGAACGCCGCTCGATCAGCCTCGGCCACACACTCAACCGCTGGTTCCTCTTCAACGCCGGTATGGGCATGGACGCGATCGTCGTCCGCCGGATGGAGGAACTGCGACACAAGGGCAAGAAGGCGACCGCGGGTCGCTACTTCCGGACCACGGTCAGTTCGTTCGTGAAACCCTCCATCACTCCCCCGACGTTCACCGTCGAAGTCCCCGGACGCCCCGCGATCGACGGCGTGCGGTTCGGCTTCGTCAGCAATACCGGCCCGTGGACCTACTTCGGCACTCGGGAGATCCGGACGAATCCGCACACCGACTTCGACCACGGACTCGGCATCTTCGCCGCCACGTCGGTCTCCGTGGCACGGAATGTGGTGCTCGGCGCTCGCCTCCTGGCCGGCACCGAACCCAGGGCTCACCATCTGTATCGCGACGACGATGTGGAATGGGTCCGATTCACTTCACCCGAGCCGGCCGACGTCCAGATGGACGGCGACTACCTGGGCGTTTACGACAAGATGGAGTTCGGCTACCGTCGCGCAGTACTGGATGTGGTGGCGGCGCAGAAGGCCGGTTAACCCCTGCGCTACTGGCCGGTAAGCACGTGTTGGGCCGCTTGCCAACCTGTTGTGATCTATCCGGCATTCGCCGCGCAGCTATAGCCAAGCGGCGATGCACAGTAGTACAACAGTTGTTGACGCAATCACCCACCCCCTGCCAAGCGACGTCCTGCGCCCCAAGCCAGGTGAATTCGGTATTGCAGCCCAAGTCGAATTTTGACGATCACGCATGCGTGCGCGACAACGCCGCAGGTTTAGAAGGAGTACGTAATGGACTGGCGCCACAAGGCTATTTGTCGTGACGAGGATCCGGAGCTGTTCTTTCCGGTCGGCACGTCGGGCCCGGCGATCGCCCAGGTTGCTGACGCGAAGCTGGTCTGCCAGCGCTGCCCGGTGACCGCTGAGTGCCTGGCATGGGCCCTTGAGACCGGTCAGGACGCCGGCGTCTGGGGCGGCATGAGCGAGGACGAGCGTCGCGCGCTCAAGCGCCGCAACGCGCGTACCCGCGCCCGCAGCGCCGTCTGACGCGACCCAGTTCACGAAGGGAGCCCCCGGTCCGAGACCGGGGGCTCCCTTCGTGCTTCGTTGCATGCGTCCATGTTCTCAGTGGAGGTCGGTCCTCAGTGGGGGCTCCTCAGTGCAGGGGAATGTCGAGCCGCACCCGGGTGCCGCCGGTCTCCGGCACCGGTGCGATCTCGATCTGCCCGCCGAGGTCGTTGGACACCAGAGTCCGGACGATCTGCAGTCCCAGCCGGTCCGAAGCCGCCAGATCGAACCCCTCCGGCAGACCGCACCCGTTATCGGTGACCGTCACCTGCAGGTCGCGCACGTCGCGGATCGCGCCGACCACGATCTCCGCACCGTCCTGACCCGGAGCGAAGCCGTGCTCGATCGAATTCTGGATCACCTCGGTGAGCACCATGACCAAAGGCATGGCCAGATCGGCGGGCAGGACTCCGAGTCGGTTCTCCCGCCGCACCGTCACGCGCGTACCGCCGTCGGGCAGCCACACGTCCACCAGCGACGACCCCAGTCGGTCGACCACGGTGTCGAGGTCCACCTCTTCGTCGACGCTGCCGGAGAGCATCTCGTGCACCAGCGCGATCGATGAGACGCGCCGTACCGCTTCTCCGAGGGCCGCGGTGGTCTCCGGGTTGCCCGAACGGCGCGCCTGCAGGCGCAGCAGCGCCGACACGCTCTGCAGGTTGTTCTTGACGCGATGATGGATCTCGCGGATCGTCGCGTCCTTGCTGATGAGCGCGAGATCGCGCCTGCGCACTTCGGTCACGTCGCGGATCAGCAGGACCGCTCCCCGCGACTGCCCCGCCGATCGGAGCGGCACCGCCCGCAGCAGCACGGTTGCGCGCCGCGCGTCGAGTTCCATCCGCAGCGCGATATCCGGTGAGGGCAGGCAGGCGCCGTCGGGGGTTCCGGCGGCCGCGGCGATCATCGCCTCGGCATCGGCAGACTCGAAGGGATCCGTCAGCAGGGCGGCGAGAACCTCAGCGATGCGCGAGCCGCCGAGGTCGGTGGTCCAGCCCATCCGGTGCACGGCCGACAGTGCATTGGGGCTGGCGTACGTGACCGAGCCATCGACCTCGATGCGGATGAACCCGTCACCCGCCCGTGGCGTCGACAGTCCGAGCGTATTGGCCTCGTCGAGCGGAAAGGCACCCTCGACGACCATCCGGCAGAGCGCCTCGGCGGCGTCGCGGTACGCGGATTCGAGTGGTGACGGCGGACGCGGATCGGAGGCGTCGCCGGCGCGGCCGAGCACCGCGATCACCTCGCCGTCGAAACCGACGGGGATGGCGGTGCGTTCGATGAGCACGTTCCCGAAACGGGTGGCGATGCCCTCGCGCTCGATGACCCCCGACCGCAGCGCCGCGGCCATCAGCGGGTTGGCGCCCTGGGCACTCGCCGGCCGGTCCACCCGATGCCCCACCTCGTCCCGGGGGAACACCGTCGACGCCGTGTTCGGCCGCACCTGAGCCACATAGACCAGGCTCGGGGGCTCTCCGCCCGCACGACCGTCCTCATCGGGGACCGCGAGGAGGTAGTCGGCGAAGGAGAGGTCGGCCAGCAACTGCCATTCGGCCACCAGCCGCTGGAGGTGCTCGGCGGCCGCCGCGGAAAGCGTCGTGTGCTCGGCGAGGAGATCAGTGAGTGTCGCCATGGGCGCGGTTCAGAGCGAGTCGGTGCGGCGGCCCGTAACGGTGGTCAGTCCTTCTCGTAGGTGGCGATGATGTCGCCGGCCTGGATCACGTCGCCGACGTTGACCTTGACCTCGGAGAGCACGCCGGCGTCCTCGGCCAGCACCGGGATCTCCATCTTCATCGACTCGAGCAGCACGAGGGTGTCGCCCACGTCGACCCGCTGACCGGCTTGCGCCGAGACCTCGAGGACAGTCGCAACGATTTCATTGACCACGTCTTCCGCCATGGATGACATGGTAACCGAGCGGCCGTTCGGCGCGTTCGCTTGTCGTCGTGATTAACGTCCGCGCCCGGCGACGTGAAATAATCGTCGTCGCATACCGGCCCGCACGATCTAAGGAGGTCCGTCATGGGTAAGCGCGGACGTAAGAAGCGCAGTCGTAAGAAGAACGCAGCCAACCACGGCAAGCGTCCCAACGCCTGAGTCGTCGCACTCAGCGACGACGAAGCGGCCCGGCTCCCCGAGGGGATCCGGGCCGCTTCGTCTGTTCTGGCGCGGTGTCAGTCGGACTCGACGCGGTACGTCGTCTGCCGGATGCTCACCGATCGGCGGATCTCGACGCGGAGCCGTTCGCGCAGACCGTCCGGGGCGTGGTCCCCGCCGCACTTGCGGCTGATCAGCTCCTTCAGCTGCTGCTGCACCCCGTAGTGCTCGAGGCAGGACGGGCACGCGTTCACGTGGCCCTCCAGTCGCTGGCGCGCACCGGCGTCGCACTCGTTGTCGAGGAGAAGCCAGATGTCTGCCAGGACCGCGGAGCAGTCCAGGTTCTCGAATTCACTCTCGCCGGCGCCACTCATTTCGCCACCTCGCTGGTCCGTCCGAAACCACGCTCCCGAGCGACGTCGGCCAGCAGATCGCGCAACTGGCGGCGGCCGCGGTGCAGACGCGACATGACGGTGCCGATCGGGGTGTCCATGATCTCGGCGATCTCCTTGTACGGGAGCCCTTCGACGTCGGCGTAATACACGGCCATCCGGAAGTCCTCCGGCAGCTTGCTCAACGCCTCTTTGATCTCGTCGTCCGGCAACGCGTCGAGCGCCTCGATCTCCGCCGAACGCAGACCCGTGGACGTGTGCTCCGCGTTGGCCGCGAGCTGCCAGTCGGTGATCTCGTCGGTCGGATACTGCGCCGGCTGGCGCTGCTTCTTGCGGTAGGAGTTGATGTAGGTGTTCGTCAGGATCCGGTACAACCAGGCCTTGAGATTGGTGCCCTCGCGGAACGACGCGAACGCCGAGAACGCCTTGATGTAGGTCTCCTGCACCAGGTCTTCGGCGTCGGCCGGGTTGCGCGTCATGCGCAGCGCGGCACCGTACATCTGGTCGAGGAGGGGCAACGCGTCCCGCTCGAACCGCTCGGTGAGCTGCTCGGGCGTCTCGGCCGGTGCTGGACTGTCAGATGACACGAACTTCCCTTCGCCGGAAATGTGCTCCACCAAGTCTAGCGATCCACGCGCCGCGCGGGCGCCCTCCGGCCGTCCACGCACGGTCGCACCACGGTCCAGGGTTGCTGCAGCCACGCCTGCGCCACCTCCTTCAGTCCGTCCACCCGAGTCGGGTCGTTCGCTCATCGACTCGGTCAACAACCCGTCCGCGCAGTTTGTTCCGGCGTGCCAGCATTGAAGGATGTGCGGACGCTATGCAGTGACCACCGACCCGGCCAGACTCGCCGCCGAGATCGACGCGGTGAACGAGGTGCCTGCGGACACGGTACGGGAGTCGTACAACGTCGCGCCGACCACGACGGTGATGACGGTGGTGCAACGCCACGAGCACGGTCGGCCCGACGACATCCCCGCGCGGCGCGTGCGGGCGATGCGGTGGGGCCTGGTGCCGTCGTGGACGAAGGAACTGGGCAAGGGGCCGCTGCTGTTCAACGCACGCGCCGAGACCCTCGCCGACAAACCGGCCTTCCGCGGGTCGCTGGGAGGCAAGCGGTGCCTGGTGCCGATGGACGGCTGGTACGAGTGGAAGCCCGGTCCGCCGGGAGCGAACGGCAAACCGACCAAGGTCCCGTTCTACATGACGCCCGCCGACGGCACCCGCCTGTTCATGGGCGGTCTGTGGGCGGCGTGGCGGCCGGCGCAGGCCCGCGCCGCCGGCGACGATTCGCAGTGGATCTCGAGTACGACGATCATCACCACCGACTCGGTGGGGCCGTTGCGCGAAGTCCATGACCGAATGCCGCTGATCATGCCGGTGGAGTTCTGGGACGCCTGGCTCGATCCCGATCACCGCGCGGATCCCGATCTGTTGGCGCCGCCGGCCGCCGAGTTGGCCGAGGCGATCGAGATCCGCGAGGTGTCGAGCCTGGTGAACCGTGTCGCAAACGACGGTCCCGAACTTCTCGAACCCGTCGGAACCGTGGGATAGTCGGTGGCCATGAGCCCTGAACGTCCCGGATTCCTGCAGAAGATCGGCTATCTGCTGGGCCGACCGCTGCCCCGATCGATGCGGGACTGGATCGTCGAGGACCTCACCGGTCCGGGACATATCCGTCGCTACGTGATCCGCGGGCTGCTGCCGGTGATCCCCCTGTTCGTCGCCTTCATGTTCATTCCGGGGATGCTGTGGGTGAAGCTGGGAATGGTGGTTCTGCTACTGATCCCGTTCCTGTACTTCCAGGTGGCGCTCAGCCGCGTCTACCGCCGACATCTGCTGGTCAACAACGGCCTCGACCCGGCGCTGCTCGACAAGGTCAGGATCCAGCGCGCCGATTCGATTCACGACGAGTACCGCGAGCGGTACGGGCGCTGAGCGGTAGTCGGGCAGCCGCCGCGGCGAGGATGCGCGCGAGGTAGCCGGGACGACTCCACATCGGCCAGTGTCCGGTCGGCAGGTCGACGAAGTCGACGTTCTCGAGGTTCAACACCTCGGCGAACATCGGGTGACCCGCTTCGGCCGACTCCATGATCCGCGCTGCCGGAATCGAGCAGCACACCAGAGTGGCCGGGACCGCCAGACGCGCGTCGTCGGTGAGTTCCACGCGCCCGCGCAGCACCGGACCGGGGCTCCGGCACTGCCCTGACTCGAAAACGGTCGAGAGCGTCGGGGCTCAGGCCCTCGAGATTGGCCTGCTGCCCGAGCACGTCGAAGGGCGGCAGGGGGGAGCTCGTCCGAGTCGTCGGACGCATCCGGTGCGAAGACGCTGCCGGAGGCGACCGGCCCACTGTCGACCCACACCACCCGGCCGATGAGTCCGGGATGGCGATCGAGCACAAGGCTCATCGGAGAATTGGCTCCGCTGTGCGCCACGACGACCACCGGCTGTGTCTCGGAGGCCTCAGCCCGGGTCATGGCCTGCTCGATCGCCGCCACTTGGTCATCGAGCGTTCTGGACGCCCTATGATCGCCGGGTCAGGTCTGACGGACGTAGGCGATACCCCTCCCCCACCGGTGCCGCGAGATCACGAGTACACGTAATCACTGACCGGGAAGTTGGCCTGCTCGTACAGCGTCGTCAGGGTCGCGTTGGGCCGCAGGAGCGTCGCCTCACCGTGCTGGTTGAAGTAGTAGCTGCGCGACGTGGAGCAATCACCGGCGTAGAACACCGACGATGCGAGGTTTCGGGTCGCGCGGTCGAGGAACTCGGCATTGGCCCGCTCCGTGACCTCGAAGCGAGTCGCACCGCGGCGGCGCATCTCCCCGAACAGCCTCGCGATGTGCTTCATCTGGCCTTCGATGGTGGTGAAGTACGACAATCCGCTGTACGAGTACGGGCTGTTCAGCGTCAGGAAGTTCGGGAACTTCGGAACACTGATCCCCTCGTACGCCTGAAACCTGCCCTCGCGCCACCACTTCCCGAGATCGCGGCCGTCACGGCCGACGATCGTGAACGCGGGAAAGTTCACATCCCACAGGTTGAACCCAGTCGCCAGGACCAGGGTGTCGACGTCGACCCGCCGTCCGTCGGCCAGGACGATTCCGCCGGGCACGACGGAATCGATCGTGGCCGTCTCGAGATGGACGGTCGGCTGGTTGAACACGCGGAAGTACGTGTTGGAGAACGTCGGCCGCTTGCAACCGAAGTCGTAATGCGGCGTCAACGCTCTCCTGATCGCCTCGTCGCGCACCTGCAGCCGCATGTGGGTCTTCGCGAGCAGCGCCGCGAGCCGATTGCCCGGCTTGGCCTGCCGGTAGTGCAGCACCCCGAATACCATCAACGCCTCGAGCAGCGAGGTGTTGACCGCGCGGGCCGCCTTCTGCGCCAACGGGATCCGGGCGAAGAGATGCTGCACGGGACGCGGGATCGGAAAGTCGATCTTCGGCACCACCCAGATGGGCGTCCGTTGGAAGACAGTGAGTTCGCGCGCCGTGCGGGCGATCTCGGGAATCAACTGCACCGCGGTGGCACCGGTCCCGATCACCGCGGCGCGCTTGCCGCCGAAGTCGTATCCGTCGGGCCACGCCGTGGTGTGAATGATGTCGCCCGCGAAGGTGTCGATCCCCGGGAAGTCGGGGGTGTGCGGCTGCGAGAGGAACCCGGTCGCGGTCACCAGGTACCGGGCCGTGCGGACTGTACCGTCGGCGGTGCGCACGGCCCAGCACTCCTTCGCCTCGTCCCAGTCGGCGCGCTCGACGACCGCCCCGAACTCCATATGGCGCCGGAGGTCGTACTTGTCGGCGACGTGTTCGGCGTACCTCTTGAGTTCGGCTCCGGGCGCGAACAGCCGCGACCAGTAGGGGTTGGGTTCGAAGGAGTACGAGTAGGTGACCGATGCGATGTCGACGGCCAGTCCCGGATAGTGGTTCACGTGCCAGGTGCCGCCGAGGTCGTCCTCCCGTTCGAGGATCGCGATGTCGTCGACGCCGAGCCGTTTGAACTCGATTCCCGCGCCCATGCCGCCGAAGCCCGCTCCGACGATCACCACCTCGTGGTCGACCCGTCGCTGACTCATCACCGTCTCCGATCCACGAACCTCTTTAGTGTGACGTGCAGTACACGTTAACTCGCGAGGCCGACGATGAACAGGTTCCGCGATCGCCGCGAGCATCGTTTGCGGGCCGGGGCACGGTTGGCATGATGGATTCGAGGGCCCGCATGCACGAGCCCTTCGCCCACCAGGCGCGCGAAGGGCGGGCCGGCCGCACGATCAGGGCCGAATCCGATTGACACACAAGAGAGTTGGAGCAGACATGGCCAAGAAGATCATTGCCACCGGTTACGGCGACCCGGCCGACGTCCTCGCGGTGACCGACGTCGACGTCCCCTCCCCCGGCCCCACCGACGTGGTCGTCGCCGTGCGCGCCGCCGGTCTCAACCCGTACGACGTGAAGCTCGTGCGCGGCGTCATGGGCACCAAACCCGAGAAGCTCCCGCTGTCGCTCGGCGCCGAGGTCGCGGGCGTCGTCCATGCCGCGGGCGCGGAGTCCGGATACCGAGCCGGCGACGAGGTGGTCGTCTACCCGGCGGCGGCCGCACTCGCCGAGTACGTCCTCGCCGACGCCGATCGCGTCCACCGCAAGCCGGCCGATCTAGGCTTCGCCGAGGCGTCGTCGTTGCTCTTGGCCGGCGTCACCGCGGTCGACACGCTCGCCACCCTCGGTGTCACCGGAGACGACGTCCTGTTGGTTCACGGTGGCGCCGGTGCGGTCGGGTCGATCGTCGTGAGCGAGGCGGTGGCCGCCGGAGCCACGGTCATCGCCACGGCCTCCGACCGCAACCACGATCATCTGCGCGAGTCGGGCGCGGTCCCGGTGGCGTACGGAGAGGGACTGGCCGAGGCCATCACCGAGGCTCGGGACGGCAAGCGCGTCACCGGGGTGATCGACACCGTCGGCACCGACGAGGCGATCGACGTCTCCCTCGACCTCGTCGCGCCGCACCGGATCGTGAGCGTTGCCGCGTGGGGCAGAGTCGACGACGGCATCGTCGTCGTCGACGGAAGCAGCGAGCAGAGTCGCCACCATCGCCGTGCGGCAGTCGAGCCGCTCCTCGAGGACGCCGCTTCCGGACGGATCACTGTCGATATCGCCCGCACCTTCGGGTTCGACGATGCGGCCGAGGCCTTCGACGAACTGCTCGGTGCGCACCCTCGCGGGAAGTACGTCTTCGAACCGAAATAGCGGGCGTTCGTACGGGGCGGCGTCAGGACTTGCGGCCGCCGAAGAAGAGCGCTCCCGCGCCGACGATCGCCAGCCCGATGAGGACCACCCAGAACGCGGCCTTCAGCAGCGGGCCGATGATCGACAGGGCGATCAGCACGGCGATGACGATCAGCACGATCTTCCAGACCGACGTGCTGTTGGACTTCCGGGGTTCCAGGTTTGTACTCATGACTCCACGGTGGTCGCTCCCGGCCGATATGTCACCCCTCGACCGCCGATACCAGGGAAAGTTCAGGGTCCTCCCGGACCGGTGGAATACCGAGAGGGCCCGCGGGCGTTGGTCGTTGAATGGCAGAGAACACGATTCCGGAGATCACCCTCAACAACGACGTCCGCATTCCGCAACTCGGGTTCGGCGTCTTCCAGATCGCACCCGCCGACACCAAGGAGGCCGTCCTGACGGCCTTGGAAGCCGGTTATCGCCACATCGACACCGCCCAGATGTACGGCAACGAGCGCGAGGTGGGCGAGGCCGTCCGAGAGTCCGGGCTCGACCGCGCCGAGATCTTCGTGACCAGCAAGCTCAACAACAACGCGCATGATCCGGAGGCGGCTCGCGACGCCACCGCGCGCAGCATCGACGCACTGGGCATCGGCCCGATGGATCTGTATCTGGTCCACTGGCCGATGCCCGCGGTCGGCGACTTCACCGATACCTGGCGTGCCATGGAGCGCTTCTACGAGGACGGACAGACGCGTGCGATCGGCGTCTCGAACTTCCAGATCGGACACCTCGAGCGACTGCTCGCCGAGACCGAGGTGGTGCCCGCGGTGAATCAGATCGAGGTCCACCCGTACCTCTCTCAGACCGAACTGCGCGAGTACAACGCGTCCAAGGGCATCGAGACCGAAGCGTGGTCGCCCATCGCCCAGGGCGACGTTCTCGACGACCCGGAGTTGAAGGCGATCGCGGCGCAGACGGGCCGGACGGTCGCGCAGGTGGTGCTGCGGTGGCATGTCCAGCTCGGCAACATCGTCTTTCCGAAGTCGACCACCCCGTCACGGATCGTCGAGAACCGGGACATCTTCGACTTCGAACTGACCGACGAGCAGATGTCCCGCATCGATTCGCTCAACGCCGACCGTCGCCGCGGCCCGAACCCGGACGAGTTCAACTGGATTCCCGAGTGAGCCCCGCACCCCGATAGCCCGAGGATCGATCCGGACTCCCCGCGCACCGGCGCGCGCACGACGCCGACCGGTGCGCGGGGATTCTGGTGTGCCGACCGCGCCGCATAGCATCGACGGTATGAAGTTCTCCCGCCGCGCCGAAGCCGTCAGCCCGTTCTACGCGATGGAATTCGGCAAGCACGCCGCGGCGCTCGAGGCACAGGGGCATCACGTCGTGAAGCTCAATCTCGGTGAACCCGATTTCGGAGCGCCTCCGGCGTTTCTGCGCGAGGTCCGGCGCATCAGCGACGGGCGGCCCCTCCCCTACACCGGTGCTCTCGGCCTCGACGACCTGCGGCGGGCGATCGCCGGATTCACCACCGAGCACTTCGGTGCACGAGTGGCGCCGGAACGCGTCGTGGTCACCACCGGTGCCTCGGCGGCGCTGCTCCTGTCCTGCGCGGCCCTGATCGATCCCGGTGACGAGGTGCTGGTGGCCGACCCCTCGTACCCGTGCAACCGGCGTTTCGCCGAGAGCTTCGGCGGCCGAGTGCGGTTGCTGGAGACCTCGCCGGCGACGCGTTTCCAGCTCGACGCGCAAACGGTGGCAGACCGATGGCGCCCCGAGACGCGCGGGGTGATGGCGGCGACTCCGTCGAATCCCACGGGTACGTCACTGCCGCACACCGAGCTGGTCGAGTTGTGCGGAACGGTCTCCGAACGCGGAGGGTGGCGCATCGTCGACGAGATCTACCTCGGCCTGGCCGATGACGGGCCGGACGGGCCGCCCCGCAGTGTCGCGGCCGACGACCCGGGCGCCATCGTGATCAACAGCTTCTCGAAGTACTTCGGTATGACGGGCTGGCGGCTCGGATGGGCCATCGTGCCGGAGGCGATGATCCCCGTCGCCGAGCGGCTCGCCCAGAACTACTACATCTGCCCGCCGACACCGTCTCAAGTCGCCGCGCTCACGTGCTTCGAGCCCGAGACCCTCGCAGTGGCCGAGGACCGTCGCGCTCAGTTCCGGGCACGTCGCCGACTGGTTCTCGACGGGCTGGAGCGCATCGGTCTCGATGTGCCGGTCCGGCCCGACGGCGCCTTCTACGTCTACCTCGACGTGTCGGGCACCGGGCTCACGTCCAGCGAGTTCTGCGAGACCGCCCTCGCGCAGGCCCACGTGGCGCTGACCCCCGGCAAGGACTTCGGCGACGCCGGAGCGGAGCGCTTCGTCCGGCTCAGCTACGCGGCGTCCGAAGAGGATCTCGCCCTGGCGATCGACCGACTGGGCGACCTGATGAACCGGATCTGATCGCGGCGTTCTGCCCGACAGGCTAAGAATGTCGCATGCGCCTTCGACGACGGTCCCTGTTCGCCTCGGTCGCGATCGCGACGGTCTCGGGCGTAGCCTCGTGCACCGCGGCACCGCCCGACATGGGCGAACTCCCGCCGACCGCGATCGCGGCGATCTCCGTCGGTCAGGTGGTTCTGCCGAACCCGACCTCGGCCGCGAACGTGATCGTCGCGTTCGACGCGAAAGGCGACGAGGTCGGCCGGATCACCGGCGGCAGCGAGTACGACTCGACCGTGGCGCGGCTCGGCGACGGGATCTTCGGCATCGCCGGAAGCGGTGCCGTGGTGCTGCGGCCCGGGGAGAAGACCGTGACCGGCCCCGGAGGCCGCCGACGCATCGTCGGCTCCGCAACCGACCCCGACACCGGGCACGCCGTCATGTGGAACACCTTCGACACCACCCGGTACGTGCTCGTCGATCCCCACCGCAAGCCGTTCGGATCCGAGATCCCGGGCCGGCTCGCCATGGTCGCGCACTGTGAACACGGCTGGTACGCGGCCACCACCGAGACCGGACGCCCCTCGTCACGCGTCCAGCTCCGGCGCCTCGGCGAACCTGGCGCGAGCGTCGCGGTCGACCTGCCTGCGGATGTCTTCACCCGACTGCCGGCGGTCTGCGCCCCGAACGGTCGCGACCTCATCACGCTGCTGAAACCGATCGACGACGACACCGGCCCGCTACTGATGTCCATCGATCCCGAAACCGGGCGAACGGTGTCTCGCGAATTGGCCGGGCCGGATCATCCGTTGCGCGGCCATGTTCAGGCCTTCACCCGTCTCGACCACGATGTGTACCTCATCGGCTCGGACAACGGGGTGTACCGGTCACCGGTGTCCGGAGAACCCGCGGCGCCGGACAAGGTCTGGCAACTCCCCGGCGCCCACTCGACGACCAGGATGTTCGTGAGCGGAGCCAAGGTGCTCGTGGTATCCGGGCGAGACGAACCCGCCTACGGCGAGTACGACCTGCGGACCGGACGCCAGATCCGCGCACCGATTCGGCTCCCGTGGCTGCCGGGTCTCACCGACGGAGGGATCGACGTCACCGGCGCCGCGGACGTCATACGCTCAGCGCCTCGGCCAACCGCTCCACGAACACCGCCTGGGCGGCGTTGAGCTTGATCCGCGCCGCGTCAGCCCCGAACCACTCCCCACGGTCGATCTCGGGGAACTCCTGCACCCGGCCCGACTTGGGCGGCCACACCGTCTCGAAGGTGTTGCTCACGATGGCGCCGGCGTCGAGATCGCCCTCGAGTGCGAAGCCGACGACGCGTTTGCCGCTGCGCAGTCGGACCTCGCCGAGGTCGATTGCCGGGCCGTCGGGCGCAGGCCGACCGGTCTCTTCGGCGAACTCGCGGCGGGCGGCCGCGAGCGGCTCCTCGCCCTCGTCGATCAGCCCCTTCGGGATCGACCACGCACCGTCGTCCCTGCGTGCGAAGAACGGGCCGCCCGGATGCACCAGCAGCACCTCGAATCCCGCCGGCCGACGGCGGTAGAGCAGGATTCCGGCGCTGAACTGGGCCTTGGGCATGCGACCAGGGTAGGCCCCACGACTACGGTGGAGCCATGGAGATCCTTTCGAGCCGGACCCTGCTGATCTCACCCGACCCCGAGGCGCTGACCGCCTTCTACCGCGACCGACTGCGACTGGCGGTGGCCCGCGAGTACCCGGGCGGCACCGTCTTCCACGCGGGCACGGGTCTGATCGAGATTCCCGCGCACATGGCCGCCACCGCCGCCGGCGAGACCGGTGACGTGCTGTGGCTGCAAGTCCGCGACATCGCCGCCACCCGGGAGGCCCTCGCCGCCGAACAGGTCCCGATCGTCGCCGAACCGGAGACCAAACCGTGGGGCCTGATCGAGATGACCGTGGCCGATCCCGATGGGCGCCGCCTGATCGTGGTCGAGATCCCCGCGGACCATCCGCTGCGCCGGGACGTGCGCGGTTGACGACGTGAGAGACTGAAACCCATGAGCAATTGGGTCGCGCCCTTCCTTGACCGCCCCGTCGACTCCGTGGTCGACCTCCCCGGCTCCAAGTCCATCACCAATCGCGCGCTCATCCTGGCCGCGCTCGCCACCGGCCCGTCCCGCATCACCGGCACCCTCCGATCCCGCGACACCGACCTCATGCTCGATGGACTCGCCGCCATCGGGGTCGGCGTCGACTGCCACCCGGACGACCCGACCACCGTCGACATCACTCCGCGTCCCCTGCATGCCGGCTCCATCGACTGCGGCCTGGCCGGGACCGTGATGCGTTTCCTGCCCGCGGTGGCGGCGCTCGCGACCGGCGACGTGACCTTCGACGGCGACGAACAGGCGCGCAGCCGACCGCTCGGCACCGTCCTCGACGCGCTCCGTGCGCTCGGCGCCGAGATCGACGGCGACGGGCTGCCGTTCACCGTTCACGGCCGGGGCGGGGTGCCGGGCGGACCGGTCACCATCGACGCATCGGCCTCGTCCCAGTTCGTCTCCGGTCTTCTGCTGTCGGCCGCCCGTTTCGAATCCGGCATCTCGATCACCCACTCCGGGGCACCGGTGCCGTCCATGCCGCACATCGACATGACCGTGGAAATGCTCGAAAAGGCCGGCGTCCGAGTGGAGTTCGATGCGACGGCCACCCGCTGGCGGGTGGCGCCGACGGCCGTCACAGCCGTCGACTGGACAGTGGAGCCGGACCTGTCGAACGCTGCCGCCTTCCTCGCGGCCGCACCGGCCACCGGCGGGCGGGTCAGCGTGCCGCGCTGGCCCGCCACCACCACCCAGCCGGGGTCCGCGATCGTCGGCATTCTGGAACGGATGGGCGCTTCGGTCGTCCACGCGCCCGACGGCCTCCTCACGGTCCGCGGCAACGGCCGCCCGAGGGCGATCGAGGTGGATCTGCACGAGGTGGGCGAGTTGACTCCGACGGTCGCCGCCCTGTGCGCGCTCGCCGACGGCACCTCCGTACTGCGCGGCATCGCCCACCTCCGAGGCCACGAGACCGATCGGCTCTCCGCGTTGAGCACCGAGATCAACCGCATCGGCGGGCAGTGCCGGGAGACTGACGACGGCCTCGTCATCACCGGGCGCGAGGCAGCCGACCTGGAACCCGCACTCTGGCACAGTTACGCCGACCACCGCATGGCCACGGCGGGCGCCCTCATCGGCCTCCGCGTCGACGGTCTCACCGTCGAGAACGTCGAGACCACCGCGAAGACCCTGCCCGATTTCGTGAAGATGTGGGAGGCGATGGCGGGGACCGCATCGTGAGCACCCGGGCGGGAACGGTTCGCGGCCGCACCTACGACGAGTCCGACGTACGGATCCGGCCCGGCAAGGGCAGTCGGCCGCGCACCAAGAACCGTCCGGCGCACGACGACGCCGAGACGGCCATGGTGGTCTCGGTGGATCGCGGCCGCTGGGGTTGCGTTCTGGACGGCGATCCCTCCCGCCCGCTCGTCACCATGCGCGCCCGCGAACTCGGCCGGACGCCGATCGTGGTCGGCGACCGCGTGGGTGTCGTCGGCGACCTCTCCGGCCGCCCCGACACGCTCGCCCGCATCGTCCGGGTCGACGACCGCAGCACGGTGCTCCGCCGCACCGCGGACGACAACGATCCGTACGAGCGGATCGTGGTCGCCAACGCCGACCGATTGCTGATCGTCACCGCGCTGGCCGACCCGCCGCCCCGGACCGGTTTCGTCGAACGCGCCCTGGCCGCGGCGTACGCCGGCGGACTGTCGCCGATCCTGTGTCTGACCAAGTCAGATCTCGCCGAGCCAGAGGAGTTCGCCGCACACTTCGCCGACCTCGAACTGCCGGTGGTGACGGCGGGTCGCGACGACGACCTCGGTCCCCTGTGGGACACCCTCGACGGTCACCTCACCGCCCTCATCGGACACTCCGGCGTCGGCAAGTCGACTCTCGTCAACCGGCTCGTCCCCGATGCGGACCGGGCCACCGGCGAAGTGTCCGGCGTCGGCAAGGGCCGCCACACGTCGACACAATCGGTGGCACTGCCGCTGCCCGGAGAATCCCCCGGGGCGCCGCCGCGCGGCTGGGTGGTCGACACCCCGGGCATCCGCTCGTTCGGCCTCGCGCACGTGACGCCGGATCAGATCGTCGACGCCTTCGACGATCTGCGCGACGCGATCGACGACTGCCCGCGCGGCTGCACCCACCTCGGCCCGCCGGCCGATCCCGAATGTGCGCTCGACGCACTCACCGGCAGCTCCCATCGGCGGGCGATGGCCGTGCGGGAACTGCTCAGGTCCGCGACGTCCACCGCTGCGGACGAGACACCGGTTCAGCAGCCGGAGGGCTGACCGCGGACGGCGGCCAGCCGTGCGGCATCAGCGGCGCCGTTCGGTGCGCCGGCGGCTCCGTCGCCTGGCGCGCACTTGCGCCAGCGCGGTCTTGAGCCCGCCGCCGAGCTTCGGCAGTCCGTCGAACCGGCGCTCAGAGGCGGTCTCGGGCGCGTCGTCGCTGGTCGCGATGAGGAAGCGGTCCGGCAGCGCGAGTTTGTTGATGGTCCGCAGCGTACGGAGGTACTGCATGGTGAGCGAACCGGTGTTGTACGGCAGGTCGTACTTCTCGCACAATTCGCGCACCCGCACCGAGATCTCGGCCATCCGGTTGCTCGGCAGATCGGGGTACAGATGATGCTCGATCTGGTAGCAGAGGTTGCCGCTGAGGAAGGCCAGCGCGGGCCCGGCCTCGAAGTTGGCCGTCCCCAGCATCTGGCGCAGGTACCACTGGCCGGACGTCTCGTCCTCGAGTGTCTCGACGGTGAACTTCTCCGCACCGTCGGGGAAGTGCCCGCAGAAGATGACCACGTAGGCCCAGAGATTCCGGATGAGGTTGGCCGTCAGATTCGCTGTCAGCGTGCGCGTGAAGTTGGGGCCCGACAGCGCCGGGAACAGGACGTAGTCCTTGCCGATCTGCCGGACGATCTTGCGCGCGAACAATTCGATCTCCGGACGCGCCTGCTCCATCGGTTTGCGGCCGGCGATGACCTCTTTGAGGTCGAGGTCGTGCAGGCCGATGCCCCACTCGAAGGTGGCGGCGAGCATGAGATTGAACAGCGGCTGGAACGCGCGGCGGGGTTCCCACGGCTCGTCGCGCGTCACCCGGAGGATCTTGTAACCCACATCGTGATCCATGCCGATCACGTTGGTGTACTTGTGATGGATGTAGTTGTGGGAGTGCTTCCAGTGAGGTGAGGCGCAGACCATGTCCCACTCCCACGTCGTGGAGTGCACCTCGGGATCGTTCATCCAGTCCCACTGGCCGTGCATCACATTGTGGCCGAGTTCCATGTTCTCGATGATCTTGGCGACCGACAGTGCGCCGGTGCCGAGCAGCCACAGCGACCGGCGGTGGCTGCCGAGCAGTGCGAGCCGGCCCAGGACCTCGAGTCCGCGCTGGGCGTAGATGGTCCGCCGCAGGTAGCGGCGGTCCTGCTCGCCCAGACTCGACTCGATCTCGCGGCGCAGCATATCGAGTTCCGCACCCAGTGCCTCGACATCGGCGTCCGTCAGGTGCGCGTACTCATTGATATCTGAAATCGCCATCGATCACATTATGCCCGCGCGGGTGCGCGGCGGCTCCTCCGGCGCTCATTCAGGCTCACGATCGCAGTCTTGAGGCCCCGGCGACGTCCGGTCGCGGGATCGACCGTCGACACCAGACGCACCTGTTCGGACTCCTTGAACCGCCTCTCCGAGGCGGTCTCCGGAGCGTCGTCCACCGTGCCCGAGAGGTACTTGTTCGGCAACGACAGCTTGGCGATGGTGCGCCACGACTTCGCGTACTGCACGGGGAACGAACCCGTCGTGTACGGCAGGTCGTACTCCGCGCACAGCGCCTGCACCCGCACCGCGATCTCCGCGAGCCGATTGCTGGGCAGATCGGGGAAGATGTGGTGCTCGATCTGGTACGAGAGGTTCCCGCTCATGAAGGCCAGGACCGGGCCCGACCGGAAGTTGGCGCTTCCGAGCATCTGGCGCAGGTACCACTCACCGCGAGTCTCGCTGTCGACGTCCTGCTTGGTGAACTTCTCCGCACCGTCCGGGAAGTGCCCGCAGAAGATGACCGCGTTCGACCACACATTGCGGATCACGTTGGCCATCACATTCGCGGTGAAGGCCTTGCGGGCCCCGGAGCGCGAGCGGGTGACGGCCCCGACGAGCGCCGGGTACACCACGTAGTCCTTACCCGCCTGGCGCCCGATCTTGACGCCCACGTCGCGCAGGTCCTTCCGGAACTGGTCCTTCTCCTCCTGCGTCCGGCGCTTGCGTCCCAACTCGAGATGTTGCGCGGCGACACCGTACTGGAAAGCGAGCGCCAGGACCGTGTTGTAGGCGATGTTGCCGAGGTTGAACGGCCGCCAGCGCTGGTCGCGCGTCACGCGGAGCAGGCCGTAGCCCACATCGTCGTCCATGCCGAGCACGTTGGTGTACTTGTGATGGATGAAGTTGTGCGTGTGCTTCCAGTGAGCACTGGGTCCGGTGTTGTCCCATTCCCACGAAGTGGAATGCACCTCGGGATCGTTCATCCAATCCCACTGCCCGTGCATCACGTTGTGCCCGAGCTCCATGTTCTCGACAATCTTCGCGACTCCGAGAGCCGACGCCCCGGCCCACCACAGAGCCCGATTGCGCGCACCGAAGGTCAGCGCGCGACCGGCGGCCTCGAGCGTCCGCTGGAATGCGATCGTGTTGCGGATGTACCGCGCGTCGCGTTCACCGCGATCGGCTTCGATGTCCGCGCGGATCTGGTCGAGCTTCGCACCCAGTTCTTCGACGTCCGCGTCGGTCAGATGGGCGTATTCGGGGATGTCGGAGATCGCCATGCCACTCCTCGTTGCCTACGACTTCGTAACTTACGTAAGCGTAGGTTACGGTTCCGTAGGCTGTCCACCCCGCGACGACGTGGTCCACGTCATAGGCACCGATTCACACGTCGAGCGTGCAGTCTCCCGCCGCGGCGCTCACGCAGGTCTGGATGCGCTCACCCTCCACGTGCTCCACGCCCGTCCGCAGATCACGCACGCACCCCTTGTCGAGCATCACGACGCAGCTCTGGCAGATCCCCATGCGGCAGCCGAAGGGCATCAGCACGCCCGCCTGTTCGCCGGCCTCGAGAAGCGTCGTGGCACCGTCGACCTCGATCTGCCGATCCGGCGTGCCGAACGTGACGACGCCGCCCTCGGCACCGTGAGCACCGCGTTCCAGCGCGAACCGCTCGATGTGCAGATTCTCCTGAATACCCGCTTCGTCGAACTGTTCGCTGAGCATGTCCAGGAACCCGCCCGGACCACAGGCCCAGGTGGCGCGCTCGGCCCAATCCGGACACAGCGCTCGCAGCTGCGCCGGCGTCACCTTGCCGTCGGTGCGGGTGAACTGCAGGTGCAGGTCGATCAGGCCCTCGTCGGCCATCCGCCGGAGTTCGTCGCCGAAGAGCAGATCGTCCTCCGTGGGAACCGAGTGGATCAGCCGGACGTCGGCGCGCTGAGCGCGTCGGCGCATCGTGCGCAGCATCGAGATGATGGGCGTCAGACCGCTGCCCGCGGTCGCGAACAGGATCTTCTCCGGCAGCGGGTCGGGCAGGACGAATTCACCGGCGGGCGCCGCCAGGCGCACCACGGTGCCGGGTGCCAGCCCCTTCACCAGATGCGACGAGAGGAATCCCTCCGGCATCGCCTTCACCGTGATCGATACCGTCCGCTGCGCGCGCGACGACTCCGGCTCGGAGGTCAGTGAGTAGGAACGCCACGTCCAGCGTCCGTCGACCAGGACGCCGATGCCGATGTACTGGCCCGGGTGGTAGTCGAACGAGAAGCCCCAGCCCGGCCGGATGACGATGGTCGCGCTGTCCGCGGTCTCCTCGGTCACCGAGACCACCTTGCCGCGCAATTCCCTCGCCGACCACAGCGGATTGGCCAGGTGCAGGTAGTCGTCCGGCAACAGCGGGGTGGTCACGCGAGCGAAGGCCGCTCGAAGCAGCCGGGCACGCTTGTGCCTGGCCGCCACGTCGGCCGCCGGTGCCTCGAATCGTTCACGCCACGCCATCGCGCGCCTCCTCCGCCCGGTTCCGGGCCGCCCCGGAACACCTAACTTACGATTCCGTAGGTTAGCGTTTCGGGGCGCCGAGGGCGAATGGAGCGCACGTCAGTCGCGTCGCGGATCAGGCCAGCAGCGTCCCCGGGGCCGGTGTGTACGGCGTGAAGAACTGATTGGCCGGCGCACCGGCCAGCGTCATCTCCAGCGCGGCCACCGACATTCCGTCGATCTGCTCGCGGATGATGTCGGCGTGCCCGGCATGCCGGGCGTACTCCTCCACCTGGTGGCACATGTAGTACCGATTCTTCATCGGCCGCGACTCGTAGACACCCGCCCACGGCGCGGGCGGCGCCATCGCCTCCCCGTCGGGATCGCTGCTCCGCATCGCTTCGAGGAACTCGGCGCGCGCGGCGTCGAACCGCTCGATGATCCCGGCCGCAGTCTCGTCGTCGGTGAGCGCGAAGCTCCCCATGTACTCGGCCAACGCCGCCTCGTCGAGCACCAGTTCGCCGGCGGTGCCGTTCAACTGCGCTGCGGCCCCGCGTAGACCGCGTTCGATGTGTTTGATGAGTCCGCCGATCGAGAGCACGCTGCGACACGGCGTCTGTCGGGCCTGAGCCTCCGTGAGTCCGAACGCCGCGGCCCGCAGCGCTCCGAGCTGTTGATCGGCGTAGTTGATGAGGCCGGTGAGTTCGTCGTCTCGGGCCGGTGCGTACATGGTGTCCTCCTGGGGTCGGTGTTCCTCGCCCATTCAGACTCACAAGCATTCCGGACAGTTCTCGTCCGGTACTGAAAAGTTCTCTGGAGAAGTCTTCGGGGACTTCAGAGAAGTTCCAGGAGGAACGGCAGTTCCTGCGTGGCGTACCAGCCGAGGTCGTGGTCCTCCACGTCTCCGACCGCCAGCTCGCCGTCCTCATCGCCGAGGTCGGCGCGGTCGATCACCTCGACCGCCGCCCGCACTGCGTTCTCGGCGTCTGAACCGTCGACGTGGACGGCGACGATGTCGCCGTGCGGGATCGTTCCGGCGACCCTGACCACCGCGTCGTCGAGATCCGGACGCGGCGTCGCCTCGGCGTCCGCGACCACCACCACCCGGCGCACCGGAAGCTCCGAGTCGTCGACGGCCAGCAGTCGCAGCGACGCCCGGGCGGCCTCCCGGAGCGCCACCTCCGACAGTTCCTCGTCGTCACCGGCCACATACGCCTCGCGCAGCGCCGGTGTCAGCGCGAAACCGGTGCCTCCGACCGGTTCGAAGGCCCGGCCGGGTTCGGCCACCAGCCGTTCGATCATCGCCAGGGTGGCCGGCAGATAGACGCGCATGAGATGCCTTTCGATCGGGGTCGGGAGGGTCGGCGGGCCCTGTCGTCACCGGTTGCCGGGGTCCGGGGAACCGTCGTACGACTGCCCGCTCGCAAGCAGTTCGTCCAGCGACTCGGTGACGTATTCGGCCATGGCGGGGAGGTCGACCACCACGGCCCGGTCGGCGATGAAGGCGAACTGCACCTGGTTCGCGTACTCGTTGACACTGATGCCCAGAGCTCTCTGCGCGGCGAGCGTCGGAATGGTGAAGATTCCGGTGATGGGGATCCCGCCGACGAACTTGCGGCCGATCCGCTTGGCGCTCATCGAGATCGGCACGTTGTACGACCGCTGGAACAGGCCCGCGAACGCCCGCGTGGACCGGTCGGCGAAGGGCACCAGCCCGAACTCCGGAAGCAGGGGGCGCAGCCCCTGCGACATCCGCCGTGTGGACTGGGAGTAGCGATTCGCGAGACCGGCCACCTGCATCAGCCGGACGGCGGGTGCGTCCTCCCCCACCGGCAGGTCGGTGACGAACTCCGTCCCGCCGACCACGATCCACGAGCCGCTCGGCTCTCCTTCGACGGTGTCCGGATCGCGAGCCGCGAGCGGCATGGTGGCCCGCATCGTCTCGCCGTGGCCGACGGTGTCCTTGATCGACAGCGACCACCGGCGCAGCACGCCGGTGATGATGGCCAGCACCACGTCGTTGAACGAGCACTCGAAACGGTTCGCCACCGCCTCGAGATCGCGGCGGGACACCGACGAGAAGGCGAACAGCCGCGACGACGTGGTGACCGCGTTCAGCGGGCTGTCGGGGGCGGAGTTGACCATCTGAGAGACGGCGTCGCCGACCAGACGGACCGATTTGTCGGCCACCGACCAGAGATCGGCGACCGGGCCGTTGCCGCGCAGCAGGGTGTCGACCATCTCACCGGGCCGGGCCATCGCCTCGGCCAGCGCTCCGACGGTCAACGAGGCCGCTCCGGGCGGCCGCCGCGGCATCCACAGATCCTCCGCCATCGGGGCGGCGTCCGCGACGTCGTCGCAGATCACCTCGCTCAATTCCGGGTTGCCGGTGCCGCCCAGCAGACAGCGGTGCGTCTTGGTCAGGATCACCGACCGGCCGCGGCTGAGTCCCTCGATCAGGTACATCTCCCACAGCGGCCGGGTCCGGTCGAGTGGGCGCGACATGAGCCGCGAGACCAACTCCTGCAGTTGTTCGGAGTCACCCGGCTGCGGCAGCGCGGACAATCTGATGTGGTAGTTGATGTCGAACTCACGGTCGTCCACCCACACCGGACGCGCCAGCCCGAGCGTCACCTCGGTGATCACCTGGCGGTACCGGGGTGCCGCCTGCAGTCGGTTCTCCACCAGCGAGACGAGCGAGTGGTAGTCGATCCCGGTCGCGTCGTCCTTCCGAAGCTTGCTCGGGTCGAGGATCAACAGCGCTCCGAGGTGGGCGGTCGTCCCCGCCCCGTCCAGGAAGTAGAACATCGCCTCGTCCGGCGACAGCCGATTCACCATGATGCGTCGAGTTTATGCCGATCGCGGGCGTCCGCGGAATCATCGCCGGCGCGGCCTCACACCACGGCCTCAGACGATCGCGAACTCGACGATCACCCAGCGTTCCGCGATCCGGCGCGGTCCGCCCCGCGACGGCAACGGCACCGACCGGATCTCGATGCGGCCGGCCACCGCACGCACTCGGCGTCCCCGCACGAAGGTGCCGAAGTAGGCGGCCTGGCGCAGTCCACCGATCTGCAGGTGGACTCGCAGCAGCCGCGCCGTCTCAGCACTCCCCGACGGCCCGGCCCGATGCTGGAGCAGTGAGCCCACCTGCGATTGCACCTCGGCCGAGACCGTGCGCAGCAGATGGTCCACCGGTCGGCGACCGTCGAGCACCTCCAGCATCTGCTGCAACGCGTACACCGTCGCCGACCGCGCTGCACCGGCACGGTCCGCATCCGTCCGCTCAGCGCCGTTCCGAACCGGCGGCGCCGGCCGGTCGACGATCCCATTACCCCCGAGTGTGTTCACCGTCATATCTATCGGACGCACCCGGGGCGGGTTCGGTTCCGCGACGCGCCGAGAGCACGGCCGACCCCCGTCCGCTGCAACCCCCTGCAACCGTTGCGCCCCGCCGGCGGTGGGCGCACGCTCGTTTCCGGGCAGGTGACTCACATCACAGTCCACACTTCCCGTTCCGACGCTCAGAAGGAGCACCGATGAGAGCCGCACGCTACTACGACCGCGGAGACGTCCGCATCGAAGAGATCGACCCGCCGGAGGTCGGGCCCGGCATGGTCGGCATCGACATCGCCTGGTGCGGCATCTGCGGCACCGACCTGCACGAGTACGCCGACGGCCCGATCTTCATCCCGCCGGCCGGACATCCGCAGCCGATCAGCGGCGAGAGCGCTCCGGTCACGATCGGACACGAGATGTCGGGCGTCGTCTCGGAGGTGGGCGACGGCGTGACCGATCTGGCGGTCGGCGATCACGTGGTCGTGGAGCCCTACATCCTCGCCGACGACGTCGATACCGGTCCGCACAGCCACGACTACCACCTGTCGCGAGACATGAACTTCATCGGACTGGGCGGCTGCGGTGGCGGACTCGCAGAGAAGATCGCGGTGAAACGGAGGTGGGTGCATCGGATCGACGCATCGGTACCGCTCGACCAGGCCGCGCTGATCGAGCCGCTGGCGGTCGGTTTCCACGCCGTACAGCGCAGCGGCGCGCAGTCGGGTGCGATCGCGCTCATCACCGGCGCCGGACCGATCGGACTGCTCACCGCGGCCATCTGCCGGGCGCGAGGCATCTCGGTGATCATCAGCGAGCCGAGCCCGCTGCGCCGAGCCAAGGCCGCGGACACCGGAGTCGCCGATCACGTGCTGGATCCCGCGGCGCAGGACGTGGTCGCTCGGGTATCGGAGCTCACCTCCGGACGCGGCGCGGACGTCGGTTTCGAATGCACATCGGTTCAGCCCGCGTTCGACACCCTGCTCGATGCCGTGAAGCCGACCGGGGTCGTCGTGGTGGTGTCGATCTGGGGCAGCCCCGCCGGACTGGACATGCAGAAGCTGGTGCTGAAGGAGATCGACCTGCGCGGCACCATCGCCTACGTGAACTCTCATCCCGAGACGATCGCGCTGGTGGAGAGCGGCGAGATCGATCTCGCCCCGTTCATCACGGGCAAGATCGACCTCGCCGATCTGGTCACCGAAGGCTACGACACCCTGCTGCACCGCAACGAGACCGCCGTGAAGATCCTGGTCTCGCCGTCCGGCGCGGGAGTGTGACCGTCAGCGCTTCTTGCGCGACTTCGGAGGCTTGTTCGACGGCTTGGCGCCCGAACGGGCGGCGGCGCGCCGTTCGCGACGGCTGCCGAGCACCTCCGACGGAGTTCCCGAGGCGTGCTCCTCGACCTCGGAGAGCACCTCCGCGTCGCCGGTCTCCGACGGCCCGCTGTAGGTCATCGCCGGTTCGGCGCCGTCGGCGGCCTCGTCGCCGCCGAAGGCCGCTCCGGCCAGCATGTCGCTGACCGACGTGCCCAGCGCCGGAGCCGGGGCCTGCGTCTCCACCTGTGCGTTGAAGATGTAGGTGACGGCCTCTTCCTTCATGCCCTCCAACATGCCCTGGAACATGTCGTAGCCCTCGCGCTGGTACTCCACCACCGGGTCGCGCTGAGCGACCGACCGCAGGTGGATCCCCTCGCGGAGGTAATCCATCTCGTAGAGATGATCGCGCCACTTGCGGTCCATGACCGTGAGCAGGATCGACCGTTCCAGTTGACGCATCGCGCCGTCGCCGGCGATCTCCGCCAGTTCCTTCTCGCGGCGGTCGTAGGCGGCGAGCGCGTCGTCGACCAGCACCTCGCGCAGTTGCTCGCGGGAGATGTCGTCGCGTTCGCCGTACTCGTTCTCGCCGACGACCCGCTTGGGATCGAGCGCGATCGGGTACAGCTTCGACAACGCCTCCCACAGCGTCTCGAGGTCCCAGTCCTCGGCGTATCCGACCTCCGTGGCACCGTCGACGTAGGCACCGACCACGTCGCGCACCATCTCGCGCACCTGATCCCGATGATCCTCGCCCTCGAGGATCTCGCGGCGCTCGCCGTAGATGACCTTGCGCTGCTCGTTCATCACCTCGTCGTACTTGAGGACGTTCTTGCGGATCTCGAAGTTCTGCTCCTCCACCTGCGTCTGCGCACTGCGGATGGCGCGGGTGACCATCTTGGCGTCGATCGGGACGTCGTCGGGCAGGTTGAGGCGGGCCATGATGGTCTCGAGCGCGGCGCCGTTGAACCGCCGCATCAGTTCGTCGCCCAGGGAGAGGTAGAACCGGGACTCTCCGGGGTCGCCCTGGCGGCCGGACCGGCCACGCAGCTGATTGTCGATGCGGCGCGATTCGTGACGCTCGGTGCCGAGGACGTAGAGTCCGCCCACCTCACGGACGTCGTCGGCCTCCTTGGCGGCCTCGGTGCGGGCGATCTCGATCGCCTCGTCCCACGCCGCCTCGTACTCCTCGGGAGTGTTGACGGGGTCGAGTCCCGCCTTGCGCAGCCGGGTGTCGGCGATGACGTCCGGGTTGCCGCCCAATACGACGTCGGTGCCTCGGCCGGCCATGTTGGTGGCCACCGTGACCGCCCCGAGCCGACCGGCCTCGGCGACGATCTGTGCCTCCTGCTCGTGGTACTTCGCGTTGAGGACGGTGTGCTTGATCTCCCGCTCGGTCAGCAGCCGCGACAGGTACTCCGAGCGCTCGACGCTCGTGGTACCGATCAGGACCGGCTGGCCCTTGGCGTTGCGCTCGGCGATGTCGTCGACCACCGCGTAGAACTTGGCCTCTTCGGTCTTGTAGATCAGGTCGGTCTGGTCCTTGCGGATCAGCGGACGGTTGGTCGGGATCGGCACCACGCCCAGCTTGTAGATCTGCTGGAACTCGGCGGCCTCGGTCTCGGCCGTACCGGTCATGCCTGCGAGCTTCTTGTACAGGCGGAAGTAGTTCTGGAGGGTGATCGTGGCGAGAGTCTGGTTCTCGGCCTTGATCTCGACGCCTTCCTTGGCCTCGATCGCCTGGTGCAGGCCCTCGTTGAAGCGCCGGCCGTCGAGCACACGCCCGGTGAACTCGTCGACGATCATCACCTCGCCCTTGCGGACGATGTAGTCCTTGTCCTTGTGGAAGAGCTCCTTGACCTTGATCGCGTTGTTCAAGTAGCCGACGAGCTGTGAGTTCTCCGGCTCGTAGAGGTTGTCGATGCCGAGCCGGTCCTCGACGAAGGAGACGCCGGCCTCGTGGACGCCGACGGTCTTCTTCTTGATGTCGACCTCGTAGTGGACGTCCTTCTCCAGCAGCGGCGCGATGCGCGCGAACTCGGCATACCACTTGCTCGACGAGTCGGCCGGGCCCGAGATGATCAGCGGGGTGCGGGCCTCGTCGATGAGAATCGAGTCGACCTCGTCGACGATGGCGTAAGCGTGTTCCCGCTGCACCAGGTCTTCGAGTGAATGCGCCATGTTGTCGCGCAGGTAGTCGAAGCCGAACTCGTTGTTGGTGCCGTAGGTGATGTCGGCCGCGTACGCCTCACGACGCTGATCGGGCGACATGCCGGTCAGGATCACCGCGGTCTCGAGACCGAGGAAGCGATGCACGCGGCCCATCCACTCCGCGTCGCGCTTGGCGAGGTAGTCGTTCACGGTGACGACGTGCACGCCCTTGCCGTTCAGCGCGTTCAGGTACGCCGGGAGAACACAGGTGAGCGTCTTGCCCTCACCGGTCTTCATCTCCGCGATGTTGCCGAAGTGCAGCGCCGCGCCACCCATGATCTGCACGTGGAAGTGCTTCTGGTCGAGGACGCGCCACGCGGCCTCACGAGCCACCGCGAAGGCCTCGAGCAGCAGATCGTCGAGTGTCTCATCGCCCTCGAGCCGCTCGCGGAACTCGACGGTCTTGCCCCGCAGTTCGTCGTCTGAGAGCGCTTCCATCTCGTCGGAGAGCGCCTCGACGCTCGTCGCGATAGCGTCCAGGCGCTTGACCATGCGGCCTTCGCCCAGTCTGAGCAGCTTGTTGAGCACCGGCAATCCTCTGGGTTCACGTTTCGATTCACCGTCGCGCCCCGCCGAACCGTCGACGTGGCGGACAGACCTCGGTCCATGGTACGGGTCCGTCGTCGACGACGCCGTATGCAGGCATGTCCGACCGGCACTGCATCGCACATGACGTCAACGATTGTTGACGCGCTCGGCGACGCGTGGTGAACGCGACGGTGGCCGCCGCCCGGTCAGGGCGACGGCCACCGCTGCTGCGACGAGACCTCAGGCGAGCCTGATGAGTCCGTAGTCGAATGCGTGACGGCGATAGACCACCGACGGCTTGTCGGTCTCGCAGTCATGGAACAGGTAGAAGTCGTGACCGACGAGTTCCATCTCGTAGAGCGCCTCGTCCACCGACATCGGCGACGACGGGTGATCCTTCACGCGCACCACCTGACCGGGCGAGTGGTCCTCGACACTGTCCTCGAACGGATCCGGGGACGGCGCAGGCGTCTCGGGAAGCAGGTGCGGCGCGTCGGCCGCCGCCTCGGCGAGCGAGGTGGGACGGTGCATCCCGTCCTTGCGGATCCGCTTCCGGCTCTTGGCGCGGCGCAGCCGCTTGTGCAGCTTGTCGAAGGCCAGCTCACTGGCGGCGTAGAAGTTCTCGCCGGCGGCCTGTGCGCGGATCACCGGACCGCGGCCACGGCCGGTGATCTCGACGATCTCGGCGCTCTTGGACTGCCGTGGATTCGGTTCGTGGTACAGGACCACTTCGAAGCGGAAGATCGTGGGGTCGAAGTGCTCGAGCCGGGAGAGCTTGCTGCTCATGTAGACCCGGAAGTGATCCGGTATCTCCACGTTCCGGCCACTCATGACGAGCTCCGCCTTCAACTCGCCCGCGTCCGACGTGTCGACGGTGGACGGCAGCTCGAAAGCGGCTTTGAGGTCGACGCGTTCAGCGGGTGCGGCTTTCGACTCGCGCTGTCCCTTGCGGTGAACGACCGTCATATCGACATCCTCCTCAGGTTGCTCCCGTCCGGAATCGAGACCGGATCGGGGTACCAATTCGCTAGTCGCGCAACCACATTCAGGTAGCGGTTTGGCGCGATGGGCAGTGACCCGCTGAGCTGAAGCGGAGGATCTACCGCGCTCGTGAACACATCGGCGCGGTGGAAAAGGCTTCCTCACCTCCCGGCACTCGATGTTCATCACTGCCACTTCCGAAGGTATCCGCAAACTCCGGTTCCGGCCACGTTTTGCCGATCATGCACCCGCCAGAACCACCGCTCCGGTCACAGCGGCACCGGAACGCCGAAGGCGTCTCACCGCTTGCGCGACGGTCGCGCCGGTGGTGAGGACGTCGTCGACCACCACCACCGGTACGGCGGGCCCGGCACCGGCGCCGACCAGCGCAGACGGCAGTGGGCGGCGCAATCGCACCGCTCCCGCGAGGTTCGCGCCGCGCGCCCCGGCCCCCAGCCCCGCCGAGTCTCGCGTCCAGGCCGCGGTCACCAGCGCCGGCACCACTCGGACGCGGCCGCCGAGGACGTCCGCGGCCTCGCGGGCGAGCGCGGTCACGGTGTCGCCTCCCCTGCTCCGGGCCGCCCACGCCCGCGTGGGTGCGGGGACGAGTGCGAGTCGATCGGAGGCGGGCAAGTCACCCCACTGTGCGAGCGAGAGGATCCCGTCGGCCAGAACGCGGCCCAGAACGGGCGCGAGATCGCGTCGGCGATGCTCCTTGAGGTTCACGACGGCTGACGCCATCGGTCCGCCGTACCGGGCCATCGCCCATACAGGCACACCCGGATCCACACGCGGAGACAGCTGCCGCGGCACATCGTCGAGTCGAGCCCGGCAAGCGTCGCACCACGGCGTTCCCGGGCGCCCGCACCCTCCGCACTCCCGCGGCACCGCGAGGTCCGCCAAGGCCGCCAACACGGCTCGGGAGCGTGCCCGATCACCCGCCATGCCCGAGCATCGTCCTCCTGCGATGCCGGACTGTCACCCGGTTGTTCCACAGCGACCGCCGGTCAGCCGCCGGGGATCACCGGCCTCGTTCCCGGTCGGGCATCGGGGCCCAGCGCGGTCCAGTACTGATCCGGCCGGATCTGGCCGGTGCCGATCTGCTGGATACCGCGATTGTCCGAGACGTACACCGTGGTCGACGATGCCGCGACGTCCACCAGCGGCGGCTTGAGGTTGCCGCTGACCATCGCGACCGGCTGCGTGCCGACGATCGACGCCTTCCACACCGGGCTGTCGCCGCCGTTCACCGCGAAGTACATCGTCTTCGACGACGACCAGGCGATACCGATGCCGGTGCCCGCCACCTCCGGCGCGAGCAGGTAGACGCCGGTCAGTGCCGGCACGCCGACATCGTTCACGGACAGCACGGCGAGCAGGAGCCGGCCGCCGACCACCAGGGCCACGCGCACGCCGTCCGGTGAGACCTGCAGACCGGTGATCGGCCCCGGCGCCACCGCGCGGACCTCCGCGGTGTCGATGGACTCGATCCGCGTGCCGTCGCCGTCCGACATCCAATGGATCGGACGGCCGTCGACCACCGCGTATCCGGTGGCGGGATCCGGCCCGAAGGACGGCGTCGTCACCGAGGCGCCCGCGGCCACCTCCACGGCATCGCCGCCGTACGGCCCCACCAGCAGCACCCGGCGGCCGCCGCGGTCGGCGACGGCGGCACTTCGGCTCATATCCGCGGAGATGGCCGCCGACTGGAGGTCGTGGGCGGCGCCGAGTGCGCCGTCGACGGGTACCGCCCGGTTCCCGGTGAGCCTGGCCAGGCCCCCGTCGCGCACCAGGTGCACCGGGTCGACGGCGCGCTTCTCCGGCTCGGGTTCGAAGGTGCTGACATCGGCGGTGTGCCAGCCCTCGTCGCGGCCGGGAACCAGCGGAGCGCCGTCTGCGGTGATCCGGTACGTGCCCGAGAACCCGGCGTAATCGAGGGTCCAGACGATCTGCGCCGCGAGAGTGGTTCGCGCCTTCTGGTCGCCGTCGGCGACGTTGCCGAGCGGAACCGTCACGACGTCGCCCTTGGTGGTGACCGGCCCGGCGGCGGCGCTGCCGCGCGCCGCCCCCTGGCTCACCGCACCGGCGAGGTCGGGCGCCGGACCCGCCAGCAGCCGGTTGACCAGGACGCTCGCATCGAGTTCGGGACCGAACAGCCAGCGCGGGTCGGCCACCAGCCGGCTCAGCGTGCGATCGGGGAAGAACAGGTCGGCCTGCCGATACGCCGTGAGGAACTGCGACGAGTCGGTGACCGATCCCACGGGCGGGTCGCCGCTGATCCGCCACGTCCCGCCGCTCTGCTCAAGCGACAGCGCCATCACCCAGTCGCCCGTGACGGGCCGGAGCGTACCGCCGGGCGACAGCACTCCCGTCTTCTCGCCGGTGACCCGGAGTCGGACCGCGTCGTCGGTGCGCTCGTCGACGGTGACGCCGACGTCGCGGACCACGGTCATGTCTCCCTGGTCGTCCCATCGTTGGCTGGCGCCCGCGGTCAGGAACTTGCGCGCCGCCCGATGCCCGGCGGTGGGGTCGGACATCGCCTTCACGAAGTTGCGCGCGACGGTCTCCGGGTCGTCGCCCCGTCGGGGCGAGGGCACGATGTTGGTCGGCCGTTTGCGGTCGAACGCCTGGATGGGCTGCGGAGACGAGGAGTCCGGAATGTCGACGCATCCGGTGAGAACCATCGTCGCGGACAGCAGCAGCGCGACCAGCACCGCGACCCGCCTCATCGGGGCGTCTCCCCGATCGGCTTCAACGGCAGCGGGCTGCCGAGGAGCTTGTGGCCACGAACCAGTGGCAGCGTGAGGCGGAAGCAGGAGCCCTCCCCCGGTGCTCCCCAGGCCTCCAGTCGGCCCTGGTGCAGACGGGCGTCCTCGATGCTGATCGCCAGGCCGAGGCCCGTGCCGCCCGAGCGCCGCACACGCGACGGATCCGATCGCCAGAATCTGTTGAAGACGAGTTTCTCCTCTCCCGGACGCAGGCCTATCCCGTGGTCGCGGACGGTGATCGCCACCGCGTCGCCGTCGGAGCGCATGGTGAGCGTGACCGGCTTGTGCTCGCCGTGATCGATGGCGTTGGCGAGCAGGTTACGCAGGATCCGCTCCACCCGGCGCGGATCGATCTCGGCCATCACCGGCTCCGTCGGCATGTCGATGATCAGGTCGCTGCCCGTCTCGGCGGCCAGTGGAGCCACCGTGGAGACGGCCGCGTCGATGGGCACCGCGATGTCGAGCTTCTGTGCCGCCAGCTCCGCCATCCCCGCGTCGTGACGCGAGATCTCCAGGAGCTCGGTCAGCAGCGTCTCGAACCGGTTCAGTTCCTTGTCGAGCAGTTCCACCGAACGGCGCTGCACCGGGTCGAGTCCCTCGCGGTTGTCGTAGAGAAGGTCGGCGGCCATCCGGACCGTGGTGAGCGGCGTGCGCAGTTCGTGGCTGACGTCGGAGGTGAACTGCCGCTGCAGCCCGCCGAACTCCTCGAGGTGGTTGATCTGACGGGAGAGGCTCTCGGCCATGTCGTTGAACGAGACCGCCAGCCGCGCGAACTCGTCCTCGCCGTGCACCGGCATCCGCTCGGAGAGACGGCCGTCGGCGAAACGCACGGCGATCCGGGTCGCCGACCGCAGCGGTGCGATCACCTGTCGGGTCACCAGCCAAGCGATCGCCGCGAGCAGACCGAGCAGCACCACCGCACCGGTCAGCAGCGTTCCGCGCACCAGCGACACCGTGTTCTCCTCGGTGCCCAGGGGGAATACGAGGTAGATCTCCAGCCCCTGGATCGGGCTCTCCACCGGGGAACCGATCACCAGCGCGGGGACGGTGTCCCCGGCCTGATCGATGGATGTGTACTGGAAGGCGACCTGGCCCCCGGCCACCATCTTGCGCAGGGCGGTCGGCACGTCGCGCACCGGCCCCACCGCGATCTCCTGCTCGTTCGGCTCGCCGGGAACCACGAGCACGGAGTCGAACGAGCCGGCGACCGACGACGTTTGCGGCGACTCGGTGTCCTGGTCGGTGAGCAACGATCGCGCTCGGGCCAGCCGATTCTGCACAGCGGTGTTCGATTCCCCGCTGCTCAGCACCCGTTCCACCACCGCGCGCATCCGCGCGATCTCGTCGGTGGCGACTTCCTCCTTGGCATCCAACAGGCGCCCGGTGATCTGACTGATCAGGACGAAACCGAGAATCAGCAAGACCACGAAGGACAGAACCAGCGTCGAGACGATGACTCGCGTCTGAACCGAGCGGCGCCAGATCTGTCCGGCCACCCGTCCGACGGTCGCCGCGGCGCGCCGGACCGCTGTGATGAGGCGTTCGATCGGCCCCCGGTGAATCCGGCGGCCACCGATCACGGCGGACCGGCCTTGTAACCGACCCCTCTCACGGTGAGCACGATCTCGGGGTTCTCCGGATCGATCTCGACCTTGGCGCGCAGCCGCTGGACGTGGACGTTCACCAGACGAGTGTCGGCGGGATGCCGGTAGCCCCACACCTGTTCGAGGAGGACGTCACGGGTGAACACCTGACGGGGCTTGCGCGCCAGCGCCACCAGAAGGTCGAACTCCAGCGGAGTCAGCGAGATCGGCACCCCGTCGCGGGTGACCTTGTGCGCCGGGACGTCGATCTCCACCGGACCGATCGCCAGGAGTTCGGCCGGATCGTCCTCCGTGCGCCGCAGCCGGGCTCGGATGCGCGCGACGAGTTCCTTCGGCTTGAACGGCTTCACCATGTAGTCGTCGGCACCGGATTCCAGGCCGAGCACCACGTCGACGGTGTCGGACTTGGCGGTCAGCATCACGATCGGCACACCGGAGTCGGCGCGGAGCACCCGACAGACATCGATGCCGTTCATTCCCGGCAGCATCAGGTCGAGCAGGACGAGGTCGGGTCGAACCTCGCGCACCGCGGTCAGCGCCTGCGTCCCGTCTCCGACGACGAACGGCTCGAAGCCTTCGTTCTTCAGAACGATCGTGAGCATCTCGGCGAGAGCGGCGTCATCGTCAACGACCAGGATGCGTGGCTTCATGCCTGCCATGGTGTCACTTCTGCCGCGGATAGCGCGGTGCGACACGCCTTGCCGCGCAGGTCCGGACGGCGTGCGGCGCGCCGCATCCACGTGGCGCAGGCGACTGCCTAGACTGTCCGCGTGGGCATTCTGGTTGCTGTCGAAGGTCTCGACGGTGCGGGCAAACGCACCATCGTCGGACGCCTCGAAGCCGCTGCGATCGACCGTGGCGCGTCGGTCCGGACGCTCGCGTTCCCCCGCTACGGCGAATCGATCACCGCGGACCTCGCCTCGGAGGCGCTGCACGGACGGCACGGTGATCTCCGGGACAGCGTCTACGCGATGGCCCTGCTCTTCGCCCTCGACCGGGCCGCGGCACGGCGTCAACTGCACGACGCCCTCGCCGGGAACGACCTCGTCATCTGCGACCGCTACACCGCGTCGAATGCGGCCTACAGCGCTGCGCGCCTGGGTGCGGGCGCCGCGTCCGAGGTCGTCGACTGGGTCGCCGACCTGGAGTTCCGACGGTTTCAACTCCCGGTTCCCGACCACCAGTTGCTGCTCGGAGTGCCGCCGGAAGTCGCGATGGGCCGCGCCAGCGGTCGCGCGGAGACCGAGGCCGACCGACCCGTGGACACCTACGAGCGCGACGCCGACCTGCAACACGCCGTCTACCGCGTCTACGGCGAACTCGTGCAAGCACAGTGGATGTCGACCTGGTCGTGGGCCGACGGCGACGCGGCCGTCGGCGCCGTTCTCGCACAGCTCGGGTAGTCCGGAGCCGGCCGCAGGGAGCCGGCCGCAACGAACGACCGCCGCCGGTCGGGAGAGCTCGGCTCCCCGACCGGCGGCGGTGCGGTGCATCCAGCCGGTTCGGTGCGTCAGTAGCGGTAGTGCTCGGGCTTGTAGGGGCCCTCGACGTCGACGCCGATGTACTCGGCCTGCTCCTTGGTGAGCTTGGTCAGGCTGCCGCCGAGCGCTTCGACGTGGATGCGCGCGACCTTCTCGTCGAGATGCTTGGGCAGGCGGTACACCTCGTTGTCGTACTCGTCGCCCTTGGTCCACAGCTCGATCTGAGCGATCACCTGGTTGGCGAAGCTGTTGCTCATCACGAACGACGGGTGGCCGGTGGCGTTGCCCAGGTTCAGCAGTCGCCCTTCGGACAGCACGATGATGCTGTGGCCGTCGGGGAACACCCACTGGTCCACCTGCGGCTTGATGTTGATCCGCGTCATTCCCTCGGCGGACTCGAGTCCGGCCATGTCGATCTCGTTGTCGAAGTGACCGATGTTGCCCAGCACCGCCTGATTCTTCATCTTCTTCATGTGCTCGAAGGTGATGATGCCCAGGTTGCCGGTGGCCGTGACGACGATGTCCGCGTTGCCGATCGCCTCATCGACGGTGACGACGTCGTAGCCGTCCATCATCGCCTGCAGTGCGTTGATCGGGTCGATCTCGGTGACCTGGACACGGGCGCCCTGCCCCGCCAGCGACTCCGCGCAGCCCTTGCCGACGTCGCCGTAGCCGCAGATCAGCACCTTCTTGCCGCCGATGAGGACGTCGGTGCCGCGGTTGATGCCGTCGATCAGCGAGTGGCGGGTGCCGTACTTGTTGTCGAACTTGCTCTTGGTGACCGAGTCGTTGACGTTGATCGCCGGGAAGTCGAGTTCACCGGCGGCGGCGAACTGGTACAGACGGAGCACACCGGTGGTGGTCTCCTCGGTGACGCCCTGCACCGACTCGGCGATCGCCGTCCACTTGCCCGGGTCTGCGGCCAGCGAGCGGCGCAGCAGTTCCAGGAACACCTTGTACTCGGCGGGGTGATTGTCGTCGGCGGGCGGAACGACGCCGGCCTTCTCGAACTCCGCGCCACGCAGGACCAGCATGGTCGCGTCGCCGCCGTCGTCGAGGATCATGTTGGCGCGCCGCGGCTCGCCGTCGACGTCCGGCCAGGTCAGCATCTGCTCGGCCGCCCACCAGTACTCCTCCAGGGTCTCGCCCTTCCAGGCGAAGACCGGCACGCCCTTGGGCTCCTCGACGGTTCCGTACGGGCCGACGACGACGGCCGCGGCCGCGTGGTCCTGGGTGGAGAAGATGTTGCACGAGGCCCAGCGGACCTCGGCGCCCAGATCGACGAGCGTCTCGATCAGGACTGCGGTCTGCACGGTCATGTGCAGCGACCCCGAGATGCGAGCGCCCTTGAGGGGCTTGACGTCGGCGTATTCGCGGCGCAACTCCATCAGACCCGGCATCTCGTGCTCGGCGAGGCGGATCTCCTTGCGGCCGTACTCGGCCTCGGAGAGGTCGGCGACCCTGAACTCGACGCCGTTGCGGGTTTCGGTGGTCAGAGCGCTGGAAGGCGCGGTCATCTGGTCCCTCTCGATTGACATCTTTGATCGTGAAGACGGTACCGGCCGCCGATTCGGCGGCCGGTACCAGTGCCCTAGGTCCTTCTACGCTATCGCGCTCACGCACTGCCGGTCGGACCACCGTCCGGCCGGTCGGCCGAATCAGGGGTGACGGTGTCGTAGGAGGGCAGTTCTTTGCGCTCACGCATACCGAGCACGGAGTGCTTTGCACCGTAGGTCAGGTATACGACGATGCCGATCATCATCCAGACCAGGAATCGCAGCCAGGTCTCGATCGACAGGTTGATCATCAGCCAGAAGCAGGCGATGACCGCCAGGATCGGCACCAGCGGTACGAACGGCACGGAGAAGCCGCGCTTGAGATCCGGCCGGGTGCGACGCAGCACCACGACACCGACGCACACCAGGACGAACGCGAACAGGGTACCGATGTTGACCATCTCTTCGAGCGTGCCCATCGGGAAGAAGAAGGCGAGCGCGCCGGAGACCACGCCGACGATCAGGGTGATGCGCACCGGCGTGCCGCGGCTGCCGGTCTTGGCCAGTCCGCGCGGGAGCAGTCCGTCGCGGGCCATGGCGAAACCGACTCGGGTCTGTCCGAGGAGCATCACCATCACGACTGTCGTCAGACCCGCCAGCGCACCGATGTTGATCGCCCACTGCGCCCAGGTGATGCCGTGCGCCTCGAAGGCCGTGGCGAGCGTCGACGATTCCACCGTCCCGTTCGGCAGCTTCTTATCCGCGAGGTCGGTGTACGGAACCATTCCGGTGAGCACCAGCGAAACGCCGACGTAAAGGATCGTGACGATGGCCAGCGATCCCAGGATGCCGCGCGGCAGCGACTTCTGCGGGTCCTTGGTCTCCTCCGCGGTGGTCGCGACGACGTCGAAGCCGATGAACGCGAAGAACACGAGCGACGCGGCGGCGAGCAGTCCGTACCAGCCGTACTGGCTGCCGGTGGCACCGGTGGCCCACGAGAAGAGCGTCTGATGGATTCCCGTCCCGGTCGACTCGCCCGGCTTGGCCGGCGGCACGTACGGCGAGTAGTTCTTGCCGGTGATGTAGAAGGCGCCCACGATGATCACGAGCAGCACCACGGCCACCTTGATCGCGGTGATGATCACCGAGACCCGGGACGACAGCTTGGTACCGAGCACCAGCAGGGTGATGAGCACCGCGATCAGCACCGCCGCACCCCAGTCGTAGGTGTGCCCGCCGATGACGAAGACGTTGTTGCCCGCGCCGATCACGTTGCCGAGGTACGACGACCAGCCCTTCGCCACGACGGAGGCGGCGAGCGCGAATTCCAGGATGAGGTCCCAACCGATGATCCAGGCGACGAATTCACCGAAGGTCGCATAGGAGAACGTGTAGGCCGATCCCGCCACCGGGACCGTGGAGGCGAACTCCGCGTAGCAGAGAGCTGCCAGACCGCAGGCGATCGCGGCGAGGACGAAGGCCAGAGACACCGAGGGGCCCGCGACGTTGCCGGCCGTCCGCGCGGTGAGGGTGAAGATGCCGGCGCCGACGACCACGGCGACGCCGAAGACTGTCAGGTCCCAGGCCGTCAGGTCCTTCCGGAGCTTGGTTTCGGGCTCGTCGGTGTCGGCCATCGATTGCTCGACCGATTTCACACGACCGAAGAAAGTGGTCACGTACGTTCTCCTTGCTGATTCGCGGGGTTTCCGCTGCGGGATGAACGGTCGGGGCGTGGTGCCTGCGCCAGGGTGTGCGCCCTCGTCGAGTAGCCCTGTGGCCTCGCCCGAGCTGACACCATCGATGTGATCCCCTCCACATTCATTGCGGTTTCAGAGGCTAGCGCATCGACGCGTTCCCGTAGGCCGCATCCAGGTCAGGAGTTGGTCACGAAGCGTTCTCACCCCTGTCGATGTCCGGTTCGAGGTAAATCACCCGGGCCTGCGGCACCGCGGCCCGCACCCGGGCCTCCGCCCCGTCGATCGCCCGAGCGATCTCGACGGCCCCCAGACCCGGCGCGATCGCGATCTTCGCCGCCACCAGGAGTTCCTCGGGTCCGAGGTACTGCGTCTTCATATGGATGACGCGATCGACGTCCTGCCCCGGGATCACCGAACGCAGCGTCTCCGACTCGGCCTCGGTCGCGCCCTCGCCGATCAGCAGGCTCTTCATCTCGACGATCAGGACGATCGCGATCAGGCCGAGCAGTACGCCGATCGAGAGGGTGCCGATGCCGTCCCAGATCGCATCACCGGTGATCATCGTCAGCCCGACACCCGCGAGCGCCAGCACCAGACCGATCAGCGCGCCGCTGTCCTCGAGCAGGACCACCGGCAATTCGGGATTGCGCGAGGTGCGGATGAACTGCCACCAGGACGCCCCGCCCTTGAGTGGCCTGGACTCCTTCCGGGCGGTGTGGAAGCTGTAGCCCTCGAGGCAGATCGCGACCAGGAGGATCACCACCGCGACCAGTGGTGAGTCGAGCCCGTGATCGCCCGCGTGGCGGATCTTCTCGACGCCTTCGTAGAGCGCGAACATCGAGCCGAGGGTGAAGATCACGAGCGCGACGATGAACGAGTAGAAGTACCTGCTGCGGCCGTACCCGAACGGATGCAGTTCGTCGGCCTTGCGCGCCGCGCTCTTCTGGCCGAGCAGAAGCAGGCCCTGGTTCGACGTGTCGGCGACGGAGTGGACGCCTTCGGCGAGCATCGATGAGGAACCGGTGATCGCGAAGCCGACGAACTTGGCCGCGGCGATTCCCGCATTGGCGGCCAGGGCGGCGACGATCGCGCGTGTCGACCCTTCTGCGGACATGGAGGACCTTCCGTCTGTGCACGTGGTGTCGGCCGGGCGGCCGCAAAGGAAGACTAATCGGTGGCGGCGGACCCGACCGTCCAGCGGCACGCGGAACGAGGGCCGGGAATTAACCGGACCACGGTCCGGTTACTCTGTGTGAAAGCCGCGGCGAGCGGACCCACCAGGAAGGAAGCGTTCGATGCAGTTCGGAATCTTCAGCGTCGGTGACGTGACCACCGACCCCACCACCGGCACCACGGTCAGCGAACACGAGCGGATTCAGGCGATGACCGCTATCGCCCTGAAGGCCGAGGAGGTCGGTCTGGACGTGTTCGCCACGGGTGAGCACCACAACCCGCCGTTCGTCCCCAGTTCGCCGACCACCATGCTCGGCTGGATAGCGGCTCGCACCGAGAAACTGCGGCTGTCGACCGCGACCACGCTCATCACCACGAACGACCCGGTCAAGATCGCCGAGGACTTCGCGATGCTTCAGCACCTGTCCGGGGGCCGGGCGGACCTGACACTCGGTCGCGGCAACACCGGTCCGGTGTACCCGTGGTTCGGCAAGGACATCCGGCAGGGCATCCCCCTCGCCGTCGAGAACTATCACCTCCTCCGGCGCCTGTGGCGGGAGAAGAACATCGACTGGGAGGGCCGGTTCCGGACGCCGCTGCAGGGCTACACCTCCACACCCGCTCCCCTCGACGACACTCCGCCGTTCGTATGGCACGGCTCCATCCGCTCCCCGGAGATCGCCGAGCAGGCCGCGTTCTACGGCGACGGCTTCTTCCACAACAACATCTTCTGGAACAAGGAGCACACCGAGCAGATGGTGAACCTGTACCGTCGCCGTTTCGAGCACTACGGCCACGGTTCCGCCGATCAGGCCATCGTCGGTCTCGGCGGTCAGGTCTTCATGGCGGACACCGAGAACGAGGCCAAACGCCGGTTCCGTCCCTACTTCGACAACGCGCCCGTGTACGGCCACGGTCCGTCGCTCGAAGACTTCACCGACATGACCCCGCTGACCGTCGGCACGCCGGAGATGGTGATCGACAAGACCCTCTCATTCGCCGACTACGCGGGCGACTACCAGCGGCAGCTGTTCCTCGTCGACCACGCCGGACTTCCCCTGCCGCAGGTGCTCGAGCAGATCGAGATCCTGGGCACTCAGGTGGTGCCGGTCCTGCGTGCGGAATTCGACCGCCGCCGACCCGCCCACGTGCCCTCCGATCCGCCCACCCACGAGTCTTTGGTGGCCGCCGGCCCGGGCTCACCGCACCGCCGGGTCGCTCCGGCCGCATCCGTCGCGACCGCGGCGGCGAAGGGAGAGAACTGAGATGGCGCGACGTCTCCTCGTGATCAGCGCCGGCGTCTCGACGCCGTCGTCCACGCGGCTCCTGGCCGACCAGATCGCCGACGCCGTCACCGCGGGAGTGACCGCCCGGGGCGAGAGCGTCGACGTGCGGGTTCTGGAGCTGGCGCCGCTCGCCGCCGGTCTGGCCACCACGGTGACCACCGGTGTCGCGACAGCGGAGGTTAGCGCCGCCCGTGACGAGGTAGCCGCCGCCGACGGCATCGTCGCCGTGACCCCGGTCTTCACCGCCTCCTACAGCGGACTGTTCAAGATGTTCTTCGACCTGCTCGACCCCGACGCGATGACCGGCGTCCCGGTGCTGGTGGCAGCAACGGCGGGCACTCCGCGGCACAGTCTGGTCCTCGATCACGCCGTGCGCCCGCTGATGAGCTACCTGCGGGCCGACACGGTGCCGACCGCGGTCTTCGCCGCCACCGAGGACTTCGGCAGCAGCGAGCTCGGCGACCGAGTCCACCGCGCCGCCGGCGAGCTGGCACAGCGGCTCGTCGGTGCGTCCGCGGTCGCCGGATTCGGCGGCCCCACCGACCTCGAGACCCGGCCGCGTCGATCGGCGGGGGCGAACGACCTCGGCGAGGTGACTCCCTTCGCCGAGCTGTTGCGAGGCCACACCGGAGACTGACCGATCAGGCACCGTCCTCGCTCGGTGTCCGCCCCGGGTGGCAGCCGATGCGGCTGCCGCCCGGGGCGACCGTGTCTCACACCGCGAAGGTCTTGCCCACCCGGACGTCGGTCTCCCGCATATGCGTGGCGGCCTTCGCGACTCCCGTGCCGAGCGAGTCGAGCCGAGCGCGCGCGTCGGCGAAGATCCGATCCCAGTTGCCCTGCGCCTGCTGGTACGACGCGGCGCCTCCCGAGTCCCAGTGCGCGGCGAGCGCCGTCACCTGGCGCTTGAGCTGACCCGACAGCTCTTCCAACCGCTGAAACTGTCCACGCAGGTCGCCCGAAAGCGTTCCGAGACTTGCGAAGTCGTACCGAATGAGTCCGTTGCTCATGTCATCCCCCTGTGAGTGTGTTGAATCGGATGTGTCAGTCGAAGATATGCGCGTCGAGCTCGTGCGTCTGCGACGAGCGAGCCGCGCCACCGCTCCCCCGCGGCGGCCCCGCTACAACGACAGATGTCCCTGCAGGCCGGTGAGCTGGCCCGCCACCGTCACGTCTTCGTCGTCGTAACCGCGGAAGCCGGCGGTCAGCTTCGACTCGATCTCGTCCAGCGCGCCCTGCAGTTTGGTCGCGACCCCGTGCCAATCGGTATGCGTGGTCTCGAACGCGGTGGACGCCTTGCCGTCCCAGCCCGACTTGCCGTTCACCGCCGACTTCTGGATCTGGCCGACGATGCGCTGCATCTCGTCCACCACTCCTTTGATCGACGCCGCCGAGGCCTGTCCGGCGGCGACGTCGAGTTTGAGAGCCTGCATGTCGCAGTCCTTTCCTTGGTGTTCTTCTCGATCCCCGGATCACACCGATCCGGCGAGCTTCTGGCCGCCCAGTCCCAACTCCAGCGCCACGTCGAAGTCAAGCGACTCCGCGGTCATGGCCGTGAGCCAGTCCCGGTCCACCGCCTCGCTGCTAGCGGGCTCAGGCGCTACGGCGGCGGGCACGATCCGCGGTCCGTCCGCGGACTGACGTGCCGTGGCCGGCACGACCGGTGCCAGCGGCACGGCGGGCGCCGCCGCCGAGTCCGTTGACACAGTCGCCTGTGCTGCCCCGACCACCGCGGCGTTGGTGGTCATGGGCCGATCGGCCAGCGACACCGGTTCCGCGGCGACCGAGGCGGTCATCGCACTCGGAGCGGCGCCGGGAACGGAGGCTGCCGGTCTGACCGCCGGTCCACCGGCACCCGCGCCTCCGACCGCCGGCGCTCCAGCACCGGATGATCCGGCCGACGCTGCCCCGGGCGTCGTCGGTCCGCGGTCGCAGGCCGACGGACAGGGTGCGGGCACGGCAGCGGGGGTTCCGAGCGCATCCCGGTGGTTCGGGTTCGGAGCCGGGACCTCCGGTGCGCCGTCCGACCCCGTACCCGCCAAGAGCTTCGTAGCGAGCGTCGTTCCCGCCTGGACCATCGGGAGCGCCGACTCCAGCAGTTTCGCCGCCACCGCGAATCCGTCGCCGCCCGGCCCCGGCACCGCGGTGACCGGTATCGGCCTGCCGTTCGCCGCCATGTGCGCCGTGGGACCGGCCAGCTGAGTGCGAGTGGCCGCGACCACCGAGAGCCCCTCTGCCAGCCCCTCCGCCGCGATCCCGAGCGCCGCGAGCTGCCCGGGCGGGGTCGCCAGCGTCGGCAGTGCGGCGGCGAGCGCCCCTGCCGTCTTCACCACTACTCCCTGCAGTTGAGTCAGACCGGCGGCCACCACCGCTGCCGCGGCCTGCAGATCGGCAGAGATCGCCGCTCCCTGCGTCGCCAGCATGCCGGACTCCGACGCCGCCCGCGACGCAGCCGTGACCGCCGATGTCGCAGCCTGTCCCACCCATCCGCCATCCACCGAACGGGCAGCGTTGAGCAGCAGCGTCACGCCGCCGTCGAGCAGGCCGGCGAGATCGCTGTGGGCGGCTGCGGGGTCCCCGATTCCGCCGAGCCTTCCGGTACCGAATGTCGCGAGCAGATCGGTGATCGGCTTCAGCAACATCGCCGGATCGATCGCGGGCAGCACCGGCAACTCGGGAAGGCTCGCCGGCAGGTGCACGTTCAACGGTGCCTGAACCGGCGCGATCCCGAATCTCGCGAGCACGTCCCCCGCCCCGCAGTCCGCCGCGGTGGCCACCTCGGGGCTCCCGCACGTGTGGGCAGCCGGTCCGGACGCCGGCCCCGCATCGTCGGAGGTTCGGTGCCGGCTCACACTCGGACCCCGCAGGCACCGGTGCCGTCGGCGTCGGAGAACGAGGCGATTCCGGCCGACACCGCGGCTGCGGTCGCCGCATGCGCGGCGGCGAGAAGCCCGACTCCGCGGAGGTGATTGGCCTGTGCCACCGAGTAGGCGGCGGCGAACTCCTGCCCGATCAGACCGAATACCGCCGTCACTGCGGCCCCCACCGCCGCCGCGTCGAACGCTCCGGCAGTGGCCGTCGCCGTTCCCAGCGCCGCCGATGTGGCGCCGAACGTCTGCACCGCTTCCGGGTGCACCATCGTCTCGTTCACGTCTCCCCCTGATGCTTGAAGAATCGAGCCCTCATGTAATTGGACGCACCGGATCCCGGTTCGGTTCCACCGCCGCGCCGGAGTCGTCGACTCCGGTCAGTGCGGCGAACTCGCCGCAGAACGACTGCATGATCTCGCTGCGCTCGGCGAAGGCATCCGTCGCCGCGCGCACTGCCGCACCCACGATCTCCTCCGACAGTCGTGCGCCCTTTCCGCCGCCGGCGCCGGCGGCGATCTCCAACTCGATGAGGGCTCCGTTGCCGTTCACCGTCACGCGCACGCGACCGTCGTCGCCGACTCCGGTCGCGCGCAGTTGCTGCAGTCTCCGGTGCACGTCCTCCAGCGCCCCCAGCTGCCGCTGCGCCCGATCGGCGACGGCGTCCATCTCGGGGTTCACCGATTCCGTCCTGCACTCGAGGCATCCGCTGCCGCCTCGGCGTTCACCAGCTCCTTGCGTGACGGCAGCCCGAGCAGATCGAGTGCCTCCTCATCGACACCGCGCCCCCGCAACCGGTGCCTGGCCTGCACTCCCGCGGTCGTGCTCGCGAGGGTGCACAGCGCCATGATCTCGCGCGCCAGTGCCGCCGGAGACCGCCGCATCGCCCGAGACGAAATAGTCATCCCCACCGGCAGTCCCGCGGCCGTGCACGTGACGGAGATGGCCCCGGATCTCGATGCGACAGTGGTCAGCCCCGCCGGTTCCGTGTCGGAACCCTGATGTCGATTCTCTTCTGCCATGTGACTTAGACGCGCGTGACTCGTTTTCGGTTCCATCGATTCGAACGCGGGCGTGTCTGGGTCGGCGACGTCTAACGTTCCACCCCGACCGCAGCATCGTCGCTGCGAGCGACCCGAGGGGGACACATGACACCATCAGAAGTCCAGATGAGCGACACTCCGCCCTGGCTCGACCATCAGCCGCACGAACCGCGGCCGGACATCGATCTGTCCGCGATCATCGGTCTCTCGCCGCCCGTCTCCGCAGAGCACGCCTCCGCAGAGCCCGATGAGGCTGCACCGCTGCGCGCCGCACCGGAGATCGACGCGACGGTCCATCCCGCACCGATGCCGTATCCGGTGCCACCGGCACCCGCGCCGCTCGCGCCGCCCGTCAGCGCGTTCGTCCCGGCCGCACCGCTCCCGCCCGCCGGTCCAGCCCTGGATCAAGTCGCGATCCTGCGCAAGGCACGGCGTGCCCCCGTGCGCGGATGGCGGCGCGCCGTGCACGCGGTGACCGCCGGGTTGGTGAACCCCGGCGAGTCGCCCGCCGAAATCGAGTACCAGCAGCTGCTGGAACGACTCCGGCGCCCGATTCGCGGCGACTACCGCATCGCGGTGCTGTCGTTGAAGGGCGGCGTGGGCAAGACCACCACGACGATCGGACTCGGTTCCACGTTCGCATCGCTCCGCGGCGACCGGGTGATCGCGGTGGACGCCAATCCGGATCTCGGAACCCTCGCGCAGCGCATTCCGCAGCAGACCGCCTGCACCGTCCGCGACCTGCTCGCCGACACCGCGGTGCACCGGTACTCCGATGTCCGGGCGCACACCTCGCAAGCCCCCAGCCGGCTCGAAGTGCTGGCCTCAGAACGCGACCCCGCTGCCGCCGAGGCGTTCAGCGAACGGGAGTACCGCGGCGTCGTCGACATTCTCCAGCGCTTCTACAACGTGATCCTCACCGATTGCGGCACCGGAATGAGCGCCGACGCCATGCGCGGCGTCCTCGACACCGCCGACGCTCTGGTCCTGGTCTCCTCTCCCGCACTCGACGGAGCACGCAGCGCCGGTTCCACGCTGGACTGGCTGGCCGGACACGGCTACGGCCACCTCATCCCGCACAGCGTGGTGGTGCTCAGCTCATCCCGACCGGGTTCGTCGACCATCGACGTCGACCAGCTCGCACAACACTTCCTGACCCGCTGCCGGGCGGTACACACCATCGGATTCGACGATCACCTCGCCGAAGGCGCCGACATCGATCTGGAACTCCTCAGCAAGTCCACCCGCCGGTCGTTCGTCGAACTGGCCGCCACCATCGCCGACGACTTCGCCAATCCCCCGCGGCGCAGAACCGGCGGGTGACCGAGGGCGCGGCGGACTACTCCACGACCGGACCCGCACACCCGAGATCACCGGCGTCGCGGACGTCCCGCGTCCGTTCGTTGCGCGCCGCCCACTCCTCGGGCGGCGGGTAGCTCACGCTCATCAGGCACAGGCCACGGGCCTGCGCCACGGGCACCTGCGCGGAGCGTGCGCGCTCAGACAACAGCCCGGCACACCAGTCGACGCCGCGGCGACCGTCGCCGACCGAGGCCACCGCGCCCACGAGGGACCGGACCATCGACCAGCAGAAGGCGTCGGCCACCACGGTGCCGACCAGCACGTCGCCGTCTCGCCGCCAACTGAAGCGCTGGAGTTCGCGGATGGTGGTGGAGCCCGGCCGGTAGCGGCAGAAGGCCGCGAAGTCATTGAGCCCGACCAAAGCCGCCGAGGCCGCGTTCATGGCCTCGACGTCCAGGGGCCGGGTCCAATCGGCGGTGGTGCGGGCGAGGGTCGGCTCGGCGCCCCACGCGGCGTCGGTGAGCCGGTATTCGTACGTGCGCGCCAGTGCGGAGAAACGCGCATCGAAGTCTGCGGAAACGGTCTCGATCCGCTTCACCCGTACATCGTCCGGGAGCATCTTGGCGAGCCTGCGAACCAGTCGCGACGGGTCCCCGTCGATGGACCTGGTCTGCAACGACGCGACGGGGACGTCGCAGTGCGCCACCTGCCCGGCGGCGTGGACACCGGCGTCGGTCCGGCCCGCGACAGTCAGCCGAATCGGCGCGCGGAGCACGGTGCTCAGCATCTGCTCGAGACTCTCGCAGACCGTCCGTCGACCGGGCTGCGTGGCCCAGCCGGAGAAGTCGGTGCCGTCGTAGCCGATCAGCAGCCGAAGACGACACAGCCCGTCCCCATCGATGATGGGGACGGGCTGTGTCGTCATGGAGTGTCACCTCTCGCTCGGCGGCGACCGTCAGGTCACCGGCGAGCGAAGCGGCTACTGGTCCTGTGCCTCGTCGGCAGCGGCCTCGTCGGCCGGAGCCTCGTCAGCGGCTTCTGCCGGAGCAGCCTCCTCGGCCGCCTTGGCCTTGGACGCGGCGGCGCGGGTGGCACGGTTGGCCTCCGACGACGCCGTCTTCTCCTGCACCAGCTCGATCACGGCCATCGGGGCGTTGTCACCCTTGCGCGGCAGCGTCTTGATGATGCGGGTGTATCCGCCGTTGCGCTCCGCGAAGTGCGGGCCGATCTCGGCGAACAGGGTGTGAACGACATCCTTGTCGCGGATGTCCTTCATGACCTCGCGACGGTTGGCCAGCTGGCCGGCCTTCGCGTGGGTGATCAGCTTCTCGGCGTACGGACGCAGCCGCTTCGCCTTGGCTTCGGTGGTGGTGATTCGGCCGTGCTCGAAGAGAGCCGTGGCGAGGTTCGCCAGGATCGCCTTCTGGTGGCTGGCCGACCCGCCGAGGCGGGCACCCTTGGTGGGCTTGGGCATGTCTTTCTCCTAGGAGCGACTCACGATCTCGCGACCGGAAGTCCGTTGGTCTGGAAAAACCAGGTGGTTCTTTGCGAGCCCTACAGCTGCTCGGTCTCGGCGTAATCCTCGCCACCGTCGTCGCCGAACGACGCATCATCGGACCAGGTGCCGGTGGCCGGGTCGTAGCCGGCGACCTGCGACGGGTCGAAGCTCGCCGGGCTGTCCTTGAGGGCCAGACCCAGGCTGTGCAGCTTCACCTTGACCTCGTCGATCGACTTCTGGCCGAAGTTACGGATGTCGAGCAGATCCGACTCGGTGCGCGCAACCAGCTCGCCGACGGTGTGGACACCCTCGCGCTTGAGGCAGTTGTACGAACGGACGGTCAGCTCGAGATCCTCGATCGGCAGGCTGAACGCGGCGATGTGATCCGCCTCCTGCGGCGACGGGCCGATCTCGATGCCCTCGGCCTCGACGTTGAGCTCCCGAGCCAGGCCGAAGAGCTCGACCAGGGTCTTGCCGGCCGACGCCAGGGCGTCACGCGCGGTCATGGAGTTCTTGGTCTCCACGTCGAGCACCAGCCGATCGAAGTCGGTGCGCTGCTCGACACGGGTGGCCTCGACCTTGTAGGTCACCTTCAGGACCGGCGAGTAGATCGAGTCGACCGGGATGCGGCCGATCTCGGCGCCGGTGGCCTTGTTCTGCACGGCCGGCACGTAACCGCGGCCCCGCTCGACGACCAGCTCGATCTCGAGCTTGCCCTTGTCGTTGAGGGTCGCGATGTGCAGGTCCGGGTTGTGCACGGTGACGCCGGCGGGCGGAACGATGTCCGCACCGGTCACGGTGCCCGGGCCCTGCTTACGGACGTACATGGTGACCGGCTCGTCCTCTTCGGAGCTCACGACCAGTCCCTTGAGGTTCAGGATGATGTTGGTGACATCCTCCTTCACGCCGGGAACGGTGGTGAACTCGTGCAGGACACCGTCGATGCGGATGCTGGTGACCGCCGCGCCCGGGATGGACGACAGCAGCGTGCGCCGCAGCGAGTTGCCCAAGGTGTAGCCGAAGCCCGGCTCGAGGGGTTCGATGGTGAACTTCGAGCGGTTCTCGGCGATGACCTCTTCGGACAGAGTGGGTCGCTGTGAGATGAGCATGTGGTGGGATTCTCCTTCGGCCGCCCACTATTTGACGGCGTCGAGGTGGACCGGGCAGCTGATGCTGCTCAGTAGGTTTCGCGAAAGCTCGGGTGAGACTACTTGGAGTAGTACTCGACGATGAGCTGCTCGGTGAGCGGAACCTCGATCTGTGCGCGCTCGGGCAGCGAGTGCACGAGGATGCGCAGAGTCGACGGAACCACCTGCAGCCAGGCCGGGGTCGGACGATCGCCCAGGGTCTCCTTGGCGATCTGGAACGGCGTGGTCTGCAGCGACTTCGGACGGACGTCGATGATGTCGTACTGGCTGACGCGGTAGCTGGGCACGTCCACGCGAACACCGTTCACGGTGAAGTGGCCGTGGCTGACCATCTGGCGGGCCTGACGACGAGTCCGGGCCAGTCCGGCGCGGTACACGACGTTGTCCAGACGCGACTCGAGGATCTGCAGCAGCACGTCGCCGGTCTTGCCCGAGCGACGGTTGGCTTCCTCGTAGTAGCGGCGGAACTGCTTCTCCATGACGCCGTAGGTGAAGCGGGCCTTCTGCTTCTCCTGCAGCTGGAGCAGGTACTCGGTCTCCTTGATCCGCGCGCGACCGTGCTGGCCGGGCGGGTACGGGCGACGCTCGTACGCCTGGTCTCCGCCGATCAGATCGACGCGAAGACGACGGGACTTCTTGGTTGCGGGGCCGGTATAGCGAGCCATGTTCTACTTCCTTCTGTCTCTATTCCGGGTCCCGCTAGACCCGGCGCCGCTTGGGCGGACGGCAGCCGTTGTGCGGCTGCGGGGTCACATCGGAAATGGTGCCGACCTCGAGGCCGGCGGCCTGCAGCGACCGGATGGCGGTCTCGCGACCCGAACCCGGTCCCTTGACGAACACATCGACCTTCTTGACACCGTTCTCCTGCGCTTTGCGGGCAGCGTTCTCGGCAGCGAGCTGCGCGGCGAACGGGGTGCTCTTACGCGAGCCCTTGAAGCCGACGTGGCCGGAGCTGGCCCAGCTGATCACGTTGCCCTCGGGGTCGGTGATCGAGACGATGGTGTTGTTGAACGTCGACTTGATGTGGGCGTGGCCCAGCGGAACGTTCTTCTTGTCGCGACGACGGGTGCCCTTCTTCGGGCCTGCGCTACGTGACTTGGGGGGCATTACTTCTTCTTCCCGGCGATGGTCTTCTTCGGGCCCTTACGAGTACGGGCATTGGTCTTGGTGCGCTGACCGTGGACCGGCAGGCCGCGACGGTGGCGCAGACCCTGGTAGCAGCCGATCTCGATCTTGCGACGGATGTCGGCCTGCACCTCGCGGCGCAGGTCACCCTCGACCTTGACCGAGGACTCGATGTACTCGCGGAGCTTCGCGACGTCTGCGTCGGTCAGGTCCTTGGCGCGCAGATCGGCCGAGAGGCCGGTGGCGGCGAGGATTTCCTTCGAGGTGGTGCGACCCACCCCGTAGATGTAGGTGAGCGCGATCTCCAGCCGCTTCTCGCGGGGGAGATCCACACCTGCAACACGTGCCATGTGGCGATTCCTTACATATTCAGAGGTCTGCTCCCAGCCCGCCCCGGACTCTGCGCCGGGCCCCGGCCTCTGCACCGGGGGTCGGCATCCGCGCGTCTGCGAATGCTGGTTCTGGGAGTTCTTCGATAACGATGTTCAGTTATGTGTCTTCAAGCGACCTGAAGAAGCTGATCAGCCCTGACGCTGCTTGTGACGCAGGTTGTCGCAGATCACCATGACCCGACCGTTACGGCGGATCACCTTGCACTTCTCGCAGATCGGCTTGACGCTCGGCTTGACCTTCACGTCAGCTTCTCCCTTTGTTCTCCTGTGGCGTGCCGCCGTAGGACTCGGCAGCACGGTGTCCGGGCACCACGAAGCGACGCATCGCTCCGGCACCGCCCGTACGAGGGTTACTTGTACCGGTAGACGATGCGTCCGCGGCCGAGGTCGTAGGGCGAGAGCTCCACGACGACTCGATCCTCAGGCAGGATGCGGATGTAATGCTGCCGCATCTTGCCACTGATGTGGGCGAGGACCTTGTGTCCGTTCTCCAGCTCAATGCGGAACATCGCATTGGGCAGGGGCTCGACTACGCGTCCCTCGACCTCAATGGCCCCATCTTTCTTCGCCATATCCTCCGCGATTCTCCGGCGACCGGCCTTACCGTGTCCGCCGACTCCAGCTTCGTCTATCCGCTACGGTGGCGTTATCGAACGGTCACCCCGGTCCGGTGCTGTGAGGCACCGGGCGTGGGCATGCGTGACCGCACGACGCACCGACGATCGAGTCTACGCCAGTTGCGGCGTTCGTTCCAAACGGCGTGCCACACTGGAGGCATGCGTGCATTCCTCATCCGCAGCGCCCTGACCGGCGTGGCCCTGTGGATCGCCACCGTCATCGTCCCCGGCGTCCACTTCGAGTTCGGCGACATCGAGTCGTGGTGGGCGAAGGTCGGCATCGTCTTCTTCGTCGCGGTGGTCTTCGGGCTCGTGAACGGTTTCATCAAGCCGATCATCCAGATCCTCTCGATTCCGCTGTACATCCTCACGCTCGGCCTCATCCACATCATCATCAACGCGTTGATGCTGGAGATCACGAGCTGGCTGACCCACAACGTCTTCCACCACGGTCTCGTGGTGGACAGCTTCTTCTGGGCGGCGATCTTCGGCGCGATCGTCGTCTCGGTGGTCGGATGGCTGACGGCCATGGTGATGCGCGACAGCGTCGAGAATCTGTGAGTGAGCGCCGCACCGTGGCAGTCTGCGGCCTCGGTGAGACGTCCGCGCGCTGCCATGGACTGCGGATCGACCTCGGTGTCGCGGCGATGGGAGCCTCGGCAGGCGCCGGGGGCCAACGGCGGGTCGGCGCATCGGTGTCCGGCGTGTACGAGTTGCTCTGACATGCGGGCCGTGATCCAGCGCGTCAGTTCCGCGTCCGTCACCGTCGACGGTGAGACCGTCGGCGCCCTCGACCTGTCCGGCGGGGCACTCGGTCTGGTCGCACTGGTCGGCGTCACCCACGACGACGACCGGGCCGCCGCGGCCAAGCTCGCCGACAAGATCTGGCGTCTGCGGATCCTCGACGGAGGTGACGACCGCCGCGAGGCCTCGGCGGCGGATCTGAACGCCCCGATCCTGGTGATCAGCCAGTTCACGCTGTACGGGAACACCGACAAGGGCCGGCGACCGTCGTGGAGTGCGGCCGCCCCGGGTCCGGTCGCCGAACCACTGGTCGACGAGGTGGTCGACGCCCTGCGCGCGCTCGGCGCGACCGTCGAGACCGGACGCTTCGGCGCGCACATGCACGTCGATCTGGTCAACGACGGCCCGGTGACGCTGATCCTCGACGTCTAGATCGGCGACACCGCCCGCCGCCTCGGCTCGATCCACTCCCCCGCGGCGCTGATACGCTGACGCGGTGCCGAACCCGCTGAGCCGAACGATCACCGCCCGGCACGGTCGCCTTCTCGGCCTGGCAGTGGCGCTTCTCGCGCTGAGCACGGTCATCGGCATTCGCTGGCAGAGCTACCTGGATCTGCACGTGTACCGGATGGGCGCACGGCTGTGGCTCGACGGTCAGTCGTTGTACGGCCCCACGCCTCTGGTGGACGGGCACGCCCTGCCGTTCACCTATCCCCCGCTGGCGGCGATCGTCTTCAGTCCGCTCGCGATGCTGCCGACGTTCGCCGCGGACGCCGTGATGTTCGCGCTGACCCTCACGGCGGTCGCACTGACGCTCTGGTTGGTCCTGGCTCGGCTCGCACCGAAGCTGGACCGAATCGACCGCGCCACACTGGTGATCGGCGCAACCGCGATCGCCGAGTTCGTCGAACCGGTCAGGCAGACCTTGAGCTACGGACAGATCAACGCCGTCCTGATGGCGCTGATCGCCTTCGACGTCCTCTGCCGGAATCCGAAGTGGCCCCGCGGGCTCCTCATCGGCATCGCGGTGTCGATCAAACTCACGCCGGCAGGCTTCCTGCTCTACTTCCTCCTTCGCCGCGACTGGCGCGGGGCGGCGACGATGGTCGCGGGGACGGTCGGCGCCGTCGCCGTCGCCTGGCTCGTGATGCCCGCCGATTCGGCGAAGTACTGGTTTCACACTCTCGGCGAGACCGAACGCATCGGCGCGGCCTATTACGCGGGTAATCAGTCGATCAAGGGCGCAGTGTTCCGGTTCGGCATGAGCGACAGTGTCTCGACCGCCGCGTGGCTCGTCCTGTCGGTCGTCGCCGTCGTGCTCGCCGCGGTCTGGATGAGCCGCCTCCTGGCGGCCGGGCAGCAGGCCACCGCGCTGCTGGTCAACGCCGCAGCGGTACTGCTCGTGTCCCCGGTGAGCTGGTCGCATCACTGGACCTGGGTGGCGCCGGCGCTTCTGATCGCGGTCTACGCGATCTGGACCAGACGCTTCGGAGGGATGCTCGTGGCCGCCACCGTTCTGGCGGCGGTGATCTTCGCAGTGGGCCCGCACTGGCTCCTGCCGAGCGGTCACGACACCGAACTCGGCTGGAGTTGGTGGCAGAGCATCGTCGGCGACGCGTACGTGTGGTTCACCTTCGTCGTGCTCGCCGTCGGTGCGGCGCGCTGGCGGTCGACCGCATCGGTGGAGGTCTGCGATGCCGACGCCGGTCGCAGCGGGTGTGACGGGGGTTTCGACTCGCTGCGCTCGCTCAACCAGCAATAGGACCGCTCGCTCAACCAGCGACAGGACCGCTCGCCCAACCAGCGATAAAGACCGGAGCCTGTGCCCACCCGCCCGCTGGTTGAGCCGCGAGGCGCCCTGGCGCCGAGCGTGTCGAAACCACTGACCAGACGACTGTGCCGCCGACCCGAACGGTCGGCGGCACTGTCAGAGGTGACTACGCGTCAGGCGGGGCGCGGAGTGAGGATTCGCGGACCGTCCTCGGTGACGGCGACCGTGTGCTCCCAGTGGGCCGACCGCGAGCCGTCGTCGGTGACGACGGTCCAGTCGTCCTCGAGCACCGTGGTGTCCGCCGTGCCGAGGGTGAGCATCGGTTCGATCGCCAGAGTCGATCCGACCACGAGCCGCGGCCCGCGATTCGGCTTGCCCTCATTGGGCAGGAACGGGTCCATGTGCATCTCCCGACCGATGCCGTGTCCCCCGTATCCCGCGACGATCCCGAACTCGCGGCCGAACTTCGCGGCCGCCGCGTACGTCCCGTTCTCGATCGCGTGTGAGACGTCGGTGAGGCGGTTGCCGGGGACCATCGCAGCGATCCCCGCCTCCATCGAGAGTCGGGTCGCCTCGCTCAGTTCGGCGTCGGCGACGGAGAGTTCGCCGATGCCGAACGTCCACGCGGAGTCGCCGTGCCAGCCGTCGAGGATGGCGCCGCAGTCGATCGATACCAGATCACCCTGCTCCAGCACCACGTCCTTGGACGGAATGCCATGCACGACAACCTCGTTGACCGAGCTGCAGATGGAGCCGGGAAAGCCGTGATAGCCCTTGAAGGACGGCACCGCACCGGCTTCGCGGATCACCGATTCGGCGATCTCGTCCAGATCCAGGGTGCTCATCCCCGCGGTGGCCGCGGCCCGGACAGCGACGAGGGCGGCGCCGACCACGGCGCCCGCCGCCTCCATCGCGTCCAGCTCGCCCGCGCTCCGAAACGGAACGGCCTTCGGCTTGCGGAAACCCACCGGTGGATCAGGCCTTGCCGAGAGCCGCGAGCACGCGCTGGTGGACCTCGTCGACCGAGCCCACGGCGTCGATCTCCGTGACCTGACCGGCGTAGTGGTCGAGCAGCGGCGCGGTCTCCGCGTCGTACACGGCCATGCGGTTGCGGATGACCTCTTCGGTGTCGTCGGCGCGACCGCGGGCGAGCATCCGCTCCACCACCACGTCGGTATCGACTTTGAACGACAGCACGCCGTCGAGCTTGGTCGACAGATCGTCGAGAATGCCCTCGAGCGCGACCGCCTGCTCGGTGGAGCGCGGGAAGCCGTCGAGGATGAAGCCCTTGGCCGCGTCCGGCTCCGCGACCCGCTCGCGGACCATGTTGATGGTGATCTCCGGCGGGACCAGATTGCCCGCATCCAGGTACTTCTTGGCCTCCACGCCGATCGGGGTGCCCTGCGAGATGTTCGCGCGGAACAGGTCGCCGGTCGAGATGTGCGGAATGCCGAGGGCCTCCGACATCAGTTCGGCCTGTGTGCCTTTGCCCGCTCCGGGCGGTCCGAGGATGACGAGTCTCACTTCAGGAACCCTTCGTACTTGCGTTGCATCAACTGGCTGTTCACTTGCTTGATCGTGTCGAGGCCGACGGCCACGATGATCAGGAGCGCGGTACCGCCGAACGGGATGTTCGAGGCGCTGCCGCCGCCGATGTCCATGAACAGGTTCGGGAGGATCGAGATGATGCCCAGGTACAGCGAGCCGGGCAGCGTGATCCGGCTGAGCACGTAGCTCAGGTAGTCAGCGGTCGGCTGGCCGGGGCGGATGCCCGGGATGAAGCCGCCGTACCGCTTCATGTCGTCGGCTCGTTCTTCGGGGTTGAACGTGACGGCGACGTAGAAGTACGTGAAGAAGATGATCAGCAGGAAGTACGTGACGATGTGGAACCAGCTGGACGGGTTGATCAGGTTGTCCTGAAGCCACAGCTTCCAGCCGGCGGCCTCGCCGTCGTTGCTGTTCGTCAGCTGAATGATCAACTGCGGGATGTACAGCAACGAGGACGCGAAGATCACCGGGATGACGCCCGCGGTGTTGACCTTGATCGGCATGTACGTCGACGAACCGCCGTACATCTTGCGGCCCACCATGCGCTTGGCGTACTGAACCGGCACGCGGCGGGTGCCCTGCTCGATGAACACCACGGCCACCAGGATGAGCACGATCGCCACGCAGACGAGGCCGAAGGCCAGGCCGCCGCGCTGCTGCAGGATGGTCCGGCCCTCAGCCGGGATGCGGGCGGCGATGCCGGTGAAGATCAGCAGCGACATGCCGTTGCCGACACCGCGCTCGGTGATGAGCTCGCCGAACCACATCACCAGACAGGCGCCCGCGGTCATCACCAGGACGATGATCGACAGGCCGAAGACGCTGGTGTCGTTGAGGATTGCGTCTGCGTTGCAGTCGGCCCCGTTCGACGGCAGGAGGTTGCCGGTGGCCGCCAGCGCGACGATGCCCGTCGACTGGAGCAGTGCCAGCGCCACCGTGAGGTAGCGGGTGTACTGCGTCATCTTGGTCTGGCCGGACTGGCCTTCTTTTCGCAGCTGCTCGAACCGAGGGATGACGACGGTGAGCAGCTGAACGATGATGCTGGCCGTGATGTACGGCATGATGCCGATCGCGAACACCGACAGCTGCAGCAGTGCGCCGCCGGAGAACATGTTGATCAGTGAGTAGATCTGGCCCGAGTCGCCGCGGCTGGCCGCATCGACGCAGCTTTCGATCTCTTTGAAGTCCACGCCGGGCGACGGGAGCGTCGTGCCGAGACGGTACAGGATGAGGATGCCGAGGACATAGAAGATCTTCTTCCTCAGGTCGGGCGTCCTGAAGGTCGCCACGAGGGGGGAAAGCACTAACTCCTCCTATAGCACCGCAGACTCGGTGGGCACGTGCGCCTCATCGTGCATTGGCGGTCGACTCGGAAATGACCGGGGCGTCCTCAGCCGGACGCCCTCGGTGAAACTTTAACAGCCCCAGAACCGCCACCGGTCAGGTGAGCGGCGCAACGACTCAATAGTCGTGCGTCGCAACACCTGACCGGTTCGGCAGTTCTGCATGCGGCGAAGGCTCAGGCCTGCGTCGCGGTGCCGCCGGCAGCGGCGATCTTCTCCTTGGCGGAGCCCGTGAACTTGTCGGCGGTGATGTCGACCTTCACGGTGAGCTCACCGTCGCCCAGAACCTTCACGAGCTGGTTCTTGCGGACGGCGCCCGCGGCGACCAGATCGGCGACGCCGATGGTGCCGCCCTCCGGGAACAGCCGCGAGATGTCGCCGACGTTGACGACCTGGTACTCCACGCGGTTGCGGTTGGTGAAGCCCTTCAGCTTCGGCAGGCGCATGTGAATCGGCATCTGGCCGCCCTCGAAGCGGGCCGGAACGTTCTTGCGCGCCTTGGTGCCCTTGGTGCCGCGACCGGCGGTCTTACCCTTGGAGCCCTCACCGCGACCCACGCGGGTCTTCTCGGTCTTCGCGCCCGGAGCGGGGCGAAGGTGGTGCAGCTTGATGGTCATGACTAAACCTCTTCGACTGTCACGAGGTGACGAACCACGTTGATGAGGCCGCGGTTGATCGGGGTGTCCTCGCGGGTGACCGTCTGGCGGATGCCCTTGAGCCCAAGGGTGCGCAGGCTGTCACGCTGGTTCTTCTTGGTACCGATGGTGCCCTTGATCTGGGTGATCTTCAGCTCAGCCATGGCTTATGCTCCCTTGTTCGCTGCGGCGGCCGCGCGTGCGCGCAGCATGCCGGCGGGGGTGACCTCTTCGACGGTCAGCCCGCGACGAGCAGCGACCTCTTCAGGCTGCTGCAGCATCTTGAGTGCGGCGACCGTGGCGTGGACGACGTTGATCGCGTTGTCCGAGCCGAGGCTCTTCGCGAGAACGTCGGTGACACCGGCACATTCCAGGACGGCACGCACGGCGCCGCCCGCGATGACACCGGTACCCGAGCTGGCCGGGCGGAGCATCACGACACCGGCTGCGGCCTCACCCTGAACCGGGTGGGTCACGGTGCCCGCGATCAGCGGGACGCGGAAGAAGTTCTTGCGAGCCTCTTCGACGCCCTTCTGGATCGCCGCCGGGACTTCCTTGGCCTTGCCGTAGCCGACGCCGACCATGCCCTGGCCGTCGCCGACCACCACGAGAGCGGTGAAGCTGAAGCGACGACCGCCCTTGACGACCTTCGACACGCGGTTGATGGTCACCACGCGCTCGAGGTGGTTCTTCTCCTCGCGCTCGCGGTTGCGGTTGTCGCGACGATCGCCGCGGCCGCGGCGCTCACCGCGGTTGTCGTTGTTGTTGTTTCCGGCGGGTCCGTTGCCGCCATCACGCTGACGTCCGGGCATCAGAGGTCGCCTCCGTTAATCATCTTGGTGGTCATCATCAGAACTGCAGTCCTCCCTCGCGGGCGGCGTCGGCCAGAGCCGCGATGCGGCCGTGGTACGCCTTGCCTCCGCGATCGAAGACGACGGCCTCGATGCCTGCAGCCTTGGCGCGGGCTGCGACGAGCTCGCCGACCTTGGCGGCCTGAGCCGACTTGTCGCCACCGGCGGCGCGCACGTCAGCCTCGATGCTGCTGGCGGCGGCCAGGGTACGACCGGTCAGGTCGTCGATGACCTGGACGTGGATGTGACGGCTGCTGCGCTTGACGGCCATGCGCGGACGCTCGGCGGTGCCGTTGATCTTCTTGCGCAGGCGGAAGTGACGACGGTTGGTCGCGGTGCGACGGCGAGTCGAGACGTCCTTGCCGATGGGCTTGCGAACGGTTGCTGTTTCACTCATGGCTTACTTACCCGTCTTTCCGACCTTGCGGCGGATCTGCTCACCCTCGTAGCGAATGCCCTTGCCCTTGTAGGGGTCCGGACGACGCAGGCGGCGGATGTTCGCCGAGATCTGGCCGACTAGCTGCTTGTCGATTCCCGAGACCGAGAACTTGGTCGGGGACTCCACCGCGAAGGTGATGCCCTCCGGAGCCGCGATCGGCACGGGGTGGCTGTAGCCGAGGGCGAACTCGAGGTCCTTGCCCTTGGCCTGGACGCGGTAACCGACACCGAAGATCTCCATCTTCGTGGTGTAACCCTGGGTCACACCGACGACGAGGTTGTTCAGCAGCGAACGGTTCAGACCGTGCAGGGCACGGTTCTCGCGGTCGTCGTTCGGCCGGGTGACGACGATGGCGTTGTCTTCCTTCGCCACCGCGATCGGCGAGGTGACCGTCAGGCTCAGTTCGCCCTTCGGGCCCTTGACCTTGACGTCCTGGCCGTCGATCGCGACATCGACGCCGGCGGGGATTTCAATGGGATTCTTACCAATACGCGACATTCTCTACGCTCCCCTACCAGACGTAAGCGAGGACTTCGCCGCCCACGCCCTGGTTTGCTGCCTGGCGGTCGGTGAGCAGACCGGACGACGTGGAGATGATGGCCACGCCGAGGCCGCCCAGAACCTTGGGCAGGTTGGTGGACTTTGCGTACACACGCAGACCCGGCTTCGAAACGCGGCGGAGGCCGGCGATGCTGCGCTCGCGGCTGGGGCCGTACTTCAGGGTCACGGTGAGCTTCTTGCCGACCTCGGCGTCTTCGACGCGGTAGTCGGTGATGTAGCCCTCGCGCTTGAGGATCTCGGCGATGTTCACCTTGATCTTCGACGAAGGCAGCGAAACCTCGTCGTGGTACGCCGAATTGGCGTTACGCAGACGCGTCAGAAAGTCTGCGATCGGGTCAGTCATGGTCATGGTTGACCGTCAACCTTTCTCGTAGCGGTTCCCATACAGCGGTGTCACCGGCATCGCTGCCGATCAGCACTGGTGGGCCTTCCACGAAGTGGATAGTTGTGCATTGTTCAACGCCTGAAGATGCCATTGGCTTTTCACCGGCACCGTCAAGCTGTATGAAGTTGTGGGCCCTGGGGGCACACTTCACCCAGGCAACCTGAAACAGTGTAGTGAACGCGCTGGCAGAACCCAAATCGACCGCGGCGGGCCGAGAGCTCATCTCTGGCCCGCGGCGCGCGCATGTCCGGCTAGAGACTTTGGTCCTCATATCACATGGCCGTCGTACCCGGATCGTCCGGCCGTGCGTCGCGAGAATTCGGCGCCCTCCGAATTCACCCGGCGCGGCATCACATCCCGTTTTACAGTGAGCCGTATGACAGCGTCTGACTCGGTTCAGGGCCCGGCAGCACAAGCATTGTTGGACGTCGGCCGCTTCTTCACCAAATGGGATGAGACCGACGACAGACGCGCGGTCTTCCGCGACGGCGGTCGTGCGGGCGACATCTTCTACCGCGACCGCTGGAGTCACGACAAGATCGTCCGGTCCACCCACGGGGTGAACTGCACGGGCTCGTGTTCGTGGAAGGTGTACGTCAAAGACGGCATCATCACCTGGGAGACACAGGAGACCGACTACCCGTCGGTGGGCCCCGACCGGCCGGAGTACGAGCCGCGCGGCTGCCCGCGCGGCGCCTCGTTCTCCTGGTACACCTACTCGCCCACCCGGGTCCGCCACCCCTATGCGCGCGGAGTGCTCCTGGAGATGTACCGGGAGGCCAAGCGCCGCACCGGCGATCCCGTGCTCGCGTGGGCCGACGTGGTCGGCGACCCGCTGCGCCGGCGCTCCTACCAGCAGGCTCGCGGCAAGGGCGGACTGGTCCGCGTCACGTGGGACGAGGCGATCGAGATGGCCGCCGCGGCGCACGTCCACACCATCAAGACCTACGGCCCCGACCGCTGCGCGGGCTTCTCCCCGATCCCTGCGATGTCGATCGTGAGCCACTGCGTGGGAACGCGGTTCATACAGCTAATCGGCGGCGTGATGACCTCGTTCTACGACTGGTACGCCGACCTCCCGGTGGCCAGCCCGCAGGTGTTCGGCGACCAGACCGATGTGCCCGAGTCGGGCGACTGGTGGGACGCGTCGTACCTGATGATGTGGGGATCCAACGTCCCGGTGACCAGGACGCCCGACGCCCACTGGATGACCGAGGTCCGCTATCGCGGGACCAAGGTGGTCAGCGTCTCGCCCGACTACGCCGACAACTCCAAGTTCGCCGACGAGTGGCTGCCCGCCCAGGCCGGCACCGACGCGGCGCTCGCGATGGCGATGGGTCACGTGATCCTCAAGGAGTTCTACGTCGGCCGAGAAGGCGGACCGACCCCGTTCTTCGCCGACTTCACCCGCAAGTACACCGACCTCCCCTTCCTCATCCATCTCGACGAGCGCGACGGCACGCTGGTCCCCGGCAAGTTCGTGACCTCCGAGGAGTTGCGACCGGACCCGGCGAGCGGCCCCACCGAGGACGTCTGGAAGACGGTCCTGATCGACGACGCGACGGGCGAGCCGATGGTCCCGAACGGCACCCTGGGCGACCGGTACTCACCGTCCGGCGAAGGCCGGTGGAACCTCGATCTGGACGGTGTCACCCCACGGCTCACCCTGCTCGGTGAAACCGGCGCGGAGGCCGTCGAGGTCTCGTTCCCCTCCTTCGACGCCCCCGACGGCAGCGGCTCGGTGATCACCCGCGGAGTGCCCGCACGGCGATTCGGCGGGGGTCTGGTCACCACCGTCTACGATCTGCTGCTGGCCCAGTACGGGGTGGGCCGCGATGGCCTCCCGGGCCAGTGGCCCACCGGCTACGACGACGCCTCCAGTCCCTACACGCCCGCGTGGCAGGCCGAGATCACCAGCGTCCCAGCCGAATCCGCAATCCGTATCGCCCGGGAGTTCGCCACCAACGCCGAGGAGTCCGGCGGCCGGTCGATGATCATCATGGGTGCGGGCATCTGTCAGTGGTTCCACGGTGACGCCACCTACCGGGCGATCCTGGCCATGCTCATCCTCACCGGCTGCATGGGCCGCAACGGCGGCGGGTGGGCCCACTACGTGGGCCAGGAGAAGTGCCGTCCGATCACCGGCTGGATCTCACTCGCCAACGCCCTCGACTGGACCCGTCCCCCGCGTACCCAGCCGGGCACCTCGTACTGGTACATGCACACCGACCAGTGGCGCAACGACGGCTACTCCACGTCGGCCCTGACCTCACCGCTGTCATCGGGCACGCTCGACGGAATGCACACCGCCGACGCCATCGCGCAGTCGGCGCGGCTGGGATGGATGCCCTTCTATCCGCAGTTCTCCGACAACCCGCTCGACGTGGCCGACGCCGCCCGCTCGGCGGTCGAGTCGGGCGACGCGACCGATCCCGCGTCGTACGTGGCCGGGAAGCTGGTCGACGGCGGGCTGACGCCGGCGATCAGCGACGTCGACGCACCCGAGAACTGGCCGCGCACGCTGGTGCTGTGGCGGTCGAATCTGCTCGGCTCGTCGGCCAAGGGCGACGAGTACTTCCTGCGCCACCTGCTCGGCACCCATCACAACGTGCTCGGCAGCGAGAATCCCGAGGCCCCGAGGCCCCGGGAGGTGAAGTGGCACGAGCAGGCGCCCGAGGGCAAGCTCGACCTGCTGCTGTCGGCTGATTTCCGCATGACGTCGACGACGCTGTTGAGCGACATCGTGCTGCCCGCAGCGACCTGGTACGAGAAGCACGACCTCAGCTCCACCGACATGCACCCGTTCGTCCACGCCTTCAGTCCGGCGATCGATCCGCCGTGGGAGGCCAAGAGCGACTTCGACCTGTTCCACCTGCTGGCCGCGGAGTTGTCCCGGCAGGCGCGGACCCACCTGGGCACCCGCTACGACCTTGTCGCCACCGCCGCCCAGCACGACACCCCCGGCGAGACCGCGCAGCCGCACGGCCGGGTGGTGGACTGGCGCGACGGCGCACCGGCGATGCCCGGCGCGAACATGCCCTCGTTCCAGGTGGTGGAACGCGACTACACGGCCATCGCCGACAAGCTGGCCACCGTGGGGCCGCTCGCCGACAAGCTGGGCTTCACCGTCAAGGACGTCAACTACGACATCGCCTCGCAGATCCCCAAACTGGCGGCGTCCAACGGAGTGATGCCGCCCCGGCCCGGCGACGGCGCGAGCGGGCCGGACTTCGACCGACCGGGCGTCGGGCGTCCCGCCATCGACACCGACGCCAAGCTCGCCGAAGCGATCTTGACCTTCTCCGGTACCACCAACGGCGAACTGGCCGTGGACGGCTTCACCAAGCTCGAACGCCGCGTCGGCAAGCGCCTCGCCGATCTCGCGGAGGGTTCGGAGGAGAAGCGCATCACCTTCGCCGACACGCAGTCGGCACCGGTGCCGGTCATCACCTCACCCGAGTGGTCGGGTTCGGAGAGCGGCGGACGACGGTACGCGCCGTTCACCGTGAACATCGAGCGCGACAAACCCTTCCACACGCTCACCGGGCGTCTGCACTTCTACCTCGACCACGACTGGATGCTCGACATCGGGGAGGCGCTGCCGATCTACCGGCCGCCCCTCGACATGCATCGGTTGTTCGGCGAACCGAAGCTCGGCCCCGACGGCAGCAAGCAGATCACCGTCCGCTACCTCACGCCGCACAACAAGTGGTCGATCCACTCCGAGTACCAGGACAACCTGTTCATGCTCTCGCTCTCGCGCGGCGGTCCCACCGCGTGGCTGTCGCCGGAGGACGCGGCGTCGATCGATGTGCACGACAACGACTGGATCGAGTGCGTCAACGCCAACGGCGTCTACGTCGCACGCGCCATCGTCAGCCACCGCATGCCGGTCGGGGTCTGCTACGTCCACCACGCCCAGGAGCGGACCATCGACGTCCCGAAGTCGGAGGCCACGGGCCGCCGCGGCGGCATCCACAACTCCGCGACCCGTCTGCTGGTGAAGCCCTCACATCTGATCGGCGGCTATGCGCAGCTGACGTACGCATTCAACTACCTCGGGCCGACGGGCAATCAACGCGACATCGTCTCGACCATCCGCAAGCGCAGCCAGGAGGTGACCTACTGATGCGAGTCATGGCTCAGGTCGGGATGGTGATGAATCTCGACAAGTGCATCGGCTGTCACACGTGCTCGGTCACGTGCAAGCAGGCGTGGACCAACCGTGCGGGCACCGAGTACGTGTGGTTCAACAACGTCGAGACCCGTCCCGGCCAGGGATATCCGCGGCGGTACGAGGACCAGGAGCAGTGGAAGGGCGGATGGCACCTCAATAAGAAGGGCGATCTGCGGCTCCGCACCGGCGGGCGCCTGCAGAAGCTCTTCACCATCTTCCACAGCCCGGTCCAGCCCACGCTGAGCGACTACTACGAGCCGTGGACCTACGACTACGAGACGCTGGTGAACGCCCCGCTGGGCGACGACTTCCCGGTCGCACGGCCGAAGTCGCTGATCACCGGTGAGGACACCAAGGTCACGTGGTCGGCCAACTGGGACGACAACCTGGGCGGGTCGGCGGAGTACGGCGATCTGGACCCGATCGTCGAGAAGATCCGCAAGGAGTCGGAGGCGAAGATCCAGTTCTCCTTCGAGCAGACCTTCATGTTCTACCTTCCGCGCATCTGCGAGCACTGCCTCAATCCGGCGTGCATGGCGTCGTGCCCGTCCGGTGCGATCTATAAACGCGAGGAGGACGGCATCGTCCTGGTGGACCAGGACCGCTGCCGCGGCTGGCGCCAGTGCATCACCGGCTGCCCGTACAAGAAGATCTATTTCAACCACCGCTCGGGCAAGGCGGAGAAGTGCACGCTGTGCTATCCGCGCATCGAGGTGGGTCAGCCCACGGTGTGCTCGGAGACCTGTGTCGGACGGCTCCGGTACCTCGGCATCTTCCTCTACGACGCCGACGCCGTGACCGCGGCGGCGTCGGTTCCCGACGACAAGGACCTCTACGAGGCCCAACTCGATCTGATGCTCGACCCCGACGATCCGGAGGTGATCGCGCAGGCCCGCGCCGCGGGGATCCCCGACGACTGGATGGACGCCGCGCGCCGGTCGCCGGTGTACGCGCTCGCGAAGAAGTACCGGGTGGCACTGCCCCTGCATCCGGAGTACCGGACGATGCCGATGGTCTGGTACATCCCGCCGCTGTCGCCGATCGTCGACCTGCTGTCGGAGCAGGGACACGACGGCGAGGATCACCGCAATCTCTTCGGCGCCATCGACTCTCTGCGCATCCCCGTGGAGTATCTCGCGGAACTGTTCACCGCGGGCGACACCGGCGTCGTCGAGGACGTGCTCCGGAAACTGGCCGCCATGCGCGCGTACATGCGCGACGTCAACCTCGGCCGTGAGACCAACCCGCTCATCCCGGGCTCGGTCGGCATGACCGAGGAATCGGTCTACGAGATGTACCGGCTTCTGGCGATCGCCAAGTACGACGAGCGCTACGTGATTCCGACCGCCCATCACGAGCAGGCCGTCAAGCTCGACGAGATGGCCTGCTCCCTCGATCAGGAGGGCGGACCCGGCATGTACGAGTCCGGTTCCTTCGGCGAGGCCAGCGGCCGGCCGATCCCGGTGTCGGTGGAGACCTTCCAGGCGCTCAAGCAGCGGCAGACCACGGACATGCCCGCCGGGGACGCGACTCTGCGCGGTCGGACCAACCTGTTGAACTGGGACGGAAACGGCGTCCCGGAGGGCATGTTCCCGCAGCAGTCCGCCGAGCACGGGTCCGGATCATGAGGCTGCTGCCCCGCCGACGTGCCGCCGCGCGCACCGATGCCCGCGTGGTGCATCAGATCGCCGCGTGGAGTCTCGGCTACCCCGACGCCGAGTTCTTCGGCCGCATCGACCTGATGAGGTCGGCGCTCGACGAGACGGCCGCGGGTGAGTCCGCCGACGCCCTGCGCGGGTTCCTCGATCACGCCGCATCGGCCGACCCCTCGCAACTCGCGCAGCACTACACCGACGTCTTCGACCTGTCGCGCAAGCAGACGCTGTACCTGTCCTACTGGTCGGCCGGCGACACACGGCGTCGCGGATCTGTCCTCACCGACTTCAAACAGCTCTACCGCGACAGCGGATTCGTGGTGGATCTGCACGGCGAACTGCCCGACCACCTGCCGGTGGTCCTGGAGTTCGCGGCGCTCGCGGACCCCGAACGCGGCGTTCAGGTCCTGACCGAGAACCGTCCGTCCCTCGAACTGATCCGGCTGTCGCTGGTCGACGCGGGCTCCCCGTACGCGGGTGTTCTGGCCGCCGTCTGCGCGACGCTTCCCGGACAGTCGCCGCCCGACCGTGCATCCGCACTCGCGATGGCCGGTCCCGAGCGCGCCGTCGAGACCGTCGGCCTCGAGCCGTACGACGCGCGACTGCTTCCCCTGTTCACCACCGACGACTTCACCAGCAACGGTTTCACCGACTCCGGCGAAGAGGCATACCGATGAACATCTTTCTGTGGGGCGTCCTACCGTACATCGCGCTGATCAGCGTGATCGGCGGAACCATCTGGCGGTACCGGTACGACAAGTTCGGCTGGACCACCCGCTCGTCGGAGCTCTACGAGTCCCGGCTGCTGCGGTTCGGTTCGCCGCTGTTCCACTACGGGATCCTCGCGGTGATCGCCGGCCACGCCATCGGTCTGGTGATCCCGCAGTCGTGGACCGACGCGGTCGGGATCACCGAGACGATGTACCACTGGGTGGCGGCGGTCGGCGGCATCATCGCCGCCGCCGCGACCCTGCTCGGCGTGGGCATCCTCATCTACCGCAGGCGCACCACCGGTCCGGTGTTCATGGCGACGACGCGCAACGACAAGCTGATGTACGCGGTCCTGGTCGCGGCGCTGGTCGCTGGCAGCTACATCACCCTCGTCGGCATGATCGATCCCCACGGCGAGGGCGTGAACTACCGCGAGACCGTCTCCCCGTGGTTCCGCTCGGTCTTCTACTTCCAGCCCGACATCTCCTCGATGGAGGCGGCCCCGCTGCGCTTCCACATCCACGTCGTGATCGGCATGGTCATGTTCATGCTGGTGCCGTTCACGCGGCTGGTCCACATCTTCACCGCTCCCATCCACTACCTGTTCCGCCCGTACATCGTCTACCGCAGCAAAGACACGCGCCCGGCCCCGGGCAACGCGCCGAGCCGCCGCGGCTGGGCTCCCATCGGTGTGAAGGACCGTGACTGAATGACTGCGCCCGTGACAATCGACAAATCGGCCCAGACCCGCAATCTCGTTCTCGCCACCGTCGCCTTCGCGATCAGCTTCTGGGCCTGGAACCTGATCGCTCCGCTGGGCGTGTTCTACGCCGGACCGAACGAACTCGATCTCGACTCCACGCAGAAGTCCGTGCTCGTCGCGGTGCCGATCCTCGTCGGCTCCCTCGGCCGGATCGTCGTCGGCGTGCTGACGCCCCGCTACGGCGGCCGCATCATGTTCACCGCGCTGCTGCTGATCTCGGCGCCCTTCGTGATTCTGGTGGCGGTGGCCGGTGAGCTGAAGTCGTACCCGATGTTGCTGGTGATCGGCTTCTTCCTCGGCATCGCGGGCACCACCTTCGCCGTCGGCATCCCGTTCCTGAACAGCTGGTACGAACCCAGTCGCCGCGGTTTCGCGACCGGCGTCTTCGGCGCCGGGATGGGCGGGACGGCGCTCTCGGCGTTCTTCACGCCGCGGTTCCGCGAATGGTTCGGCTACTTCCCCACGCACATCATCATCGCGGTGGCGCTGGTGGTGGTCGCGGTGGCCTGCTGGATGTTCATGCGCGAGGCCCCGGCGTGGGAGCCGAACACCGAGTCGGCGGTGCCGAAGCTCGTCGGCGCTCTCAAGCTGCCGATCACCTGGCAGATGTCCTTCCTGTATGCGGCGGCGTTCGGCGGATTCGTCGCTTTCTCCACCTACCTGCCGACGTACTTGAACGACGTCTACGACATCACCGACCTGAAGTCGGCCGGCGCCCGCACCGCCGGATTCGCCATCGCCGCGGTGGTGATGCGACCGGTCGGCGGTGCACTCTCCGACAAGTTCGGGCCGCGGATCATCACCGCGATCTCGTGCGGCGGCGCCGCAGTGCTGGCCGTGTGGATGATGACCAAGCCCGACCTCGGCAGCGGGCTGGCCGCGGTCGACTTCATCCTGATGGCGATGATGATGGGAATGGGATCGGGTTCGGTCTTCGCCTGGGTGTCGCTGGCCTCACCGCCCGCACGCGTGGGCGCGGTCACCGGCCTGGTCGGTGCGGCGGGTGGCCTCGGCGGCTTCTTCCCGCCGCTGGTGATGGGCGCGACCTACAACGCGGTGGAGCACTCGTACACGATCGGCCTCGGGCTCCTGGTGGCCTTCGCGGCGGCGGCGTGTCTGTTCACCGTCTTCGGCATCCCGAAGAGTGAGGCCGAACGTGAGCGGGCGGAGGCGTCGGCATGAGCGCGGTGTCGTTACCCGAAGTGGTCGAGGAACTCCTGTCCGAGGCGCGCGAAGCGCACTCCGGGCGCGCCGGACGCACGGTGCGCGGTCACAGCGACCACCGGCTGCGGCACACCGTGATCGCGCTCCGCGCCGGCGCCGAGCTGTCCGACCACGAGAGTCCCGGCGAGGCGACCCTCCAGGTCCTCCATGGCCGCGTTCGGCTGACCTGTGAGGACGGCGACTGGGAAGGGGGCGCCGGCGCCCTCACCGATATTCCCCCGACCCGGCACGGACTGGTCGCCGACGACGACTCAGCGGTCCTGCTGACCGTCGCCCTGCGCTGACCTCGGCGGGCCGGCGGAGATTTCGGCTCCCGGACGGGGCTCACAGCCCCGTCCGGGAGCCGAAATCTCATCGGGCGTGCGCAAGCGCCGAACTCGCATCCCGGTCGGGGTGAACCACGCCTGTTCTCCGACACCCGGCGGCACCGCACCCACCGGAGTCTGCGCCACCAGACCGCCGTCGCTCTCGACGAGTACCCGGCCCGCGTGCACCGACACCGAACGCACCCGGCTCCGGACCGCGCCCGACGTCCGGGACACCGTGACCTCGTGCGGAACCACGATCCCGAACGCCCGGGCCCCGTCCGCGACGTCCTCGACCGCGACCGCCGGCAGCACATCGTCCCCGGTCACCAGGGCGCCCTCACTCCAGACGCCGTGCACCACCGCGTATCCCGCCAGGGCTGCGCTGAACGGATGAGCCGGCGCCGCGGCCATCTGCGCCGGCGTCGTCTCCTCGACGACGGTGCCCGACTCGATCACCAGACACCGGCTCGCCCACTGCCATGCGTCCGCCAACTCGTGTGTCACCAGGACGCTGGTGGTCCCCGTGCGCGCGAGCTCGTCGGAGAGCATCCGCCGGATCTGCGGAGCGCTGGCCGCATCGAGCGCGGCGAAGGGCTCATCGAGCAGCAGCACCTCGGGTTCGGCGGCGAGCGCGCGGGCGATCGCGACCCGCTGCTGCTGGCCGCCCGAGAGGCGATGCGGCTTCCACCCGCCCGCATCGGGCAGACCGATCCGATCGAGCCAGCCCTCCGCGACCGCGCGCGCCTGCCGCCGGGATCGGCCCTGGGCACGCGGCCCGAAGGCCAGATTGTCGACGACCGACAGGTGCGGGAAGAGCCGGGGCTTCTGCTCGAGCAAGGTCACTCTGCGCTGCTCGGGCGGGACGTGGACGCGGCCGTCGAGGACTCGTCCACCCAGGCGGATCTCGCCCGCGGTCGGCCGGATGAGACCCGCCAGCGCGCCCAGGAGCGTCGACTTGCCCGCACCGTTCGGTCCCAGTACCGCCAGGCACTCCCCGTCCGGCACCTCGAACGCGGCCGAGACGGTGAACTGCGCTCGGCGGATCTCGATGCGCGCGGTGAGCGGCTGGCCGCTCACCGGACCGCGTCCGTTCGCCACGACCGCAGCCCGAGCACGATCACCGCGGTACTCACCAGCAACAGCAACGAGAGCGCAACCGCCGAATCCTGCGTGACGCCCACCCCGTTGAAGGCGGTGTAGATGGCCAGGGGCATGGTCCGGGTGACGCCCGGAGAGTTCCCCGCGAACAGTGCCGTCGCCCCGAACTCGCCGAGCGCGCGTGCGAAGGCGAGCGCCCCACCGGCGGCCAGACCCGGCAGCACGAGCGGAAGCGTGATCCGCGACAGCACGCGCCAACGGCCGGCTCCGAGGGTCGAGGCGATCTGCTCGTAGCCGTCGCCTGCGGTTCGCAGCGCACCCTCGACCGCGATGACGTAGAACGGCATGGCGACGAACGTCTGCGCCACCACCACCGCGGCAGTCGTGTACGGCAGGCTGTAGCCCGTCGCCTCGAACACCGGCTTGCCGACCAGCCCCGACCGACCCAGCAACGACAGCAGCGCCAGTCCGCCGACCATCGGCGGCAGCACCAGGGGGATCAGGACCGTCGCGCGCAGCACCGACGCCCAGCGCTGCGGCGCGCGGGCGATCACCACGGCCAGCGGGGTGCCGATCACAGCGCACGCGGCGGTCGCACAGGCCGCGGTGACCAGCGACAGCCACAGTGCCGTCAGCGATGCCGACGAGAAGAGGTCGGCGCCGAGCGTCTCCCACCGCACCCGCGAGATCAACCCGACGATGGGCGCGACCAACAGAGCCAGCGCGACCAGCGCGGGCACGTACAGCGCCTTCGGCAGCATCACCGGGGCCTCGGTGGCGACGTGGCGGCCTCGGGCCGGGAACCGGTCACGGCGCGCCGAAACCGTACTTCGCCAGGATCTTCTGTCCTGCGGGCGAGAGGACGTAGGCGGTGAAGGCAGCGGCGGCCGCCGGCGACGGAGCCTTCTTCGACACCGCGATCGGGTAACGGTTGACCGCGACCTGAACGTCGGCGGGAGTGATGCCGATCAGCTTGCCGTTCGAGGCGGCCACATCGGTCTTGTAGACCAGACCGGCGTCGGCCTCGCCCGCCTCGACGCGGTTGACCACCGAGGTCACGTTGGTCTCCTCGCTGACCGGCGAGACGTCGACGTGCGCGGCGGCGAGCAGCTTGCGTGAAGCCTTGCCACAGGGCACCTCCGGAGCGCAGAGCACGGTGGTGACTCCGGGCTTCGTCAGGTCGGCCAGGCTCGTGACGTGCTTCGGGTTGCCCGGCGCGACGGCGATCTGCATCGTATTGGTCGCGAAGACGGTGCCCGCGTCGGTGACACCGGCGTCGGTGACCGGCGTGAGACTCGACTGGTCCGCGAAGGCGATGACGTCGACGTCGGCGCCCTCCACGATCTGGGTCGCGAGGGCCTGCGAGCCGTCGTACACGATCGGCGCCACCGAGTACTCCGGGTGCGCCGCGGTGAAGGACTTGGCCAGTTCGTCGAACGATCCCTGCAGCGAGGCCGCGGCGAAGATCCTGATCGGCGCCGAGGCACCGGCCGACGCCTGCTCCTGACTGCTGCATCCGGCTACCAGCAGCATCAGTCCGAGCACTGCGGCCACGAACTTCTTCATCAGACGGCACTCCTTCCCGACGGGGTCTCCACGACCACCGCCGTCGCTTTGACCGTCGCGGTCGCAAGGGAGCCCACTTCCAATCCGAGTTCCCTCACCGCCTCGGTCGACATCAGCGACACCACCCGGTGCGGGCCGCTGCGCATCTCCACCTGGCTCATCACCGGGTCGGACTGAACATGTGTGACGATCCCGACGAAGCGGTTCCGAGCGCTGGTGCCGCGCGTCACCGGATCGTGGCGCCCCGATTCCGCGGAGGCGAGAAAGCCTGCGAGGTCGGCACCGTCGACAGTGGCGCGGCCCGAGTCGTCGGTCCCCGATGCGATCCGGCCCTGTTCGATCCATCTGCGGAGGGTGTCGTCGCTGACGCCGAGGAGGTCCGCGGCTTGCCGAATCCGAAACACGGTCATAACGACTGAATCTATACGCATCTGCGGCAGCTCGCTCGCCTTGCGGTGCGCATCTGAGGACTCGCGATCGCCCGGGCCCTCCGCCGACCGCGACCGGCGCCTGCGCTCCCGGGCTGCGCACCCGACCGATCCCGAGCCGATAGGCTGAGGCCATGCCTTTGCGTGCGGACCGGAGTCCCGAGTGATCACCGTCGACGAGCACCGCTCCCGGATTCAGACAACCGTGTCGCGCCTGCCCGCGACCATCCTCTCCATTCACAGTGCGGCCGGGCTCGTCCTCGCCGAGGACGTCACCAACCGGTGGCCGGTCCCGCTGTTCGACAACTCCGCGATGGACGGTTACGCCGTCCGGCGCGTCGACGCAGCGGTGGGCGCGACGCTGAAGGTGGTCGCCGACGTTCCCGCGGGCAGTCCGGACGACCCGCCGATCGGCGCCGGAGAGGCCGTCCGGATCATGACCGGCGCGCCGGTTCCCACCGACGCCGACGCGATCGTCCCCCTGGAGCACACGGATCTCGGCACCGAGATCCTGGCGACGCCCCCGGACAGCGTGACCGTCACGGTGGAACCGAAACCGCACGCCCACATCCGGCGATCCGGCGAGGACGCACCGGCGGGCGCCGTCGCCGTTTCGGCGGGCACGGTTCTCGGCCCGTGGCAGGTGTCGGCGATCGCGTCGGCCGGACACGACCGGGTCCTGGCCTACCGCCGGCCCCGGGTCGCTGTGATCTCGACCGGAACCGAACTCGTCGAACCCTCGCAGACGCCCCGCCGCGGGCAGATCCCGGAATCCAACTCCGTGCTGCTGTCGGCCGCGGTGGCGGAGGCGGGCGCCGAAGTGGGCTGGACGGCGACCGTCGAGGACGACGAGGAAGCCCTCCGGCGGACTCTCGCCGATCCGGACGTGGACGCGGTCGTCCTCACCGGCGGCGCCAGCGTCGGCGCGTTCGACGTGGTCAAAGCGGTCCTGAACGGGGTGGTCGGCATCGAGTTCACCACCGTGGCGATGCAGCCCGGCAAACCGCAGGGCTTCGGGCTACTCGGGGTGCGCGCCCCGAGCGCCGAACGCACCGGGATCCCGGTGTTCTGCCTGCCCGGCAACCCGGTCAGCGTCGCGGTGTCGTTCGAGATGTTCGTGCGGCCGGCCCTGCGGAAGATGGCCGGGCACACCGACCTCGATCGCCCGCGCGTGGTCCGGCGCGCCGCGACGGGCTGGCGCAGCCGCGCCGACCGGGTCCAGATCCTTCCCGCGGTGGCCGACGCACAGACCGTCCGGCCGGCCTCCCGCGGCGGCAGTGGCTCACACCTGGTGTCCTCGCTCGCCGACGCCTCCGCGCTGGCGATCGTGCCCGCGGACGTGGTGGAGATATTCGAGGGAGATCCCGTCACCGTGATGGTGCTGTCATGAGCGGCGGCCCCTTCACTCACCTGGACGATGCGGGCCAGGCACGCATGGTCGACGTGACCGAGAAGAATCCGACGGTCCGCAGTGCGACCGCGCAGGGCTTCGTCCGGTGCTCGCCGCAGATCGTCGCCGCCCTCCGCGACGGCGCGGTCCCTAAGGGGGATGTGCTGGCGGTGGCGCGCATCGCGGGCATCTCGGCCGCCAAACGCACTCCGGAACTGCTGCCGCTGGCCCATGTGATCGGCGTGCACGGCGCGGCCGTCGACCTCGCGATCGTCGACGACGGCGTCACCGTCTCGGCGACGGTCCGCACCGCCGATCGCACGGGGGTGGAGATGGAGGCGCTCACCGCCGTCAGCGTCGCCGCGCTGGCGCTCGTCGACATGGTGAAGGGCCTCGACAAATCGGTCGAGATCGAGAACGTCCGGCTGGTGCGCAAGACCGGCGGCAAGAGCGGCGACTGGGTGCGATGACCGCGGCCATCGTGCTCGCCGGAGGTCGTGCCGCCCGCATGGGCGGTGCCGACAAGGCAAGTATCGACATCGGCGGGCGCACGCTGATCGACGCCGTGTACGACGCACTCGCCGGCGCCGACCCGGTGATCGCGGTCGGACCGCAGAGCGTGGGCCGGCCGGGTGTGCGGGTGATCCGGGAGGATCCCCCGTTCGGCGGTCCGGTGGCCGGACTGGCCGCGGCACTCGGGGCCGTCGGCGACAGCGCCGAGGTGTGGCTGCTCGCCTGCGACCTGCCCCGCGCCGAGGCGGTGGTCGCGCAACTCCGGGACGTCGCTCTCGCCGCCGTGGACGACGCGGTGGTCCTGGAAGACGCCGACGGCCGGATCCAGTGGCTGGCGGGACGGTACCGGACGGAGTCGCTTCGCCGGGCGGTCGCCGCGCTGACCAGTGCGCGTGACGCGTCGATGCGGGCGCTGACCGCGGGGCTGTCGCTGCGCACGGTGGTCGACCGAGCCGGCGCCGCGATCGACCTCGACACCTGGGACGACGTGCGCGATTATCGGTTGACCACCCGAACCGTCGATACGGAGGACGAATCGTGACCGCCTATCCCCCCGGCCTGGACCGCTGGGCGCAGGAACTCGCCCCGGCCCTGGGTCGGAATGAGGCCGAGGTGCCCACCGCGCTGCTGCTGGATGTGACCCGCGATGTCGCTCACTCGATCCTGCGCCCGGCCGGCCCCATCACGACCTATCTGATCGGCCTCGCCGTCGCGAACGGCATGTCGGCAGAGGATGCGGCCGCACGGGTGCACGAACTGGTGGAGAAGAGATCGGCCGAATGATCATCCGTTACTTCGCGGGAGCCGCGGAGGCCGCGGGCCGTTCGGAGCAGACCGCTGACGGTTCCGCGGCGGTCGGCGACTTGAAGGCTCGGCTGTCCGGAGAACTGGGCCCCGAGTTCGAGCGAGTGCTGAGCTGCTGTTCGATCCTGGTGGACGGGGTCCGCGCCACCGACGAGACGGTCGCGGCGGCCGACGCCACCGTGGACGTCCTGCCGCCCTTCGCCGGCGGCTGACGGCACCGGCTCGGGCTCACCCGCCGATCGCGGACATCGGACGGTCGGGCTGCAGGAAGCCGGGATCGTCGATGCCGTGTCCGGCGAGCTTCGCGGTCACCGACTCGCGGATGGCCGACTCGATCCGTTCGTCCGGTGCCCCGGAACGCAGCAGCGCACGCAGATCCGATTCACCGCGTGCGAACAGGCAGTTCCGGAGCTGTCCGTCGGCGGTGAGTCGCACCCGGTCGCATGAACCGCAGAACGGCGCGGTCACCGAGGCGATGACCCCGACGGTGGTGGGCCCGCCGTCGACCGTGTACAGCTGTGCCGGATTCGAGCCGCGGTCGTCGCACGCGCTGAGGGCGAACTCCGCCGACAGGGCCGCGAGGATGTCGTCACCGGTGACCATCTGCGCCCTCGACCAGGTGTGCCCGGCATCGAGCGGCATCTGCTCGATGAATCGCAATTGAGCGCCGTGCTCGCGCGCGAAACGGACGAGGTCGGTCAGCTCGTCGTCGTTGACGCCGTGCATCGCGACGGTGTTGATCTTGAGCGGCGTGAGGCCGGTGGCCTGTGCGGCGGCGATCCCGCGGAGCACGTCGTCGAGCCGGTCCCGGCGGGTCAGCGTCGCGAACCGGTCCGCTCGCAGCGTGTCGAGGCTGATGTTGAATCTCTCCAGACCCGCATCGGCCAGCTCCCGAGCCCGCGTGTCCAGTCCGATCCCGTTGGTGGTGATGGAGACGCGCAGCGGTCCGTCCGCGCCCTCGATCGCCGAGAGCCGGTGCACCACGTCGGCCAGGTCGGGTAGCAGCAGCGGCTCGCCCCCGGTCAGCCGTACCTCGACGATCCCCAGCGACGCGAAGACCGACGCCAGACGGATGATCTCGTCGGTGGTCAGCAGTTCGGGACGCGGGATCCACGGCACGCCCTCGGCGGGCATGCAGTAGGTGCACCGGAGGTTGCACCGGTCGGTCAGGGAGATCCGGAGATCTCGGTGCACGCGGCCGAATCGATCGACGAGCTCGCGGCCGGTCATGTCGCGACCCGGCCCAAGCCGACCCACGTGTGCGAGCCGTCGCTCTCGATCTGCTTCTTCCATATCGGCAGTTCGGCCTTCACCGTCTCCACCAGATCGCGATCGAGGTCGAAGGCGTCACCGCGATGCACCGACGAGACCGCTGCGACGATCGCGACGCCGCCGACCGGCAGCCGGCCGACCCGGTGGCTGACCGCGATCCGCACTCCGGGTCGGTCGACGCGCTCCGCGATCTCGCGCAGGATGCGCTCGCTGTCGGGGTGAGCGCTGTACTCCAGTTCCACTACCTGCCCGCGCGCGTCGGGATCGTTGTCGCGCACCGTCCCCACGAACAGCGCGGTGGCGCCCGCATCCGGTGCCGCTACGGCGTTCACATGGGCCGCGACGTCGAGGTCGACGTCACTGATCCGGGCGAGGACGATCATCGGTGATCGCCTCCGGCGGCCTGAGCGACGGCGTGCTCGGCGATCTGCACGATCACGGGGACACCGTCGCGCACCGCGCCGGTCGACCCCGCCAGATTCACCACGAGGGAACCGCGCCGCATGCCCGCGACGCCCCTGGAGAGCATCGCGTGCGGCAGTGCCGCGATGCCGACCCGCCGGATCTCCTCTGCCACGCCGGGCAGTTCACGCGTCAGCAGCGGTGCCGTGGCCTCGGGCGTCACATCGCGGGGCGAGACGCCGGTGCCGCCGGTCGTGACGACAAGACCCGAACCGGCCTCCACCACTTCGACGATCACACTCGAGATCGCGTCGCGATCGTCGGGGACGACGATCACCTCGGCGCTCCAGCCCGCCTCCCCGAGGAGATCGGCCGCCAGCGGACCGGAGACGTCCTCGCGTTCGCCGGCGAACGACCGGTCGGAGACGGTGATCACCGTCGCGCGCTTCTGCTTGGAATCCACACCTTCGAGCGTGCCACGTCCGATGCCGCGGCGTGAACCGCACGGCCGTTTCATTCCGGTGCTCATCGATCGTCCCGCCGCGCCGTCTTGGTGTACCAGGGGCGCGGACCGTGCCAGCCGTAGCGCAGCGACGCCAGACGAACCACGGTCACCAGCGCCGCGCACAGCAACCCCACCCACGGCCGATAGACGCCGAGGTGCAGCAGCAGCGCCGTCACCGCCGCGCCGACCAGCGACGGAATCGCGTAGAGATGCTCGTTTGACCGCAGCACCGCGGGCACCGATCCGGAGAGCACGTCCCGGATGATGCCGCCGCCGATCGCCGTCGTCAGACCGAGCATCGCCGCGCTGGGCGCGCTGAGCCCGTGCTCGTAGGCGGTCACGGTGCCGGTGACCGCGAACAGGCCGAGACCCACCGCATCGGCCACCTCCAGCGGCCATCGGGTCAGCCGGGCCGGCGGGTGCCACACGAAGATCACGAGCGCGGTCGCGACGGCCACTGCCACCAGACGCAGGTCGGTGAAGGCCGTCGGAGGCGTCTTCCCGATGATCACGTCGCGGATGATGCCTCCGCCGAGCGCGGTCGCCGCGGCCAGCAGCACGATGCCCACGACGTCGAGGTCGCGCCGCACGGACAGCAGCGCACCGGACGCCGCGAAGGCCACGATCCCCGCCAGTTCGCCGCCGTGGTGGACCAGCGACGCGGCGTTGTCGAGGTTCGAGGACAGCCACACCGACATCGACCACCTCCGAGTCCGTCTTCGACCTGCATGCGGCAGACGCGTGAGGCGTCCGAGGCCCGATCAGCCCGAGGTGAATCTAGCGCAGGCACCGCGCCTGGTGAGCAGCGGAATCCCCGTCGCCGGCTCCGCGGGTCCGCGGAGCCTGGCAGACTGGAGACATGAGGAAGAAGTGGGCCGAACTCTCACCCGCCGCACGTGCGGGGATCATCTCGATGGCCGCGGTCGACGCGGGCCTGCGCGTCTGGGCGATCCGCGATCTGCGGTCACGCGACAAGAGCCAGGTCAACGGCCCGAAACTGGTCTGGACCGTGGTGCTCGGCGGAGTGAACTCCGCGGGGCTCCTGCCCACCGTGTACCTGCTCGCCGGGCGCAAGCGCACCCCGTCCGAATCGCATTAGCCTGCGGTCGGAGCCGACGCGCCGTACGCTGTCAGTGCACCTGACCGGACCGGCTGCGAGATCGGACTCATCCGACATCCGCCGGACCCTTGCGAACCACGGATGCGCCGCATCCCGTCCCGAACCCGATGGCCTCGCCGAATACGGTGGGGCCATCGGTGTCTGGACGCTACGCGGCGAGCCTCCGGGGGTTAAAGGCCAAAATGTGTGTACGGCCCGGGCGTGGCGTCGGGGTGGTTTATCGGTTTCGTCCTCCCCAGCCGTGTTGGATACCGTTGCCGTCTTCCCAGTTGAAGCCGGTGTCGTAGGCGGCCGGTCCGATCTGCTCGTCTTCGAGCGGAGTTTCCTTCGGTCGTGGCGGCGGTGGGTTGTAGTGCTCGGCGCGGACCAGGCTCCACGGATCGTGTGGGTGGGCGGTGAGGCTGTTCAGTTTCCATTCGGCGGCCCGGCGGGCGTGTTCGGTGAGGAACCCTCGATGGGTGCGGAACAGGTCCTTGAGGGCCTTGTTGGGGCCGCCTTCGAGAGGTGAGGTGGTCCGCGGGAGCGGGTGGTCCTCGTCGGTCAGGCGGGGGTCGATCCAGGTGAACAGGTGCTCGGCGGCGATGAGCTTGCGGAACAGGCCGCGGGTGCGGCGGAGGTCGCGGTGGGTGTACCACCAGGTGCTGGCCTCGGCGACGCCTCGGGGGCGGACGGTGTGCGGGCGGGCGTAGGTCCGATGCCGGAGGAATCGGTCGTGTTCATGCTCCCAGTCGTTGTAGGCCTGCAGCCACAGCACGGCCTGGTCGGCGTTGCGGATGTTCATCAAAGCTGTTGTCAGAGAGATGATTTGGCGTGCTGCGTCAGTTCTCGGGTTGTACGTGTGGTGGCGGCGGATGGTCTGGAAGATGTGGAAGTAGCAGCGTTGGACTCGGGTGGTGGGCCAGTCGTCGGAGATCGCTGAGAGCAGCCCGCGGCCGCCGTCGATGACCGCGATGCGTGGGGCGGGTTGGCGTTGCAGGATCTGCTGCCAGGCGATCTTCTTCTCGCGGTCACACCATTGCCAGTCGACGACGTGGGTGCCGTCGAAGGCGATCAGCAGGCACCAGGATTGGAAGTAGGTGCCATCGAGCATCAACACCTGTGCCGGCTCGGTCAGCGGCGGTGGTGGCGGGACTTCGATGTTCCAGCACCAGGAGCGTGAGCGGCGGAAGGTGCGGGCGATGACGTGGTCGGGCTGTCGGCCGTGCAGGAGCCAGGTGTGGAACGCGGTGAGCTCGGCTTTGCGGGTGACATCGGGGCGCTTCTGGGTGCTGGAGGCGCCGCAGTCCTTGCAGCGCCAGCGGGTGCGGCCGGCGCTGGTGGTTCCGTTCTTGACGAGCTTGCGACCGCATACACCACAGGATGGGGAATTCCGAGAACCTGACACCGAACATGCTTTCAAAGCATGTTCGACCCACCATCACCCGAGGTCAGGCATCAGAAATCAGCGGATCTGTACACACATGTTGGCCTTTAACCCGCCTCCGGTTCCGCTGTTCCACCGCGAAGTGTGCGAACACGATCAAGCTGAGGAATGCGGCGAAGGTGCACCAGATCGAGGCGTATCCCGCGGCGTTCATCACCGCGGCGACGCTCATCGCGACGAGATTGCCCGCTCCCATCGCGACGACGTAGCGGTGCGAGCTCGACATCGGCGCGACGCAGGTGGCGAACACATAGGGAACGGCCAGCCAGGCAGCACTGAACGGGACGCCGAGCCGGTAGTCGAGGTTGCCGTCGACCACCGCGACGCTGATACCGGGCTGGATCGCGAGATACAGCATGTACACCGCGAGCACCGCGCCGACTCCCAGCGGAACCGTCTGCAACCGGCGCCGGTGTGGCTCCGATTCCATCAGCCACACGGCCCACGGGATGTAGGCAGGCAGCACGGCCCACGCGAACATCACCCACATGTGCACGCCTGCGCCGGAGAGCAGCGCCTCGCTGCGGTCGCCGAGCGCCAGCCAAGTCCATCCCTCCAGCGCCTGATGCACCCCGAAGAGCAACGGCAGCGCCGCGAAGGGCAGCTGCCGCACATCCCGGACCAGGCACAGGGTGGTGGCGCCCACCGCGGTGATCACACCGGCGCCCACGAAACTCGCAGTCGCGCTGAAGCACATGCGTCGAATCCTGCCACTCGCGCGGGCACGGCAGCGGACATTCACCCTCGGCCGCGCCGCAGAACGGACGAGGACCCGCCTCCTTGAAGGAGACGGGTCCTCGTCACATGCCTATCGGCGGGAAGTCACCAGCTGGACTTCTGCACACCCGGCAGCTCGCCGGCGTGCGCCATGTCGCGGAAGCAGACGCGGCACAGGCCGAACTTGCGGTACACCGAGTGCGGGCGTCCGCACTTGTTGCAGCGGGTGTAACCCCGGACTGCGAACTTGGGCTTCTTGTTGGCCTTGTTGACCAGAGCCTTCTTTGCCATCTCAGTTGTCCCTATCTCAGTTCGCGGCTGCGTCGTTGCTCTTGAACGGGAAGCCCAGAGCGCGAAGCAGCGCACGGCCTTCGTCGTCCGTGGTGGCCGAGGTGACGACCGTGATGTCCATGCCACGCGGCCGGTCGATCGAGTCGATGTTGATCTCGTGGAACATCGACTGCTCGTTGAGGCCGAAGGTGTAGTTGCCGTTGCCGTCGAACTGGCGGTCGCTCAGACCGCGGAAGTCGCGGATACGCGGGAGGGCGATCGACACGAGGCGATCGAGGAACTCCCACATGCGGTCGCCGCGGAGGGTGACGCGCGCACCGATCGGCATGCCCTCACGCAGCTTGAACTGCGCGATGGACTTGCGGGCGCGGCGGATCTCCGGAGCCTGACCGGTGATGAGCGCCAGGTCGGCGACGGCACCGTTGATCAGCTTGGCGTCACGGGCGGCGTCGCCGACACCCATGTTCACGACGACCTTGACGACGCCGGGGATCTGCATGACGTTGGCGTAGTTGAACTCTTCGTTCAGCTTGCCCTTGATCTCCTCGCGGTACTTGAGCTTCAGGCGAGGCTGGACCTTCTCAGAAGTGGTCATATCAGATGTCCTTCCCGGTCTTGCGGGAGATGCGGACGTTCTTGCCGGTCTCCTCGTCGCGGCGGTAACCGACGCGGGTCGGGTTGCCGTCGGCGTCGACGATCATCACGTTCGAGACGTGGATCGGAGCCTCCTGCGTCACGATGCCGCCGGACTCCGCACCGCGCTCGTTCGCCGAGGCGCTGGTGTGCTTCTTGATGCGGTTGACGCCCTCGACGAGCACGCGCTCGCGCTTCGGGTAGGCCTCGATGACCTTGCCCTTGGCGCCCTTGTCCTTGCCCGCGATGACGATGACGGTGTCACCCTTATGGATCTTCATGGGTCAGATCACCTCCGGTGCGAGCGAAACGATCTTCATGAAGCGCTTGTCACGCAGCTCGCGGCCGACCGGGCCGAAGATGCGGGTACCGCGCGGGTCGCTCTCGTTCTTGAGGATGACGGCCGCGTTCTCATCGAACTTGATGTACGAGCCGTCCGGGCGACGGCGCTCCTTGACGGTGCGCACGATGACGGCCTTGACGACCTCACCCTTCTTGATGTTTCCGCCGGGGATGGCGTCCTTGACGGTGGCGACGATGACGTCACCCACGCCGGCGTAGCGCCGCGACGATCCACCGAGAACACGGATGCAGAGGATCTCCTTCGCACCGGTGTTGTCGGCCACGCGCAGCCGCGATTCCTGCTGAATCACTGCGTAGTCTCCTTGACCTGGATACTTATGTCCGCCGGATTTCCGACCCGACGCACACGGTCTGTCACCATCGAAACCCGCGCCTGCCTGGGCGTTCCCCGGATTCCGGAGGACGCCGCAGTGGGTTCGCGGCTCGACTCGCGGCGCACACGCCGCAGGCAACCGCTCTAGTGTAGGCCGATCCCCCTGCTGCAGCCAAATCAGTTCAGCGCCGGGACCTGGGGAAACCTCGCCTGCGAGTGCTCACCGTGCCGGCCGTCCGCCTTCGGCGGGCTCCGGTGGAAAGTCGATCCTGCGGGCGGAACCGTCCTCGGCGACGGCGATCGTGGCGTACCGGTCTCGCCGCTCGGGCAGGAGCCGCACCGTGACCTGCGCGCCGGCGCGCGCCCCCGTCAGCACCCCGACGGCGGCCTGCCGGACGTCGTGCAGCACGGTGCTGTCGAGGACCGGCGCTGCCTTCCGGTCGTCCAGCAGCAGCACGCGGACGCCGCGTGCTCGCGCCTGCCACGCGGCCTCGGCCAGTTCGGGGACATCGAGCCCCGGAGCCCGGATGCGGTCGCGCAAGCCGGCCTCCACGAGCAGACACATCGCCACTTCCCGGTCGGTCAGCGGTTCACCCGAGGCGATGCGCTCGAGCAGCGGCCGCACCCCGTCCTGCAGCTGTCGGATGCGGTCGCCGCGGACCGCCAGGGGCTCCCCGTCCGCCCCGCCCCGTTCCCCCAGGCCCCGTTCTCGCAGGCCCCGTTCTCGCAGCCTGCGCATGGCACTGATCTGCCGGACGCGTGGCCGGATGATCATCGCGAAGAAGGTGGCCGCTGCCAGTATCCCGATGTTCCCGGGCACCGCGATCTGCGCCGCCGTCACGAAGTCGATGTCGCGAGCCTGGGCCGCCACGGCCGTGGCGAGCACGCCCAGGAGTCCGCCCGCCCACGCGATCGCGATCTGCCCGCGCACCGCGAGGACCAGCGACGTCAATGCCACGGCGCCGCCGAGTGACAAGACTGCCGCACGGTCGCTCACCTCGGCCGCCCAGACGGACAGCCCGGACGCGGCCACGCCGGACGCCGCCACGGCGACCGCGTGCCACGGCCGCATCGGGTCGGACGGCGAGCGCAGTCCGGCGACCCAGCCGGCGCCCAGGATCACGAACCCGCCGACATACGCGGCCGGCGCCCGCACGTCGCCGCTGGCCAGACCGAGTGCGGCGAACGCCGTCCAAGCACAGGCCACCACCAGCGCCGCGCCCCGGCTCCGCAGACCGAGCACGGTCGCGACGTCGGCACTCCCCTGCTGGGCGGCGCGGTCTGCCGCAACCCGATCCGGCGCGGTCATCCGACGCTCACCGCCGCCGGTGACCAGCGCAGACGGACAGTGCAGCCCTGTCCCGGCCTGCTGACGACGACGGCCTCTCCACCGCGGAGCGCGCCGACGCGATGGCGGATGCTCAGCGCCAGCCCGAGGCGGTCCGCCGACACCGATTCGGGATCGAAGCCCACCCCGTCGTCGGTCACCACGATCTGGATCAGGTCGGGCCCGATTCCGATGAACACCGCCGTCGCAGCCGCGGCGCCGGCGTGGACGACGCTGTTACGCACGGCCTCGGCGGCTGCCTCGGCCAACGCCGAGATCACCGTGTCGGGACAGGCGATCGCGTGGTCGTCGATCTCGACCGTCACCGGCAGATCGCCGTCGATCCGCGCGATCACCGCCCGCAGCCGGGCCACCGCCTCCCTGGCGCCCACGTCGTCGGGCGTTCCCGCTTCATCGGCCAGCCGGTCCAGCGCCTCGAGTGCACCGGCGGCCTGGTCGGCCACTCGTGGGTCGTCCCGGTCGGCCGCCACCGCCACGAAGGTCGAGAGCACATAGTCGTGAATGAGGGCGTCGACCCGCGCCGCCTCCACCTCTGCCACTCCCTGAGCGACTGCCGATTCGGCTTTCGATCGGGACTCGTCGAGTTCCGCGCCGAGCCGCAGCACCCGATGGGCCAACAGAACACACACCGACGTGAACACGATCCCGAAGAGCGCCTCCTCCACCGCCGACCACACATCGGCGCCGGTGACGTACCAGACCGCGACCATCGCACCCAGAAGCTTGGCGACGGCCAGCAGTGCGATCGCCTCGCGGACCGGCCGCACCAGGACCGCTGCCATGCCCACCAGGCCGGCGAAGTCGAGGATCCAGAACGCCGGGCTCTGTGTCTCGGCGCGGCACAGCGCCAGCCACAGCACCGCCGCGGCGAACAGGCCGATCGCGCACGAGAGTGCAAGGGCCGCGATGCCGCGATGCCAGGCTCTCACCAGCGAGGCCGCCAACAGTGCGAAGCCCGGGCCGAAGGCGAGCAGGGCGGCGGCCACCGGGTACCACTGCGGCAGCCGTCCATCGGCTTCAGACGCCATCTGCGGCAGCGCGATCACCGCGTAGATGAGATAGCCGATTCCGACGAACCTGGCCAGGGAGGTTCGGACGCGGTCACGCTGAGGGTCGCCGCCGAGAACCGTTCCCATCGAATGTCGCCGCCCGCCGTCCGGAGATCCGGACAGCGGGCGGCGACTTCTGATGAAAGTCCGGGTCACCACTCCTCTAGTGTCGTATACCCGTCCTGCAATGCGCGAGCGAGAAGGTGCGCTTTCGTCGGTGCCGGGCGGCCGACGGCCGCGTACTTGGCACGAATCCGCGAAATATGCGTGCTCACGGTCGACTGAGAGATGAAGAGTTTGTTCGCGGCGTCCTCTTTCGACTCCGCCGCCATCCACGCGAGGAGCACTTCGACCTCACGTGTCGACAGTGCGGGTCGCGACGGAGGTGCGACGACCAGATGCGGCAGTACTGCTGCATCGACCACCGGCGCCGTCATGCGGGGCACCCGCCCATCGTTGATTCCGACCTCGAGTTCGGCAACGCTCACAGGCGATCCTCCTGTCAAATCCCCGACCGGCTGTGGTTGGCACCTGAACAGGAATCGCCCAGGCTCACAATCAACGTTACGAACGGCGTCGCCGCCCCGGTAGACCCAGAAATAGGGACATCTTCGGGCGTTCCGCGCGCTGTGACGCACGGCATGTGAGCAGCGGAGAAGGCCCCTCAGGAGTCCCGGAGCGGCATCGGGAGCCAGCCGTCTTCGACCGCACGTTTGAACAGGTCGAGTTTGGTGCGCGTGGGACGGCCCGCATCGGCGTACTTCTGCCGGATCCGCTTCAGGTACTCGTTGACCGTGTCCGGGGTGACACCCAACTCCTGTCCGACGCTGACCGACGTCCCGCCGGACGCATACAGCGTCAGCACTCGTTGCAGCTGCGGACTCAGGTCGACGGCATCGAGGTTCGGGTCACCGTCGATGGCGGCCGCCCACTCGGTGGTCAGCACTTCCTCGCCGCCGGCCGCGGCGCGGATCGCGGCGAGGATCTCCTCCTCGGAGGCGGACTTGAGAACCACCGCGAGCGTCCCCGCGCGGGCAGCCGAGCGCAGCAGGTCCGGATGCTCACCGGAGGTGTAGACGACCGTCACGATGCCGTGATCGGCGAGCGTGCTGACGTTCTCCCGCGGGGTGGTTCCGTCATTGAGACGCAGGTCGAGGATCACGACGTCGAGATCCGTCGCCTTGTCCAGGAGCTCGGCCACGGTGGGTGCGGAGCCGACGAGTTCGAGGTCGTCCTGACGCTCCAGAATCCTTTCGATCCCCCATACCGGCGACTGGTGGTCGTCGACCATCCCGACGCGAACGATCCCGGACTCGGGCGTCCGCGGACCGCCGTCGTCGTCCATGTGCTTCGTCATCTCCCCATCCCCTGTCCGATACGAACATCTCGGACGTCTTCAAAGTATCGAACGCCTCCGACAAGATCTCGGTGTTCCTTCGTTCGGGGGACCAAAGTCCGTGACATGCGCCATCTCCTTCACCAGGGAACTCACCCGCAACGCCAGACTCACGACGTAGCGTGAGACAGATGACTGACATGCGAGTTCACGACGTTCTGGGCGTCGACGTCGAGATGCCCGTACGGATCCGGTCGGCACGCTGCTTCGTCGCCGGGTTCACCGCCGACACCGAAGCCGTGCGCGCCGCCGTCCGCCGCCGCGGCGACCTGGACCTGGCACCGTTGCAGGTGCGCCGCGGACGAGCACTGTGCATGCTCGTCTTCGTCGACTACCGGGACGGCGACCTCGGGCCGTACAACGAGTTCGGCGTCTGCTTCCTCATGCAGCCGCCCGGGCGGCAGGCCTCGGCGCTGTCCGCGATGCGATCCCTGGCGTCGGCCGACGCCCATGCGTTGATCCACGATCTGCCGGTGGACGGCGAGTTCACTCTGGCGGCCGGCCGCGGGATCTGGGGCTTCCCGAAGATCCTCGCCGATTTCGAGGTCGACCACGACTCGGCGGTGAAGCACGGACGCGTCAGCCAGGACGGCAGGCTCATCGCCGACCTCACCGTGAGCCGTGGCGTCCCGGTTCCCGACAGCGCGCGCGACACCGTTCTGCAGGCGTATTCGCAACTCGACGGCGTCGCGCGCCGGACCCCGTGGCGTCTGACCTCCACCTCGGGAACCAGGACCCGACTGGGTGGCGCGCGCCTGACGCTGGGCGACCACCCGATCGCGGACGAACTGCGGCGCCTGGATCTGTCCCGGCGCGCGCTGATGGCGTCGTCGGTGGCCGACCTGTCGATGACCTTCGACGATGCGACCGTGCTCACCCCGGCACCCTGACGGCGACATCTGCTGTTAGGCTTGCCTAAATAATCCCGTCTGACCACTAGGAGAGCCATGACCGCCATCCGAAACCTCCGTCGCCCCGCCGCCGCGCTCGCGGCCGTCGCCGCCACCACCGCACTGCTGGCGGCATGCTCGAACTCCGACGACGACACCGCGAGCACCGCCTCCGCTTCGCAGTCGGCGAGCGTCGAATCGAGCGCCATGGCCGGTGTCGAAGGCCTCGACAACGCCAAGGCACAGGAGATCATCCGGACCGCGGTCGACGGCAACACCTCGATCGACGACCTCTCCAAGGTCGTCGACACCTCGACTCCCGGGTCGGCCGAGGCGCTCAACGCCTTCGCCAAGGCCTCCGGTCCGGCCGGCTACACCCCCGACGCCTACACCGTGAAGTCGGTCAAGGCCGACGGTGAGAACAAGGCGGTGGCCGTGACCGCCGTCAAGTCGCCGCACGCTCCGGCACCGGTCGACATCCAGCTCGCGATGGTGAAGCAGGACGGACAGTGGAAGCTGGCCGGCGCCTCGGTCACCACGCTGACCTCGATGATGCCCAAGCACTGACCGGGGATCTCGACTCAGTCTCCGCACCGGCGGCGCTCCTCAGTCCGAGGATGCGCCGCCGGTGTCGTCTCTCCAGGCCAGTTCACCGGCGGTCGAGACCGCGCACACGCGCCGCCGCGTGCGGGTGCCGTCGGATTCGCCGATGGACGCCACCACGTCCCGGCCGGCAGGAAGCAGACGGGCGGTCACCCCGCCCCGCCGCGCCCGGGTGAGCACCGCGACGAGTTCGGCGTGGAGGGGGCCGTCGGCGACCCCGCCCCGCGCGTCGACCCGCCGGTCGTCGAACAGCCTGACATCGACACCGCGCTCCCGCGCCGCCGCCGCGGCGTCCCGCACGGGCTGCGACATCCAGCCGCGGCCGCGGACCTCATCCCTCAGCTCGGCCTCCACCAGTCGCGCCCGCATCACCTCGCCGGGCGAGAACCCGTCACCGACGGAGAGTCGTTCCAGAAAGGGCCGGACCTCCTCGTTGAGGGCGTCGAGCTGCGCGCGCCGCTGAATCAGCGTCGCCTCGTGCGCAGCGCTCGCTTGGACGGCCGCGACCTCGCGGCGGTCGAGCACGCGGGCGAACGCCAGCAGCGGCCGGACGTAGAGCATCATCAGCGAGGCCGGCACCATCGCCGCGAGCATGCGCAGCGCCACCGGGACCGCCGTGCCCGGACGCCAGCCCCACGCCGCCACCGCCACGCACGACAGTCCGATCACCAGCACGAACCCCAACCACGCCCACCTCGCCCGGCCGCGCACGATCAGCAGACACATCGCGACCGCGTACGCGATCATCGGCGCGCTGGGGCGCACCCAGTTGGCCGGTCCCACCGGAATCGACCACCACACCACCGCGCCCGAGGCCGCGCCGAGACAGACCACGACGATCGCCGCCGGCCGCGACAGCGGGTCGTCCACACCGCAGGTCGCCAGACACAACGATGCGGCCAGACCGATCGATCCGACGACCATCGCAGTGAGCTGTGCGAAGCTGAGGTCGAGCCGTGGCAGGAACAGTTCCACCACCACGTACGCGACCATCACCGCTCCCACGGCCACCCGCAGTCCGGGGCGGCCGAGACCGAGCATCTCCGCCATGGTCTCCGGTCCCCGGCCGGGCCGCGCGTCGCCGGACGGGTGCGGGGCGCGGCGGACCGTCGCGGTCACGGCCTGCGCCATTCCAGCGACACCATCGTTCCGTCGGACGCCGAGGAATCGATCCAGGCGCCGCCGCCGGGCTGTTCGCGCATGCGGCGGAGGATTCCGAGTTCGATGCCCGCACGGTCGGGCGGCACGCGGTCCGGATCGAAGCCGACGCCGTCGTCGACGATCCGGAGACGGATGAGGTGTGCGTCGAAGACACCGACGAGTGCGCGCGAGGATCCCGGCCCGGCATGGGTGACCGCGTTGGCGACCGCTTCGGCGGCCGCGTCGACGAGTGACTCGACGAGCACGTGCGGGTACTCGATCTCCGGATCGTCGACCCGGAGGTCGATCATCGTGTCGTCGCCGATCGCGTTCACCGCCTCTCGCAGCCGGAGGACCGACTCGCGAGCCGAGACGTGCAGGGGCGGCCGGTAGGGGGCCGAACGGCCATCGAGGTCGGCGAGCGCCGTGGCCGCCTCCCTCCTCGTCTCGGCGTCGGCCGGGTTCTCCGACACCAGTCTGAGCATCGCGACCACTCCGTCGCGCACCACCGCGTCGAGCCGCTCTCGCTCAGCCGTCCGGGCGGCTCGACTCGCGGCATTCGCACTCGCCGCCAGGATTCGGTCCCGGCGCGCATCGGTCTCGCGCAGCGCACGCATCATCGAGTACTCCACCGTGAGGAACACACCGACCAGTGTGGCGGTCAGCAACGAGTTCGCATAGCCGATGGTGCCGAGTTGCCCCTGCTTCACGTACTGCTGCGCGGTCGCGAGCAGGATCAGCACGAATGCCGTGTACGTCACCGTCACCCGGGGCCGGTACACCGTCGCCATCACCACGGCGGGCAGGACCACGGTGTTGGCGGGCCAGATCGGCGGCGACCCGTACGTCGACGGCGCCGCACCGCCTTTCCACGCGACGAGCCACAGCACCACGGCGGCCGCATTGGCGACGCCGAGGAGCAGGGAGAGCGGACCTACGCGGCGCCCGTTCCCGAACGACGCGTCCAGGAGCAGGGCCGTCGCCGATCCGCCGACGAGCGAGATGCTGACCGGGAGCCACCACACCTCCACCAGGACCACCACCTGGTCGTAGTACGCGAGCATCAGGGTCGGCACGAGCAGCGATGTGATCGCCATGCAGACCGCGGCGCCGCGCCGCATCCGGAGTTCGTTCACGACTCCACCACCCGGGTGCGTCCGCCGCTGAACTCGACCCGCCGCCGAGTGCCGCCGTGCGCCACCGTCACCGATGCCACCGGGCAGCGGCCGGGCGGCGCCACGCGGGCCACCACCTCGCCTTCGGATAATGCGTCGAGTTCGGCGCACAGGACCGTCGAGACCTGCGCCAGGATCACTGCGGCTTCGTCGACGGTCACCTCGCTCAGGCCGCCGTCGTCGAGCAGGGTCACCGACACGCCGCGGTCTCTCGCGCGCCACACCGCCCTGCGGACCTCGGAGGTGTCGAATGACGGCGCTCGGATGCCATCGCGCAGGAGGGCCTCGATCAGCCGTGCGGTCCGGACGTCGGCTCCGGTGACCTGATCGGCGTCGAGCACGTTCTCCAGCAGCGGACGCACCCTCCCGTCGATCCGCGCGATCCGCTCCTCACGTGCCAGCAGCGCAGCCTTCCCCGCGCCCTCCTCGTCGGAGGCGCGCTCGTGTCTGGCGGCCAGCGCGTCGAGTTCCCGGAACAGCGGCGACAGCATCGCCGTGGCCGCCGTGGCTGCGGCGAGGAGCACCGCCGTCGTGGTCTGGACGGTGCTCCACCAGTGGGTCGCGCCGGTGACCGCGCCGAGCACCAGACCGAGGGCGATGCCGCTCAGTGCACCCACCCAGGCGATCACGGCCCGGCTGCGGAACACCAGCAGTGTCTCCAGCACGAAGGCCGTGACGAACATCGGCAGGTATGCGTGGGCGTCGGTGACACCGTCGGCCGCGACGGCCACCCACACCACCGCCTGCGCCACCAGCGTCAGACCGATGGCCACCAGTGCCGGGCTACGGCCGAATCGCCCCGGGGGCGGAGAGAGCGTCACCGCGAAAGCCGCGGTGTAGAGCGCCAGCCCGCAGCCGGCGCCGACCCAGTACGCGAAGCCCCGCGGTTCCACCGCACCGCGGACCGCCATCAGAATGCCCAGCGCAACGAGGTATCCGGCCAACACCACCACCATCGGTGCACGACGCACCGCAGGTTCGGTGATCGTTCTTCTGGGCTCCACAGCGGCGCTCACCGGTCAGCGCCCGGATCGGCCCAGCCGAGTTCCACTCGGGTTCCGGCGCCCGGAGCACTGACCACCCGGCTGGTGCCGCCGTCGAGCTGGCGCATCCGTTCCAGAATCCCGAGGGCCACCCCGATGCGGTGCGCAGGAATCGCCTCCGGGTCGAATCCGACTCCGTCGTCCACGACCACCGCACTGATCCGGTCGGGCCCCACGCCGCAGAGCACGGCGCCGGACGCCTCGGGGCCGGCGTGCCGATGGAAGTTGCGTACCGCTTCCCCGACCGCTTCGATCACGGTGTCGGCCGCCGCGGCCGGGAACTCGGTGCCCGGCGGAGCGGAGACCACGGCTTCCACCTCGACCCCGGAACCGAGATCGTCGACGGACAGACGCAGTCGCTGCAGGAACTCGGTCGCCCGGATCCGCTCCGCGCCCGGCTCCACCTCGGTCGACCAGTTCGCGAGTTCGTCGAGCACACCCGAGATGTTCTGCCGAAGGCCCACGGACAGCGGCCCGGGTCGCAGAGCCGTCAGGAGCGCGATGAGGCGGTCGTGCACCATCGCGTCGATCCGGCGCCGTTCGGCGTCGCGGACGTTGCTCCGCAGCAGTGCCACGGCTCGCGCGGCCGCCTCCTGCCGCTGTTCGTCGAACCGGTGCGCTGCGCTCATCACCGCCCAGCAGATGCCCAGATAGATTCCGGCGAGGGCCAGAACCCACAGTCCCGCGGCGAGGTCCACCCAGGCCACGCCTCCCGAGGCGATCGAGGCGACGAGAAGGCTGAGCCCGCCGGCGACCACGAGGTTCGCGACCGCGAAGCCGAGCCTGCCGCACAACACCAGCAGGCAGCTCGCGATCTGGGGGATGAAGACGATGCCGTGATCGAACCCGTTCGCCGGAACCTGGCCCACGTGCCCGTCCCACCCGGCGATCAGCGCGAGGAAGGCGAGGGCACAGCCGACGGCCACCGGTTCGAGCCGATCGATCCGGCGGGTGACCCCGACGGCGACGACGGCGAGCGCGGAAGCCAGGACGACGGCGATGCCCAGCCACCGCCACCAGTGGCCGGTGAGCGCGAAGTAGCGGTCGAGATCGCCGGGCGCGAGGAAGAAGATACCGAGATAGGTGAAGCCGAATACGGTGGTGCCGGTCGCCTGCATCCGCGCCGACACCGACGGCACCGATCGACTAGCCGGCATCGCTCCCTCTCCCGACCCGGCGAGACCGCGGTTTCCCCAAGCGTGAAACGTCGCCCGAACGGGCCGGTCAGGCGTTCTTCTGGTCTGCTTCCATCGCGTCGATCAGACTCTGCGGGCGCAAGTCGGTCCAGTTCTTCTCCACGTACTCCAGGCACGCTTCTCGACTGTCCTCGCCGAACACCTTGGTCCAGCCGGCCGGGATGTCCGCGAACGTCGGCCACAGCGAATGCTGGTTCTCCGCGTTCACCAGAACGTAGAACCGGCCGTCTTCATCGTCGAACGGGTTGGTCATCACTCATTCCTTCCGGCCGCCGCAGTCCGGTGCGGCGGCCCACACAGCAGAGCCCGGCGGGCCTCATCCTCCGGCCAGTCAACCGGTCACACCTGACGATAATCGCAGCCCGGCGGCCGATTCCGCAAAAACATGCCGGGCGCGCGCTGCGATGTGCTTTGTTAAACAATTGCAACTTTGGCCACAGAGGCCCCGCAGCACCGCGCTCACCTGCAAAAACAGCGGCAAACCGGACCGCCTGCACATACGTTCGGACCGATCGCGAGCAGTTCTGGGAACTAACCCCTATCGCGGACCGTTGTCAGCAGGACATACTCATTCAAACGCACGACCACAGCGGCAGCTAGAGAAGTACAGGTGATCACCATGAGTAGCGATCTGCTCGAACGCATCGAAGACCGCAGCATCACGATGCCGCGGCTCGTCGCCGTCCGCCTCGCGGGCAAGCCGGTCACCTATGCCGAACTCGCGGACGAGATCGCTTGCCGCCTCGAGGCCGGCGGTTACTCCGACCACTCGGCGAACGCCGCGCTGTTCGCCGCGCTCATGAACCTTCTCCCCTATCGCCTCCGCACCGTCGGGCCCCATGAGGACCTTCGCATCGTCTCTTCGGCCATCCGCTGGCTCAACGCGTACCACGGCACGGGCGTTGAAGAGCGGCGCCTTCAATCTGTCAGCTGAACGGACTATCGGCCGACCCCGATCATTCTGTTACAGCTTCCGATCCACATCGCGAGTGTTGAGTCTGCGATATAGATCACACACGACTTGGGGCGGGTAGCGTGTCCGATTCGACGGATCTGATCGCAGATTCATCTGAAACGCCGACACACCCAGATCTGTCCGCCGACAAACTCCGAACTGTCCGCATTGGGCGGTAGGGTTCGGCTTTGTGACTCACCCAACTCTCTCCGTCATGGTTCCGGCGCTCAACGAGGAGGATTCGATCGCGCAGACGCTGACCCGTCTCTGCGAACAGATCGAGGACCTCAACGAGATCATCGTGGTCGACAACGGTTCGACCGACCGCACCGCCGAGATCGTCAGCGAGTGCAGCGCGCGGGAGCCGCGGATCCGTCTGGTCAGCGAGACCCGCCCCGGACTGATATTCGCGCGCAACGCCGGATTCGAGGCCTCGACGAGTGAACTGACGGCGCGCCTGGACGCCGACACGGTTCCGCACCCCGGCTGGGCCCGCTCCATCCGGGAGTTCTTCGCCGACATGCCCGACGACGTGGTGCTCGCCACCGGCCCCCTCACCCCGTTCGACTCTCCGTTCAAGAAGACCTTCGAGAAGTCGAATCAGCGGCTCATCGCGCGGGTGCGGGCCAAGTCCGACGACCCGCGCGGAATCGTCGGTCTGCACATGGCCACCGGCGGCAACAGCGTTCTGCGCACCGCGGTGTGGCCCACGATCCGGGACGCCGTCTCCGACCGCACGGACGTGTACGAGGACTTGGATCTGTCGCTGTGCTGCCGGGAGGCCGGCTATCGGATCGCCTTCATCGTCGGCATGGCCGCCGACAGCTCGGCGCGCCGTTTCCGCAGCAGCCCGCGTTCGTACGGCCGGTACATGCGGCAGTTGCCGGAGACCTACCGCATCCACGGGCTGCACGGCGAAGCCCGCAAGAGCCGCCTGCAGGTGCTGAACAACCGGGTCCTGCACCTGTTCACCTGGCTGCCGACCCGCGCGTACGACGCGAAGACCGGGACGATGTCGTTCCGCCGGATCTTCCGAAGCGACGACCCGAGCGACACCGCCCGCGTCTGAATCCGAGCGGCGCCGCCGGGGATCGGGTCACGATCCCCGGCGGACTCGTCTCACGGGCGTCCCTCCAGCAGCCGTGCCAGGATGGGCCCGATCTGTGCCAGCGCGTGCGGTGTGGTCATGTCGTTGTGGCTCGCGTCCACGTCGAAGACCACGATCGCCTCGGCCGCATCGGTCCAGTCCTCGCTCGGATCGTCCCGCCGCAGCCGGCCCTGACGCGCCGCGAAGTAGTCCACCCGGCCGTCGAAGAGCTGCGGGCGGTACGACTCGATCTGCCGCGCCACCAGATCGGTGTCCGGCAGCATCGCCCGCAGGTCCTTGCCGACCAATGAGGGCGGCAGGCCCGGCATCTGCGGAAGCAGTTCGAACAACCGCTCGGTGCTGACACCCTCGAGTCCGGCGAGCATCGACGAATCGAAACCGAGTCCGGCGAGGACCTCGCCCATGTTGTCCGCGGCGGCTGCCTCACCGACCTCCGACAGCGACAGGTGACTGTCGAGCATCGCCAGGGTCGCCACCTGCTGACCGTCGGCCCGGAGTGCGACGGCCATCGCGTGCGCGATGACACCGCCGAGCGACCAGCCGAGCAGGTGGTACGGACCCTCCGGCTGCACCTCGCGGATCTTCGCCAGGTACAGCGCCGCCACCTCTTCCACGGTCTGCGGCATCTCACCGCCGGACAGCACCGGCGACTGGATGCCGTACACCGGACGGTCGGGGAGGTATCCGGTCAGCCCGCCGTACGACCACGACAGGCCGATGAACGGATGGACGCAGAACAGCGGGGCGGCCCGGCCCTCGGTCCGGAGCGGGAGCAGCACCTGCAGATCGTCACCGGTGTCCTCGGCACCGAGCTCCGAGAGCCGTTCGGCGATCCGGCGCGGTGTCGCATCGGCGAACATCCACTGCATCGGCACCCGCAGGCCGAGTTCGTCGCTGATCAGGCCGACGAGCCTGGTCGCGAGCAACGAATGACCGCCCAGATCGAAGAAGCCGTCGTCGATTCCGACGTCGGTGGTGCCCAGCACCCGCTCGAACGCGTCCACCAGCATCTGCTCCTCGTCCGTGGACGGCGGGACGTACGGCGCACGTTCGGCGAACTCCGGCACCGGCAGAGCCTTCCGGTCGATCTTGCCCGCACCGGTCAGCGGCACGTGATCGATCGCGACCACCGCCGCCGGAACCATGTACGCGGGCAGCGTGCGGGCGACGAACTCGGACAGGGCGTCGGGATCCACCGCCGCCCCCTCCACGGGCAGGACGTAGGCGGCCAGCACGGTCTGTCCGCCCGGTCCGGGAACGCCGATGACGTGTGCGAAGTCGACGCTCGGGTGCGCGCTCAGCGCGGACTCGATCTCGCCGAGCTCGATGCGGAACCCTCGGATCTTGACCTGGAAGTCGGACCGCCCGACGTAGTCGAGCACCCACTCGTCTCCGCTCAGCTCGCCGCCCGGAATCCAACGGACCACGTCGCCGGTGCGGTACATGCGGTCACCCGGCTCTCCGAACGGATTCGGCACGAACCGCTCGGCGGTCAGACTCGGGCGCCGGTGATAGCCGCGCGCCAGACCCGGCCCCATCAGGTACAGCTCGCCGACCACGCCCGCGGCCACCGGCCGCAGGTTCGCGTCGAGCACCACTGCCCCGAAACCGGCACGCGGCGCACCGATCGTGACTCGCTGCCCGGCCTCCACGGCGATCCAGTTGGACCAGACCAGCGCCTCGGTGGGGCCGTACACGTTGACGAACAGGCGTCCCGGCGCCCAGCGCTCCACCAGCTCCGGCGGGCACGCCTCGCCGCCCACCGCGACGACGCGGAGATCGTCGAGTCCGGCCGGGTTCACCGAGGCCAGCGCACCCGGAGTCATCAGCAGGTGGGTCACCCGCTCGGCGCGCAGGAGGTCGGCGAGTTCGGCTCCGCCGAACACCTCCGGCGGGGCGACGACCATTGTCGCGGCCGCGCCGAACGCGATCAGGTACTCGCCCACCGAACCGTCGAAGCTCGGCGAGATGACGTGCAGCATCCGGTCGCCCGGAGCGATCGCCATCCGCACCCGCGCGTCCTGCGCCGATCCGGCCACGTCCCGATGGACCACCACGACGCCCTTCGGCATACCCGTCGACCCGGACGTGTAGATCATGTACGCGGCGGTCTCCGGCCGGATCGGCCGCAGTCGCACCTCGTCGGTGACCGGACCGGCCGGCCGGCCCTGGATCTGCGCGTGGTGCGCGGGATCGTCGAGGACGATCCACTCCAGTCCGCCGCTCGGGCCGCCCCGATGCGCGGTCACGGTGAGCCCGAGGACCGATCCGGAGTCGGTGAGCATGTGCTCGATGCGGTCGGTCGGATAGTTCGGGTCCACCGGCAGGTACGCCGCGCCCGATTTGACGACGGCCCACACCGCGGCCACCGACTCCACCGAGCGGCCGATCGCGATCGCCACGACGTCCTCGGTACCGACGCCGCGTGCCATCAGCTCGCGGGCCAGCCGGTTGGAGTACTCGTCGAGTTCGCGGTACGTGACCGAGCGCTCCCGCGCGACGACGGCGAGCGCGTCCGGGTCGACCGCCGCGGCGGCGGCGAACATGTCCGCCATCGACGCGTACGGGTAGGCCGCGCGTCCGGTCGCCGGCACCAGGGCGGCGCGCTGCGCCGGGTCCATCAGGTCCAGCTCCACCACTCGCGCCGTCTGCTGCTCGGCGAACGCGGTGATCGCCCCCACCAGGACGTCCATCACGCCCTGTGCCCGCTCCGGCGAGAAGGCGCCGTCGAGGTACTTGAGCCGCAGCACCAGCGAGTCCGTGTACTCCGCGGCCAGCGCCAGCGGGTAGTGGACCGTGTCGGTGCCCGTCAGACCCTCCACCGTCATTCCGTCGATGTCGCCGCCCTCGCCCGCCTCGACGTCGGGGTACGACTCGAACACCGCGAGGGTGTCGAACCCGGCGCCCGGCCCGGCGACCGCCTGAATCTCCGGCATGCCGACGTAGTGATGGTCGAGCAGATCGGTCTGTTCGGTCTGGATGCGTGCGAGCAGATCCTCGAGCCGCTCCCCGCCGCGGATGCGAACCCGCACCGGCAGGGTGTTGATGAACAGGCCGATCATCTCCTCGACGCCGTCGAGCTGCGGTGGCCGTCCCGAGACGGTGGCGCCGAAGACGACGTCGTCGCGTCCGGTCAGCGCCGACACCACGAGTGCCCATCCCGCCTGCACCACGGTGTTCATCGTGAACCCGCGGTCGCGGCCCAGGGCGTTGAGTCGCTGCGACAGTTCGGCGTCCAGCGTCACCGCGAGCTCACGGGACGACGATCCGTGGTCGACCGCGTCGCCGACCACCAGGGTCGGCTCGTCGACGCCGTCGAGGACGTCCCGCCACACCGACAGCGACTGTGCGCGGTCCTGCTTCGAGAGCCACACCAGGAAGTCCCGGTACGACCGCGCGGGCGGCAGGTGGGTCGCGTCGCCGTGCGTCGCGTAGAGCACGAACAGCTCCCGCAGGAACAGCGGCGTCGACCAGCCGTCGACCAGTGCGTGATGGACCAGGACCGCCAGCCGGTGATCGCCGTCGGCCATCTCGACGAGGGTGAAGCGCAGCATCGGCGGCCGGGACAGATCGAATCCGCTCCGCCGGTCGTCGTCGAGCAGACGCCGCAGCGCCTCATCCCGTTCGGCTTCGGGCACCTGCGTCATCGACACCGATCGGAAGGGCAGTTCCACTCCGTCGAGCACCACCTGCGCCGCGACACCCGCGTCGTAGCTGAAGGCCACGCGCAGGTTCGGGTAGCGGTCCAGGATAGCCTGCCCCGCAGCGCGGAGCCGGTCGGCGTCCACCCGGCCACCGAGCTTCAGCACCATCTGTACTTGGTAGAAGTCCTCGTCGTCGGTCGCGATCTGCGACTGGTAGACGAGACCCTCCTGCAGCGGCGACAGCGACCACACGTCGTCGACGCCGCCGTAGGCGCTCTCCCAGGCGTCGATCTGACGCTGGCTCACCGACACCAGGTCGAAGTCCGACGGGGTGTGCCCACCCGCGTCGGCCCGGTCGGTGTGCCGCGCGAGAGCCGTCAGCGCCGCCACCCACAGATCGGCCAGGCGCGCCACCTCGTCGCGGGTCAGGACGCCACCGGCGTACGCCCAGTCGGCCGTCAGCGACGAACCGACCGCGACCGCGTTCACGTCGAGCAGCGCAGGCACCACCATGTCGGGGTTGCGCGTGCCGCCGAGATTCACGGCCTCGCCCCGCTGCTCGGCTGCCTGCGGTGTCTCGCCGGCGCGCCGTCCGAGGTAGTTGAACCCGATCTGCGGTGTGCGCAGCGTGGACAGACGTGCCGCCGTCTCCGGGTTCATCCTGCGCAGCAGACCGTAGTCGACGCCGCGATCGGGTACGGCGGCCAACTGCTCCTTGACCGCCTTCACCGCCCGACCCAGCTCGGGTCCCGCTGCGAAGGCGTCGTCCAGGTCGATGCCGGAGACGTCGAGCCGGACCGGATACTGCGAGGTGAACCAGCCCACGGTCCGCGACAGGTCCGCGCCGGGGAGCAATTGCTCCTCACGGCCGTGGCCCTCCAGCGTCACCAGTGCCGTCGACTCGTCGACACCGCGTTCGGCTCGCCAGGCGACCAGCGCCAGGGCCAGCGCCGTCAGCAGTGAATCGTCCACCGATCCGTGGAAGGCCTCGGGCACCCGGTTCAGAACGGCGTCGGTGACGTCGTCGGGAACCACCACGCGGAACTCCTCCACGGTCTCGACGAGGTCGAGCGCCGGGTCGAGCGGGCGCGAGCCCAGATCCGGGTCGGGGCCCTCGAGCACCGACTCCCAGAAGTGGGTGCGATCGGCCGCATCGTCGGTCGAGGCGAGGTCGGCGAGTCCGTGCATCCAGCGCCGGAAGGAGGTTCCCACCTCGGGCAACTGCACCGGTTCTCCGCTCGCGATGCGCCCCCAGGCCACCGTGAGGTCGGCGGCCAGGATGGGCCACGACACCCCGTCGACCGCGAGGTGGTGGACCACCACGAGCAGGTGGCCGAGCCCGTCGGCGTCGTCGCCGACCAGCCACACGGCCTGGACCATCCGGCCGGCCCATGGATCGAGCCGGGTGCCGGCCGCCTCGAGTGCGGCGGACGCCGCGGCGGTGAACTCTCCCGAGTACCGCACCTGCGTCAGGATGCCGGACGGATCGACCGACCCGGCCTCCGCCACGTGCAGCGAGGTGACGCCGTCGGCGTCCACCAGACGGGCACGCAGCATGTCGTGATGGTCGACGACCGCGCCGAGCGCCGCGGTCAGATCCTCGAACGCGGCGGTGCGCGGCAGCGCCAACACTTCGGCCTGCGAGAACCGCGAGTAGCTGCGCCCGTGCTCGATCATCCACCGGCCGATCGGCGGCATCGGAACGTCGCCGACCCCGCCTCCCGGCAACTCGTCGAGGGTCACCAGCTCCGCCGCCTCGGCGGCCACCGCCAGCGCGGCCACCGTGCGGTGCTCGAAGACCATCCTCGGCGTGAGCAGGATCCCCGCGCTCTTGGCCCGCGACACGAGCTGGATCGCCATGATCGAGTCGCCGCCGAGGGTGAAGAACGAATCGTCCACACCGACTCGCTCGGCGCCGAGGAGTTCGGCGATCAGCTGCGCCAGGACCGCCTCGGTGTGGGTGGAGGGCGCACGGTAGGTCTGCGACCGCGACTGCGTGTCGGGTGCAGGCAGCGCCTTCCGGTCGAGTTTGCCCGAGGCGTTCAGCGGAAACGCCGGCAGCACCATGAGCACCGCGGGAACCATGTACTCCGGCAACCGCACCGACAGTGCCGCGGTGAGCGCGTCGACGTCGAGGCTCTCCCCCGCAGCGGCCGTCACGTAGCCGACCAATTGCGCAGCGCCGGGGATGTCTTCGCGCACCAGCACCACGGCCTGTGCCACACCCGGCTGCTCCAGCAGGACCGACTCGATCTCGCCGAGCTCGATCCGCAGTCCGCGCAGCTTCACCTGGAAGTCGGTGCGCCCGATGTAGACCAACTCGATGCCCTCACCGTCCGCGGTCCGCACCCATTTGACGAGGTCACCGGTGCGGTACATCCGCTCGCCCGGCGCATGTGGGTCCGCCACGAAGCGGTCCGCCGACAGATCCGGGCGTCCGACGTAACCGCGGGCCAACTGCACGCCCGCCAGATACAGCTCACCGGCCACCCCGATCGGCACCGGGTTCAGGCGTGCGTCGAGCACGTGCAGTCGGGTGTTCCACACCGGCCGGCCGATCGGCACGGTCACGGTGTCTGCGGCGGTGTACTCGTGGAACGTCACATCCACCGACGCCTCGGTGGGACCGTACAGGTTGTGCAGTCGCGCCGGACTCAGCGCGGCGAAGGCCTGTGCGGCCTGCGGGGTCAGCGCCTCACCCGAGCAGAACACCTGCCGCAGCGACGGAACCCGACCGGGCTCCACGAGCGAGGTGAACGCGGAGAGCATCGACGGCACGAAGTGCGCAGTCGTCACCGACTCGGCCTCGATGAGATCGGCGAGGTACTGCGGGTCGCGATGGCCGTCCGGCCGGGCGATCACCAGGGACGCACCGACCTGCAAGGGCCAGAAGAACTCCCACACCGACACGTCGAAGGTCGACGGCGTCTTCTGCACCACCGCATCGTCCGAGGTCAGCGGGTAGGCCGACTGCATCCACGCGAGCCGGTTGACCACACCGGAGTGCGGGACCGCGACGCCCTTCGGGCGCCCCGTGGACCCGGAGGTGTAGATCACGTACGCGATGTTCGTTCCGCGCAACGGTGCGAGCCGTTCGGAATCGGTCACCGGACCGTCGGGGTAGCCGTCGACGTCGATCGCACCCAGCGTCCACACCGGGACACCGTCGGGCACCTCGAGGTCCACGCCTGTGCCGGCGAGCACCACCTGCGGTGCCGCCGATTCGAGGACGTACTGAGTTCGCTCGGCGGGGTGGTCCGGGTCGACCGGCACGTACGCACCGCCCGCCTTGATCACCGCGTACATGCCGACCAGCAGGTCGAGCGAGCGGCGCGCCGCCAGGGCGACGTGCACGTCCGGTCCCACACCGGCGTCGATCAGCTTCCGCGCCAGGGCATTGGCCTGAGCGTCGAAGTCCGCGTACGACAGTCGTCGGCCCTCGAAGACCAGTGCCTCGGCGTCCGGCGTCCGCGCGACCTGCGCGTCGAACAGGTCCGCGAGCGTCGCGGGGACGAGATCGTGCCCGGTGGCGTTGACCGCGGCGAGTGCCGAACGGTCGTCCTCGCCGGCGAGCGGCGCATCGCCGACCGCCGCGTCCGGATCGGCGACCAGTGCCCGCAGCACCCGGACGAAGGCGTCGCCGAAACCGCGCACGGTGGACTCGTCGAACAACGCCGTCGCGTAGCCGAACGAGACCGCGATCTCCGCCGGGCTGCCGTCGTCGGCGTATCCCTCCTCGACGCCGATCGACAGATCGAACCTCGCCGGTTCCGGTCCCGAGCCGACCGCCGAGACCGTCAGGCCCGGCAGTTCCAGGTCTTCGCGCTCGAGGTTCTGGAACGAGAGCATCACCTGGAACAGCGGCGAGTGCGCGGTCGACCGTTCGGGATCGAGAACCTCCACCAGACGTTCGAACGGGATGTCGGCGTTGCCGAACGCCGCCAGGTCGAACTCGCGAACCTGGTCGATCAACTCGGCGTACGTGATGCCGGGCTCCACCTGGGCACGCAGCACCAGGGTGCCGACGAACATGCCGACGAGATCGTCGAGCGCGGCGTCTCCACGGCCCGCGGTGGGGGTGCCGACGGCGATGTCCGACGACCCCGACAGCCCCGCGAGCAGCGCCGACAGCGCGGCGTGGACGACCATGAAGACGCTCGCCCCGCGATCCCGCGCCACCTCGATCAGGCCGCGGTGGGTGTCCGCGTCGACGGTGACCGCCACCGCGCCGCCGTCGAGCGACTGCACGCGCGGGCGCGGCCGATCGGCGGGCAGCTCGATCTGCGCGGGCAGATCGGCGAGTGCCTCGGTCCAGAAGGCCAGCTGACGTGCCGCACGCGACTGCGGGTCGCGCTCATCGCCGAGGAGTTCCCGCTGCCAGACGGCGAAGTCCGCGTACTGCACCGGAAGCGGCGTCCACTGCGGCGCCATGCCCGCGGCACGGGAGGCGTACGCGACCATCACGTCGCGCACCAACGGTGCGGTCGACGAGCCGTCGCCGGAGATGTGATGGATCACGACCACTAGCACGCGCTCGTCGGGTGCCGCCTCCAGCAGTTCCATCCGCAGGGGCGGCGCCGCTGTGACGTCGAAGCCGCGGGCCGCGAACGCGGTCACCTCGTCGACGATCCGGTCGGCGGACACTTCGATCACCGGCAGATCGGGAACGGTGTCGGCGGGCAGGATCACCTGATGCGGTTCCCGGCCGACAGCCGGGTACACCGTGCGCAGCGTCTCATGCCGCGCGACCACGTCGGCGATCGCCGCACGCAGCGCGTCCACGTCGAGTTCGCCCGTCAGACGCACCGCGAGCGGGATGTTGTACGCGGCCGACTCGGGATCGAACTGGTTCAGGAACCACATCCGTCGCTGCGCCGGCGACAACGGGATCCGGTGCGGGCGATGGACCGGGACCAGCGCGGGGCGGTCCGCTCCCGAGCCGCGCCGGGCGTCGATCAGCGCGGCCAGACCGGCCACCGTCGGTGCGTCGAACACGTCGCGAACCGCGAGGTCGGCGCCGAGCACCGCGTTGACGCGCGCCGTGACGCGCGTGGCCGACAGCGAGTTGCCGCCGAGATCGAAGAACCCGTCGGTCGATCCGGCGCGGGACACGCCGAGCACCTCGGCGAAGACGCCCGCGAGGATCTCCTCGGTCGGGGTGCGCGGCGGCACATAGGTTCCGGCCGTCTCGGTGATCTCGGGGGCGGGCAGCGCCCGGACGTCGAGCTTGCCCGCGGGGGTCAGCGGAATCTCGTCCAGAATCACGATCGCGGCGGGCACCATGTAGCCCGGCAGCCGCTCGCCGGCGAACGCCAGAAGTTCACGCACTGCGAGCTCCTCGCCGTTCGAGGGCAGCACGTACGACACGAGCAGGGTGTCGCCGCCGTCGGTGACGTGACCGCTGGTGTGCACGAACTCCACCGCCGTGTGGGCGGCCAGCACGGCGTTGATCTCGCCGAGTTCGATACGGAAGCCGCGGACCTTGACCTGCTGGTCGGAGCGGCCGAGGTACTCCAGGGACAGTCCGCGCTCAGCCTCGACCCAGCGAACGAGGTCGCCGGTGCGGTACATGCGCGCCCCGTTCCCGCCGTACGGGTTCGCGACGAATCGCTCGGCGCTCAGACCGAGTCGATCGTGGTAGCCGCGCGCCAGAGCCGGCCCCGCCACGTACAGCTCACCGGGCACGCCGACGGCCACCGGCCGCAGCCGGGCGTCGAGCACGAGTGCTTCCACACCGCGGTTCGGCGACCCGATGGTGACGGGTTCGGCGGGCTGCAGCGGCCCGTCGATCGTGACCGAGATAGTCGCCTCGGTGGGACCGTACATGTTGAACATGCGGCGCCCGGGCGCCCAGCGGACGACCAGTTCGGGCGGGCAGACGTCGCCGCCGACGCCGATCATCTCCAGCTGGTCCATGCCCGTCTCGTGGACGGAGGCGAGCGCGGCCGGAGTGATGAAGGCGTGCGTCACATCGTGACGCCGCAGCAGCTCGGCCAGGTCGTCGCCGCCGTACACCGAGGTCGGTGCGATCACGAAGGTGGCACCGGCCCCGAAGGCCAGCAGGTACTCCAGCACCGACGCGTCGAAGCTCGGCGATGCGAAGTGCAGGACCCGCGAACCCGGCCTGGTTCCGCAGCGCTCCCGCAGTTCGGTCGCGAAGTTCATCAGGCCCTCGTGGGTCACCGCGACGCCCTTGGGCAGACCGGTGGAGCCGGAGGTGTAGATGAGGTAGGCGGTCTGCGCGACGTGCAGCGCGGCTGTGCGCTCGGCATCGGTGATCGCCGCGGCCGAGGCCGCGTCCACCGCGCTCGCGGTGTCCGCGTCGTCGAGTGTGAGCCATCGGCCGACGGAGCCGAAGGCGTCGCGCCAGGCCGATGTCGTCACGCCCAGGACCGCACCGGAATCGGTCAGCATGTGTGCGATGCGGTCGGCCGGGTATCCCGGGTCCACCGGCAGGAAGGCCGCGCCGGACTTGGCGATGGCCCACATGGCCACGACGGAGTCGATCGAGCGCGCCATGCCGAGCGCGACCACGGTCTCCGGGCCCGCGCCGCGGGCGATCAGCACCCGCGCCAGCCGGTTGGAGCGTTCGTCGAGTTCGGCGTAGCCGATGGCCTCGTCGCCGAGCACCAGTGCGGTGGACGCGGAGTTCGCCGAGGCCGTGGACGTGAGCATCTCGGCGAGGGTCGCCGGTCCGGCCGGTGCGGCGCCGCGGACCGGTGCGAGCGCCTCGATCTCGGCGTCCTCGAGGAGTTCGATGTCGCCGATCCGCACCCGGGCGTCCGCAGCCACCGCGGCCAGGATGCGCGTGAGGCGGTCGCTGAACGCCCGGACGGAGCTCTCGTCGAAGATGTCGGTGGCGTAGCCGAAGGTCAGCGCGAGCCCGGCCGGACGACCGTCGTCGTCGAAGCGCTCACGGTACGACAGTTCGAGGTCGAACTTCTCCACGTGGGTGTCGTCGGCCAGCCCGGTGACCGTGAGCCCCGGGAGCTCGAACCGCTCCTCGCCGATGTCCTCGGTGGACAGCACCACCTGGAACAGCGGCGAATGCGCGCTGGAGCGCACCGGATCGAGGATGTCGACCAGCCTCTCGAACGGCAGGTCGGCGTTGGCGAAGGCACCGAGGTCGGCACCCCGGGTCTGCGACAGCAGATCGGCGAAGCCGGCGTCCGGTTCCACCTGGGTGCGCAGCACCAGGGTGTTGACGAACATGCCGATCAGATCGTCGAGGGCGCGCTCACCGCGGCCCGCGATCGGCGTGCCGATCGCGATGTCGGAGCTGCTCGACAGTCGCGCGAGCAGTGTCGCCAGCGCCGCGTGGACCACCATGAACATGGTGGCGCCGCCCTCGGACGCGATGTTCCGCAGGCCGTCGTGGACCCGCGCGTCGAGTTCGAAGCCGACGCTCGCGCCCTGCTGCGACCGGTCCGCCGGACGCGGCCGGTCGGTCGGCAGGTCGAGAACCTCGGGAAGGCCCGCGAGCGTGCTCTGCCAGTACTGCACCTGCTGTGCCGCCAGCGACGCCGGGTCGTCCTCCGCCCCCAGCAGCGACCGCTGCCAGATCGCGAAGTCGGCGTACTGGACCTGCAGCGGCGCCCAGCCGGGCTCCGAGCCCGCCGAGCGCGCCAGGTACGCCACCATGACGTCACGTGCCAGCGGCGCCGTCGACGAGCCGTCGCCGACGATGTGGTGGACCACGAACGCCAGCACGTGCTCGTCGGGGGCGATCCGGTACAGGGCCACGCGCAGCGGGGCCTGAGCCGTCACGTCGAAGGGCGCCAGCGCGAAGTCTCGGACGACACCGGCGATCTCGCCGGCGGCCACGTCGACCGGTGCGAGGTCGCCGAGGACCTCGTCGGCGGGCCGGATCGACTGGTAGGGGCCGTCGTCTCCGGCCGGGAAGACCGTGCGGATCGACTCGTGCCGGATCACCACGTCCCGGACGGCCTGAGCCATCGCCGAGGTGTCGAGTTCGCCCGACAATCGCACGGCCAGCGGGACGTTGTACGCCGCCGACTCCGGGTCGTACCGGTTCAGGAACCACATGCGCTGCTGCGCGAGCGAGAGCGGGATCCGCTCCGGGCGCGGCTGCGGCGCCAGTGCGGGGCGGGTCCGGCCGGTGCCGGTCCGCTCGGCCGTCTCGGCGAGCCCGCCGACGGTCGGTGCGTCGAACAGGGCGCGCACGCCGAGGTCGGAGCCGAGAGCCTCGTTGACCCGAGCGATCACCCGGGTGGCGACCAGCGAGTTGCCGCCGAGCGCGAAGAAGTCGTCGGTGACGCCGACCCGATCGAGGCCGAGCACCTCGGCCACCACTCCCGCGACGACCTCCTCGACCGGCGACCGCGGAGCCACGTACTCGCCCGCGTCCGCCTCGAGGTGCGGCGCCGGGAGAGCGCGTCGATCGAGTTTGCCGCTGGCGCCCAGCGGCATCTCGTCGAGCGCGACGAATGCGGCGGGCACCATGTACGCGGGCAGTCGCGTCCCGAGGTACGTCTTCAGTTCGCCCGCGTCGAGAGCCTCGACGCCGGCTGCGACCACGTACGCGACCAGCTGATCGCCGACGTGGTCATCGTGATGGAGGATCACGGCCGTCTGGTCCACCTCGGGGTGGCTCGCCAGCGCCGCCTCGATCTCGCCCAGCTCGATGCGCAGGCCGCGCAGCTTCACCTGGAAGTCGGTGCGCCCCAGGAACTCCAGCCGTCCGGCGTGGTTCCATCGCACCAGATCGCCGGTGCGGTACATCCGGGTGCCGTCGGCCGCGAACGGATCGGCCACGAACCGTTCGGCCGTCAGATCGGGGCGGCCGAGGTACCCGCGGGCCAACTGGACGCCGGTCAGGTACAGCTCGCCCGCCGAGCCCACGGGAACCGGGTGCAGACGGTCGTCGAGCACCAGAGCGCCGGCGTTCCACGACGGACGCCCGATCGGCACCGTCGCGACCTCGCCGAGCGCTTGGACCGCTGGCTCGAACAGGATGCCGACGGTGGTCTCCGTCGGACCGTAGGTGTTGTCGATGACGGTGCCGGTGGCCGCGGTGAACTCCTTCAGGAGTCCGGCCGACAGTTCCTCGCCGCCCGCCACGACGTACTCGAGCGAGTCGAGTGCGGATGCGTGGCCCGCGGTGAGGAACGCGCTGAGCAGCGACGGAACGAACTCCGCGACGGTGACCCGCTGCTCGGCGATGAGTCGGGCCAGATAGTCCGGGTCGCGGTGTCCGCCCGGAGCGGCCACGACGACGCGACCGCCCACCTGGGTGACCGCGAACGTCTCCCAGACCGAGACGTCGAAGGTCGCGGGAGCCTTCTGCACCACTCGGGACGACTCGTCCAGCGAGTACCGGTCGACGATCCACGCGAGGTAGTTCGCGATCGCCTGCTGGGTGAGTGCCACGCCCTTGGGGAGGCCGGTGGAGCCGGAGGTGTAGATCAGGTACGCGAGGTGGTCGCCGCGCAGCGGAACGATCCGGTCGGCGTCGGTCACCGGTTCCGGCGACAGACCCGCGACCGCTTCGTCCTCGAGGAGGATCGGCTCGACGCCGTCGGGCAGTGCCCCGCGGTCGGCCTCGGTGGAGATCACGACGGCCGGCTCGGCCGAGTCGAGCACGTAGGCCGAACGCTCGCGCGGCTGTTCCGGGTCGATCGCGACGTAGGCGCCGCCGGCCTTGGCGACCGCGTACATCGCGGTCAGCATCTCCACCGACCGCGACACGGCGATCGCGACCACCGTGTCCGGTCCCACGCCGGCGCCGATGAGCCGGCGCGCCCAGCGGTTGGCCTGCGCGTCGAAGTCCCGGTAGCTGATCTCGCGGCCCTCGTAGACGACCGCGACCGCATCCGGGGTGGCGGCCACCTGACGTTCGTAGCGCGCCAGCAGAGTCCGCTCGGCGACCTCGACGGCCGGGCCCGCGCCGTCGGCGAGCACCGCGGCGCGCTCTGCCTCCGACAGCCAGGCCGCGTCGCCCACCCGCTGTTCGGGATCGGCGGTCAGCGACGTCAGCAGCCGGACGAACCTCTCGGCGATCGTCGCGACGGTCGAGGCGTCGAACAGTTCGGTGGCGTAGACGAAGTAGGCGTACATCCCATTCGGCTCGCCGTCCTCGGTGACGGCGTCGCCGAGTGTCAGGTCGAGGTCGAACTGAGTCACCTCGACGCCCGGGTCGAGCGCACCGACCGTGAGCCCGGGCAGTTCGAGCTCGGCCCGCTGCTGATTCTGCAGTGACAGCGAGACCTGGAACAACGGGTGATGCGACGTCGAGCGCACCGGATTGAGCGCCTCGACGAGCTGCTCGAAGGGCACGTCGACGTGCCCGAACGCCGCGAGGTCGGACTGGCGCACGCGATCGAGCAATCCGGCGAAGGTCTCGTCGCCGTCGATCTGCGAACGCAGCACGACGGTGTTGACGAACATGCCGACGAGATCGTCGAGCGCGGCCTCGCCGCGGCCGCCGATCGGAGTGCCGACGGCGATGTCGGTCTCCCGAGCCAGCCGCGAGAGCAGCACCGCCAGCGCCGCGTGCACGACCATGAACGGCGTCGCACGATGCGCGGCCGCCAGGTCGGCCACCGCTCGGCGCACGTCCTCGCCGATCTCGAACACGTGCCGGGCTCCGGCCATCGACTGCTCCACCGGACGCGGACGGTCGGTGGGCAGGTCGAGTGCGTCGGGCAGGCCGGCGAGTTCGCTCCGCCAGAAGCCGATCTGCCGCGCGGCCACCGACTCCGGATCGTTCTCGTCGCCGAGGACCGCCCGCTGCCAGACGGCGTAGTCGGCGTACTGCACCTCCAGCGGCGACCAGCCGGGCGCCTCGCCCGCGGCGCGCGCCGTGTAGGCCACCATCACGTCCCGCGCCAGCGGTGCCATCGACATGCCGTCGGCGCTGATGTGATGGACCACCATCACCAGCACGTGCTCGGCGACGTCGGTGTCGGCCACCTGGAGCAGCCGCACCCGCACCGGCGGAGCGGCCGTCACATCGAAGCCGGAGCCGAGGACGTCCGCGACCGCGGGAAGCAGATCCGCCGCGTCGACGGCGACCGGTGTCAGGTCCACCGGGACCGCCGCGGTCGGCAGCACATCCTGGTAGGGCCCGTCGGCCGAGTCCGGGAAGCGGGTGCGCAGCGACTCGTGCCGCTCCAGCACGTCGGTGATCGCGGCGGCGAGGGCATCCACGTCGAGATCGCCGGTGAGGCGAATCGCCATCGGAATGTTGTATGCGGGCGACGACGGGTCGAACTGCGCGAGGAACCACATCCGCTGCTGAGCCAGCGAGAGCGGCACCCGGTCCGGTCGCGGCCCGGCGACCAGCGCCGGGCGCTCGGCGGTCCGGCCGGTCCGCTCGTAGCACTGGGCCAACTCGGCGGCCGACGGCGCGTCGAACAGGTCCCGCACGCCGAACTCGGCGTCGAGCGCCGCGTTGACGCGCGCCACCACCCGGGTCGCGACCAGCGAGTTGCCGCCCAGATCGAAGAAGCCGTCGTGAACGCCGACGCGGTCGACTCCGAGCACCTCGGCGAAGACGTCGACGATCGCCTGCTCGACCGCATCGCGCGGGGCGACGAACTCCGTCGCGGCACCTGCCGTGTCGGGGGCGGGCAGCGCTCGGCGGTCGAGCTTGCCGTTGGCCGTCAGCGGGAACTCGTCGAGCACGACGATCGTCGACGGGACCATGTACGCGGCCAGGAATCCGCTGACGTGGTCCAGCACCGCGCCGGGCTCCACGTGGGCGCCGGCCTCGGGCACCACGTAGCCGACGAGGCGGTCGCCGGTGTGCTCGTCGGTGTGCACGACCACCGCGGAGGCGGCCACACCGCGATACCGCATCAGCGCGGACTCGATCTCACCGAGTTCGATCCGGAATCCGCGCAACTGCACCTGGAAGTCGCTGCGGCCCAGATACTCCAGCTGTCCGTCGGCGTTCCAGCGGGCCAGGTCGCCGGAGCGGTACATGCGTTCGCCGGGCGCACCGAACGGATCCGCCACGAATCGCTCGGCCGACAGGTCGGGACGGCCGAGATAGCCGCGCGCCAGCTGGCCGCCGTGGACGTACATCTCGCCGACGACGCCCACCGGTGCGGGCTGCAGCCGGGAGTCGAGGACGTAGACGCCCATGCCCGGCAGTCCGCGCCCGATGACGCTGGCCTTGGACGCGCGGGCGAACTCGCGGTCGAGCGGCAGATAGCTGACGTGCACCGTGGTCTCGGTGATGCCGTACATGTTGACCAGCGCGACCTCCTGGTCGTCGTGCCGCTCGTACCAGCGCTCCAACTGCGCGAGGTCGAGCGCCTCGCCGCCGAAGACGACGTAGCGCAGCGCCAGATCGGGAACGGACTCCTCCCCCGCGCCCGCGACGCGGTCGGCTTCGGCCAGCTGATAGAAGGCCGACGGCGTCTGGTTGAGGACCGTGACGCGCTCGCGACGCAGCAGTTCGAGGAACTCGTCCGGCGAACGCGAGGTCAGGTAGTCGACGATCACCAGGGCGCCGCCGTGCAGCAGCGGGCCCCACAGCTCCCACACGGAGAAGTCGAAGGCGTAGCTGTGGAACATGGTCCACACGTCGGTCTCGTCGAAGCCGAAGTCGAGCTGGGTGTCGGCCATCAGCGTCAGCACGTCGACGTGGGGAATCACCACGCCCTTGGGTCGCCCGGTGGACCCCGACGTGTAGATGACGTACGCGGGATGCTGCGGGCGCAGCGGTGCCAGTCGGTCGGCGTCGGTCACCGGGCCCTCCGGCTGCGCCGCCATCCGCTCGGCGAGGTCCGGCGAATCGAGCAGCAGGACGGGCAGTTCGTGCGCGGGCAGGGACTCCGCGTCGGCGGCGGTGGACACGACCACCGTCGGACAGGCGTCGGCGAGCATGTACGACAGCCGGTCCTGCGGGTACGTGACGTCGACGGGCACGTATGCGCCGCCCGCGGTGACCACCGCGAGCAACGCCACGGCCAGGTCGGCCGTCCGCGGCATGGCGACCGCGACCAGCGACTCGGGCCCGACGCCCTCGGCGATGAGCACCCGGGCCAGACGGTCGACCCGTCCGGCCAGTTCCGCATAGGTCAGCCGCTCGCCGCCCGCGACCACGGCGGTCCGGTCGGCGTGGGCCGCCGCCTGCGCGGCGAACGCATCGGCCAGCGTGTCGGCCGTGGGCGCGACACCGGGCACGAAGCCCAGTCCCAGCACGTCGGAACGCTCGGCGTCGCTCAGCACGCCGATCGACGCGATCGGTGCCTCCGGCGTTTCGGCGAATGCGGTGAGCACCCTCTCCACGCGGTCGAGCACGGTCTCCGCCGCGGCGGCGTCGTACAGATCGGTCAGGTACTTGAGCTGCAGGTGGAGACGGTCGGCTGAACTCGCCACCAGCGTCAGCGGGTAGTGGGTGGAGTCCATGCCGCGCAGTCCGGTGACCCGCATGCCGTCGATGTCGGCGGCCTGCGCGAGGGCCTCGGAATCGACCGGGTACGACTCGAAGACGCTCAGCGTGTCGAATCCCGCGCCCGCGCCCACCGCGCGCTGGATCTCCGAGAGACCCAGGTAGTGGTGGTCGAGCAGTGCCGCCTGTTCGGCCTGCAGGCGCCGCAGGAACTCCTGCGCCGACTCCCCCGGACGCACCGTGACACGCACGGGCAGGGTGTTGATGAACAGGCCGATCATCGATTCCACGCCCGGAAGGTCCGCGGGCCTGCCGGAGACGGTGGTACCGAAGGTGACGTCGTTGCGACCGGTCTGCGCCGACAGCACCAGACCCCACGCCGCCTGGACGAGGGTGTTGAGGGTGATGCCGTGAGCCCGCGCCAGTGCGCCGAGGGTGGACGTCAACCCGGCGGGCAGCAGCCGTTCGGTGTCGGCGGAGTCGGCCGATGCCGCCGTCGCCTCGCCGGCGACGAGTGTCGGCTCGTCGAGTCCGTCGAACGCGGCGGCCCAGGCGGTCAGCGACGACCGGTGGTCGCGGTGCGAGAGCCACACGAGGAACTCGCGGTACTCGCCGACGACGGGCAGCGCCGAGCCGTCACCGGAGGCCGCGTACAGGAACAGCAGGTCCTTGAGCAGCAGCGGTGTGGACCAGCCGTCCAACAGGACGTGGTGGTTGGTCGAGAGCATCCGGTAGTCGGACTCGCCCAGTCGGGCGAGGGTGAACCGCAGCAGCGGCGGCGTCGCCATGTCGAAGCCGCGCCGGCGGTCGGCGGCCAGCAGATCGTCGAAGGCCGCTTGCGGGTCCGCGGCGGCCCGGAGGTCCACCTCGGCCCACGGCAGCCTCACGGCCGCGGGCACCACCTGGACGGGCAGTCCGTCGATCGAGTCGAAAGCGACCCGGAGGTTCGCATGCCTGCGCAGCAGTGCCTCGCCCGCCGCGCGGAGGCGGGCGGGATCGACCACGCCCTCCAGCGTGAGGACGGTCTGCACCATGTAGGCGTCGAGTTCGTCACCCGCGAACTGCGCGTGGAAGAGCAGTCCCTCCTGCAGCGGCGAGAGCGACCAGATGTCGGCCACGTCGCCGTGACGCTCCTCGACGGCCTCGACGGCTCGCTGGTCGAGCCGCACCAGCGGCAGATCCGACGGGGTGAGACCGCCGGCACCGGGCGCGTCCGCGTACCGGGTCAGAGCCGTGAGCGCCTCCACCCACAGATCTGCGATCTCGCGGACCTGTTCGGCGGTGAAGACACCGGTGGCGTAGGAGAAAGTGGCGCCCAGGCGCGTGCCGTCGGCGGAGTCGACCGCCGAGGCGTTGATGTCGAGCGCGGCCGGGAGGGCCATCGCGGCATCACGCGTGCCGCCCAGGCTTCCGGAGTCGCCGTCGAGCTGCCACGGGGCGTCGTCGACTGTCCCGGTGCCCGCGGAGACGCGGCCGAGGTAGTTGAAGCCGATCTGCGGCGTGCGCAGTCCGGCGAGCGCCGAGCGCCCCTCCTCGGTCAGATAGCGCAGCATGCCGTAGCCGATGCCGTTGTCGGGCACCGCGCGCAACTGCTCCTTGACCCGCTTGAGCGCGGCGCCGGCCGCCGGACCACCGGCCAGCGCGTCGTCGACGTCGAGTCCCGAGAGGTCGACGCGCACCGGGTACGAGCTGGTGAACCAGCCGACCGTGCCGGACAGGTCGGCGCCGGGGACGGCCTGCTCTTCGCGACCGTGCCCCTCCAGCGTGACGAGTGCGCTCGGGGCGTGGACTCCCCGCGCCGCTCGCCACGCCGCGACGGCCAGTGCCAGCGCGGTCATCAGGGAGTCGGTCGCCGAGCCGTGGACCGTTCCCGGTACCCGGCCGAGGACGGCCTCGGCGATCTGCGGCGGCAACTCGATCCGCAGGTCATCGACGGTCTCGACGGTGTCGATCTCGGGGTCGGCGTACCGCGCACCCAGCGCGGGATCGTCGCCGGTCAGAGTGGAACGCCAGAACTCGAGTTCCCCGGCCCGCGACGGTGCGGCCTCGGCGAGGGCGTGGGCCCAGCGGCGGAACGACGTCGCCACCGGCGACAGTTCCGCCGTGGCCCCCTCGGTGACGCGGTACCAGGCCAGCGCGAGGTCGGGAACCAGCGACCGCCACGAGACACCGTCCACCACGAGGTGGTGGGCCAGGACCAGCAGACGGTCGCGCCCGCCGTCGGTGCGGTGCAGCCAGACGAACTGGGTCGTCACGCCGGACCGCGGATCGAGCCGGGCACCGGCGCGGCGCATCTGTTCCTCCGCGGCCGCGGCGAAGGCCTCGGTTCCGGGAGCGGCGTCGACGTCGACGCGGGTCAGCAGTCCGGCCGCCGGAACCGAGCCCACCGGGCCGATGGACAGACCGGTGGCGTCGGCAGCGGTTCCGGTACTCGTGACGAGGCGGGCGCGCAGGACGTCGTGGTGGTCGAGCAGCATGGCGATCGCGGCCGCCAGATCCGACTCCTCGACGGACTCGGGGAGCGTCAGGAGCACGGCCTGGGAGAACTCGTCGTACGCACGGAGGTCTTCGATCATCCAGTGCATGATCGGCGTCAGCGGTGCCTCGCCGACCCCGCCTCCCGGCAGCTCGTCCAGGCCGGCTGCGGCCTCGGCGGCGGCCACCCGCGCCAGCGCGGCGACGGTGCGGTGCTCGAAGACCTGGGCCGGACGCAGGACGATGCCCTCGCGCTTGGCGCGCGAGACCAGCTGAATGGCCATGATCGAGTCGCCGCCCAGCGCGAAGAAGGAGTCGTCCACACCCACGCGGTCGAGACCGAGCAGTTCGGCGACCAGATCGCAGAGCACGGTCTCGACACGGTCGGCCGGTGCGCGGTACTGCGTGACCGACTCGGTCCGGTCGGGCGCGGGCAGCGCCTTGCGGTCGAGCTTGCCCGAGGCGTTCAACGGGAACTCGTCGAGCGGCATCAGCACCGTGGGCACCATGTACTCCGGCAGGCGAGCCGAGATCGCCTCGGTGAGAGCGTCGACATCGAGTTCACCGGACGCGACGTCGCCGACGACGTAGCCGACGAGCTGCTGTGCGCCCGGAACGTCTTCGCGCACCACCACGACGGCTTGCGCGACCGTCGGCTGATCGAGCAGCGCCGCCTCGATCTCGCCGAGCTCGATGCGCAGACCGCGAAGCTTGACCTGGAAGTCGGTGCGGCCGATGTAGTCCAGTTCCAGCCCGCCGTCGGTCCGGACCCATCGGACCAGGTCGCCGGTGCGGTACATCCGCTCCCCGTCGGCCGCCGGGTTCGCCACGAAGCGGTCGGCGGTGAGGTCCGCGCGTCCCACGTAACCGCGCGCCAGCTGCACGCCGGCGAGATACAGTTCGCCTGCCACGCCGACCGGCACCGGATGCAGACGGTCGTCGAGGACGTGGACTCCGGTGTTCCACACCGGGGCGCCGATCGGCACGGCGGCCGTGTCGGCCGGGGTGACCTCGTGGTAGGTGACGTCGACGGCCGCCTCGGTGGGGCCGTAGAGGTTGTGCAGACGCGCATCGCTCAACGCCGCGAAGGCCTGCGCGGCCCGCGGCGTCAGTGCCTCGCCCGAGCAGAACACCTGGCGCAGCGAGCCGACCGATCCCGGAGCCACCGCCCCGGTGAACGCCGACAGCATCGACGGGACGAAGTGCGCGGTGGTGACCGACTCCGCCTCGAACAGCTCGGCGAGGTACAGCGGGTCGCGGTGCCCGTCCGGCTGCGCGATGACGAGCGACGCGCCCACCTGCAGCGGCCAGAAGAACTCCCACACCGACACGTCGAAGGTCGCGGGGGTCTTCTGCGCCACAACGTCGTCCGGGGTGAGCGCGTACTCGTGCTGCATCCAGGCGAGGCGATTCACGATCGCCGAATGCGGCACCGCGACGCCCTTGGGGCGGCCGGTGGAACCGGAGGTGTAGATGACGTACGCGGTGTTCGTCCCGCGCAGCGGCGCCGACCGCTCGGCATCGGTGATCGGCGCTGTCGACCATCCGTCGAGGTCCACCGTGTCGACGGTCCACACCGGCAACCCGTCGGGCGCGGGAAGGTCGGTGTCCGACGCCGTCAGCAGCACGGCGGGCGAGGCGGAGTCGAGCACGTACAGGGTGCGCTCGGCGGGATGGTCGGGATCGACCGGGACGTAGGCGCCGCCGGCCTTGACGATCGCGTACATCGCGGTGAGCAGTTCCAGCGACCGCGGAAGGCCGAGTGCCACCGGGACGTCCGGTCCCACGCCCGCGTCGATCAGCATCCGTGCGAGCGCGTTGGTCCGGGCGTCGAACTCCGCGTAGGTGAGGCTCTGCCGGGAGGCGCCGGAGCCGAACACCAGCGCCGTGGCGTCCGGAGTGCGCGCGGCCTGCGCGGCGAACACTCCCGCGAGCGTGCCCGGTTCCACCGGAGCAGCGGTCGTGTTGACCGCGGCCAGGTCGGCTCGGTCCTGCGCGGAGGTGACGGGCACGTCGCCGACGATGCGGTCGGCGTCGTCGCAGATCCCGTGCAGGACCGCGAGGTAGGCCTCGGCGAAGCGTTCGACGGTCGTCCGGTCGAACAGCGCCGTGGCGTAGCTGAACGTCGCGGGCAGATCGGCGGGCGACCCGTCGGCGTCCCGCCGGTCGGTCACGGTCAGCTGCAGATCGAACTTGGCGACATCGAAGTCGGAGGTGAGTCCGCTCACCGACAGACCCGGCAGGTCGAAGCTCGCCGGGGCGTTGTTCTGCATGGTGAACATCACCTGGAAAAGCGGCGAGACCGCCGTCGACCGCGACGGCGCCAGCACGTCGACGAGTTGCTCGAAGGGCATGTCGGCGTGGGTGAACGCGGCGAGATCGTTCTGCCGGACCTGCGCCAGCAGGTCGGCGAAGCTCGCACCGCCGTCGACGCGGGTACGCAGCACCAGGGTGTTGACGAACACGCCGACCAACTCGTCGAGTGACTGCTCGCCGCGCCCGGCCACGGGCGTGCCGATCGCGATGTCGGATTCGCGGCCCAACCGGGACAGCAGCGCGGCGAAGGCCGCGTGCAGCACCATGAACAGGGTCGCGTCGTGCGCCTCCGCGACCTCGAGGAGCCGCCTGTGCAGGCGGGCGTCGATCGTGAACGGGCTGCCCGCACCGGCCGTCGACTGGACCGCCGGACGCGGCCGGTCCATCGGCAGGTCCAGCACCTCGGGCAGACCGGCGAGGCGATCGGTCCAGTAATCGCGCTGGCGCCCCAGCAGTGACTCCGGATCGTCCACGTCGCCGAGCGTCTCGCCCTGCCAGAGCGCGTAGTCGGCGTACTGGACCGGCAACGGCGACCACTGCGGCGCCGCACCGGCGGCACGCGCGGTGTACGCGACCATGATGTCGCGGGCGAGGGGCGCGACCGACGCACCGTCGGCCGTGATGTGGTGCATGGTGACCACGAGCACGTGCTCGCGGGGGCTCTGCTCCAGCAGCGCGATCCGCACCGGCGGCCGCGCGGTCACGTCGAAGCCCTCGGAGATCAGGTCGACCGCGCGCGCGACGACCTCGGCCTCGGTCACCGGGATCGGCGTGATGTCCACGCGAGAGGCCGGGAGAATCTCCTGGTAGGGACCGTCGGCGGAGTCCGGGTACACGGTGCGGAGCACCTCGTGACGCGCGAGCACGTCCTCCACTGCCTGTTCGAGGGCGGCGACGTCGAGTTCGCCGCTCAACCGCACGGCCAGGGGCACGTTGTACGCGGCCGACTCCGTGTCGAACTGATTGAGGAACCACATCCGGCGCTGGGCCAGCGACAGCGGAATCCGATCCGGACGCGGGCGGGCCGTGAGCGGAGGCCGCTCGTCGGCGGTCGCCGTCTCCAGATGGGCGGCGAACTCGGCCACCGTCGGGGCGTCGAACAGGTCGCGGACCCCGACGCGCACGCCGAGCGCCGCGCCGACGCGCGCGGTGACCTTCGTCGCCGACAGCGAGTTGCCGCCGAGGTCGAAGAACCCGCTGCTGACGCTGACGCGCTCGAGGCCGAGGACCTCGGCGAAGACGCCTGCGACGATCTCCTCGGTGAGGCTGCGGGGCGCCTGGTAGTCGCCCTCCTCGATGGTGAACGACGGCGCGGGCAGTGCCCGGCGGTCCAGCTTGCCCGCAGGCGTGAGCGGGACCTCGTCGAGTGCGACGACCTGAGCGGGAACCATGTACGCGGGCAGGAACTCCGCCGCGAACGATTTCAGCGCGACCTCGTCGACCACGTGTCCGGGAGCGGGCAGCACGTACGACACCAGCGCGGTGCCGCCGTCGGGTGCGGTGACGCCCTCCGTGGTGACGAATCCGACGCTGTCGTGGCACGAGAGCGCGCCGCTGATCTCGCCGAGTTCGATGCGGAAGCCGCGGACCTTGACCTGGAAGTCCGAGCGGCCGACGTACTCGAGCCGCCCGTCGCGCGTCCACCGGACCACGTCGCCGGTGCGGTACATCCGCTCGCCCTCGCTGAACGGGTTCGCGACGAATCGCTCGGCGGTCAGCCCGGCGCGATCGTGGTAGCCGGCGGCCAAGGCCGGTCCGGCGAGGTAGAGCTCACCGGCCACTCCCACCGGAGCCGGCCGGAGGCGGCCGTCGAGCACGGTCAGCCGGAAGCCGCGCGTCGGTGCGCCGATCGTGATCGGCGCACCCGCACGCAGGGGCTCGGACACCGTGCACCAGACGGTGGTCTCGGTGGGTCCGTACAGGTTCAGCATGGTGCGCTCGGGTGCCCAGCGGGCCACGAGTTCGGGCGGGCAGGCGTCGCCCGCCACGGCCAGCACGCGCAGGTCGTCCAGTCCCTGCGGATCGGCCGCGGCCAGCGCGGCCGGCGTGATGCAGGCGTGGGTCACCCGGTTCGCGCGCAGGAAGTCCGACAGTTCCACGCCGCCCAGCAGCCCCGCGGGCGCGACGACCATCGTCGACGCGCTGCCGAAGGCCATCATCATCTCGAACACCGAGGCGTCGAAACTCGGTGACGCGAACTGCAGCGACCGCGAGCCGGGGACCAGCTGCATGTGCGCGCGCTGCTCCGCGACCAGGTTCGCCAGTCCCCGATGGGTCACCACGACGCCCTTGGGCAGACCGGTGGACCCGGAGGTGTAGATGACGTAGGCCGGCGAGTCCACGCGCATGCGGCGCACCGGGGTCACCTCGGCGACCGACTCGGCCGCCAGCAGCGCATCGATCTCGTCGAAGACGATCCAGTCGACCTCACCGGAGAGCTCGGGACGCTCGGTCGACGTCGTGAGACCGATCCGTACACCCGAATCGGTCAGCATGTGCGCGATGCGGTCGGCCGGATAGCTCGGATCGATCGGCAGGAACGCCGCGCCGGTCTTGACGATCGCCCAGACGGCAGTCGCGGTGCGGATCGATCGCGGCATGGCGACCGCGACGTAATCGCCGGTGCCGATGCCGCGCTCGGCCAGCAGCCGGGCCAGCTGGTTCGACCGCTCGTCGAGCTGACGATAGGTGAGCGCCGCGGAGCCCTCCTCCACCGCGATCCGGTTCGGATCGTCGGCGACGGCGTCGGCCAGGATCTGCGGGAAGGTGCGGGGCGCCACGGACGCCGGGCCGGCGACCGCGCTCAACTCGTCGCTCTCGGTCGGCGACAGGATCGGGACGTCGCCGATCGGCACCGTCGGGTCCACGACCACGGTCGACAGGATGCGCACGAGCCGCTCCGCGAAGACCTGGACGGTCGACGCGTCGAAGAGGTCGGTGGCGTAGTCGAACGAGGCCCGCATCCCGGCCGGAGTACCCGATTCGTCGACGGTCTCGGCGACCGTCAGCTGCAGGTCGAACTTCGCGACGTCGGCGCTGATCTGCTCCGGCGCGATGGCCAGGCCCGGCAGCTCCACCGCGACCTCGCCCGCATTCTGGAAGTCGAGCGCCACCTGGAACAGCGGATGGTGCGCCTGCGAGCGGGTGGGGCTGATCGCCTCGACCAGACGCTCGAAGGGCAGTTCGGTGTGCCCGAACGCGGCCAGGTCGGTGGCGCGCGTCTGAGCGAGGACACCGGCGAAGTCGACTTCGGGCTCCACCACGGTGCGCAGGACCAGGGTGTTGACGAACATGCCGACGAGCCCGTCGAGTTCGGGTTCCCCGCGGCCGGCGACCGCGGTGCCTATCGCGATGTCGGTGGTGGCCGACAGTCGGGCCAGCAGCACCGAGAGCGCCGCATGCATCACCATGAACGTCGACGCGCCGTGCGCGCGACCGATCTCGGTGACCGCGCGATGCACTTCACCGTCGATGGTGAACTCCACACGGCCACCGCGCATCGACGGACGCGCCGGGCGCGACCGGTCGGTGGGCAGGTCGAGCTGATCGGGGAGCCCGGCGAGCGCCTTGGTCCAGTAGGCCAGCTGGCGTGCACCGCGCGAGTGCGGGTCGTCCAGGTCTCCGAGGAGCTCACGCTGCCAGATCGCGTAGTCGGCGTACTGCACCGGCAACGGCGCCCAGTCCGGGGCGTGACCCGCTGCGCGGGCGGTGTAGGCGGTGATGACGTCGCGGACCAGCGGTGCCAGCGACGACGCGTCGGACGCGATGTGGTGCAGGACCAGCACGAAGACGTGATCGGTCACGTCCTCGCCCGGTTCCGCCACCCGCAGCAGAGCGGCGCGGATGGGGACCTCGGCGGTCACGTCGAAGCCTTCGGTGGCCAGCGCCGCGACGCGGCCCGCCACCTCGTCCGGGCCGACCCGGTCACGGATCAGGTCCAGTCCCGCCGATTCCGCGTCGAGGATCTGCTGGTGCCCGCCGTCCCCCGCATCGGGGTAGACGGTGCGCAGCGTCTCGTGCCGCGCGACCACGTCGCCCAGCGCGGCGCCGAAGGCATCGGCGTCGAGCTCACCGGTGAGCCGGACCGCCAGCGGGATGTTGTACGCCGCCGACGAGGGGTCGAGCCGGTTGAGGAACCACATTCGCTGTTGCGCCAGAGACAGCGGTGCCCGCGCCGCCCGCTCACGCGGCGTCAGCGCCGGGCGGCCGTCGGCCGAGCCTCGAGACACGCGGGTGGCGAGTTCGGCGACGGTCCGTGCCTCGAAAAGATCCCGCACTCCCAGGTCGGAGCCGAACTCGGCGTTGATCTGCGCGACGACGCGCGTCGCGATCAGCGAGTTGCCGCCGAGGTCGAAGAAGTCGTCGGTGGCGCCGACGCGCTCGGCACCGAGCACCCGGCCGACCACCTCGGCCACGCCGACCTCCACCTCGCCCACCGGCGCGACGTGAACCGCCGCGCGGGTGAACTCCGGTGCGGGCAGCGCCTTGCGGTCGACCTTGCCGATCGGGGTCAACGGCACCTCGTCGATCACCATGATGACCGCGGGGACCATGTACGGCGGCAGCCGGTGCGCGGCGTGCGCCGCCAGCGCATCGGTGTCGACGACAGCTCCGGCCACCGGCTGGACGTAGCCGACCAGCACGGTGTCGCCGGCCGGTCCGGGGACACCCAACGTGACGGCGAAGGCCACGTCGGGGTGCGAGGTGAGCGCGGCGTCGATCTCGCCGAGTTCGACGCGGAAGCCGCGGATCTGCAGCTGGAAGTCGGATCGGCCGATGTAGGCGAGTTCGCCGTCTGCGGTCCAGCGCACCACGTCGCCGGTGCGGTACATCCGCTTCCCCACCGCGTACGGGTTCGCGACGAACCGCTCGGCGGTGAGACCGCGCCGGCCGAGGTAGCCGCGCGCGAGGCCGGCGTTGGTGATGTACAGCTCGCCCGGCGTCCCGACCGGGACCGGCCGCAGCCGGTCGTCGAGAACCAGGGTGTGCACGCCGCTCATCGCCGAGCCGATCGTGATCGGCTCGCCCGCGGCGAGCGGATCGGTCATCGTGACGATCACGGTGGTCTCGGTGGGCCCGTACGCGTTGCGCAGCCTCCCGCCCCAGCGGGCGACCAGTTCCGGCGGACACACGTCGCCGCCCACCACCACGCGGGTCACCAGGTCGAGTTCGCTCGCGTCGACCGTCTGCACCGCGTTCGGCGCGCCGACGAAGGACGTGATCCGCTGATCGCGGATGAAGCCCGCCAGTTCGGCACCGCCGTAGAGGTCGGTCGGGGCGATGACCATCGTCGCACCCGCGCAGAAGGTCGCGAGGATCTCGCCGACGGCGGCGTCGAAGCTGATCGCCGCGAACTGCAGCATCCGCGCGCCCGGATAGGTCTCGTAGTACCCGACGACGTCGTCGGCCAGCGTCGACAGCCCGCGGTGCGGCACCGCGACGCCCTTGGGCAGACCGGTGGTGCCGGACGTGTAGATCACGTAGGCGAGGTCGTCGACGGTCAGCGGCGCACGCCGGTCCGCATCGGTGAGCGGTGCGCCCGAGCGGCCCGCCAGATCCTCCGCCAGCGCTGCGTCGTCGAGAAGGGTCCAGCCGTCGACCGGCCGCGCCTGCGACGGCAGGGTGTCGGCGGTGGCCGAATGCGTCAGACCGATCACCGAGCCGGAGTCGGAGACCATGTGCGTGATGCGGTCGGCGGGCAGCTTCGGATCGATCGGCAGGTAGGCCGCTCCGGCGGCCGCCACGGCCCAGATCGAGACCATCGCGTCGATCGATCGGGTCATGGCGAGGGCGACCACCGTGTCGGGGCCGGCACCGTGGTCGATCAGCCGTCGCGCCAGCCGGTTGGAGCGCTCGGCGAGCTCGGCGTAGGTCAGGCTCTGCCCGTCGAACTCGACAGCGACGCGGTCGGCGTGCCGCCCGGCGGTGGCGCCGAACAGATCGGCGAGGGTCCGCGGCTCCGCCGCGTCCCCGCCGCGCCGGTCCACGAGGTCGGCGCGCTCGGCGTCGCCGAGGAGAGGAAGATCGCCGACGGCGGTCTCGGGAGCCTCGACCGCTGCCCGCAGGATGCGGACCAGGCGGTCGCCGAACGACTCGACGGTCGGCTCGTCGAAGAGATCGGCGGCGTAGGTGAAGACGGCTTCGGCGCCGACCTCGGTGTTCTCGCGCACCGTGAGCTGGAGATCGATGTTGGCCGTGTCGGTCGAGACGTCGACGGCCTCGACGTCCAGCCCCGCCATCTCGAAGCTCGTCGGGGCCTCGGACTGCAGTGCGAGCGCCACCTGGAACAGCGGCGAATGCGCGGTGGAGCGCGTGACGTCGAGAACCTCGACCAGCTGCTCGAACGGGACCTCGGCGTGCTCGAAGGCCGCGAGGTCCGCGGCGCGGACCTGAGCCACGAGCGCATCGAAGCTCTCGTCCGGACGCACCCGGGTGCGCAGCACGAGCGTGTTGACGAACATGCCGATCAGGTCGTCGAGCGCACGCGTGCCACGACCGCCGACGGGGGTGCCGACAGCGATGTCCGCGGTACCCGTCAACCCGGCCAAGACGGTCGCATAGGCGGCGTGCAGGACCATGAACGGCGTGACGCCCCGGGCGCGGGCGTACGCGCCGATCGCGGAGTAGAGCTCGGCGCCGATCGGGGTGCGATGGATGGCGCCGCGCATCGACTGCACCTGCGGGCGTTCGTGATCGGTGGGCAGTTCGAGGCGGTCGGGCAGCCCGGCGAGGGTCTCGCGCCAGTAATCGATCTGGGCGGCGGCCACTGACGAGGAGTCCGCGGGATCGCCGAGCACGTCGCGCTGCCAGATCGCGTAATCGGCGTACTGCACTTCCAGCGGCGCCCAGGCCGGCTGCTCGCCGGCCGCCCGCGCGCCGTAGGCCACCATCACGTCCTGCACCAGCGGCGCCATCGACAGACCGTCGCCGGAGATGTGGTGAAGCACCAGGACGAGCACGTGCTCGCCGCGCGGGTCACCGTCGGTGACCCGGAGCAGCCGAACCCGCAGCGGCACCTCGGCGGTGACGTCGAATCCGGTCATGACGGCCTTCGCGACCGCCTGCTGCACGCCGTCCCGGGTGACCTCGATCGGGCGCAGGTCGGGCACCGCGTCGCCGACCGGCAGGATCTGCTGGTACGGACCGCTGTCGGAGTCGGGGAACCGGGTCCGCAGCGACTCGTGCCGGTCGAGGAGGTCGCGGACTGCGGCCTGCAGAGCGGGCTCATCGAGCGGACCGGTCATCCGGACCGGCAGGGGGAGGTTGTAGGCCGGCGAGGCCGGATCGAACCGGTTGAGGAACCACATCCGCTGCTGTGCCAGCGACAGCGGTGCGGTGTCGCCGCGGTCGGCCCGGGTCAGTGCGGGCCGCGAAGCGCCCCCGCTCTGCTCCACGCGGGCGGCCAGTTGGGCGACCGTCGGCGCGTCGAACAGGTCGCGTACCCCGAGGTCGACGCCGAGTGCGTCGCTGACCTGCGAGATCACTCGGGTCGCGATCAGAGAGTTGCCGCCGGCGTCGAAGAAGCTCTCCTCGACGCTGATCCGCGGCAGACCGAGGACGCCGGCGAAAACGCCCGCGATGATCTCCTCGACCGGGTCGCGCGGAGACACGTACTCGGCGGCGAGCAGGTCGAAGGACGGCTCGGGCAGCGCCTTCCGGTCCAGCTTGTCGCTGCTGTTCCGGGGGAACTCGTCCATCACCACCACGGCCGCCGGGACCATGTACGAGGGCAGCGATCCCGCCGCATGCGCCGCGACCGACTCGCCGGTCACGTCCGCGGGCGCCACCACGTAGCCGACCAGCTGGTCGCCGGTGTGCGGGTCGTGGCGCACCAGCACCACCGCCTGCGTGACGCCGGGCGCGGACAGCAGGGCCGCCTCGATCTCGCCGAGCTCGATGCGGTTTCCGCGCACCTTGACCTGGAAGTCGGTGCGGCCGATGTACTCGAGGACCCCCGCGTCGTCGGCGTCCGGGGTGGCGCGGTGCCGGACCAGGTCGCCGGTGCGGTACATCCGCTCGCCCGGGGCGCCGAACGGATCGGCGACGAACCGGTCCGCCGACAGGTCGGGACGACCGTGATAGCCGCGCGCCAGCTGGACGCCCGACAGGTACAGCTCTCCCGCGACGCCCGGAGGCACCGGCTGCAGGCGCGAGTCGAGCACGTACAGGCGGGTGTTCCACATCGGGACGCCGATCGGGACCACGCCCTGGTCGGCTTCGGTGTGACGCCAGTAGGTGACGGCGAGCGACGCCTCCGCGGGTCCGTACAGGTTGTCCAGCGGCGCGGCGGAGAGTTCGCGGAAGGCCTCGGCGGTCTCGATCGGCAGCGCCTCGCCGATCGCGATCACGGCGCGGACGGTGTCGGGGATCCGCGCGGACGAGCTCGACACGAACATCGCCAGCATCGACGGGACGTACTGGACCACGGTGACGTTCTGCTCGCGCATCAGCGTCGACAGGTACTCGGGGTCCCGGTGGCCGTCCGGACGGGCGATGACGAGGCGGGCACCGGTCTGCAGGGTCCAGAAGAACTCCCACACGGAGACGTCGAAGGTCATCGGGGTCTTGAGCATCACCGCGTCGTCGGCGGTCAGCTGGTATTCGCCCTGCATCCAGCACAGCTGATTGACCAGACCGGCATGCGGCACCGCGATGCCCTTGGGACGGCCGGTGGAGCCGGAGGTGTAGATCAGGTTCGCCGGATTCTGCGGGCGCAGCGGCGAACGGCGGTCCGCGTCGGTCACCGGGGTGCCCGCGACGCCGGACAGGTCGAGGACGTCGATCTCGAGCGTCGGCACGTCCGCGGGGACCGCTCCGGAGTCGGCGGTCGTGGTCACGACCGTCACCGGGCAGGCGCTCTCCAGAACGTATCCGTTGCGCTCCGCGGGGTGGTCCGGATCGAGCGGCACGTAGGCGCCGCCGGCCTTGAGGATGCCGTACATGCCGACGAGCAGATCGATCGAACGGCGGATCGACAGGCCGACCAACGACTCCGGACCGACACCCATCGAGATGAGATGCCGTGCCAGACGGTTGGCTCGCGCGTCGAACTCCGCGTACGTGATCTGCTCGCCCTCGTATACGAGGGCGGTGGCTTCGGGCGATCGCGCCACCTGCGCGTCGAAGAGGGACACGAGCGTGTCGCTGTCCGCATCGATGGATTCGATCCGGTGATCGGTGGCGTTCCAGGTCTCCAGGACCCGGGTCCGCTCCTGGTCGCCGATGATCGGGATGTCGCCGACCACCACCGCGGGATCGGCCGCCACCTGTGTCAGCACCGACGTGAATCGGTCGCCGAAACGCTCCGCCGTCGACCTGTCGAACAGATCCTCGGCGTAGGTGAGCACCACGTCGATCTCCCCCGGCGCGCCTTCGGCGTCGGTCCGGTCGGTCACGGTGAGTTGCAGGTCGAACCGCGACAGACCGGTCTCGAACTCGGCGGGGGAGACGGTGAGCCCGGGAAGCTCCAGCTCGGCGCGCGCGATGTTCTGGAACCACAGTGAGACCTGGAACAGCGGGTGGTACGCCGCGGACCGGGTCGGGTTGAGCGCGTCCACGAGACGCTCGAACGGGATCTCGGTGTTGGTGAAGGCACCCAGGTCTCGCTCGCGCACCTGCGCCAGCAGATCGGTGAAGGCCGCGTTCTCGTCGATCTCCGTGCGCAGCACCAGGGTGCCGACGAACATGCCGACCACATCGTCGAGCGCGGCTTCACCGCGGCCGGCGATCGGCGTGCCGATCGCGATGTCGTCACTGCCCGAGAGTCGTCCGAGCAGCGCCGACAGTGCCGCATGGACCACCATGAAGAGCGTCGTGTCGGTGGAGCGAGCCACCTCGAGCAGCGCCGCATGCAGTTCGGGGCTCAAGGTGAAGGCGACGTCTCCGCCTCGGAACGACTGCTGTGCCGGCCGCGGCCGATCGGTCGGCAGCTCCAGCACGTCGGGAAGATCGGCGAGTTCGGCGCGCCAGTAGGCCAGCTGCTGCGCGGCCAGCGATGCCGGATCGTTCTCGTCGCCGAGCAGTTCGCGCTGCCAGACGGCGAAGTCGCTGTACTGCACGGGCAGCGGCGACCACTCCGGCGGCTGTCCGGCGGTCCGTGCGACGTACGCGATCATCAGATCGCGGGCCAGCGGAGCCGACGACCACCCGTCGAAGGCGATGTGGTGCAGGACGAAGACCAAGACGTGTTCGTCGGGGCCCACGGCCAACAGGTGCACGCGGACCGGCGGTGCGGCGGTGACGTCGAAGGGTGCCGTCGCGAGCGCGACGACTTCCGCTTCGAGGTCGGCCTCCGCGACCGCCACCTCGACGAGGTCGGCGGTCGCCGCCACATCTCGCACCGGCAGCACCACCTGTCGGGGTCCGTCGGCGGAATCGGGGTACACGGTGCGCAGGGCCTCGTGACGCTCGCAGACGTCGAGCATCGCCGCGCGCATCGCGGACACGTCCAGCGCACCGGTCAACCGGATGGCGAAGGGCATGTTGTAGGCCGCGGAATCCCGATCGAATCGGTTCAGGAACCACATGCGCTGCTGAGCCAGCGACAACGGTGCCGGTTCGGTGCGCTCGCGCGCCACCAGCTTGGGCCGTACCGCACCCGTCCGCTGCTCGGCCACCACGGCGAGTTCGGCGACGGTCGGGGCCTCGAAGATCTCGCGGACTCCGACGTCGGTGCCCAACGCGTCGTTGAGTCGCGCGATCACCCGGGTGGCGACGAGCGAGTTGCCGCCCACGGCGAAGAAGTCGTCGGTCGCACCCACGCGCTCGACGCCGATCGTCTCCGCGAAGATCGTCGCGATGATCTCCTCGACCGGGTTGCGCGGAGGGACGTACACCCCGGCGCTGAGCACCAGCTCCGGTGCCGGGAGCGCACGGCGGTCGATCTTGCCGCTGGCACCGACGGGCAGTTCGTCGAGCACGATGAACAGCGACGGCACCATGTAGCCGGGCACCCGAGCGCACACATGAGACTTCAGATCTTCCTGAGTCACCCGCTCGGTACCGGGAGCGGCCGAGACGTATGCGACGAGCGCATCGCCGGTGTGCTCCCCGTGGTGCAGGGTCACCACCGCCTGATCGACTCCGGGATGGGCGGCCAGCGCCGCCTCGATCTCGCCCGGCTCGATGCGCAGGCCGCGCAGCTTCACCTGGTCGTCGGTGCGGCCGAGGAACTCGAGTTCGCCGTCCGCGGTCCACCGGACCAGGTCGCCGGTGCGGTACATCCGCTCGCCCGCCGCGTCGTACGGTGCGGCGACGAATCGCTCGGCCGTCAGGTCGGGACGGCCCGCGTAGCCCCGAGCCAGCTGCGCGCCCGCGAGGTACAGTTCGCCGGGCGTGCCGACCGGGACCGGACGCAGCCGGGTGTCGAGCACGTGCACGCGCACGCCCTCGACGGGCGAACCGATGGGCACCGAACCGGCTCCGGCACCGGCCGCGCGGCGCGTCACCTGCATCGCCGACTCGGTGGGGCCGTACAGGTTGTGCACCTCGGTGCGCAGGCGTTCCATGACGTCTTCTGCGACCGATGCCGGCAGCACCTCGCCGCCGGAGAACAGCAGCCGCAACGAGGTCACTGCGCGCTCGGCGAAGGTCTCGACCACCAGCGGCAGCATCGACGGCACGAACTGCACCACGGTCACCGAGTGCTCGGCCGCCAACTGCGCCTGCTGAGCCGGGTCCCGATGACCGTCGGGCCCCGCCAGCACCAGTCGTGCGCCCGCCTGAAGCGGCCAGAAGAACTCCCACACGGACGCGTCGAACGTCATCGGTGTCTTCTGCAGCACCACATCGGTTGCGGTGAGACGGTATTCGCGCTGCATCGAGTCGAGCTGATTGGCAGCCGCCGCATGTGGCACGGTGACGCCCTTCGGCAGCCCGGTGGAACCCGAGGTGAACAGCGTGTACGCCGCCGACTCGGGACGCAGCACACCGCCGCGCTCGGCGTCGGTGAGCGGCCCGTCCGGGTGTGCGCCCAGGTCGAGTCCGTCGATCTGCAGCAGCTCGCGATCGACGGGCAGCGCGGCCGAGTCGGCGGACGTGGTCAGAATCAGCCGCGGATCGGCGGTGTCGATCACATGCGCGTTGCGCTCGGCTGGGTGGGCCGGGTCGAGCGGGACGTAGGCGCCGCCCGCCGCCAGGATCGCGTACATGCCGACCACCAGGTGACGGGACCGGCGCATCGCCAGACCGACCTGGTCGCCCGGTCGCACGCCCGACGCGAGGAGTTCCCGCGCGAGGCGGTGCACCTGTGCCGCGAACTCCGCGTAGGTCAGGACCTCATCGCCCGTCACCAGGGCGACGGCGTCCGGAGTCCGGGCGGCCTGCTCCTCGAACCGCTCGACGAGCGTCGCGCGCGCAGGTGCCTGCGGTCCAGCGGTCCACGATTCGAGCAACTCGTGCTCGCGAGGCCGCAACAGGTCCACGTCGCCGACCGGCCGGTCCGGTGCCGCGATCAGCGCGTCGAGGGCGCGGACGAATCGCTCCGCGTACCCGGCGGCGGTGTCCTCGTCGAAGAGATCGGTCGCGTAGACGAACGTCACGTCGTAGCCGGCGGCGCGCTCGGTCACGGTGACCTCGAGGTCGAACTTGGAGACGGTGGTCTCGATGCCCTCGGCCTCCACGGTCAAGCCCGGAAGGTCCACTGTCGGGGTCTCGAAGTTCTCCAGGGCGAACTGCACCTGGTACAGCGGGGCGTGCGCGGTGGATCGGGCCGGGTTGAGGATCTCCACGAGCCGTTCGAACGGCACGTCGGCGTGCTCGAAGGCCTCCAGATCGGTGTGCTTGACCTTCGCTAGCAGGTCGCTGAACGAATCGGCGCCGTCGACTCGTGTCCGCAGGACGAGGGTGTTGACGAACATGCCGACGACGTCGTCGAGCAGCCGCTCACCGCGGCCCGCGACCGGGGTGCCGACGCTGATGTCGCTCTCCCCCGACACGCGTGCGAGCAGGACGGCCAGCGCGGCGTGCAGGGTCATGAACGGAGTGGCGCCGTGACGCCGTGCGGCGTCTTCGACTCGGGCGCGCAGGGCCCCGTCGATCCGGACGCGGGTGCGCCCGCCCGATCCCGAGGCCACCTCGGGCCGCGGTCGGTCGGCCGGAAGTTCCAGGAGTTCGGGGACACCGGCGAGTTCCTCGCGCCAGAATCCGATCTGGGCGGCCGCGACCGAGTGCGGATCGGACTCGTCGCCGAGCATCGCGCGCTGCCAGATCGCGAAGTCCGCGTACTGGACCTCCAGCGGGGCCCAGCCGGGTGAACTCGACCGGGTCCGGGCGGTGTACGCCATGACCAGATCGCGCGCCAGCGGCGCCATCGAGAAACCGTCGGCGATGATGTGGTGCATCACCAGAGCGAGGACGTGAACGTCGTCGCTGATCCGGAACAACGCCGTGCGGATCGGGACCTGAGCGGTCACGTCGAAGCCAGTCGCACCGAGTTCCAGTGCGCGCGAGGCGAGTTCGTCCTCCGAGACCGCGATCGGATCGAGCCGGAAGGCGACCTGCGAGGCGTCGAGCACCTGTTGGTAGGCGCCGGAGTCGGAATCCGGGAACACCGTCCGCAACGACTCGTGGCGCTCGATCACGTCGCGCACCGCGGCACGCAGCGCGTCGACGTCGAGTTCTCCGGTCAGACGGATGGCGAGCGGAACGTTGTAGTTCCCCGAGGCCGGGTCGTAGCGGTTGAGGAACCACATGCGCTGCTGCGCGAGCGACAGCGGAATGTGCGCGGGCCGCTCCATCGCCGTGAGCGCGAGCCTGCCCGCCCCGGCGGCCGACCGTTCGGCGCGTAGGGCGAGTGCGGCCACCGTCGGTGCCTCGAACAGATCGCGGACGCCGATGTCGGTGCCGAGTTCGGCGTTCACCCGGGCGATGACCCGCGTGGCGATCAGCGAGTTGCCGCCGAGGTCGAAGAACTCATCGGTGGCGCCGACGCGGTCGAGGCCGAGCACGTCGGCGAAGGCCGCCGCCACGATCTCCTCGGGCGGCGTCACCGGAGCCACGTACTCGGACACCGCGAACTCGAACTCCGGCTTCGGGAGCGCACGCCGGTCCAGTTTGCCCACCGGAGTCAGCGGCACCTCGTCGAGGACCACGATCGCCGACGGCACCATGTATCCGGTGAGGGAACGGGCCGCATGGTCGATCAGCTCGGCGGTGTCCACGTCGCGGCCGCCCACCGGCCGCACGTACGCCACCAGCTGTGTCTGTCCGCGTTCGTCGTCCACCCCGAGGGTCGCGACGAAGTCGACGTCCGGATGAGTGGCGAGGACCGCGTCGATCTCCCCGAGCTCGATGCGCAGGCCGCGCACCTTGACCTGGAAGTCCGAACGGCCGATGTACTCCAGTTCGAGGTCGGCGTTCGGCCGCACCAGATCGCCGGTGCGGTACATCCGGTCGCCGGGAGCACCGACCGGGTTCGTCACGAAACGAGCGGCGGTCAGTGCCGCCTGCGCGTGGTAACCGCGAGCCAGACCGGCGCCGGTCACGTACAGTTCGCCGACCGCTCCCACCGGCACCGGACGCAGATCCTCGTCGAGCACCAGCAGGCCGGTGCCGCGGATCGGTCCGCCGATGGTCACCGGGCGTCCCGCGACCAGCGCGTCGGTGCCGGCGGCCACGACGGTGGTCTCGGTGGGACCGTAGGCGTTGAACACCTGGCGGCCGGGAGCCCAGCGGGCGACGAGGTCGTCGGAGACGGCTTCGCCTCCGAGCACCAGGATCTCGGGACGCTCGCCCAACCGCTCGGGGTCCATGGTGGCCAGCGCCGACGGTGTGAGGAAGACGTGGCTCAGTGATTCGCGTGTGATCAGGTCGCTCAGTTCGGTGCCGCCGAAGACGGTCGGCGGTGAGACGACCAGGAGCGCGCCGGTACCGAAGGCCATCACGAACTCCAGGACGGAGGCGTCGAAGCTCGGTGAGGCGACGTGCAGCACCCGCGAATCGGGCGTGACGCGGTAGCGCTCGCGCTGTTCGAGCGCGAAGCTCTCCAGACCGTGCCTCGGCACGATGACGCCCTTGGGCAGACCCGTGGTGCCCGAGGTGTAGATCATGTACGCGGCCTGGTCCGGGCGGCATGCCCCGCCGCGCTCGGCGGGGGTGACCGGTTCGGCCGATCGGCCCACCAGTTCCACCCGCAGCACGGAGTCGTCGAGCACGAGCCAGTCGGTGCTCTCATCGGGAAGATCGGCGGCGTGTGCGGCGACGGTGATGCCGACACTCGCACCGGAGTCGGTCAGCATGTGCTCGATGCGGTCGGCCGGATAGCTCGGGTCCACCGGCACGAAGGCCGCTCCGGACTCGAGCACCGCCCACATCGCGACCACCGAGTCGAGCGAACGGGGCAGCGCGAGGGCGACGAAGCTCTCCGGGCCGACGCCGCGGTCGAGCAGTGCCCGTGCCAGTCGCGCCGCGCGGCCGGACAGTTCCCGGTAGGTCAGTTCTTCGCCGTCGAACCGCACCGCGGGGCGGTCGGCGTGTTCGTTGCGGACCGTGTCGAAGAGGTCGAACCCGGTGTCCGAGACGGACGCCGGCATCCGGGTCATCGGTGCCAGGGCCGCGCGTTCCCCCTCGTCGAGGACGTCGATGGACGCGACCGGTCGGTCGAGGTCCGCGGCGACGGTCGCCAGCACCCGGACCAGCCTCGTCAGCAGTCGGTCGGCGGCCTCGGCGCTGAACGCCGTCGGCAGGAACTTCAGTTTGAACCGCAGTCGCGGGTCCTGCAGCGCCACCAGTGTCAACGGGTAGTGGGTGGCATCGTTGACTTCGACGTCCACCACTCTCATGCCCGCGACCGCGTCGACGTCGGCGAGCACCGAGCGGTCGATCGGGTAGGACTCGAACACGGTCAACGTGTCGAAGAGGGGGCCGAGACCCGCCGCCCGCTGGATGTCGGTGAGTCCGGTGTAGTGGTGGTCGAGCAGGTCGGCCTGCTCGACTTGCACCCGGCGCAGGAGATCGCGGATCGATTCGGTGCGGTCGAGCCGAACCCGGACCGGAACGGTGTTGATGAAGAGACCGACGGTGGATTCCACGCCCGGCAGCTGCGGCGGCCGGCCGGAGACCGTGGCGCCGAACACGACGTCCGAGCGACTGGTCAGGCGGGCCAGGAGCACACCCCACGCGGCCTGCACCACGGTGTTCACCGTGACACCGAGCGTCCGGGCGGCGGCGGCGAGCGCCGCCTCGACATCCTCGTCGAGGTCCAGAAGAAGTTCCTCGGGCGTCGGCATCGCGAGCTCGCTCGACTGCGGGGCGAGGACGGTCGGCTCGTCGAGGCCGGCGAGGGCCCGCGACCACGCGTCCAGCGAGGCCTGCGGGTCCTGGCCCGACAGCCAGTCGAGATAGGCGCGGTAACTCGGCGCGGCGGCCATGCCCGAGCCGTTGCCGTTGGCGCCGTACAGCGCCAGAAGGTCGGTCAGCACCAGAGGCAGCGACCAGCCGTCCAGCAGGAGGTGGTGATTGGTCAGCGCCAGACGGTACGCGCCGTCCGAGAAGCGGATCAGCCGCATCCGGATCAGCGGCGGCCGGTCGAGACGGAAGCGAGTCTCCCGATCCGACGTGACCAGATCGCGCGCCGTCCGCTGCGCCTCCTGCTCGTCGAGGTCTGACAGATCCGTCGACTCGAAGGGCAGCCGCGCGTCGTCGACGATGATCTGAGCGGGGACGCCGGTGTCGTCGTAGACGAAGGCGGCACGCAGGCTGGGATGCCGGTCGACGAGCGCCTGGCCCGCCGCGCGCATGCGTTCGGCGTCGACCTCGCCGCTCAGGTCGAGCACGATCTGCGCGGTGTAGACGTCCACGAAGTGCTCGGCGAGGCCGGCGTGGAACAGCAGACCCTCCTGCAGCGGTGAGAGCGACCAGATGTCGGTCAGCGACTCGAAGTCGCGCTCCCACGCATCGATCTGTTCCTGCGAGAGGTTCACCAGGGGAAGGTCCGCGGGCGTGAAGCCGCCCGTGGTCTGCGACTGCGACAGCGATGCCATCGCGTCGAGGGCGCGCGCCCACAGATCGGCGAGTTCGGCCACCTCGGTCTCGCTGAGCAGCTCCGAGGCGTAGCTGAAGGTCGCAGTGAGTGCGACGCCGTCTCCGTCTTCGGCGGCGATCGCATCGATCGTCAGCGCGGCCGAGAGCGGCATGTCCTCGTGACGCTGGGCACCCGCGCCGAGCATCTCGCCGTCGGGCAGCCAGCCCACGGCGCGCAGTTCGGCGGGAATCTCACCTGACGACAGCCGGCCCAGATAGTTGAACGCGATCTCGGGGTGGTGCCATTGCATCATCTCGGCGCGCGAATCGGGATTCAGGTGCCGCAGCAGGCCGTAGCCGACGCCCTCACCCGGAATCCGCCGCAGCTGTTCCTTGATCGTCTTGAGCAGCGCCGCCGTACTCGGCCCGCCCTCGAACGCGGCGTCCAGATCCACGTCGCCGACGTCGAGCCGAGCCGGGTACACGCTGGTGAACCAGCCGACGGTCCGTGCCAGATCGGCACCGGGCACCGCCGACTCCTCACGGCCGTGGCCCTCGAGATCGACGAGCATGCTGCGTCGCCCGTCCGCGCCGCGCCATGCGGCGACCGCCAGCGCCAGCGCCGCGAGCAGACCGTCGTTGACGCCCGCACGGTACTGCCGCGGAATCACCGCGAGCACGGCTCTCGTGGTCTCCGGGCTGAGCCGGACCTCGAGCCGCCGTTCAGTGGCGGCCACATCGACCCGCGGATCGAGCGGGCGCCGGCCCACCGGCTGGTCGCCGTCCGCGACGATCCGCCGCCAGTGCTCGAGCTCGGCCTCACGGTCGGCGCGGCGGGCGGCCTCGGCGAGTCCGTGCGCCCATCGGCGCATCGAGGTTCCGACAGGCGGAAGGGACGGGGTCGCGCCGGCGGAGACGCTCACCCACGCGAGTGCGAAGTCGGGGACCAGCGTGCGCCACGACACACCGTCGACGGCGAGGTGGTGCACGACGGCGACCAGTCGGTCTCCGTCGGTCTCGCCCGATCCCGTGAGTCGGACGAACTGCGCCATGACACCGGTGTCCGGACTCAGGCGGCGCGCCGACTCGGCCGCGACTCGGCCGATCTGCTCCGCGAGCTCGGCCGATCCGGCGCGTCCCCGGGCGGGAACGTTCGAGATCAGCGATGTCGCGTCCACGCTGCCCGCCGGTCGCGTGACGATGACGGGTTCGGGGCCGTCCGCGCGCAGCACCGCGCGCAGCATGTCGTGATGATCCACGACGGCGGCGATGGTGGCGGCGACGCCCTCATCGCTCGCGCCCGCCGGGAGGACGAGGGTCAGCGCCTGTGCGAACGCCTCGTAGCGTCCGAGTTCGAGCATCTGGTGCATCACCGGGGTCAGCGGCATCGGCCCGACGCCCTCGCCCGGAAGTTCGGTCAGCTCCGCCTCTGCCGAGTCGGCGGTCCGCGCCACCTGGGCCAGACCGGCCACCGTCTGCTGTTCGAAGACCTCGCGCGCGGTGAAGACGATGCCGAGGTTCTTGGCCCGCGACACCAACTGCAGGGAGATGATGCTGTCGCCGCCGAGCTCGAAGAAGCTCGCGTCGGCGCTGACACGGTCGAGACCGAGGACGTCGGCGAAGACCTCGGCGATCCGCTTCTCCAGCTCGGTCGACGGCTCGCGGTACTCCGCCGTGCTCGCGCTGAAGTCGGGATCGGGCAGGGCGGCGCGATCGAGCTTGCCGTTCACCGTGAGCGGCACCTCGTCGAGCACGACCACCGCGGCGGGCACCATGTATTCGGGCAGCACCTGTCCGGCGGCGATCCGCAGACCCGACGGGTCCAGATCCACGCCGTCCTCGGCCAGCACGTAGGTGACCAGCTGTGGCTGACCGGCTGAACCGGTACGGACCTGCGTAGTGGCGAAGTCGACGCCCGGGCAGTTCTCCATCACGGCGTCGATCTCGCCGAGTTCGATGCGGAAGCCGCGAATCTTGACCTGGAAGTCCGAGCGCCCGATGTAGTCGAGCTCGCCGTCGTCGGTCCACCGGACCACGTCGCCGGTGGCGTACATGCGGCTGCCGGGTGGGCCGTACGGATCGGCGACGAAGCGCGAGGAGGTCAGCGACGGGCGGGCGTGGTAGCCGCGCGCAGTACCGGGATTGGCGATGTACAGATCGCCCGCGACACCGACCGGCGCCGGCCGCAGGCGGTGGTCGAGCACCAGCGCTCGAACCCCGCTCATCGGCGCGCCGATCGTGATCGGCGTCCCGGCGGCCAGTGGCTCGGTGATCGTGACGATCACCGTGGTCTCGGTGGGACCGTAGGCGTTGCGCAACCGGCCGTCCCACCGCGCCGCGAGTTCGGCGGGCAGCACGTCGCCGCCGGTCACCACCCGGCGCATCGAGTCCAGGCCGGTCGGGTCGAGCGTCTGCGCGGCGGGCGGGGTCGAGACCAGCGTGGTCACGCGTGCGGCCGCGAGCAGTCCCGCGAGTTCGTCGCCGCCGGTCACGGTCGGCGGTACGACGATGAGAGCTCCGCCATGAGCCCACGCGGCGAGCATCTCACCGAATGCCGCATCGAAGCTCGGGGAGGCGAACTGGGCAACCCGGGCGTCGGATGAGACCGAGTACACCACTCGCAGGTCCTCGGCGAGCGTCGACAACCCGCGGTTGGGCACCACGACGCCCTTCGGCAGTCCGGTGGAACCGGACGTGTAGATGACGTAAGCGGGGTTGTCGGGCCGGACCGGGGCGAGCCGTTCGGCGTCGGTGATCGGCGCGGCCGACTCCGCGTCGGCGAGGGTGGTCGCCTCCAGCGAGTCGAGCGCGAGCCAATCGACGCCGTCCGGGAGGGCGGCGCGGTTCGCGATGGTCGTCAGACCGTGCTCCGCGCCGGAGTCGGTCACCATGTGGGCGATGCGGTCGGACGGATAGCCCGGATCGATCGGCAGGTAGGCGCCTCCGGCCTTCGCGATCGACCAGATCGCCAGCACCGATTCGAGCGAGCGCGGGACCGCCAGCGCCACCAGGCTCTCCGGTCCCACCCCTCGCCGGATCAGGACACGTGCCAGGCGGTTCGAGCGTTCGTCGAGTTCCCGGTAGGTCCAGACGGTGCCTCCGAACTCGACGGCCACCCGGTCGGGGTACACCGCGGCCGAAGCGGCCAGGATGTCGCCGAAACCGCGTGGCTCCGCGGCGGTGCCGCCCTCGCGCGAGAGCAGCCATTCGCGCTCGCCGGCGCCGAGGACCTCGAGGTCGCCGATCGCGGTGTCGGCTCCGGCGGCCACGAAACGCTTGAGGAAGTCCACGAAGCGGGCGTGGTGACGCTCGTTCTCGGCCTCGGTGTATCGGGCCGGGTTCGCGATGAAGTCGATGTGGGTGCTGCCGGTACCCGTCTCGTACAGGTTGAGCATCAGGTCGTCGACCGGACCGGACGAGAGGACGTGCAGTCGTGATTCGATGGCGCCCAGGCGCAGGTCGCCCAGACCCATCATGATGTTGACGACCGGGCCGAAATAGGCGCGGTCCGCGCCGAGCGAACCGGCGTCGCGACGGATGTCCTCCGTGCGGTAGCGCTGGTGGCGGAGCGCGCCCACCAGCTGGACCTGCACCGATTCGACGAGGGCGTCGACAGTGGCGTCCGCGGGCACGGCGATCCGGAGCGGCACCACATTCGAGACCATGCCGCCCGCCCGGCGCATCAGCGCGGTGGTGCGCGCCGAGACGGGAAGCGACAGCAGGACGTCGTCGGTTCCGGTCAGCCGGCCGAAGTACGCCGCGAACGCGGCGATGGTGACCGGTGCGAAGGAGGCTCCGTCGGTCGTCATCGCCTCGGCCAGATCGCGCGGCAGTGCAGTGCTCGCGACGGTGCTCAGCGCCTGCGGCGCGGCGTGACGCGAAGCGAACGACTCGGGTTCGGGCATGTCGTCGACGACCTGCGCCCAGTACTCGCGGTCGGATTCGAATCGGCGCGACGACCGGTAGGCGTCCTCGACCTCGTACAGCTCGCGCAGGTGGTCCGCCGGATCGGACGGCAGCGGCGCGCCGTCGAGCGCCTGCGTGTACAGCTCCGCCACGCGGGTCATCAACGTGATGGCACCCACGCCGTCGAGCGCCACGTGGTGCACTCGCGCATACCAGTAGTGGTGGTCGGGGCCGATCGTGATGACCGCACAGCAGAAGAGCGGACCGGTCTCGAGATCGATCGGCGCCGTGTACTCGGCGCGCATCCACTCGTGCGCCGCGGCCTCCGGATCGGGGCGTTCAGAGAGATCGACGCGGACCAGCGACTGCTCGATGTCGCGGTCGACGAGCTGGTACGGGCGGCCGTCGACGTCGATGATCCGCAGGTAGCCGGATCCGATCTCCTTGCCGGTGGCGATCAGGCATTCTTCGAGCAGGTCGAGATCGAGCTGACCGCGCAGCTCCACGTACTGCGCCATGTTGATCGGCACTTCGGGATGCAGCTGCTGCGACAGCCACAGCCCGAACTGCGCTGCGGAGAGTGGGAACGCTCCGGCGGGCACACCCCGCTGCCCGGGCGCCGACTCCCCCATGCCGGCCGCAGCATCATCCTGACCCGCACGAACAGTTGTTCGTGTGTCGTCAGTCTCATGAGCATCGCCCGTCACTAGCGCATCACCTCGTAAATATTCGTACCCAAAGTGGTCAATTCTAAGCCCGCCTACGGCGTAGACGGAAACCGCCTGGATTCCACCCCCGGGCCGGAGTCGGCCGCCTCGCGTCTCACGACACCGCTCAGTGTCCCACCGCAGCCTTGCGATACCCGCGCAAAGCGGGATAAATCGTGACCGCGAAGATGCCGATCACCCAGCACGCCACCTTGATCGCGTTGTCCATCAGCGGCCCGCCCGCGGCGAGCGAACGCATCAGTTCGATCGCAGGCGTCATCGGCTGGTTCTGCACCACCGGCTGAAGCCAATCGGGGTACGCCTCCACCGGCGAGAATCCGGAATTGAAGAACATCAGCAGGCTCGACAACAGTCCGAGATAGGGCACCAGCGGCGCACCGGGGGCGGCGTTCACCGCCAAGGCGAGCGCGAGCATCCCGTACGCGGCGCCGTAGGCCATCGCGACCACGAACAGTCCCACGGCCGGTCCCACACCCTGCGTGAACCGGAATCCGATGAGATGGCCCGCCGCGAGCAGGATCGCCGAAGTGATCAGGACTCGCACCGAATCGGCGGCCACCCGCGATGCGAGATCCGCCGATCGGTTGATCGGCATCACGTACAACCGGCTCAGCAACCCGCTGCGCCGCTCCACGTTGAGCCGGGTGGCCGACGCCACCGAACCGAACATCGCCGCCACCAGGACCACCAGCGGCACGGTGCCGTACGCGCTGTTCTGTCCCGTCGCCTGACCGATCACGTCGCCCAGCACCACCTTGAACATGATCATGCTCAGCGCGGGGAACAGCAGGATCTGGGTGAGTGTCGGAATGTCTCGCGCCAGCACCATCACCTGCCTGCCGGTCAGGATCGCCGACTGCGTGATCCAGGCGCGCAGCGATGTCTCCGCGGGCGACTGCACCGGCGGGAACTCCATCGCTTCCTGTGTCTCCCCGGCGCCCGGCGCCGTGCTCGACTGATCGGTCATCGCGCGTTCCTCCGCATGTAGATCCCGAGGAGGATGGCCGCGACCACCGCGAGCCCGATCATCCAGCACACCGACGGGAACAACTGGTGCCACGTCAGCGTGCCGTCGTCGGCCGAACGCATCACTCCCGCGAACTGGGAGATCGGCTGGTTTCGAGCGAACGGCCGGATCCACTCGGGGAACCGTTCCTCCGGAACGAATCCCGTCGACAGCATGCCCAGGATCAGCGTCGGCAGACCCATCGTCTGGCTGGTGGCCTGCGGGCTGCCCGCGATCAGGCCGATGCCGTCGGCCACCGTCGCCAGCAGCAGACCGATCAACGCCCCGATTCCGTAGAGCGCGAGAGTTCCGGTGACTCCCCCGCCGGGCCGCCACCCCATGATGAGGGTCGCGACGGTGGCGCACACGAGCGAGACCGTGAGAAGCACGGCATTGGTGGCCGTGCGCGCCAGCAGTGGCACCGCGGGTCGCATCGGCATCGCGCGGAAGCGGGTGTTGACGCCCTCCGAGCCGTCGAAGGACGAGCGCATCGCCGCCGACGAGGCAGTGAACTCCAGCGACTGCAGAAAGATGATCGGCATCAGGTACTGCGCATAGTTCATGTCCATCTGCGCATTCATGATCTTGCGCAGCGGGAGATAGAAGCACAGCGCCAGCAGCGCCGGCGAGAGGAAGGCGAGCACGATCTCGCCGTTGCGGACCACCTTGCGCAGTCCGCGTCCGGTCAGCGTCCACCACTGCTGGACCGGACTGATCTGCGCGGTCGCGCCGTCCGGACCGAACAACCGCGGAGCGACGGTCGCCTCGTGGGCCATCAGGCGCCCCGGTCCTTGTTCGGATCAGTCAGCGCCAGGAACACCTCGTCCAGCGAAGGCCGGCGCAAGGCGATGTCGGCCAGCGGGATCCGTGCCGCCTCGGTCCGCCGGATCACCTCGGCGAGCGTGTCCGGACCGTCGGGCGCCGGGACGGAGATCGTCTCTCCGTCGTCCTTGGCGTTGGCGCCGAGCAGATCGGCCAGGCGGGCCCGCAGCCGCGGCAGGTACGCCGGGTGCGCGGGTGTCACCTCACAGTAGGCCGCACCGGTCGCTGCTTTGAGCTCGTCCGAGGTGCCTTCGGCGATCACCCGGCCCTTGTCGATGACCACGATGTTGTCCGACAGCATGTCGGCTTCCTCGAGATACTGGGTGGTCAGCAAGATGGTGACGCCGGAATCGCGCAGCTGTTCCACCAGTTCCCACACGTCCTGCCGACTGCGCGGATCCAGGCCCGTGGTCGGTTCGTCGAGGAACACCACCTTCGGTTCGGTGACGAGCCCGCAGGCGATGTCGATGCGCCGCCGCATGCCACCGGAGTACTGGCCCACCCGTTTGTCGGCCGCCGCGACGAGAGAGAAGAACTCCAGCAGCTCGTCGGCACGGGCCCGAGCCGCGGGCTTCCGCAGTCCCATCAGCCGGCCGAACAGCACGAGGTTCTCACGCCCGGTCAGCGACTCGTCCAGCGCGGCGAACTGCCCGGTGAGCATGATCGACCGCCGGACCTGCGCCGCGTCCTTGAGGACGTCGTATCCGTTGACGGTCGCCGTACCCGAGGTGGGTCGCAGCAGGGTGCACAGCATGCTCACCGTGGTCGTCTTCCCGGCGCCGTTGGGTCCGAGCAGTGCCACGATCTTGCCCTTGGGCACTTTGAAGCTCACATCGTCGACGGCGACCATGTCGTTGAAGACCTTGCGCAGGCCATCGACCTCGATCGCGTATTCGACCGGACCGGCCTTCTCCCCGATGGGCACCATGTCGAGCGCCGGGAACGAGACCGTACGGGCAGCGGAGAGCGCAGCCTCCTCCGGGCTGATCTCCGGTTCGGCCGGCTTCACCACCGGCTGTTGCGCGGAGATGACGTCCCACGCGGCGCTGCGGCCCTCGGGCATCCGCGGCGCGCGGCGCGGCCGCTGCTCCACCAGTTCCGGCTCCTCCTTGCGGAAGCCGAGTCCGTTGAGCAGCCACGGCGCCGTCATCGGGTTCTGCGTCCACTCCTCCTTCGGCGTGGAGTGACGCGACTCGTGCACCGTCTCCTGCGGTTCGTCGCGCGGGACCGGGGTCGGATTCGCCCGCTCAGCCGACGGCGCGGGTCCGGCCGTCCCCGTACCGAGTTCGGAGCGCCATGCCCGCAACTGTTCGGCGACGGGATCGTCGTCGTCGGATCCCCATCCGGGCACGTCGGACAGCTCATCCGAGCCAGACGTCAGTGGCTCCGCGCCGCTTCGAAGAGCATTCGATTCGTCGTCACGCCTGTGGCCAGCGTCCGGCATGGTGTCCTAACTAGTCGGTTGCGGCAATCGGCTGTCGATGCCCGGCACCGCTGAGCGGTGGCGCCCGCAGTATATCGACAGTGCACCTCGGGATCGGGCAGCGTCGCCGGATCGACCCGGAGGATCATTCGTCGCGACGACGAGGTGAGGCCGACCTGACCGTAAGCGGTGATCGGGGCAATGACAAAATCTGGCATATGACCCTGCCCACACTCACCGTCGTCATTCCCGCGTACAACGAGGCGGCGAACCTTCAGCAGACACTCGATCTCCTCCTGCTCCAGGCCGAGGACATCGACGAGATCATCGTTGTGGACAACGCCTCCACCGACGCCACGGCCGAGATCGCGGAACGCGTCGCGGCCGAGAACCCGGTGATTCGCGTGATACACGAAGCCCGCGCTGGCGTCTTCTACGCGCGCAACGCCGGATTCGAGGCCGCCACTTCAGAGTTGATCGGAAGGCTCGACGCGGAAACCCACGTCCGCCCGGGGTGGGCCCGGTCCATCAAGGAGTATTTCGCCGAGGCACCCGGGTCTGTGGGGGCCGCCACCGGACCAGTGGTCTACCGTGACTCTCCGCTCCGTCATCGGATGGAAGCGTCGATCGAATCGACCATCGCGAAGTCGGCCAAGCTCTCCGCGGATGGAAAGTCGATTCCGGATCTGGAATTCCTTCCCGGCTTGAACCTAGTGCTGCGTTCTGCCGCGTGGAAGTCGACCCGGCCTCTGGTCACTGAACGCCTCGACATCCACGAGGACGCCGATCTCACGTTCGCGCTCTTGGAAGCCGGATTCAGCATCTCCCTGATCGTCGGGATGGCCGTCGACACGCCGGCCCGACGACTGCGCACCTCCTGGCGCTCCTTCTGGCGCTATTCCGGTCTGCTGTACAACAACTATCGCGCTCGCGGGATGGGCGACAGAATGTGGATCGCCCGGCGAAACGTGTGGGCCCAGCGGATCGGCTTCGCGCTCACGTGGTTCCCCCCACCGGGCCTACGACCCCGAGACGGGCCGCTACGCGCTCCGCCGACTACTGGTCGCGGAGGACGACCGGATCACCGGGCGCCACGACTCGGACTCGAACGCCGAACTCCCGCGCTAGCCCGCATCCGCGGAAACGAGGCCCTTACACGTTCCGCACACACGACGACGACCGCCCGCCCCGGAATCCCGGGACGGGCGGTCGTATGTTCGTCGTACGCGAAGCGCGGATCGGGCCTACTTGGCCTTCTCGAGCACCTCGACCAGACGCCAGCGCTTGGTCGCCGACAGCGGTCGGGTCTCCATGATCCGGACGCGGTCGCCGACGCCGGCGATCTGCTCCTCGTCGTGCGCCTTGACCTTGCTGGTCGTGCGGATGATCTTGCCGTACAGCGCGTGACGCGTACGATCCTCCAGCTCGACCGTGATGGTCTTGGTCATCTTGTCACTGACGACGTAGCCGATCCGCTCCTTGCGGCTGGCGCGATCTTCGGTGTTCACCTTCTGGTCCTCACTCATGCGTCTTCACCCTCCGGTCCGGACGCGAGGCCCAGCTCGCGCTCACGCATCACGGTGTAGACACGCGCGATCTCGCGGCGCACGGTGCGCAGACGACGGTTGTTGTCGAGCTGACCGGTGGCCATCTGGAAGCGAAGGTTGAAAAGCTCTTCCTTCGACTCCTTCAGGCGCGCGACCAGGTCGGTATCGCTGAGCTCACGGAGCTCAGAAGCAGCGACTCCGAGTGCCATCAGAACTGCTCCTCTCGGGTCACGATTCGGGTCTTCATGGGGAGCTTGTGCTGTGCGCGGCGCAGTGCCTCGCGAGCGGTCTCCTCATTGGGGTAGCTCATCTCGAACAGCACGCGGCCCGGCTTCACCGGGGCCACCCACCACTCGGGCGAGCCCTTACCGGAACCCATGCGGGTCTCGGCGGGCTTCTTCGTGATCGGGCGGTCCGGGAAGATGTTGATCCAGACCTTGCCGCCACGCTTGATGTGGCGGTTGATCGCGATACGAGCAGACTCGATCTGACGGTTGGTGATGTACGCACCTTCCAGAGCCTGGATGCCGTAGTCACCGAAGGTGACCTTGGTTCCGCCCTTGGCCCGGCCCTTCAGGCTGGGGTGGTGCTGCTTGCGGTGCTTGACCCTGCGAGGGATCAACATGGCCTCAGCCCTCCTGGTTCTCTGCAGACGCCGGAGCGGACGCGGTGGCGTCGGCGGCCGGAGCCTGCGCAGCGTCGCTGCTGCGACCGCCCTGGCCACCACGCGCGTCGCGGCGCGGACGGCTCGGACGACGCGGTCCGCGACGATCCTCGGCGGGCGCGGCTGCGGCCAGCTCACGACGGCCGCCGACGATATCGCCCTTGTAGATCCACACCTTCACGCCGATGCGGCCGAAGGTGGTACGTGCCTCGTAGAGCCCGTAGTCGATGTCGGCGCGCAGCGTGTGCAGCGGCACGCGTCCCTCGCGGTAGAACTCCTTGCGGCTCATCTCGGCACCGCCCAGACGACCCGAGCACTGGACTCGGATACCCTTGACGCCCGGCTGACGCATGGCCGACTGGATGGCCTTGCGCATCGCGCGGCGGAACGCCACACGGTTGCTGAGCTGCTCGGCGACGCCCTGCGCGACGAGCTGTGCGTCGGCCTCGGGGTTCTTGACCTCGAGGATGTTCAGCTGCACCTGCTTGCCGGTCAGCTTCTCCAGGTCGCCGCGGATGCGATCGGCCTCGGCGCCGCGGCGGCCGATGACGATGCCCGGACGAGCGGTGTGGATGTCGACGCGGACGCGGTCACGGGTGCGCTCGATCTCCACCTTGGAGATGCCGGCGCGCTCGAGGCCGGTGCTCAGCAGCTTGCGGATCGCGACGTCTTCCTTGACGTACTCCGCGTACTGCTTGTCGGCGTACCAACGTGAGTTCCAGTCCGTGGTGATGCCCAGCCGGAAGCCGTGCGGGTTGATCTTCTGGCCCACTGTTTAGGCTCCCTTCTTCTTCTGCTGGCGCGAACGAGCACGTCCGCCGTTCTCCGCAGCGGCGACGACCACGGTGATGTGGCTGGTGCGCTTGCGGATGCGGAAGGCGCGGCCCTGTGCACGCGGCTGGAACCGCTTCAGGGTCGGGCCCTCATCGGCGAAGGCCTCCGAGACGACGAGCGTCCGGCGGTCCAGGCCCACGTTGTTCTCAGCGTTCGCGACCGCGCTGGCGAGCACCTTGTAGACCGGCTCACTGGCCGCCTGCGGCGCGAACCGCAGGATGTCGAGAGCCTCGTCCACGTTCTTTCCGCGAACCAGGTCGATGACGCGGCGTGCCTTCATCGGGGTCACGCGAACGAACTTCGCGGTCGCCCGTGCACTCTGCACTGCGTTTTCAGTCTCAGTAGTCATGGTTACCGGCGCTTCGCTTTCCGGTCATCCTTGATGTGACCCTTGAAGGTACGGGTGGGAGCGAACTCGCCCAGCTTGTGACCCACCATCGAGTCGGACACGAACACGGGCACGTGCTTGCGACCGTCGTGGACCGCAAAGGTGTGACCGATGAAGTCGGGGATGATGGTCGAGCGGCGCGACCAGGTCTTGATGACCTGCTTGGTGCCCTTCTCGTTCTGTGCATCCACCTTCTTCAGGAGGTGGTCGTCGACGAACGGGCCCTTCTTCAGGCTGCGTGGCATTTTTTACCTCCTCCTAGTTATCGCTTGTTCTTGCCGGTACGACGGCGACGGACGATCATCTTGTCGCTGGCCTTGTTCTTGCGGGTGCGGCCCTCAGGCTGTCCCCACGGGCTCACCGGGTGGCGACCACCCGAGGTCTTGCCCTCACCACCGCCGTGCGGGTGGTCGACCGGGTTCATGACGACACCGCGGACGGTCGGGCGCTTGCCCTTCCAGCGCATACGGCCGGCCTTGCCCCAGTTGATGTTGCTCTGCTCGGCGTTGCCGACCTCGCCGACGGTGGCGCGGCAGCGCACGTCGACGCGGCGGATCTCACCGGAGGGCATGCGCAGGGTCGCGTACGGACCCTCCTTGCCCAGCAGCTGGATCGAGGCGCCGGCCGAACGAGCCATCTTGGCGCCGCCGCCCGGACGCAGCTCCACGTTGTGGATCTGGGTACCGGTCGGGATGTTGCGCAGCGGCAGGTTGTTGCCCGGCTTGATGTCGGCGTTGGGGCCGGATTCGACGACGTCGCCCTGCTTCAGGTTCTTCGGCGCCAGGATGTAGCGCTTCTCACCGTCCACGTAGTGCAGCAGCGCGATGCGCGCGGTGCGGTTGGGGTCGTACTCGATGTGCGCGACCTTGGCGTTGATGCCGTCCTTGTCGTTACGACGGAAGTCGATCAGACGGTAGGCGCGCTTGTGGCCGCCACCCTTGTGGCGGGTGGTGATCCGGCCGTGAGCGTTGCGGCCGCCGGTGCTGTGCAGCGGACGAACCAGCGACTTCTCCGGATGCGAACGGGTGACCTCGGAGAAGTCGGCACCGCTCGATCCGCGACGGCCCGGCGTCGTCGGCTTGTACTTACGAATTGCCATGAGTCTTAGTCCCTACTCTTCTTCGCGGGCGGTCAGGAGACCGCTCCCCCGAAGATCTCGATGGGCTTGCTGTCAGCGGACAGCGTCACGATGGCGCGCTTGGTGTTCTTGCGCTTGCCGTAGCCGTAACGGGTGCGCTTGCGCTTGCCCTGACGATTGGCGGTGTTGACGCTGGAGACCTTCACATCGAAGATCTGCTCGATGGCGATCTTGATCTGAGTCTTGTTCGAATCCGGGTGCACCAGGAACGTGTACACGTTGTCTTCGATCAGCCCGTAAGCCTTCTCCGAGATCACCGGCGCCAGGATGATGTCACGCGGGTCTGCCTGCGTAGCCATTCCTAGGCCTCCTTCTTCTGGTTCTGCTCGATGAAGGCGTTCAGGGTCTCAACGCTGAACACGACCTCATCCGAGTCGAGGACGTCGTAGGTGTTGAGCTGATCCGGCGCGATCGGCAGGACGTTGCCCAGGTTGGCGACGCTCTTCCACGCGGTGACGTCCTCACGGGACAGCACCACCAGGAACTTGCGACGCTCGCTCAGCTTCGCCAGGAACTCGCGAGCAGCCTTGGTCGACGGGGTCTGGCCGGCGACGAGCTCGGTCACCACGTGGATGCGCTCGTTGCGAGCACGGTCCGACAGGGCGCCGCGCAGCGCAGCGGCCTTGACCTTCTTGTTGACCTTCTGCGTGTAGTCACGCGGCTGCGGACCGTGAACGGTGCCGCCGCCGGTGAACTGCGGAGCGCGGATCGAGCCCTGACGAGCGCGGCCGGTGCCCTTCTGGCGGTACGGCTTGGCGCCGCCGCCGGAGACCTCGCCACGCGTCTTGGTCGAGTGCGTGCCCTGGCGGGCGGCGGCCTGCTGGGCCACGACCACCTGGTGCATGAGCGCGATGTTCGCGGTCTGGTCGAAGAGCTCGGCCGGCAGGTCGACGGTGCCATTGGTGGTGCCGTCGGCGTTGCGGACGTCGAGCGTCAGCTTGGTTGCGGTTTCGGTGCTCACTTGGCGCCACCCTTCACTGCGTCGCGGACCACCACGATGCCGCCCTTGCGGCCGGGGATCGCGCCCTTGATCAACAGCAGACCGGCTTCGGCGTCCACCTTGTGGACGGTCAGGTTCTGCGTGGTCACCTTGTCGGAGCCCATGCGGCCTGCCATGCGGGTGCCCTTGAAGACACGACCCGGCGTGGCGCAGCCACCGATGGAGCCCGGCGAACGGTGCACGCGGTGCGCACCGTGGCTGGCACCCAGACCGGCGAAGCCGTGACGCTTCATGACACCGGCGAAGCCCTTGCCCTTGGAAGTACCGGTTACGTCCACCTTCACGCCTTCGGCGAAGATGTCGGCACCCAGCTCCTGGCCGACCTCGAACTCCGAGATGTCGTTGACACGGATCTCGGTGAGGTGGCGGCGCGGGGTGACGCCGGCCTTGGCGAACTGGCCGGCGACCGGCTTGCTCACCTTGCGGGGGTCGACGGCGCCGTACGCGAGCTGAACGGCGGTGTAGCCGTCACGGTCTGCGGTGCGCAGCTGGGTGACGACGTTGGAGCCGGTCGCGATGACGGTCACCGGGACGACCCGGTTGTTCTCGTCGAAAACCTGGGTCATGCCGAGCTTGGTGCCCAGGATGCCCTTGGTTGCATTCTGATTGCTCATTTGATCCAATCCCCCGTCACTGAATGTTGACGTCGACACTCGCCGGGAGATCGATGCGCATCAGCGCGTCGACCGTCTTCGGCGTCGGGTCGAGGATGTCGATGAGTCGCTTGTGCGTGCGCATCTCGAAGTGTTCGCGGCTGTCCTTGTACTTATGCGGCGAACGGATGACGCAGTACACGTTCTTTTCGGTGGGCAACGGCACCGGGCCGACCACGCGCGCACCCGTGCGGGTCACGGTCTCCACGATCTTGCGCGCAGAAGCGTCGATCGCCTCGTGGTCGTAGGCCTTGAGCCTGATGCGGATCTTCTGTCCCGCCACGCTGTGTCCTCTTCCGTCTGTTCATCTCTCGACAGCACAACACCGCGTGACTCCACACCCGAGATCACTCACGGGCGGCAACTGATGCCACATGACCACGCCTTGACATTTGGCGGATCGACGCTGTTCTACTGTCGTTGTACGGTGCCGAACTCTCGTCCGGCTGCCGACTCTCGTCGGCTTCGCCTCCGGCACCCGCGGTCGGGCGTGTCGGTCCGGTTCCCCGGATGAGAATTCATCCGAGCCCACACTGTGGGTCCCGCGTTACACGCCCGGATCCGCGCTTTGCGGTCCTGGAAGTTTGTTCGCCCCTACGCGAGGCAACCTGAATAGTATGCACCACCCCGCCGATGAGCTCAAATCCGCCGACGCGCCCGATTCCGTGGGTGACTCGCGACTGACGTCCCGCACTTCGCGAGATAGTCTGAACAGACGACACTACTGTCGTCTGTATGACCGACATTCATGATGCTGTCCCGCTGAGCGTCCGCGACACCGTCGCTCTGACCCCCGCCGTCACGTCCGTCATTCACTGCGACGTCGTCGCCACCACCGGGGAGTCACTCGACGTCTCCCGTGTCGCCGCCTGGATGAGAGAGCGACTCGACTGCTGGCCGATGTTCACCCGCACGTTGCGGCACTCATGGGGCCACGCCGGCCTGCCGCACTGGGTCACGGATCCGTCGGTCGACGTCGCCGCGCACATCCGGGTCGTCGACGGCGGCGAGCCGGCGGGCGCGGAGCGGATCGTGGCGGAACTGGTGTCCTCGCCGGTCGATCTGTCGCGGCCGCCGTGGGATCTGACGGTGATCACCGGCGTGACCGGCATGGGTCTCGACTACTCCGAACCTGTCACGTTGGTGGTGCTGCGCACCCATCACGCGGCCGGCGACGGAACCAAGATCGCCGCGGTCATGCGCCGCGCGATGCGCGACGAGCCGGTGCCCGCTCCGGCCGTCCCCGGCCACCGACCGCCCGGGAACCTGAGATCGGCGCTGTCGATCCCGGCCGCACTGGTGCGTCATCTCGCGGCGCTGCCGGGTCTGTCACGGCACGCGGCCAACCTGAAGTCGGTCGAACTCCCCCGGGGAACGCGCTTCAACCACGCCCTGCGCGGACCGATTCACATCGGTTCGGTGCCGTTGAGTCTGCGCGAGGTCCGCGCGGTCCGCGACGTTGTTCCGGGAGCCACCGTCAACGATGCGGTCACCGCGATCATCGGCCGGGCGCTGTTCGAGACCTTGACGGAGCTCGACGGCGGCGAGCCGGCGGTGCCGCTGTACGCCGCGTCGCCCTTCCAGGCCGACGATCTGACCGCTGACGCCAACTCGTTCTCCGAGGAGATCGTGGAACTGCACGGCGACGAATCCGACCCGATCGAGCGGCTCCGGCGAGTACACGCCTCGACCGCGGCTGCCAAGGCGCGGGTCCGCAGTGAGGATGCGATCGCCTTCCGCGCCTTGCAGACTCGGCTCGCACCGACTGTCCTCGGTCTGTCCAGGAAACGGGCTCAGCGATCCGGCGTCGCCGAAGCAGGCGTCGATTCCCCGGCCGCGAGCACCGCCGCCACGCTGATCTCCAACGTCCGCAGCGATCTCGTCGACGCCACCTTCCTCGGTGATCCGGTGATCGACCAGTTGATGTGGCTCAACATCGGCGATCGGATGACGTTGCAGCATGTGGTCACCTCGCTCGGCGACCGGCTGACGATCAACGTGACGGCAGACCTCAGCGCGTTGCGCGACTTGGACGACTACCTCGGCAAGCTCCGTCATCACGCTGCCGTTCTCACCGACGCCTGCGTGAACACCATCCACTGAACTCCGGGCGCCCGCCCCGTCTCCGCGGACGGAATTGGGCCGAACGTGCGACTGACCGCGTACCCAGGGCGGCGATAGGCTGCATTCTCATGCGTTTTCAGAAAGAGGCGCAGCACCGAGAAGCGCGGGATGTGTAAGTCGGATACAGATGTGAAGAACGCGACGTTCGCCCTCGGCGAGGCCAGACAGGCGACAGCCGGCGAGATCGAGCGATGGGACGACCTGATCCGCGCCAACCCCGATGGAGGTTCGGTCTTCCGGTCTCGCGCGTTCGCACACACCCAGCAGCTCGCAGGGCATCACGTCGAATATCTGATGGTCGGCGACCTGGCTGTGTTGGCTGTGGTCGCGACTGTCCCGACGCTCGGCGACTACTGGCAGATCCCCGGTCCGGGTGTCACCTCGGTCGAGGACCTCGTTCTCGTCGTCGATTCACTCACCCCGCTGGCTGCTGAACTCGGCGTGATGACGATTCGCGTCGATCCGTATATTCCCGCCTCCGAGCAGGCTGAGGCTACCCTGATCGCACACGGTCTGAGTCGGACGATGACCTGGACCATCGAGCACACCATCCTGGTCGATCTGAGTGGCACGGACGAGGATGTCCTGGCCAGATTCAGCACGCGGGCCCGGCGATGGATCAAGCGTGCGACCCGTGAGGATGTGGTGGTGGAGCGGGTCGAGGCGACCGATGCGAACTGCCGAATCAATTTCGATCTCCTCCGATCCACCGCGAACGGACGATTCGGGATACCCGATCTCCACACTGCGACGACGACGTACCAGCACCTGCAGAAGTCCGGCGCCGGTCAGTTGTTCTTCGCCCGCCGGCGAGGAGAGGTGGTCGCCACGGCTTTCGCACTCAGATTCGGTCATCGCGCCCTCTACCTGACCGGCGCCTCCGTGCGCAGTGCATCGGACGACAGTTCCTCGAGCGGCCTCGGGACCACCGGCGCCGGGCACGCCGTCCAATGGGAGATCATGAGGTGGGCGCGCGAGAACGGCTGCACCGAGTACGACTTGTACGGGTCGCCCTCTCGCGCTCATCTCGACACACCCGAGCACCCACTCCACGGGGTGGGTCAATTCAAGCTCAGCTTCAGCAAGAACGTCGTCGACTACGTCGGCTGCTACCAACGTCCCGTCAGCAGGCTCCGCACCGTGCTGCTCGACACCGCCGACCACGTCCTCATGACGATGGCCCGGTCGCCTGGCATAGCGGCATTGCGCCGCCGTCCTGTCATCGCCAACCCCGACCTGGACTGGTTTCGGTGGGCTCCGGCGAACTCCGTCCGCGCACTGCTGCGCCACTGAACCGAGGTCCCACGATGGAACGCCTACAGCCCAAGGACGCGATGTTCGTCTACACCGACGGACCGCGATCTCGTCAGATCACCGTGTGCTGTGGTTTCTTCGTGAGCGCCGCTGATCACGACCTGCCGCTGGAGTCCGCCGTGCACGAGTGGTTCGCCGCACGCACGCGCGGGCCACTCTTTCGCCGCAGGCTCCGACGGTCGATGCTCGACCTCGAGTACCCCGTCTGGGTGCACGACGACGACTTCCGTCTCGATCGCCATTTGTTCATCCACGACCCGATGACCTCGGACGGCTTCCTCGATTTCCTCGGAGAACTGGCCGAATCCGCTATGGATTTGTCCCGTCCACTGTGGGAGATCCATGTGAGCAGGTGCCCCGACGGATTCGGCCCGATAGCGGACCAGGGCTTCGCCGTGGCCGTCCGCATCCACCACGCCGCTGCGGACGGGATCGCCGTCCAGGCGATCCTCGCCAGTCTCTTCGGGCAGGAATCGTCGGCCGGAAACTCCGAACGGGAGCTGTTACCGGGGTCCGACTGCCACACCGCGGCGGGAGCGCTCACGCAGGTGGTTCGATCGATCACTGACTTCCGTCGGGCCGTTCGCGACTATCGCGCCGCGCTCGATGAGAGAACAACGGTGCGCGCCGCCGAAAACTACCCGGTGCCGCCGACAGACCGGACCGTCACCCCGATCGACGGTCCGGTCGGCCCCAAGCGTGGCGTGGCCGTCGTCTACTGGCCGTGGACGGAGGTCAGACAGATCCGCCGCAGTGCCGGCGAGGCCACCGTCAACGACCTTGTTCTCACCGTGATCGGCCGGGCGATGCACGACTACCTCTGCGCTGTCGGGAGCCCGCCGGAAGGCTCACTGGTGGCGTCGGTTCCCATGACGGTACGGCCACGGGAGGCCGACGGCACCGTGACCGACGACGATGGTGAGGGCAACAACCGGTTCGTCATGATGACGGTCGACCTCCACAGCACCCAACCGGACCCGATCGCCCGGCTGCGAGCGGTCCACGACGCAGTGCTGGGCGAGCGCCTCAGGCTCAGCCACCGGGCCGAGGCATCCGCGGATGCGACCGTCAGTTACGTACCGCCCGGCTTCCTGATCCGGGCACTGCGACGACGAACAGAAGACTCCCGCGGCTATCCACGGCGTGACGAGCCCGACGACCGACCTTTCAATACGTCGGTGATGACTGCTTACCGGCTGCCGTTCGAACTCCGCCTCCTGGACTGCCGCCAGGTCTGCGGGCTGGGATTCGGGCCACTCAACGGCACTGGCATCTCCCACGCACACGGTGCCGGCGACGACTGGTGCGGTGTGACAGCACTGTGCGATACCGATCTCGTACCGGACCCGTCCGAGTACGCGTCAGCGCTCGATGCGGCATACGCAGATCTCCGGAACGCCACCCTCGGCACCACTGCCGGATAACATCGGGCGATCGCCCCAAGTCCACCGGCCGTGCCTGCTCTCCGCCCCGGGCCCACGTCCGCAGACTCCCCACCGTCACGATCGGAAGAGTCCTCGATGGCACGTCTGCAACCCAAAGACGCCCTGTTCGTATACACGGACGGACCGCGGTCGCGCCAAATGAACGTCGCCACCCAATTCTTCGTCGTCGACGACCCTGCCACGGAATTGCCCGCCGAGGCCGTGACGGACTGGTTCCGCGCTCGAACCACCGGGATGATCTTCCGCAGATGTCTCAAGCGGTCATTTCTCGACCTCGACTATCCCGTGTGGATCGAAGACGACGACTTCCGATTCGAGCACCACGTGTTCCTTCACCCTGCCGTCTCTGAAAGCGGCGTGCTCGGGTTGCTCGGGGAATTGGCCGAGACCCCGATGGACCTGACGCGACCGCTGTGGGAGGTCCACGTCATTCCCTGCCCAGACGGGTTCGGCCCGGTCAGGCGATCGGGCGTCGCGATCACGCTGCGCGTGCACCACGCCGCGGCCGACGGAATCGAGATGCAGACCATCTACGCCGCGCTGTTCGGCTCCGAACTCCCCGGCGCGAATGGACCGTTCGCCCCGATCTCCGTCCCCGGCGACCGCGGCCACGCGATACTCCGCCGGATCCGCCGCTCGGTCGGCGACTTCATCAGCGCGGCGGATGAACACCGCCGAACTCTCGCCGAGTTGGAGTCGGCGCGCGGCGACGCCGACTATCCATTGCCTCCTTCGGAACCGACGCCTACGCCGATCGATGGGCCCGTCGGACCGCGCCGGGCAGTAGTGGCCACTCACCTTCCCTGGCAGCAGGTACGCGACATTCGCAGTGCTGCCGGCTCGGCGACGATCAATGACATCGCCCTCACCGTGATCGGTGGGGCGATGCACGACTACCTCGACGCGATCGGTTCAACACCTGCGGGATCTCTGGTCGCTTCGGTTCCAATGACCGTGCGACCGAAGACCGCGGACGGCTCGCTCGCGTCAGACGACACGACCGAAGGCAACAACCGGTTCGTCATGATGACGGTGGACCTGCACAGCACGGTTGTCGACCCGCTCGAACGGCTTCGAGCGGTCCATGACGCCGTGCTCGGGGAACGCGAGCGGCTGAGTCACCCGATCGAGGCCACGGCCGACGACATCACCGCGAGATATGTGCCGCCGGGGTTCGTCGCCCGCGCGTTGCGCAGACTGAGGGAAGACGCTCGCGGGTATCCGAGGCGCACGGAACCCGACGGCAAACCGTTCAACACCTCCGTCATGACCAGCTTTCGGCTGCCCTTCGACCCGCAGTTCTTCGGCCGTTCCCGCGCGTGCAGCGTCGTCTTCGGTCCGCTCAACGGCACAGGCCTCTCACACGCCCACAATGTGGCAGGTGAATGGATGGGGATCACCGCTCTCTGCGACCGCGATCTGATTCCCGACCCCGAGCGGTATGCAGCCGCGTTGCGGAGCTCGTATGAGGGACTGCGCGACGCCGCGCTCGGCGCGACTGCCCGATAGCATCGGAACTCATGACTGCAACTCCCGGTAACACCAACAGTGCGACGTACGCCCTCCGCAAGCGTCTGCCCGGTGGTCGGCTCGGCAACGCACTGTTCTCGCTCGGCATGGTCGCGCGCGTGCCGTACTTCGGCACCATTCTCCCGCTCGTCGAGGAGATGGAACCCGGATACTGCCGTGTCTCGGCGCCCAACTGGTTCGGCGTTCACAACCACCTCGGAACCTTTCACGCCATCGCGGCCTGCAATCTCGCCGAGACCGCGATGGGGATGTTGATGGAGGCCACCGTGCCGACGGGGCACCGCTGGATCCCCAAGGCGATGAGCACGCAGTACCTCGCCAAGGCCACCACGCGACTGACCGCCCACGCGGAGTTGGCCGAACCGGTGGACTTCTCGACCATCACCGAGGGTCGTGAAGTGATGGTCACGATCCGGATCCTCGATACTGCGGGAACCGAGGTGGTCCACTGCGACATCACCACCTGGGTGACGCCGAAGTGACCGAATCAGGCACGCCCTTGGTCCTTTCCGCAGGTCTGTAATGAGTTTCTCAGTCGACTGCCAGTAGGGTTGCACTCGTAACCGCCGGACACACAGGGTGGCCGGAGACTCGCTGAGCGATAGCGGAGGAAGAGAATCGTGGCCCAGAAGAACCGGACCGTCATCGATCCTCGGCAGGCCGAGCGCCGCCGTTCCCTCATCTACAAAATCGGTGCGGCGGTGGTGCTGATCGTCATCGCAGTCGGCGTCACGTTCTGGGCGATCAACCACAACAAGGACAGCGCCTCGACCACCGGCGGTTCCGACACGCCCACCGTGATGCGGCCGGACGGCTCCATCCGGATCACCAGTGCGCCGGCGGGCACGGAGCCCAAGGTCGTCATCACCACCGTCGAGGACTTCCAGTGCCCCGGGTGCCGTGCCTTCGAGCAGAGCTTCGGCGGCACCCTCGCCGAACTCGAGAAGAACCCGCAGGTCGCTGTCGACTACCACCCGATCGCATTCCTCGACCGGATGTCGACCACGAATTACTCCAGCCGCGCCATGAACGCGTCCACGTGCGTCGCCGAATCGACCGCCAAGAACGGCGACTGGAGCATCTGGCTCAAGTTCCACAATCTCCTCTTCACCAACCAGCCCGAGGAGGGCGGCGCCGGACTCCCGGACAGCGAACTGATCTCGCTCGCGAAGCAGGCCGGCGCGGAAGGCATCACCGACTGCATCGAGAACAACCAGTTCGGTCAGTGGGTGGCCAAGCAGACCGCCGACACGACAAGCAATCCCGAGTTCCAGGGCACTCCGTGGATCCGCATCAACGGACAGCAGTTCGACCCGCAGGCGGGACCGCAGGGCCTGACCGACGCCGTCAACGCGGCCCTCGCGAAGTAGCCCGCCATGACGGATGAGACGCCGGCCGAGATCGAGGACGGTTCGCCCGTAGTCACGGCGAGCGACGTTGAGACCGCACCGCCCGCCCCCCGGGGCTTCTGGCGAGAGCGTCGCCCGGTGCCCGTGGTGGCCGCCTGGGTGCTGCTGGTGTGCGGTGTTCTCGGGATGGCTGCCGCGGTCGCACTGACGCTCGACCGCATCCAACTGCTCATCGATCCGTCGTTCACGCCCGCGTGCAGCATCAATCCGATCATCTCGTGCGGATCGGTGATGGTGACCGATCAGGGCAAGTTCTTCGGATTCCCGAATCCGCTGCTCGGCCTGCCCGCCTTCGCGGTGATCCTGGTGACCGCCGTGCTGTCGATCGCACGAGTCCGACTGCCACGCTGGTACTGGGCCGGACAGGCCGTCGTCTCGGCACTCGGCCAGGTCTTCGTCGGCTACTTGATCTTCCAGAGCCTCTACCGCATTCACGCGCTGTGCCCGTACTGCATGGTGGTGTGGACGCTGATGCCGGTGGTGCTGATCCTCAGCATCTCGCGCGTGCTGCCCGACTCGCGCGGCGGCCGGTCGGCCCGCGAGTGGCTGTGGATCGCGCTGCCCGTCTACTACGTGGTCGTGATCGCCATGATCACCGTCCAGTTCTGGGACTACTGGCGCACGCTGATCTGAGAGCCGCAGAGGCTGTGATAGCACTCGACGCCGAGTCGGTCACGGTCCATCCACGCCGATCCGAAGGTCTTCTCGAGTCCGCCGATCTGGGTACGGTACTCGTTGGTCGCGGCCAGCTTTCCCGCCCACTCCTCATCCGCCAGCGGGAGCAGTGAGGCGACGAGCGCCGAGTCGGTCTCGACCTCCCGGCACCCGTCGGCCTCCGAACACACCGTGTACGGCCGCTCGCACACCGTCACCAGATCGACGCCGGTGCGCTCGCGGCATTCCTGCGCCAACCGATGCGTGCGTCGGTGATCCGGATGACGAGCGGAGGCGGGGTGCGTGACGATCGTCTGAACATCGTGATCCCGAAGCAGTGCCGTCGCCGCGTCGACCGCGTGTCGATAGCGCGTGCGGCTCGACCGCGAGTACTGCACCTCGTAATCGCCCAGGGCGAACGTCGGTACGCCCGCCGCTGCACACGCCGCGGCGTGCTCGGCTCTGCGCACGTCGATCACTTCGGCCGGTGTCAGTGCGAGTCCGCAGTAGTAGTCCCACTCGGCGAATACCGGACGGCCCACGAATCTGGCCGCGACCTTCACCGGCAATGAGTTGCGAAGCGCCGGCGGCAGCGATCGTCGACGGAACTCGCCCCATCGACCCCGTGGGCACTCGGTGCACAGGACTATGTCGATGGCTCCGCCGCTCGCATGCGCCATGGCGTGAAAGGCGTCGAAGACGCTGTCGTCGTAGTGTGCGAAGAGGAAGGCACACCTCGCCTCACCGCTCATCACCGCCGCCAGCGACCGCTCTTGGTAATCGCGCTCACTCATCATCGCGCCGACGCTAATGGCCGGTGTGGACCATCAGAATCGGTCGTTCAGCCGGATAATGCGCTGACCAGGCAGGCCAACGGATTTTACAGCAGAGAACCCCCGTGAACTGCGGTTTCCGGCCGATCCGGTGCCGACCTTCTCCGACCTTCCGGAAGCGGCGCGACGAACTTCATCTGATCGCCCGACTCGGCGCGGGCAGATCAGACCGACTCGCCCGCCACCAGTTCCTCGGCGATCAGCGCCGCCGTCGCCATCACACTCGCGTGCGGCCCCGAACGCAGCGGCGCGGGCAGCACCGACCCGTCGGCGACGTGGAGCCCGGGAACGCCGTGAACGGAACCGTCCGGTGCCACGGTCGCCCCCAGCGGGAGCGTCCCCCAGGCATGTGACGACAGCCCGACCACCGGATCCACCGTCACCGATCCCGGCTCGACGAGGCCGTCGAACGCCGGCGAGTGCAGCATCTCCAGCACCTCGTCAACTCCCTCCGACAACCGCTCGAGACCGCCGGCGTCGGGCACACCGAGATCGATCACCACCTCATCGCCCTCGATGCCGATGCGCCCGGTGGTGCCGTGAGTCATGTCCGCGACTCCGATCGGGACGCCCCCGGCTGGAATCCCATCGATGAACGACGCGAAATCATCGCTGTAGCAGCGGATTTCGAGGCCGTCTGCGGTGTGCACCACGGTCGGCAGCAGCACCTGCGTCCGGAGGGGGCGCCGAGCGGCGAAGCGCACCAGCGATTCGGGATGCTCGTACACCGACAGTTCCCCGCCCAGCAGCGGCAACACCAGCTCTGCCGTGCCCAGCGTGCCCGCGGTGAGCACCACGGTGGCGGCGTCGATGCGCCCGGCGGCGGTGTGCACTCCCGTCACCCGTCCACCCGCAGAGGCCAGCGATATCACCTCGCTCCCGCCTCGGACCGCGGGGGCGAAGGCCTCCATCGCCGTCCACCGCCGTAACACTCCCCCGTCGCGGATGCTGTTGCTGCGGACCCGATTCACGCCGACCACCGGCCAAGCGCCCTCGGGTCCCGCGGCCACGCGGGTTCGCCAATAAGTCTCGAAGGCCGACCCCGCCGGACCGAGTTCGCCGTCGAGAACCTCCCGCACGCGCATCACCCCGCCCCCGGCGGCACCGCCGTCGAGCACGTCGAAGGCGTCGTCGATCCGGCTCGCCGGCCACGGCCACGCCGCATAGTCGTCGCGGTGTCCGCGCAGGAAATAGCCGCCGTTGACCGCGGACGACCCGCCGGCGCCATAGCCGCGCACCACATCGCGTCCGCGCCGCTCCCGCACTCGCCGCACGCGCTCGCTTCCCGGCGCGATCGGCAGCCGGCTCATCGCGGTCACCGCCGTACGCGGAGGTAGGGCATGCCCCGCCTCGAGAAGCAGGGTCTTCCTGCCAGCATCGCGCGACAGCCGATCGGCCACCACGCACCCGGCGCTGCCCGCTCCCACGACGACCACGTCGGCGGTCTCGACGGCACGCGCCCGGTGGCCGCTCATCGCCTCACGCGGTCCGTGTCAGCGGGTGACGACAGGCCGCAGCGCCGACCAGTCGCGATTGGTCACCGCACCCTGCCACAGGCCGAGTCCGTAGGCGAAGTCGTCGAGCCGCCGGATCACCGAGTACCCCACCGGTTCCACCATCGGCGACGACGGCTCGGCGATCCGGGATCGCAACCACATCACCGCAGCCTCGGCCACCGCGGCCTCAAGGAACCACCGTCGGAATCGCGACGAGACCACCAGACCGAGCAGCGACAGCGGCCAGTAGTGACGCAGGGCCGCCGACCAGATCTGCAGGACACCGTAGCCCAGCGCTCGGCCGACGTTGCGCGCTGCGATGAGGTCACGCGCCGGCACGCCTGCGAGCGGCTTCCGGATGCGACCGAAGATCCAGCCGGAGACCAGCATCGCCACTCCCAGGCCGATCCTGGTCCGAGTCAGCAGCGACACCACCGCGACCGCCAGCGGAATGCTCGTCATCACCGGAGCGGCCAACCGATCATGCCGACTCGCGAGTTCAGCCGCGCCGGTGCCGTAGAAGCGACGGCGGTCGAGCATCGCCCGGAGCGACTGCCGATGGTCGTGTGCGACGTGCGCGACCGGGTCGTATCGGACCACCCAACCGGCCGCGTGCGTGCGCCAGCACAGATCGACGTCCTCAGCTACACGCAGCGACTCATCGAACCGGGCGAAGGCGGCGCGACGCACCACCATCGCCGCGCTCGGCACGTACGCGATCGGAGTGCCCGGCCGCACCGGGCCCTCATTCGGCCCCATGTCCAGTGAGGAGTACCTGTTCGCGTAGGCCGCCACCGGCGTCCGTCCGTCGCGGCCCGCGGTGTCGCCGAGTCCGACGATCCGCGGTGCGACGATCGCGACCGCGGGGTCGGAGAAGTGACTCAGCAGCATCGTCAGCCACTCACCGCACGGGCGGGTGTCTGAGTCGAGGAAGGCGACGAACTCGGTGTCGGCGGCGTCGAAACCGGCGTTGCGCGCGGCCGCGGGCCCCGCGTTCACCTCCAGCCGGATCACACGGAGGCGTTCGTCGTCGGGAACAGTCATCGGCCGCGACGAGGCATCGTCCACCACGATCACCCGCAGCCCGGGAAGCGCTTCGACGAGTCGGTCCACACCCGCCTGATTGTCGCGCACCGGGATCACCACCGTGACCTCGCACTCCTTGGGTCCGGCCATCGGGCGCGGGTGTGCGATTCCGGCGTCGAGCAGGGTTCGGGCGAGGCTGCGCGTCCCGGCGTCGCTGACTTCGATCCGACCGTCCGCGGAAGTCATCCCCAGCGCTGCATCCGAGAGCTTCAGCACCCGCAGCGGCGAGCCGCCGACCAGGTTGCGGAGGTCGCCGCGCCGAACGCAGCGCGGATCGATCTGGACCTGGAACCCTACCGGGAGGTCGGCGTTCACCGGTGGCGTCACCGAAGCCTCCCCGCCTCGTCGACGTCCCAGGCACGCACCGATTCCGCCAACTGCCCGGCCAGGTCCGCAAGGAGCCGACGACCGAGCGCCGGATTCGCGGCAGTGGGATCGCCGAGCACTCCGGTGGCCGAGACGGCCGCGACGCCACCCTTTCTCATCGGATCGAGCAGTTCGGCGATCGGCGCCGTGTTCCCGGCCGCGAGCAGGTCCCGGCGGACCGACTCCGGCGCGAGGTCCAGTACCACGCTCGTCTCGGTGAGGCCGGCATGCGCGTCGGCCGACGGGAACGCACAGGGAAACCAGGCCGCGTCGCGTCCCTCGTAGCGCAACCGCGCGACGGCGTCCGCGATCGCGTGCGCATTGCCGCCGTGGGCGTTCACGAACAGCAGCCGACCGGCCCAGCGCATCGCGCTGCGCCCGTACTCGAGAACCAGCAGTCGGAGGGCCTCACGCCCGATCGAGACGGTCCCCGGGAAGCCCTCGTGCTCGCCCGAAGCGCCGTACGAGATCGACGGCGCCACCAGAACATCCGACGAATCATCCAGTGCGGCAACCGCTTCGCGCGACACGGCGTCCGCAATGCGCGCATCTGTGTCGAGCGGCAGATGCGGGCCATGCTGTTCGACAGCCCCGACCGGCACGACTAACGTCGGCTCGGCCCCGACCAGTTCATGCCACGTCCGGGACGCCAATTCGGTCGCCGGTGTCATTGCGACAACGTTACCGACGTGCCCCCTGGCTAGGGAACCGTTGGGGCCCTTTTGCCGGTCTGCGCGCCTCATCCGAACCACTGACACCATCAGTGCGAATCCGGTACACGTGTATAGTGACGACCGCACGTGACCCAGACCACGCCGTCAGGTCGTGGTGATACCTGTGAACGGAGTCCTCCCCGTGTCTACTCCCACCCGCCGGCCGTCCGGACGTTCCGGCCCCCTCGCCGACATCCGCGTCATCGAGTTCGCGGGCATCGGCCCCGGACCGCACGCCGCGATGCTGCTGGCCGACCTCGGCGCCGACGTCGTGCGCGTCCAGCGACCAGGCGAACTGCCGTCTCCGGAGCGGAACGCCGACGCCATGCTGCGCGGCCGCCGCGTCATCGAAGCCAATCTGAAGAACCCGGCCGATCGCGAGACCATTCTCAACCTGGTCGCCAAAGCCGATGTGGTCATCGAGGGCTTCCGCCCCGGGGTCATGGAGCGGCTCGGCTTCGGTCCGGACGATCTGCACGCGGTGAACCCCGGGCTGATCTACGGCCGGATGACGGGCTGGGGTCAGGACGGTCCGCGCGCCGACCTCGCCGGACACGACATGAACTACATCTCGCTCACCGGAATGCTGCACGCCATCGGCCGCCCGAACGAGAAGCCGACCCCGCCGTTGAACCTGGTCGGCGACTTCGGCGGCGGCTCGATGTTCCTGGTCATGGGCGTCCTCGCCGCACTGGTCGAGCGTGCCACCTCAGGTAAGGGCGAGGTCATCGACGCCGCGATGTGCGACGGAGCGTCGGTCCTCGGGCAGATGATGTGGGCCTTCCGCGGCACCGGACTCTGGCAGGACCGGCGCGGAGTCAACCTCCTGGACACCGGCGCCCCGTTCTACGAGGTGTACGAGACCTCCGACGGCAAGTGGATGGCCGTCGGCGCCATCGAACCGCAGTTCTACGCCGAACTCCTGAAAGGTCTCGAACTCGACCCGGCGTCGCTGCCGAATCAGCTCGACACCGCGAAGTGGGGCGAGCTGAAGCAGATCTTCGCCGACACGTTCAAGACCAAGACGCGCGACGAGTGGGCGGCGATCTTCGACGGCACCGACGCCTGCACGTCCCCGATCCTCGACTTCACCGAGGCTCCTCACGATCCGCACCTGGCCGCCCGCGGCACGCTCGTCGAGATCGACGGCGTCACGCAGGCGCAGGTGGCACCGCGGTTCCAGCGATCGGCCACGCAGACCCCCGTCGGCCCCGCACGTGAGGCCACCGACCCGGCGACGGTCTGGCAGGACTGAGACCTACTCCGACTCGGCCCGACGGCCGGGACGCACGACGCACGCCCCTCCGGCGTCGTGCGTCCCGGCCGTTTCCGATTGACTAGAACGTGTTACAGTTTGGCTCTCAGGGCATTGTGACGAGAGGCATACCAGCATGGGACAGTTCGACGGTCAGGTCGTCTACATCACCGGCATCGCACGCGGCCAGGGGCGCAACCACGCGGTCCGGTTCGCACGCGAAGGCGCGTCCGTCATCGGCATGGACCTCGCCGGCCCGGTGGCCGACCACATGACCTACCCGCCGTCGACCGCTGACGACCTCGCCGAGACCGTCCGGCTCGTCGAAGAAGCGGGCGGCAAGATCCTCGCGCGGCAGGGCGATACCCGCGACCTCGCCTTCCAGGAGCAGCTCGTGGCCGACGGCGTCGAACAGTTCGGTCGCCTGGACCATGTCGTGGCCAACGCCGGCATTCTCACCTGGGGCCTCACGTGGGAACTGTCCGAGGAGCAGTTCACCGATGTGATCGATGTGAACCTGGTCGGCACCTGGAAGACGTTGAAGGCGTCCATTCCGGCGATCCTGGACGCGGGCAACGGCGGCAGCATCACCATCATCTCGTCCGTCGCCGGCCTCAAGGCGATGCCGGTGCAGGCGTCGTACTCGGCGTCCAAGTTCGGGTTGCGCGGCCTGGCGCAGACCGCCGCCAAGGAACTCGGGCCCAAGCGCATCCGCGTCAACACCGTCCACCCGTACGCGGTGCACACCCCGATGGGGCTCGAAGACACCTCCGCGATGAAGGCCTTCGAGGAGTACGGCATGCACTTCCCGTCAATGCTCGGCCACTACCCGGTCGCCAGCCTCGACGATCTGTCCGACGCCGTGCTGTACCTCTCGACGGCCCAGTCGGTCACCGGCGCCGAGTTCCAGATCGACATGGGTCATTCGAAGGTCTGACTCGATCGCAGCCGCGTCCGCCGAGCATGTCTCATTCGTCTGACATGCGAAGACGGTGTCTGTCAGATCCGTGCCTGCGGTCATCATCGGCGTGAAAACCGGATAACGAACCTGCTTTCCTCGTCGATATCCGAGTATCCGACGCCGATGTGAAGTTAGTCTTGAAATCACCGGCCGTTGGGGGCAGCGGTGGGGAGGCGAGGGGTATGCGACGACAGGGGCGGCAACCGGATCAGGCCGACCGATGGCGCGACCGCAAACGCTATCTCTGGCCTCTCGGCATCGTGGCGGCTTTCGGCCCCGGCATCGCGTGGTTGCTGGTTCATTATCTGTCGTGGGGGATCTTCTGGGCCGTCGGTTTCCTCGTTTTCGTGGTACTGATTCCTCTGATCGATCTACTCGTCCGGCTCGATCAAGTGAATCCGCCCGACGAGGTTCTGGCGCGTCTTGAAGCGGACCCGTACTACCGCTGGTGCGTGTACGCCTATCTTCCGGTCCAGTACGCGGGATTCTTCTTCGGCTTCTGGTGTCTGGCGCACGCGCCGATGGCCACCGGTGAGCGCATCGCCATGTCGATGACGATCGCGGTCTCGAGCGCCATCGCGATCAATGTGGCGCACGAACTCGGTCACAAGAAGCCGCGGCTGGAGAAGTCGCTGGCCAAGATCGCGCTCGCTCCCAGCGCATACGGACACTTCTACATCGAGCACAACGTCGGACATCACGTCCTGGTCGCGACACCCGGCGACCCGGCGAGCGCACGGCTGGGCGAATCGCTGTGGGCGTTCTGGCCCCGCGCGATCTTCGGCGGGCTGCGCTCGGGTATCCGGCTCGAGCGCGACCGGCTCCGGCGGCAGGGCAAGGGTTTCTGGACGCTGCGCAACGACGTCGTCCAGACCTGGCTGCTCACCGCGGTGCTGGCAGCGGCCGTCGCGATCGCCTTCGGCCCCGGCGTTCTTCCCTGGTTCGTCCTGCAGGCAGCCATCTCGGCACTGATCCTCGAAGGCGTCAACTACATCGAGCACTACGGACTCCTCCGGCCCGTCGGTGAGAACGGACGTCCGGGAAAGATTCTTCCCGAGCACAGCTGGAACTGCGACTACATCTGCAGCAACCTGTTCCTCTACCATCTGCAGCGCCACTCGGACCATCACGCAAATCCGCGGCGCCGCTATCAAGCGCTGCGGTCGTACGACACCGCGCCGCAGATGCCGGCCGGTTACGCGGCGATGCTGCTGCTGGCACTGATGCCTCCCCTGTGGCGACGCGTGATGGACCCGCGCGTGGTGGCTCACTACCGCGGCGACGTGATGCGCGCCAACGTGCAGCCGTCGCGACGCGAGCGGCTCCTGCGGAGGTTCCCGCCGCCCGCCACCGAACGGGCTGCCGCGATCGCACCTCCGTCGAAGGGCCGGGAGAAGCCGCGGGGCGTGACGCCGCGGCCCGCGGTCGGCGTCGTCGACACCGTATGGGGTCGGTTCACTCACGCGAAGACGTGACGGCCAGGCGATGACTTGACGACGGTGACTCGGCGAATGTGATCGGCCGGCGGCCCCGATCAGGGCCGCCGGCCGAATCGCCGTCGACGGGTCGCCCCGTGACTCACGCGCCGTGAATCTGCTCGAATCCTTCGGGGATGATCAGGTCGGCTCGCGAGAGATCGGCGACGTCGGATTTACCCAGACCCATCATCGCCGAGTCGACGCCCATGCGAAGCAGGTCGAGGACGTTCTCCACGCCGGTCTGCCCGTTGGCGGCAAGACCCCACAGGTAGGCGCGGCCGATCATGACGGCCTTGGCGCCCAGTGCGAGCGCTTTGACCACGTCGCTGCCGCGGCGGATGCCACCGTCGAGCAGAACGTCGACCTCGTTGCCGACCGCGTCCGCGATCGGTCCGAGGACGCGGATCGTGGCCGGCGTGCCGTCGAGATTGTTGCCGCCGTGATTGGAGACGGAGATCGCGGTGGCGCCGATGTCGACCGCGCGGCGCGCATCGTCGATTCGGGTGATGCCCTTGACCATGAACTCGCCGCCCCACTGCTCACGCAGCCACTGGATGTCCTCCCAGGTGGGCGGCGGAGTGTTCATCCACTGGCCGTAGACGTCGAAGAAGGTCGGTCCCGGCTCGCCCTTGTGCGCGATGTTCGGCGCACTCAGGTCGGGGATGATGAGCTTGCCGTCGCGGAACCAGCTCATCGTGTACCGGGGCTTGGTGATCATCTCAGGCGCCAGCTTGGCTACGGCGTTGAAGTCGACCTGCTCGGGGATCTCCGGGCTGCCCCAGTCGCGCCCGACGTTGAACACCCAGTCGGTGGTGACGATCAGGCCCTTGCAGCCGGCCGCGCGGGCGCGCTCGGCGCGCGCCAGGATGTCCTCACGACTGCCGAGCCAGTAGATCTGGAAGAAGATCTTGTCGTTGACCGCGGTCACTTCCTCCACCGGCTTCGACGCGAAGCTGGACAGTCCCATCGCGGTTCCGCGGTTGGCCGCGGCTCGCGCCACCGCCACTTCGCCGTCGGGATTGACCGCCTGCACACCGGTGGGCGAGATCATCACCGGGAACGGGAGGTCCTGCCCCATGACGCGGGTGGCGAGATTGCGCTCCGGCTTCACCCCGATGACGTGCGGCGAGAACCCGAGCTCCCCGAAGGCGTCCACATTGTCGTTGACGGTGATACCGGCCTGAGTGCCGGCGATCAGCGACGAGTAGACCGTCTTCGGCAACCGCTTCTTGGCTCGACGCTGCGCCTCGCCGATGGTCTCGAACCACGGGTTCTGCCGCCACGGGTTCTTCTCCATGAGTTCGGAGAACTTGGACATGATCAGTCTCTTTCCTGCTGTGAATGATGTGAGAGTTCGCGTTGTGCTGGGCGGGCTTGTTGAGCGAGCGTCTCGCCAGGCCAGTTGAACGAGCGTCCTTCTCAGGCCAGTTGAGCGAGCGTCCTTCTCAGGCCAGTTGAGCGAGCGTCCTTCCCAGGCTTGCTGGGCGAGCGCCTCCCCCAGGCCAGTTGAGCGAGCGTCCTTCTCAGGCTTGCTGGGCGAGCGCCTCCCCCAGGCCAGTTGAGCGAGCGTCCTTCTCAGGCCAGTTGAGCGAGCGAAGCGAGTCGAAACGACAAACCGCCCGCGTGCCCGCTGGAAGCTCGCCGATGTTTCGACTCGCTTCGCTCGCTCAACTGGCGCAAAAGGCAATCGCTCAGGAGCAGCCCGACGACGAGCAGCCGGTCGCGGTGGTCGGCATGAATCCGGCGAGCGGGTTCTCGTCGCAGTCGCGCGACGGCGGGCGCGTCATCAAGGTCAGCGGCACCCCGCGGGAGTGGTCCTTGTTGGCGGTCGGCTTCGACCGTTCGCCGGCCAGCAGCGACTCACCGTAGCCCTGGACGCACTCGGGGTCGGGACCGTCGAGCGGCAGTCCCGTGAAGAACTTCGCCGCCATGCATCCACCGCGGCACGCGTCGTAGTGGTTGCAGCTGGCGCATGCCCCGGCACTCTGCGGTTCCCGGAGCTCGGTGAACAGCTCCGACCGCTGCCAGATCTCCTGGAATCCGCCGTCGGTGGTGATGTTTCCGGCGAGGAAGTTCTCGTGGATCGCGAACGGGCAGGCGTACACGTCGCCCACCGGATCGATGAGGCACACGACCCGGCCGGCCCCGCACAGGTTCAGACCCGGCAGACCGCTGCCACCCGCTCCGGCGAACGCCGAGAGGTGGAAGAACGAGTCTCCGGTGAGCACCCGGTCGCCATGGGCCACCAGCCATTCGTAGAGCTCGCGCTGCTGCTCGGGAAGCGGGTGCAGATCGTCCCACACATCGGCGCCGCGCCCGGAGGGACGCAGGCGCGTGATGCGCAGCGTGGCACCGTACTTGTCGGCCAAAGCCTTGAACTCGTCGAGTTGCGCGACGTTGTGACGGGTCATCACGACGCTGATCTTGGCGTCGCGGAATCCCGCGTCGGCGAGGTTTTCGAGCGCGCGGACCGCCATGTCGAACGACCCCGGACCGCGGACGGCGTCGTTCACCTCGGCGTTGGCGCCGTCGAGCGAGATCTGGACGTCGACGTAGTCGGACGCGGCCAGCCGCGCCGCCACCTCCGGAGTGATCCGCAACCCGTTGGTCGAGAACTTCACGCCGACCTGGTGATCGGTCGCGTAGTCGACGAGCTCCCAGAAGTCGGGCCGCACGGTCGGCTCGCCGCCGCCGATGTTGACGTAGAACACCTGCATGCGCTGCAGCTCGTCGATGATCGCCTTGCACTGTTCGGTCGAGAGCTCACGCGGATCACGCTTGCCCGAGCTCGACAGGCAGTGCACGCACGACAGGTTGCAGGCGTACGTCAGTTCCCACGTGAGGCAGATCGGCGCGTCCAGCCCCCGCTCGAACTGGTCGACGAGGCGCCCGACCTTCGGCGGCGCGGGCACCGTCAGCGGCGGCGTGAGGGACGGCATGCCGAGAGCCTCGGCGCCGGGGCGGGATTCCAGGGTGGTCACAGGGTCACTCCTCGGTCGGGTGCGCCGGCGCGGGTCGAGAGGCGGCGTCCGGGGCCTGCCGTTCGATGATCATTCCGGACTCGCTCAGCGCGGAGAGGGCTTGCAGATACAGCGGGCGATCGCCGTCGCCGATGCCGGTCGCGGTCATCGCAGCGTCGGCACTGTCGTGGTCGTCCAGAGACTGGACCAGCCTGACCACCTCGAGGTTCTTCAGAAACGAGAGCTTGCGCGTCCCGAAGTGATACAGCAGCGCGCCGAACGGCTCCGGTCGCAGAGCGACTTTCGGATTCATCCGCCACGCACGCGATACGTCGAATGGGGTACCGCTCCCGGCGGCCGCAGGGCCGCCGGGAACAGTGGTCGATGCCGTCGTCATCAGTAGACGCCACACATCCCGTCGATGGACACTTCCTCCACCAGAGACTCAGCCACGAGATCCTGCTGAGTCGCATTCGCCTGATCGGCCATATGAACCATCCTCCTTCACGAGTACTGATGTGGTTCGCTTCACACCATAATGGCACTGGGTGCAGAATCTCTAGGGGTTGGCGAGAATTGTGCGTCGTAAGATCGTGACCGGCGGTTTCTTGGATCGGAGATGATGAGCGATGACCAGATCTGGGCGTGCGGGAGTGCTCGGCGGCCGGCCGGCCGCAACCACACGCGGCCGACTCAGCGCCATCGCGATCGATCTGTTCACCGAGCACGGCTTCGACGAGACCAGCGTCGACGACATCGCCGCCGCCGCCGGAATCGCCCGCCGCACGCTGTTCCGCTACTACCCGTCCAAGAACTCTCTGGCCTGGGGTGAGTTCAACGAGCACCTCGACGGTCTCCGGGACCTTCTGCGGAACAGTTCCGACGACGTCCCGCTCGGCGCCACCCTCCGCGACGCGCTGATCGCCTTCAACACCGTCCCGGCATCCGAGATCGACAAACATCGCCGCCGGATGGCACTGCTCCTGGGCGTACCGGCGCTCCAGGCCCACTCGATGCTGATGTACCAGGACTGGCGACAGGTCATCGCCGACCACTGCGGTGCCAGACTCGGACTCGCCCCCGCGTCGCACGTTCCGCAGACCATCGCCTGGCAGACGCTGGGCACCGCGCTCGCCGCATACGACCAATGGCTCCCGGACCCGTCGGCCGACCTCACCGACCTGCTGCGATCGGGCAGCCGCATCCTGATCGACGGGGTCGCATCACTCACGCAGACGTAGCCCGACCGCCCCGGCGGACTCGCCGCCGCACACCCGGCTCCCGCCATCCGGAACGAGGTCTGTGACAGACTTCGAAGCGCTGATATCCTAAATAGAACACGTTTCAGTTTTGCCACGGCCGAGCGCCGGGCCCGATTCCACAGAGAGTCAACCGATGACCGAATTGACCCCGCACAGCGCGCGCAGCGCCATCCTCACCGTCTCCGAGGTGATCGATGAGACCGCCGACGCGCGCAGCATCGTCTTCGACATCCCCGACACCCACCGGGAGAAGTTCGAGGACTACCTGCCCGGGCAGTTCCTGACTCTGCGGATCCCGAGCGATCAGACCGGTTCCGTGGCGCGGTGCTACTCGCTGTCGTCGGCGCCCCGCCACGACAAACTGCCGAAGGTCACCGTCAAGCGCACCGCCGACGGTTACGGATCCAACTGGATCTGCGACAACCTGGAGGCCGGCTCGCAGATCGAGGCACTGCCGCCTTCGGGCGTCTTCACCCCGGCGAACTTCCACACCCCGCTGCTGCTGATCGCAGCCGGGTCGGGCGTCACCCCGGTGATGTCGATTCTGAAGCACGCCCTGCTCACCGGAACCGGTCAGATCACGTTCTTCTACGCCAACCGCAGCGAGAACGACGTGATCTTCGCCGACGAACTGCGCCGGCTGCAGGCCAAGTACCCGGCCCGGCTGACGGTGCTGCACTGGCTCGAATCGGTACAGGGTCTGCCGAGCGACCGCACCCTGGCGACGCTCTTCGCCCCGATGTCGGCCACGCACACCGCGTACATGTGCGGGCCGGGCCCGTTCATGGACGCCGCCCACAGCGCCCTGATCAAGGCCCGCTTCGACAGCAAGAGGGTGCACGTCGAGATCTACAACTCGCTCTCGGGCGACCCGTTCGCGGACGTCGAACTGGGCGAGGTCTCGGCCGAGGAGGCCGCAGCCGCCGCCGAAGTGGAAGTGGAACTCGACGGCGAGACGCACACCCTCGCGTGGCCGCGGTCGCGCACCCTGGTCGACATCATGCTGGCCGCCGGACTCGACGCGCCGTACTCGTGCCAGGAGGGCGAGTGCGGTTCGTGCGCCTGCACGCTCGTCGAGGGCACGGTCGACATGGAGGTCACCGGCGCCCTCGATCCCGACGACATCGCCGACGGCTACATCCTCGGCTGCCAGGCCCGGCCCACCGCAGACAAGCTCAAGATCGAGTTCTGACTCGCGGGGAACCGACTCGCGCGACCGGCCCGCCGGAGTCAGGCACTAGACTCGGCCCATGACGAACGAACGTCTGGCCCGAGTCCTGTCGCTGATCCTGCTGGTCCCCGGCGCACTGCATTTCGCCGCGCCGAAGCCGTTCGACGCCATCGTTCCCGATGAGGTGCCCGGCGACGCGCGCGCGTGGACCTATGCCTCGGGCATGGCCGAGATCGGTTTGGGCGCAGCGGTTCTCGCTCCGCGTACCCGACGCACCGCAGCTGGACTGGCAGCGATGCTGTTCATCGCCGTCTTTCCCGCGAACGTGAACATGGTGCGTCTGTGGGTCGACAAGAGCCCGGCGCTGAAGGCTGTCGCATGGGCCCGCCTGCCCCTGCAGGTGCCGCTCATCGCCCTCGCTCTCCTGGTACGACGGGGTGCGCCGCGCCGCGCCGCCGCTGAGTGAGGGGTAGCGTTCCGATCCCGCTCACAGCGAGCGGAAGTGAGCCCTGCGTTCCGTCGACAGTCGTTCCACGGCGTACGACAGCGCGGTACGGCCCATCGACGAGGCGTTGACCTCCAGATAGCGGAGCAGCGTCTGCTCGTCGGCGCGCTTGCCCGCCTCGCGCAGCATCCAGCCGAACGCCTTCTGGATCAGATCGCGCCGGTCGTCGATCACCAATGGAGCCACCGCCTCGATCTGCTCCCAGCGCCCCGCCCGAATGAACGCGAACGTCGCGACGATACCGGCGCGGCGCTGCCACAGATCGTCCGATGCTGCCCACTCGAGCAATTCCGACCAGTCGCCCGAGCGCAGGCACCGATCCCCGAGGATCGCGTACGCGGAGACGTCGACCAGATCCCAGTTGTCCACTCGACCGCCGCGCACGGCGTCCCGATAGACGTCCACCCACCGTTCGGGATCGCCGCTCTCGCGCGAGTAGTTGTCGGCCAGAATCAACAGTGCGAGGTGACGGACCTCGTGGGTCCGGTCGCCGAGGAGGTCGACGATCACCGACCGCGGAAGTCCACGCAGACTCCGGGCCAGGGCCCGAAGCTTCGGCACCGGCACACCGGCGAAACGATCGCCTTCTCCGTACTGGCCCGGTCCGGTCTTGAAGAATCGCTGCGACGACGCCGCGCGCTCCGGATCCCCGAGCGCCTCGACGGCCGAGACGATCTCAGAGGCACCGGAGTCGGCGTTCATCCGCCGAGCAGCGTGGAGATCGGCGTAGGGGTGAGCAGGAACTGTCGTGCCTTCATCAGCTTGCCCACTCGGCCGGCGCCGACGACGCCGGTCAGCAGCCCCTCCCGGCTGTAGTACGCCAAGAACTTGCGGCCGTCGTCGTCCACCAGATGCACCTCGTCGTCCGGGCGCGGCGTGCCGAGCATCTGGAACTTGAGCCCGTACTGGTCACTCCAGAAGTACGGCACTGTCTGATGCGGGATCGCGTGACCCAACAGGTGCGCGGCCACCATCGCGGCCTGATCGACCGTGTGGGTCCAGTGCTCGACGCGGTGGCCGTGACCGTCCACGTCGTGCCAGTTGGCGCAGTCGCCGAGGGCGTACACGTCCGCCACCCCGGTGCGGCCGACACCGTCGCACGCGACGCCGCCTCCGGCCGCACGGTCCGCGAGTTCGATACCCGATCCTTCGAGATACTCCAGCTCCGGGTAGCCGCCGATGCCGACCACGATCAGATCCGCGTCCACCCGGCTGCCGTCGGACAGGACGACGCCCGCCGCGCGGCCGTCCTCCGTCACGATCTCGTCGACGCCCACGCCCACCCGCAGGTCGACCCCGGCCTCCACGTGAAGGCGGGTGACCATCTCACCGATCCGGGGGCCGAGCGGCCCCGAGAGCGGCGCCGGCGTGGGTTCCACCAGAGTCACCGAGATGTCCATCGAGTGCAGACTCGCGGTCACCTCGCAGCCGATGAACCCGGCGCCGATCACGACCGCGCGGCTCGCCGACGTCGCTTCCGCCCGCAGTGCCAGCGCGTCCTCGACGGTCCGGATGACGTGCACTCCGGCGACGCCCTCCGACCCCGGGAAGCGCCGTGCGGCCAGCCCGGTCGCCAGGACCAACGTGCCGTACGGCAACGGCTCGACGGTTCCGTCGCATTCCACGGAGACCGTGTGGGACGTCGGGTCGACGGCGACCACCCGGGTACCGGTGCGCAGATCGATGTCCGAGTCCCGGAAGAACTCCGCGGGCTTGAGGTCGACGCGTTCGTCGTCGCCGGTGAGGACGGTCTTCGACAACGGCGGACGGTCGTAGGGCGGATGCTGCTCGGCCCCGAGCAGCGTGATCGGCCCGTCGTATCCGCCGTTGCGCAGGTTCTCCGCCAGGCGGACCCCGCCGAGTCCCGCCCCCACGACCACCACTGGTGCCTCGACCACTGCGTCACATCCCAATCTCATTGCGGCGAAACGTTCTCCACCCGCGACAACCGCCAAACATCGCCCACTCTAGTGACCGTGGCCCATCGTGCGATACCCGTTCTCGTCGGATAGTCCTGTTGTTTGCCCACCGTCACTTCCTGAGTGGCGAACACCAGCACCGACATCTGTTCGTCGTGCCGCTCCCCCGGAGCCGCGCTCGAGATGGTGGTTCGCATCGAGACCTTCGCGGAGACCGCGTCGGGAAAGACCACGTCGGGGCCGCGAGCAGCATAGTCTGCGGCCAGCGCGCCGGTCAGGTGTTTCTGGACTTCGGCACGCTGCGCGGCGGAGTCGTCCGGGGTGAAGGTCATCAGAGCCGTCACGCCCTCGGACGCCGCACGCACGGCCGTATGGTCCGGTACGGCGGGTTCGGCACGCGATTGCACTCCGACGATCCATCCGACGACCGCGACCACCAGCGCCGCGACCGTCACCAGCGCCCACGCCGTCTGCCACCGACGGTCACCGGGCACCTGCGCCCGCCACCGCGACCAGGGGCCCGACCCGGCCGCTGGACGCTCGGGTTCGGCGACGGCACCCACGCCCGCGTCGTCCCTCGAGTGAGTTCCCATCAGGACACCGCCTCCGTCTGCTGCACCAGCCAGTGCCCGTCGACCTCGGCCATCGTCACGCTGACGCCGACCCGGCTCTGCGACGGATCACCGCCGATCAGTTCCGGGCTGGTGGCCTGCGCGACCACCAGCACCGACGTCTTGCCGTCCTCGGTACCCACGACGCCCGAGGAGAGGATCTGACCGGAACTGGGGCGCGGCTGCGACGCCACCGTCGACTGGAGTTGCTCGCGGGCGCCCTGAATCCGGATCCGCTGGTCGCCGGTGCTGACTGCCAGGATGTCGCCGACATATCGGTCGGCGTGCGCCGGATCGGAGGTGAGCATCGTGACGATCGCGTGCTCGGCGGCCTCGCGCGCCGCCTGCTCCTCGCTCGCCGAAGTAGCCATCGAGTCCGCCGAACTGTGCGCCCACCAGCCCACGCCGATGAGTCCGAGCGCGGCGATCACCGCGGCGACCACAGCCAATCGGACCCCCGCGGCCCGGCGATGGGAGCGCCTGACCAGCGCGGGTTCAGCGGCCGCCCGCGCCTGCCGCTCCGACCGGACGGCTTGGTCGTACCGCTCGCGGGCCTGCTGCAGTCGTCGGGTGTCGGCGGCGTCGTCGGTCACTGCAGTTCCTCCAATCCGCTCAGCAGCCAGCGGTCGTCGGAGCGGACGTACGACGCCTGGACCGCCTTGGTTCTGCTCTCACTGTGCCCGCTGCGCGAGGTCACCGTGACCTGCACGATCACCAGCGCCTCTCCCGCGTCACCGTCGGCCCAGGAGACGGCGACGTTCTGCGGAACCCAACTCACCGACGCGGTGCCGTCGGGCGGAGGCCCGTTCAGTGCGGGGCCCGACGCGATCGACAGCGGTGGCGCCACCAGGCTGCGCGCGGTCTTCCGGTCGCCGGCCCAGGTTCGCGAGTCGACGGAGAAGACGTCGGCGACGATGGTTCCGGCCTTCTCCTGCAGCGTCTGCCGCGCCTGCGCGGCGTCCCGCTGTTCAGCGTGGTCGTCGAGGCCACTGATACAGAAGATCAACCCCGCGGTGAAGACGACGGCGGTCACGCCGAGTCGGAGCACCGTTCCCCACGTCGACATCGGCTTCTCGAGATAGGTGAGGAAGCGGTTCACGGAACCATCACCAACCCGTCGACCTTGAGGTCTCCGTCTTCGGGGACCAGGCTGACGACCAGGCGCAGGTTCTGCAGCGGGGCCGCGTCCTGCTCGGTGTCACGGTCGCCGACCTGGACACTGGCGGCGACCATCACCTCGGCGCCGTCGGCCGAACTGGACTGCACGGCGGCCGCGTCGATGCGGCCCTGGCCGTGGGCGCCGGAATCCTTGACGTATGAACTGTAGGCGTCCGCCGACTGCGCGAACGCGTCGTGAAAGGAGCCGGTGGCACCGGCGAGGATGCGCTTGGCACGCGCGGGGTCGTTCGCGTCGACGTCCAGCAGCAGTTCCACCTCGGCCGTCGCCGCTTTCAGGTAGTCCTCGTCCGAATACCGCTGGGGTGCTGCCGCCGCGTACCAGATTCCGGCCCCCGCAGCTGCGAGCGCGAGGACGGCGACCGTCGCGAGAATCCACCGCGTGCGGCGCGACATCCGCGAACGCAACCCGGCCGACGCCTCGGCCTCCGCCAAATCGTCACGCGCACTGCGCAGTTCGCTGCGCGCGCGCCTCCATTGTCTGAGGCGGTCGTCTGATCTGAACCCCACCCGGTCGAGCGTACTGATTCAGCTCTGGCCTATCCGTCTGCTGTAAGCGGATCGTGACTCGGGATCGGGGTTCATGAAGATCTCGCCCGAGCGTGTGGTGCGCAGCAAGGCGCGTTTGAGGCTCCGCGGCAGAATCGGGTAGGCGTTCACCCAGCCCATGGAGCGCGGGGCAGCGGCACGCACCCGGACGCCGGCGATGGAGGCGAGCACCTGTTCGGCGACGACGGCTGTATTCACGGAGGTGACCATCGAGTTGGTCGCGAGCCCGTCGATGAGTCCGGTCTGGGTGAAGGTCGGCATCACCACGCCGACCCGCACACCGTGGCCGGCGAGCTCCGAATCGAGTGCCTCCGAGAACTCGATGACGCCTGCCTTCGCCGCGTTGTACACCGTCAACCCCGGTGTGGGCAGACGTCCGGCCACCGACGAGATGTTGACGATCTGGCCGTGTCCGCGGGCCACCATGCGAGTCGCCGCAGCCTGACTGCCGAGGATCACCCCGAGCAGGTCCACGTCGAGCGTCGCCCGGATCAGCGTCTCGCGGTAGTCGAGGAAGGGGCCCACCGGCATGATTCCGGCGTTGTTGACCAGCACGTCGACGGGACCGATCCGGTCGGCGACGGTGTCCAGGAATTTCTCGAACGACGAGCGGTCGGTGACGTCGAGTTCGATTCCCTCCACGCCGAGATCTGCCGCCGCCTTACCGACCGCATCGACATCGACGTCACCGATCGCCACCTTCGCACCCGCGTCGAGCAGCTCAGTCGCGACCTCGAAGCCGATGCCGCGTGCTCCGCCGGTGATCGCGACGACCTTCCCCGCCAGCCGCGCGCGGACCCGGGCCAGACGCGCCCTGCGCCGTCGATCACGCGACAACCGGCTGGTGAGCGAAACAGACATGGGTGCTCCTGGGTCGAGGGGCGGCATCCGGCCGGATGCCCGATGGGTACTCAGTGGATCATCGGCGCGAGGTGCTTGCGAGCCACCGCACGCGCGTAGTCGGAGGTCGAGTGAGCCGGGTCGCTCGCTGGGACTTCGAGATACGACATGACGACGCGCACGTGGATCTCCACGGCCTGCAGCAGGTCGTCGTCGGCCATCGTGGCGCCGGCCGAACGGAGGGTCGCGGCGATCCTCGCGGTGACCATCTCGATGAACAGTGCACTGACACCGGAGGTCACTTCGCGTACGGTCCGGTCTTCGTGAACCACCCGTCGCAGGAGCGGATCTGTCTGCACCATCTCGGCCCCGCGCGCGAAGGCTTCGGCGACGGCCTCTCGCGGCGGCATCCCCTCGACGGCTTCCTCGAGACGTGACAGGCCGGCCTCGAAGGTCTCCAGCGCGACCGCCCGAAACAACGCCTCTTTGTTCGGAAAACGACGGTAGAGCGTCGACCGGCTCACTCCCGCGGCCCGCGCCACCTCGTCCATCCCCGCCTTCCGGACGCCGACAGCGGCGAACTCCGCGGCCGCAGCGTCGAGGATGTCGCGTTCCTGTTCGGACACCGAGGCGGTGATCCTGGCCTTTCGCGTCGCAGGCACGACTACCGCTTCCGCATCTGCACCGGGAGCTTGTCCTTCGGCACCGGCAGGGCGCTGTAATCCATCGGCACCTGATACCCAGTGGGGACCGACCACTCGTAGCCGCGGAGCAGGTGGTGCATCACGGTCTTGATCTCCATCTGGCCGAAGTATAGTCCGATGCACTTGTGCACGCCTCCGCCGAAGGGCATCCACGCCATCCGGTGCCCCTTGTCCTCGGCGCGCTCGGCGGAGAAGCGCTCGGGGTCGAACATCGCCGGGTGCGTGTAGTACTGCGGGTCGCGGTGATTGATCAGCTGCGGCACCGAGACCATCGTCCCCTCCGGGATGAAGAAGCCCTGGACCTGAGTGTCCTTGACTGCCATGCGCGGCTGCGCCGGAACCGGCGGACACAGTCTCAGCGACTCCTTCATGATCGAGTCCAAGACGGTCAACCCGCTCAGGTCTGCGTAATCGAGGTCGGGTCCGAACTCGAACGACTGCGCGCGGGCCTTCTCCTGCCATTCGGGGTACTTCGCCATCCAGTACGCCATCTGGGTCATCGTGATGGTCGACGTGTCGTGCGCCGCCATGAGCACGAAGATCATGTGGTTGACCACGTCTTCGTCGGTGAAGGTCTCGCCGTCGTCGCCCTCGGCGTGGCAGAGCACGGAGAAGAGGTCGGGGGTCGCGTTGGCCCGCTTGGCGGCGATGTGCTCGTAGAAGAAGTCTTCGAGGACCTTGCGCGAGCGGACGCCCTTCCACCAGCGACCGCCCGGGACCGGCTTGCGGACGTATGCGACGCCGGCGCGGACGGTCTCGATGAAGGCCTTGTTCAGCCGGTCCGCCTCGTGCTGCGGCAGTTCGAGCCCGAGGAATACTTCGAGTGCGACGTCCAGCGTGAGCGCTTTGAGTTCGGAGAACAGCTTCACTCGGCCGGTCGGGAACCGGGACACGCGGTCGGCCACCATCGGTTGGAGTTCGTCCATGTAGCCCTTGAGGACTTTGGGCGTGAAAGCCTGCTGGAGGATGTGCCGGTGGTTCCGGTGTTCCTCGAAGTCGAGCAGCATGATGCCGCGGTTGAAGAACGGTCCGATGAAGTAGCTCCATGCCGGAGCGTTCGCGAACGCGCGGTCCTTGTTCATGAGGATCTCGTTCGCCGCCTCGGCGCCCATGCACGTGACGATGCGGACGCCGAAGGCGTTCATTCCCGAGACGTCGCCGTACTGCAGACGTTTGCGGTCGGAGTAGCCGAACGGATCCCGTCGCATCTGAAGGATCTCCAGCACTCCATTGCGATCGCTGAGCGGCACCGCCTTCAGATCGCTGCCGGCCTCCGGCTGGGCGAGCACTGCAACCATCGTTCCTCCTCGATACCGGCCGCCTCAGTTGTGATCCGGCCCATATCTCGATTGAAACAAATAGGTAGATCTGTGTCTATAGTTCGTGGGACATATTTGCGAATCCGTCGCACGCCGTGGACGTCCCCTCACTTCAGGCCGGCGTCCGCCCTCAAAGCTCGTTGAGCGAGCACAGCGAGCCGAAACCGTCTCCCCGACACTTCCCGCGGAACCGAGGGGCAGTCGGGCGATACGCTGGCCGACATGGTCTTCTCCTCGCCAACCGGCCGTAACAAGCAGTCGCCGTTCGGTACGTCGGACGACCGGAAGAAGGGTGTGCCGACCTTCCGGCTGCAGCCGAAGAACCCGCCGCCGCCGAGCATGCCGTCGGCCGACGACCTGCTGGAATCGGCCAAGGTGGTCGCGCTGCCGATGCACACCCGATTCCGTGGGGTCAAGGTCCGCGAGGCGCTGATCTTCTCCGGTCCCGCGGGCTGGGGCGAGTTCGCCCCGTTCGTCGAATACGAGGACGCGGAGGCCAAGACCTGGCTCGCGGCGGGCATCGAGGCCGCCTACCTCGGTCCGCCGGCGCCCGTTCGCGACTCGGTGCGAGTGAATGCGACGGTGCCCGCGGTTCCCGCCGAGGAGGTGGCCGGCCTAATCGCGCGGTATCCCGGCGTCGACACGGTGAAGGTGAAAGTCGCCGAACCGGGACAGAGTCTGGCCGACGATGTCGAGCGGGTCGCGGCCGCCCGTGACCTCGTCGGCACCGTCCGGATCGACGCCAACGGCGGCTGGAGCGTGCAACAGGCGATCGAGGCCGTCGCCGCGATCGGTGACGTGGAGTACGTGGAGCAGCCGTGCGCGACGGTCGAGGAACTCGCGCAGGTGCGCCGCGCCGTCTCGGTCCCGATCGCGGCCGACGAGTCCATCCGCCGGGCCGGCGATCCGATGCGGGTGGCCGCGCTGGACGCCGCCGACATCGCCGTACTCAAAGTGGCGCCACTAGGCGGTATGCGGGCGCTGGTCGCGTTGGCGGAACGGCTCCCGATGGACGTGGTCGTCTCCAGCGCCCTCGACACCGCCGTCGGCATGGCCGCCGGAATCGGAGCGGCCGCCGCACTCCCGGACCTCGACCGCGCGTGCGGGTTGGGTACCGGCGAGTTCTTCGTCCGCGACGTCGCACGGTCGTTCCGGATCGAACACGGCACGGTTCGGCCGCGACGTGTGGAGCCGGGAATCGACCTTCCGCTGGCGTCCGCTGAGCGGACTCGATGGTGGCACGAGCGCCTGCGTCGTTGCCACGACCTGCTGACCCGGCGCTGATCTCGACACGCTCGATCACCCTGGGGTCGCCTCGCAGGCCCATCTCGACAGGCTCGATAACCCTGGGGTCTCCCCACAGGCCGGTTGAGCGAGCGCAGCGAGTCGAAACCACGTGCCAGGCAATAACAGTCACGCCCATCTCGACAGGCTCGATAACCCTGGCGTCTCCCCACAGGCCGGTTGAGCGAGCGCAGCGAGTCGAAACCACCCGCCAGGCAACGCTCACGCAATCTCGACACGCTCGATCACCCTGAGGTCTCCCCCCAGGCCGGTTGAGCGAGCGCAGCGAGTCGAAACCACCCGCCAGGCAATAACAGTCACGCCCATCTCGACACGCTCGGCGCCTGCGGCGCCTCCCGGCTCGATAACCCTGAGGTCTCCTCGCAAACTTTGACACAAATATTTACATCTGTTCCACCGCGGCGCTACAGTCGACGTCATCACGCCGCACGCGTCATAGGAGACCGCATGAACTCACCGGACGTGTTCGAGGCGGGCGTCGGAGAGGCCGAACCCGCCTACGTCGACATCGACTCCATCGATCTGCGCCTCGGCGCCGACTCCCTGGTGTGGAAGTTCTACGGCGACATCCGGGGAGTCCTCGGCTTCCAGCGTCTGGCCGGCACGGAGAACTGCATCGAACAACTCGCGCAGGGCGTGGAAGACCACTCGGTGATCTTCTCCGACTTCCTCGGCCGCGCCCGGCGCACAGGCCCGCCGATCATGCGGACCGTGTACTCCGACCAGCCGCACCAGTGGGGCCGACGGGTCCGCGACTTCCACCGCGACATCAAGGGAACGGTGCCCGACGGCTCGCGGTATCACGCGCTGAACCCCGAGCTCTACTACTGGGCGCACGCGACCTTCGTCGATCAAGTCCTGACTATCACAGACACATTCATCCGGCGGTTGTCGTACGAGGAGAAGGAGCAGATCTTCGAAGAGAGCAAGACGTGGTATCAGCTGTACGGCGTCTCCGCGCGCAGCCAGCCGGAGACCTACGAGGATTTCTGCGTCTATTGGGAGACGATGTGCGACAAGTTCGTCCCCACCAGGACCATCCTTTACGCCACCGGGTACCTGAGTAAGGGCGTTCCCGGACCGCGCTGGATGCCCCGGCCGCTGTGGCGCGTGATCTCCGCCCCGATCAACGCCTTTCTACGAACCGTCATCGTCGGCACCCTCCCCCGCCAGATGCGCGAGGTCTGCGAACTCGACTGGGACGACCGGAAGCAGCGCCGTTTCGATCGCTTCGCAGCGGGGATGCGCGCAGCGAACCCGTTGTTCAACCGGCTTCCGATCCGGCTGCTGTACACACCGTGGGCGGCCGAGGGCTGGGAACGCACCGGCGTGGATCCGCGCCGGATCCACAACGGGTGAGCGAGCGCCGGTCACTCATCTGCCACGATCCCCAGCACTTCAACTGACCGCAAGGCGGCGTACAGTTCGGCCGACTGCACCGGGTCGGTCACGTCGCGTCCAGTGAGGTCCCGAACCTTGCGCAATCGGTAGCGGACCGTGTTCCGGTGGCAGTGGAGCGCCTCGGCGACCTCGCCGGCCGCCCCGTGGCAGCGATACCACTCCGCCAGCACCGAAAGCAGATCATCGCGGTCGGGTGGGGGAAGTCGAAGCACACCGCCCAGCACCGACTCGGTGAACACTCGCGCCGCGCCGGACGCGGTCACCAGCAGATGGGCCATCGGGTCACTGCCGAACCGCACCAGCCCCTCCGTGCCCGGCGGCGTGCTGCGCGCCGCCAGCCGCGCCTGTCCGAGAGCCTCCGGAATCCCCAGCGGAGTACCGAACTCGGCACTGACGCCGATCCGCCCGGCGACTGCCTGCCCGAGTCTGTCGACCGCCCGCACCGCCTCTCGCGACGACGCGGTGCGCAGCAGCCCGATGTGCACGTCCGCCTGGCTGTCCCAGACCGTCTGAGCCCCGGCGTCGCGCAAGGATGACGTGACCGGTGCCGGCAGCGCCTGGCCCGGATCCGCCGGAATGATCACCACCACCTGGAACACGCCGTCCTCAGGCACCCCGAGCGTTCGCAGGGCACCGAGCGAACGCACCGAACCGTCGGCGTGGTCGTCGAAGAGCATCCTGATCAGGCGGTAGCGCGCCTGCGCGTCGGAGTGCGCGAGGAGGGTCTCGGTGTCCCGGTACGCCTCGACCGCGGCGTCGGAGAATGCGTCGATCAACTCCCAGAGCAGGGTCGCGCATTCATGGACTTCCGGGTCACCCGGCCCCTTCGACAGCGCCGTCAGCTGTTCCCAGATCAGTCGGCCGCCGAGCCGGAACGCGTGCAGCAGCGCCGCCAGGGGCACCCCTCGCTCGGCTTTGAGTCGGCCGACCGCAAGCGCCGGCTTGAGGTTCGGCTCCGCCCCGGCGAGCGCCCGGATGATCTCCGCCAGATTGTCCCGGCACGCGCCCCGCAACTCCTCCTCCGCCAGCGGGCCGCCGTCGACGTAGAAACGGTCGGCCTGGGTGATGCGGACCGCCAACTCCTCCGCCACCGAGTCGACGTCGCTGAGCAGCAGAAGCGCGGGTGAGTTCAACCGCGGAGTGGTCGGGGAGTTCACGCGTGCACGTCCAATCAATCGCAGTGTGACCCACGATACGCGGCCATTGTGCACCGGCACAAAGTCGGCCGGATCAACCCTGTGCCGCCATACCTGGCACCGTCGGTGACCCCACTCACACAATGGAGCGATCACTGCCGAGCGTGCACGCTCACCTGGCGAATGGAGCAGAAATGCAAGACCTCGAACTGCAGGCGGTCGAGTCCGCGCTGACCGACCTCGTCGACGGCGAACGCCGCTGGGCGACGACGACGCTCGAGCAGCGTCGCGACCTCCTGATGCGCATGCGCGATCTGACCGGCGCCCACGCCCAGGAGTGGGTCGACACGGCCGTGCAGATCAAGGGCCTCGACCCGAACTCGCCGCTGGTCGGCGAGGAATGGATGTCTGGACCGTATGTGATGGCCGCCAGCCTCGGCGTCCTCGCCGACACCCTCGACCACCTCGCACAGGGCCGGAGCCCGCTCGCCGACGTCAAGTTCCACGACGTCCGCGACCGCGTCGCCGTCAACGTCCTGCCGACCAGCGTCTACGACGAGCTGCTGCTCAGCGGCTTCAGCGCCGAGGTGTGGCTGCGCCGGGGAGTCAGTCGCGCCGCAGCAAAGGCCGAGGCCGGGCTCGCGCAGCTCGACCCGTCGCGGACCGCGGGCATCGGCGTGGTGCTGGGCGCAGGCAACATCATGTCGATCGCACCGCTGGACGTGCTGTACGAGCTGATCGCCCACAACCGCGTGGTGGTGCTCAAGCTCAACCCGATCACCGATCCGCTGCTTCCCGTCTTCGGCAAGGTCCTCGCCCCGCTGATCGAGGTCGGCGCGGTCCGCATCGTCACCGGCGGGGCCGAGGTCGGCGGCGCGCTGGTCCAGCACGATCTCGTGAACCACGTGCACATGACCGGCAGTGCACGCACCCACGACGCTATCGTGTGGGGTGTCGGGGACGAGGCCGTCGAGCGCAAGCGCGCGAGCGACCCCAAGCTGACCAAGCCGGTCACCAGCGAGCTGGGCGGAGTCTCCCCCACCATCGTGATCCCCGGCCGGTGGAGCAACGCCGACCTGAAGTTCCAGGCACAGCACGTGGCCACTCAGCGTCTGCACAACGGCGGATACAACTGCGTGGCATCGCAGGCCCTCATCATCTCGTCGGACTGGGATCAGAAGGACCGGTTCCTCGCCGAGGTGCGCAACGCCATCGCCGCCGCACCCGAGCGCGCCGCCTACTACCCCGGGAGCGACGACCGCGTCGCGAGCGCGCTGGAGTCGTACCCGAACGCCGAACGCCTGGGCCCGGGCGGCGGTCGCCTGCTGGTCGACGACGTCCGCCCCGATGCGACCGAACCCATCCTGTCCGGCGAGTACTTCTCACCGGTCTACGGCGTCGTCGAGATCCCCTGCACCGGTGCGGCTTTCACCGGTGCCGCGGCGCGCACGGCCAACGAGGTCTTCGCAGGCACCCTCGGCGTCAACATCATCGCGGCGCCGGCCAGCGTCAAGGAACTCGGCGCGGCGTTCGACGACCTCGTCGAGGATCTCCACTACGGAACCATCGCCATCAACGCCTGGACCGGCGTCGGTTACCTGACGCCGACCGCGTCGTGGGGCGCGTACCCCGGCCACACCATCGACGACGTGCAGAGCGGCATCGGCGTGGTGCACAACGCCTGGCTGATGGACGGAATCGAGCGCACCGTGGTCCGCGGGCCGTTCCGCCCCGCCCCGCGATCGGTGATCCGCGGAGAACTCGCACTGTCGCCGAAGCCGCCATGGTTCGTGAACAACAAGACCGCCGCGACGACCGGCAAGCGGCTCACCGAGTTCGCCGCCGATCCGCGGGCGAGTCGTCTGCCCGGAATCTTCGCCTCCGCCCTGCGCGGCTGACCGTTCGACTGAAAGGGACTCAATGACAACCACTTCCATGGACGCCGACTACGTCGTCGTCGGCACCGGTTCCGCCGGAGCCGTCGTCGCTGCCCGTCTGAGCGAGCGGTCGGCCGACACGGTGGTCGCACTCGAGGCCGGCGGTGAGGACAAGAGCCAGTCCGTCCGCATTCCCGCCGCCTTCTCCAAGCAGTTCCAGACCGAGCTCGACTGGAACTACCTCACCCAGCCGCAGCCAGAGCTCGGCGACCGCCGGGTGTTCTTCCCGCGCGGCAAGATGATCGGCGGATCGTCGTCGATGAACGCGATGATGTGGGTGCGCGGATACGCCGCCGACTACGACGCATGGGCGCTGGAGGCCGGCGACGGATGGTCGTTCGCCAACGTCGTCGAGTACTTCAAGCGCATCGAGTCGATCGAGGGCGCCGTCGAGGGCGACGAGGGACGCGACGGGCCGCTCAACGTCGCCCACCAGCGCAGCCCGCGCGGTTGGACGTCCGACTTCCTCGCCTCGGCCGAACAGGCCGGATTCAAGCGCGAACGTGCCAATCTGCCTCAGCCGGAAGGCTTCACGCAGACGATGGTGTGCCAGAAGAACGGGTCGCGCTGGAGCGCCTCCGACGCGTACCTCAAGCCCGCGCGGTCGCGCCGGAACCTGACGGTGCTCACCGATGCGCACGCAACCCGGGTGCTGTTGGAGGGTTCGCGCGCGGTGGGCGTCGAGTACCTCAAGGACGGCGTCACCCACACCGTCCGCGCCCGCAAGGAGGTGATCCTCTCGGGCGGCGCGATCAACACGCCGCAGCTTCTCCTGCTGTCGGGCATCGGCGATCAAGAGCAACTGCGCGCGCACGGCATCGCCGTGGCACAGCATCTGCCCGAGGTCGGCCGCAACCTCAGTGATCACCTGATGTCGCTGATCGGCTTCGCCGTCGACTCCGACACCCTCTACGGCGCCGAGAAGCCGTTGGAGTTGCTCAACTATCTGACGCGCCGCCGCGGCATGCTCACCTCGAATGTCGGTGAGGCCTACGGCTTCATCCGCAGCCGCCCCGACCTGGAGCTGCCCGACATCGAGATCATCTTCGGTCCGGGGCCGTTCTACGACGAGGGCATCGGGGACGCGCCAGGTCACGGCATCGGTCTCGGTCCGATCCTCGTCGACCCACGCAGTCGCGGCACAGTCTCACTGGCGTCGTCGGACCCGACCGCCAAGGCCCTCATCGACCCGCGCTACCTGTCGGACGCCGACGGCGCCGACCGCGCGGCCCTGATGTCAGGTCTGCGCGCCGCCCACCGGATCGCGACGTCGGAGCCGCTGGCGTCGAAGATCGGCCGGTTCCTGCAGCCGAAGCGGGAGCTGGACACCATCGAAGCCACTCTCGAAGATGCGCTGACCTGGCATTCGCACACGCTCTACCACCCGACCGGCACGTGCCGGATGGGCTCGGACAGTGCCAGCGTCGTGACGCCCGACCTCAAGGTCCGCGGCGTCGAGGGTCTGCGCGTCGCCGACGCCTCCGTGATGCCGAAGATCGTCCGCGGCCACACCCACGCGCCGACGGTCGTCATCGGCGAACGCGCCGCGGATCTGATCAAGGGCTGACCCGGCCTCCCCGACCGATCGATCAGCCCGAGGTCGCCCCGCAGGCCGGCTGAGCGAGCGCAGCGAAGTCGAAACTACTTGTCCGACAACAACACTCGTGCTTATCTCGACACGCTCGATT
>NZ_BANU01000007.1 GCF_000333035.1 Gordonia sihwensis NBRC 108236
GACGGAGCGATTGTGGCGTCCGCATGCGGCGCCGAGGTGGTCGATGTCGGTGGGCCGCCGTCGGCCCAGTCGGGGAAGTGATGGGCTTGGGTGCGGGTGAACGGGGCGTCGCAGCCGGGGGCGGTGCAGCCGCGGTCGCGGGCGAAGAGCATCAACCGCTGTGCCCGCGACGCGAGCCGGCGTCCTCGTCCGAGGTAGAGGGCTTGTCCGGTGTGGGCGGAGAAGACGGCCAGGTGCGGGGTTGCGGTGGCGGCGACTTCGATCAACTCCGCGACCGGCAGCCGGGTCCCGGTCGCGGTCAACGCGATCCCGGCGCGCTCGGCCAACTCGTGGTCGGTGATGGTGATGACCAGATCACCCGACCGCCGACCACCCCCAGCACCAGTGCGGGAGGCGCGCAGCAGCGCTTGCAGACCGTCATGGGTGCGCTGCCCCGGCGTGCGAGTATCACGCTCCACCGCCGCCGCCAGGGCGGCCGGGTCGGCCGATTCGACGGTCCCGGATGGGGAGTCGGGGTCGTCGGGGTTGTTCATCCCCGGTGCCGCCCACGACGGCAGTGCCGCCTCCATTTCCGCGCGCAACGCCGGGGTGAGGTAGCCGCGGACTTTGCTCATCAGCCGCAGATCCTGGGGCAGGATCGTGAAGCCGCGCAGGCGTTTGCGGTCGCGTTCGTCGGTGACGGTTCCGTCCGGATCCAGGTGCGCGAGCAGTCGGATGCCGGCGGTGCGGACACCGGCCGGACTCAACTCACGGGCGACCCACGCCAACTGCGCCTCAGCCCGTGCCCGGGTCTGCGCGTCGATCGCGGTGGGAATCTTGTCCATGACGGCGTCGATCTCGCGGACGTGGTCGGCACCGATCGCACCCTCGCCCACCGCGACCGCAGTCGCCGGCAGTATCGGTTCGCGGGTCTGTCCTTGCAGTTCGGTGAATCGTCCGATGCCGGCGGCACTGACGCGTCGGCGTCGGGCGGCACCGTCACCGAGCCGCAACCCCTGCGCCAAATACTGATGCACCGACAGGTATCCGGCTTTGCGGTAGGCGCTGCGGTCGGAGACCTCCACCAGCACTGCGGCGTCGACACCGTCGAGACGACGATGCGTGCGCTCGAGGGTCTCGACGGTTTCCAACAGGGCGTCTTCGGTCACCGCGGACAGCGGTAGGGACGCGAACTTGGTCGCCGCAGCCTCCAACAGGCGGGCGAGGGCGGCCGGGTCGTCCGGCAGCAGCACCTCCGACGTGACCATCGAACCCACCCCCTCCACCTGAACAGTGTCCGAGAACACTCCTGCTGTGCTTCTATGTTCGAATCATACCGCCGACCTCCGACAAGAACTGTGAGAGAAGCCGCAGACCTGTCGGGCAGCCCATGGACGAGCGCTATCGGGGCGAACAGTGGCGCCTGTCGCCGGGCCGCGAGACCGACCGCGAAAGTCTCGTGCGACCGTCCGTCCGCGGTCTGATAGCGGTGGCGGCCGAAACCGACCATCGACCCCCACATCACCGGCTCGGTACCGGTCACCTCCCGAAACAGTCGGACCACGAGCCGGGCGTCGTCCCGCCGCCGCTGGTCCGTGACAGCAGCGAGATACGCATCCACCGAGTCGTCACCGGGGGCCGTCTTCGTCATGGGTCGAGCCTAGATGTCCGTACGTTCGGGCATCATCGGTGGAATGACGCCGACCGTGTACGCCTCGACCGCCTCCGAACTGGACCCGATCACGTTCTACGGTCTGCTGCGACTGCGCGAGGAGGTCTTCGTCGTCGAACAGGACTGCGCCTACCACGAGTTGGACGGCCGGGATGTGGAGCCCACCACTCTCCACCTCTGGTGCGCGGACCCCGTGGACGGAAGTCCGGTCGCCACTGTGCGCGTGCTGCTGGACCCACTTCCCGACGGCGAGACCCGGCACCGGATCGGCCGGGCCTGCGTGCGGCCCGAACTCCGAGGCACCGGGTTGATGCGGGCCCTCCTGGATCGGGCCGTCGCCTACATCGCCGACCGCCCGAGTGTTCTCGACGCTCAGGCCCACCTCGCGGGCCTGTATTCACGGTGGGGATACGTCCCCGACGGACCGGAGTTCGTCGAGGACGGGATTCCGCACGTGCCGATGCGGCGCGACCCCGCGCGGCGGCCGGGCCCGACGAGAAGGTCGACCGCCGAACGGGCCTGAATCGCATGCGGAGTGTTCAGTCGCCTTCGGCTCCGAGGCCGGTGCGCAAACGGTTTGCATCGACCGCATATCCTGGACAGTGCCCTCAAGTCCTCGAAAGCGGAGCGGAGAACACATGCTCACCCGAACCGACCTGCGAGGCAGCACCCCGACGCTGAGCCAACTGCGTCGTGCGCTGCCGCGCGGCGGAACCGACGTCAACGCCGTGCTGCCCACGGTCACTCCCGTCGTCGAAGCGGTCGCTGAGCATGGTGCCACCGCGGCCCTCGACTACACCGAGAAGTTCGACAGGGTCCGCCCGGCGTCAGTCCGCGTCCCGGCGGAGGTGATCGCCAAGGCGCGGGCCGACCTCGACGGCGCGGTCGCCGATGCCCTGGAGGAGTCGATCCGTCGCGCTCGCCTGGTGCACGCAGACCAGCGACGCCAGACCTCGGTCACCCAGGTGGTGCCCGGCGGAACCGTCGCCGAGAAGTGGATCCCGGTGCGTCGCGTGGGTCTGTACGTTCCCGGAGGCAACGCCGTCTACCCGTCCAGCGTGATCATGAACGTGGTCCCGGCTCAGGAGGCGGGTGTCGGCTCACTCGTCGTCGCGTCTCCCGCCCAGGCCGACTTCGGCGGATGGCCGCACCCGACCATCCTCGCCGCGTGCGCCCTGCTCGGGGTCGACGAGGTGTGGGCCGTCGGCGGTGCGCAGGGCATCGCGCTTCTGGCCTACGGCGGTGACGACACCGACGGCCGCGTCCTGGACCCGGTCGATCTCATCACCGGTCCCGGCAACATCTACGTCACCGCGGCCAAGCGCCTCGTGCGCGGCGTGGTCGGCATCGACTCCGAGGCCGGTCCCACCGAGATCGCGATTCTGGCCGACGACTCCGCCGATCCCGCGGTCGTCGCCTCCGATCTCATCAGCCAGGCCGAGCACGACGTCCTCGCGGCGGCGGTGCTCGTCACCGACAGCGAGGCGCTCGCCGATGCGGTCGACGAGGCCGTGGAACTCGCGGCGTCGGCCACGAAGCACTCCGAGCGCGTCAAGACCGCGCTGGCCGGTCCGCAATCCGGGGTGGTCCTGGTGGACGACATCGACGCCGGGCTGGCTGTCGTCGACGCGTACGCGGCCGAGCACCTGGAGATCCAGACGCGTGACGCGCAGGCCGTGGCCGACAGAGTGACCAGCGCCGGCGCGATCTTCGTCGGTACTTATTCGCCGGTGAGCCTCGGTGATTACAGCGCGGGCTCCAACCACGTTCTGCCGACGTCCGGCTCGGCCAAGTACGCCTCCGGCCTGTCGGTGCAGACGTTCCTGCGCGGAGTGCATGTGATCGACTACGACCGCGACGCGCTCGCGGAGATCGCCGACCGCGTCGTGACGCTGGCGAACGCCGAAGACCTTCCCGCGCACGGCGAGGCGGTCCAGGCCAGGTTCGGGGGAGCACGGTGACCGGTCCGGGCCGGTCCGTGGGTCTCGCCGACCTCCCGTTGCGCGACTCGCTGCGCGGGAAGTCGCCGTACGGAGCACCGCAGCTTCAGGTTCCGGTGGTGCTGAACACCAACGAGAACCCGCACCCGCCGAGTCGTGCGCTGATCGACGACGTCGCGAAGGCGGTCGCCGCCGCGGCCGAGGATCTGCACCGATACCCGGATCGGGATGCGGTGGGCCTGCGTTCGGACCTCGCCGCGTACCTCAGCGCGGCCACGGGCGTGGAACTGTCGGTCGACAACGTGTGGGCGGCCAACGGCTCCAACGAGATCCTCCAGCAGATCCTGCAGGCCTTCGGTGGGCCCGGGCGCACGGCGATGGGCTTCGTGCCGTCGTACTCGATGCACCCGATCATCGCCGACGGCACGCAGACGCAGTGGGTCCCCGCTCATCGCGCGGACGACTTCTCTCTGGACGTGGAGCAGGCCGTCGCAGCGATCGCCGAGCACCGGCCCGACATCGTCTTCGTGACCTCGCCGAACAATCCGACCGGCGGGAGCGTCGCGATCGCCGATCTGCGGCGTCTCCTCGACGCGGCCCCCGGCATCGTGATCGTCGACGAGGCCTACGGCGAGTTCTCGTCGCAGCCGAGCGCGGTCTCGCTGATCGACGAGTTCGGCAGCAAGCTGATCGTGTCGCGGACCATGAGCAAGGCGTTCGCCTTCGCGGGCGGCCGGCTCGGCTATCTGGCCGCGGCGCCGGCCATGATCGAGGCGCTGCTTCTGGTGCGCTTGCCGTACCACCTGTCGGTGCTGACGCAGGCCGCCGCGCGGGCGGCCCTGCAGCACTCGTCGGAAACGCTCGGTGCGGTCGCCGCGATCGCCGCCGAACGCGACCGCGTGGCCGCCGCGCTCACGGGTATGGGATACGCGGTGACGCCGTCGGATGCGAACTTCATCCTCTTCGGCGAGTTCGCGGACGCTCCCGCCACCTGGCAGCGCTACCTCGACCGCGGTGTCCTGATCAGGGATGTCGGCATCCCCGGGCACCTGCGTGCGACCATTGGACTACCAGCCGAGAACGACGCCTTCCTGGCCGTCAGCGCGGAACTGGCCGATACCGACCGAAAGCAGCAGTAGCAGCAGTGACAACAGCGCAGCACGAACCCCGGATCGCCCGCGTCGAGCGCACCACGCGCGAGTCGTCGATCACCGTCGAGATCAACCTCGACGGCACCGGCAGGACCGACATCGACACCTCGGTGCCGTTCTTCGACCACATGCTCACCGCGTTCGGTGCGCATGGCAGCTTCGACCTCACCGTGCACGCGAAGGGCGACATCGAGATCGAGGCGCACCACACGGTGGAGGACACCTGCATCGTGCTGGGACAGGCCATCGGGCAGGCTCTCGGCGACAAGAGGGGCATCCGCCGGTTCGGCGACGCCTGGATCCCGATGGATGAGACGCTCGCCCAGGCCATCGTGGACGTCTCGGGCCGACCGTACTGCGTGCACACCGGCGAACCCGATCACATGCTGACCGCCGTGATCGGCGGCTATTCCGGCGGCGACAAGCCGGTCGTGTCGTACGCGACCGTCCTCAACCGTCATGCGTTCGAATCGATCGCGCTCAACGCCCGCATTGCCCTGCACGTCCGCGTGCTGTACGGCCGCGACCAGCACCACATCACCGAGGCCGAGTTCAAGGCCGTCGCGCGAGCACTGCGCGAGGCCGTCGAACCGGATCCGCGGACCTCGGGCATCCCGTCGACGAAGGGCGCCCTGTGAGTTCACCGCGCGTCGCGCTCCTCGACTACGGTTCGGGCAACCTGCGCTCGGCGCAGCGAGCGCTGGAGCGAGCCGGAGCGCAGGTCGAGATCACGTCCGACTTCGAGACCGCGATCGGTGCCGACGGACTGGTGGTGCCCGGCGTCGGTGCGTTCGCGGCCTGCATGGCCGGGTTGAAGGCGGTCCGGGGCGATCGGATCATCGGACGCCGGCTGGCGGGCGGGCGGCCGGTGCTCGGAATCTGCGTGGGGATGCAGATCCTGTTCAGTCACGGCGTCGAGTTCGGCGTCGACACGCAGGGCTGCGGCGAGTGGCCGGGTTCGGTGACCAGACTGCCGGCGGAGGTGCTCCCGCACATGGGCTGGAACACCGTCGACGCACCGGACGACTCGGTGCTCTTCGACGGTATCGACGACGACGCACGCTTCTACTTCGTTCACTCCTACGCCGCGCAGACGTGGGAGATGGATTCGGCGGGTTCGCCGATACAGACGCCGAAACTCACCTGGTCCGAGCACGGTGGACGGTTCCTGTCCGCGGTCGAGAACGGTCCGCTCTCGGCCACGCAGTTCCATCCCGAGAAGTCCGGTGACGTCGGCGCCGAGCTGCTGCGGAACTGGATCGGGGGGATCGCGTAAGTGAAAGAGACAAGCGAAGCGGCACAGCAGTTCTCGTTCGCGAGACTGGTGTTCTATTCGCTCGGTGCGGGCGTGCTGGTGCTCGCGGTGATGCTGCCGATCGTGCTGTCGCTGGCGCGACCGTACCCGACCGCCGCGCTGTGCGTCGCCCTCGCCGCCATCGTGCTGATGGTGGTCGCGATCGCCCTCGTCTCGCGCCGGATGCTGGCCGGCGTGCAGCGGGAGATCGATGCCCGCCGGGCGGAATTGGAACGCAGGCGAACACAGGAGAAGTGACCGGCTCCGGCGGCACCGGACGGTGGACGCTCGCGCCCGGACACCCGCGACACGGCGCCTCCACAGCACCCCCACAAACATGTCGACCCCGCGACACGACAACGTGCGGCCGGCACCGTACACACCGAAAGCGAAACTGAACTGATGGGCATCCTCGAACTCCTCCCGGCCGTCGACGTGGTCGACGGTCAGGCGGTTCGCCTGGTCAAGGGCGAGGCCGGATCGGAGACCTCCTACGGCTCACCGCGCGACGCTGCGCTGGCCTGGCAGCGGGACGGCGCCCAGTGGCTGCATCTCGTAGATCTCGACGCGGCGTTCGGCCGCGGCGACAACCGTGAGCTGCTCGCCCAGGTGGCCGCCGCAGTGGACGTGAAGGTGGAGCTGTCCGGCGGCATCCGCGACGACGCCTCGCTCGCCGCCGCGCTGGCGACCGGGTGCACGCGGGTCAATCTCGGCACCGCCGCCATCGAGAACCCCGCCTGGTGCGCACGCGCGATCGCCGAGTACGGAGACAAGATCGCCGTGGGACTCGACGTGACGCGCAACGGCTCCTCGTACACGGTGCGCGGCCGCGGCTGGGTCACCGAGGGCGGCGACCTGTGGGAGACCCTGGAGCGCCTGAACAACGACGGTTGTGCGCGGTACGTCGTCACCGACGTCAGCAAGGACGGCACGCTGAGCGGACCCAATCTGGAACTGCTGGAACAGGTGGCCCGCGCCACCGACTCGCCCGTCGTGGCCTCGGGCGGCATCTCGCAGATCGACGACCTGCTCGCGATCGCCGAGCTGACCGCGCTGGGCGTGGAGGGCGCCATCGTTGGCAAGGCCCTGTACGCGGGCCGCTTCACACTGCGCGAGGCGCTCGACGCCGTCGCGGGCGCCGGGAGCCGGTGAACCGGCCGTGACCGATGCCGTCGACGCACGCGACTACCCGCAGCTGCTGGCTGCCGGGGAATCGGTGCTCGACGAGGTCACCGGGCTGTTCGTCGACGGGCTGGGCTCGCCGGGCACGCACGCGAAGGGCCGTGGCGACTTCGCCACCGACGTCGATCTCGCGCTGGAGCGCAGCATCGCCGAGAAGCTCGAGCGACGGACGGGCATCGAGGTCCACGGCGAGGAGTTCGGCGGCCCGGCCCCCGACGACGGCGCGATGTGGATTCTCGATCCGATCGACGGGACCTTCAACTATTCGGTGGGGATGCCGATCGCCGCGATGCTGCTGGCGCTCGCCGTCGACGGTGTGCCGGTGCTCGGGCTCACCCGACTCCCGCTGGTCGGCCAGCGCTTCGCCGGTCATATCGGCGGTCCGCTGATCATCGACGGGGAGGCGGCCGAGCCCGTGCCCGACAGCCCGCTGGAATCGGCCGTCATCGGCTTCGGGTCGTTCAACGCGCGAGCGCGCGGCGAGGTCCCGGGCGCCGGGCGCGCTGAGTTGCAGCGCCGCCTCAGCTACCGTGCCGGCCGGCTGCGGATGACCGGCTCCACCGGCACCGACATCGCGTATGCGGCGGCCGGCGTGTTCGGCGGCGCGGTGTCGTTCAGCGCGAAGGCGTGGGACAACGCGGCCGGCGCGGCGCTGATGCGCGCCGCGGGAGGCGTCGTGACCGACCTCGCGGGCGACCCGTGGACCGTCCAGTCCACGTCGCTCGTCGCGGGCAATCGCCTGCTTCATGGACAATTGCTCGAGGTGATCGGCGAGGCGATGCCGGATCAGTTCGCCGACCGGGACCTCGGCAGTCGAGAACGAACCAACAGCAAGGAGACTCACCCGTGAGCGTGGCAGTCCGCGTCATCCCGTGTCTGGACGTCGACGACGGGCGAGTGGTGAAGGGCGTCAATTTCGAGAATCTGCGTGATGCCGGGGACCCGGTGGAACTCGCGGAGCGCTACGACGCCGAGGGCGCCGACGAGTTGACCTTCCTCGACGTCACGGCGTCCAGTGCGGGCCGCGGCACCATGCTCGACGTGGTGCGGCGCACCGCCGACGCGATCTTCATCCCGCTGACCGTCGGCGGCGGCATCCGCACCGTCGACGACGTCGACACCATGCTGCGCGCGGGCGCCGACAAGGTGAGCGTCAACACGGCCGCCATCGCACGGCCCGACGTGCTGAGCGAGATGAGCCGGAGGTTCGGTTCTCAGTGCATCGTGCTGTCGGTGGACGCGCGGACGGTGCCCGAGGGCGGCGAGGCGACGCCGTCTGGTTGGGAGGTCACCACTCACGGCGGTCGCCGGGGCACCGGCATCGACGCCGTCGAATGGGCTCGCCGCGGGCAGGAACTCGGCGTCGGTGAGATCCTGCTGAACTCGATGGACGCCGACGGCACCAAGGCCGGATTCGACATCGCGATGATCCGGGCCGTGCGCGACGCGGTCACCATCCCCATCATCGCCAGCGGCGGTGCGGGCGAGGTCGCCGACTTCGCACCGGCTGTCGAAGCCGGCGCGGACGCCGTTCTGGCCGCTTCGGTGTTCCATTTCGGCGACATGACGATCGGCGAAGTCAAGGACGCGATGCGCGCCGAGCACATCGTGGTGCGCTGAGACCGTCACCGGCCGCACACGTTCGAGAAGAGGGAGAATCATGGCGCTGCCCGCAGAGCTCGCAGCCACGTTGAAGCGAAACGACGACGGTCTGTTCGCCGCGATCGCGCAGGAACGGTCCACCGGCATCGTCTTGATGATGGCCTGGATGGACGACGAAGCCCTGGAGCGGACGCTCGCGACCCGCAAGGCCACCTACTACTCGCGGTCCCGCGGGGAGTACTGGGTCAAGGGCGAGACCAGCGGGCACACCCAGTACGTCCACGACATCCGGATCGACTGCGACGGCGACACCCTGCTGCTGACCGTCGACCAGACGGGTGCGGCCTGCCATACCGGCAATCACAGTTGCTTCGACACCGAGCCGCTGGAGTTCGGGGTGCCTGCCGAACCCGCGCGAACCGACGACCAGGAACGGTGACGCGATGCCGCTGATTCAGATATCCCAGACGCCGGGTCTCTCCGACCGCGTGAAGCGCGAGACGATCGCCGCGGTCACCGAGGCGTACGCCAAAGCGACGGGCAAGAATCCCGACTCGGTGTGGGTGACGATCACCGAAGTGCCGCGCCAGCACTGGGGCGTCGGCGGAGAGCCGCTGGGGTGACGGGCACGATGAGCACCGCAGACAACTCCGCGAGCACGACCCCGCTCGCCACCTTCCTCGATCTGGCGCGCGACCACCGAGTGGTCCCGGTGACCCGCAAGGTCCTCGCCGACTCCGAGACACCGCTGTCGGCGTTCCGGAAGCTGGCAGCCGAGCCGGGGGCCGGCGGCGGTCTCCGCGAAGGCACCTTCCTGCTCGAATCCGCGCCGAACGGCGCCTCGTGGTCGCGCTGGTCGTTCATCGGCGCGGGCACCCGTTCGGCCCTGACCGTCGCCGACGGGCAGGCGCACTGGTGGGGCGACGTCCCCGCGGGAGCTCCGGTGGGCGGCGATCCGGTTGCGGCGCTCGACGAGTCGTTGCGGCTGCTGCAGACCGATCCGCTCGACGGGATGCCGCCGCTGACCGGCGGCTTCGTCGGCTTCATGGCCTACGACTTCGTGCGCCGCCTGGAGCGGCTTCCGGAACAGACGGTCGACGACCTGCGGCTCCCCGACATGTTCTGGCTGCTGGTGGCCGATCTCGCCGCCTTCGACCACCACGAGGGCACGATCACCCTGATCGCGAACGCCGTGAACTGGGACGGCAGCGACGAGCGCGCCGAAGAGGCCTACCACGACGCCGTCGCGCGGCTGGATGCGATGACCCGGGCGCTGGCCGCCCCGGCTCCCTCCACCGTCTCGACCTTCGACAGGCCCGCGCCCGACTACCGCTCGCAGCGCACGCTGGACGACTACCGCGAGATCGTCGAGGGTCTGGTCGGACAGATCGAGGCGGGTGAGGCGTTCCAGGTGGTGCCGTCGATGCGCTTCGAGATCGACACCGACGCCGATCCGCTCGACGTGTACCGCGTCCTGCGCGCGTCGAATCCGAGCCCGTACATGTACCTGCTTCGGATGCCGGGCGTCGACCGGGAGCCGTTCACGATCGTCGGATCCTCGCCCGAGGCACTGGTCACCGTCACCGATCGGGTGGCCACCACACACCCGATCGCGGGCACGCGCTGGCGCGGTGCCACCGAGGCGGAGGACCAGTTGCTCGCGAAGGGCCTGCTCGAGGACGAGAAGGAGAACTCCGAGCATCTGATGCTGGTCGACCTGGGCCGCAACGATCTGGGCCGGGTATGCGAGCCGGGCACTGTCCGCGTCACGGACTACCGCCGAGTGGAGCGCTACAGCCACGTGATGCACCTGGTGTCCACGGTCTCCGGAACTCTTCGCGACGACAAGCAGGCGCTCGATGCGGTGACCGCCTGCTTCCCGGCGGGAACCCTCACCGGGGCACCGAAGGTCCGGGCGATGGAATTGATCGAGGCCAACGAGATCACCCGCCGCGGACTGTACGGGGGCGTCGTCGGATATCTCGATTTCGCAGGCAACGCCGACACCGCGATCGCGATCCGGACGGCACTGATGTCCGGCCGCACTGCCTACGTCCAGGCCGGCGGCGGAGTCGTCGCCGACAGCGACGCCAAGTACGAGTTCAACGAGGCGCGCAACAAGGCGTCGGCGGTGCTCGCCGCAGTAGCCGCCGCCGGCACCATGCGCCCGGTGGCGGGGGAGGAGACCCCATGAGCAATCCGCAGACCCCCGAGCAGCAGACCCCCGAGGAGCCGGCCACGGCTGCGCGGCCCGTCAACCGGCGGTGGCAGGCGATCGCCTCGGTGCTGATCCTGCTGGCCGCACTCGGCCTCTGGGCTGCGTCCCGGATGCAGTGGGCCACGATCCTCGTGGCACCGGATCTGGGACCGGCCCGCGAGTTCACGGTGCACGGCTCGGACTGGAGTCCGTGGCTCACACCGGTGGCGATCGCGATGGCCGCCGCCGTCATCGCGCAGTTCGCGTTGCGCGGCTGGGCCCTGCGCATCGTCGCGATCCTGGTGGCGATCGGCGGCGGCGTCGCCGTCATTCCGGCCATCTCCCTGCTCACCGAGGGCGAGGACAATCTCTACATCGTGCAGATGGTCGACGTCCCGGCGCGAGCCGTGGTGGACGGCATTCCCACCGAGTCCACCCCCGGGTACCTGGTGATCGCCTCGGCGATCTGTGCGGTGCTCGGCGCGGTTGCGATGGCCCGAACGGCCAACCAGGGCGGCATGTCGTCGAAGTACTCGGCGCCCGCCGCCCGCCGCGACGAACTCGAACGGCAGATCTTCACCGAGCGCGAGCGGGCCGCGGCAGCGGGCGAACCAGCCGCTCCCGCGCCCAACGAGCGATTGCTGTGGGACTCGCTCGACGAGGGGATCGACCCCACCGACGACCCGGCGGATCACTCCGCCGACGACGCCGGTCCCACCCGCTGAGGACCGGCGGTCGCGGGCCTGTTCGCGACGTGGATCACGGGTGAAGCGACCCCAGCCTCCCGGTCTCCCGCGGTGGTGCTTACTCTTGATGCACGCAGTGAAAGGGGCCGATAGTCGTGAGCAACCAGTCAGTGCTCGATTCGATCATCGAGGGAGTCAAGGCTGACGTCGCCGCGCGCGAATCGGTCCTCGATCTCGCCGCAGTCAAGAAGGCCGCGGCAGCGGCGCCGGCGCCGCGAGATGCGATGGCGGCGCTGAGTCAGACCGATATCGCGGTCATCGCCGAAGTGAAGCGGTCGAGTCCCTCCAAGGGCCGGCTCGCGAACATCCCCGACCCGGCCGATCTGGCGAAGGCGTACGAGGACGGCGGCGCTCGCATCGTCAGCGTCCTCACCGAGGAACGCCGCTTCGGCGGGTCGCTCGCCGACCTCGACGCGGTGCGTGCGGCGATCGACATCCCGATCCTCCGCAAGGACTTCATCGTCGGGCCGTATCAGATCCACGAGGCGCGCGCACACGGAGCGGACGTCATCCTGCTGATCGTCGCCGCCTTGGAGCAGCAGGTCCTCGCCTCGCTCCTCGACCGCACGGAGTCGCTGGGCATGACGGCCCTCGTCGAGGTGCACACCGAGGAGGAGGCCGACCGCGCGCTGGAGGCCGGGGCCAAGGTCGTCGGCGTCAACGCCCGCAACCTGAAGACTCTGGAAGTGGACCGCGACTGCTTCGCGCGCATCGCCCCCGGGCTCCCGTCGAGCACCATCAAGGTGGCCGAGTCCGGCGTGCGCGGGCCCGCGGACCTGCTGGCTTACGCAGGGGCCGGCGCTGACGCGATCCTGGTCGGCGAAGGCGTCGTGACCAGTGGCGATCCGCGGCTCGCGGTGGCCGACCTGGTGACGGCGGGCTCGCACCCGTCGTGCCCCAAACCGTCGCGCTGACGGCCGGCGAACAGCACTGACGACCCCGCCCCCGCTGTTCTCGGCGGGGCTCGGGGCGAGCGGTAAATCCAGTTGCCGCCGGGATCGAACGATGAGGATACTGAAGACGTGACAGACAATCCCGAAGCCGCCCAGCGCATGTCGACTGGCACGGCGTTCCCCAAGGCCAGCGACGGCGTCTCCGACGTCCACCCGATCGGCCCCGACGATCGAGGCCACTGGGGCGACTTCGGCGGACGCCACGTCCCCGAGGCGCTGATGGCGGTGATCGAGGAGGTCACCGCGACCTACGAGAAGCTGCGCGTCGACACCGACTTCCTCAACGAACTCGACCGGCTGCAACGCGACTACACCGGTCGTCCGTCACCGCTGTACGAGGCCGAGCGGCTGCGTGAGGACGCGGGCGGCGCACGTCTGTTCCTCAAGCGGGAGGATCTGAACCACACCGGCTCGCACAAGATCAACAACGTCCTCGGCCAGGCGCTCCTGGCGAAGAAGATGGGCAAGACCCGCGTCATCGCCGAGACCGGCGCCGGCCAGCACGGAGTGGCGACAGCGACGGCCTGCGCCCTGCTCGGCCTGGAATGCCTGGTCTACATGGGACGCGTCGACACCGAGCGGCAGGGACTCAACGTCGCCCGCATGCGTCTTCTCGGCGCCACCGTGGTCGCCGTCGAGACCGGTTCGGCGACGCTGAAGGACGCGATCAACGAGGCCTTGCGCGACTGGGTGACCAATGCCGACACCACGTACTACTGCTTCGGCACGGCCGCCGGCCCGCATCCGTTCCCGATGATCGTCCGCGACCTCCAGCGGATCATCGGCCTGGAGTCGCGGGTGCAGATCCTTGAGAAGATCGGGCGCCTGCCCGACGCGGTCACCGCCTGCGTCGGCGGTGGATCGAACGCGATCGGCATGTTCCATCCGTTCATCGACGACGAGGGCGTCCGCATGGTCGGATTCGAGGCCGGCGGCGACGGCGTCGAGACCGGACGGCACGCCGCGACCTTCGCGGGCGGATCTCCCGGCGCCTTCCAGGGCGCCTACTCGTACCTCCTGCAGGACGAGGACGGGCAGACCATCGAGTCCCACTCCATCTCGGCGGGACTCGACTACCCCGGCGTCGGTCCGGAGCACGCGCATCTGCAGCAGATCGGACGGGCCGAGTACCGGCCGATCAACGACGATGAGGCCATGGAGGCGCTCGCACTGCTCTCGCGCAAAGAGGGCATCATCCCGGCCATCGAGTCTGCCCACGCCGTCGCCGGTGCTCTCCGCCTCGGCCGGGAACTCGGTGAAGGCGCGGTCATCATCGTGAGCCTCTCGGGCCGCGGCGACAAGGACGTGGAGACAGCGGCCCGCTGGTTCGATCTCTTCGAGAAGCCGCCGTCGGAGACCGAGTACGCCGCCCGCCTCGCCGCAGCCGCAAAGGAGAACGCTCGATGAGCAAGCCCGCCCCCGACTCCCGGCTGGGAGCCACGTTCGCGGCGTGCAAGGCGGACAACCGTCCGGCGCTGATCGGCTACACGCCGGTCGGCTACCCGACCGTGGCCGACTCGTTGACGACGTTGCGGACCATGGTCGAGGCCGGATGCGACATCGTGGAGATCGGCATCCCGTACTCCGACCCGGTCATGGACGGCCCGACCGTCGCGCAGGCGGCACAGAAGGCACTGGAGAACGGCTGCCGTGTCCGCGACGTCTTCGCCGCCGCCGAGACCGTCGCCTCGGCCGGCGCACAGCCCGTGGTCATGACCTACTGGAACCTGGTCCTCAAGTACGGCGTCGACGCCTTCGCCCGCGATCTCGCCGCTGCGGGCGGCGTCGGACTGATCACGCCGAACCTCATCCCCGACGAGGGGGCCGAATGGCACGCGGCGTCGGACGCACACGATCTCGACCGGATCTACCTGGTGGCGCCGTCGTCCACTCCCGAGCGTCTGGCGATGACGCTCGACAACTGCCGCGGCTTCGTCTACGCGGCCTCGACCATGGGCGTCACCGGCGCACGCGACACGGTCTCCAATGCGGCGCCCGAACTGTGCGCGCGGGTCCGCGAGTACTCCGACATCCCGATCGGTGTCGGACTCGGCGTCCGCGACGGCGATCAGGCAGCGGAGATCGGGGCCTACGCCGACGGCGTGATCGTCGGCTCGGCCATCGTCGCGGCCGTGGAGAAGGGCCAGGACGCCGTCGCCGCAGTGGTGTCGGATCTGGCCGCGGGCGTCCGCCGCGCCCGAAGCTGACCGACTCGGAGCGCGTCCACGGGCGTCGAGCCCAGGCGGTCACAGACGGTGAGACGGTTGCACGATACTGTGGCACCCGTGACTGACGGAACCGTCCTCGCTTACATTCCGAGCCCGCCGCAGGGGGTGTGGTACCTCGGCCCCGTGCCGATCCGCGCTTACGCCCTGTTCATCATCGTCGGCATCGTCGTCGCGGTCTGGTGGGGCAGTCGCCGCTGGCGGGCCCGCGGCGGTCAGCCCGGTGAGGTGGTCGACGTCGCACTGTGGGCGGTGCCCTTCGGGCTGATCGGCGGCCGGCTGTATCACGTGCTCACCGACTGGAGCACGTATTTCGGCGCCGGAGGAAAAGGCCTCGGTGCGGTCTTCCGCATCTGGGACGGCGGCCTCGGCATCTGGGGCGCGGTCGCGCTCGGCGCTGTCGGTGCATGGCTCGGAGCCCGGACCATGGGTATCAGGCTTCCGCCGTTCGGGGACGCGATCGCGCCGGCGATCCTGCTCGCGCAGGCCATCGGCCGGCTCGGCAACTACTTCAACCAGGAACTGTTCGGTCGGCCCACCACCGTGCCGTGGGGCCTGGAGATCTACGACCGCTCCGACTCCAGCGGAGTGATCTCGTACAAGCTGATCGACGGCGTCTCCACCGGGAACGTGTACGCGGTGGTGCACCCGACCTTCCTGTACGAACTCCTGTGGAATGTCTTCTTCGTGGTCGTGCTGGTGCTCGTCGACCGGCGGTTCCGCATCGGGCACGGCCGGCTCTTCGCGCTGTACGTCGCGGGCTACTGCGTCGGCCGGTTCGTCGTCGAGCTGATGCGCGACGACTACGCCACGCACATCTTCGGCGTCCGCGTGAACGTCTTCACCGCGGCGATCGTGTTCCTGTGCGCGGCCCTCTACTTCGTCATGGCGCCCAAGGGCCGCGAGCAGGGTCTGTCGATGTACTGGCCGCGCAAGGCGGAGGAACTCGCGGCCGAGGGCGCCGTCGGATACGTGCCGCCCGAGATGGACGACGAGGCGGCCGACGAGGATCGGGCGGTCTACGACGACGAGACGCTCCATGACGAGGCCGTCGACGACGAGACGCTCTATGACGATCAGGCGGTCTACGAGGACGAGGTGGTCGACGAGGGCCCGGCGGACTATGACGCCGAGGCCGGGACTCACGACGAGGCCGCATCGGAGGTTCCGGAGGCCGCTGAACCGGAGTTCGAGGTGGCGGCCACCTCCGACGCTCTCTTCGCTCCGGAGGCGGACTCCGCGGAGGCTGCTGTCGGCGCGGACGAGACCGATGAGACCGAGACCGATGCCGCCGAGACCGGTGCCGCCGAGACCGATGAGACCGATGCCGCCGGGTCCCAGCCGGAGGGCACGGTGGTCCCGGGCGTCGAACCGTCGATCGCCGAATCGACTGTGGAGCAGGGGTACACGATCGTTCCCGCGGACGACGAGGAGCTCTCGCGCATCACGATCATCGAGCAGAATCCGGGCGGTTCGGCGGGGTCCATCGAGATCCGCCGCAGTGACGACGCACCCGAGCCCGACGCACCCGAGGCCCGCGGGGTCACTGAGGCCCCCGAGGCGCCCGAAGAGGTCGATCAGACCGCCGATGACACAGCCGACGAGACCGTCGAGACCGACGGGGAACGACCGGCCGAAGGCGACGAACGGAGCGGTCCCGACACCTCGAAGGACAAGTGAGTCGGTCGTCACCGGTGTCCGGCTGAGACCGAGGCGACACGCTGTGGCGCGACCGCTAGCCTTAAGGGGTGACTCGTCGAACAAAAATCGTCTGTACCCTCGGCCCCGCCACCAATACCCTCGAACGCATCACCGAACTCCTCGAGTGCGGCATGGATGTCGCCCGACTGAACTTCAGCCACGGCGCGCACGCCGACCACCGCAGCGTCTACGACAACGTTCGCGGAGCGAGCCTCGCCACCGGTAAGCCCGTCGGCATCCTGGCGGATCTGCAGGGCCCCAAGATCCGGCTCGGCAAGTTCGCCGACAACGGCCGGCCCAACGGCGCCGTGGACTGGAACGACGGCGAGCAGGTGCGGATCACCGTCGACGACGTGATCGGCGACCACGATCGGGTGTCGACCACGTACTCCCAGCTCGCCCAGGACGCCGAGCCGGGAGACCGTCTGCTGGTGGACGACGGGAAGGTCGGCCTGGTGGTCGACCGGGTCGACGGGAACGACGTCGTGTGCACCGTCACCGAGGGCGGCACCGTCAGTAACAACAAGGGCCTGTCGATGCCGGGCATGAAGATCTCGGTGCCCGCCCTGTCGGAGAAGGACATCGCCGATCTGGAGTTCGCCCTGGAACTCGGCGTCGACCTGATCGCCCTGTCCTTCGTGCGCAGCCCCGCTGACATCGAGTTGGTGCGCGAGGTCATGGACCGCGTCGGCCGTCGCGTTCCAGTGGTCGCCAAGCTGGAGAAGCCCGAAGCCATCGAGAACCTCGAGGCCGTGGTGCTGGCGTTCGACGCGATCATGGTCGCCCGCGGCGACCTGGGCGTCGAGATGCCGCTGGAGGAGGTGCCTCTGGTGCAGAAGCGGGCCATCCAGATGGCGCGTGAGAACGCGAAGCCGGTGATCGTCGCGACGCAGATGCTCGACTCGATGATCGAGAACTCCCGGCCCACGCGTGCCGAGGCCTCGGATGTGGCCAATGCCGTGCTGGACGGCGCGGACGCCGTGATGCTTTCCGGCGAGACCTCGGTCGGCAAGTACCCCTTCGAGACGGTGCGCACCATGAGCCGCATCGTGTCGGCGGTCGAGGGCGGCACGCGCGACGTCCCGCCGCTCAAGCACGTCCCGCGCACCCGCCGCGGCATCGTCACCTACGCGGCTCGCGACATCGCGGAGCGACTCAACGCCACCGCCATCATCGCTTTCACCGAGTCGGGTGACACCGTTCGCCGGGTGGCGCGACTGCACTCGCGAGTTCCGCTGATCGCGTTCACCGCGACCGAGGCCACGCACAATCAGATGGCGGTCAGCTGGGGCGTCGACTCGTACCTCGTGCCGCGGATGCAGCACACCGACGACATGATCGACCAGGTCGACGACGTCCTCACCGAGAACGGGCGGCTCAAGAAGGGCGACACGGTCGTCATCATCGCCGGAGCTCCGGCTTCGGTGATCGGGTCGACCAACTTCGTCCACGTTCATCGCATCGGCGAGCAGGACCACTGATCCGCGACCAGCGGTGCGGCGCCGCCCGTCGAGTCGACGGGGCGGCGGGCGGCCCGCATCGCTGGCATAGGGTTGTGGCATGACCAACCCGAACACCGACGCTGCGGCGACGACGTCCGCCGATCTGGCCGAGCTGCTCGAACTCCTCGATCTGGAGCGCGTCGACGACGACCTGTTCATCGGGCAGCACGGCGATCAAGTGATGGCCCGCACCTTCGGCGGGCAGTTGCTCGGGCAGGGCGTGGTGGCGGCCGGCCGGACCCTGGTGAAGGGTGCGCCGCCGGTCCACGCACTGCATGCGCACTTCATCCGCGGTGGCGACGTCACCGAGCCGATCGAGTATCACGTCGACCGTTACCGCGACGGACGGGCCTTCGCGAACCGGCAGGTGACTGCCAAGCAGGGTGACGAGGTGGTCTTCACGATGCTGGTGGCCTTCCAGGACAACTCCGCGGGCCTCGCGCACGCCGTGGAGATCCCCGAAGTGCCGTATCCGGAGGAGTTGCCGCCGCTCGACGAGCATTTCAAGGGGTACGAAGAGACCATCGAGGCGTTCGTGAACGCACTGCACCCGGTGGACATCCGGTTCGCCAACGATCCGGCCTGGGTGATGAAGGGGACCGGCGAGAAGCTGACCCACAACCGCGCCTGGATGAAGGCCGACGGTGTGCTGCCGGACGATCCGCTCATGCATGTCGCGACGATGGCGTACTCGTCGGACACCACGGTCCTCGACTCGATCATCACCACCCACGGACTGTCGTGGGGACACGACCGGCTGTTCGCGGCGACCGTCAACCATTCGATGTGGTTCCATCACGACTTCCGGTTCGACGAGTGGATGCTGTACGCGACGGAGTCCCCGGTCGCGGCCGGCTCGCGCGGGCTGGGCTCGGGCCGATTCTTCAAGCGCGACGGCACGCTCGCGACCTCTGTGGTGCAGGAGGCGCTCATCAAGTACTTCCCGCCGCGCGACTGAGGCCCGAGAATGACTGAGAGCATCCCGAATCCGGAGCCCGCCCTTCCGTCCGGCGGGCAGGCTCCGTCCGAATTGCGCTTCTTCCTGCCTCCGGGCCCGCCGCTGTCGCCCAAACGGTGGCAGCGCCGATGGAAGATCGGCATCCGCGTGGGCAGCGCCGTCGCCGCAGTGGTGCTGATCGCTTTCGCCGCACTCGCCATCGGCTCGGGCGTGGTGTCGAGTTCGCGCTACACCGCCACCGGTGGCGTCGAGGTGGACTGCACCACGCGGAACATGCCGCGGCTCCCCGCCGTGGGCTTCGGCTCCCTCGTGCAGATCTTCGATGCTCAGTCGGGCGAACGCTACGGCCAGTCGACGCTTGACCGATTCCGCGCCCTCCCGAGCGGTATCTGCCTTGCCGGATTCGAGATCCGCGACGTCCGGGTCGCCTCGCTCTACACGGTCGAGATCGGGAGGCTGTACCGCACTCTCGTGTCGGAGGAGGCACTCAAGGACGGTGCGCTGCTCTCGTAGCCGCTCGCACCAGACCGGCGTCGGTCATCTCCAGATCCGACGCGGCACCTCCACCCGGGCCGGCGACGCCCCGATCCCGCACCGAGCGTTTCGCGGACAGGTGCACCGCGTGCACGCCGGTGCCCCGGATGGCAGGGATGGCCTCCGCCGTGACGCCCCCGCCCGCCATCACTTCGACACCGGTGTCGGCGGCCACGAGCGCACGCAGCACATCGAGTCCGTCGCCGGCGCGAGCAGCACCTCCCGAGGTGAGGACGCGATCGACGCCGAGACCGGCGAGCACGGTGAGGGCCGCGATCGGATCGGCGGCGGCGTCGATGGCGCGGTGGAAAGTCACGTCGATGCGCCGGCCGGCCCGCTGCTCGGCGTCACGCGCCGCCGCGAGGAGTCGTCCGGTCGCGCCGGCGTCGACCGTCCCGTCGGCGTGCAGCGCGCCGATCACGACGCCTCGCGCACCGAGCCGGACGGCTGCGGCCACGTCGGCCGCGAGGACATCGACTTCGGCGTCCGAGTAGACGAATCCTCCCGGCCGGGTGCGGATCAGGGCGTGCACGTCGATCCCGACCGCACACACCGCGTCGAGAAGTCCCGCGGACGGCGTCAGTCCGCCGGTGACTCCAAGCGCCGCGCACAGTTCGACGCGATCGGCGCCGTTCGCCCGTGCCGTCGCGGCGCCCTCGGCATCCTGCACCGCGATCTCCACTGCCGGCCGCACGGCGAGCTCAGCCGAGGGGACGCGAGAGCGGGACGTTGACCCAGCTGGGCTTCGCCGGATCGATCTCGATGTACTGCGGCCGCAGCTGCGACGACCACAGACCCGGACCGAGCGGCAGCGACTTCGGGAAGTTGAGCGAGTAGAGGTCCACCCGCAGTCGATCTCCGGGCTTCAGCGCGGCCTGCGTCGCCGACATCGGGATGTCGACGTCGAGGATCTGGCCCGGCCGGACCTTGGCGTAGTGGTCGAGCGAGAGGTACAGGACCGGGTCGGTGAGGTCTCCGTTCGGTGCGTATCCGCTTCGGCTCGGGTCCACCGCGCGCAACGACACCATCAGCTGTCCCATGGACACCACGCGTGACCGGCCGTCGGGGGAGACGACGTTGAGCGTCGCGTGCCAGTAGCCGTCGGGCGCGTTCAGCCGTTGCCGCAGATGGACGACGGGGGTGCCGCTGATCCGGGTCAGAGCGGTCGCGGGCCGGCCGGTGAAGGTCTGCGCCGCCGTCTCCGAGAGCCGGGTGTCGTTGCCGCAGAAGTCGAACAGTGCGGTCACGCCGGCGGTCGACTGAGCGGAGTCGCGGTCGCAGAGTGTCGAGAGTCCGGGCTTGACCTCGCGCGTGGCGCGCTTCGCGGGCCTGCTCGCACTGAGTGACCCGTCGCCTGCGACCGGTGTGTTCACCGAATGCGACGGTGTGCCGCGCAGGTATTGGCGCTGGTACGTGTGTCCGGGCAGCGGGAACGACGGGCCCTGCAGGAACCCGCCGTTCGGTTCCGACGCCAAGGTGGCCTGGGGGTACCGGTCGATGCCGTTGTCGATGCCCTTGAGCCACTTGTCGTACCAGGCTCGCGCGAGGACGTCGAGGCGCGGTGGGTATCCGGGCCGGCCGAAGTTCGAACTCGACGTCACGTGGTAGCCGTCGTCCATGATGAGCTTCTTCTTCGCATCCGGCAGTTGCGAGAGGCCCCGGAGCATCCGGGATTCGGAGTTGGTGAACAGGTCGTTCCACCCGCCGATCGTGAAGGAGGGCGTCGTGATCGCGCCGACATCCGTGTACAGCGAGTCGCGCCGAGCTGTACCGGCCGTCATCATGCTGCGCGTCTGGGGGCTGAAGCCGTTGACGTCACGCGTCACGAGCGCGTCGATCAGCAGGTCGAAGTACGTCAGCGGGTCCTTGACGCGGTCGGCGAGCCACTTCCAGTCGAAGGTTCCGTTCAGCATCGAGGCGATGTTGGGAATCATCTTGGTCCCGTTCACGATCGCCAGCCAGAAGCTCAGGAATCCGACGCCCAGACCGCCGCCGGGCGCGATGATGTCACGCACCAGATCCGCACCGGGGACGACGGGGAAGATCGCGCCCAGCTTGCCCGGCGCGTCGGCGGCGGCCTGCAACTGGTTGATCCCCGAGTACGAGACCCCGGCCATGCCGGTCTTCCCGTTCGACCATCGCTGCTTGGACGCCCAGTCCAGCACCTCGACGGTGTCGCGGCGCTCGCGATCGCCGAAGACCTGCCAGGTGCCCTGCGAGAAGCCGGTGCCGCGCACGTCTACGACGAGCATGTTGTAGCCGCTCTTGATGAGCTTGGGATCGTACGAGAAGGTCTGGATCAGGCCGCCGCGCAGCGCGCCGACCAGTTCGTTGTATCCCGACAGCACCGTGCCCTGGAGATTGATCCCGTTCAGCAGGTCGATCAGCTGCGGGGCCAGGACCGGATAGTTCGTCACCTCGCTCGCGAGCGCCGACACCATCTTGGTGTAGGGCGTCATGTTGACGATGGTCGGCAGCTTCTCTCGCACCGGCGCGCCGGACCGGTCCGTGGGACGGATCAGGTTGCCCCGCAGCACCGTCCCGTCCGACATGCGGATCGGCACGTCCGGGGTCACCCGGTACCCCGAGTACTTCTGGGGGCCGTCCTGCGTGCGTGTCCATCGGGCGCCGAGCGTCCCGAAGACCGCGGCGTCCGACGGGCCGGTGCCTGTCGGCAGCGCCACCAGCGGCAGGGCGATGAGCAGTGCGAGGGCAGCGGTCACGATCCGGCCGCGTAGCGATGACTTCACCTGGTGTTTCCTCCCCGAGCAAGCAGAGTCGAACCGGACACGCCTTCATCGTTCTGTGACCTGACTCTCAGGTAACAATAAGTCGGAGGTGAAGGAAAGGGAAGAGTCGTGTGGGGCGCGTCGCCCGCCACCGCGCCGCGGCATGGGGCGGATGCGCGATCCGGACCAGAGCATGAGTACACTTGCATCTCGCACCACCACCGGCCCCGGTGGCGAAATTGGCAGACGCGCCGCACTCAAAATGCGGTCTCTAACGAGGTGCCGGTTCGAGTCCGGCCCGGGGCACGTATGGATTCTGCGTTCGGCGCAGATGCGTGACCGCCGTCAGCGATCGGAGCGAAGCGATGAACGACCCCGACAAGCCGGCGAGCAGAGTCGTTGTCGCCGAGGATGATTCGCTGATCCGCATGGATCTGATCGAGATGCTGCGCGACGAGGGATACGACGTCGTCGGGGAGGCCCCGAACGGTCAGGTCGCCGTCGATCTGGCCGAGCAGCTCCGTCCCGACGTCGTCATCATGGATGTGAAGATGCCGGTCCGCGACGGCATCGACGCGGCCAGCGAGATCGCGCGCAAGAGGATCGCACCCGTCGTCATGCTGACGGCGTTCAGCCAGCGTGAGTTCGTCGAACGTGCCCGCGACGCCGGCGCGATGGCGTACCTGGTCAAGCCGTTCAACCAGGCCGACCTCGTCCCCGCGATCGAGGTGGCGCTCAGCCGGTATCGTGAGCTCAAGGTGCTCGAGGCTGAGATCGCCGACATGTCAGGCCGTTTCGAGGCCCGGAAACTCATCGAGCGGGCGAAGGGTCTGCTCATGGACAAGCAGGGAATGACCGAGCCGGAGGCCTTCCGCTGGATTCAGCGGAACGCGATGGACAAGCGCGCCACGATGAAGGCGGTCGCCGAGATCGTGGTCGACACGCTCGGCGACGGGACCGACCAGCCGCGGTCGTAGCGGGCTGCCGCGACTGTCCGACCCACGCCCTAGACTCGTCTGCGTGAGTGCAGCGCAGACAACGAACAAGTCGGGTGCGGGGACCAGAGCCGCGGGCAAGGCGGGCGGCAGGCCGACGCTGATGCTTCTGGACGGTCACTCGCTGGCCTACCGGGCGTTCTTCGCGTTGCCCGCCGAGAACTTCAAGACGAACACCGGCCAGAGCACCAACGCGGTCTACGGCTTCACGTCGATGCTGATCAATCTGCTGCGCGACGAGGAGCCGAGCCACATCGCCGCCGCGTTCGACGTCTCCCGGCAGACCTTCCGGTCGGAGATGTTCCCCGAGTACAAGGCGCAGCGGAGTTCGTCGCCCGACGAATTCCGGGGCCAGGTCGACCTCACCAAGGACGTCCTCGACGCGATGGGCATCCCGGTGATGGCGATCGAGGGGTACGAGGCCGACGACATCATCGCCACGCTCGCGACGGCCGCCGACCGCCAGGGGTACCGGGTCCTCGTCGTCACCGGCGACCGCGACTCACTGCAGCTGGTCAACGAGAACATCACCGTGCTGTATCCGAAGCGCGGGGTGTCGGAGCTCACCCGTTTCACCCCCGAAGAGGTGGAGAAGAAGTACGGCCTCACGCCGTCGCAGTATCCGGACTTCGCCGCGCTCCGAGGCGACCCCAGCGACAACCTCCCGGGCATCCCGGGGGTCGGGGAGAAGACGGCGGCCAAATGGATCCGCGAATACGGCTCGTTCGAGGAACTGGTGAACCGGGCCGATGAGGTGCGGGGCAAGGTGGGTGATTCACTGCGCGCCAATCTGGCCGGCGTCATCATGAACCGCAGGCTGACCGAACTGGTCCGCGACATGGAGTTGCCCGCCGGCCCCGACGACCTGGCCCTGCACGGTTGGGACAGGGACCGGATCCACCGGCTCTTCGACGATCTCGAGTTCAAGGTCTTGCGCGACCGGCTGTTCTCCACCCTGACCTCGGTGGAGCCCGAGGCGGAGTCGGGCTTCGACCTGCGCGGGAAGCGACTGGGCTCGGGTGAGGTGGCCGGGTGGCTGGTCGAGCACACCGCGTCGGGGCGCAGCGGACTCGCGGTGACCGGTCGGCGCGCGGTGGTCGGCAGCGACGTCGAGTCGCTCGCTATCGCCGGGTCCGACGGAGAGGCCGCGTTCATCGATCCCACCTCGCTGAGTGTGGACGACGATGCGGCGCTGGCGGATTGGCTGGCCGACGAGACCCGGCCCAAGGCCGTGCACGAGGTGAAGTGGGCCCTGCACGCGCTCCGCGGACGCGGGTGGACGCTGGCCGGAGTCACCTCCGACACCGCTCTCGCCGCGTATCTGGTGCGGCCGGGACAGCGGACCTTCAACCTCGACGACCTCGTGCTCCGGTACCTGCGACGGGAGCTCAAGGCGGACGACGCCCAGACCGACGACGGTCAGCTCTCGCTGCTCGACGACGACGCCGACGCGCAGCGCGCGGCAGATCAACTGATGCTGTCGGCCCAGGCTGTCGCCGAACTCGCCGACACGCTGGACACGGAACTGGAGCGGATCGAGGGCTCGGCGCTGCTGCGAGAGATGGAACTTCCGCTCGCGTTCGTTCTCGCCGAACTGGAGTGCGCGGGCATCGCCGTCGACGTCGAACACCTGGACGCGCTCGAGCGCGGGTTCGCGCAGCGGGTGCGCGACGCGGCCGAGGCGGCGTACGAGGTGATCGGCGAGCAGGTGAACCTCGGGTCGCCCAAACAGCTGCAGGCGATCCTCTTCGACAAGCTCGACATGCCGAAGACGAAGAAGACCAAGACCGGCTACACCACCGACGCGGACGCTCTCACGTCGTTGTACGAGAAGACCGAGCATCCGTTCCTGAAGCATCTGCTCGAGCATCGCGACGCCACCCGGCTGCGGGTGACGGTGGAGGGCCTCCAGAAGACCGTCGCGGACGATCAGCGCATCCACACCACGTTCAATCAGACCGTGGCGGCGACGGGTCGGCTGTCCTCGACGGACCCGAACCTGCAGAACATCCCGGTGCGCACCGATGCGGGCCGCCAGATCCGGCACGCCTTCGTGGTGGCGCCGGGCCCGGTGCCGATCGGGGCCGCGCCCGTGGAGTTCGAGAGCCTGATGACGGCCGATTACTCGCAGATCGAGATGCGGATCATGGCGCACCTCTCGGAGGACGAGGGACTGATCGAGGCCTTCAACACCGGTGAGGACCTGCACAACTTCGTCGGTTCGCGTGCCTTCGGGGTTCCGGTGGACCAGGTGGACCCGCAGATGCGTTCACGGGTCAAGGCGATGTCGTACGGCCTGGCCTACGGGTTGTCGGCATACGGTCTGGCCGCTCAGCTCGGGATCAGCCGCGAAGAGGCGAAGCAGCAGATGGAGCAGTACTTCGATCGCTTCGGCGGCGTCCGCGACTATCTTCACCGCGTCGTCGAGGAGGCGCGCCGGAACGAGTACACGGCCACCCTGTTCGGCCGGCGCCGGTATCTGCCCGACCTCAACTCCGACAACTTCCAGCGTCGTCAGGCCGCCGAGCGGATGGCGCTCAACGCCCCCATTCAGGGCACCGCCGCCGACATCATCAAGGTGGCGATGATCAACGTGCAGAACCGGTTGCGGGCCGAGAAGCTGTCGTCGCGGATGCTGCTGCAGGTGCACGACGAACTGGTGATCGAGGTCGCCCGCGGCGAGCGGGAGACGGTGGAGGCGGTGGTCCGCGCCGAGATGGGCGGAGCGATCGAGCTCTCGGTTCCACTGGAGGTCTCGGTCGGCTACGGCCGGAGTTGGGACGACGCCGCGCACTGACCCGAACAGGGTTGTCGAGTAAGCGCAGGAGCGAAGCGACGGAGCGCATCGAGACGAACACCAGCCGCGGTGACTCCGCGACAACGTGGCGACGGTCAGCCGAAGTATGGGACCTTCTCTTACAGAGACAGTCCCGATGAACAGGAACCCGCGAATGACAGACACGCTCCGCCTCGCAGTCCTCGAGGGCGACGGAATCGGACCCGAGGTGGTGCCGGTTGCCGTGGACGTCGCGACCCGGGCCCTCGCGGCACAGGGGCTGACGGTGGAGACCACCGCGCTGCCGTTCGGTGCCGCCGCCGTCGAGTCCGACGGCGCGCCCGTGCCCGCGAGCACGCTCGACGCGCTGGAGAAGTTCGATCTCTGGGTGGTCGGACCGCATGACAGCGCCTCGTACCCGGCCGAAGTGCGGTATCCGCCGCCGGGCGCGGTGTTGCGCAAGCAGTTCGGTCTGTACGCGAACCTGCGGCCCGCCCGGGCTGTCTCCGGTGTGACGGCGACCGCGCCCGACATCGATGTCCTGGTGGTCCGGGAGAACAGCGAGGGACTGTACGCGGACCGGAACATGACGATCGGCAGCGGCGAGTTCATGCCGACGCCGGACGTCGCGCTCGCGGTGGGCGTGGTCACCCGCGCGGCGTCCGAACGCATCGCGGTCGAGGCGTTCGAAGCGGCACGCCGGCGGCGCGGGCACGTCACCGTGGTGCACAAGGCCAACGTGCTGCGACTGACGACGGGACTGTTCCGGGACGAATGCCTCGCGGTCGCCGAGCGTTACCCGGACGTCCGGGTGGACGAGCAGCACGTCGACGCGATGGCGGCGCTGCTGGTGCGTCGCCCGGCTGACTTCGATGTGATCGTCACCGAGAACCTGTTCGGCGACATCCTGTCGGACCTGGCGGCTGAACTGTCCGGTTCCCTCGGCCTGGCCCCGTCGATCAACGCCTCGGACACGCGCGCCATGGCGCAGGCGGTGCACGGCGCCGCACCGGACATCGCCGGCCGCGGCATCGCCGATCCGGTCGCCATGATCGGTTCGGGCGCCATGCTGCTGCGCTGGCATGCTGCGCGTTCGGGCGACAGCCGAGTGTCGGCGGCGGCCGATGCGATCGACGGCGCGGTGGCCCATGTGCTCGGTGAGGGGATCGCCACGGCCGACCTGGGCGGCGGTGCGTCGACCTCGGAGTTCGGGGCGGCGGTCGCGGCGCAGGTCGGCTGAATCTCGCCCCGGTCGGCCGCGGCGGCCGGCGAACCCGTCATACTCATAGACTCCGGGGGATCACACCGATCCCCGGTCACGACGGAGAGGTGCCGATGCGAGTGCGATCGCTGCGCGTGCGGGTGCTGGCCGGTGTGGCGGCCGCGGCGCTCGCAGTTCCCGTGCTGTCGGGCTGCGTGGTCGACGAGTCGGCGCTCGACACCAAGCCGATCACGGTGAAGGTGGAGAAGCAGCCCGAGATCGCCGCGATGCTGCCCGCGAGCATTCGAGAATCCGGAGTGCTGCGTGTGGGTACCAACCCGCCGTACCAGCCGAACGAGTTCAAGGACCGAGAAGGTCACATCATCGGATTCGACGTCGACCTGATGAACGCCGTGGCCGGCGTCCTCGGGCTGCGGGCCGAGTACAGCGAGTCCGACTTCGACAAGATCATCCCCGCGATGCAGGGCGGCACTTTCGATCTGGGGATGTCGTCGTTCACCGACTCGCTGGAGAGGCAGAAGGAGGTCGACTTCGTCGACTACTTCAGCGCCGGAATCAAATGGGCGCAGAAGGTGGGCAGGGGGATCGACCCGGACAACGCCTGCGGCCTCCGCGTCGGAGTGCAGAGCACCACGGTCGAAGACACCGATGAGATCCCCGCCAAGAGCGCCGCATGCGAGAAGGCGGGCAAGGACCCGATCATCAAAGTCAAGTTCGAGACCCAGGATCAGGTGGTGAACGCCTTGCTCCTGGGCCAGATCGACGCGTTCTCGGCCGATTCTCCGGTGACCGCGTACGCGATCAAGAAGACCGACGGTCAGCTCGAGGAAGTGGGGCCGCTGTACGACGCGGCGCCGTACGGGTGGCCGATCGTCAAGGGCTCTGCGCTCGGACCCGCTCTGCAGGCAGCCCTGCAGTACCTCATCGACAACGGTCAGTACGAGAAGATCGCCACACATTGGGGAGTGGAAGCAGGAATGATTCAGCGATCCGAGATCAACGGAGCGAAGGGCTGAACCGATGACGGCAAGTGACATCCGGGCCGGCGACACGGCGGAGACCCCCGCACCGATCAAGGCCGTCCCCCTCCGGCATCCCGGACAGTGGATCGCCGCTGTGATCATTCTCGGGCTGGTCGGGCTCTTCGTGTACGGCGCGGCCACCAATCCCGCGTACCACTGGTCCACCTACGGCAAGTACCTGTTCGAAGAACGCATCCTGTCGGGTGTCGGATACACGCTGGCGCTGACCGTCCTCGCGATGATCATCGGGGTGATCCTCGGCGTGATCCTGGCGGTGATGCGGATGTCACAGAACAAGGTGCTCAGTTCCGCGGCCTGGGTGTACCTGTGGGTATTCCGTGGCACTCCGATCTTCGTTCAGCTGGTCCTGTGGGGGCTCGTCGGTTCGCTCTACAAGACCGTCCGGGTCGGCATACCCTTCGGCCCGACCGCGTTCGAAATCGACATCCAGGCCTTCAGCCTCAAGTACGTCTTCCTGATCGCCGTGATCGGGCTCGCCCTCAATGAGGCCGCGTATATGGCGGAGATCGTCCGCGCCGGCATCTCCTCCGTGGGCGAAGGACAGATGGAGGCGTCGGTGGCGCTGGGCATGTCGTGGTGGCAGACGATGCGGCGAATCGTGCTGCCACAGGCGATGCGGGTGATCATCCCGCCCACCGGCAACGAGGTCATCAGCATGCTCAAGACCACCAGCCTCGTGGCCGCGGTGCCTTTCAGCCTCGAACTGTACGGCCGCCAACGGGATATCTCGGGCGTCAACTTCCAGCCGATCCCGATGCTGCTCGTGGCGTCGACGTGGTATCTGGTCGTCACCTCGGTGCTGATGATCGGGCAGCACTTCGTCGAGAAGCACTACGAGAAGGGTGCCTCGCGCGAGCTGTCGGAGGGCCAGCTGCAGGCGCTCGCCGCCGCCAACAAGACGGTCGTGGAGGAGGGCAAGTGACGGACACCGGTGTTTCGTCCGACGGCGGCCGGCCGATGGTGCTGGCCGACCGCGTATGCAAGAACTTCGGCGCCCTTCAGGTGCTGAAGGGTGTGTCCATCGAGGTGCAACCCGGCGAGGTCGCATGTCTGATCGGCCCCTCGGGCTCGGGGAAGTCCACCTTTCTGCGGTGCGTCAATCACCTCGAGAAGGTCAACGCCGGACGTCTGGAGGTGGACGGCGAGCTGATCGGTTATCGAGAGCGCGGCGGCCGACTCTACGAGCTCAGCCCGCGCGAGGCGGCCAGGCAGCGCCGCGACATCGGGATGGTGTTTCAGCATTTCAACTTGTTTCCGCACCGGACCGCGCTGGAGAACATCATCGAGGCTCCGGTCCTGGTCGGCGGGAAGTCCAAGAGCGAGGCCACCGAGCGCGCTCTGGACCTGCTGAGCCAGGTGGGCCTGCGGGCCAAAGCCGACGCCTACCCGGCCCAGCTCTCGGGCGGACAGCAGCAGCGCGTCGCCATCGCCCGCGCGCTCGCCATGGATCCGAAGCTGATGCTCTTCGACGAGCCGACTTCGGCTCTCGACCCGGAACTCGTCGGCGACGTGCTGGCGGTCATGCGGACCCTCGCCGCGGAGGGGATGACGATGGTGGTGGTCACCCACGAAATGGGCTTCGCCCGCGAGGTGGCCGACCAGTTGGTCTTCATGGACGGTGGAGTGGTGGTCGAACGCGGGGATCCCCGTGAGCTGCTGTCGAACCCGCAGCAGGCGCGAACCCAGGAGTTCCTCTCCAAGCTGCTGTAGCGGGCCCGCTCACACGGTGGCGATCGGCGTGAGGATCCCGGGCGGATCGGTCCGGGCCGCCTCGGTGAAGCGGTGGCCCCAGAAGCTCGGCTTGCGGTAGGTGCGGGCGATCCAGCTCAGGTCGTCGACCACCAGACCCCCGTAGCCGAGCTCCAGCTGAAACCCCGACGGCGTCCCGACATAGGTCGACGTCATGAGGTCGTTCGAGTGCCGGCCGAGCGTCTGCATCACCGGGACGCGATGCTTCTCGACCAGGTCGATCGCGCGGCCGAGATCGTCCATGTGCTGGTATTCCAGCATCAGGTGGTTCACGCCGATGTGGCCGGGCGCCTCCGCGAGCGCCAGCGAGTGGTGGCGGCCGTTGACGTGGTAGAACCGCACGTCGAAGTGATCCGACACGATTCGGTCGGAGAGCCGGAATCCGAGTACCCCGGAATAGAACTCGTCGGCTTCCGCGAGGTCCGGTACCTGGTAGACGATGTGTCCCAGCCCCTGATCGCCCGTCACGAACCCGCCGCGCATGGTCCGTCCCGCGCGGAACGAGTTGGGGGTGGCGCCCTTGCCCCAGGACAGTTCGTGGCGAAGTCCCCACGGGTCGGTGAACCAGGCCAGTTCGGCGACGCCGCGGTCGCGCAGGACCGGTGCGTCGGCCCACTCCAGGCTCAATCCGCGGCGCGCGAGATGCTCGGCGAACGCGTGCAGATCGGTCTCGTTGGCCAAGCCCCAGCCGGTGTATCGGAGTTCGTCGGTAGCGCCGGGGTGGATGCAGATGCGGAAGTCGACGTCGTCGACAGCGAGCCGGACCGTACCGTCGGGCGTTCGGCTGTGAATCATCGCGCCGACGATCTCGGGTCCGTAGGTCGACCAGTCCGACGAGCGCGGTGAGCCGAAGCCGACGTACGAGAGTTCTTGAATCATTCGAGAGTCCTTCGCTTGGGGAACGTGTTCTCGCGTCTGAAGGTAGACCGCAATAATGAATGGGTCAACCAACAATTATGGTCCATAACGAAATCGGTGAGAGTTGCCGCACTCGATAGGCTGACGGGATGACAGGTAAGGCGCCGCCAGAAGACCTTCTCGGCGATTCGCTGAGCGCACGGCTCGGCTTCCAGTTGGTGAAGGCGGCGATCGGGGTGCGCCGGGCGTATGCGGCGGAGCTGAGACGGCACGGGCTCCTGCCGCATCAACACGCGATCCTCGCGGTGCTCGTCGACGGCGAGGGGCTCTATCAGCGGCAGCTCGCCGAGGCGGTGCGCGTCGATCCGCCCGATCTCGTTCCGTACATCGACGGCTTGGTGAAGGAGGGGCTGGCCGCGCGTTCCCCGGACCCGAAGGATCGGCGTCGGCAGATCGTCACGATCACCCCTGCCGGCACCGAGCGGCTCGGTGAGGCCGACAGGGGCCTGGACGTGGTCGAGTCGGCGTTGTTCCGTCGGCTCTCGTCCTCCGATCGGAGTCGATTGCGCAAGGTATTGGCGGAGATCGATCAGGAGGACTGAATCGGTCGGCGCGCCTCGCGCGCCGCGATTCGTGCTCGTACTTCGGGACGCCGCAGCGGCGGGACGGTTCGCGGAGGCTGCCTGCGGGCCGGAAGTGCGTCGAGGAGTTCAACGGTCGCCGCGGTCACGGCGTCTACCGCCGTCTCGATCGCGTCGTGGTTGGCGTCGGTGACCTTGCGGATTCCGGAGACCTTCCGCACGTACTGCAGCGCGGCTGCCCGGATCTCTTCGTCAGTCGCTGCCGGCTCAAGGCCGCGCAGTTCGGTGATGTTGCGGCACATGAGCCCAGGCTACGCCGCGCCGCCACGTCTCGTGCCCGGAGCGGAGTCGGTCGCGATCTCAGCGTGCGTGCGAGCCTGCTCGGCTCGAGCCGCCCGGCGGGCGGCCCACGCGCCGAGGGTCGCCTCGACGTCGCGCGGCATCGTGATCAGTGGCGGCCCTTCCGGGGTCTGATACCGGGCGTTGACCGCCCGGGTGTTGAAATCCTCCACCTCGCGGCGCGCGGCCCGCTCGCTGGACATCGCATCGAGTTCGGCGTCGAGTTCGGCGTCGTCCTTCCGCAATTGGAGGGACGGCGGCAGTGAGACGAGCCGCTCTCGCTTCAAGTAGCGCTTGATCCACCAATCCGGGTCGTCGTGGTCTGACAGATCGAGAGGTTCGCCGGCTCCGGGCAGATCGTCGAAGTCGCCGCGTCGAGCTTGACGCTGGGTGACCGTCAGCGGGTTGCGTGCGCGCAGTGAGTCGAAATCCATTGGTGCACGCGGGAGGGTGGTCTGGGTGGTTTCGACTCGCTCCGCTCGCTCAACCAGCGGGAGGGCCGGGTTCGCTCGTCGGCGGGAGGGTTGGGTTCGCTCGGTCGGCGGGAGACCCGAGACGGCGGACGGTCGCGCCGTCGAGACTCGACGGCTCTGCGCGCCTCATTCGGGCTTGCGGCAGACGAAGATGGCGGTGCCCGGGAAGTAGGAGCCCCGCAGCGGCGACCACTGGCCCCACTCGTCCTCGAGGTCGTCGGGCCACTCCGGCTCGACGATGTCCTCCAGCAGTAAACCCGCGGCGACGATCTCGCGAACGCGATCACCGATCGTCCGGTGGTGTTCGACGTACGTGACTTCGCCGTCGTCGCCGGTCTCCGAGTATGGGGTTCGCGAGAAGTACGACATACGAACCACGAGACCTTCGGGTCCGGGGTCGTCGAGGAACATCCAGCGAATCGGATGGTTGGTGGCGAACACCCATCGGCCGCCGGGGCGCAGCACCCGCGCGACCTCGCGCATCATGCGGGCCGAGTCGGCGACGAACGGGACGGCGCCGAACGACGAGCAGGCTTTGTCGAACGACTCGTCGGCGAAGGGGAGGTGCTCGGCGCCGGCCTGGACGAGGGGAACCGGTGCGTCGTCGCGCTGCATCGACTCCAGGCCGTGCCGCAGCATGCCGATCGACACGTCGAGACCGATCACGTTGGCGCCCTGGGTTTTCAGCCATCTCGCGCACGGCGCCGAGCCGCATCCGACCTCGAGCACGTCGCGGCCGGCGACGTCGCCGAGAAGCCGGGCCTCCGACTCCCGGTAGCGCTCGGGGCCCCAGACGAACTCGCCTCCCGGTGTGTCGCCGCCGATGAAGTGGCCGTGCTCCTCGTGGTACTCGTCGGCTTCGCCGTCCCACCATGTCCGGTTCGCTCGTTCGCTGACGGCCGAGTCGATCTCACCGAGGACGCGAGGCGGTCGGGAAGTCATGGAGATGGTCCTCTCGTGGCATGGCGTTGGCTCCGAGCCTAGTGACCGCATGCCGGTCACTGAACGCGGAGCACACGTCGACCTCAGCAGCCTCGGCCGGGAATCACCACGTCGACCTTCGCGTCGCCGTCCCACCTGCGGATGGCCGACGCCCGTCCTACGACGGTCGGCCACGACAGCAGTTGCAGCGCGGCCGCGAGCTCGTCGGCAGTCAGTCGCAGCCCGAGCGTCACGTGCGGCGTCCACTGTCCGGGCAGGCTGTGCTGCGCGAGCTCGGTGACCCGTTCGCGGGTGAGCCGGACGATCGTCGCATGGACGGTGAGCAGTTCCGACGACGGCACCACCGCGCGGGCCAGTGTGTACTTGCGGCCGGCGGCGAACACGACCGCGCCGCCGACTCGGAACTCGAAGGGCAGTCGCTGGGCCGTGGAGGCCAGGGCGGAATCGGCGGCGGGCGAGATCGCAGTGCCGGCGAGCAGGGTGCAGTGCGGCCGATTGGTCCGGGCCCGCACCCGGCCCGCGCTCGGCAATCCGGCGGCTTCGAGCGCGTCCCACTGCGCACGAACGGCGGCCTCGGTCTCGGGATCGGGCAGGATCTCGATCGAATGTGCCATCCTCGGCTCCTTCTGTGCGCGCGTCCCGGAGACAGTATTTGTGCAGGTAGGCCCGCAGTAGTACGCTTGCACACGTGTATGCGCGAAGCATGCACTCTGCGCCGACCGGAACGTCACGTCGAGGCGGTGCGCACAATCGAAGGAAACCGGGCGCAGCCTGCGAAGACTGTCCCGTTTACCGTACCTACTAGATACCTGTCCGGAGCAACTCAACATATGTCGTCCCCCACGATTTCCTCGCCGCAAGTAGCCGTCAACGACATCGGCTCGGCCGAGGACTTCCTCGCCGCTGTCGACTCGACGATCAAGTACTTCAATGACGGCGACATCGTCGAAGGCACCATTGTCAAGGTCGATCGCGACGAGGTCCTGCTCGACATCGGCTACAAGACCGAGGGCGTCATTCCCTCGCGCGAGCTGTCGATCAAGCACGACGTCGACCCCAACGAAGTCGTCACCGTCGGCGACGAGGTCGAGGCCCTCGTTCTCACCAAGGAGGACAAGGAAGGCCGCCTGATCCTGTCGAAGAAGCGTGCGCAGTACGAGCGCGCTTGGGGCACGATCGAGGAGCTCAAGGAGAAGGACGAGGCCGTCAAGGGCACCGTCATCGAGGTCGTCAAGGGCGGCCTGATCCTCGACATCGGCCTGCGCGGCTTCCTCCCGGCTTCGCTGGTGGAGATGCGTCGCGTCCGCGACCTGCAGCCGTACATCGGCAAGGAGGTCGAGGCCAAGATCATCGAGCTCGACAAGAACCGCAACAACGTCGTTCTGTCGCGCCGCGCTTGGCTGGAGCAGACCCAGTCGGAGGTCCGCAGCGAGTTCCTCAACCAGCTGCAGAAGGGCCAGGTCCGCAAGGGCGTCGTGTCCTCGATCGTCAACTTCGGTGCGTTCGTCGACCTCGGCGGCGTCGACGGTCTGGTTCACGTCTCCGAACTGTCGTGGAAGCACATCGATCACCCGTCCGAGGTCGTCACCGTCGGCGACGAGGTCACCGTCGAGGTCCTCGACGTCGACATGGACCGCGAGCGCGTGTCGCTGTCGCTGAAGGCCACCCAGGAAGACCCGTGGCGCCAGTTCGCCCGTACCCACGCGATCGGTCAGATCGTTCCGGGCAAGGTCACCAAGCTCGTGCCGTTCGGCGCCTTCGTGCGCGTCGAAGAGGGCATCGAGGGTCTGGTCCACATCTCCGAGCTGGCGGAGCGCCACGTCGAGGTTCCGGACCAGGTCGTCTCCGTCGGCGACGACGCGATGGTCAAGGTCATCGACATCGACCTGGATCGCCGCCGCATCTCGCTGTCGCTGAAGCAGGCCAACGAGGACTACACCGAGGAGTTCGACCCCTCGAAGTACGGTATGGCCGACAGCTACGACGACCAGGGGAACTACATCTTCCCCGAGGGCTTCGACGCCGAGACCAACGAGTGGCTCGAGGGCTACGACAAGCAGCGTGAGGAGTGGGAGGCCCGCTACGCGGAGGCCGAGCGCCGTCACAAGCTGCACACCGCTCAGATCGAGAAGTTCGCCGCGGCTGCCGCCGAGGCGGAGAACGCTCCGAGCGACTACTCGTCGTCGAGCTCGGCTTCGCAGTCGACCTCGTCGAGCAGCGGCCCGGCCCAGACCGGCGGATCGCTCGCCAGCGACGAGCAGCTCGCCGCACTGCGCGAGAAGCTGTCGGGCAACGCCTGATTCACGCGCGGTCGGTCGGAGTGACTGACTGAACAACACCCCGGAACCTCGGTTCCGGGGTGTTGTCGTCTGTCCGGACGAGTCGGGGCGAGCTCGGGCTCGGCCGCTCGCGTACCGTGTGGCCATGCGAGAAGAGCCGACTTCGGACACGATGTCTTTCACCTGGCGCCGGCTCGCCCTGATCGGCGCCCTGGCCGCGACGACGGCGTTGACGATCGTCGTCGGTGTGACCGATCCCCATGCGCCGCTGGTGTATCCGACCCGTTTCCTGATCTGGAACCTATTCCTCGCCTGGCTTCCGCTGCTGATCGCGTGCGCCTTCGTCATCGTGCGAAACAAGCTTGCGCTGATTCCGCTCGGACTCGCGTGGCTGGCCTTCCTGCCCAACGTGCCCTACCTGATCACCGACCTCGTGCATCTGGGCGAAGGCTACGAACTCTGGCGGCACATTCTCCAGTACGGATTCGCGGCATGGACCGGCGTGATGCTCGGCGTGGTCTCGATGCGGCTGGTGCACCGACGCATCGAAGCGGACTGGGGACGGGCCGCGGGCTGGGCCGCCGTCGCCGCATCGGTGATCCTCTGCGCCGTAGGAGTGGTCATCGGCCGATTCCAGCGCTGGAACTCCTGGGATCTCGTGGCCCGGCCGGACGCCGTCGTCGCCCAGACGATGGGATGGGTGAGATCACCCTTCGCGCACGTGCAGTCGTCCGGCGTCGCCGTCGCGGTCGCTGTCTTCCTGGCCGCCGCATACCTGACGATGTGGGCCTACGAGTCGATCGGCGCCGCCGGCCACTGACGGCGGCGCCGCCGACCTGTCCGTCTCCTGCAGTCTCAACCGAGCCGTACTTCGGCGACCGTCCGCAGGTGCGCGACGAGAGCCTGGCCCGACGGGCTGAGCGGACGGTCGGCGGCGACGGTGAGTCCGACGCTGTGCCCGATGGATCCGAGGTCCACGTCGAGCGGGGTGAGGCGGGCGTCGCCGCGTCCGATGAGGCTGGGCAGCACAGCGAGCGTCTCCGTATGGTGCAGCAGCTCCCGTACCGTGAGGAAGCTCGTCGCTTCCACACGGTTCTCCGGCAACGCGGTTCCGCTGCGGGCGAACACCGCTTCGAGTTCCCCGCGCAGGGCGGTCTCGACGCCGGGGAGTACCCACGGGTAACCGCGGGTGTCGGCGAGAGAGAAGGGTCCGGCCCCCGCGAGGGGGTGGGTGGAGCCGGCGAAGACCTCCACCGACTCCTCGTACAACGGGAGACGCGTGATGGTCGATGTGCTCGGCGATGTCAGACGACCGACGATCATGTCGATGCGACCCGCCTCGAGCTCGGCGAGCAGCGCTTCCGGCGAGCCCTCTCGTACCACGACGGTGAGTCGCGGATGCTTCGCTTTCAACTGCACAATCGCCTGCGGCAGAAGCACATTCGATCCCGCGAGATGCGTCCCGACGATCACGGTTCCGCGATCGGCGTCCGCCAGCTCCACCACATGGCGACCCGCCTGGTTCAGTTGTGCGAGGATCGCCCGCGCGTGCTCGGTGAACGCCGCCCCGAAGATCGTGGGCGTGATTCCCCGCGGGCCGCGCTCATACAGCTCCACTCCCACGATCGCCTCGATGTCGCGCAGGCTTCGCGTGGCGACCGGCTGAGTGACGTGGAGTTCCGCGGCTGCGCCGATCACGCTGCCCTGCCGCGACAGCGCGTCGATCAAGACCAGGTGCCGGATCTTCAGCCGGCCGTCGAGCAGTTTCGGCAGATCGATCGACGGCCGGTCCGCCGCACTCATACCCCGGAGGTGATCGTGATCAGCAGGTCGCCGTTCTCCACCTGCGCCACCCCCGGCACCGCGATCCTGCCGACCACGCCGCCCACCGGCGTGGTGATCGCCGCCTCCATCTTCATCGCCTCGATATGGGCGATCGTGTCGCCCGCGGCCACCTCGTCGCCTTCGGACACCTCCAGGGTGACCACGCCGGCGAACGGGGCGGGCACCTGACCGGGAACCGACGGATCGGCCTTCTCGGCCCGCGGCCGTGCGTCTTCGATCGAGCGGTCGCGCACCTGGACCGGCCGCAGCTGGCCGTTGATCCAGCACATCACCGTGCGCATCCCGCGTTCGTCGGCTTCGGAGATCGACTCGAGGCCGAGAAGGAGCGTGACACCGGGTCCGAGTTCCACGACGTGTTCGGTGCCGGGAACCAGACCGTAGAAGAACTCGCGGGTGCCGATCACCGAGGTGTCGCCGAAGGTCTCGCGGTGCTCGATGAATTCCCTGGACGGACCGGGGAACAGCAGCCGTGACAGTGTGGTCCGGCGCGTCTGCGAGTCGGCTGCGAGCCCGGCGCGGTCGTCGTCGGTCAGTTCGGCGAGCGGCGGTGCCACGGCCGGCGTGTTGCCGAGCGCCCGGGTGCGGAGCGGTTCGGGCCAACCCGCGGCCGGAGTGCCCAGCTCGCCGCGGAAGAACCCGGTGACCGACTCGGGGAGGTCGACCACCGTCGGATCGGCGGCGAACTGTTCGGCACTGACGCCCGAACCGACGAGAGCGAGGGCGAGGTCGCCGACGACCTTCGACGACGGCGTCACCTTGATGAGGCGGCCGAAGGCCCGGTCGACACCGGCGTAGGCGCGTTCGATCTCCTCGAACCGGTCCGCGAGCCCCAGAGCGGTGGCCTGCGCACGCAGATTCGACAGCTGACCGCCCGGGATCTCATGGGTGTACACACGGCCGGTCGGAGCGGGGATGCCGGCCTCGAACGGGTGGTAGAGCCCGCGCATCGACTCCCAGTAGGGCTCGAGCTCGCAGACCGCGTCGAGGTCGATGCCGGTGTCGCGGTCGGTGTGGGCGGTCGCCGCGACCACCGCCGACATCGACGGTTGGCTGGTACCGCCCGACATCGGGGCCGCGGCCACATCGACCGCGTCCGCGCCGGCGTTCCACGCCGCGAGGTACGTCGCCAGCTGGCCGCCCGCGGTGTCGTGCGTGTGGACGTGAACGGGAAGGTCGAAACGCGACCGGAGGGCCGTCACGAGCGTGGTGGCGGCCGGGGCGCGCAGCAGCCCGGCCATGTCCTTGACGGCGATGATGTGCGCGCCGGCGTCGACGACGCGCTCGGCCAGCCGGAGATAGTAGTCGAGAGTGTAGAGATCCTCCGCCGGGTCCGTCAGGTCACCGGTGTAACAGAGGGCCACCTCCGCGACCGCAGTGCCGGTCGCGCGCACGGCGTCGATCGCCGGACGCATCTGGTCGACGTCGTTCAGCGCGTCGAAGATGCGGAAGATGTCGACGCCGGTGGCGGCGGCCTCGGCCACGAAGGCATCGGTCACCTCGGTGGGATAAGGGGTGTAGCCGACGGTGTTGCGTCCCCGCAACAGCATCTGCAGGCAGATGTTCGGCACCGCCTCGCGCAGTCGTGCCAGGCGGTCCCACGGATCCTCGTGCAGGAAACGCAGGGCGACGTCGTAGGTCGCACCGCCCCAGGCCTCGATCGACAGCAGTTCCGGGATACTCGAGGAGACGTGGCCGGCGACCGCGGTCAGGTCCTTGGTGCGGACGCGTGTGGCGAGCAGCGACTGGTGCGCGTCGCGGAAGGTGGTGTCGGTGATCGCCAGCGCCTTCTGCGCACGGAGATCGGCGGCGAAGCGTTCGGGGCCGAGGGTGGCGAGCCGCTGGCGGGAGCCCTCCGGCACGGATCGCTCGGATGCCGGCCGCGGCAGCTTGGAGGCCGGGTCCACGCCCGCCGGAGCCTTGCCGTTGGGGGAGTTGACCGTGATGTCGGCCAGGTAGTTCAGCATGCGTGTGCCGCGGTCGGCCGGAGCGTTGCCGTGCAGCAGCTCCGGATGCGCGGCGATGAAGCCGGTGTCGACGGCGCCGGACTGGAACGTCGGATCGTCGAGCACTGCGCGGAGGAACGGGATGTTCGTCGTCACCCCTCGGATCCGGAACTCCATCAGCGCGCGGCGGGCGCGGGCGAGCGCGATGTCGCGAGTGGACCCGCGGCAGGTGAGCTTGACCAGCATGGAGTCGAAGTAGGCGCCGACCTCCGCGCCGACCGTGGTCCCGCCGTCCAGGCGGACGCCGGCGCCGCCGGGCGACCGGTACGCCGTGATGCGTCCGGTGTCGGGCCGGAATTCGTTCGCGGGGTCCTCGGTGGTGATCCGGTACTGCATGGCGGCACCGTGCAGCGCGATCGTGTCCTGCGACAGTCCGAGACCGGCGAGGGTGGCTCCGGCGGCGAGCTGCAACTGGGTCTGGACGAGATCGACGTCGGTCACCTCTTCGGTGACGGTGTGCTCCACCTGGATGCGGGGATTCATCTCGATGAACACGTAGTCGCCGCTGGTGTCCAGGAGGAACTCGACCGTCCCGGCACAGGTGTAGCCGATGTGGCGTGCGTAGCGCACGGCGTCGGCGCACATGCGCTCGCGCAGGTCCGCGGGCAGGTCCGGAGCGGGTGCCTGCTCGATGACCTTCTGATGGCGACGCTGGACGGAGCAGTCGCGCTCATAGAGATGGACGACATCGCCGGTGGCGTCGCCGAGGACCTGGACCTCGATGTGCCGCGGCCCGCTCACCGCCTGCTCGATGTACACCGCACCGTCGCCGAACGCCGACTCCGCTTCGCGGGAGGCCTCTTCGAGCGCCGCGCGCAGGAGCGCGGGATCGTCGACGAGGCGCATGCCGCGACCACCGCCGCCCGAGACGGCCTTGACGAAGACCGGGAAGGTCATCGACTCGCCGGCGTCCAGCAGCGTCTGCACATCGGTGGAGGGTTCGGTCGACGCCAGGACCGGGAGCCCGGCGGCGCGGGCTTCGGCGATCGCTCGAGACTTGTTGCCCGTCAGCTGAAGGACTTCGGCAGTCGGACCCACGAAGGTGATCCCGGCCGCGGCGCACGCCCGTGCGAGTTCGGGGTTCTCGGAGAGGAATCCGTATCCGGGGTAGACGGCGTCGGCACCGGATTCCTTCGCGACACGGATGATCTCGTCCACATCGAGGTAGGCCCGAACGGGATGCCCGGGCTCGCCGATCCGGTACGCCTCGTCTGCCTTGAACCGGTGGGGAGAGTTCCGGTCCTCGTGCGGGTACACCGCGACGGTGGTGATGCCCAGCTCGACGGCCGCGCGGAGGGCGCGGATCGCGATCTCGCCTCGGTTGGCGACAAGGATCTTGCGGAACATGACGGGGGTCCTCATTTCGGGGTGTGGGTCGGTGCGGTCAGGGCGAAGAGACGATGCACGGCCGACGACAGTTCGGTGTCGCGATCGGCCAGGTCGACGAAGACGTCGAAGTGGTTCCGTCCGGGAACGGTCAGGAGCGGGCCGGCACTTCCGCGGGCCCAGTGCCGGTGGAAGTCCCGACTCTGCCGGCGGAAGCCGTCGGCCTCGTGCTCGGCCATGGCGATCACCGCCGGAGCGGGATCGTCGGGCAGCGGTGCGAGGGCCGGGCTGAGGTCGGCAGCGGACTGCTCGGTCAGGAAGAGCCACTCGTTCGCCTCGGCGTGGATCAGCGGCCGCAGATCATAGAGTCCGCTGATCAGCAGGCCGGCGTGCACTGCGCGATCGGGCAGCCCGAGGTCAGCCTGCCAACCGCCGATCATGGTGGTCGCGGCGAGGTGAGCACCCGCCGAACTGCCGCAGACCACGATCCTGTTGCGATCGAGGCCGTGCGCGGGTCCGTCGCGATGCACCCATGCGACGGCCGCCCTGACTTGACGGACCATTTCGGGCAGGGAGGTCGCCGGAGCCAGTCCGTAGTCGACAGCGACAGTGGCGATACCGTGGTCGGCCAGCGTGCGCGCCATGAACGCGGTGTCCAGGCGTGACAGCGAGCGCCAGTATCCGCCGTGGATCACCAGGAATACCGGACGGGGAGCGTCGGCGATCCCCCACACGTCGAGCACCTCGTCGCTGTGCTCGTCGTAGGCGACGCCGCGGGCGCCGGGCAGATCCCGGACTGCGCGCTCGGACCGCGTTCGGTAATCGTCCATCACCCTGGCGAAGGTTTCCGGGGACACGGTTCCGCGGGCGCTGTATGCGGCGGCGATCTCGGGGTCGAACAACGGGGCTCCTTCGAACGGCAACGAATCGTCTTCAGGGTCTGGCACGCAACTCATACCCGTCTAATACCGAACACGTACCCGACTATGCCATTTTTGCTATGACGACCGGCACTCCGGTCGGCGGTTGTGACCATCTCCGTTATGACTATTTCGGTATGTGAGTGATTCCGCTAGGTATTTGAACCACATGGCGATGCGGATCACAGTGGATTCATGACCGCACCCCACCCCGAATGGATTCGCAACTACGTCGACGGCGCATTCCTCGACCCCGATCCGGCGTCGGCGTTCGACGCGGTCGACCCCGCCACCGGCACCGCGTACGCCAGGGTTCACGAGGCCGGAGCCGAGATCGTCGACCGTGCCGTCGGTTCGGCGCGACGTGCGCTGGCCGCCGGCTGGGCCGACCGGCCGGTCGCAGATCGGGCCCGGATCCTCCGTCGTGCCGCCGACCTGATCGAACAGCGCTTCGACGACTTCGTCGCCGCAGAGCTCGCCGACACCGGCAAGCCGGTGACACAGGCGCGTGCCCTCGACGTCGCCCGCGCTCCGATGAACTTCCGCGCGTACGCCGACCTGGTGTCGAGCGCCGGCGAGCAGTCGTACCTGACCGACACCGCCGACGGTCGCCGAGCCCTGAACTACACGGTCCGCAAACCGCTCGGCGTGATCGCGATCATCGTCCCCTGGAACCTCCCGCTCCTGCTCCTCACCTGGAAAGTCGCACCGGCGCTCGCCTGCGGGAACGCGGTGGTGGTGAAGCCGAGCGAGGACACTCCCGCCACCGCCTCGCTGCTGGCCGAAGTGCTCGCGGAAGCCGGTCTGCCGCGCGGTGTGTACAACGTGGTCCACGGTTTCGGCGCCGATTCGGCCGGGGCGTTCCTGACCGAGCATCCCGGAATCGACGGTGTCACCTTCACCGGATCGTCGGCCACCGGCAGTCACGTCATGCGGACGGTGGCGCCGCGGGTGCGGCCGGTCTCGCTGGAGCTCGGCGGCAAGAACGCGGCGATCGTCTTCGATGACGCGGACGTCGACGAGGCGGTCAAGGGACTGAGCCGGTCGATCTTCACCAACACCGGCCAGGTGTGTCTGTGCACCGAGCGCGTATACGTTCAGCGGCGGATCTTCGACGAGGTGGTCGCCGGCCTGGCGACCGAGGCCGCCTCGCTGCGGCTGGGAGATCCGTTCGACGAGGCGACGACGACCGGCCCGCTCATCTCAGAGAAGCACCGGAGGAAGGTCCTGAGCTACTTCGACCTCGCCCGCGCGGAAGGCGCCGATGTGGTGTGCGGGGGCCGGGTCCCGGACGTGGGAGAGCACCTCGACGGGGGTTCGTGGATCGCGCCGACGCTGTGGACGGGCGTCGACAACAGCAGTCGCGTGATGCGCGAGGAGATCTTCGGCCCGGTGGCCGGTCTGGTCCCGTTCGACACCGAGGAGGAGGCGATCGCACTCGCCAACGACACCGAGTACGGGCTCGCGTCGGTTGTCTGGACCGACGATCTGCGTCGCGGTCACCGCGTCGCCGCGCGGATGAACGTCGGGCTCTCGTGGGTCAACACCTGGTACCTGCGTGATCTGCGAGCCCCGTTCGGCGGCGTCGGGCTCTCCGGCATCGGCCGCGAGGGCGGAGAATCCTCGCTGCACTTCTACACCGAACCGACCAACGTCTGCCTGCAACTGTGACCACCACACCTCCGTCCGAAGCGAAAGGACCGCATATGCACACCACCGACGACGAGGCGGCCGCGCTGGCCGGCCGTCTCGACCACGCCCAGACCAGATGTCGAGAGACCCCGAGCATCGAACGTGATCCCGCGATCGGTATCGCCTTCGACGTCGACCTCGCATATCGGGTGCAGGAAGAACTGATCGGGCTGCGAACGGCGCGCGGCGAGAGCGTGGTCGGAGTGAAACTCGGGTTCACCAGCAAGGCCAAGATGGCGCAGATGGGCGTCTCCGACGTCATCGTGGGCCGGCTCACCGACGCGATGACCGTCGCGAACGGCGGCACGGTGGACCTCGGGAAGTTCATCCACCCGAAGGCGGAGCCGGAGGTGGCGTATCTGCTCTCGCGCGATGTGCGCCTCGACGACCCGAACGAGGACATCCTCGACGCGGTCTCGGCGATCGCTCCGGCGGTGGAGGTCATCGACTCGCGTTATCTGGACTTCGCCTTCACCTACGCCGACGTGGTGGCCGACAACACCTCGGCGGCCGGATATGCGATCGGGGAGTGGTCGCCGCTGTGCGACGCGGCGGACCTCGACGTGACCCTGCGCGTCGGCGCCGACTCGGTGCACGGTTCCACCGCCGCGATCCTCGGCGATCCGGCTCAGGCCCTGCTCGCGCTCCTCGACATGTGCCGGCGGCGGCGCATTCCGCTCGAGGCCGGCCACGTGATACTCGCCGGCGCGGCGACCGCCGCGCTGCCGCTCACCGCCTCCACGCCCGACGGCACGGACGTGCAGTGCACCGTCGAAGGACTCGGAACGGTCTCCTTCACGGCAGTCGGAGAGGCGGCCCGCCGATGAGCGCCGCCGGCGCCGAGGCGCTCGTCGTCAGCGGAAAAGCCACCCCTCGAGGACGATTCCCGCACGTGAAGACGGTCGGCGATCTGATCTTCGTCTCCGGCACCAGCTCGCGCCGTCCGGACAACACGTTCGTCGGCGTCGAGGTCGACGAGATGGGCACCGCCTCCCTCGACATCGAGGCGCAGACGCGAGCGGTGATCGAGAACATCCGCGACATCCTCGCCGAGGTCGGCGCCGGACTCGACGACCTCTGTCAGGTCACGGCCTACCTCGTGTCGATGAACGATTTCGGCGCCTACAACCGCGTCTACGGCGAGTACTTCGACGAGAACGGTCCCACGCGGACCACCGTCGCGGTGCACCAGCTCCCGCATCCGCACCTGCTCATCGAGATCCAGGCGATCGCACATCGCCGGCGGCCGTGACTCGGCCACCCACTCACAACCCCAGGAGTTCCCATGACGACCATTCCGCCCGTCATCGATTTCCAGCGCTGGATCGACGACAACCGCCATCTGCTCAAGCCGCCGGTGAACAACCAGATGATGGCGCTCGGAGACGACTTCATCATTCAGGTGGTCGGCGGCCCCAACGAGCGCTACGACTACCACTACGAGCCGTACGAGGAGTGGTTCTACCAGCTCCGCGGCGACATCCACGTCAACCTGATGACCGAGGACGGGCCGCGACGGGTCGATGTCCGGGAAGGGGAGACGTGGCTGATGCCTGCGAACATTCCGCATTCGCCGCAGCGGCCCGACCCCGATTCGATCGGTCTGGTGATCGAGCGGGTCCGCAAGGAGGGCACGCTGGAGAAGTTCCAGTGGTATTGCCTGGAATGCCACACCAAGCTGCACGAGGTGGAGTTGCAGGTGCGCGACCTCGTCGAGGACATGCCTCCGGTCTTCGACTCCTTCGGTTCCGATGAGCAGGCCAGGACCTGCCGTGAATGCGGCGCCCTCCATCCGGGGAAGGGCTGAAGTGAGCGACATCATCGACGTCCACACCCACTATGTGCCGAAGGGATGGCCCGACCTGCGCGACGTCGCCGGTCCCGAAGCGCCGTGGCTGCGTGTGGAGTCCGAACGCGAGGCGATGATGATGACCGGCGACGTCGAGTTCCGCCGGATCCAGTCCGACGCGTGGGATCCGGAGGTGCGCCTGCGCGATATGGACGCGGACGGGGTGGCGACCCAGGTGGTCTCGCCGACGCCGGTGTTCTTCAATTACGCGAGGACCGGTGAACAGGCCGCGCGGATCTCCGCGGTGTTCAACGATCTCGCACTCGAGATCGTCGACGCGGCCGGCGAACGGATGATCCCGTTCTGTCAGGTGCCGCTGCAGGATCCCGATCTCGCATGCGAGGAACTCGACCGGTGCCTCGCCAACGGGCACCGCGGCGTCGAGATCGGCAACCACGTCGGCGATCGTGATCTGGACGACGAAGGCGTCGTCACCTTTCTGCAGCACTGCGCCGACCGCGACGTCCCCGTCTTCGTTCACCCCTGGGACATGGCGGGATCGCCGCGACTGGACCGCTGGATGGCGCGATGGCTGGTGGGGATGCCCGCCGAGTCGCATCTGTCGATTCTGGCGATGATCCTCGGCGGCACCTTCGACCGAGTGGACGAGCGGCTCAAGATCGCCTTCGCGCACGGCGGCGGCTCGTTCGCCTTCTGGCTCGGTCGGATGGAGAACGCCTGGCATCGGCGCCACGATGTCATCGGCACCTCCGAATATCCACCGTCGCACTATCTCGGACGGTTCTACGTCGATTCGGTGGTCTTCGACGAACGCGCGTTGCGGCTGCTGGTCGACACGATCGGGCGCGACCGGGTGCTGGTGGGCAGCGACTACCCCTATCCGCTCGGAGAGCGGCCGGTCGGCGAAGTGGTGCGAAAGAGCGAATTCCTGGATTCGACCACCCGATCGCTGATCACACACGGGAACGCCGAGCGCTTCCTGGGACTCTGAGTCTCCCCGCACCGGAGCCGGGCGGTGTCCGGCCGCCGGGTGGTGCGCCGACGGCCCGCTCCATCCCTATGCCCGCCGGGGCATCGGTACCGCGGCGAAAGGCATTTCTCACGCGCCGCCGTATGCCGTCTTCTGAATGTGACCCCGATTACTCAGCGTTCGTCGGCGTCGCCACCTCACCCCCATGAAAGGCCGATATCGATGTTCACCAGATCCTCCGACAAGGCGCTGAGCGATCAGCAGGCGCGACGCCGGGTCGCCTCGGCGATGCTCGTCGGCACCACTCTCGAGTGGTACGACTTCTTCCTCTACGGCACAGCCGCCGCATTGATCTTCAACAAACAGTTCTTCCCGTCGTTGAGTCCCGCCGCAGGCACGCTCGCGGCCTTCAGCACGTTCGCCGTCGGCTTCGTCGCGCGTCCGCTCGGTGGCCTCGTCTTCGGTCACTTCGGCGACCGGGTCGGACGGCGGAACACGCTCATCGTCTCGCTCCTGATGATGGGTGCGGCCTCGACGCTGATCGGCGTGGTGCCCAACTACGGGTCCATCGGAGTGTGGGCGCCGGTCCTGCTGGTGCTGCTTCGCGTGGTCCAGGGGCTCGGTCTCGGCGGCGAGGGTGCCGGCGCCACGCTGATGTCGATGGAGCACGCGCCCGCAGGCAAGCGGAACCTCTACGCGGGTTTCCCGCAGATGGGCACTCCCGCCGGACTGGTCCTGGCGAACGTCGTCTTCCTGACCACCAATGCGGTGATGCCGTCCGGAGCCTTCGACGCGTGGGGCTGGCGGATCCCGTTCCTGCTCAGCGCGGTGCTTGTGGTGATCGGTCTGGTGATCCGCCTGCACGTCGAGGAGTCGCCCTCGTTCAGCCGGGTCGTCAGTCACCGGGCCGTCGAGCGGTTCCCGCTGCGAGAGGCGATGCGCGTGGGTGTCGGGCGGATGGCACTGACGCTCGGCGTGATGATCGCGAACTCGGCGGTGGCCTACGTGTTCATGGTCTTCACCCTCTCGTACGGCACCGAGCACCTCGATTACAGCCGTTCCTTCCTCATCGTCTGCGTCTCGGTCGCGGCCGTGATCTGGTTCGCGACCATCCCGTTCTGGACTCGGATCGCCGACCGCAGCGGCCGGCGCTCCATGTTCGTCGGAGGGTCGGTCGCGCTGCTGATCTGGTGTCTGGTCTTCCTGCCGATGCTCGGCACGGGCAGTGCGGTGATCACCGCCGCGGCGTTCCTCGGGATGGGCGTCATCGTGCCGATCACGCACAGCGTCCAGGGCGCGATCATCGCCGACACCTTCCCGGCCGCCGTCCGCTACTCGGGAACTTCGCTGATCCTGCAGGTCGGCGCGATTCTGGGCGGGGGACTGGCACCGATCATCTCTTCGGCGCTGGTCGGGGAGTCCGGTGGCGCCGCCGGCGTCACCGCGTATCTCGCCGTTGTCTGCCTGCTCAGCCTGGTGTGCGCGGTGGTTCTGTTCGCTCGGGTGCCGGAGCCGGAACCCGCTGCGGCGGCCGCCGCCGAAGGTGCGACCGTGTGACGACTCGCGACACTCCGGCGACGAGGCGGGGCGGCCGATTCGATCGGCCGCCCCGCCTCGTCAACGCAGCGTGCGTCGACGGTCGAGGGTGGACGCGATCCCGGTCGCTGCGGCGCGGACCGCGTCGGTGTGCGCCTCGGGCCGGTACCGCGTGAGCGGGCCGGTCACGCTGACCGCGGCCACCACGGTGTTGTTCGCGACGTCCAGGATCGGCGCCGCAACGCACGCAATTCCGGGAGCCGACTCCTCGTACTCGAAGGCCGCTCCGGATTCGCGGATGGCATCGAGTTGGCGCGCCAGGATGCCCGGCGCGACGATCGTTCGCGGGGTGCGGCGGGGGAGCGGTCCGGCGAGGACGCTCTGCTGCAGAGCGGGATCCGAGTGCGCCAAGAGTGCCTTGCCGATCCCCGTGCAGTGCAACGGCATCCGGCCGCCTGTGCGCGAGGGCGCGCTGGCCTGACGGTGACCGCCGATCTTCGCCACGTAGACCACCTCGTGGCCGTCGAGGACACCCAGGTGCACGGTCTCCCGGGTTCGCCCGTAGAGGTCCTGGAGGAAGGGCATCGCGATCTCCAGCAGACTGCGTTCCACCGACGCGAGCATCCCGAGTTCGAATAGGCCGCCGGACAGTCGGTACCCGTCGTCGGTTCGGTCGAGGAGCCGGACCCCGACGAGTTCACCGGCCAGCCGATGCACCGTCGCCTTGTGCAGACCGGTGCGGCGCACCAGTTCGGCGAGGCTCAGTTCGTTGTCGTCGACAGTGAAGGCCCGGAGGATGGTCACCACTTTGCCGACGACGGTGGCGCGGTCCACGGCGTGCTCGCCGTCGCCCGGATCCGACGGTTTCGAGGGCGTCGTTCTGGCCATGCGGACGACACTACCGCCTCCGTCTCGCTCAGCGAGACGACGCTCTTCTCTTCGGGCGGCGCAGCGGTGAGCATGGTCACCATGACCGAGACCACCGAACGCGAACCGGCGCAGAATCCGGTCGCCGAAGACCAGGCCGCGCAGCGGCTGCTCACCGCCCTCCAGACCAGACAGGCGTGCACTCCGGTGCGCGACCTGATCGGACCCACGGATCTGGCCGCGGCCTACCGCGTCCAGGAACGGCTGACCGCGGGCCGGGTGTCCGGCGGCGCGACGATCGTCGGCCGCAAGATCGGCCTCACCTCTGCGGCCGTTCAAGACCAGATGGGCGTCGACCAGCCCGACTTCGGCGTCCTCTTCGACGACATGGCGTACGGCGACGGCGAGGTGGTTCCGATCGACCGGCTGCTGCAGCCCAAGGCCGAGGCGGAGGTCGCCTTCGTCTTGAAGAAGGATCTCGCCGACGGTCCGCTCGACATCGAACAGATCCGCGATGCGATCGACTACGGCGTCGCCGCACTGGAGGTCTGCGACAGCCGCATCGACGGCTGGGACATCGCATTCGCCGACACGGTCGCCGACAACGCCTCCTCGGGGGTCTACGTCCTCGGCACCGACCGCAGGACGCTCGACGAGTTCCGTCCCGTCGACGTCGGCATGTCGATGCTCATCAACGGCGAGGAGGTCTCGACCGGTGAGGGCGCGGCCTGCCTCGGAGACCCGCTCAACGCCGTCGCCTGGTTGGCCCGGGCCGCCCGCGACTTCGGCGAACCCCTGCGCGCGGGTCAGGTGATCCTGTCCGGAGCGCTCGGCCCCATGCGCCCGATTCAACCCGGAGACGAGGTGACCGTCGTGATCGACGGCCTCGGATCGGTGAAAGCCCGTTTCAGTGAAGGGAACTCCCATGAGTAAGACGTCAGGCGGCAAGACGAAGGTCGCCATCATCGGCTCCGGCAACATCGGGACCGATCTGATGATCAAGGTGCTGCGGACCGCCAAGCACCTCGAGATGGGTGCGATGGTCGGCATCGATCCCGACTCCGACGGCCTGGCCCGCGCCCAGCGCCTCGGCGTGCCCACCACGCACGAAGGCGTCGAGGGTCTCGTCGCGATGCCGAACTTCGACGAGATCGAGATCGTCTTCGACGCCACCTCGGCCAAAGCCCACGAGCACAATGCGTCGATCCTGCAGCCGCTGGGCAAGCGGTTGATCGACCTGACGCCGGCGGCCATCGGACCGTACGTGGTGCCGGCGGTGAACATCGGCGACCATCTCGATGCGCAGAACGTCAACATGGTGACCTGCGGCGGGCAGGCGACCATCCCGATCGTCGCCGCGGTGTCCCGCGTGGCGCCGGTCGCCTACGCCGAGATCGTCGCGTCCATCGCGTCCAAGTCGGCCGGACCCGGCACCCGCGCCAACATCGACGAGTTCACCGAGACCACGTCGGCGGCCATCGAGCAGGTCGGCGGGGCCCGCAACGGCAAGGCCATCATCATCCTGAACCCGGCCGAGCCGCCGCTGATCATGCGCGACACCGTGTATGCGCTGGTCGATGCGCCGGACCTGGACACTCAGGAGCGGATCCGCAATTCGGTCGAGAAGATGGTCGCGGACGTCTCCGCATACGTCCCGGGGTACCGACTGAAGCAGAAGGTACAGATCAACCCGATCGCCGAGGGGTCGCCGGTTCAGACGCTGATGACCCAGGAGCCGGAGTCGGCTCCCACCCACCAGGTGTCGGTCTTCCTCGAAGTCGAGGGTGCCGCGCACTATCTGCCGGCCTATGCCGGGAACCTCGACATCATGACGTCCGCGGGCCTGCAGTACGCGGAGCGGATCGCAGCGCTGAAGGAGTCCAACGCATGAGCACCCCCATCTTCGTCCAGGACGTCACGCTGCGTGACGGCATGCATGCCATCCGCCATCAGATCAGCACCGACGACGTCAAGCGCATCGTCTCTGCGCTCGACGAGGCCGGCGTCGACGCCATCGAGGTTGCGCACGGCGACGGTCTGGCGGGCGGCTCGGTGAACTACGGGCCCGGTTCCAACACCGACTGGGAGTGGATCGAGGCCGCGGCGAGTGTTCTGAAGAACGCACGGCTCACCACTCTGCTGCTGCCGGGCGTGGGCACTGTCGAGGAACTGAAGCACGCATGGGATCTCGGCGTCCGGTCGGTCCGCATCGCGACGCACTGCACCGAGGCCGACGTCTCCGCACAGCACATCGCCGCGGCGCGGGAGATCGGCATGGACGTCTCGGGCTTCCTGATGCTCTCGCACATGTCGACCCCCGAGAAGCTGGCGGAGCAGGCCAAGCTGATGGAGAGCTACGGCGCGCACTGCGTGTACATCACCGATTCGGGCGGACGCCTGACGATGAACGACGTGGTCGCGCGAGTGAAGGCCTACCGGGCCGTGCTGAATCCGGAGACCGAGATCGGCATCCACGCTCACGAGAACCTCTCGCTGTCGGTCGCCAACTCGGTGGTCGCGGTCGAGAACGGCGTCTACCGCGTCGACGCCTCGCTGGCCGGCCACGGTGCCGGAGCGGGCAACTGCCCGATCGAGCCCTTCGTCGCCGTCGCGAATCTGTCGGGCTTCGAGCACCGCTGCGACCTGAACAAGCTGGAGGACGCGGCCGACGACATCGTCCGGCCACTGCAGGACCGCCCGGTCCGCGTCGACCGCGAGACGCTCACGCTCGGATACGCCGGCGTGTACTCGTCGTTCCTGCGTCACGCCGAGGCCGCGGCCAAACGGTACGACCTCGACGTGCGCGACATCCTCACCGTGTGCGGTGAACGGCGTCTGGTCGGTGGCCAGGAGGACATGATCGTCGACATCGCCCTCACTCTGGTGGCGGAGCGCGACGGCGAGGTCGCCTAGCATCTCGCTCAATTCGACGAAGCCCGCGCGGTCACCGACTGCGCGGGCTTCGTCGTGCCGAGCGGATACCGGACCCTGTCTGGCGTCGTCGGCGCTGATTCGACGGGCGACCGGAGTCTGACGCCCGCCACGCGAACCGCTACGCCGACGGCGCTACCGGACGCACGTGCACGCGGACCGGACGCGCCGGATCGGCGCTGGCGTGCAGGCGTTCGTCCTCGGACGACGACAGCCGCGGGAACCCGCCGTCGGCGAGTGCGTCCGCGAGCGAATCCGCGGAGCCGAGGTCGGCGACCGCCACCCGGATATCGATCACCGGTGGCGCCGACTGCCCGACGACGGCGGTCGGGCCGACGTGCTCGACCGCCGTCGCTCCGGCCCCGACCAGCGCCCATACGCGGTTCACGACGCGGCGTCCCAATACGGCCCACCAAGGGTCGTACTCCTGTGGCCGTGTCGGCAGCTCGGCACAGACGCGGCCGGCAACGTTGTCGCGCAACGGAATCAATCGCTCGTTCCAGACGCGCAGAGCCTGAGCCGCGAGCTCGTCCGGGGTCCCCGAGTTGTCGAGCCAGATGTCGGCGACGTCTCGACGCTGGTCGTCCGTCGCCTGCGCCGCGATTCGGGACCGCGCGTCTTCGGGATCCATGCCGCGCAGATTCACCAGGCGGTCCAGCCGGACGTCCGCATCCGCGTGCACCACGGCGACCACGTGATAGAACGGCGCCATGTTCCCTTCGACGAGGAGCGGGACGTCGTGAAGGATGATCGCGTCGGCGGGCGCCGCGTCGGTGAGCTCCTGGGTCCGCGCGCCGATCAATGGATGCGTGATCGAGTTCAGGAGCTTGCGACTGTCGTCGTCGACGAATGCACGCGCCGCGAGGGCCGGACGGTCGAGAGCGCCGTCGGCGTCGAGGATCTCCGGTCCGAAGGCGTCGACGAGCTGAGCCAGACCCGGCGTGCCCGGCTCCACCACCTCGCGGGCGATGCGGTCGGCGTCGACGTGATACGCGCCGTGTTCGATGAAGGTCTTGGCAACCGTCGATTTGCCGGCGCCGATGCCGCCGGTGAGTCCCACTCTGATCACGAGTCCCAGTGTGTCAGACCATCGGTCACCGCAACGTACGGCGTGATGGTTGAATCGGCGATATGCCGCCACTGTCGCATCGGAGTGTTCTGCCCGTCGTCGTGGTTCTCCTGATGATCGTCGAGGTGGTCGTGGTCGGCGTCGTGTTGTGGCCGCGCGGAGACGACGATCTCGAGTACGGGCCGGGACCGATTGCGCTGCAGTCCATGCCGTCGGCGCCGGGTGAACGGTGGAAGCTGACTGCGGAAGACGTCCTGGGAGCTGACGAACCGGCCGACGAACGTGCGTCGATCTCGATCAAGGCGCAGTCGGATGATGTGGTGGTGGTCGTCGGCGCTGCCGAGCCGTACGCGCGTACGTTGGCGGCGGTCGACGTGCAGTCGGGGAAGGTGCTGTGGAGTCGACGCGAGGCGGGTCACTGGGCCGACTGCGCCGTCGGAGACGGCCCGACGCTGGCATGTACGAAGAACGTCCGAGTGAGCGGCGACGTCGTGGCTCGTGTCTCCTTCTTCGACCTGAGCTCGGGTGCCGAGCGCGTCGTGCAGACCGTCCGCGTCCACGGGACGCCCAGCATCGTGTCGGTCGATGACGGATTCGTCGTTGCGGTGCCCAGGGATTCAGGCGTCGGACTCCGCGAGGAGGGCCCGGTCCCCGACAGGGGTGCTGCCACCGTGGACCGGAGACCGTTGATCACGCGATTCGAGCCGACGGGGCAGCGTTCGTGGTCGGTCAACGGGTCGACCGGAGAGCGCACCGTGCGGTCGGTGATCGGCTCCAGGGTGATCGTGATGGAGTCCGACGACGGTGCCGTCTCCTTCTACCGGGCCGACACCGGCACCCTGGTCCACCGTGAACCGACGTCGATGGCCCCGAGCTGTGGCGCGCCGGACGAGGTCACCGGAATGATGGTGTGCACGTCGATCGTCGGGCAGCCGTCGAGACCGAACTACTTGCTCTATGAAGGTGGATTCGCGGTCAACCCGGCGGGCGGGAGTCCGGTGACCGTGACGTACGACGAGACCGGGCGGCAGACCGGTCGGCTGGTCGGGTGGTGGCTCGCCGATGATGACGATGTCGTGCGCGACGGCCAGCTCGTCGAACCCGAGTCGATCCCCGTCGTCTCCGGGCGCAAGGTCGGCGTCGTCACCGCTGACACGGGCGCGCTGCGCTGGACCCGAGCGGTCACGGGCGACGGCATCGCAAAGGTCCGCGCCCTCGACGAACGACACGTGGCGGTCGGAACGAGCGAGTTCGGGCCCGGCGATGCGTACTCGGAGACCTGGCGGCTCATCGATGCCGCCACCGGCGAGTCCGGTGGAACCGTCACGTCGAACTTCGGGGCATGGCTGTTCGGGTTCGACGGTCGGCGACTGCTGTTCGCCGGCGACCCGGCTGAGCACCAGCGGCCCAATGCTCCACGACTGACGGCGTTCGACGGCGAGAACGGAAGCAGGCGGTGGACCATCGACCCGGCAGACCGGGATGCCGGTTGGCAGCAAGTCGGGCGCGTTCTCTACTCGGTCGGCTCGACCGGCTACGGACCCGGCTGGATCGCCCGCTACGCCTCCTGACCGGTGTCGCGCAATCGTGAACCGATCCGCCACGCGACCGGCGGGGCCGCGCCTCACCCGTAGAACGTCGCCGGATCCAGTGCGGACAGCGGCGTCCACGGGCCGATGCGGTCGTCCGCAGGCACCTCGCCGTCGAGAGCGTCGCCGAAGCCTCGTAGCGACAACGCCAGCCGGGGATCCTCGTCGACCAGGCGAATCGTCTCGTAGAGCAGCGCGAGGACGTGCACGCAGCGCGGTGACCGCGCGCGACACGAGCAGTCGACCACTGCGAGTTCCGGCGGTCGCGGGCCGAGTGCGGCGTGGACCTCGTCGGTCAACGCGGATGGGCCGGGTGTGGCACCGACCAGGTCAGCGACCGCACGCGCCGCGTCCCGTCCCATCGGAGCGAACTCGAGATACGCGACGGACGCCGCATCGCCTGCGACGACGGTGCCGCGGATCAGACGTCCCTCCACGTGCACGTCGTTCATCGCATTGCGCGCCATGCGCCTCGCTCTCGGCAGGGCGGGCTCCGGCCTGGTGACGTGGGTCGGCTCCGCGATCCGGAGGAAGTCCCGGCCCCAGACGGTGAATCCGAACTCTGTGCTACTGGTACTCATGCGGTCTCCTCTCGGTTCCGGCGCAGGACTTCGATCAGCCGTTCGTCGGAGAGCTCGGTGAGAACCGCGAGCGCGCCGGCGTCGGCGTCGAGGTCCAGCGCGGCCTTCTTCCGGTGCATCGTGGCGATGTGCTCCTCCAGCGTTCCCGCCGTGGTCAGCGTGGTGACGGTGACGATGCGATCCTGGCCGATCCGGTGCACCCGGTCGGTCGCCTGAGCTTCGACCGCGGGGTTCCACCATCGATCGAAGTGAACGACGTCGGCCGCGCGGGTGAGGGTGAGACCGGTGCCGGCGGCCTTGAGGCTCGCGACGAGAACGCCGCAACCCGCGCCCGACTGATACTCGTCGACGATCCGGTCGCGTTCAGTCCGCGTGAGCCCGCCGTGCAGGAAGGGAACCCGCGTTCCGAGGAGGTCGCCGAAATGAGCGGCGAGCAGTTCACCGGTCTGGCGGTACTGCGTGAACACGACGGTGGGCGAACCGTTCTCGACGTTGGTACCGACGATCTCCGCGGCGACGTCGAGCTTTCCCGAACGACCCTCCACACGACCGGTGACCGGTCCGGAAGCGATCAGACCCGGATGATTGCAGACCTGCTTGAGCCGGGTCAGGGCCGCCAGGATCGCGCCGCGTCGCGCCATCCCGGCTCCGAATCCCTCTGCCTCGGCGCGGTCGAGGATCGCGTCGTAGATCCTGCCCTGTTCCTCGGTGAGGTCGCACTGCACGTCCGTCTCGATCTTGGGTCCGAGGTTAGCGGCGACCTCGCTCTTGGTGCGTCGCAGAATGTGTCCCGAGATCGCATCGTGCAGACGGTGCTTGGCCGTGGCCGAGGCGTTCTGGATCGGCAGCGTGTAGCGGCGGCGGAAGAGCGCGCGGTTGCCGAAGGCGCTGGGCGCGACGAGGTTCAGCACCGACCAGAGTTCGTCGAGATTGTTCTCGATCGGCGTCCCGGTGAGCGCGATCCGTGCGTCGGCGGTGATCGCCCGCGCGGCGCGCGAGACCTGGGTCCGGCTGTTCTTGAGCGCCTGCGCTTCGTCGAATACGGCGGTGGCCCATCTCACTGCGGCGAGTGCGCCGGTGTGACGGCGAAGGGTGGGATACCCGGTCACGACAACGGTGCGGTCGCCGGGCGGTGGCAGTTCGCCACCGCGGAAGTCGGTGGCCTCCAGACCGGGAGTCCAGCGGCGTATCTCGCGAATCCAGTTCGTCACGAGGCCGGTGGGACACACCACCAGCGCCGGCCCGTGGCCGGCGCGGGCCAGGTGAGCGATGGTCTGCAACGTCTTGCCCAGCCCCATCTCGTCGGCGAGGATGCCGCCGCCCTCCGCGCATACCTCGGCGAGCCAGGTGACGCCCCGCAGCTGGTAGGCGCGCAGGTCCGCGGTGAGCAGGGGCCGGAGCGACTCGGCCGCGGCGAGGGTGTCGACGAAGACCGCACGAGCGTAGGCGGCCGAGGTCGCGGCGTCACCGGTCGCGTTCAGGACCGCGTGCGCGGCGGGAGGCAACTCGACGTCCGCGTCCGGGTCGGCAGCGATGCGCGACCAGGCCTGCGCCGACGGGGTCTGGCAGGCGGGCAGGTGGTCGGCGTCGACGATCCGGCAGGCGACGTTCGAGGGGACGAGGCCTGCCGTGGGCCCGTGCCCGGAGGGCAGCGGAATGCGAAGGGTATGCGTTCGCCCTGCGGACACCGAAGGCGCCCACAGGGCGAACGCATGCCGGTCGGTCAGATAGGTGGCGTGCAGGGGTACGTTCTGCCTGGTCAGAATGTCTCCTCCGAGAAACTGTGGGGATGACGTACGATGTACGGAACTGATACCGTACGCCTTACGGAGAGGATTGTCGAGGATGGCGGACGAGACCGAGAACGTGCGGCGCACCGTCGAACTGCTGTGGCGGGCACCGAGTGATGTTCAGGTCCGGCCGGGACCGCGGCAGCGCACCACCGTCGAGGCGGTGGTGCGGGCGGCGGTGGCGATCGCCGATGCGAACGGGCTGGCGCAGCTGTCGATGCGGGTGCTCGCCGCGGACGTCGGACTCAAGCCGATGGGGCTCTACACGTATGTGCCGAACCGGGAGATTCTGCTGGCTCTGATGATCGACGCGGTGGCGGTCGAAGACACCGCGATCGACACGAGCGCGACTATCGACGCAGTGCTGCGGGCGGTTGCCGATCAGTACCGTGACGAGATCCTCCGGCATCCGTGGCTGCTCGACGTCCCTGCGTGGCGCCCGGTCCCGGGACCGGGCTCCTCGCATAGATACGAGGTCCAGCTTTCCGCCGTCGCGGCGGCCGGGGCCAGGTCGGGGAAGCACTTCGGCGATGTGGAGCTGGACGCGGTGATCGCTTCGCTGCGAGCCTTCGCCATCGGCAATGCCCGCTCGCGGATCGACCAGATGGTGACGTACGCGAACTCGGGAATGACCGACGAACAGTGGTGGGAGACGGCCGGGCCATTGCTCGCCGATGCGATGCCCGAGGGGCGGTATCCGATCTCGTCCCAGGTCGGCACCGCCGTGGGCGAGGAGTTCGCCGGCCCGGGAAACGCCGACCACGCGTACGAGTTCGGCCTCACCCGACTGATCGCCGGCATCATCCGCGGATGAGTGCGGGTGCGCGATCGGTCGGATGAGGCCGGTGCCGGGACGGGCTACTTCCAGCCGTACCCGTCGCCCTGAATCTCGGCGCAGAAGCCGATCCGGCGCGCCGGATCGGTCTGCACCTCGTAGGTGAACGCCTTCTGCTTCTCGGAATCGGTGCAGTTCGGCACGTTCGCGGACTCGGCGCGCTCGGTGATCTTGTATCGGGCGGTCAGGCTCGACGAGGGCGTCGAACAGGCGACGGTCTTGAGGTCGGCGCCGATCGAGATGGTCGATTCCTCGTAGCACGTGCCCACCCGGTAGTTCGGGATCAGGCACATCACCTTGTCTGCTGCGCCGGTGCCGTATTCGTACACGTAGTAGTTGTAGTGGCCGGCTTCGCATGCCGCCTGGGAGTCCAGTTTGGCGCCGACGATGTACGAGACCGAGCTCGTGTCGGCGCAGTCGATGGCGGCGGTCGTCACATCGGTGGTCGATCCGTCCACGGTGATGCACGAACCGATGGGGCTCGAGTCGACGCTCGTCCCGCTGTCCTTGTCCTTCAGGATCGTCGCAGCTACGGCTCCGGCGATCACCACTGCGAGGAGGATGACGGCGACGATGACGACGCGTCGGATCCCGTTCTTCTTCGGCGGCGGCGGATAGCCCGGCGTGCCGGGGACGGGAGCGAACCCGCCGACGGGCGCTTGCGGCTGCGGGTAAGGCTGTCCGTACTGAGGATACGGTTGAGGCTGGGGTCCGGGCTGCGGATACGGCGCAGGTTGTCGGCCGGCCGGCTCGGGCTGGTGGGGCGGGGTCGGAGGCGTCATCGACGGCGGACTTCCTGTGAGGCAGATGAGAACCGTAGGGGAGTCTGTCACACGTTCGTCCGATACCGGCGATCAGGCTCGATCGAGCCATTCGAGTGGTGTACCCGCCTGCGCGTCGAGCCACGACTGCACATCTCCCGAGGTCGTCGCGCCGATCAGCGCCGTCGTCGCGATCCGCACGGCGTCTTCGGCCTGTGCGGTGGTCAGGAACCCGGCGGCATGCGCGTCGAACAATTCGTCCACGTCGATCAGCGCGAGCGGTTCGCCCGGAACGTCTACGAGATCCAGATACCAGTCGACCGCGTGCCAGCGGCCCGCCTCGTCGGGACCGGAGAACTCGCCGATATCGAGATACAGGCGTTGTCCCGGGCGGTGGCCGGCCACGAAGTGGAAGATGTTGGCGCGCAGTCCGAGAGACGGCAGCAGCCAGCTCTCCAGATGAGTGAAGCGCGGATGGTCGGCGGTGCGCGACATGTACAGCCCGAAGTCGGTGACGCGGTAGTCGAGCACCTCGCGCACGACGCCCTTGTTATCGGTGTTCGTCATCGCGGGGACGTCGAAGACCTCGCGCTTGGGCGGATGCAGATCGGCCATGCGCCCAGCTTGTCACAGCGACGGACGGCCGGCGGTGCGGAACGGCGTCATCGTGCGATGAGCACCATCGGGCCGAGGAACTCGCACGCGGTCAGCGCCAACCCCACGTCTAGCCGGTCGTGGTCCGGCCCGACGGTCGCCAGCGCCTTGTCGATGCGGTACTTGACGCTGTTCCGGTGGAGGCTGAGCCGTTCGGCGGTCCGCACGTGACTGTCGCCCGTCGCGAGAAAGACGGCCGGGGTTTCCCGCAGCGACGCGGCCGACGGGCTGTCTTCCGCGAGGTCGCCGAGGACTTCGCGGACCCACGGCCGGGTGTGCTCGATGTCGCGTTCCAGCATCGCCGCCAGCGCGATCCCGCGATCCCCGAAGCCGGTCACCTGGCCGGTCGGGCTGTCCGGCAGATGCGCGACGGTGAATGCGGCGCGCGACTGCTCGTGACTCCGGCAGAATCCGGCGGTCCCCGGCGCAGCGTCGCCGAACGCCATCCGCACACCCTCCGGCAGTGAGGCGGTCCGCAGGGCGGCGACGGCGTCCGCGCCGCGCGCACGGTCCGCCAGGGGCACCCACGCCCAGAGGGTGGAGGCGTCGACCGGAGCGATGAGCGCCGGTCCCGCCGACCCGATTCCGGCGAAGACTCGGCGCGCCACCCGATCGAGGTCCGCCAGTTCCAGGGACGCGCGTTCGGTGAGCCACAGGATGATCGCGCGATGCACCCGATCGAGGCGGTAGCCGGTCTCGCGTTCGAATGTGGCCGCGCCGGCTTCGGGAGCCGCGAGGAGATTGTGCACCGTCGAGGACAGAACGGTGCCCTGCGTCCCGATCCACCTGCGCCGTTCGTCCTCGTACACTTCGAACACCGCGGCGGTGATCCAGTCGATGTAGCGATACAGCACGGTCGAGACGTACTCGGTGAGCTCGACGGTCTCGGCCGCACCCAGGTGCTGGTCGGCGATGAGTCGGTAGCAGCGCTGCTGAACCAGGTTCTGGCCCATGTGGTAGGCCCGGACCAGCGCGTTCGACGGAATGTCGCGCTGAGCCAGACGCAGCGCGTATTCGACGGCCGCGGTCGGCGGCTGCAGATGAGCCAGCGGAATGTCGTTGGTCAGGATGTGAACGATGTTGGTCACGTTGGCGTGGACACTGGCCTCGAGCATCTCGACCAGCACCGGATCGGTGTCGAGCGGTTCGATCCCGCGCGCCAGTGCCTCGGCGACGACGTCCGAGAGTGCCAGGTGTCCGGCGCCGAGCGCTCGGCCGACCTCCGCGGCCCGGGCACGGACGATCTCGGTCACCGTCGTCGCCCGTCGCCCGCCCGTCGCAGATGCCGCAACGCCGACTCGGCCGCGTGATAGCCGCACAGACCGTGGACGCCGGGGCCGGGCGGTGTGGACTGCGAGCACAGGAACACCCCGTCCACTCCGGTCGAGTACGGATCCAACGCTGCCCTGGGACGAAACAGGAGCTGCAGGCCGTCATTGGCCCCGCCCATGATGTCGCCTTCGGCGTAATTCCGGTTGTACGCGGCCATCTGGGGGACCGTCGTGGTCTTCATGTCCACAATGGTGTCGCGGAATCCGGGCGCGAACCGCTCGATCTGCGAGATCACTTGCTGCGTCGCGTCGCCGGAGTAACCGGCCGGAACGTGCGCGTACGACCAGATCGGATTGATCCCCGCCGAACTGCGCGTCGGATCGGCGATGTATTGCTGTCCGACCAGGACGAACGGCCGGTCGGGCAGGACTCCCCGGTCACGGAGCTTCTCGGCGCGCCTGATCTCCTCGAAGGTCCCGCCCAGATGGACCGTGCCCGCACGTCCGCAGTCCTTATCGCGCCACGGGATGTCGCCGCGAATCGCGAAATCGACCTTGAACGCGGCGGCACCGACCCGGTGCCTGCGGTAAGCGCGCCGGATACGCGGCGGCATCCGATCGCCGTAGAGCCGTTCGGCCTGTGCGGGAGAGAGGTCGAGCAGCACGACATCGGCGGCGGGGATCTGATCGCGGGACGTGATGGTGACACCGGTCTCGATCGTGCCGCCGTGATCGGCCAGGGCGGCCGTGACCGCGGCAATGATGGAGCCGGAGCCGCCTTCGGCCACCGGCCAGCCGTATCGGTGCCCGCTCGCAGCGATCATCAAGCCCAGCGAGGCGGTCAGCGGTCGGTCGAAGTCGGTGTACACGTGGGCGGCGATGCCGCCGTAGAGTGCACGCCCGGCGGGGGTGCGAAACAGCCTGGCCATCACTGACACCGGGAGCAGCGCCCGCGGGCCGAAGGCCGCGAGTTCGAACGGGTGGACGGGTGCATGGGCGATCGGCCGCAGCAGATCGTGTCCGAGATCGTCGAAGTTCCTGGCGAGATCCCCGAGGACGGCGCGCCAACGGCGCCCGTCGGCGCCCAGCCCGTCCGCGGTCTCGGTGATCGACCGGAACAGCAGCGCGGTCTCACCGGAGTCGAGGGGATGGGCGCAGTCGATCTCGGGCCGGCGCCATCGTAAGCCGTAGCGGCCGAGATCGATCTCCCTCCAGAACGGCGAACCCACCCCCATCGGATGAAACGCCGAGCACAGGTCGTGGATCACACCCGGCACCAGCGACTCCGCCGAGCGAGCACCCCCGCCGACGGTGTCCGCGGCTTCGAGCACCTGGACCTTCACGCCGTTGCGTGCGAGCTGCAGCCCGGCGGCGAGCCCGTTGGGCCCGCCGCCGACGATGACCGCGGTGGACATCAGACGGTCTCCGCCGCAGGCGTATCCGTCTCCGCCAGCGTGTCCGTCTTCGCGACTGTCTCCGTCTCCGTCGAAGTGCGGGGTCCGGCTTGATGATTCACGGTCTCAGCCTGGTCGACGCTGGTATAGGCGTCAATGCCCGGATGCGGGCTCGCGAACTCGCGACGCCAGGTCACCTCCACCGGGATCGGGCCGTGCGGCAGCCACGGCTGTTCGTTCACCGCGTCGCGGACCCGCCACCGGCCGCGCTCCACGACACCGAGTGCGGCGTCGATGATCAGATAGTCCTGGGTTCCACGGTGGATGGGCTGGGACTCGGCCCACACCACGGTGAACTCGCCCGGTGCGAATCCACAGCGACGTTGCAGGGCGGCGATCATCTTGGTGTCGTGGAGATGGCCGTCACCGAAGTTGAACGCGACCAGCGAGTTGCAGGAGAACTCGGCTTCGCGCAGGTCGTAGGTGTTCATCCGGTCGTCGCCGAGATGCCGCTGCATCAGCGACAGCAGGCCGCGGCCCTGGCTGTGCATCGATCGCCAGGCGAGCATCTGGTGCATCACCACGTCGGCGACCTCGTCCGGGAACGTCGCCGTGAGCTGCGTCTTCGTGTTGAGCGAGGAGCGCACCACGTGGCGGTTGAGCTTCTCCTCGGCGCCGGGCGCGAAGGCCCAGGTGGCCTTCGAGACGCCGGCACCGACCCACACCACCACGATGAGCAGTTTGAGCGCGAGGATCATGTCGACGAAGGGCAGGAAGGCGAAGAAGGCCACCGCAGGCAGATACTGCTCTGATCGCGCCGCGATGAACGGCACCTTGTCCCGCAGCCCCAGGATCACCATCATCGCGAGGTAGGGATAGAGCACGGCCGGATCCACGAGACCGTGATTGCCCGGCACCAGAGCGTCGAGCCGGCTCCCGTGCACGGTGGGCAGGAACAGTGCCACGACGAGGTTCACGACGATCGCCGCGTAGAGCGCGACGTCGAAGAGGGTTCGGGAGTCACCCTTGGTGAAGGGAACTCTGTCCGGCCACGGTGGCAGCCGGATGGTCCGGGGCCGGAGCCAGAACAGCGCGCCGCCGGTCATCGGCTTGAAGTGCCCGGCCAGCGGTCCCCACGAGCCGCCGACGCCCAGCGTCTCGACGAGGAGTGTCCAGAGGACCAGCTTCTGATACACCACCGGCTGGTTCCACCACTCCGAGACGGCCAGCGGCGAGTGGCCCGAGCTCAGCGTGGCGATCGTGACGCCGACACCGATGTAAAGGATGAGGACTTTGGCGAGGTAGATGAGGTGAACCGCCTTCTGCGTACCGAAGCCGTACTCGGCCCAGTGCGTGCTGAGCACGCGCAGGCGGTCCAGCAGCGGTCGCCGGCGGAAGGTCGCCGGATCGACCGGCGGGAAGTCGGGTTGCGTGAGACCCATGGTTGGTCACTCCAATCGTGTAGGGAGAGAGCGGAGAGCAAGTGTTCGCCGGACAGGGGGTATCGCGCCGCGGCGTGCGCGGCGTGCGGGAAGTCGGGGTGCGAGAGCGTCAGCTGGAGACGAGCCCGCGACGGAGGGCGGGCTTGTCGATCTTGCCGACCGGGTTGCGGGGGAGTTCGGTGACGATGTGGACGGCGTCGGGGAGTTTGACCCGCGCCAGCCGCCCGGCGAGGTGCGCGGTGATCTCATGGGAGTCCACGGTGGCGCCGGGATGGCGGACGACGTAGGCGACGGGCACTTCTCCGTACAGGCTGTCCGGTGCGCCGACGACGGCGCACTCGAGGACGTCCGGGTGCGTCGCGAGCGCCGCCTCGATCTCCTTCGGATACAGGTTCTCGCCGCCGCGGATGATCATGTCCTTGATGCGGTCGACCACGGTGAGGTAGCCGTCGGCGTCGAGGCGTCCGACGTCACCGGTGTGCAGCCGCCCGTCGACGAGGACGTCAGCGGTCGCGCCGGGCCGGCCGAGGTAGCCGAGCATCACCGCCGGACCGCTGATCACGATCTCGCCCGTCTCGCCTGCGGGCAGCGCGCGGCCCTCGGCGTCCACGACGGCGATCGTCTGGCCGGGCAGGGCGGGTCCCACCGTGCCGAGCCGGCGTTCGCCGCGCAGCGGATTGCAGGCGCTGGCGCATGTGGCTTCGGTGAGTCCGTAGCCCTCGAGGATCGGGAACGCGAACCGCGACTGGACCAGCGTGAGGAGCTCTCGCGAGATCGGAGCCGCACCGCAGATCGCGACTCGGATCGAGGACATGTCGGCGTCGGCGGAGTCGGAGGAGGACGCGAGGAGCGCGTAGACGGTGGGGACACCGGAGAAGTACGTGGGCCGCAGGCGACGCACGTCGTCGAAGAACCTGCTCACGGAGAACCGTCCGGTGATGCTGACCTGAGCGCCTGCGAGGAACGGTGAGAGGACGGACACGCAGATCGCGTTCACGTGGAAGAGCGGCAGAATGAGGAGGGCGTGATCGGCGGCCGTCAGTTCCAGCAACCGCACCATCGACGTCGCCATGAAGTGCAGGTTGGCGTGGGTCAGCTGCACGCCCTTGGGGCGCCCGGTGGACCCGGATGTGTAGATCAGCAGGGCCACCGCATCACGCGGCGGGGCCGCAGGCGCGATCCACCCGGAACTCGGTTCGAGGGCGAGGTCCTCCACGTCGAGGACGGGCCGGTCGCCGACGGCACGGTCGGCGACCACGACTCTCGCGCCGGCATCGTCGAGCTGATGGGTGGACTCCTCGTCGGTGAACGCCGGATTGACCGGCGTCGCGGTCGCGCCGAGCCGCCACGCGGCGGCCATCACCACGATCAGTTCCGCACGATTCGGCAGCATCGCGGCCACGACGTCGCCCGCGACGACGCCGCGTGCGGCGAGTTGTTCTGCGCAAGCGTCGACCCGAGTCGCGAACGCCGCATACGAGTGTTCGTGGCGGTCGTCTCAAATGCACGGTGCCTCGCCTCGAACGGCATTGTCCCAGGGGAAGTACGACGCGGTCGGAGTCACGTGGGTCACCTTTCATTGATGTTGTGAGAGACAACACTAGAAAGGTGTTCGTGGGCGGGCTACGGCCTGCGAAGCCAGAATTCGCGGCGGTGATTGTGCACTGAGCACAAGGCCCGCGGCGTCACTGCCGGATGATGTTGGAACCGTCGACTCGCACCGAGACCTTGCTGAGCGGCCGGTCGGCGGGGCCGTTCGCGACGGTGCCGTCGAGGTGGAACTTACTGCCGTGGCACGGGCAGTCGATGGTGCCGTCGCTGACTCCGGAGAGGGTGCAGCCCGCATGCGTGCACGTAGCGTTGAACGCTTGGTAATCGCCCGCTCTCGGCTGGGTGATCACCACGTCACCGGCGATCACCCCACCGCCGACGGGGACGTCGGAGACGGTGGCCAGCGTGCCGGCCGGGGCTCCGGACGGCGGGGTCACGCCCGCCGGAGCGGACTCGCGCGAACCGCACGCGCTCAGCGCGACGCCGAGAGTCAGGGCTCCGGCGGTGGCACCCGCGCCCGCGACAAAGGTCCGGCGCGAGACGCCCGCGGGGCTGGTTGAGGTCGGGGTGTCAGAAGACATGGCTGGTCGGTCCCTTCGGTAGCGAGTCGATGCGGATTCATCATCGCGCAGCCCGAGTGCCGGTGCGGTCAGACGCCGCGGATGGTTCCGTCGTCGTCGACGGAGAAGGCCGGGTTCCATACGAAGTCCCACCGGAAGCCGTCCGGGTCGGCGACGCATGCGCTGGTGCCGCCCCACTCCTGAGTCGTCGGCGGGTTGATCGCTGACGCGCCGGCGGCGACGGCCGCGTCGAACATGCGCTGCACGGTGGCGGCGTCGCCGACGTTGTGTCCGAGCGACATCGGCGGGGCGAGCTCGCCGTGACCCACAGCGCCGTACTCGCCGGGCATGGAGGAGACGTTCCACAGTGCGAGCATCAAGCCGGGGCCGATCTGCAGGAACGTGATCTCGCCGGGGATCGAGTTCAGGACGCGGAAGCCGAGTCCATCGGCATAGAACGTCGTCGACCGCTCGACGTCGCGGACGCCGAGAGTGATCGCGCTGACGGGAGGTGGAACGGCGGGAACTGTCATGGCGACCTCCGAGGACCGATTGGCTGTACGGCGATTCTGCACCAGGGGTCGGACATCGACTACCCCTCCAGGGCGCCCTCGTTTCGATCCGGCCCATGTCAGACCACGCGTCTACCCTGGTGTCATGGCATTCCCAGCGGAGAAACCGGTGATCGCGCACTCGGAGTTCCGGCCGATCGGAGAGATCGAGCGTACCGACGCGAAGTTCGAGGTCGTCAGCGAATACGAGCCGGCGGGCGACCAGCCGACCGCGATCGCAGACCTGGAGCGACGGCTCAAGGCCGGTGAACGCGACATCGTCCTGCTCGGTGCCACCGGCACGGGCAAGTCGGCGACCACCGCGTGGCTCATCGAGCGCGTGCAGCGGCCCACCCTGGTAATGGCGCCCAACAAGACGCTTGCCGCTCAGCTCGCGAACGAGTTGCGAGAGATGTTGCCGCACAACGCCGTCGAGTACTTCGTCTCGTACTACGACTACTACCAGCCCGAGGCGTACATCGCGCAGACGGACACCTACATCGAGAAGGACAGCTCGATCAACGACGACGTGGAGCGGCTCCGGCACGCGGCCACGTCGAGTCTGCTGTCGCGCCGAGACGTGGTGGTGGTCGCGTCCGTGTCCTGCATCTACGGCCTGGGGACGCCGCAGTCGTACCTCGACCGCTCGGTGGAACTGTCCGTCGGCGACTCGATCGACCGCGACGCGCTGCTGCGGCTGCTGGTCGACGTCCAGTACACGCGGAACGACGTCGCGTTCACCCGTGGCGGGTTTCGCGTACGGGGCGATACCGTCGAGATCATCCCCTCGTATGAGGAGCTCGCGGTCCGGATCGAGTTCTTCGGCGACGAGGTCGACGCGCTCTATTATCTGCATCCGCTGACCGGTGAGGTGGTGCGCAAGGTCGACTCGCTGAGGATCTTTCCCGCGACCCACTACGTCGCCGGTCCGGAACGGATGGCGGTCGCGATGGCGAGCATCGAGAAGGAACTCGAGGAGCGGCTCGCCGACCTCGAGGCCAAGGGCAAGCTGCTCGAAGCGCAACGACTGCGGATGCGGACCACGTACGACCTCGAGATGATGCGTCAGGTCGGCTTCTGCTCGGGTATCGAGAACTACTCGCGCCATATCGACGGCCGCGGACCGGGGACCGCCCCGGCGACCCTGCTCGACTACTTCCCGGACGACTTCCTCCTGGTGATCGACGAGTCTCATGTGACTGTCCCGCAGATCGGCGCGATGTATGAGGGCGACATGTCCCGCAAGCGCAATCTGGTCGAATACGGGTTCCGTCTGCCGTCCGCCGTCGACAACCGTCCGCTCACGTGGGACGAGTTCGTCGACCGAGTCGGACAGACCGTGTATCTGTCCGCCACGCCGGGACCCTACGAGCTCGGCCAGTCCGGAGGCGAGTTCGTCGAGCAGGTCATCCGACCGACCGGCCTGCTCGATCCGCAGATCGTGGTGAAGCCGACCAAGGGACAGATCGACGATCTGGTGCACGAGATCCGCGAACGCACCGACCGCCAGGAACGGGTGCTGGTCACCACCCTCACCAAGAAGATGGCCGAAGACCTCACCGACTACCTGCTCGAACTCGGCATCCGGGTGCGCTACCTGCATTCGGAGGTCGACACCCTCAGGCGCGTGGAGTTGCTCAGACAGCTGCGCACCGGTGAATACGACGTGCTCGTCGGCATCAACCTGCTCCGTGAGGGCCTCGACCTTCCGGAGGTCTCGTTGGTCGCGATTCTCGACGCGGACAAGGAGGGCTTCCTACGCAGCACCACATCGCTGATCCAGACCATCGGTCGCGCCGCCCGAAACGTCTCGGGCGAGGTCCACATGTACGCCGACAAGATCACCGATTCGATGGCGAATGCGATCGAGGAGACCGACCGGCGTCGTGCCAAGCAGATCGCCTACAACGAGGAGAAGGGGGTCGACCCGCAGCCGCTGCGGAAGAAGATCGCCGACATCCTCGACCAGGTGTACGCGGAGGCCGAGGACGCGGTGGAGATCGGCGGCTCAGGACGCAACGCCAGTCGAGGGCGACGCGCGCAGGGCGAAGTGTCGAAGGTCGCAACCTCGGGGGTCATCGAGAATCGGGACACATCGGCCATGCCCCGCGCGGAACTGGCCGATCTGGTGCAACAACTCACCGAGCAGATGATGAATGCGGCCCGTGATCTGCAGTTCGAGTTGGCGGCACGCCTGCGTGACGAGATCGCAGATCTCAAGAAGGAACTGCGCGGAATGGACGCCGCAGGGATCAAGTGACGCAGATCCGCGGTGAGTCAAGGTATGTTCATGACCGGTAAGGCATTCCGAGGCCGGATGCGGAGATCGTTCACATATCGGCCCCACGTCGCTTCTGGAGGGAAAGACAGGCATGAGCGGTTACACCACAGTCGTGGTCGGCACGGACGGCTCGGAGTCGTCGATGAAGGCAGTCGAGCGTGCTGGAGCGATCGCCGGGGACGCAACCGTCGTCATCGCGTGCGCGTACTTCCCGAACGACGGGAAGGCGGCCGCCGCCGCGTCGGACACGCTGCGTGACGAGGCGTACCAGGTGATGGGATCGTCGCCGACCGAGGAGATCCTCCGCACCGCGAAGGAGCGGGCCGTCAAGGCCGGTGCCACCAAGGTGGTCCAGCGTGCGGTGCAGGGCGCCCCGGTCGACGCGCTTCTGCAGCTCGTCGTCGACGTGCAGGCGGATCTGCTGGTGGTCGGCAACAAGGGCCTGAACTCGATCGCCGGCCGCCTGCTGGGTTCGGTCCCGGCCGACGTCGCGCGCAAGGCCGCCTGCGATGTCCTGATCGTCCACACCACGTAGACCGGCACGACGCGGGGCGATTCGTATCGACCGCCACGGTCAACCGGAGCCCGGCCGAACCGCCTCACGCGGCTCGGCCGGGCTCCGTTCTCGTCATTCGTGCGGGAGGTCGTCCGGGAGGTCGGCGAGGTCGGGCGGCAGGGCGCGCGCGTGTACCACCACCAGACGCTGGGTGGCTCGGGTGAGCGCCACGTACAGGTCGTTGTATCCGCGCGGCGACTCCGCGATCAGGTCGGCGGGCTCGAGCAGGATCACGTTGTCGAACTCCAGACCCTTCGCCGCGGTGATCGCGTGCACCGTGGCCCGATCGCCGGGCGACGCGAGTGCGCGGACGTCCTCGGCGGTGCCGTCCGAGGCGATGATCGTGGTGAGGCCGGGCCAGCGGGAGCCCTCCGCGAGCGCGACTGCCGCGGCGGCGGCATCGTCGGATCGGATCGCGTATGGCTCGATCCCGTTGGAGCGCAACGACTCCGGCGGTGCTTGATCCGGATTGATCCAGTTCAGAACACGGTTGGCGTACCGCGTGATCTCCGACGGAGTGCGATAGTTGACGGTCAGTTCGTGCAATCGCCAGCGGTCGGCGACGTAGGGTTCGAAGACCTCGCGCCACGAATCGGCGCCCGCGGCATCGCCCGTCTGGGCGGTGTCGCCGATGACGGTCATCCAGCGATTGGGGATCCGCCGCATCACCATTCGCCACGCCATCGAGGAGAGTTCCTGCGCCTCGTCGACGATGACGTGCCCGAAGGTCCAGGTCCGGTCGTCGTGGGCCCGCTCGGCGGTGGTCCGGCTCGTGGTGTGCACCTGCCGTTCGGCCAGTTGCTCGGCGTCGATCAGGTCGTACGCCATCAGGATCTCGGGGTCGAGGTCGTCCTCCAGATCCTGCGGTGCCGAACCGGTCAGGATGTCGAGGGCGTCCTGGGCTTCGGCGAGCCGTTGCCGCCACTGCGCGCGTTGGACCTGTTCGGCCTCGTCGGTACGGTATCCGATCAGTTCCGCGAGTTCGTCGAGCAGCGGGACGTCGGCGGGAGAGAAGTCGGCGCCGTCGCGCAGGGGATGCGCATCGCGACGGAGTGCGTCGCGTTCCTCGTCGGTCCAACCGCGCGTCGACTTCCGCAGGAGTGCGGGGTCGTCGTAGAGCTCGCGGAGAACCCCTTGCGGTGTCAAGGCAGGCCAGAACTCGCCGAGCGCCTGGACGACGTGGGGATCGGACTCCAGCTCCCGGCGGATGTCCTCCAGATCGGCGCTGGTGAGCAGTTGGCTGCCGTCCAGCGGGTCCGCTCCCACCTGGCGGGCGTGCACCTCTGCGAGTTCGTCGAGCGCCGCCCGCAGGAATGCGCGCTGCGCGAGATTGTGGGCCCGTCGCGTGGACCGCGCGTGCGCCCGCGCAGCCTTGACCACCTCGGCGTCGATCGGCAGCTCATAGCCGTCGAACGGGACGGTGACACCGCGGCCGGGGAGCGCCTGTTTGGCGCGGACCGCGGCGCGGAGCACGTTCAGCATCCGCTGGTCGCCTTTCAGCGCGGTTGCGGTGCGGGAGTCTCTGGCCCGCGCGCGCACATCGGGGAACAGGTCTCCGATGGTGGAGAGCAGGACTCCCGTCTCGCCGAGCGAGGGAAGAACCTGGCCGATGTACTGAAGGAAATCGGCGTTCGGCCCGATGATGAGCACACCGCTGCGCGAGAGCATATCGCGGTAGGTGTACAGCAGGTATGCGGCGCGGTGCAGCGCTACCGCGGTCTTACCGGTGCCCGGCCCGCCCTGGACCACCGTGACGCCGCGATGCGTGGAGCGGATGATCTCGTCCTGCTCGCGCTGGATCGTCTCGACGATGTCGGTCATCTCGCCCGTGCGAGCGGCGTTGAGAGCGTCCACCAGGGCCGCCTCGTTGACGACGTTGCCGCCGAGCTCGGCGCCGTCGGAGCTCGTCTCGATGCGGCCGGATGCGAGGTACTCGTCGGACACGGATCGGACCGCACGCGACCGCGTCCGGATGTGCCTGCGGCGTTCCACGTCTTCCGGTGACGCGGGGGTCGCGAGATAGAAGGGCCGGGCCAGTGGGGCGCGCCAGTCGAGGAGCAGCGTCGTGTCCTGCTCGTCGTCGTCGAGGATTCCGATCCGGCCGATGCGCCGGACGGTGTCGGTGTCGGTGCCGTCGGTCATGTCGAGCCGACCGAAGTACAGGTTGTGTTCGGCGGCGTCGATCTTGACCAGGTCCTCCTGGTACATCCGTTCGTACGACTCGCGTTCGGAGAGCGCCTGCGGTGTGCCCGCCGACTCGCGGAGAGTCTCGCTCAGCCTGCGCTTGGCGTTGGCACGCATGCGGTCGAGCCGGCCGTACACCGCATCCAGATGGACTTGCTCCTGCGCGAGTCGCGGATCGGATGCGGTGTCGGCCGGCGTGGGGTCGGAGGGCACGGAACGGGGGTGTGGCGCTGTCACAGTCGTTCCATGTTACCGGGATCTGCCCAGAAGGGGCCGGGAGTCAGCTCGCGAGCTGGCGGCGCCACCGGCGGGCGCGGACAGCGGTCTCCTCGCCGACCCTCGTCGCGACGTCGCGTGCGTGTTCGGCGAACTCGGGTGCGCGATCGACGATCTCCTGGGTGGTGTCGGCGAGCTGCGCGCGGGCGGTGCCCGCGAGCTGTGAGGCGCGGTCCCGGATCTCGTCCACGGGCACGCGGTCTACCACTTCCTGTGCGCGTTCGGCCGCATCGTGCGCGAGCGCACTCGCGCGGTCGGTGAACCGTTCCGGTTCCACCTCGGCCGCGGCGTGCAGCGGCTTCGCAGCCCGGTCCGCCAGCTGGTGTGCCTGCACCTGCGCCTGCTCGAGCGTCCGCCGGGCGCGCCAGCCCAGGGACGGGCGTCCCTCGGTGTCGGCGGCGGCGATCAGGACTCCGCCGAGCAGTCCCACATCCTTCACGAACAACGACTGCTTCAGCGCACGCCGGGCCGGGTCCGTCTCGTTCCAGAAGTCGCTGGCCAGGACCATGGTCGGAACGATGGTTCCGGCGAGGACGGACGACGCCAGCCGCGGTGCGCGGCCGGTGGCGAGGGCGACGCCCGCGGCGATCTGTACGGCTCCGGCGACCTGAACGACGGTCTCGGCGCGAACCGTGGAATCGACCAGCGGCTCGGATGCCTGGGCGCGGCGCGACGGTGAGGTGAGCGCGTCGGCGCCGGAGGCGATGAACGCGGTGCCGAGCAGAGGTCGTGCGATCTTGCGTAACAGCATGGTCGTCCTTTCATCGGGGGACTGTGATCCGGACGCCCGGCCGGCCCGATCCTCGATGCGGTCGGCAGTGGCCGAGCGACGTCCCTCCTCCGAGGCTACCGATCCGGGCCCGGCTCACCAGCCGCGTTCGCGCCACTCGCTCAGATGCGGACGCTCGGCGCCGAGAGTGGTGTCCTTGCCGTGCCCGGGGTAGACGACGGTGTCGTCCCCGAATCGGTCGAAGAGTTTCTCGGTGACGCCGTCGAGCAGGATCTCGAAGTCGCCCGGCTGCCAGGTCTTGCCCACGCCGCCCGGGAACAGGGTGTCGCCGGTGAACAGGTGCACGCGTCCGGAGCGTTCGGTGAGGACCAGCGTGACGGATCCGGCGGTGTGGCCGCTGATGGCGATCACCTCGAGCGACAGGTCTCCGACCTCGATGGTCTCGCCGCCGGTGAGCGTGCGGTCGGGGTCGAGCGGGAGCTCGTCGGCGTCGGCCTCCCCGACGACGATCGGCACCTGAAGCACCCGATGGACCTCCTCGAGGCCCTGCCAGTGGTCGAAGTGTCCGTGCGTGGTGAGGATCTGCGTCACCTCGCCGGGGAGCGCGTCGAGCAGCGCGAGGATGGTCTCCGGATCGTTCGCCGCATCGATCAGCAGGCTCTTCCCGGTCGCGGAGTCGGTGACGATGTAGACGTTGTTGTCCATCGGTCCCACCGACATCTTGACGATCGTCGCGTTGTCGAGCGCCCGGCGCTGCGCATGCGCGCCGTGGTGATCGGGATCGGGGGACACGTTGCCCGTGTAGTCGTCGGTCAGTTCTACCTCGATGCTCATATTCCCAGGTTAACGTCCTCGGCCGTGATGCCCAGCCGGAATTGTCGGAGGGTCCGCGTACGCTTGCAGCCGGATAATTCTGCGACGTGAACGTAAGGAACTTTCTGTGGTTGATCGCCTGATCGTCCGGGGTGCACGGGAGCACAATCTGCGCGGGATCGATGTCGACCTGCCGCGCGATTCGCTGATCGTGTTCACCGGCCTGTCCGGTTCCGGGAAGTCGTCGCTTGCGTTCGACACGATCTTCGCCGAGGGGCAGCGACGCTATGTCGAGTCCCTGTCGGCGTATGCGCGGCAGTTCCTCGGGCAGATGGACAAGCCCGACGTCGACTTCATCGAGGGGCTCTCGCCCGCGGTGTCGATCGATCAGAAGTCGACCAACCGGAACCCGCGCTCGACGGTCGGCACCATCACCGAGGTCTACGACTACCTGCGCTTGCTCTACGCGCGCGCCGGTACCGCGCACTGTCCGGTGTGCGGCGAGAAGATCGCCCGCCAGACGCCGCAGCAGATCGTCGATCAGGTGCTGGCGATGGCCGAGGGCGTGCGCTTTCAGGTCCTCGCCCCCGTGGTGCGCAGCCGCAAGGGCGAGTTCGTGGATCTGTTCGCCGAACTGCAGGTCCAGGGTTTCGCGCGCGCGATGGTCGACGGAGCCGTTCACCAGCTGTCGGATCCGCCGAAGCTCAAGAAGCAGGAGAAGCACGACATCGACGTGGTGGTCGACCGCCTGGTCGTGAAGCCGTCGGCCCGCCAGCGTCTGACCGACTCGGTGGAGACGGCGCTGCGGCTGGCGGACGGCATCGTGGTGCTGGACTTCGTGGACGTCGACGAATCCGACCCGAACCGGCAGCGGCGCTTCTCGGAGCGGATGGCCTGCCCGAACTCCCACCCGATCGCGATCGACGATCTCGAGCCGCGCGCGTTCTCGTTCAACTCGCCGTTCGGCGCCTGTCCCGAGTGCGACGGTCTGGGCGTCCGCAAGGAGGTCGACGAATCGCTCGTGGTGCCGGATCCCGACCTCACCCTGCGGGAGGGTGCGATCGCCCCCTGGTCGACCGGTCATAACGCCGACTACTTCCTCCGGCTGATCGAGGGTCTGGGCGACCAGATGGGGTTCGACGTCGACACCCCGTGGGAGTCGTTGCCGCGTACCGCGCGCAGAGCACTGCTGAACGGCTCCGATCATCAGGTCCATGTGAAGTTCCGCAACCGGTATGGACGGACGCGGTCGTACTACACCGAGTTCGAGGGCGTCATGGCGTTCCTGTCGCGGCGTGCGGAGACCACCGAGTCCGAGCAGATGAAGGACCGCTACGAGGGCTATATGCGCGACGTGCCGTGCCCGGCCTGCAACGGCGCCCGGCTGCGGCCGGAGATCCTGGCGGTCACGCTCGACCACCCGGTGTACGGTCCCAAGTCGATCGCCGACGTCACGTCGCTGTCGGTCGCCGAGTGCGCCGACTACCTGAACGGTCTGGAACTCGGCGAGCGCGAGGCCGCCATCGCCGGACGGGTCCTCAAGGAGGTGCAGGCGCGCATCACATTCCTGCTCGATGTCGGCCTCGAGTACCTCTCGCTCTCGCGGGCGGCGGGTTCGCTCTCCGGCGGCGAGGCTCAGCGCATCCGCCTCGCGACGCAGATCGGAGCCGGGCTCGCGGGAGTGCTGTACGTGCTCGACGAACCGTCCATCGGTCTGCACCAGCGGGACAACCGGCGGCTGATCGACACTCTCGTCCGGCTGCGCGACCTGGGCAACACGCTGATCGTCGTCGAGCACGACGAGGACACCATCCGGGCCGCCGACTGGATCGTCGACATCGGCCCGCGTGCGGGCGAGCACGGTGGGCGAGTGGTGCACAGCGGCAGCTACCCGGACCTGCTGGCGAATCCGGAGTCGATCACCGGCGCGTATCTGTCCGGCCGCGAAGTGCTGCCGGTTCCGTCGATCCGGCGTCCGATCGACAAGAAGCGCATGCTGACCGTCGTCGGTGCCAGCGAGAACAACCTCAAGAACATCGACGTGTCGTTCCCGCTGGGGGTCCTGACCGCGGTCACCGGCGTCTCGGGGTCGGGCAAGTCGACCCTCGTGAACGACATCCTCGCCACGGTGCTCGCGAACAAGCTGAACGGCGCGCGGCAGGTGCCCGGCCATCACAAGCGGATCAAGGGCCTCGACCACCTCGACAAACTGGTCCAGGTGGACCAGTCGCCGATCGGCCGCACACCGCGATCGAATCCGGCCACGTACACGGGCGTCTTCGACAAGATCCGGACGCTGTTCGCGGCGACCACCGAGGCGAAGGTGCGCGGCTACCAGCCCGGTCGGTTCTCGTTCAACGTGAAGGGCGGCCGGTGCGAGGCGTGCATGGGCGAGGGCACCATCAAGATCGAAATGAACTTCCTGCCCGACGTCTATGTGCCCTGCGAGGTGTGCCACGGCGCGCGGTACAACCGCGAGACGCTCGAGGTGCACTACAAGGGCAAGACGATCGCCGAGGTCCTCGATATGCCGATCGAGGAGGCCGCAGACTTCTTCGAGCCGGTCACCTCGATCCACCGGTATCTCAAGACGCTGGTCGACGTGGGTCTCGGGTACGTGAGGCTCGGTCAGCCCGCACCCACCCTGTCCGGAGGCGAGGCGCAGCGGGTGAAGCTGGCGGCCGAACTCCAGAAGCGGTCGACCGGCCGCACGGTGTACATCCTCGACGAGCCGACCACCGGCCTGCACTTCGAGGACATCCGCAAGCTGCTGCTGGTGATCAACGGGCTCGTCGACAAGGGCAACACGGTCATCGTCATCGAGCACAACCTCGACGTGATCAAGACCGCCGACTGGATCATCGACATGGGACCCGAGGGCGGCAGCGGCGGCGGCACCGTGGTCGCCGAGGGCACACCCGAGCAGGTGGCAGAGGTTGCCCGGAGCCACACCGGCGCCTTCATCAGGGAGTTGCTCGCGCCGTGACCTCGGCCGGCGGAGACGACTGGCTGACCACGCGATTGCGTGCGGCGGGCTGCGTGTTCGCTGAAGAGGAGGCCGCGATTCTCCGCCGCTGGGCGGACGGCGAGGCACAACTCGGCCAGTGGGCGCGGCAGCGGGCCGCAGGTGAGCCGCTGGAGCACGTCGTCGGACACGTCGATTTCGCCGGTCTGGAACTGGCCGTCGGGCCGGGAGCCTTCGTGCCACGACAGCGGTCGCGGCTGCTGGCGCGGGTAGCTGTCGACCTGCTCGGAGCCCGGCCCGCGCCGGTGTTCGTCGAGGCGTTCTGCGGAGTCGCGCCGATCGCGTCGTACGTCGCGGCCCGGTGCCGGTCCGCGCAGGTGGCCGCGACCGACGCGGATCCGGTTGCGGTCGGGTTCGCTTCCCGCAATCTCATCTCGGGCGCGGTGTACCGGGGCGCGGGGCTGTCGGGACTGCCTGCGGAGCTGCGCCGGGAGATCGACGTGATCGCGGCGGTCCCGCCGTACGTGCCGGCCCAGGCGCTGGAGCTGCTTCCGCATGAGGCCACCGATCACGAGCCGCGCTCGGCGCTGATCGGCGGGGGCGACGACGGTCTGGGGCACGCGTCGGATCTGCTGCGCGAGGCGACCGAGTGGCTGGCGCCGGGGGGCGCTGTCGCGATCGAGATGAACGCCCGACAGGCGCCCGCGGCCAATGAGACCGCTCGCGCTGTCGGCCTGCGCCCGCGGGTGGTGTCCGGCGAGGACGGGCAGACGGTGGTCGTGGTGGCGGCCGCGCCGCGGCGTTAGAGCCCCATCGACCGCCGGAGCTCCTCGAGCTTCTTCTTGGCGGCTTCTTCACGTTTCGCCATCGCGTCGTCGAGCGCTTCGGCCTCCGCCGACATCTCCGACAGCTCTTGGCTCCCGATGGCCGTCGCAGTGCGTTGCTCGATCTTGTCGCGGACATGATCGAAGGTCGGCACACCCGCCGGCGTGTATCCGGTGACGTCTTCGTACGAGGGTGCTTGTACCGGCGGCGCGGAGTCGGGCGGCACGATTTCGGCGTCGAGGGGTTCGTCGTCGCCGGAGTGAGTCATCGCTCCAGCCTACGCCGGACGCCTGCGACCCGGACGTCTGCGACCCGGACGCCTCCGACTCGGACGTCTACGACCCCGGGCGGCGTGATCAGCCCTTGACCGGTCCGGTGTACTTCTCGCCGGGCCCCTCGCCGGGAGCGTCGGGGTACGACGACGCCTCGCGGAATGCGAGTTGCAGCGCCTTGAGCCCGTCCTGGATCGGCTTGCGATGCAGGCCGAGATCAGGGGCGGCGGCGGAGACGAGGCCGGCCAGTGCGTTGATCAGCGCGCGGGCGTCGGGCAGATCCTTGAACTCCTCGTCTCCGCCCGCATCGGGGCCGATCTTCTCGGCCGCGGCGCTCATCAGCATGATCGCCGCGCGGGTGGTGACCTCGACTGCGGGAATAGTGGCGAGCTCGCGAACGTTGTCCTGGTTCGCGTCGTCTCCGCCGACACCTCCCGGGGCGACGTGGACGTTCGCGTCGTCGGAGGAGGTGTCGCCGGTCGAATAGGAGTTATCGTTCACGCCTGTTAGACTGTCACAGCATGACCGCCTCGGTTCGCGCCGGGGTAGCAAGAGGATTCTTCGAGTCCCACCGTGCGACGCTGTCCCAGACACGCAGTTTCACGGTTCCGGTCACACCATCGCCAGTCGATGAACCGAGGTCACTCGGCTCTCGGCGGGCATTATGGTGTTCTCGGCCTCGAATCTCCTCACGCTTGCCAGTCGTATTGGCCGGCCACATGGAAAACATTGATCGAGGAGGCCACATCAGCACTGAAACCCGCATCAACGAGCGCATCCGCGTCCCCGAGGTCCGTCTCGTCGGACCCGGCGGTGAGCAGGTGGGCATTGTGCGTGTTGAAGATGCGCTTCGCCTGGCTTACGAAGCCGACTTGGACCTGGTGGAGGTTGCGCCCGACGCGCGCCCGCCGGTGTGCAAGATCATGGACTACGGCAAGTTCAAGTACGAGGCGGCGCAGAAGAAGCGCGAGTCCCGCCGTAACCAGCAGATGACCGTCATCAAGGAGCAGAAGCTCCGCCCGAAGATCGACGACCACGATTACGAGACCAAGAAGGGTCACGTCATCCGGTTCCTCGAAGCGGGTTCGAAGGTGAAGGTGACGATCATGTTCCGCGGTCGCGAGCAGTCCCGCCCCGAGTTGGGCTACCGCCTGCTGCAGCGCTTGGGAGACGACGTCGCGGAGTACGGCTTCGTCGAGACCTCGGCCAAGCAGGACGGACGCAATATGACCATGGTCCTCGCCCCGCATAAGGGCGCGAAGACCAGGGCCAAGGCCCAGCAGGGATCCTGAACCCACCACACTGAAGTAGCAGTGGACCCGAACCGCCCGGATCGCTCCGGGCGGGACTCGGGTCCGCCCGAATGAAGGAAACCAATGCCGAAGAGCAAGACGCACAAGGGCACCGCGAAGCGATTCAAGGTGACCGGCAGCGGCAAGATCGTCCGTCAGAAGGCAGGCAAGCGCCACCTCCTGGAGCACAAGTCCTCGCGCGTCACGCGTCGCCTGGACGGCATCACCGTGGTGAGCGAGAACGATGCCCCGCGGATCAAGCGCCTGCTGAACCGCTGACTTTCCGCTTAAGACTTTAGAAGGACACTGACTAATGGCACGTGTGAAAAGGGCTGTCAACGCCCAGAAGAAGCGCCGCTCCGTTCTCGAGGCGTCGAAGGGCTACCGCGGACAGCGGTCGCGCCTGTACCGCAAGGCCAAGGAGCAGCAGCTCCACTCGCTGACCTACGCGTACCGGGACCGCAAGGCGCGGAAGGGTGATTTCCGCAAGCTCTGGATCACCCGCATCAACGCGGCGGCTCGTGCGAACGACATCACCTACAACCGCTTCATCCAGGGCCTCAAGCTCGCCGGCGTCGAGGTGGACCGCAAGGTGCTCGCCGACATCGCCGTCACCGACCCGGCCGCGTTCACCGGTCTGGTCGAGGTGGCTCGTGCCGCGCTGCCCGCGGACGTCAACGCTCCCGCTGCCTGATCTCCGCTGAGATCGCAGTGACGCGTTCTGGACCCGCGACGGATGTTCTCACCGAACGTTCGTCGCGGGTCGTTTCGTTGGCGAAGCTGCATCGCGCGTCGGTGCGCCGGAGCGAGGGCCGATTCCTCGTCGAGGGATTCAATGCCGTCGATGCGGCGCTGAGCACCGGCCGTGCGTTGCAGGTACTGGTGCGCGACGACGACGCCGATCGGCACGCCGATCTGGTCCACCGTGCGCTCGACGCGGGCGTTCGTGTGCAGCGCCTCTCACACCGCGCGGCGGACAAACTGTCCGAGACGTCGACGGCGCCCGGGATCTTCGCGGTGTGCGAGTTGCTGACGGCGGCGCTCGGCGACGTCCTCGCGCGCTCACCGAAGCTTCTGGTCATCGCGGTCGAGCCGCGCGAGCCGGGAAACCTCGGCACCCTGACTCGGTGTGCGGACGCCATGGGGGCCGACGCGGTGGTCCTGCTGGGGGAGTCCGTCGACCCGCACAACGGCAAGAGCGTCCGGGCGGGTGCGGGGAGTCTCTTCCACATCCCGACCGTCCGCGAACCGGATGTCGCGGGTGCACTGGCCGCCGTCGCCGCGGCGGGCATCACGACGCTGGCGACGGAGATGGACGGCGAGCTGAGCCTCGACGACGCCGACGAGGTCCTCGCCCGGCCGCACGCGTGGTTGTTCGGGAACGAGGCCCACGGACTGCCCGGGCAGGTGCTCGACGGCGCCGACCACCGCGTCCGGATTCCGCTGCGCGGGCGCGCGGAGAGCCTCAACCTCGCCGCCGCGAGCGCGATCTGCCTGTACGCCAGCTCCCGCGTGCAGAACCGCGGACGCTGATCTCCGAGGGGTCCTGGCCGGGTGAGGTTCTCCGGAAATCCTTGCGGCAGTACGATTCCGGAATGCACGTCCTCTTCAGCTACGGCACCTTGACGGATCCCGCGGTGCAGGAGGGCGTCTTCGGCGCCCGGATGCCGACGGAGCCCGACACCCTGCCGGGCTTCGAGATCGGCACGGTGACGATCACCGATCCCGAGGTCATCGCATTGAGCGGTACCGCGACCCACCTGATTCTGCGGCCGGGGGCACCCGAGGCGGAAGTGCCCGGCGCCCGGCTGGAACTCGACGACGCCGGTCTGCGTGCGGCGGACGAGTACGAGGTCGACGACTATCGTCGCGTCGAGGTGACGCTGAGCTCCGGCATCCGTGCGTGGGTGTATCTGGCACACGAGGACGCGGCAGTCTTGGAGGGATAGGCTTCACTCACCTAAGTTAGGTGAGGCTACTATCGGAGTCGATGGTGCGGAAACCTAATCGAAGGGGTGTGAGGTGTCAGTTTCTCCGGAGGTCGCCGACCGAACCGACGCCGTGATCGCAGGCTCCGCCGAACCGCGGCTGTCGGCCGAGCGGCTGTCGGTCGGATACGACGGCACGACGATCATCGACGGCCTCGACGTGACGATCCCGACCGGCCGGGTCACCACCATCGTCGGTCCCAACGGCTGTGGCAAATCGACTCTGCTGCGCACGCTCTCGCGGCTGCTGTCGCCGTCGGCGGGAGTGGTGATCCTCGACGGAAAGGACATCGCGACGCAGAAGCCGAAGCAGGTGGCGCGCACCCTCGGTCTGCTCCCGCAGAACCCGATCGCGCCCGACGGCCTCACCGTCGCCGATCTCGTCTCCCGCGGCAGGCACCCGCATCAGTCCTGGTATCGGCAGTGGTCGCGGGAGGACGAGGTCGCCGTCGCCGAGGCGATGGAACTGACCTCGACCACCGAACTGGCCGACCGCGCCGTCGACTCCCTGTCCGGCGGTCAGCGCCAGCGCGTGTGGATCGCCATGACGCTGGCGCAGCAGACCGATCTGGTGCTGCTGGACGAGCCGACCACCTACCTGGATCTGGCGCACGCCGTGGACGTCCTCGATCTGGTCGACGAACTGCGCACCGAGCACGGCAAGACGGTGGTCATGGTGCTGCACGATCTGAATCTCGCGGCCCGCTACAGCGATTCGCTCGTGGTCATGCGCTCGGGCGAGATCGTCGCCGAGGGATCGCCGAACGACGTGCTGACCCCGGAACTGCTCGCGGCGGCCTTCGGTCTCGAATCACAGATCGTCACCGATCCGATCGGCGGCACACCGATGGTGGTGCCGATCGGCCGGCGCGGCAGGCACGCCGGCTGATCATGCAGCGAGCTTCACCTCGTGCGGCGTGGTGATCTGATCCTCCGTACGCGTCGCGTCGCCCTGCTGTCCGGTCTTGTTGAGACCCCAGCAGTACTGACTCGAACCCGTGACCGCACACGTCACGCTGTAGGAGGTGACGACCTGGCGGACGTCGCTCACGCCTGACACGTGCTGGGGGCTGTACTGCTGTGAGGTGGACCCGTCACCGACCTGACCGTAGAGGTTGTTGCCCCAGCAGCTGACGTCGCCGTCCGCCACCGCGCAGAACGTTCCGATGTCGACGGAGATCCCGCTGACGCCCGTGAGACCCTCCACCTTCGCCGGTGAGCTCTTCTTGGCCTCGGAGTCCTTGCCGAGCTGCTGATTCTTGTTGCTGCCCCAGCAGTACGGAGCGCCCTCGGCGATGGCGCAGGTGTTCCAGAACGGGGTGTTGTCGATGGTGCCGCCACCGACGGACACCGCGGACACGTCTTTGAGAGAGGTGACCTTGGTGGGGGTGCTGTGATCGTCGGTGCTTCCGTCGCCCAGCTGGCCGTCCCAGTTGCGCCCCCAGCAGTACAGCTCGTCGGATGCGACGGCGCAGACCGACCCGGCCCGTGAGGACACCGCCGTGACGTTCGAGAGCCCGGCCACCTTCGTGGGAGTCTTCAGACTGTCGGTGGTCGACCCACTGCCCAGCTGCCCTCCCGAGTAGAAGCCCCAGCAGTACAGGTCGCCGTCGGAGACCGCGCACGTCGAGGAGTTGGACGTCGAGACCGTGGTCACCTTGCCCAGCCCGGGCACCTTGAAGGGGGTGGTCTTCTTGCTCATCGTTCCGGCGTCGCCGGCCTGCCAGAAGAGGTTGTCTCCCCAGCAGTACAGCGATTCGTCCGCGACCGCGCAGGTGGTGACCGCGGAGTTCGATCCCGTGGAGTCGAAGGCGCCCATCGAGACCGCGGTGACGTTCGAGAGCCCGGCCACCTTGGTCGGCGTCTTGCGTTCGGATGTGGTGCTGTCTCCCAGCTGGCCGCTGGAGTTGTCGCCCCAGCAGTAGAGGCTGCCGGAGCCGATCATGCACTCGCTGCCGTACGCCCCGGCGATCTGCGGGGTCGCGTATACCTCGGCGGCGGGCTCGTCGGACGACGGCCACCACAGAGGCGAGGTCGCGGCCACCGCGACGACGGCGACCGCGGCGACGGCGGCCACGATCCAGCCGATACGCCGCCGCTTCTTCGGCGGCTGCGGCGGTGGTCCCGCGAATCCGTAGGGGCCGGGTCCCGCCTGCTGTCCGCCGGGGAAGGGGCCGGGTCCCGAGAACTGCTGTCCCGGGTAGGGCTGGCCCGGGTAGTGCGGTGCCGCCTGGTAGGGCGCCTGTCCGGAGTACTGTGGGGCTGGCTGGGGGCCGCTGTCGCCGTACGGCACCGGCGCCTGGCCGTGATGCTGCGGTCCCGGCCACGGGGTCGGCGCGGGCGTGGGAGCCGGTGTCGGTGCGGGTGCCGGGGTGGGTCCGCTCGGACCGGGCGGCGCCACCGGCGCCACCATCGTGTGCTGTCCGGCTGCGGTCTGGCGCAGAGCCGCGTCGAGCGCGGCGGCGAAGCCGCGGCAGTCGGGGAATCGCGCTGCGGGATCCTTCGCCATCGCGCGGATCAGGACGGGGGTGAGCGCGTCGAGGTCGGGACGCACCGCGCCGAGCGGAGGAGGCGGCTGCTGCACGTGGGCCATCATCAGCGCGGTCGGGTTCTCGGCGGCGAAGGGCGGCCGCCCGGCCAGGAGCTCATACGCGGTGCACGCGAGTGAGTACTGGTCCGACGCAGGTCCGGCGTGGGCGCCGCCGATCACCTCGGGAGCCGTGTAGGCGACAGTGCCGATGATCGAGTTCACCGCCGTCAGCTGCGGCGAATCGGCGAGCTTGGCGATGCCGAAGTCGAGAAGGACCACCCGGTGCAGGGAGCCGTCCGACGACCGGGTGACCACGATGTTCGCGGGCTTGATGTCCCGGTGCACCACTGACCGCGAATGGGCGTAGTCGAGTCCGTCTGCCACCTGCACGATCGCCTGGACCACCTCGGCGGGAGTCAGCCGCGCCGAGGCGAGATTGGGTCCGTCGATGAAACTCATCGTGAACCACGGCTGGTCGTCGGCGATCCCGTAATTGTGAATCGTGACGATCGACGGATGATCGAGTGCCGCCATCGTCCGCGCCTCATTGCTGAAACGTTGCTGGAAATCGGGGTTCGACGCCCCTCCGACGGAGATCACCTTCATCGCCTCGCGGCGGCTGAGTTGTTCGTTCTCGACGACGTAGACGTCGCCCATGCCACCCGAACCCAGCAGTTCGACCACGCGATAACCGGCGATGGTCGTTCCCGGCGCTTTCGACAACTGGCTGCCTTCCTCTGCTCGGCCCCCAACAGTGCGACCTGCTGAAATCGATGTTTTGATGACGGTAGACCATAAGCGGGCCGATACGCGCGACACCGTCTCCCGAGCGAACGACGACGTCGACGCCGGGGCGGGCCCGCGACGGCGGCCGACGGCGGCCTGAGGGGAGGGGCGCGGGTCGTTTCGACTACCCTTGACCCGAGTTCTTTCAGGCCTCTACGCAATAGGAGATGCGAGCCCGGTGGCTGACGATTCTGCTGTCAACGAATTCCCCACCAGCGCCGAGCTGGACGCGGCCGTCGCGGACGCCGTCGCCGCGTTCGACGCCGCCGGCGATCTGGAGGCGTTGGCCAAGGCCAAAGCCGCGTACTTCGGTGACCGGTCGCCCATCGCTCTCGCGCGACGGGCACTGGCCACGCTGCCGAAGGATCAGCGGTCGACGGCGGGCAAGCTCGTCAACGAGGTCCGCGGCAGGGTTCAGGCGGCACTCGACGCCCGCACCGAGACGTTGACCGCCGAACGCGACGCCGCGGTACTGGTCGCCGAGACCATCGACGTCACGCTTCCATCGGGCCGCCGCAGCCGCGGTGCCCGTCATCCGATCACGGTGATCGGCGACCAGATCGCCGACGTCTTCGTCGGCATGGGCTGGGAGATCGCCGAGGGCCCCGAGGTGGAGACCGAGCACCACAACTTCGACGCTCTCAACTTCCTGCCCGACCACCCGGCGCGCTCGATGCAGGACACGTTCTACATCGCGCCCGAGGGATCGCGGCAGGTGCTGCGCACCCACACCTCGCCGGTGCAGGTCCGCTCGATGCTCAGCCGCGAAGTGCCGATCTACGTCGCCTGCCCCGGCCGCACCTTCCGGACCGACGAACTCGATGCGACCCACACCCCGGTCTTCCACCAGATCGAAGGGCTGGCCGTCGACAAGGGCCTGACGATGGCCAACCTGCGCGGCACGCTCGAGGTGCTGGCGAAGGCGCTCTTCGGTCCCGAGACCACCACTCGGATGCGCGCCAGCTACTTCCCCTTCACCGAACCCTCCGCCGAGGTCGACGTGTGGTTCCCGGGAAAGAAGGGCGGCGCCGGATGGGTGGAGTGGGGCGGTTGCGGCATGGTGAACCCGAACGTCCTCCGGTCCAGCGGCATCGACCCGGACGTGTACACCGGTTTCGCCTTCGGAATGGGACTCGAGCGGACCCTCCAGTTCCGAAACGACCTGCCCGACATGCGCGACATGGTCGAAGGCGACGTGCGCTTCACCCTCCCGTTCGGTCCGGCCCTCTAGCAGAATCTTCGCAGCGATCACACGAAAGTAGTTGGTGAACAAGTGCGTCTCCCAAAGTCCTGGCTGACCGAGGTCCTCCGCGAAGGCTCCCCGGATTGGACCGCCTCGACCGAGGAGATCGACGCGGGTTTCGTACGCGTCGGTTTCGAGATCGAGGACATCGAGCCCTTCCCGGAGATCACCGGTCCGCTCGTCATCGGCCGTGTCGAGGCCATCGAGGAGCTCACCGAGTTCAAGAAGCCGATCCGCTTCTGCCAGGTGGCGGTCGGGGAGGAGGCGCCTCGCGACATCGTCTGCGGTGCACGCAATTTCACTGTCGGCGACCTGGTGGTCGTGGCGTTGCCCGGCGTAGTGCTGCCGGGCGACTTCGCGATCGCCACGCGCAAGACGTACGGCAAGACCTCCGACGGGATGATCTGTTCGGTCACCGAACTCGGGATCGGGAACGACCACTCCGGCATCCTGGTGCTCGCACCGGGGACCGCGGAGCCCGGTGCCGACGCCCGCGAGGTCCTCGGCCTGGCCGACACGGCGATCGAGGTCAACGTCACGCCCGACCGCGGCTACGCCTTCTCCATGCGCGGACTCGGCCGCGAGTTGGCCAGTGCTTTCGAAGTGCCCTACGTCGATCACGGTCTGGCCGGGGAGCCGCTGGCGGCCGATGTCGATCGGGAGTCATGGCCGGTCGCGATCGACGCCGACAGTGACGCCACCCGCTACACCGCCCGCGTCGTCACCGGTGTCGACGCTACGGCGTCGTCGCCGTGGTGGATCGCCAAACGACTGATGGTGGCGGGTATCCGGCCGATCTCCGCGATCGTCGATGTCACGAACTACGTGATGATCGAACTGGGTCAGCCACTGCACGCCTTCGACGCGGACAAGATCCGCGGCACGGTCAGCGTCCGCTCCGCACGAGCGGGGGAGACCCTCGAGACTCTCGACGGCGTCACGCGCAAGCTGGACCCTGAGGATGTGGTGATCGCCGACGACTCCGGCCCGATCGCCCTCGCGGGGGTGATGGGTGGAGCCGCGACCGAGGTCTCCGACGAGACCACGAACATCCTTCTGGAGTCGGCCAACTTCGACCAGGTGCGGGTGTTCCGTACGGGCAAGCGCCACAAGCTGTCGTCGGAGGCGGCGAAGCGCTACGAACGGCTCGTGGATCCGGAGATCACCGCGGTGGCCTCCGACCGGGCCGCCGCGCTGATCGCCGAACTGGCGGGCGGCCGCGTCGCCGGTCCGCTGTCGGACGTCCGTACCGCGACCGTTCCCTCCGCCGCCATCCAGATCGACCCGGGACTTCCCGATGCGACCGCCGGTGTCGAGTACCCGGCTGGGACCACCGCCGCGCGTCTGCGCGAGGTGGGATGCGTCGTCGACGGTGACTCGCCGTTGCTGGTGACCCCGCCGTCGTGGCGACCCGACCTGCGCCAGCGTGCCGACCTCGTCGAGGAGGTGCTGCGACTCGAGGGTCTCGAGGACATCCCGGCCGTGGTGCCGCGAGCCACCGGTGGTCGCGGGCTGAGCCCCGCTCAGCGCCGTCGCCGTGCCATCGGCGTCGGCCTGGCCACCGATGGGTACGTCGAAGTCCTGCCTTACCCGTTCCTTCCCGCAGACGTCTTCGATACATGGGATCTGCCCGCCGACGACGTCCGCCGCCGGACCGTCTCCGTGCTCAATCCGCTCGAGTCCGACCGGCCGGAGCTGAACACCACTCTGCTGCCCGGACTGATGGAGATGGCGGCGCGCAACATCGCCCGCGGCCGCCGTGATCTCGCGCTGTACACGATCGGTCAGGTCGTCATCGGCGGTCAGCAGGGTCCGACCGTGCCCCCGCTGGATGTGACGCGCCGGCCTACCGAGGCCGAGCAGACGGCGCTCGACGCATCCCTGCCCGACCAGCCCTTGCACGTGGCCGTCCTGCTCACCGGATTGCGCGAGCCGGCGGGTCCGCTCGGGCCGGGCCGCACCGCGGACGCCTACGACGCGTTCGAGGCGGCTCGGCAGATCGGCCGGGCCGCGGGGGTGGAGCTCGAACTCGTGGCCGACGACCATCGGCCTTGGCACCCCGGCCGCTGCGCTCGGCTCGAGGTCGACGGCGTCGTCGTCGGTCATGCCGGGGAACTGCATCCGGCGGTGCTGGAACGCACCGGTCTGCCCGCGCGGCTGTGCGCGGTGGAGATCGACGTGGACGCGCTGCCGCTGCGCCAGAACCTGCCGTCGCCGAAGGTGTCGCCGTTCCCCGCCGTGCTGCAGGATGTGAACGTCGTGGTGGCCGCGGACGTGGCCGCCCAGGACGTGCAGGATGCGCTGGTTGCCGGCGCGGGAGAACTGCTCGAATCCATCTCGCTCTTCGACGTCTACGTCGGTGCTCAAGTCGGCGAAGGCAACAAGTCCCTGACCTTCGCGCTCACCTTCCGCGCCGCCGACCGCACGCTCACCGAGGATGAGGGGACCGAGGCCAAGATGGCTGCGGTAGCGCATGCGGGCGAGGTCGTGGGCGCCCGCTTGCGCTGACGCGGAGCACGACTAGGTGAATTATTTTGCGCTGTAGTGCATAATGATTTCATGACTATCAAGGTTGCTGTCGCCGGTGCGAGCGGCTATGCGGGCGGTGAGATCCTCCGACTGCTGTGCGGGCATCCGCGCCTGGGTTCGGGTGAACTGGAGATCGGCGCACTGACGGCGGGCGGAAACGCCGGCACGCGGCTGGGTGAGCATCACCGCCACCTGTTCCCGCTCGCCGACCGCGTGCTCGAGGAGACGACGCCGGAGGTTCTGGCGGGTCACGACGTGGTCTTCCTCGGGCTGCCGCACGGACAGTCGGCTGCGATCGCCGATGCCCTGCCTCCCAGCACCCTGATCGTCGACTGCGGCGCCGACTTCCGGCTCGAGGACCCCTCGGAGTGGACGGCCTATTACGGCGGTGACCACGCGGGCACCTGGCCGTACGGCATGCCGGAACTGCCGGGCAACCGGGACGTGATCGCCGGAGCGAGCCGGATCGCGGTGCCCGGGTGCTATCCGACGGTGTCGATTCTGACTCTGCTGCCCGCGTTGGCCGCGGGCCTGGTGGAACCGGCGGTCACCATCGTCGCGATGTCGGGCACCTCGGGTGCCGGCCGGGCGCCGAAGGTGAATCTGCTGGCGTCCGAGGTGATCGGATCGGTCCGCGCTTACGGTGTCGGCGGTGTGCACCGGCACACTCCGGAGATCACGCAGGCTCTTTCGCGGGCAGCATCGCTCCCGGTGTCGGTCTCCTTCACTCCGGTGCTGGTGCCCACGTCGCGAGGCATCCTCGCGACGTGCACCGCGCGCACCGACGCGTCGATCGATGATTTCCGGTCGGCCTATGAGAAGGCATACGAGAACGAGGCCTTCGTGCATCTCCTGCCGCAGGGAGAGTTCCCCGAGACCGGGTCCGTGGTCGGAACCAACATGGTCTCGATCGGTCTGTCCGTCGACGAGCGGTCCGGCACCTTCGTCGCCGTCGGCGCCGTCGACAACCTGACCAAGGGCACCGGCGGTGCGGCCGTCCAGTCGATGAACCTGGCCCTGGGTTGGGGCGAAGGCGAGGGCCTGGCGACCGTGGGAGTGGCACCGTGACCGAAGCAGAGACAGGCTCGAACAGCGTGAAGGACCCGACCGTGACAGACACCCAGACCGTTCCCGTGCCGGACATCGATCTCCTGGTCGGCTCGCGGATGACCCGCCGCCAGGGCGTCACGGCGCCGCTGGGCTTCCGGGCGGCGGGAATCGCGGCGGGGATCAAGGCCAACGGGAAGCCCGACCTCGCGCTGGTGTTCAACGAGGGCCCCGACCTGGCGGCGTCGGCGGTGTTCACTCGCAATCAGGTCAAGGCCGCACCGGTGCTGTGGTCGCAGAAGGTGATCGAGAACCGGTCTCTGCGCGCCGTGATCCTCAATTCCGGTGGAGCGAACGCATGTACCGGGCCCGAGGGCTTTCAGGACACGCACGCCACCGCGGAAGCGGTCGCGTCGACGCTGTCGAGCTGGGGTACCGAGACCGGGCCCGTCGAGGTGGCCGTCTGCTCGACCGGCCTGATCGGCGAGCGGCTGCCGATGGACAAGGTGCTCGCCGGAGTCACCGAGATCGTGCACGAGATGGGCGGCGGACTCGAAGGCGGGACCGACGCCGCCTACGCGATCATGACCACCGACACCGTCCCGAAGCAGGTGGCCTTGCACCACACCGGCGGCTGGAACGTCGGCGGCATGGCGAAGGGTGCGGGCATGCTCGCCCCGTCGCTCGCGACCATGCTGGTGGTGCTGACCACCGACGCCAAGGTGAGCGCGGAGTCGGTCGACCTCGCGCTGCGCCGCGCCACCGCGCGCACCTTCGACCGTCTCGACGTCGACGGCTCCATCTCCACCAATGACACAGTGCTGCTGCTCTCGTCCGGCGCCAGCCAGATCGAGGTCTCCCAGGCCGAGCTCGACGCCGCGGTCTTCGCCGTGTGCGACGATCTGGCCGGTCAGCTGCAGAACGACGCCGAGGGCGTCACCAAGCGGATCGCGATCACCGTGACCGGCGCGGCGACCGAGGACGACGCGCTGGTGATCGCGCGGTCGGTGGCGCGCGACTCGCTCGTCAAGACCGCGCTCTTCGGCTCCGATCCGAACTGGGGCCGCGTCCTCGCCGCCATCGGCGCCGCGCCCGTGACCATCGATCCCGATCGGATCACGGTGTCGTTCAACGGTTCTCCGATCTGCCGCAACGGCACCGGAGTACCCGGGGCCCGCGATGTCGACCTCTCCGGCGATCGCATCGAGGTCGTCGCCGACCTCGGCCTCGGGAACGCCGAGGCGACCATTCGCACCACCGACCTGTCGCACGCTTACGTGGAAGAGAATTCGGCCTACTCGTCATGACGAACACTGACACCTCACCGCTGAGCACCGCCACACCGCTGCAGAAGGCCGGCGTCATCGCCGAATCGCTGCCCGCACTGCAGGCGCTCCACGGCAAGCGCGTCGTCGTCAAGTACGGCGGAAACGCGATGGTCGACGCTGACCTGAAGACGGCGTTCGCCGCCGACATGGTCCTCCTGCGCGCGTGCGGCATCCATCCGGTGGTGGTGCACGGCGGCGGTCCGCAGATCTCCGCGATGCTCGCACGCCTCGGTCTCGAAGGCGAGTTCCGCGGCGGCTTCCGCGTCACCACGCCCGAGGTCATGGACGTCGTCCGGATGGTCCTGTTCGGCCAGGTGGGCCGTGAACTCGTCGGCCTGATCAACGCGCACGGACCGTACGCCGTCGGCATCACCGGCGAGGACGCCCACCTGTTCACGGCGACGCGCCGGACGGTGATGGTCGACGGAGAGCCCACCGATATCGGGCTGGTCGGCGACATCGCGGCGGTCAACACCTCCGCGGTCGACGACCTGATCGCGGCCGGCCGGATCCCGGTGATCTCGACCATCGCGCCGGATGCCGACGGCCAGGTGCACAACATCAACGCCGACACCGCCGCGGGCGCCGTCGCTGCAGCGCTCGGTGCCGAGCATCTGGTGATGTTGACCGATGTGGAGGGTCTCTACACCGACTGGCCGGACCGCTCGTCGCTGGTCTCGACGATCACCGCGGGTGAGGTCGCGACACTTCTGCCCTCCCTCGACTCCGGCATGGTGCCGAAGATGGAGGCCTGCATGCGCGCCGTTCAGGAGGGGATCGGTGCCGCACACGTCATCGACGGCCGTGAAGCGCATTCCGTGCTGGCCGCCCTGCTCACCGCGTCGACGTCGGGAACCACCGTCGTCGCCGACGATCCCGATGGAGGACGGCAGTGACCGCACCCCTGCAGCAGCGGTGGTCCGCTGCGCTGATGAACAACTACGGCACCCCGCCGGTCGCGCTGGTGCGCGGCGACGGCGCGGTCGTGTACGACGCCGACGGCCGGGAGTACCTCGACCTGCTCGGCGGCATCGCGGTGAACGCGCTCGGCCATGCGAACCCGGCCATCGTCGAGGCGGTGACCGCTCAACTCTCGACTCTCGGCCACGTGTCGAATCTGTACATCTCGCGGCCGGTCGTGGAACTGGGCGAGCGGCTCTGCGCGGCCGTCGGCCACGGGGCCCGCGCCTTCCTGTGCAATTCCGGCACGGAGGCCAACGAGGCGGCCTTCAAGCTCGCCCGCAGGACCGGCAGACCGCAGATCATCGCGGCCGAGGGGGGATTTCACGGCCGCACCATGGGTGCGCTCGCGATGACCGGGCAGCCGGCCAAGCGCGCCCCCTTCGAACCGATGCCCGCCGGCGTCGACTTCGTTCCCTACGGCGATGCGCAGGCGCTCCGCGCCGCCGTGTCCGAGCGGACCGCAGCGGTGATCCTGGAGCCGATCCAAGGCGAGAACGGCGTGGTGGTCCCGCCCCCGGACTACCTCGCTCAGGCACGGGCGATCACCGCCGAGCACGGTGCGCTGCTGATGCTCGACGAGGTACAGACCGGTATCGGCCGCACGGGCTGGATGTTCGCGCACCAGCGCGCGGGAATCGTGCCCGACGTCATGACCCTCGCCAAGGGCCTGGGCGGCGGCATGCCGATCGGTGCCGTGGTGGCGACGGGGCCGGCGGCGGCGCTGTTCGAGCCCGGCCAGCACGGCACCACCTTCGGAGGCAATCCCGCGTGCGCCGCCGCCTCGCTCGCCGTCCTGCGTTACATCGACGACCACGACCTCCTCTCGCACGTCGAGCGCGTCGGGAAATCGCTCGCCGACGGCATCGAGGAGCTCGGCCATCCGCAAATCGCGGGTGTGCGCGGCGACGGTCTGCTTCTCGGCGTCGTGCTGAACTCCGGCATCTCGGCGAGCGTCGAGAAGTCCGCGCGGGCGGCCGGGTACCTGATCAACGCACCCGCGCCCGACGTGCTGCGGCTGGCGCCTCCGCTCATCCTCACCGACGAGCAGGCGGCCGGATTCGTCGCCGACCTGCCGGACATCCTCGACGCTGCGATCGACGCACAGAATGGGAATGCGTGACATGACAGAGAACACTCGGCACTTCTTGCGCGACGACGATCTGACACCCGCCGAACAGGCGGAGGTGCTCGAGCTGGCGGCGCGGATGAAGCGCGACCGCTTCGGGTTCCGCCCGCTGGATGGCCCTCGCGCTGTCGGAGTCATCTTCGACAAGAACTCCACGCGGACCCGGTTCTCCTTCGAAGTCGGCATCAGCCAGCTCGGCGGGCACGCCGTCGTGGTCGACGGCGCGAACACGCAGATGGGCCGTGACGAGTCGTTCGCAGACACCGGCCGGGTGCTGTCGCGGTTCGTCGACGCGATCGTGTGGCGCACCTTCGGTCAGGACCGCCTCGAGGCGGTGGCGGAGTACGCGACCGTTCCCGTCGTCAACGCTCTGTCCGACAGCTTCCACCCGTGCCAGGTGCTCGCCGATCTGCAGACGATCATCGAGCGGAAGGGTCGGGCCGCGGGCCTGACGCTGACCTACTTCGGAGACGCCGCCAACAACATGGCCCATTCCCTGATGCTCGGCGGCGTCACCGCGGGCATGCATGTCCGGGTCAGCGGACCGACGGCCTTCCAACCGGATCCGGCCGTGGTCGAAGCGGCGCGGCGGCGCGCGGCCGAGACCGGCGGCAGCGTCGAACTGATCGGCGACCCGATCGCTGCGGCGACCGGCGCCGACGTCCTCGTCACCGACACGTGGGTCTCGATGGGGCATGAGGGCGACGGGCTCGACCGGGTCGGTCCCTTCCGTCCATACCAGATCAACTCGGAGCTGCTCGGGTACGCCGCGGACGAGGCGATCGTGCTGCACTGCCTGCCCGCGCACCGGGGCGAGGAGATCACCGACGAGGTGATCGACGGTCCGGCGAGCGTCGTCTTCGACGAGGCGGAGAATCGCCTGCACGCCCAGAAGGCGTTGCTGGCCTGGTTGATGGACCGCTAGTGGACCGCGCGGACCCCGACCGAACCGCTGCCCGCCGGGCCGAGTCGGCGAGGCTCGCCGCCACGCGGGCCGGCCGGCACGCCCGGATCGTCGAGATCCTGGCGACCGAACAGATCCGGAGCCAGGGCGAACTGCAGCAGAAGCTGGCCGAGCTGGGGATCGAGGCCACCCAGGCGACGCTGTCGCGCGATCTCGACGAACTCGGCGCGGTGAAGCTGCGCGCCGCCGACGGCGGCGCGGGGGTCTATACCGTCCCCGAGGACGGCAGTCCGGTCCGCGGCGTGTCCGGCGGAACCGACCGGGTCTCGCGACTGGTGTCCGAACTGCTGGTGTCGACCGACTCGTCCGGCGACGTCGCGGTGCTCCGCACACCGCCCGGCGCCGCCGGTTATCTCGCCAGCGCGCTCGACCGCGCGCGACTGCCCGGAGTCGTCGGCACCATCGCCGGCGACGACACCATCTTCGTCCTGGCCCGACGGCCGCTCACGGGCGCCGATCTGGCCGCGCGGATCGAGGGACTGGTCTCCAGATCGTAGGCTGAGCGAACGCGCTCACCGACCACCGAACCGAAACACACCCACGCGAGGAGTACTGCCCTCATGTCGACATCCGACACCACATCGTCCGAGAACAGCCACGAGGGCACCAACGAGGGGGCTCTGTGGGGCGGCCGGTTCGCCGACGGCCCGGCCGCGGCGATGGCCGCGCTGAGCAAGTCGACGCATTTCGACTGGGCGTTGGCCCCGTACGACATCCAGGCGTCGAAGGCGCACGCCCGCGTCCTCGCGACGGCGGGTCTACTGACGGACTCGGACGCCGAGGCCATGCAGGCCGGACTCGATCGTCTGGCCGCGGACGTCGCCGCGGGCGTGTTCGTGCCCGCGGAGTCGGACGAAGACGTACACGGCGCGCTCGAACGCGGGCTGATCGAACGGGTCGGCCCCGAACTCGGTGGCAGGCTGCGCGCGGGCCGGTCCCGCAACGACCAAGTCGCGACCCTGTTCCGGATGTGGCTGCGGGCAGCGATGCGGCGGGTGGGCGCGGGCGTGCTCGACCTCGCGCAGGCGCTCGTCGACCAGGCCGCCGCCAACCCGGGTGTGGTGATGCCGGGTAAGACGCACCTGCAGGCGGCCCAGCCGGTGCTCCTCGGCCATACTCTCCTCGCGCACGCCCAGCCCCTGCTGCGCGACGTCGCGCGTCTGGTGGACGCCGATCGGCGCGTCGCCGTCTCGCCCTACGGGTCGGGTGCGCTCGCCGGCTCGTCGCTCGGGCTGAACCCGGAGGCTATCGCCGCCGACCTCGGCTTCGCCAGTGCGGCCGAGAACTCCATCGACGCGACCAGCTCCCGCGACTTCGCCGCCGAGGCGGCCTTCGTCTTCGCGATGGTCGCGGTCGACATGTCCCGCCTGGGGGAGGACGTGATCCTCTGGAGCACCCCGGAGTTCGGCTATGTGACGTTGGCCGACGCGTGGTCGACGGGCAGCTCGATCATGCCGCAGAAGAAGAATCCCGACGTCGCCGAGTTGGCACGCGGCAAGGCCGGTCGAGTGATCGGCAACCTCACCGGTCTGCTCTCCACGCTGAAGGCCCAGCCGTTGGCGTACAACCGCGACTTGCAGGAGGACAAGGAACCGGTCTTCGACTCCGTCGCGCAGCTGGAACTGCTGCTGCCGGCGATGGCGGGACTCGTCGGCACCCTGACCTTCCATCCGGACCGGATGGCCGAACTCGCGCCGGCCGGTTTCACCCTCGCGACCGATATCGCGGAATGGCTTGTCCGCCAAGGTGTTCCCTTCCGGGTCGCGCATGAGGTGGCGGGCGCCTGCGTCCGTGAGGCCGAGAGCCGCGGGGTCGGACTCGACGAACTCGACGATGAGACGATGGCCCGCATCAATCCGGCGCTGACGCCGCAGGTGCGCGAGGTGCTGACGGTCTCGGGCTCGATCGAGTCACGCAATGCCTTCGGCGGTACCGCCTCGTCGCAGGTGGAGCGCCAGATCTCGGTGGCCAACGCCACGATCGCCGACCTCCGGACGGCGCTCGCCTGACTCCGGCGCGGCGTGTCCGGGCAGGTAACCGGCATCACCGTACGCGCCGACTCGCGGGTACTTCACAGTCGGTGACGGCCGTGACGGATTCGGCGACTAGTACACTGCACGTGCTCGCACACGCCGAATCAGTCGGCGGCCGCGGCATCGGAAGTGGTGAGGGGAGTTACCGCGGTGAAGGGTCTGCCAAATGTCGCCGGCACGGTCGGACGGATCGTCGCGACCGCACAGAACGGTCTCGAAGTCATTCGGATGGGGGGCCTGGATACCGGCACCGAGCCGACACCCTACAAGGTGGTCGAGACCGAGAAGATGTACCGCCTCCGCCGGTACTTTCCAGACGACGCCGGCGACGGCTTCGCCCACATCATCCTGATCCCGCCGATGATGGTGTCGGCCAACGTCTACGACGTGACGCAGGAGAACGGCGCAGTCTCGGTTCTGTACCGGCACAAGGTGATTCCCTGGGTGGTCGACTTCGGTTCGCCCGACCACGAAGAGGGCGGGATGGAGCGCACGCTCACCGACCACGTGGTGGCGATCAGCCGGGTGATCGATCTGGTCCGGCGGGTCGTCGGCCAGGACGTTCACCTCGGCGGATACTCGCAGGGCGGCATGTTCGCCTATCAGACGGCGGCCTACCGGCGCTCAGAGGGACTTGCCAGCGTGGTCACCTTCGGTAGTCCGGTCGACGTACTGGCGGCCCTTCCGCTGGGCCTGCCCGCACAGCTCGTGGTTCCCGGTGCGGAGTTCGTCGCCGACAATGTCTTCAACCGACTGTGGATCCCGAGTTGGTTGGCACGCACCGGGTTCCAGCTGGCCGATCCGGTCAAGACGGCCCGCAGCCGGATCGACTTCCTGCGCAAACTCCACGATCGCGACGCCCTGCTGCCGCGCGAGGACCAGCGACGATTCATCGAGCAGGAGGGCTGGGTCGCGTGGTCGGGTCCGGCCGTGGCCGAACTGCTCCGCCAGTTCGTGGTTCACAACCGCATGATGTCGGGTGGCTTCGTCATCGACGGCGAAGTGGTGTCGATGACCGAGATCACCTGCCCGGTCCTCGCCTTCGTCGGTGAGACCGACGACATCGGTCAGCCACTGGCCGTGCGCGGCATCGTCCGCGCCGCGCCCGACGCCGAGGTGTACGAGACCGCCGCGCCGGTCGGGCACTTCGGTCTCGTCGTCGGATCGAACGCCGGACGTCTCACCTGGCCGACGGTCGGCGAGTGGATCCAATGGCGCGAGGGCAACGGAGAGCAGCCGGCGGCGGTGACGCCGATGAGCAGGACTCGCAGCGAGTCCGGAAGCGGGATCAGTTGGAGCAACCGGCTGACCTACGGTGTCGGACAGGTCGCCGGTGCGGGCACCGCGGTCTCCAAGGAGCTTCTCGAGGCGGTCAATTCGCTCCAGCGCACCACCCGGGCCGTGGCGACCGAGTCGGTGCGCACCGTTCCGCGGCTGTTCCGGCTCGGCCAGATCCAGCCGTCGACCCGCGTCTCGCTCGGCAAGCTGATGAGCGAGAACGCGAAGCGCACGCCCCACGACGAGGTCTTTCTGTTCGAGGACCGGGTGCTGACGCACACTCAGGTCAACGCGCGGATCGACAACGTGGTCGCCGGCCTCATCGAGTGCGGCATCCGGCCGGGGGTGCACGTCGGCCTCATGATGGACCCGCGCCCGTCCGCCCTGGTGACGATCGCCGCGCTGTCGCGACTGGGCGCCGTGGCGGTGCTGCTCTCGTCGAGCGACGCGCTGCCGGAGATGCTCACCCTGGCGGAGACGCGGATCATCGTCTCCGATCCGGTTCACCTCGACCGTGCGGCCGCCGTGTGCGACCGGGTGCTGGTGCTGGGTGGAGGCAGCAGCGACGCCCGTGCCATCGAGCGCGCTGACGGTGAGCACATCGTCGACATGGAGAAGATCGACCCGGAACGCGTCCGTATGCCGGTCTGGTACCGCCCGGACCCCGGACTGGCGGGCGACCTCGCGTTCATCCTGTTCACCGAGACGCAGGGCCGGCTCAATCGGTGGTCGGTCACCAACCATCGCTTCGCCATGTCCGCATTCGGTGCTGCCGCCGCGGCCGGACTGTCGAACCGGGACACGGTCTACTGCCTGCCGCCACTTCACCATGCCTCGGGTCTGCTGACCACGCTGGGAGCCACCGCCGCCGGGCGGTCGCGCATCGCGCTGTCCACGGGGATCGATCCCGAGCGATTCACCCGTGAAGTGCGCCGTTACGGCGTCACCGTGGTCTCGTACACCTGGAACATGCTGGCCGACATCGTCGACGCGCCGGAGTTCGATCCCGGTCAGCTCGGCAGCGTCCGCCTGTTCATGGGTTCCGGACTGTCGGCGGGGGTGTGGACTCGGTTGCGCGAGACGTTGCCGAATGCGCGGGTGCTCGAGTTCTTCGCCACCGCGGACGGATCCGCGATCCTGGCGAATGTCGACGACAGCAAGATCGGAGCGATGGGCCGTGCCCTGCCCGAGACCAACCCGGTGCGCGTCGCCGCCTACGACCCGGTGGCCGAGCGCATGGAGATCGACCGCGACACCGGCTTCGTCCGGGAAGCGGGGCCGGGCGAGGTCGGCATGCTGGTCGCGCACGCCGGCCAGCGCTTCGAGGCGGCGGGTCTGGTCCTGCGCGACGTGTTCCGCCCGCACGATCGCTGGGAGGTCGGGGGGAGTCTGTTCCAATCCGACGCCGACGGCGACCTCTGGTACATGGGATCGGCGCAGGCGGTGATCCGGAGCCGGTCGGGCCCGATCTATCCGGTGCCCATCCAACATGCGCTCTCGTTGATCCCGGACATCAAACTCGCCGCGGTGTACGCGGTCGGCGAGCCGGGCGAGCAGCTCGCCGTCGCCGCCGTCACGCTGCGCGGCGGCGCGACGTCGCTCACTCCGACCCAGATCCGCGTCGGCCTGGGCGAGCTTCCCGCGGCCGAGCGCCCGCACCTGGTGTGGGTCGCCGACTCCATCCCGCTGTCGGAGTCGTTCCGGGCCATGACCAGCCGGATCGCGGCGCGCGGTCTGCCGAAGCCCGGACCGCGGGTCTGGTATCGGGACCAGGACGGTCGCTATCGCCGCTACACGGCGTCCGCGGCCGCGACCATCGACTGGACGGCGCTCCCCGCCGGAGACGATGGTGGCGCCGAGTAGCCTGAAGGCGGTAGGCGCCGCTCGCGACAGGCGATGAGCGGCGCGATCGACGAGACGAAGTGGGAGCTGATGGCAACACGTGCCGAGGGCATCGATCCGGTGGTTCGCGACCGACTGGTGTGCCCCCAGGATCTGGGTGAATTGATCGATGCGGGCGACGAACTCTACAACCCGCGTCTGCGCGTCGCCTATGCCATCGACGCCCACGGGATCCCCGACATGCTGATCGACGACGCGCGTGCGGTCTCAGATGAGGAGCACGCCCGCTTCACCGGAAAGGAAGCGTGAACCGCCGGTGGCCGAGAACATCCTCGACGACCTGATCTGGCGCGGACTCATCGGGCAGAGTACCGACGAGGGAGCGTTGCGCGAGACCTTGGAGAAGCCGATCTCGCTGTACGCCGGCTTCGATCCGACCGCGTCCAGCCTGCACGCCGGACACCTGGTCCCGCTGCTGACTCTGCGCCGGTTCCAGCTCGCCGGTCACCGTCCCGTGGTGCTGGCGGGCGGCGCCACCGGACTCATCGGTGATCCGCGCGACGTCGGCGAGCGGACGATGAACTCCGTGGACACGGTCGCGGGGTGGGCGGACAAGATCGTCGGCCAGCTCCAGCGGTTCGTGACCATCGACGACTCCGACACAGGTGCCGTTCTGGTCAACAACAACGACTGGACCGCCCCGATGTCGACCATCGAGTTCCTGCGCGACATCGGCAAGCACTTCTCCGTCAACGTCATGCTCGCGCGTGACACGGTGAAGCGGCGCCTCGAATCCGACGGAATCAGCTACACCGAATTCAGCTACCTGCTTCTGCAGTCCAACGACTACCTGCAGCTGTACCGCAAGTACGGCTGCGTGCTCCAGATCGGCGGATCCGACCAGTGGGGCAACATCATCGGCGGCGTCGACCTGATCCGGAAGGTCGACGGTGGTACGGCCCATGCGCTGACGGTGCCGCTGGTGACCTCGGCCGACGGGAAGAAGTTCGGCAAGTCGACCGGGGGCGGCAGCGTGTGGCTCGATCCTGAGCTCACCAGTCCGTACGCCTGGTACCAGTACTTCGTGAACACGGCTGACGCCGATGTCGTGAAGTTCCTCAAGTGGTTCACCTTCCTGAGCCGGGAGGAGATCGAGGAGCTCGAGAAGCTCACGGCCGAGAAGCCATTCCTCCGCGAGGCGCAGAAGCGCCTCGCTCGAGAGCTGACGACCCTCATCCACGGTGCAGACCAGACGGCCGCCGCGGAGCTGGCGAGTCGCGCACTGTTCGGGCGCGCCGAACTCAACGAGCTCGATGAGCCCACCCTCGCCGCCGCGCTGGGGGAGACGGGCCTCGCCGAGTTCGACGCCGGTGCCACGCCCTCTATCGTCGAGCTCCTCGTCGCGTCCGGACTCGCCGACAGCAACAAGGCCGCTCGCCGGGCCGTCGACGAGGGCGGTGCCTACGTGAACAACGTCAAGGTTACCGACGCGGACTGGACGCCGGGTTCGAATGACCTGTTGTTCGGCAAGTGGCTCGTCCTGCGCCGCGGTAAGAAGACCTTCGCCGGCGCCAAGATCGGCGCTTGACCGCACAGTCGGACCGCTGACCTGGCGATTTGGGACTCAGCCTCAACGGTGTGTAACTTATTGCAGGTCAGCGCGTCGGTGCTGGCGAGCGAAATGCCCTTCCGGTCGGTGAGTTGATCTTGCCGGGGTGGTGGGGGTAGAGTAGCGGTCCTGCGCCTGGCGGACTTCCTGTTCTTCTTCGGAGTTGGAGAATGTCGCGGTTGCAGGGAAGATTCCAGTCTGGTAGGCTGGAAAGGTCGCCTCGGAGACGGGGTGGCTGGCGGA
>NZ_BANU01000006.1 GCF_000333035.1 Gordonia sihwensis NBRC 108236
CCTTCTCGTTGAATGGCTTGAAGGCTTTCGCGCAGCGGGAGAAGAGAGTCCTCGCTTGCACCGACGTGAACCGTGCCTCACCCTGAACCAGCCCGCTTGCGACGAGCAGGTTGTGACCGTCTTCGTTCGGAACCGCGATCAACAGCGGGGACACTCGCGCAAGGGCCGCTTTCGCCAGCAACTCAAGCGCCAACGATGCCCACAGCGCTCGTTCGTCGAAGTCGCGCGGTTCGTCGTCGTCCAGCGCATGGTTGATGAACAACTTGGCCTTGATCCAGAGAGCATCAGGGTTCCACGGAGCTGTCATTCGCCTCTCCCAAATCTGAACGCGACCCGGCGCAGGACACGATCTTCGTCATCCGGTGACACCTGGGCACGAGCATGCAAGGTGATCCGGTTGTCGATCAGAAGCACCTCCCGATTTGAATCCCATGTGTGGGCATGGGCGTCATTCAGCACTTCCTCGAAGAAGGCCGCGAGTCGCCGTGCTCGTTGGTCGCAGGGCTTCATACATCCAGGGTCGTACCGGATTTGGCCGTGGCTCGCGGCGACTGCGTGGATCCTCCGGCGGCCGGACGACATCAGGAACACGCCGTGCCGCAGTGCGGACCAGGGAACTGCCCGACTGAGTCGCGCTGTGGTGTTGGCGGCTGTCCAGAGGCGGGTGGCAGTCCGGTTGGGTGTTTGGGCCTGGAGTGCCACGATCTCCGGGGGCAGAGGTAGATGCGCCCCGTCGGTGTGGAGTGGCTGAGCTCCCAGTCCGTACTGGACGCTGAGCGACCTGGGGTGCGCCTTGCGCGCTGGCACGGGGTACAGCTCGGACACGGGCTCGTCGCCGAGTCGGGCAGGAACCTCGTGCCAACCCAGCGAGCGCGCAACCTGCCTCAGTTCCTGCAGGTCTGCCCTCGCTGTGACCCATCCATTCACCGCGGCCTCGGCAGCCAACTCATTCAGCGCCAGGCTCATCCCCTTGCCCTGACTTTCGGGGGTATCGGAAGATGGTCGAGGGAGGTCAGTTCGACGTATGAGGTGGAGAGGACCCGTTTTCGTTCGTCTGTACTCCCATCGGTGGTCTTCCCGCCGAATGCACGATCGGCGATGGTGTCGAGGAGTCGTGGGCCTCGCGGAGCGCGTCCGGTATATCCGAATACTGGTAGTGCTGCTTCAACATCACGCCGTTCTACTCGGCCCTTGCGTCGATGGACAACCAGGCGTTGGTCAGCTTGCCATGCGGCCTCCTCACTTCGAGGAAATGAGAAGGCCGCTCATCTCGGCTACGTGGTCACGAGCTGCATCAACTCCGTGTAGTCCGTGACGACGTTGTATGTGATGTCCTGCCCGTTCTTCTTGTTGAGTGAGTTGAAGAACTCGCGGGCGCACTTGATCTTGGCCTCCTCGATCCCTTTGAGCTGGAGGGTTGAGAGGGATCCCTTGGTCTCGGCGACGAAGTACACGTGCTTGACGCTGCCTTCGGTAAAGGCGATCGCCCAGTCGGGGTTGTAGTCGCCCACCGGGGTGGGGATGAAGAATCCCCGTGGCAGCTTCGCATAGACCGCGACCTCACTGCTGGTATCGAGCTCGGTGACGAAGTCGCGTTCGATCTTGGAGTCCGTGATGACGTACTCGTAAACGTGCTTCTTCAGCTTTTCGCCGGCACGGGCGAAATCCTGCTTGGTCTGATTCTCGGTGAAGATCGCCGAGTCGAACCGGTCTTCCAAGGCGTCGTAGGTCAGGTGGTCGACGATCGCAGTGGCCTTCTGCTCGTTGATCAACCGGGCAGTCTCGGTGATGAACTGCTCCGGGTTGAGCCGGAACTTCGCGAACGTTGCTGGGGTGATCCCTCTGAGGATGGCTGCCACGGTGCGGCGGGTGAGCTTCGTCTTCTCTGTGATCTCACCGAGAAGGTCGTACTTCACCTGTGAGCCGGCTGTCGCGGTCTCGACTTCGGTGCGTGTGTCCGAGACCGTGAACCCGGTACCTTTGGCCAGGTCGTCGGCCTCGAGGGCGCCGCGTTGTGCACCTTCGTGGATGACGTACTGCATCGCGGCGACGTTGAGGTGCGTGTCGAGCGACTGGATGCACTTGCGTATCAGCTCATTCGAGTCGAACTCGACCTGATAGACGGCCTTGTGATTGATCCGGTTCCAGAGTGCCTGGAATTCTTTTCTGGCGAAGTTGGCCTCGTTGAGGGGAATCTTCTTCGGCTTGCGGTCGTCGGCCGGGACCGGGACGTCGAGGTAGAGCATGTCCACGAGTGGCCAAACGGAGTCGATGACAGGCTGGAGCGCCTTAGAGGTCGGCGGCGCGAGGGCGCCGGCAGCCTTGTCGTCCTTGTACTTGGTGGTGACGAGTCCGTCTTCGTCGACGTAGCCGTTCTGCACCAGATGGAAGTAGATCGTGGTGGCGAGCTTCTCCTCCACCACGGACTCACCCGACTGGGTCAGGATCGTCTTGCCGGTGAAGAACGACACGCTCGCCTTGCGGGGACGGACAGTAAGCGATTCGGCGATCTCCTTCTGAAGCCCGGTGACGAAGTCCGTGTAGGACTCGTCGGTGACGACGGTGAGTTCGTTGATGTCGTGCACGGTGACCGGGTTGTCCATTCGCTCGCCGTGCTGGTCGACCGCCAGGCGCAGTCCGCGGCCGATCTCCTGACGGCGCGAGATCGTGTTGTCGCTCTTCTTGAGCATCCCCATCACGAACACGTTGGGGTTGTCCCAGCCTTCACGCAGTGCGGAGTGGGAGAAGATGAACCGAACCGGCTCGTCGAACGACAGCAGGCGTTCCTTCTTCTTCAGAATCAGGTCGTAGGCGACGGTGTCGGTGGACTGACCCTTGTCGTCGCCCCGGCCGCTGACCTTGCCGTCGATCTGACGCTTGGTCTTCTTGTCGATGGAGAAGTAGCCCTCGTGCACCGCGCGGACGTCGTCACGCCGCAGATATACCTGGTGTGCGGCGGTAGATTCGTCGAGTGCGAGTTCGCCGAGTACCTCGTCGCGGATTGTCTCGTACTCTTCCTCGAACCAGCGTGCGTAGTCGCCGAGGGTGTCCTCGCGGTCGTAGTTGCGATACTTCGCGACTTCGTCGATGAAGAACAGCGAGAGCACCTTGATGCCCCGGCCGAACAGCTCGCGCTCTTTGTCGAAGTGCGCGCGGACAACCTCACGAATCTGGATGCGCCGCTTCGCTTCCTCGGTCACGTCCTGGGTGACCTGGCCGGCCATGACGATATCGCCGTTGCTCAGTTCGATGACGTCACGGTTCGCGTCGATGTCGGTGATGAACAGACCCTTGTAGGCCTCGATACCGTTGGAGAGGTCGTGCAGGTTGGCGCCGACATCGATGCGCTTGATCTGACGTGTGATCGGTCCCCCCTTGGTCTGCACCTCCAGCTCGACGCGCGCACGAGGCTTGGCTCCCTTGGCGATCTCGATCGCATCGAGATACAGGTACGCGGTCGAGCCGGCCAACCCCTTGACGGTGATTCCACGGACCGCGATCTTCTTGACCAACTTCTGGTTGTACGCGTCCACGGCATCGAGCCGATGCACTTTCGTGTGCTCGACCTTGTGAGTGGCCGAATAGCGCAGCATCATCAGCGCGTTGAACCGTGAGAGCGCCTCCAACGACTTTGCGGCACCGACCTTCTGCGGCTCGTCGATGATGACGATTGGACGGTTTGCGCTGATCACATCGATGGGCCGGCGGGACTGGAAGTCGTCGAGCACGTCGTAGATGCGGCGGTTGTCCTTGCCGGTGGCGTTGAACGCCTGGATGTTGATGATCATCACCTGCACGCCGGCATCGGAGCTGAATCGCTCGATCTCGTGCAGCTGCGCCGAGTTGTAGATGAACGAGCGCGGCTTTGTACCGTAGATCTGCTGGAAGTGGTCGGCGGTCACGTCGAACGACTTCTGCACGCCCTCGCGGATCGCAATCGACGGCACGACGATGATGTACTTCGACCAGCCGTACCGCTTGTGCAGCTCCATGATCGTCTTGATGTAGACGTAGGTCTTACCGGTACCGGTCTCCATCTCGACATCGAGATTCGGCACCCCCGGCGCGGCCTTGCTGTCCGCCACCTTGGCTGACAGCGGAAGGTTCCGGAATCGCTGCACCTTGTGCACGCTCTCCAGCAGCTGGGCGCCGCTGAGGGCGATCTCGGCGTTGCGGAGACCGGAATCCGGTGCCGAGTTCGCCTCGAACAGTGAGGGATTCGAGACCGGATTCGCCTTGCCGGGGTCGATTCGGTAGGAGATGCCGTCGTGCTTGGGCTGCCCGGCGAACACCTCGACCACCGAGTCGACGGCGTCGGTCTGGTACTGCTGGACCTTGAACTGAAGCTTCATCCGATCAGATTGCCTTCACGTCCGTGGCCGGCGAGACCTCACGGAACACTTGCTCCGCGTTGATCCGGGCGTCGTCCGAGGAGAAACCGGAATCCCGGAACACTGCCCGCAGAGGCTCACGCTTGGCGATGACGCGAACGGCCTCGGCGCTGACCTCCGAGTCGAAGCACGCGATCAGCGCACCGTCCTCGACCACGAAGACCTCGTGCCCGTCGATCTGCTCGATAGCGATTTCCATGGTGAGTTCGAGGCCCCAGTCGAGCATCACTTGGAACAGCAGGTCTTCGCCCGATCGTCCCTGCTTCACACTGCCTTCCAGTTCCGACAGCGACAGCTGATCGGTTTCATCTGGCGAACGCAGCACATCGGTCATGTTGGTCGTGTCTACCCTCAGCGCACGGAATCCGACGTCGTAACCATTAGCAGCCAGGCCGGCGTCCTCGATAGTCTTCTTTCCGGCGCGTCGAACACGTTCCCGGCTCAAGTCAGCAATCGTTCGGTAGCCAGCCTGGCCAGCTGGCGATGTTTCAGGTAACTCCTCATCGAGCTGAATCAAAATGAACTGGCGCTGTTTCCCGTCGGCAGCAGACGTCTCAAGTACTGCCTGCGCGGTCGTCCCGGAACCCGAGAAGAGATCAACAACCACTCCGCCATCTGGAGCGCCGAGGAGACAGATCTCTCGCATGAGGGCCACCGGCTTCGGGTAGCTCATGAAATCGCCTTCTAGTAGGGCCTTTGTCTCCTGCGTGCCGTTTTGATTATCGAAGCCCTTGGCGTCCCAGACGGTCTTGAACTTCCGTTGCCGCTCCGCCCCTTCACGAAAGAGCGCGTCCTTTACAAAGATGTCGAACTCGTTTCGTCGCTCGATCCACCTGGCAACCAAGAGGTGCGTCATCTTTGAGCATCGATCCTTGCCCCACGCCCATCGACCATCAGTTCCATCGGCCTTTCGTGGAAGAACCTGTGACCAACCCGTTTGCGGCTCAAGCGAGATCGTCTCACCGTCTGGCGAGACAAAGAATGGAAAGTACATCTCCGGTCGATCACTCCGCTTGGATGCGGTACCTCGCTGGCGAAGGCCAAGTAGTCGGTACGGTCCTAGCTCTGGATCGTTCATCTTGAACTCGCCACGTTGTTCGTCCTCAAGCGGACGACCCCCGACGACTGCCGCTGAGCGGTCGCGCGCGTATACCAACAACGTGTCGTGGACTCCAGCAAGGAAGGAATCCGACTGCCGGCCTCGGGGACTAGCTACAACGATTGCCTCGGCGACGAAGTTGCGCTCCCCGAAGATTTCATCACAGATCTTTCGCAGATTATGCGTCTCGTGGCTATCGATGCTCGCGACAAAGAGTCCATCGGGGCTCAGTAGGGCACGCGCCAACTTCAGACGCGGATACACCATGCTTAGCCAGTCGGAATGAAAACGGCCGTTGGATTCGAGGTTTGCCACGAGTCGAACACCCTCTGCATCGAGTTGGCTGGACCTGAGCAGGTACTCCGACGTCGACTCGGCGAAGTCGTCCGCGTAGACGAAGTCGTTGCCCGTGTTGTATGGCGGGTCGATATAGATCAGCTTGACCTTGCCCAGGTAGGACTCCTGGAGCAGCTTCAGTGCGTCGAGGTTGTCGCCCTCGATGAACAGGTTCTTGGTGGTGTCGAAGTCGACGGATTCCTCGCGGACGGGTCGGAGGGTCTTGGCGATGGGAGCATTGGCGACGAATGCGGCGGCGCGTTTGCCGGGCCAGTCGAGCTGGTAACGCTCCTGCTGCCCCTCGACGACGTGGTCGCTCAACTCCTGACGCAGCAGGTCGAAGTCGATTGCCCGCTTCGGGTTACCCGCGGCGTCGAGGGTCTCGGTGACGACTCCGGGGAACAGTGCGGCGAGCTTGTCGATGTTGCCGTCGGTCAGGTCGGGGGAGGTCATGCGCAGTTTCTCCACTGGTCAGTTCTGCCTCTTCATCTCAATGAGTCCAATGTTGCTTGCTTTGTCTTCAAGGTCCGCCGCAGCTCGATCTTGCGGTTGAGTTGCGGCTCTGTGCGGAGCTTGCGCTCCAGTGCCGCGATCTCGCGTTCGAGCTTGCGCACCGTCTCCAGTCTGGCTGCGACCTCTGACACGTTTTCACCCGGTCGCGCCGCCACCGGTGTCAGCGGGTCGAGTAGGGCGGTGTACAGCGCGGGCAAGGCGATCGCGGTGGGCAGCGGTTGCCGACGCGTATTGGCGGGCAGCCAGCCGGTCGAGTAGTAGGCGCTCAGTCGTGGCGCGCCGGAGCTGAGTTGCTTGTGCGCTGCCGCCATCCGAACAAGCTCGACATCGCCCTGGCTGCGGCTGATCTCGAAGACGATCGGGGACGGGATGGCCTTGTCGATCGCGTTCAACACCGGATCGGAGACGTCGGCGCCTTTTGCCTCGATTCGGAACACCTGGATCTCCGGGACGGCGTCAGTACCAGGCAGGTGGATGGTGGCCTCGGCGAGTTTGTACGCCCAGGTGATACGCCTCACCTCGGAGACGAATTTCTCTCGCACCGCGGTCTGGACGTTGCCGTGCTCGTAGACCTTCTCCTTCGACACCCGGGCACCGAACTCGGCTGTTGCCGGCCACCGATACAGCAGATCACTCATCGGCCGCTGCGGTGGGGTCGACGACGGCGATGAACGCGATGAGTTCGAAGTCGTCGAGGCCGGCGATGGTCTGGGTGAGGGCGGTGGTGCCACCGCCGGTGAACAGGCTGTCGATGTCGCGTTCCTCGGTGACCTCGATCATTGAGTGGATCGCGTCGGTGAGCAGTTCGGAGTACCGGCCCATGTTCACGCCCTCGCCGGTGGCCGCGTTGAAGATGCGGACGACGTCGGTGACGGGCTGGTCGTGGGGACGGCAGCCCGAACGGATGAGGTCGAGCAGGTGCTTGGCCTCGGTGTGGTCGGCGATCACCTCGCCGTCGTCGTCGAGGTAGACGAGGTAGTGCGGGTGAAGCCGGTTGCCGCGGTTGATGTTCTCGTCGGCGTTCACGTTCCGCAGCGCGAAGATCACACCGGGCTTGAGTCCCTTGGCAGTGTCCGCAGGGACGACCGCGTGCAGGCCCTTCGGTGCGGCTGCGACGTCACCGTACTCCTTGACGTAGCCGAGCAGGTCCATGCGGAAGTCGTTGAGCCCCAGGTCGGTGATCGAGACACCGGTGCGGACGTCTTCGAGTTCGATGACCTCGTCCTGCAGCCTGCGGAGCTGCTGCTTGCGGAACGCGGCGTCGGAGTCTTCGAGGGTGAGGACGTTGTCGTCGGCGGTGCCGGCGAGGTCGGCGATCACCATCCGGTTCTCCACCCGCTCCTTGAGGTTGATGTACTCGTCGAGGGAGATGTCGGGCCAGAAGTTCACCAGCTGAATCCGGGAGTTCGTCGAGCCGATCCGGTCGATGCGGCCGAACCGTTGGACGATCCGCACCGGGTTCCAGTGGATGTCGTAGTTGATCAGGTAGTCGCAGTCCTGCAGGTTCTGGCCCTCGCTGATCACGTCGGTGCCGATCAGCACGTCGAGATCGCGGGTCTCCTTCGGCATGATCAGGTGCCGTTGCTTCGAGCGTGGCGAGAACATCGACATGATCTGCTGGAAGTCGAATCCGGTGCCCAGGGTCGTCTTCGCGCCGTGGCCGCTTCCGGTGATCATGGCCGTTTCCAGGCCCGCGGCGGTGAGGGCCGGCGCAAGTTCGCGATAGAGGTAGTTCGCGGTGTCGGCGAACGCGGAGAACACCAGCACCTTACGGTTACCCGGGTTGATCGGCTGCGCGGCCTTGTCCTCGATGATCCGCGTGAGGGCCTGGAGTTTGAGGTCGCGGTCCGAGGTGACCTTGCGCATCTCGCCGAGGAGCGGGCCGAGGGTTTCGTGGTCGTTCCACAGGTCGCGTCGCCAGGAGTCGAGGTCGATGTCGTCGAGGTCGATCCTGATCTTGTCGCCGAAGGTGAGTGCCTCGACGTTCGCGTCGTCCTCGTCGTCCACGTCGAGGTCCAAGCCCGACACATCGGTGCCGAGGTCGACGGTGGCTCCGTTGTGGGAGTCGATCAGGCCGAGGGTGCGATCGACGGTGGCCTCGATCTTCGCCAGGGTCAGCCGGAACGCGTCGACCGAGCTCTCCAGACGTTTGAGGAGGTTGACGGTCATGAGCTTCTTGAGGCCCTGCTCGCGGCCCTGCTGACCGAGGTTGGATCGTGCGTTGCCCGCGGTGACGTTGTAGAGGTCCTCGTACTTGCCGATCCGGCTCGGGAACACGTACGCGAGCGGGGTGTAGACAGCCAGGGTGAGTGCCTGGAGCTGCTCGAAGATGTCGTTGAAGCCGGGCACGTCGGGGAGGTCGGTGAGCGGTTCACGGACCGATCGGGGAGGGAGCCGGTCGGGGAACGCGCCGATCTCGGTGGTGTCGTAGAACGCCTGAATGTGCTTGCGGGAGCGGGCGATCGTGACCGCGTCGAGCAGTTCGAAGAAGTCGAAGTCGAGCATCTGGAGGATGCGATCGGAGGTGCGATCGTCCGGGTCGAGCTTGGACCACTCGTTGAAGACGGTCTGCGCGTCCTTGAAGACCTTCTCCACCGTGCTCGACAGGTTCAGGTGCCGGGACAGAGTCTCCGACTCACCCTCGTACGCGAGCTGAAGCTGGTTCCTCAGGTCGTTGAAACGGTTGTTGACCGGCGTCGCCGACAGCATCAGCACCTTGGTCTTCACGCCCTCGCGGATGACCTTCCGCATCAGGCGCTGGTAGCGGGACTCCTTCTCCTCGGCGTAGTCGGCGTTGCGGAAGTTGTGGGACTCGTCGATGACGACCAGGTCGTAGTTGCCCCAGTTGATCCGATCGAGCCGCAGTCCCAGCGATTCCCCTCGGGTGCGGGACAGGTCGGTGTGGGCGAGCACGTCGTAGTTGAAGCGGTCGCCGGCGAAGATGTTGGTGGTCAGGTTCGCGTTGTAGTTCGTCCAGTTCTCCGCGAGCTTCTTCGGGCAGAGCACGAGTACCGACTTGTTGCGCAACTCGTAGTACTTGATCACCGCCAATGCGGTGAACGTCTTACCGAGGCCGACGCTGTCGGCAAGGATGCAGCCGTTGTAGGTCTCGAGCTTGTTGATGATCCCCGTCGCGGCGTCCCGCTGGAAGTTGTAGAGGCTCTGCCAGACGGTGGTGTCCTGGTAGCCGGTGCGGTCGTTCGGCAGGACGTCCTCGTTGATGTCGTCGAGGAACTCAGCGAACAGGGTGTGCAGGATCAGGAAGTAGATGCGGGCCGGGGAGTTCTCGGCGTACACACTCGCGATGTGGTCGTGGACCGCCTGCGTGACGTCGTCGAGCTGGTCCGGGTTGTTCCAGATCTGGTCGAAGATGGCGAGGAACTGCCGAGTCTCGGCGGCGCCCTCGGACTTGGTGACCATGTTCGAGACCGCCGGCCCCCGCTCGTAGCCGAGGTCGGTGGTCGTGAATCCCTGGATCGGGAAGTAGACGGCCGTCTCGTCAACCGCGGCGAGCGGCTGCATCGGGCTCCCGGTGGCGTTCGACCGGAACGTCACCTTCCTACGCACCCAATCGGCGCACTCCCTCGCAATCGCGCGTTGGGTCAGCTGGTTGCGCAGCCTGATCTCGAACTCGGAGCCGTACAGGCTCGACTCGGCGTGCCCGCCTGGGATGAAGAACTCGCGGCGCTCCTTGCGCAGCCTGTCGGTCACCTTCTCTGTCACGAAGGACGGGGAGGTAAAGATGAACTCCAGCTCGGAGACCTGCTCCAACTCTTTGCGTAGGGCCTCGAACGCGAAGATCGAAAAGGTCGACGCAGCGATGCGTAGCTTCGACCCCGCGGTGATCTCGGACTTGAGGTCGTCCCCGAGCCGGTCGTTGACATTGTCGATGATCCGCACGTCAGCCCTCCACCGTGTCGTGGTCTGCTGCGGCCCCGCCTCGGACCCAGTCGTCGACCTCGCTGGCCTGAAACTTCCACAGCCGGCCGATCTTGTGGGCGGGCATACCCTTCTCGGCGATCCAGGTGTAGACGGTGTCCTTGGTGACGCCGAGGTGGGCGGCGATGTCGTCAGCGGACAGCCAAGGCTCCGTCACTGTTGCCCCTCCGAATCGCCGACCGATCGTGTATCAGCCTCTCGGGACTTTACAGGTTTAGTCTGGGTTTAACCCGGTTAGGACGGTTTCATCCGAAAGGGGGCGGCTTCAGACGGGAGCGTCGCACAATTAGGTGGCGGCATTGGCCTGCCCTACCTGTTGGGTTTCGGTCCACAGACTGAGTGGGTTGGCGTGGCCAACGTGGCAACAATGGCGCGGCGTGTTCTCATCGTTGGCCTCCCCGGCCTGGTCCGATCGGTATGACTCGTCCGGAATGCTGACCTTCTCGGAGCTGATCGTTTTCCAGCGCCAACATCTGAATGATCCGCTCGAGTTGGTGGATGGTTTCCTGCAGGGCAGTGACGTCCGCGGTGAGTTCTTCGATGCGACGCTGGGCATCGTCGCGCTCGTCGCGAAGTGCCACCAGAGCGGGTGGGGTGTCGGTATTCGCGACCCGTGCCCGGAACTCCGCCTGCAGGTCGGTGTGGCGGTGCGTGAGAAGCCAGCGCTTGACGCGGGCCTCCTCGGCGAGCGCTTTGATGGTGAGTTTGCCGTCAGAGTAGAGCGGGTCTCCTGCGATGAGGCGATCCATCGCGTCGCGGATTGCCCGCCGTACGTCGTCGTCGGTGGTGGTCGTCATCGGTGTCCCTCGGGGTTCCGGTGGTGGTCGATGATCCGTTGAAGGTTGCCGATGCGTTGTTCCAGGCGCGCTTTCATCGGTAGCGGGATGACCGGACTCGCGATCTCCTCGCGGAGTCGATCGATGGCGGCTTCGGCGTTGGCGATGTTGTGGTCGGTGCGGGCGATGTTGCCGCAGTTCGGTTGGCAGTTGGTGATGTCCGGTGACGCGTCGATGCGCGCTGTTGTGGCCCGGTCGGGGTGGCACAGTGCCTTCGATTGGTCGTAGCAGCAGGTGACGAACTGCTCGCTGTTGTCGTAGATCCGCAGGCGGGGGTTCGCGTGCAGTGCTGCGGCTTGGCGGTTGGTCAGATACCGGCCCCCGAACTGCTGGTGGTAGAGGCGGACACCGTCCCGGTACCTCGGGGCGGCCGGCCCGGTGACCGTCTCACCGTCGTCCAGGCGTGTGTGGGCGGCTTCGAGGTACTCGGCGGCGGCGAGGGCTTCCTCCATGGGGAACACGTCTCGCAGTCCGCTGGCTACTCGGGAGCCGTAGCCATCGGTGGTGTGGCCTCGAAGGTGCCCGTACTGGATTCCCAGTGCGATACGTCCTCCCGGTCGGCGGTAGATGAACCAGGCGAGGGTGCGGCGGAATCGTTTGAGGACTACCGGGCCGTCGGGGTCGGCCGGGATGGACTCGTGTGCACGACCGAACTCGTCGGACTTGGCGTTGCACCAGGCGATCAGGTCCGCGGTGCGGTCGCGGATCATCCGCGGATGCACCGCCTTGTCTCGTTCGGCATGGCCGGTGAACGAGGTGTAAGCGCGGAGTGGGAACAGCAGTTGGCTGTCCGGGTACATCGCTTCCATCACCGAAACGGCCTTGGCGACGGGTGCAATCGCCTGCCAGGGCTGGTCACGTTGTGTCCCGGCCGGGATCGTGTTCCCGTTCTCGTCGAGTGCATCTTTGAACACTCGGCCGTAGATCAGATACCGGGTTTGCCCCGTGCTCTCGTCGGTGATCGTTCGGCAGCATCCGTGTTGCAGCGCCCGACACTCCTCGCCGCGCATACCGGTCAGGTAGGCCACTACGATGAAGGCCGCGGTCGCGAGCAGGTTGGAGAGCTCGTCGACCTCGTAGAAGTTGACTCCTCGTGTCCACGGCTGTGTGTCGATCCTCCCGGTGATCGCGACCGGAAGGACGGCTTCGTCCGTGGGGTCGAGGTCGGCGAGCAGCGACGACCCGCCGGACTCTGAAACTTGCGCGGCGGTCAGGCCGAGCTGCCAACCGATGAACTGCATGGCGATGCAGCGCCGCTGTGGGCGGTTGGCCGGATAGAACCCCGGCACCGTTCCGGACGTCGCCCGTTGCTGCCGTGCGTAGTCCTTGAACCGTTCCCAGGCAGACCTGCCCTCCAGGAGGGGTGGGGTCTGTGGCGTTGACTTCGCGTGTCGTGCCGCGAGGATGTCGTCGCTGAAGTCGACGCAGAACCGAATCGCCCAGACGAGCAGGGCCGACATCGTCTGCGGGTGGATCGGCGGTGTGCGGTTCTCCGCGGACCACTTCGGGTCACCGAGGACATCTGCTCGAACGAGCGTGTCCTCCCAGTGGGGTCGGATCAAGGTGTCGCTGTCGGGCAGGTATGGCCCGTACAGCCAGCATCGGGTGATCGCGAAGAGTCGATTGGCTTGGCTTTCCCGGCTGAGGCCACTGGCGGTGACCTCGGAACAGTACCGCCGATACAACTCGACGGTGACCTCGCTGAACTCGTGGACCGCTTGTGCCACAAGCCATTCCATCCACAACCGCATGAACCCCGCATAGACGACGATCGAGCCGACGGACAGCTGGGATCGTGTCGCGGTCGGTCTCTCCAGATCCTCGACCGGGGTGGGGACGTTCACGCAGAGCCAGACGAGCCGCTTCGCCGCCGGGCGGAAACACGGTGGGTAGGTGTCGAAGTTGACGGACTGGGTTCCTGTGACGGTGGGCTTGTGCAGCAGCGGCCCCAGGTCCCAGCGGCTGTCCCCGATCCGTGACAGCGGCTGTGTGTACGAGGGCGAGAGTCGAGTCTTGTCGAGGATGATCGGGTCGGAGTCGACCGTGGCCACCACAGTGGGTGGTGTCGAGACCGCGGCGGCGTACTGACTCATCCGTCGAGCTTCCTACTCAGAAGCCGGCTGACAACGTCGCGATCCTCGTCACCGGCGACACCACGCGCCTGAGCGATCTCGGCGGTCGTTGCATTGGTCGTGAGCACCGTGCGCAGCCGGGCGTAGTGCTCGGCGAAGTCCCGATCCCATCGGGACGAAGTCACCACGGTGGCGACGTCGTCGAGCGCGTCGAGCAGGATGACCAGCCGTGGCAGATGCCGAGGTGTGATCACGGCATTGGCGCACCCGAAACACGCGAAGAACGAAGCCGGACACGGTTGGCCGGCATCGTCGGCGAACGGGCTCTCGAAGAAGTCCACGCAGGCTGCAGTCGGCGTATCCAGGCGGCCGGCCAGCAACAACGTGAGCACCTGAACCGACACGCCCAGCTCTGCGGCCGCTGTGTCCGGGTCCTTCCTTGCCGACTCGACCCCACGGCTATCCATCGCGCGGACATGGACCGAGGCGTGCGCGTGCGCGACGGCCTCGTTCAGTCCTTCGACGATCGTCTCCGACGATGCCTGTGCAGTCTGTGGATCCGGTCGGCGGTAGATGTCCTCGCTGTCGGTCTCGGAGTTCTGCCGTGCGGTGTGGTTCAAGACCTGTTCGGTCAACCGGAGCCGCCGGAAGCTCCACTGCGGGCCGGCTTCGGTCTGCGCCTCCTGCCCGGCTCGGCCGGCACCGAGGCACGCAGTCGCCCATTCGATCCGAAAGGGTCCGTGCTGATGAAGGTCCTTGTGACGGTGGGCGACCAGCAGCTTGCTAGTGGGGCGACCGATCGTGTCCAGCGCGTCACGGCACGGCTGGGTCAGCGTGATGACTGCGCGTTCCCACAGCTTTCCGGCCTCGCCGGCGAGGACCTCGTCCGAGTGGCGTTTGGTGCCTCGCCGCGGCTTGTCCACCCCTACGGTGTGAACTGGCCCCTCAGCATCGGGATCCGATGCCCGGAACGAGTCGACGGTCAGGTTGTTCATCACCGACAGGTTGAAGCCTCGCTCGCATACGAGCAGGACCATCAGGCAGAGCACCTCGTCGATGCTCGGGAACAGCGCCTGCGCGGGGTTGGTGACACCGCGCAGGTCGAAGCAGCCCTTCTGGCCAACCGCCCAAGCCAGGTACTGCGACGGCATCGTCCCCGTGCGGGCGAGGTGGGACAGCAGGGAACCGACCGTCCACCGAGTGCCTTGGACCTGGAACACCTGGACGTCCGCAGGTTCGTCGCCGCCGAGATACCGCTGCAGGACCGCGGTGTTCGCCTCGATGCGGCGCAGGGCTTGGTTCACCCGCTGTTTCGCGGTGTTGCGGATCGCCGTGAACTCTTCACGGGTGTAGGCGTCGTTCGCCGGCAGCCGTTTGCGTGGCTTGACGGCCTTCGCGCGCATTGCTCGTCGGGTCGAGTGCGGCAGGGTCGTCGCCTCCGACAACAACGCCCGCATCATTGTGACCTGCCCGGGCCAGCGGGTGCTCTGGTCCTTCTCCGCCCGCCATGCCCACCACACTTCGGCGTCGAGGTCGGACAGAGAAGCGACATGCGGATGGCACTCGGTCAGGTAGCGGGCCAGGTGCTTGACTGCGCCAGCTGCCGCCTCTGCAGTCGTGATGGATTGCCAGCGGCCTCCCGGTGCGACACCGTTGGCGAACGCGCGAACAAGGTCGTCGAGGAGCGTTGGTGCTGCCGATACTTCACTAAAGTCGAAGACCTTGCCGCGGCCGTCGGGGTCGACGAAGTTCACCTGCCGCACGGAGTCGTCGACCAGGGTCGGCCGCACGTATTTGGTGGGCGGCAGTGCTGCCGACTTCGACGGGCTCATCGCGGCACCTCGCTGTCCTGGATCCGGGGAGAGAGTTGCGCGACTCGTGCGACGAGGTCACCAATCAGCGAATCGTCAGCCGGGTCGGAGTTGAGGAACAACTCGACCTGCAGTCCCGATACCGGCTCGAGGTAACAGTCCCGCGTCGTCGCCAGGTTCGCGTGCCCGAGCATCGTCTGCACGAGCACCCACGGATCGCCGAACAGATGCCGGAACTCGCGGCGTTCGTCCGCAGTGATTCCCATCCTCCTGTCATGGGCGTAGATGAGCGCGACCAGCATCCGCAGCGCGAACGAGTGTCGAAGCATGTGTGGGTGGCATCGGATATCAACGCCGAGCCCGTGACAGCGCGCGTTGGCAGTCGAGAACACCGCTTCCCAGGTGCGGTACGGCAGCGGAAGGCCGGCTTCGGACAGCCACAGCATCCACGGCTCGAGCCCGTTGTCGCCGTCGACGAAGAAGCCGAGCCGATCCTTCCAGTCGAGGTTGTCCAGCGGCACGCTGCCCGGCCGGCCGTCATCATCCCGGTAGTGGACGATCCGACGGTTGTCGACCCGGTCCACGACCTTCATCGAGGTGATCGCGGCGTAGCGGCCTTCACGCTGCGCCCTGTAGACCGCTTCGCGGCGGGTCGACTCCCGATAGTTGTCGATCATCTTCAGGGTGCGGCCCGAGATCCAGAAGTCACGGCCCCGCCCACCCTTGGCCACCGATTCCCCGACCCGGCCCCGGGCATATTGCAGTTCCGAGTCGAATAAGGGCAGCTCATTGAGTACCAGGAACCGCCCTCGCGGAGTCGTAATCCGCTGGACCACAAGGTTTCTGCCAGGGCAAGGTTCCGTCCGTCGTTGCGGCCGCGCCACCGTTCGTCACGCGTACCGTCCGCGAGGTATCCGCCGAGCCCGACATCACGCCACCGCATGTACGCACGGGGGGGTCAACCACTTCACTCGGGTGGAGCGCACGCTCTTCGGCAGCAGTTCCGGACGCAGACTCGGCGGCCCTGTCGGCCTCCGGTTGTCAATCATCGCCACCGGTGAGCGGCTCACCTTCCCTTGGTGCTGTTGCCAGCTGTAGAACTTCGAGATCGCAGCAAGCTCCCGGGAGAACTTGGCGGCACTCACCCGTCGAGGATTGCGGTCGTCGCGCCTGCGCCAGAACTCGAAGTCGACGAGGTCGTCCCGCGTGGCGTCTCGCCAATTCAACTCCTGGCCGGCGAGGAACGACAGAAACACCTTGAGATCCATGGCGTACGAGATCTGGGAGTCGGCGGCCAGGCGCTTGAACGTGTCGGGAGCGAAGAACAGTGAGACGTCGATGTCCGGTTGACCGGTCGCGGGAAGCAGGAAGGGCTGGTCGCGGCGGATTCCCACGGCGGCTTCGCGGGCATCGAGTGTGGAGGCGTACTCCGCCGCCACCGACGAGGTCAGCTGGCGGCGGCTAGGCCGCGCATAGGACATCCGCCACTCGTGCGCCCCCTCTGCGCTGCTCCACGGCAACATACGATGCCACAACACGCCGACATTTTACGGAAGGGCGGGTTGCCGACGATGACGTTGATAGGGACGGCGAGTTGTCGGGTGATGCGTTCGTTGTTCTGAGGGAAGATCACCTCGTCGAAAGTGTCGCCGTCTTCGGTGATTTGGAAGGTGTCGGCTAGGACGATGCCCTCGAAGGGCTGGTAGTCGTCGGCTTCGGTGATCGCGTGGTAGGTGGTTTCGATGTTGACTGCGGCGATGTAGTACGCCAGGAGCATGATCTCGTTGGCGTGCAGTTCGTTGGCGTACTTGCGGGCCAGGTCGGCGGGGGTGATGATTCCTGATTGCAGGAGTCGGGTCATGAAGGTGCCGGTGCCGGTGAAGGGGTCGAGGATGTGGACGCCTTCGTCGGTCAAGCCTCGTCCGAAGGCGTCGCGGGAGGCGTGGTCGGCAGCGCGCAGGATGAAGTCGACGATTTCGGTGGGGGTGTAGACGATGCCGAGGGCGTCGGCTTGTTTGGCGAAGCCGAGTTTGAAGAACTTCTCGTAGAGTTCGGCGATCACTTGCTGGCTGCCGGCGGCGGTGGTGACCTCGGAAGCGCGGGTGCGGACAGAGGCGTAGAAGCCTTCGAGTTTGGTGGTTTCGGCTTCCAGTCCTGCATCTTCGAGGGTTTCGATCATATTTTGCATGGTGAACGAAACGGGGTTGCTTTCGGCGAAAGCGTGTCCGGCGAACAAGGCGTCGAAGACCGGTTTAGTGATCAGGTGCTGGGCAAGCATGCTGACCGCGTCGTCGTCGGTAATGGAGTCGTTCAGGTTGTCGCGCAGGCCAGTGACGAACTGCTCGAACCCGATTGTGGTGGTGTTGTCGGCGTCGTCGACAATGGCGCGGATACGGCTGACGAGGGCAGAGGCGATGTCGGCGACGTCTTTGGCCCAGTCTTCCCAGTAGGTACGGGTGCCGACCTTATCGACAATCCGTGCATAGATTGCCTCCTGCCACTCCGACAGGGAGAACAGGGCCATCTGCTTGGCCAGCTCACGATCGGCCTGGGCGGGATCGGTGGCGTAGGGGTCGCCGGTGCTGTCGAGGCTTTCGGCCTCGCCGGTCTCGGGTTTGGGTGGGCTGACGGGGCCGACGTGGCCAGCGAACAGTGTGTCCGAGCCTTTCCCGGTTGTCTCGGCGGTGGTGTTGAGGTTGATGGAGTTGACGAAGGCGTTGAAGCGGTCGTCGTGGTCGCGTAGGGCGTTGAGGACCTGCCAGACGGTCTTGAACCGTTGGTTGTCGTTGAGGGCCTTCGACGGTTCGACACCTGCCGGGACTGCGACCGGGAGGATGATGTAGCCGTAGTCCTTGCCGTCGGCTTTGCGCATCACGCGGCCGACAGACTGGACGACGTCGACGACACTGTTGCGGGGATGTAGGAACAACACGGCATCGAGTGCGGGCACGTCGACGCCCTCGGACAGGCAGCGGGCGTTGGTCAGGATGCGGCACTCGTCCTCGGCGGCGGGCGCTTTGAGCCACGCCAGCTCGCGGCCGCGTTCGAGGGCATTGAATGTGCCGTCGACATGATGGACTTTGCACGCCAAGTCCAGGTTCGTCTCGTCGATACTGCGGCCGTCATCGCGTGCATCCTGCAACAGGGTGCGGTAGCCGTCGATGACGGCAGGGAACACGTCGGCGACCTGCTTGGAGGCTTTGATGTCCTTGGCGAAGGCCACCGCTCGTCGCATCGGCGCCTCGCCGGGTGCGAACCCGGTTCCGCACGGTGTGGTTCCGGCGCGCTTGGCGAGTCCGTTCCAGCAGCCGACGATTCGGGACGCATCGTCAAGACGCAGCTCGCCGAACCCTTCCGACATGCCCTGCTGAACGGTGTCGGCGATCATTTCCTGGTCGACAGTCAGCACGAGGACCTTGTAATCGGACAGCAGACCGCGCTCGACAGCGTGACCGAATGAGAGGCGGTGGAACTCGGGGCCGTAGACATCCTCGTTGTCCATCGAGGTGACCTCCGCGGACGCCTCGTCGGCTTTGGCTTTGACCTTGTCGTCATAGATGCGCGGTGTCGCTGTCATGTAGAGGCGACGCGACGCGTGCAGGTAGTCGCCGTCGTGGATGCGGACGAAGTTCGACTCACCAGCATCGAGCAAGGTCACGCCGGTGGTGCGGTGAGCCTCATCCGCGATCACGAGATCAAACGCATCCACGCCTAGCTTCTGCGACTCGGCCACCGTTGGCAGGGACTGGTAGGTGGTGAAAACGACTGTTAAGCCGGCCGCACGTTTGCGGTGGCCCATCTCGGCAGCGAGATGCGCGGGATCGGTTGTTACCGGGATCGCGACGTCGACGGTGGTGATGTCCTCGGCGGCGCGGGAAACCTTCTTGTCCGAGCACACGGCGAACGCACGCAGGTCGAGCTGCCTCTGTCCGGACCACTCGCGCAGTGTCTGCGACAGTAGTGAAATCGATGGCACCGCGAATAGGATCGTGGCCTTACCGCCATTCTCGGTGGCGGTGCGTTCGGCGATCTTCAACGCGGTGAACGTCTTTCCCGTTCCGCACGCCATGATCAATTTGCCTCGGTCATGGCCTGCGTCGAACCCACGGAACACCGCCTCGATCGCCTCACGCTGATGCTTGCGCGGCTCGTGCTTGACCGCCGGAGCCAGGCTGATCGACGGCGTCTCACCGGGCCAGGCGATATCCCACGCAATCGGAGACTCGGCGATTTCGGCCATCCCGATCCGCTGTACTGGGATCGTCTGTCCCTCCAGAGCCTCTTCGGCGTGCTTGCCCCACCGATCGGTTGTGGAGATGATGACTCGGTTGGTGAACGGCTGCTTGCCCGAGGCGGTGAAGAACGAGTCAATGTCCTCTTTACGCAGGGTGTGGGTCGGCTCGTAGAACTTGCATTGGATCGCCGTGTACTCGCCCGTGTCGCGTTCACGAGCCACGAGGTCAATCCCGGTGTCCGGCTTGCCGTTGCGGCCTGGCCAGTCCATCCACAGCCACACCGCGTCGTACTGCTGCGACAGCACCGGATCGAGCTCGAAGTACCGCACCATCAGCTCCTCGAACCGGGTTCCGCGTTCGGCGTTCGAGGGTGCCTGGCGGAACGCTTAGATGACTTCGTGGATCGACCCCATGGAACTATGACTCCTGCCGTAGGTAGCGGACGCGATCAGCGTATCGAGCCCGGGCGACGGCCAGTCACGCAACCGAGAACTGCAGGTGAACGACCACGTTGCTTCCGCTACCCGGCGAGTCTTTGGGGCGCACTTACCTATAATGAGGTAATGAGCGAGGACGATCATTACCTAGATGCTGCGATTCGCGAGATCCTCGTGCATGATCGGGATCTGCTCGACCGGCTTGGGAACGATGCGGACGTTGATCAGGAGAATCGACAACTTCTGGCAGAGCTTGCGGTCGCTCACAGGCGGTCGGAGCTGGACCTCACCCTGTCGCTCGACGAATCTGCCGACATCGCCGGGATGACATCGGTGGAGATCCAGAATCTCCTCGCAGAGGGCGCTCTCATCGCGTATTCGGTCGACGGTATCGATCGAATACCGCGCTGGCAGTTCACCGAGGGTGGCGTCCTACCCGGCGTGGGCATCATCGCTGCCGCAGTACCCGTCGATTGCCCGATCGAGTCGCTGGTCGCATTCCTAAACATCGAAAACGAAGACTGCGACGACCTGACCCCGCTTGCCTTCATCGAGTCCGGAGGCGATCCCGCTGCTGTTGCTGACCTCGTCAGGGAACTCGATCAACGATAGGGCCGCCGTCGACGCGTCGATAAGAGACTATTATCAGGAGTGACCCCACAAGAATGAACAGGGCCTGTCGGCAATGTTCTTGCGGCGGTCTCAGTATCGCGCTAATCGGGAGGAAAACCATGGATGACCAGCAGTTCAATCGTCTGCACCAGCTGCTGACGAAGATTTCGAATCAGCTCGACGACCTGATTGCGATCGAGAAGAAAAGCGAGGACGCGCTCGACACGATCAAGTGGAAGTAGCGAAAGCTGCTACACCGATTTCAGTAGGGGTAGTTACTCGCGCGCGTGGGGCTGAATCAGTTGGCTCTTACTGATTTTCGTACTACCCGCACATGCCGAGCCGTAACGACTGTGGCCTCTACCCAATCGGTAGAGGCCACAGTCATGTGCGCGTCAGAACGGCACGTACGTGTAGAACTGGACGGCGGACAGGCTCGCACGGTGTCCAGCGGCGACAACCATCACGCCGGGACCGGTGCGGTAGGTCCGGGTGACGGACTTGCCGCCGCGTGGGCCCGAAGTGACCGGGATGCGGATCTGATCGACGCCCATCATTCCCCAGCCGAACCAGGGCCGGACGGTGCATTGACGGGTGAAGCGACTCGGCGTGAGCTTGACAGTGACGGTGCCGGGCCGGCGAGCGTCGGTGTAGAGATTCACGCGAATGGTGCCGCTGCACTGGCCGGTCTTGACCCAGAAGCGATTGCCGCTGACTGCGATGGCCTGGGCGGGCGCGGTCCGGGCCTCTGCTGGGGCGGAAGGAGCCATCGTGACTCCGGCGATGGCAGCGATGCCGACGGCGAGCGTTGCAATGAGTTTTCTCATGTGAAGCCTTACTGTTTCTACTGTTTCGTCGCGGTGATCGGGAACTGATTACGGTTGCCGTCAACACCCGTCAGGGTGAGCGTGCTGCTGCTGGAGTCCCACTTGGCGGGGACCTCGAATGATGCTCCAGCGGCGCGGCTGCTGTCCCACTGCCAGGTCAACGAGGCGTCGCCCATCTTCTCGGGCACATTGCTGGCCATGCCGGTCCCGTCGGCGGAGATCTGGATGAATGCGTTGCCAACCATCCAGGTTCCGGACTGGGGGAGGTTGGGGTCCCCGGAGATCGTGAACGTTGAGTCCTTGTTCACAGTCAGATCGAACTCGACCAGAGGCTTCGGGTTCGACGTGGCAGAGCTCCTGGAAGAGAGCTGATACTTGACTTTCCAGGTGCCGACGGCGAACTCCTCGACCACTGCGTCGGCCGCGCTCTTATCGCTCCCGCACGCGGTCGCGAGCGCGGCGCCAGCAGCGAGCATGCCGAACTTCAGAACCTCGCGGCGGGTGAATCCAATGCCGCGTGCGCGGCGGGCGAGGTCGCGTGATTCGGAAATAGTCATCATTCCCCCTCTGTCGGTAGATGCAAGGCCAAGCGGATCAGCTCGACGAATACTTACAAATCCGACACATGACTTCTAGCACAGTCGACGCTGCTACAGGAGTAGGGGGCAACGTCGGTCTCACGACATCGAAGATTCCCTTGCGTTGTGGACGCGGTCATTAGAAGTAGACGACTTCCCATTCTGGCGATCGTGGCGTTCCGCGGTGGAGAGTGTCACGCGTTTCACGACTTAGTGCATCGTCTAACTCCCAGCGGTGTTTGACGACCAGCCGACTTGACCCGTCGGGTAAAAGCCCACGTAATCCGGCCGCGATCGGCCGAAGTGTTGGATCGAAGATTGCAAACCTCGAATTGAGGAAGGCCACGAGAACGCCCAGGGCAGAGGAATTGTCGGTACGGGATAGTCCGTCTTGTACATGCGGGGTGTCCGATATCGTGTTGCCTGGACTTTTGCGTATTGCCATTAAGACATGATCGAGGATTACGACGGCGAGTCGTGACCAGCAGGCGAGATCTGAGATACAGACGACGTCGATCCATTCTCTGGGGTTACGTGGTGGTCGATCTTCCAGAGCGCGTTCAACGTTGCCACGGGCGTCAGATCCTGGCGCGGTCCATTGGTGAGAATGAGCAAGTACTCCGAACAGGATTGGTGAAATGATATCGTCGCGGATTGTTGCATTCGGAGGTGGAAGGAGTCTTCGAAGTGCCGCTGCCTCGTCTTGTGCCTCGCGTATTCCCTGGGCGTTAAGGGTCATCTTCACGCTAAATGCTGCGACTATCCCTGACGCAAGGATGTGGGTCTGTTCCCGCAGTCTTTTTGGATAAGATGGATGAAAAATGACGAGGTCAGTTTCCTTCGACTGCTCCGTGTTTGCACTGGAATCAGTCACGATATACTTCCTTGTTCCCACTTCATATTGAGGTGGCAGCCATCCTTCTAGGACCTGTTTCCACCCAGTCTCTCCGATGTGGCCAGATTCCTGGTTCGACGAACCTCCTGATGACTTATAGCGTTCCCGTGCGGTCGTGTAGTCCTTGGCAAGCTTCTGTGTGAATTCGTCGATCCACTGTGACTAAAATGTTCTGGGAGGCAAATCGCTCATAAGGACAGTATGCGGCCTATTTGTTCTTCGTGCACTGAGATCGGATAGGTGCATGTGAAATCGAAAACGATCGACTCAAGGAGGTGTCAGAAGAGCAGGGTGCGGGCATTCGTTCCGGAGCGGCCATCGCGGACGCCGACGTAGACGGCGGTTCCGACTTGCTCGTGTCCGACTGAGCTCTCTGGCGGGCGTAGAGACTGCGCATGGAGACGCTCAGGGCTCGGTGACGATAGTGTCTTGCGATCCTGAGAAGGGCTGCGGCCTGCGTGTTATCTGAGTATTTCAACTCTTTTGGATTCTGGTGCACGCTCTGGTGGTTATGGCTTGGATAAAAGCGTGTCAATAAGGAGGTCGAGTTGAGCGGCGATGGCAGGCGGTGGTCCTTCGGCCTCTACTGCGGCGCACTCAGCTTGCGCAAGCGCGTTGATTCGATTGCCGATGCGCTGCGTGTGCCTAATTTTCTCGTCAATGTTCATGGTCTTGGTGGGGTGTCACGGGGGTCAATTTGATCAATCCTCATTAGGAAGTCCGGCGAGGGCTTTGGTTGAATCGTATTCGAATCCCATCTTGTTACACCAGGTATCTACAAATTTTGTAGCAGATTCGTGCGCCCAAGTCGCACATCCTGTCGCGAGGCATGCGTTCGGGTACCACGGTGAAATTCCTTCTGGAAATATTCGAGAATCCGGAAAAAGCCCTTTTAGTCGCTTTTCTAGCTTATGGTCTGTGTTGTCCATCTGCCATTCGGGTTTGAAGTGGACGAGAGAATTTCGAAGCGTGATTAGGTTATCGGCGTTCTGGTATGGTTGTGCACCTCGGTCGAAGGGATTTTTCGCGGCTGCAATGAGAGAAACCTGGAACTTTGCAAGGAGTGACGCTCGGTCCAGCTTTGCGGGGCCCTGCCAAAGCTCCTTGAATGCGCCAATTGCCGCTGGATCGATGCCCTTGCAGCGGCTGGATATCGCAGTTTCGGACGAACTGGCGAGATCATCGATCATTTCGTTAACGAAGGCTTCCATGAATGCTACTGAGAGTAGGACTGCATTAGTGGAAACGGCGTTCAATGCGATCGATGTCTTGCCTGTACCAGCACATTCTTCCTCGATCTTGGCACATTCTGATGCCGCACGCTTTGCTGACCAAAGATTAATTCCCGACCGGTAGTTTCGAACTCCGACGCTCACAGTGCTGCCGAATGCCACGACTGTAGGGCTTAAATCGAGCGACGTGCTCTCCTCTGAACTAGACACCGATCAACTGTGTCACAAGGGAATCGACCAGTCACCCGTTCCAGGGTTGGTGCACACCAGGCCCGCGTTTGAACGCGGTGCTGGTACATCCGTCCGTACCCAGGTGTCGGGTTGGGCCGCATTCTGCCTGTCCCGGCGTTTCGTTCCGTTGGTCGCGACCGCACCGTGGTGGAGCGCATTGTCGCCGTCAGTTCTGGTGGCAAGCGACCCAGCGCAGCGGTCGCGCGGCAGCGCATCAGGAGCGAGTATGTGCGATCGTGCGTCGTAGTCACGAGGCAGTCACAAGTCCGTGTCCGCTCCAGTCCGTTCCAGTCCGCTTCGTAGGAGGTCAGATAGCGTGCAGTCCGCTCCAGTCCGTTCGAGTCCGCCTGCATCGCCAGACTCATAATCAGCTGGTCGCGGGTTCGAGCCCCGCTCGCCCCACTGAAACATCCCTGCGTCCGTCAACATCCCTGCTCCCGCCGACCGCCCCGCTCAGGCCCGGGTCACCCCGATCGACGGCAGGAAGAAGTACGAGGTCCGGCCGCGTCGCACGGTGCCGTAGACGGCGCACACCACGACGCCCTGGCCGGTGTCGACCAGACCTCCGCGAACGCCGTTCGACGGGATCACGCGCAGCGCTCGTTTGAGGCGAGAGACCGTGCCGGCGTACATCACCGGCGGAATCGGTGCGGACTTCACACGCTTGGAGACCGCGTCGATCACCGTGTCCGTGAGTCCGCCGAGAGGCGCGCCGAGCCCACCGCGCAGCGTGGTGACGTTGAACCAAGCGACGTGGACGCCGGACTTGTCGCCGAAGTCGGCGAACACGCCCACGGGCAGGAAACCGTAGAGGATCTCGCCGCCGCGCACCGCGTTCACGCTGACGTTCGCAATGGTGAGGTTGCCGATTCCCGGGGTGTACGGACCGGCGACGGCGCCGCCGACCGCGACCGGAAAGGTGAGGTCGGTGCTGAGTCCGACGGTCGGCGTGAACGTGGTGATGCCGAGTTGGCGCAGCAGCCGGTTGGCGGCTTCCACACCGTCCACCGGAACCGGGGCGGACTGTGCCTGAATCGGGCTGGTGAAGGTGCGCGCGGTCGCCAGCGCTCGGGCTCCCGGCACTGCGAGGGCGTCGGTGGCGGAGGCCGCGGCCCGGCCGACCAGTGCGGTCGACTGCTGTGCGATGCCCGTGACGCTCCGTCTCCCACGGTCTGCTAACGAAGTCACACGTGAACGGTACAACGCTCATTGGCACAATCGGCGGATCGAGCGTCGAATGCAGCGCCGGTCACAGGGGATCGAGTCGGCCATGCGTTCCGGGCGTGGCACGGTAGTGGCATGGTCATGATCGGCAGGTACCGCGTCGCCGACCCCCTCGCGTTCCCGAACCTCTCACGACGGTCGACGATCGCCGACGCCGTCATCGGTCTGATTCTGCTGGTGTTGATGCTGGCCTTCTCGTCGGGTCTCACCACGACGGTGCAGGTGGTCAGCCTGCTGATCGGGCTGGCTCTGATGTGCCGCCGGTCCGCGCCGTCGGTGATGATGCTGCTGGCGGTCACGTCGGCGGTGATCCAGGTGGCGACCTACGACGTCGCGGTGGGACCGTGCCTGCTCTACTCGGTGCTCTACTACACGGCGGGCAATCATCCGGATCGTCGGGTCCGGGGCGCGTCGCTGGCCGTGGCAGTCGTGGGTTCGGCGATCGCGGCGTGGGTGTATCCGAGGTCGACGGCGTTCGGCACCGATGCCGAGGCGTCGACGATCGTCTCGCACACGATGACCTTCGTCGGCATCGCGGTGCTGCTGGTGGGCAGCTGGACCTTCGGATTCATCCGGTATCAGCGCCACAGCGTGGAACAGGCGAGGATCGCCGAGCAGATCTCCGAACTCGAACGACGGCGACTGCTCGACCTGTACGACGAGCAGGCCCAGCGGTCGAGTCTGGCCCGCGACATGCACGACGTGGTGGCGCACTCGCTCGCGGTGGTGGTGGCGCAGGCCGAAGGAGCACGCTTCGCCCTGGACGCCAGTCCCGAGGCGGCGAAGGAGGCGCTCGGCGTCATCGCCGACACGGCGCGGCAGGCGCTCGCCGACGTCCGGGGCGTGCTGGAGGAACTGCGCAGCGCCGAGTCGACGGCCGAGCACGCGCGAACCGACCGCGACCAGCTCTACGCACGGATGCGCGCAGCCGGAATGACGTTGCAGTCCACCGAGATCGGTGACGAAGACGCGGCGTCGCCGCTGAGTGTGCGGGTCGCCTTCGCGGTCCTCACCGAGGCATTGACGAATGCGCTCAAGTACGGCGACCTGGGTGCGCCGGTGTACGTCCGGCAGGACTGGTCGGACGGATGCCGGCTCACGGTGGCGAACTCGCTGTCGGAGAAGCCGCTGGCTCCCGGTGGCGCGGGCCACGGCATCAGGGGCATGGCAGAGCGGGCCGAACTCGCCGGCGGTACGCTGACCAGCGCCGCCGTCGAAGGCGGCTGGCTCGTCGAACTCGTCATCCCCGCTCGTCCGGAAGGACCGTCATGATCCGCGTCGCCCTCATCGACGATCAGCCGCTGTTCCGTGGCGGGATCGCGATGATTCTCGACAGCCAACCCGATGTGGAGGTGGTGGCGCAGGAGTCGTCGGCGCTGAACCTCTCGTCGACGGTGCGCGCGTCCGCGCCCGATGTGATCCTCATGGATGTGCGCATGCCGGGCATCGACGGGATCACCGCGACCCGTCAACTCGTGGCCGACCTCGGCGACGAGGCGCCGAAGATCCTCGTGCTCACCACATTCGACGTCGACGAGGCCGCCGCACGGGCGATCGAAGCCGGTGCGAGCGGATTCGTCCTGAAAGACGCGCAACCGGAGTTCCTGCTGGCCTCGGTGCGCGCGGTGGCCGACGGCAGCCAGGTGGTCGCGGCATCGGCCACCCGAAGGCTCTTCGAGCGGCACGGAACCCGTACCGCCCGTCCCGGACCGGAGTACGACGCGCTCACGGTCCGCGAACGCGAAATCCTGGTGCGTGCCGCGTCCGGGCTGTCGAATGCCGAGATCGCGCAAGCCGAGTTTCTGTCGGAGGCGACGGTCAAGACGCACATCTCCCGGATTCTCGCGAAGCTGTCGCTGCGCGACCGCGTACAACTCGTGGTGTACGCGTACGAGCACGGCCTCGTCTGACGAGCCGGAGGACGCAGCGGTGTACATCTGCGGGATGACCCCGCACCCGCCCGTCGGAGGATGCGATTTGCGCCGGTAGGCGGACGCGAAGAGCCAGGTCAGAGCCATAACTTCGACGTATGAACGCCAACGAGATCAGTACCGGACCCGCCGTCGTCATGCGCCACGTGTCGCGCACCTACGGTGATCCGGCGAACCCAGTCCACGCGCTGCGCGACGTCTCGGTCGACATCCGCCGCAGCGAGTTCACCGCCGTCATGGGCCCGTCGGGGTCGGGCAAATCGACCCTGATGAATGTGATGGCCGGACTCGACGAGGCGACATCCGGTCAGATCTGGCTCGGCCAGACGCCCATCGTCGGGCTCGACGACACCGCGCGGACGCTCCTGCGCCGCACCAACATCGGCTTCGTCTTCCAGTCGTTCAATCTGATCCCGACGCTGACCGCGGACGAGAACATCCGGCTGCCCTTCGTCCTGGCGGGACACAAGCCGGACGCCGTGCAGCAGGCGTGGATCGCTCACCTGGTCGGTTCGCTCGGACTCCGTGATCGTCTGGACCATCTGCCGTCCCAGCTGTCGGGCGGACAGCAGCAGCGGGTGGCGATCGTCCGGGCCCTGGCCGGCCGCCCGACCATCATTCTCGCCGATGAGCCGACCGGCGCCCTGGACACGCGCACCAGCCGCGAGGTGCTGACCTTGCTGACGACGGCCGCTCGCGAGTACGGGCAGGGGATCGCGATGGTCACGCACGATCCGGTGGCCGCGTCGTACGCCGATCGCATCCTGGTACTGGCCGACGGCCGGATCGTCGGAGAGTACCGGGGCCTCGACCCGCATCAGATCTCCGACCTCCTGATCAATCTGCAGGGGGCGGCGGCATGAGGGCCACGGACTACCGCCTGACGGCGGGTTCGCTGCGGGAACTGTCGACCGTGGGCGTGGTCTGCGGCCTGTCGGCGGCGTACGCCGGAATGGTGCTCACGGCCTCCGACTTCCTCGGCCGTGCCGGTGAGCACAACGGCGGCAACGTGGGAGTGGTGCTCGGCATCGTGTCGTCCGTGTTCATCCTCATCGCGCTGTTCGTGGCCGCGCTGGTGATCGGCAACGGTGTCGACACGGTGATCGCGGGCCGACGCAAGCAACTCGAGCTGCTGCGGTTGATCGGCGCCTCGTCGAGACAGCTGCGGTCGAGTCTGGTGCGCGGGGTCGCGAAGGTCGCGGCGATCGGTGCCGGGATCGGGCTGGTCGCCGGAGTGACGCTGGCCGACGCCGCACGGACCGTGATGGTGTCGCGGGACATCCTTCCGTCCATCCGGTACAGCTACCTTCCCCCGACCACCGTGCTCGCGGCGATCGTGGTGGTGGGCGTCGCGGTGGGCGCGACACTGGTGGGTTCGCGGAAGACGCTCTCCGGAACCGCCGTCGTCGCGCCGAAGGGCTCGATGCGGTGGCTTCGCGGCACCGCGGCCGTCATCGCGACCGGTGTCGGCGCGCTCCTGCTCGGAGCCGCATGTCTGTTGGGGGAGGAGGGGAGCATGAGCGGGTTCGTCGTCGCCTTCCTCGGCACCGCGACGGCCGCGGTGGGACTGCTGGTCGGTGCGCCGATCCTCGTGCCCGCGATGGTCGCCGGTGTGGGACGGCTCCTGGGCGCGAGCCCGGCGGCGATCCTCGCGCGCAAGAACTCGGTCGCCGACCCGGGCCGCACCACACGCTCCACCGTCGGACTGTTCATCGGCGTCACCCTGATCACCACGATCGTCGCGGGTATGAGGTCGTTGCAGCAGTCCATCGACCGCTGGGATCTCACGCCCGAGCAGGTGGAGGAGAACCGGCACGTGATGTCGATGATGACCTGGGTGCTGGTGGGACTGATTCTCATCTCGGTGCTCATCGCGGCGGTGGGCTTCGTGTCGACGATGTCGTTGACAGTGATCGGGAGGACTCGTGAGATCGGCATGCTGCGCGCGATGGGCTTCACCGCCAGGCAGGTCCGCGCCACGATCACTCTCGAATCGATCGCCTTGTCCGGGACGGCGATGGTGGCGGGTCTGGCGCTGGGCGTGATCTTCGGGGCGGTCGGCAGCCAGTCGCTCATCGGTGCGATCACGCCGGGATTCCCGATCGGACTGCCGCTGGGCGCGTTCGCGGGAATCGTTGCGGGAACGGTCGTGCTGGTGGCGATCGCCGCCCTGCCGCCCAGTCGTCGTGCGGTGTCGGTGACGCCGGTGGACGCGCTCGCCGTCGCCTGAGACGAGGGTACGAGAAAGGGGTGGAGCGCATCGGTTCCGATGCGCTCCACCCCTTGCCGGCTGAGCGGGTGACGGGCTCGCGCCGACGACTACTCGCGGGAGCGGGTCGCCGCGGCCTTGTCGTTGCCGGCCTCCTCGGCGGCTTCGATGGTGATCATCTCGGCCTCGGTCAGCAATTCCTCCTCGGTGAGCACTTCGGCTGCCTCTCGTTGGACGGTCGTCGCGAGCGGCTTCTCCTTCACGAACAGCAGGACCACGAGTGCGATCCCGGCCAGCGGAACGAAGAACAGGAAGATCGGCAGCAACGCCTCGTTGTACGACTCGATGATCGGGATGCGCACGGCGTCGGGCAGGGCGTTCACCGCTGCCGGCGTGAGACCGTTGCGACCCGCGTCGCCGCCGGCTCCCGCACCGCTGCCCGCGAGCTTCTCGGTGAGCAGGGTGGCCAGCCGGGAGGCGAAGATCGATCCGACGACCGCCGATCCCAGGGTGGCGCCGACCTGACGGAAGTAGTTGTTCGCGGCGGTCGCGGTGCCGACCATGGTGACCGGGAACGAGTTCTGCACGATCAGGGTCAGGATCTGCATCGACAGGCCGATGCCGATGCCGAAGACGGCCAGATACACGCACATGAGCCAGGTGGGTGTGGTGATGTGCATCGACGCGATCAGCACCAGGCCGACGCCCATGACGATGGAGCCGACGATCGGGAAGATCTTGTAGCGGCCCGTGCGTGCCACGGCCTGACCGGAGGCGATCGAGGTGATGAGCAGTCCGCCCATCATCGGGATCATCAACAGGCCTGCGACGGTCGCGTCGACTCCGGTGACCATCTGGATGTAGGTCGGCATGTAGCCCAGAGCGCCGAACATGGCGACGCCGATCATCAGGTTCGCGACGGTCGTCAACGTGAAGTTGCGATCCGCGAACAGCTTCATCGGCATGACCGGGTTGTCGGCGCGCAGCTCGGCGACGACGAATCCCACAGCCAGGACGACGGTCGCGACCGCGAGGCCGATGATCTGCGGGCTCAGCCAGTCGTAGGTGTGCCCGCCCCAGGTGCAGATCAGCACGAGGCTGGTAGTGGCGCCGGCGATCAGAGCCATACCCAGGTAGTCCAGTCGCGGTCGCACCTCGTGCTGCACCTTCGGCAGCTTCATGAAGGCCAGGGTGGCGGCGATCGCGAGAGCACCCAGCGGGAGGTTCAGCCAGAACGCCCAGCGCCAGCCCGGGCCCTCGGTGAGCCAGCCGCCGAGCAGCGGGCCGGCGACCGAGGAGACGGCGAAGACCGCGCCGAGGAAGCCCATGTAGCGGCCGCGTTCCCGGGCGGGAACCACGTCGGCGATGGCCGCCTGCGACAGGATCATCAATCCGCCGCCGCCGATGCCCTGGAGGATGCGGCCGAAGATCAGCCAGGTGATGTTCCCGGAGAGTGCGCCGACCACCGAACCGCTGAGGAAGATCAGGATCGCGGCGATCAGTACGGGCTTGCGGCCCAACAGGTCGCTGATCTTGCCGTACACGGGCATCACGATGGTGGACGCGAGGATGTAGGCGGTGATGACCCAGGTCATCTGGTCGACGCCCTGGAGCTCACCGACGATGGTCGGCAGAGCTGTCGAGAGCACGGTCTGGTTCAGCGATGCCAGCAGCATCGTGATCATCAGTCCGATGAACAGCAGCATCACGCTGCGGCGCTCGGTATTCCCGGTAGTGCCGTCCGTTGGTTCGGCGAGGGAAGTGGTCATAGCAGGTCCTTGATGGTTCGGCGGAAGACTGCGCCGGCGTCGGCGAGGGCGGGCGAGTCGGGGTTGTCGAGGACTTCGGGGTCCTTCTTGTAGGCGAAGCGCAGGACGGCGCCGGCGAGCATGATGAGCGCACGGGCGTCGTCCACCGATTCCGGGCCGGCTCGCTCACCGATCTGTTCGGTGATCACCGAACTCAGCAGCTCCTGCGCGGCGGTGCCGTGCTGCTGCATCCGTTCGACGAGCTCGGGAAACCGACGGATCAGCTCGCGGTGGTGGGAATGGGGGCCGCCGCCCTGTCGGATGCTCTTGGCGACCGCCATCACCAGATCGACGGCACGGTCGAGGCGGTCCGGGCCGGGACCGGCTTCGACGAAATCCTTGAGCGCCTGGTCGGGCACTGTCGGCGGCACGGCTCCGAGGACGGCGTCCTCTTTGCACGCGTAGTAGTTGAAGAACGTCCGTCGTGACACTCCGGCGCGGTCGGCGATCTCGGCGACCGTGGTGTCGTGGAGTCCGTTCTCACCCACCAGTTCGACGGCGGCCGTTCGCAGTGCACGCAGCGTCTCAAGACGCTGGCGTTCCCGAAGGCCTAGTTCAGAAATATTTTGCACTAGTGCAGTATTGCACGAGTGAAAAGTTTTGTGCACGCAACTGTGACTGACGCAACTGTCTCGGAACACCGAGGAGGTACGTGCGGTTGCCTCAGTCATGAGCCGAGACCCAGAAGTGCCGACGACGCTGACTGCGGCCGCGGTCGACCGCCGGATCGTGGTGATCGGCGCCGGCCAGGCCGGACTCTCGGCCGCCTACTTCCTCCAGCGCGGCGGATTGCGTGCAGGCAGCGACTTCGAGGTGCTCGACGCAAACCCGACTCCGGGCGGAGCGTGGAGCCATCGCTGGGACGCCCTGACCTTCAGCCTGGTGAACGGCGTCCACGACCTGCCCGGCACACGGCTCACCGGTGCCGATCCTGACGAGCCCGCGCGCGAGGTGATCAAGCGCTACTACGGGCGTTACGAGGCCGAGCACGGTCTCCGGGTGGCGCGACCGTGGCGAGTGGTCGCGGTCGAACCGACGGGCGAACCGGTGTGGCGCTTCCTCGTCCGTGCCGAGGGCCGCGACGGAGCGACGCGGACCTACCGTGCGTCGGCGGTGATCAGTGGTACCGGCACGTGGGATCGCCCCTATGTGCCGTGGTACCCGGGTCGTTTCGCGGGCCGTCAACTGACCACCCGGGACTTTCCGGAACCGGAGGACTTCGCCGGACAGCGGGTCCTGGTGGTCGGCGGAGGCATATCCGCTGTCGAGTTCGTCGTACTCCTGGACGAGGCCGGTGCCGTCCCGATCTGGTCGACGCGCACGCCGCCGCGCTGGCGCGACACCCCGTTCGACGCTCGATGGGGGCTCGCCGTCGAGAACGGTGTCGCGGCCCGGACCCGTGCGGGACTGCGACCGCTGAGCGTGGTCGCGGCCACGGGGCTGCCGCGAACCCCGCGGTTCGCGCCGGCGATCGACAGCGGTGTCCTGTCCTCGCGCGGTCCGCTCGCGCGTCTGGTGCGCAACGGTGTCGAGTTCGCCGACGGCACGAGCGAACCGGTGGACGTGATCATCTGGGCCACCGGCTTTCGGCCGTCGCTCGCACACCTGGCCCCGCTCGGGATCCGGGAGCCCTCCGGCGGCGTGCTGATGGCCGACGACGACGTCAGCGTGGTCCGGGTCCCCGGTCTGTTCCTGGTGGGCTACGGCCGCAGTGCCTCGACGCTCGGCGCGACCCGCGCGGGCCGCCGTGCGGCCCGCGCCGCGCGTCAGTCCTCGGTCGAGAGCACCTCGGCGACGAACGATCCGACGCGGTTGCGCAGTCCGGCCACCTGCTCGGCCCGAATGGCGTCGAGGTCGGTGGCCTTGTGATAGGCGGGCGGCAGCTTACGGGCGTGCTTCGAGCAGTGGAACCCCGAGCACACCAGCGTGCCGATGGTGTCGCCACGCCTGCCCTGCGCACCGGTGCGCCTGGTGGTGTACAGCACCACCTCTTCGCTGAGGTCGACGTCCCGGCACCAGGTGCACATCGTGCGGCGCGACGGCGTCGCCTCGGCGCGGTTGAGGACCAACGACACGAGCCGGCCGTCGTGCTCCACCGCGATGTAGGCGCGGCGGGGCATCTTGCGGTCGCGCCAGCCGTAGTACTCGAGGCGCGAGAAGTCGACGTCGTCGAAGTCGAGGGGAAAGGTGACCTTCTTGATCTCGCTGCGGGTGGCGCCGCGGAACGAGTCGAGGATCTGCTGTTGGGTGTACTGCTTCATCGATGACCGATCAGTCGAATGCGCGTGATCGCGCGGGAGAGATGAGGTGAGGTCGGCCCGCGGGCGCGGGTGCGACGGCAGGATCCACTGGCCGATCCATCGGAATCGGCTGCGGAGCGCGGTCATCTGTTCGCGGCGCGGAACGCGCCGGACATCTCCTGAATGCGAGTGATCATGTCGACTCCACGCTAGCGCATCGCGCGGCGGGTGTGCGGACTCGGTGACGACGCCGTATCACCTGGGCCGATGTGCCGAGACGGGGAAGGCCGTCCGCGCTAGTATCGTCCTGCTCCGATGAATCCGGACAGAGTTCGCCTCTCGCCCGGTTCCCGGAGACGGTCCACACCGATCGTCACCCATCGAAAGAGAAAGGCCGACGAGCACTTTGGCAATCAATGATCCGCTCAGCGCTGCGGCGCGCGACGCCGTCAAGGACATCGCGACCCGCACATGGCAGAGCCTCCTCGGAATCGGCATCGCCTCGCTGATCCTCGGCGTCATCGTCCTGATCTGGCCGGCGGCGACACTTCTGGTGGTCGCCATTCTTTTCGGCATCTATCTGCTGATCTCGGGCATCTTCCAGGTCGCCGCGACCTTCGGAGTGCAGCACACCCACGGTTGGTGGCGCGTTCTCTCGTTCCTCTCCGGCGCCATCTCGATCCTGCTGGCCTTCGTGGCCTTCCGGAACATCGAGACCGCGGTGATTCTCCTGGCACTGTGGGTCGGTATCGGCTGGATCTTCCGCGGAGTCACCGAACTGTCGGTCTTCATGGACTCGGCGAGCGGCCTGCCCGGCCGTGGCTGGGGCATCTTCCTGGGAATCGTGACCGTGATCGCCGGCGGCATCCTGATCATCTGGCCCATCTCGTCGGTCGCCACCCTCACCGTCGTCTCGGGCATCATGCTCGTGGTGGTCGGCGCAGTCGAGATCGTGCACGCGTTCATGCTGCGGTCGAAGGTCAAGTCCGTCTGACACCGAACTGCGCAGGCACTGCCGGAAAACCTATCGCCCCCGACCCGCAGGTCGGGGGCGATATGCGTCGGTGGGGCCGATTGCCTTCCGCGGGACGCTCGCAGCGGGTAGCGTCGAATCCACTCGGTTGAAACGGCAGCCGAACTCCTGCCCGGAAGGCGCACCGCGCCCGGGCGTTCACATCATCACCGCACAGCGGGCTCCGGTCACGTGTGACCACGCCTGGGTGCGGTCGGCGTTGAAGGAGCTCTGCCATGACCGACGACGGGTACGACCACGTGCGGGACCTGCTCGCGCAGCGCGAAGCGCTTCCCGCGGGGGATCCCCGCAGAAAGTGCCTTCGAGACGAGGCGGTGGTGGCGAGCCTCCCGCTCGCTCAGCACATCGCGCAGAGGTTCGGCGGCCGAGGGGAGTTCCACGACGACCTCGTGCAAGTGGCACGACTGGGACTGGTCCAGGCCGTCGACAGGTACGCGCCGTCTCGCGGGTCCGATTTTCTGTCATTCGCCGTCCCGACAGTGATGGGCGAGGTGCGCAGGCACTTCCGGGACCGGACCGCGGTCCTTCGCACTCCTCGCAGCATCAAGGAACTGTCATCGAGGATCGGGACGGCTGAAGGACACCTGACGCACCGACTCCATCGGCTACCGACGCGTGCCGAGCTGGCGGCCGAACTGGATGCCGACCTCGCCGACATCGACGAAGCGCGGATGGCGGCCGCCGCATCGGCTCCGGCCTCGCTCGATCAGCCGGCGGGCGCAGCCGACGACCGATCCGCGATCGACCGGATCGGCCGTCCCGACCCGGCTTACGATCTGGTCGACGTCGCGCAGTCTCTCCGGCCGGCGCTCGCGCGACTGCGGCCGCGGGAGCGCCGCATCCTCGGTCTCCGATTCTTCGAAGACCTCTCGCAGAGCGCGATCGCCCAACGCACGGGGATGTCGCAGATGCATGTCTCTCGGCTGTTGCGTCAGTCGATCGCCACCTTGCGGCAGGAGTTGACGGCGACGTGATCGGCCCCGTGGTGCGCCGCGGTCAGTCGTCCGAGCCCACCGTCGCGGTGATCTCCACGGTGTTGCCGTCGGGATCGATGACCACAGCGTGCCCGGGAGTCGACGGATAGGGGGTCCGGGGCGACGAGGCGCCGAACGCGATCAGCCGCTCGACAGCGGCGGCGACGTCCTGAGTATCGAAGGCCGACAATCGGATCCGAGACTGCGGCCGCGGCGGCATCACGCGTCGCACGATGAGCTGGACGCGCCGGCCGTCATCGACCAGTTCGGCGCGATCGGAGTCCGCGTCCCCGACGGCGAGGTGCAGCGCTTTCGACCAGAAGTCCGCCAGAGTGTCGACGTGATCGGTCAGCAGTACGCATGGTTCGTCCGAGTCCAGCGCCAGCATGAGCTTCTCCTCTCGTTGTGAAACCCGCGACGGGCGGCGCGGCGTCAGGGTTCGAGGACGACCTTGACGTATCCGTCCGACTTCTCCTGGAACTTCCGGTACGCGTCTGCGGCGTCGTCTAGTGGCAGCCGATGCGAGGCGAAGCGGTCCACCCCGAGGGGATCGTCGTCGGTCAGCAGCGGCATGATCGCGTCGGTCCAGCGCTTCACATTGGCCTGTCCCATCCGGAGTTGCACCTGTTTGTCGAAGAGCTTGAACATCGGCATCGGGTCGATCGCACCGCCGTACACACCGGAGACGGAGACCGTTCCACCTCGCCGGACCACGTCGCACGCGGTGTGCAGCGCCGACATCCGGTCGACGCCGAAGGCGGTGTCGATCCGCCGACCGACCGCGTCGGGGAGCAGGCCCACGGCGTGCTGCAGAGCCTTCGCGACGGGTGATCCGTGCGCTTCCATGCCCACCGCGTCGATCACGGAGTCGGTGCCCCGGCCCGACGTCAGGTCGCGCACCGCGGTGGCGACGTCGTCGTCGGCGGAGACCGTCTCGACTCCGTTCGCGTCGGCTCGGGCGAGCCGCTCAGGCACTCTGTCGACGCCGATCACGCGGATCCCGCGGTGCGCGGCGATGCGTGCGGCCATATCGCCGATCGGCCCCAGGCCGATCACGGTCAGCGACCCGCCGTCGGGAACGTCCGCGTACTCCACCGCCTGCCACGCTGTCGGCAGCACGTCGGAGAGGTAGCCGAACCGGCTGTCGGGAGGTCCGTCCGGCACCTTGATATGGGTGAAGTGGGCTTGGGGCACGCGGAGATACTCCGCTTGACCGCCGGCGACCGAGCCGTACAGCTCCGAATAGCCGAACAACGCCGCGCCCGTTCCCTTTTCGCGGACCTGGGTGGTCTCGCATTGGGTGTAGAGCGATCTGTCGCACATGTAGCAACGACCGCAGGAGATCTGGAACGGGATGACGACGCGGTCACCGACTCGGAGGTCGCCGGTGTCGGCCCCCACCTCTTCCACGGTTCCCATCGCCTCGTGGCCGAGGACGTCCCCGGCCTTCATGAACGGCGCGAGGACCTCGTACAGGTGTAGGTCCGATCCGCAGATGTTGGTCGAACTGACGCGGATCACGGCGTCGGTCGGTTCTTCGATCCGCGGGTCGGGGACGGTCTCCACCCGGACGTCGCGTCGGCCCTGCCATGTGACGGCACGCATCGGGACTCCTCACTCGATAGACATGGTGTCCACGGTGTGGTTGCCCGGGTGCGCCCGGATCTAAACGTGCGCGCGGCGGTTCAGGCGTGCTCCGACCGGTCGCGACGGACGTGCTCGTGCGCGCTGAGCACGACTCGATCCAAGCTGGTTCGGGCGCGCGAGGGCATGTCGACGTCGACGAATCTCGACTCGATGGCGGCTGCGAGGGAGTACAGCTTCGTGTTCGACTCCTGCGAGCGCCAGACGAGTAAGTCGAAGGCCTGCTGGGCGTCGAGCCGGTAGACCAGCATCAGTGCGCCCTTGACCCGTTCGATCGTCGACCGCCGGCGGACCATTTCGTCGATGTCCATGTGGGCCCGCCCGGACGGCACCACCGCGCTGCCGCCTGCCGCAGTCCCGCTGTGCGATGCCGCGACGTAGAAGCCGAACGTGCCTTGTCGCCGACCGTCCGGGTGTTGCAGTACGTCGGCGATGACGATAACCGGAATCACCGCGCCGCGGGTGTCGATGATGCGATGTTGACTGCTGAACGGCTCGCCGGCCCGCCGGACACGATCGATGAGGTCGGCCACTCGGTCTTTGTCGTCCGGGTGCTTGTGTCTGAGCAGCAGGTCGCTGGTCGGGACCACCGACTCGGCCGACTCGTAGCCGTGCAGGCGGGCCAACTGATCCGACCACTCCCAGCGGTCGTCATCGCGGTAATACCAGAACCGTCCGAACTGGAAGGTTTGGTCGACCGCGAGCCTGGGGTCGACGGGATCGGCGACGCCGTCGTGTCCTTGCACAGGAGTGTCCTCTTCGGAGTCGGTGCGGGCCGGGCCTGCACCTGTCGTCGGGCGGAGGGATTCGATCCGCCGTCGCGTCGACCGTAAGCGACTCGAGGGGTTAAAAGGCTCACCCCTAGGGGTGTACCGGAAATGGGTACGGTTGGGTATGGATCCGATTCGAGTAGCCCTCATCGACGACTACGACGTGGTGGTGCGGGGGCTGGCGACGATGCTCCGGCGGTACTCCGACCGCGTGCGCGTACAGGCGCTCTCGACCTCGGGCGAGGTCGCCGAGGACGTCGACATCGCGCTGTACGACTCCTTCGCCAATCCGCCGGCCGACCGTTCGATGATCTCCGACCTGGTCGCGAACCATCGGGTGCGCAAGGTGGTCGTGTACGCATGGGAGGTCTCGGAGCCGGCTGTCACTGCGGCCCTCGACAACGGTGCGGCCGCGCTCGTATCCAAGAAACTCCCCGCAGGGGAACTCGTGGACGCCTTGGAGCAGATCCACGCGGCGAAACCGTCCTCGACCGTCTTCGCGAGCCGGCAGGAGACCGCGGTGAGCAGTGCGGGCGACTGGCCTGGCCGGGAGGAGGGTCTCACCCAGCGGGAGGCCGAGGTACTGGCCCTCATCACGCAGGGGCTGAGCAATGCCGACATCGCCGACAGCACCGGGTTGTCGATCAATTCGGTGAAGACCTATATCCGCACGTGCTATCGCCGCATCGGTGTCACCACGCGTGCGCAGGCCGTTCTCTGGGGTGTGCACCACGGTTTCGTGCCCGACCGGCCGCGCCGAGGTCGAGGTGCTTAGTCTCCGTTTGCGGCCTCGGCGGTGCCGGTCGGCTTCCGCGGTCGCCGCCGACGATGGGAGGCGTCGCACAGCGGCGGCGTCGCGCTGAAGCCGCACGCGCAGACAGCCACCTGGAAACGGTCGCAGTGGAGCACCGATCCGTCCGGCCGCTGCACGTCGACCGGCCCCTCCACCAGAATCGGGCCTTTCGGCACCACTCGTACTCGGCGGCGTCCGTCGGTCATGCCGGCTCCGCTCGTCCCGGGCGGTCCCCGGTCCGCTGCGCCCGGATGACGACGATCGCTTCGTCGTCCGACTCAGGGTCGAGGAATCCCGACTCCACGAGGGCGTCGTGACGCGACCTGACGACGGGCCCGAACGGAATCCGTCGTTCGGACGTGACTTCGGTCCGCAGACCCGCGGCGCGCAGTGCGGCCACCGTGGCGTCGACGCCGGACAGTTCGGATTGCACGATTAACACCGTTCCACCGTCGGCGAGCAGCCCGGGCACGATGGCACACACCACGTCGAGCACGGCGCGGCCATCAGGGCCACCGTTCCACGCGTGCCGGGGCCCGACCGCCGACATCTCCGTGCCGGGCGGGGTCGGCACATAGGGCGGGTTGCACGTGATGACGTCGAAGCCGGTCTCGCTCACGTCCGCGAGATCGGCACAGACGGTCCGTACCTCGACCCCGGCGTCCGCGGCTGACCGGCGCGTTCGGGCCACCGCATGGCGGCAGGAATCGACGGCGGTGACCTGGGCGCCGGCCAGAGCGGCGGCAACGGCGACCGCGCCTGAACCCGTGCACAGATCCAACACGCGGAGTCCTGAGAGGTCTGCCGAGGTCAGTTCGTCGACCAGCAGAGCGGTGTCCTCCTGAGGTCGATAGACGTCCTGGACACGGTGCAGCGCGGACACGTCCGACGTGATCAGGAGCGAGTCGGTGACGGCGCTTCGCACTCCGAGGGGTCGCTGCCTCGATACGGACTCAGCTCTCGACGCGGTCGTGCTCATGGACAAACCTCCGGCCATCTGGGTACGAGCACACGGGCTCGTCGGTCGAGTGAGGAGTACCCCGCCGTGCGGCCGATCAACCGTCGGATGCGTCGGCCCGGGAATCGCGGCCCGCCTCGAACATCTCCTCGTAGACCTCAGCCGCCTCCGACAGCACCTGCGGAGCGAGGCGGGCGATGACGTCGACCCGGCGGACCAGCGGCTCGTGGTCGGGCCCGCGGCCCACCACCTCGCCGGCCAGAAGCCAGGCGTAGCGGTCGGGGGCGTCGAGTTCGGCATACTTGCGAATGCGTCGCGCGATCCACGGCTTCGGGCTCCGTGTCCACCACGGTTCGGGAGTCAGCGATGCGACCGACAACCCGGGCAACGTGAATGCCGCCTCGTAGTCGAGGCTCGGTCCGGCCTCCGCGTCCGTCGCCGGACCGTGTGAGTATCTGATGTACACCGGCTCGCGGTCGGCGATCTCGTCGACGACGTCGTCCAATGTCTCGAGCGTGCGCAGCCGGGGTGTCGGCGGCGGTTGACGGGTGAAAAGGGGAGCGGTGCTCCGTTGCGGGGTGTTCTCGTCGGCCATCGATCTCGCTCCGTCTCGCGTGTTTCGTTCAGTGCCTGATGAAGCATCGGGTACCCGACCGGGCGTCGGTCACGTCCTGCGATGGTTTGCTTTCGTTCAGGGAGGGTACTTCTGCCGTGGCGATGAAAGGCAGGTGATGCCCGATGTCCCGACCGGGATCGATTCGGGAACGCGTGATTGCGCGAATGCCGGAACCGCGCGGACCGATGTCCGAAGTCCTCATCGAAGCGATACGCGCGAAGGTCGACAGTCGTCCGTCCCGGATCGACGTGCCGGACGGGCTCGATCCGTGGGGCGACGATCTGCAGCTGTCGTTGACCGTGTGCCACGAATTGCACTATCGCGGGTGGGCCGACGCCGGGAGGGATTGCGAGTGGGACCCGGCAGTCATCGACGCGCGCGTCCGTCTCGAGGACCGGTTCCTCGACGCCGTGGCGGATCGGCTGTCGCCGCTGAGCGACGAAGGCACCGCCGATGCCGAACTCGACGCGCTCGCACGGGCCGTTCCCGAGGGAGCGACGGCGCATCTGCGCCGTCACGGCACCGAAGACGAGTTCGCCGACTATTTCAAGGCGCGCTCCATCTACCACTTGAAGGAGGCCGATCCCCACGCGTGGGCGATTCCCCGGCTGCGTCGAGATGCCAAGGCGGCCTTCGTGGCGGTGGAGTTCGACGAGTACGGCGGCGGACGCGGTGAGCGTGTTCACCAGGAGCTGTACGCCGATCTGCTGTCGGCCACAGGGCTCGACCACAGTTATCTCGGCTATCTCAACGACGCTCCCGCCGTGGTGCTGGCGACCGTGAACCTCATGTCGTGTCTCGCGCTGCGAGGCTCACGCCGCGGAGCGACGGTCGGACACTTCGCCGCCACGGAGATGACCTCGCCGGTGGGCTCGGCGTGGCTTCTCAAAGGACTCGAGCGGATCGACGCTCCGGAGGCGGCCCGGCATTTCTACCGTGAACACGTCGAGGCCGACGCCGTGCACGAGCTCGTGATGCGTGATCAAGTCGTCGCGCCGCTCATCGCCGACGAGCCGGATCTCGCCGACGACGTCGTGTTCGGGATCCGGGCCCTCCAGGCAGTGGAGAGCAGGCTGGACGATGCCTTCGTCGATGCATGGAACGCCGGGCGTTCGCTGATGCGGTGTTGACCGGCTTCGCCGTGTCGCCAGACCGGTGGGAAAACGCGAAGAGAGGGTTCGCGCCGTCGTAAGCGTCGTGCCGGATCGCGATTGCGAACATCTCCGATACCTGACGACGTAAGCCCTTCGCTTTAGCTGGGCGCCCAGACGCTTCTCGATCGATCAGCCACTCGATCGTCTACGTGGTGACCTTATTGATCCGGAGTTCGCCGATCGCGTGATCGCGAGATGGTAAGGCTCGAGGTCTGGACAGATTGTTCCGAGACCGCGGACTCCTTCTGCTCCCGCCACTTATCTGCCAGTACGGTCACCAGGGTTCGGAGTAAGTTCTGCGACTGCGGCATCAGAGACGGGACGGCCGGCGGATGCTGCACGCTCCGCTGCGCGTTTCGTGACCGCGTCGGTGGCCGCGCCTTCGGAGGGCCCGTCTGCCTGAACGGATCGGATCTTCCCGTCGCGGCATCGGACTTCTCAGCGCGCACGGTACTTATTCGAGGCGAGCGGCGTGACCGCGATTTGTCCGTGCTCGCCGACCTCGAGGCGCCGGCGCCCCATCAGGCTACCCGACGTTCGAGTTCGTCCTCGATCCACCGCTGTTCGGCTGGTGTGAGGTCGGCGACGCGGGCCTTGAGCATCGGGATATCGGTCCAGAGCTCGTCGGCGATCTCGCCGACGTGCTGCGACCAGCAGAGGGCATCGAGGAGTTGGTCGAGGGTGACGAAACGGCGCGTGGCGATGCGTTCGACAGCGGCTTCCTCGCGAGCGTGCAGAACCGGGTCAACGGGGATGAAGCAGCCGCGTTCGATGTGGCCCATCTCGTGGGACAGTGTCGAGCGTCGCTCGTCGCTGAGCGCACCGGCGCTGATCTCTATGCGGTTCCCGCAGCGCAGCTCTGGCCGCGCACCCCGGGCGGGAGGTTGTCGACGAACACGATTTCGAGTCCTTGATTCCGGATGCCTCCCGCCACGGGTGGTAGCGCATGATGATCTCCTTCGCGCGGCACGGCTGGTGAGACTGTGCCGGGGTCGTAGTCGGGGCTAGCTGGCGCGACGGTCCTGATCGGGTAGGTCATGTCGCGTCAGCAGGTGAGGCTGGTACTGGCCGTACTCGGCGCCGGGCTGGCCGGAGTTCCATGCGGCGTTCTCGGCGTCAGCACGGTCCGCGAGAGCTTTCGCGTACGCGCGGTTCGCCGCTTCCACGGCGGCTCGGTTCCCCTGGCGGATCTGCCACCATTCCCAGCCCTTCCGGCCGAGCCACCAGCATCCGATCGCGAGGTACTTGTAGAACAGCCAGACGCCGTAGAGCATCCACCACGTCAGCAGCAAGAACCAGCGCACCATCTGCCAGCAGAGGTAGAGCAGTCCGCCGGTTGCGCTGACCATGTCCTTGCCGAGGCCGCGGGGTACCAGCGGCATCGACCAGCCGACTGGCCCGATCCCTCCTCCGACATAGAGCCCCATCTTGATCCCCTTCGTGTGAGGCGCGCTGTCCTGTCGCGCACCGTGTGGCGTGGATCGTATCGGTCGTATCTGACACTGGGTCTGCTATGCCCCGTTCTCGGGACCTTCGGGATCGGGCTCTTCGCAGCGACGAGCGGATGCCCGGTTGATGTAGTCCGACTGCGACATCTCGTCGATGCGACGGGCCGCCCAGCATTCCTCCTCGATCGCATCGTCGGCGCTCGCGAACTTCGGCGTGATGATGACCGCGTCGCCCTCTCCACGGAACAGTCGTGCTGCTTCCGGGTCAACGCGCTGCTGAATCTCGTCGAGAAGCTGCTGATTCGTCGCATGCCCGAGCGCCTGCGGTATCCCGGCGAGTTCGAGTTCATCGGGCTCGAGATACAAGTCGGGCTCTTCGGCGCGGAGCGCCGCGGCGCGCAAATAAATGCCTGGACGTGGTGCCCATTCACGATTCTCGTGCGGGACACTTGCGGTTCTCCAGCGCCGTCGTAAGTGGGGACGTCGTTACGTATCGAGTCCAGCATCGTATTGAGCGTCGCTTCTACTTCGGCCGGCTTTGGCGCATTCGGTGTAGGGCATCAACTGCATCGGGACTGTCGCCTTCTGGCTGATCTGCGCGTAGCCGCTCAGCCTTCGCCTTCCTCCGGCGAGCCTCTGGTTTCGGGGCTCTTCCCAGATGAGGGTGTAGGTCGGCCGGGCGCGTCGGTCCGCAGATAGACGTCGAGGTCTCCCGACGATGGAGGTTTCTACGCCATCCATCCGAAAGACCTCGACGTGACCGACGCTACCCCGCCGGCCGGCTTCGGCCGCGCTGACCTGACCGCCTTCGCGTCTCATCCCAATCGACCCTGATCGAGTCTGCTGACCCCCTCGACGAGAACGCAGCGACATCACAGCCACCCGACCCCGACCGTCCGGGAAGCCGGGGCACGTCACATGGCCTGTGCTGCGGGTGTGTCGAGTGGGTCGTCCAGGGGCGACGCCGGGGCGTCGACGCGACGTGCTGAGAGGTGGTTCCAGTCGAGCGCTAGGACACCGGCTACAGGCATGGCGATAGGTCAGGAACGGCGTCGCTCCCTGCGCAGGAGGGAGCGCAGAGTCTCGGCGTTCGCGTAGCCGACCCGTAGCGCGATCTCGGCGGAGGTGAGGTCCGTGGTTGCTGAGAGGTGCCGAGCTCGTTCGATGCGAAGCCGTTGGACGAAGCCGAGCGGAGTGAGGTTGAGCGCCGCACGGACTCGTCGTTCGAGGGTGCGCCGGCTGGTGCCGAGCGACTGCGCGACGAAGGCGACGTTGAACGGTTCGTCCAGGCGGGCGCGCACGAAGCGTTCGAACTCGACGACGATCGGGTCTTCGTGCCGGAGATGTTCGTAGGCGACGAAGGCCGCCTGCGACGGGCGCTCGTCGATGATGAGGAGCTTGGCGACATGTTGGGCCAGGTCGGGGCTGATCGATCGCACGAGTGAGAGCGCGAGGTCGATGTGGGCGAACGCGGCGCCGGCGGTGACGAGGTTTCCGTCGACCACGACCATGGTGTCGAGATCGAGGGCGACGGTCGGATAGCGCTTCAGGAACTCCGGCCCCAGGAACCAGCTGGTCGTCGCCCGCCGATGATGCATCCGTCCGGTCTCGGCGACAGCGAACACGCCGGTGCACGCCGCGGCGATCCGGGTGGTCGCGTCGTCGAGGCGCCCGAGCGAGGCGATGACCGAACGAGCATCTCGGCTCTGGAGGGCGTCGTTGGTAGCGGCGGCCGTGAGGGTTCCAAGCGCAGGGACGACGACCACGTCGAACTCTGCGGACTCCGACAGCGGGTGGTCCACCGACAGGGTCATCGATGCCGTCGTGGTCACTCTCCGTTTCGGTCCGAGGATGGCGAGTTCGATCGGGTCGATCCGCGGGTCGACATCGCCGCGGGCTCCGTCGGCCACCCGCACGATGTCGATGACCGACGCGACAGCCGAACCGAAGCAGCCGTCGATCGCGATCAGTCCGATACGCATGGCGCAAACAATAGCAATACTGCCGTATACGCCACTTCTCACATGCCCTTGCTCGTCCTACGCTGAACTTGCTTCACCGGGAAACCTCGACACCTAGGAGAACCCCTCATGTCCACACCCGCATCACTTCCGTATGCCTTCGTCGCCAAGATCGTCGCGGCCGATGGACAGCACGACGCGCTCGCCGATCTGCTCGCCGGCGCTGTCGCGCTCGCCAACGAAGAAGTAGGAACGATTGTCTGGTTCGCGGTCAGGACCCACGCCGACACTTTCTGGATCTTCGATGCATTCCCCGACGAGGCCGCTCGCGACGCCCACGCCAACGGCGCCATCGTCGCAGCCCTGACGGACAATCAGCACCTCCTCGGCGCAGCACCCGAGATCCTGGCGGCCGACGTCCTCGCGTCCAAGCTCCCGTAGTCCGCCAACGCACGAGACGATCGCGCCCCGCCGAGCCGTCGCCAGGTCGCGACGCAACGCCACGCTGCGTTGCCGAGCGGTGCGAGGCCTATCGGCACACGGACAGGATGCCGGCCGCGAGCGCTCAGCCGGCGAGGGGTCCGTCGCAGAGGAGAGCGACGTCGGTGTCGGGCAGAGCCGTGAGGCCAGCGCATCGCGCGACCACCAGAACCGAACCGCCCCTGCCCTGCGTTTGCGCAGGTCAGGGGCTGTTCGCCGGAGCCGCCTGTCGGAATCGAACCGACGACCTAATCACGTCGGCTTTGCGTCTATCGCTTGATGCGCCCACTGGGCGAACGAGCCGCTGACCTGCTCAAACGCCGAGCGTGGGGGACGCCGCCATCCGGTGGTGACCGACGACGACCGACCAGTACCGACCAGTACCGACCGTTTCACCGGAGCTTGCGGCGGCGTCGAAGCCGAGCAAGCTCCATTCCTTTAGCTCACCGCGCCCTCCTCCTCGCCGGTCCTGTCGTCGTCGAAGACGTTTCAGGGGTCTTCTCAGCTGACGGTGTAGGTCGGCTGGGCGCGTCGGTCCGCAGATAGACGTCGAGGTCTCCCGACGACGGAGGTTCCTACGCCATCCATCCGAAAGACCTCGACGTGTCCGACGCTACCCCGCCGGCCGGCTTCGGCCGCCCTGACCTGACCGCCTTCGCTCGACTCGACAGCCTCGGTCTGAGCGTGACCGGACAACGACTTGAACCGGATCGTGCGGTCCTCGCGTGCCGCGTGGTGGAACCAGATCAGTGGTGCCGACGGTGCGGCAGCGAAGGCGCTGCTCGTGACACCGTGATCCGGCGGTTGGCCCACGAGCCGCTGGGCTGGCGACCGACCGTGCTGGAAGTTGTAGTGCGCCGCTACCGCTGTGCCGACTGCGGACACGTGTGGCGCCAAGACACCAGCGCCGCGGCGGAGCCACGCGCGAAGCTCTCGCGCACCGGGCTGCGGTGGGCGCTGGAAGGGATCGTGGTCGCACACCTCACCGTCGCCCGTGTCGCCGAGGGACTCGGGGTCGCGTGGGACACCGCCAACAACGCGGTCCTGGCTGAAGGCAAGCGGCTGCTGATCAACGACCCCACGCGGTTTGAGGGCGTGAAGGTCATTGGCGTCGATGAGCACGTCTGGCGCCACACCAGGCGTGGCGACAAGTACGTCACCGTGATCATCGACCTCACCCCGGTCCGCGATGGCGCCGGCCCAGCAAGGCTGCTGGACATGGTCGAGGGCCGGTCGAAGGCGGCGTTCAAGACCTGGCTCGCCGACCGCGACGACGCCTTCCGTGACGCGGTCGAGGTGGTCGCGATGGACGGCTTCACCGGGTTCAAGACCGCCGCTGCAGAGGAGATCCCGGACGCGGTCACGGTGATGGATCCCTTCCACGTCGTGCGCCTGGCCGGTGACGCCCTCGACAGGTGCCGGCGCCGGGTCCAACTCGCGACCCACGGGCACCGTGGGTTCAGGGACGACCCGCTCTACAAGTCGCGGCGCACGCTGCACACCGGCGCGGACCTGCTCACCGACAAGCAGAGCGACAGGCTACGCGCGCTGTTCGTTGATGACGCTCACGTCGAGGTCGAGGCGACCTGGGGTGTCTACCAGCGCATGATCGCCGCCTATCGCCACGAGGACCGGCAACGTGGCCGCGAGCTCATGGAGAAGCTGATCACCGACCTCAGCGCCGGCGTCCCCAAGGTGCTCACCGAGCTCACCCCCCCTGGGCCGGACCCTGAAGAAGCGAGCCGCTGACGTGCTCGCCTACTTCGAACGACCCGGCACCAGCAACGGGCCGACCGAGGCGCTCAACGGACGGCTCGAACACCTGCGCGGCTCCGCACTCGGGTTCCGCAACCTGACCAACTACATCGCCCGAAGCCTGCTCGAGACCGGCGGCTTCAGACCCCAACTCCTACACCCCCGATTGGGATGAGCCGGTTTCGGTTGAGTTGGAGGTCCTGTCCGCGGCGTTTGAGGCCGGCGTGGCGGCCGCGCGAGAAGTGCGCGCGGAGGCGGAGTCGTCGCTGGCGTTGATCGACGTCGTGGACCGGTTTCCGTCGCTGACAGACGAGGACGTCGTTCAATGGTGGGCGGACGAATCGACGCCGCTCGAGGACCGGCGTGCACTGATCGCTTCGGTGATCGATCACGTCGACATCCTGCCGTTGCGGGAGTCGTCGGACCGGGACCGGTTCGTCGTTCACTGGCGGTAGATGGCTGGCAATTCCTGGGATATTCCTGGGATTTGTCTCCCGGACAGAGAAAACCCCAGGCCAGAAAGTAGTTCTGACCTGGGGTCTCTTACGCTCCCCCAATTGGATTCGAACCAATAACCGCTCGATTAACAGTCGAGTGCTCTGCCGTTGAGCTATGGGGGATTGCTCTCGTTGCGAACGAGAACAGACTCTATCCCATGTCTCCGGGAGAGTGCAAAACAGCAGTTCAGGGGGCGTTCTGCCAAATCTGAGTCTGCGACAGATGGGCGATCAGCCGCGCGGCGCCGTCGGTGAACTCCCGACGGATGCACTCGGCCGCAGCGTCCGGGTCACCGGATCGGTAGGCGGCGATCAGCTCGTCGTGCAGGTTCGCGGTCAGCTCTCCCCACTCAGGGTCCGACGCGTACAGCGCGTGGGGTGTGTAGCGGGTCGTGTTGAGCAGCACCCAGGCCAGCTTCGTATTGCCGCTGATCTGATTGTGCGTGCGGTGGAACTCGAATTCCGCATCGGTGAGGTCCTCGTGATCGCCTGACCTCACGGCGCTGCGGAACCGGGCGTTGGCCCAGGCGAGCTCGTCGATCTGCGCACTGGTCACCACCCGCGCCGTGCGACGGGCGATCCGTGCCGCGGCCTCGCCCTGGAGCCAGAACAGATCGTCGACGTCGGTCCGAGTGAGCGGAGCGACCTCGTAGCCGCGATGCGGGGCGAGGAGGACCATGCCCTCGCCCCGCAGGGTCAGCAGTGCCTCGCGGACCGGGGTGACGCTCACGCCCAGTTCCACGGCGGTCTCGTCGATGCGAATCCGCGCTCCCGGCAGCACCTCGGCGGTCATGATCTTGTGCCGGAGGATCGACGCGACCTCTTCGGACAGTTGCGGGCGTCGCCGCTGACGGACCGGGGTGGCGTCAGAGGCCATAGGTCTTTCCGATGATGTCGCGCTGGATCTCGTTGGTGCCGCCGAACACGGTCGAGATGATCGCCGACCGCATGAGACGCTCGGCGTCGAATTCGGTGGCGTAGCCGTACCCGCCCATCATCTGCATCCCGTCGATGGTCATCTTCTTGCTCGTCTCGGTTGCCTTCAGCTTCACCATCGACGCCTCCCGCGGCATCAGCCGGTCCGGATGAGCATCCGCGGCCCGGGCGACGCTGTAGACGAGCTCCCGGGTGCACGCGATCTCCGTGGCGTGGTCGGCCATCCGATGGCGCAGCGCTTGGAAGGAGCCGACCGGGCGACCGAACTGCTTGCGTTCGGTGATGAAGGCGAGAGTGTCGTCGAATGAGCGTCGCGCGAGTCCCAACTGCATCGCCGCCAGGATGAGGCGCTCGGAATTGAGCCCGGACATCAATTGGCGCCACCCGTTGCCGACCTCGCCGACGACTGCGGAATCGGGAACGAAGCAGTCGGTGAAGTAGAGGTCGTTCACCTCGCGGCCGCCGAGCGTGTCGATACCGCTGATCTTGAGCCCGGGAGTGTCGGCCGGGACGTGGAACTGGGTGAGACCCTCGTGCTTTCCGCCGGAGCGGTCGGTGCGGGCGATGAGAAGGATGCTCTTCGAGAAGTGTGCATTGGAGCACCAGGTCTTCTGCCCGTTGATCTTCCAGCCGCCCTCGACCTTCTCCGCGCGACAGGTCAGGGCGCCGACGTCCGACCCCGCCTCGGGTTCGGACATCGAGATCGATAGTGAGTCGCCCGCGACCACGCCCGCGAGCACCTCGCGCCGCAGGTCGTCGTGCGCGAACTTGGCGTACGCGGCAGCGGTGATGAGGGTCGGGCCCACCGCGCCGATCGGAGCCTGGCCGCGGACGGCCTCCTCCAGGAAGATGCACATCTCGACGTTGCCCGCGCCGGCGCCGCCGAATTCCTCTGCCACGTTGATTCCGGCCCAGCCGAGGCCGGCCATCTTCCGATACAGCTCGTCGGAGTGGGCCTCGGTCCCGTTGTTGGTGAGTGCGTCTCGCCGCTGCCGGGTGCCGACCTCGCGCTCACAGAAGTCGGCGACCGCCTGCGCGAAAGCTGCCTGTTCGGGGGTGAATTCGACCACGGGGTGACTCCTTGACATCGGCTGAATGAAACAGATCCCTACAAGTCGTATCACATATATCTAGCGATCGGTGAAGTGGCATGTGTCACATACGACCATCCTTCGCGCATCATTACAGTGGGTGATCATGGCCGACAGCAGCGACGACGAACGAGCGACGAAGCCGGAAGCAACGGACCCGGACCGAGCGGAGTTGTTGGCGCAGAACCGCGAACGCCGGGCCCGGATCCGTGACGAAGAGCGCGTCGAGAAGGCCGACGGCGATCAGGATCTCATCGAGATCGGTGTCGGCGGACCGGCCGATTCGCCGCGCAAGCTCGCCATCGCGTTCGCCGCGACGACGGCGCTTCTGGTGGTGGTCGTCGGGATCCTCGCCTACTTGCTCGTCTCGGAGGACTCGGCGGGTTCGGGGCGCTCAGACGAGCAGGGGGCGATCGTCGCAGCGAAGCAGTACGCGACCACCGTGCTGACGTACTCGGCGGGCGACTACGCCGATCTCGACAAGCGGATCCGATCGATCTCGACGCCTGATTTCGCCGACCGGTACATCCGATCCTCACAGCAGGCGCGGGAGGGCAACGACGCCGCGCAGGCCACCGGAACGGCCGTGGCCAGGGAAGCCGGAGTCGTGTCGATCTCCGACGACGAGGCGGTGGTCCTGGTCGCGATCGACCAGAACGTCAAGACGCCGCTGGCGCCCGATGCGTCGAAGGAGGGCATCGACTACCAGTCGCGCATCAAGATCACGATGTCGCGCGACGGTGATTCGTGGAAGCTGTCGGATCTGTCGGTGGTGTGAGCGCCCCGACGGCCTGTGCCGAAGCGGTCTCGCCGGTGAGCACCGCCGTGACGACGACCGCGATGGTCGGTGCATCGAGGTCGCGGTCGGCGATCGTCAGGTCCGTGGCGACGTTCAGTGCCGCGTGCACCAGGAATCGGGCGACGCCGGGGGCCACCCCGGGCCGGGCGCGCTGCAGCCACGTCGCCCATTCGTCGACGTTGACGCGCTGCTGACGCCGCAGCGCGCGCTGGTCGGCGGGATCGAGCACTCCCGTGTCGCGCAGGTAGACCGTCATGATCCCGGGGTCGCCGACGCACAGTGCGCTGTACTCGGCGGCGAGCGCGACGAGTGCCTCGCGGGGAGTGTTCGCGTGTGCCAGACCTTCGGCGATCGCGGCGGTGGTGCGTTCCGAGCCGCGCCACAGGGCCGCGGCGAGAATCGCGTTCTTCGACGGGAAATGGCGGTACACGCCGGACGGCGGAAGACCGGCGGCGGCGCCGATCTGCTCGAGGGTCACGTCATGGAACCCGCGGTCGGCGAACAGTCGGATCGATTCGGTGAGGATCGTCTCGCGCCGACCGGCCGGGGCGAGACCCCGAGTGCCGGCCGCGGGCTGCGGCTCTGGCAGGTCCAGATCGATGAGAGTCTCCACTGCCGCGCACAGGACGTCGAGGACGGTACGACGGGCGAGACCGATCCGGTGCGTCACCGGGCTGGCGACGACGGACAGGGTGGCGGTCACCAGAATCCGCGAGGTCCGGTCGTCGACTTCGGGGCGCATTCCGCGCAGGAGTGCGGTGAGCCGGTTCCGGGTCGTCGCCGACAGTTCCGCAAGGCGTCGGCGATCGTCTCCCCGCAACAGCCGGGGTTCGCGCCGGTAGACGTTCCCGGATTCGCGGTTGTCGAGCGCGTTGGCGGCAATCGACCGGACGACGGCGAGCAGTTCGCTGCGCGGGTCGTCCTCGGAGGGCACCGCGGCGACCGCGGCGGCCAGTTGTCCGGCCAGATGGATCAGCGAGGCAGCGAAGAGTTCGTACTTGCCCGAGAAGTGCTTGTACAGCGCGGGCGCTGAGATTCCGGCCTCGTCGGCGATCGCCCCGAGGCGGGTGGCGTGGAATCCGGACGAAGCGAAACTGCGCGCGGCGGCAGCAAGGATCACCTCCCGCCTGTCGGCCGGGCGTCTGCGTGTGCGTTCGGCGGTGCCGCAGTCGTCTCCGGTTTCCATGAGAAACGATGCTAGCGAACCTCCGTTGCGATGAATCTGGAAACCTAGAAGAGAGAACAAGCTGGTAGAGGACAATTATTAGGGTGGTAAGTTAATTTACATTCGCATGATGTAGATCACTTCCGGTGCTACGGTGGGGGCGATTGCCAGGGTTCACCGAGTCGAGGAGCGCGATGATCAGCGAGGCCGAGTGCCGTGACGGGGTCTGGGCGAGCATCGATGCGAACGGGATCGCGCGTCTGGAGATCGACCGGCCCCGGCAGATGAACGCACTCGACGGGCCCGCGTCCGCGCGCGTGATCGCCCTGTGTGACGAGTGGGCGGCGAGTCCCGACGTCCGCGTGGTGATCCTGTCCGGTCGAGGCGGATCGTTCAGCGCGGGAGCCGATGTGGCGGGGATGGCGCAGGACGCGCGGGGCTCGGGAGGCTTCGACGAGGCCGCCTCCCGGGCGATCATCGAGAACGGGTCGAATCTGGTCCGCGCGGTTCGGGGGCTGCCGATGCCGGTGATCGCCGCGCTCGACGGTGCCGCAGTCGGCATCGGCGCGTCGCTGGCTGTCGCGGCCGATCTCGTCTACGCCACCAGCCGCACCTACTTCATGCTCGCATTCGTCAATATCGGCCTGATGCCGGACGGAGGGGCGTCGGCCCTGTTCACCGCGGCGGTCGGCCGTGCTCGGGCCAACGCGATGGCGTTGCTCGGGGAGAAGCTGTCGGCCGCCGATGCGTACGACGCCGGGCTCATCACGGCGTTCTTCGATGACCCGGCCGGGCTCGCGGCGGCCGTCGACCGGGTTGCCGGACGACTGGCCCGCCGTTCCCCGCGCGCGCTCGCGCTGACCAAGTCGGCTCTCGACCGCCATTCGCTGAGCGGATTCGACGAGGCGCTCGAGCGTGAGATCTCCGGTCAGACCGAGCTCCTCCAGTCGCCGGAGTTCCAGTCCGCCTTGACGTCGTTCGTCGCCGGCCGCTGACCGACCGGCGTCACCCGTGCTTCTCGCCGCGCCCGCTATTTCCGCACCTCGACAGGAGATGACATGACCGAGACCCTGGGCTTCACGCTCACCGACGAACCGCTCCGTTCGCGCCGCAACCATTGGAACAACCAGGTCCGCCGACACGCCGAGACCCGCCCGGACGGGGTGGCCTTGCGTTTCCTGGGCAAGAGCACCACATGGCGGGAGCTCGACCACCGGACGCATTCGCTGGCGGCGGCGCTGCTGCGCCGCGGTGTGCGATTCGGCGATCGAATCATGGTCCTGATGCTCAACCGGACCGAGTACGTGGAACTCACGCTCGCCGCGAATCTGATCGGGGCGATCCCGGTCCCGGTCAACATCCGGATGGCACCCGCCGAGGTGGCCTTCCTCGTCTCCGACTCGGGTGCCCGGGTGATCGCGACCGAGACGATGCTGGCCCCGCTGGCCGACGCCGTCTCGCAGATCACCGGCTCCGTCGAGGAGATCATCACGGTCGGCGACGTCGCGAACCCCGCGCACCTGGCGTACGAGGATCTCGTGTCCGAGCAGGGTGAGCCGCTGCCCGATATCGACGTGCCGGAGGACACCGTCGCCCTGATCATGTACACGTCCGGCACCACCGGCAAGCCGAAGGGGTCGATGCTGACGCACCAGAATCTGCAGGCGCAGGCGGTCACGTGCATTCAGGCGCTGAACACCGCATCCGACGACATCGCGTCCTGCGTCGCCCCGATGTTCCACATCGCGGCGCTCGGTGCGATGACGCCGACCTTCTACATGGGTGCGACCACCGTGATTCATCCGCTCGGCAATTTCGATCCCGAGCAGATGCTCGACGTCCTGGAGGCGGAGGGCACGACCTCCATCTTCCTGGTGCCCGCGCAGTGGCAGGCGGTGTGCGCCGCGCAGCAGGCACGTCCCCGCGAGCTCAAGCTGCGCGTGGTCAGCTGGGGCGCTGCGCCGGCCTCGGACACGGTGCTGCGAGCCATGAACGAGACCTTCCCGGACGCGATGAACGTGGCCGTGTTCGGACAGACCGAGATGTCGCCGATCACGTGCGTGCTCGAGGGCAAGGACGCCTTGCGCAAACTCGGCTCCATCGGGAAGGTCGTCCCGTGCGTCACCGCGCGCGTGGTGGACGCCGCGATGAACGACGTGCCGCAGGGCGAGGTCGGCGAGATCGTGTACCGCGGCCCCAACCTGATGGCCGGCTACTGGCAGAACCCGCAGGGCACCGCGGACGCCTTCGCCGGAGGCTGGTTCCACTCCGGCGACCTGGTGCGTCAGGACGAGGAGGGTTTCCTCTACGTGGTCGACCGAGCGAAGGACATGATCATATCCGGGGGAGAGAACATCTACTGCGCCGAGGTGGAGAACGTGCTCTTCGGCCACCCGAAGGTCGCCGAGGCCGCGATCATCGGCCGCGCGCACGAGAAGTGGGGAGAGGTGCCGGTCGCGGTGGTCGTCCTCGCCGACGGGGTCGACGACCTGACGCTGGAGGAGATGGAACCGTTCCTGAACGAGAATCTGGCGCGGTTCAAGCACCCGAAGGATCTCGTCATCGTCGACGAACTGCCGCGCAATGCCGGCGGAAAGGTCGTCAAGCCGCAGTTGCGAGAGGCGTACGGCAGCAAAGACGCCGGACTCAAGAATTGAGAACTGTAACGTGTTTCATTTTTGTCGAGAAGTGACTACCCTCACTAGCAGATGCGGCTGAGGCCGTACGTCATCTGTGGGATGCGGCCTCGCCGCAACGGGATTCGAAATCGAGGTAAATGACTGTGAAGACCAAGGGCGCCATCCTCCGGGAGCTGAACACGCCGTGGAAGATCGAAGAGATCGAGATCGGTGATCCCAAGGCGCACGAGATCAAGATCCGCATGGAAGCAGCGGGCATGTGCCACTCGGACCATCACCTGATGACCGGCGGCATTCCGATGGGCGGGTTCCCGATCCTCGGCGGTCACGAGGGAGCGGGTGTGGTCGAGGAGATCGGTGAGGGCGTCACCGACTTCGAGGTCGGCGACCACGTGGTGCTGTCGTTCATCCCGTCGTGCGGCAAGTGCCGCTCCTGCAAGGCGGGCGTGGCCAACCTGTGCGACTTCGGTGCCATGCTGCTGCAGGGCGAAGCCGTCTCCGACCACACCTTCCGCATCCACACGGCCGCCGGTGAGCCGGTGTACCCGATGACCCTCCTCGGCACGTTCAGCCCGTACATGGTGGTGCACGAGGCGTCGGCGGTGAAGATCGACAAGGAGATCCCGTTCGAGGTCGCGGCACTGTGCGGCTGCGGCATCCCGACCGGCTACGGATCGTCCACCCGCAGCGGCGACGTCCGCCCGGGTGAGGATGTGGCGATCATCGGCGTCGGTGGCGTCGGAACAGCTGCCCTGCAGGGTGCGGTCATCGCCGGCGCGCGCAACGTCTTCGCCATCGATCCGGTGGAGTGGAAGCGTGAGCAGGCCCTGAAGTTCGGTGCGACTCATGCCTTCGCGTCCGTCGAGGAGGCCATGAACGAGATCGGTAACGCCACCGAGTGGGGGATGTGCCAGAAGGTGATCGTCACCGTCGGCGAGGTGCACGGCGAGGACGTCGACACCTGGCTGAGCATCACCGCCAAGAACGGCACGTGCGTGCTGACCGGCATGGGCAACATGATGGAGAACCAGGTCACGCTCAACCTGTCGATGCTGACGCTGCTGCAGAAGAACTTGCAGGGCAGCATCTTCGGCGGCGCCAACCCGAAGCTCGACATCCCGAATCTGCTGTCGATGTACAAGATCGGCAAGCTCAAGATCGAGGAGATGATCACCCGCCAGTACAGTCTGGACCAGATCAACGAGGGCTACCAGGACATGCTCGACGGCAAGAACATCCGCGGCGTCATCCGTTACACCGACGCCGATCGCTAGGCCCCGCTCGCGAGATTCTGACATCCTGAAGATCCGCCGGCTCATCGGGCCGGCGGATCTTCATATGCAGTGGGCCCGGGCAGCGGCCGGAGGTCCGACTGCCGGCGGCGAAGGGGAGAGATGACCGAGAAGAGGAGCTCGCGTTCACGTGCCGAGCGGGGAGCGGAGATCGCCGAGCGCGAGACCGTCGAGGGCGGAGCCTGGGCGGCCTCGCCGGAGGCGAAGTCGACGGCTCTGACTCTGCGCATCGTCGCCGCAGTGCTGTGGACAGTTGCGATCGCGGGTGAACTCGTCACCATCTTCTGGGTGCTGCGTCAGGATCCGCTCCGGATGTGGCTGCTGATCGTGATGATCGTCGTCATCGGCGCGTTCGCGCTGGCCGGATCGCTGCTGTGGAAGAAGGCCAATCGCTACGATCCGGCGTCCGAGAAGGACCGGGTCCGATTCTTCGTTCAGAACCAGCTCGGCGTGATCGTCACGGTGATCGCCTTCCTCCCGCTGATCGTCCTGATCTTCCTGAACAAGGACATGGACGGGAAGCAGAAGGGGATCGCGGGCGCAGTGGCGATCGTCGTCGCGGCTCTGGTCGGATTGGCCGGCGCCGACTGGGATCCGCCCTCGGTGGAGCAGTACGGCGTCGAGACCAATGTGGTCGAGCAGCTGACGGGCAAGAACCGCGTGTACTACACCAAGGGCGGTTCGGTCTTCCACGTCTGCGCCGACGTACCCGATCTCCGGCGGTCGGCGACGATCCTCGACGGCACGGTGGACCAGGCGCATGCTGACGGCAAGGACCGGCTGACGAAGAAGTGGGTCTCCGAGGCGATCAACAACTGCGGGATCCCGGTGGAGCGGGTCGACGCCGTGCTCGGCGACGTCGACGACGTCACCTCCACGCTCGACGACGACCAGTTCACGACGGGCTCCGACGGAAAGCCCTCGGTCAACACCGATGTCGAGACGCCCGCTCCCGCAGGCACGCCGACGCCGGGCCGCTGACCGCACCGATCGGAGACGGGGAGTGTCGTGCGTGAGCTGACGAGTGACGATCTCGGGCTGCTGCTGTCATTGTTCGCGGTCCTGCTGTTGGCGTTCGCGGCCAACTTCCACTTCTCGCGTACGTCGGTGCGGCGTCACCGGCGGGCCGCGTTGCTGTTCGTGGTGGTGAGCTTTCTCGGCGAACTCTCGACGGTGGTGGCGTTGATGCTGACGTGGGTCGCGCTGTGGAGTCCGGCCGCATGGGACAGGATCGACGATCTGCTGGTCTTCGTACCGGGCACGATCGCGATCCTGTGCGCGGTGGTGCTGACAGTGGAGTCGGTCTACGCGCGGTCGGTCAACATCATCAGGGTGGAGCGGGATCCCGCCACGCCGGGACACCGAACGCGCGATCGTGCCGGTGAGTAGGGTCGGTAGGCGTGAGATCACTCGAGACGCTTTCGGACTGGCCTGTCGACAACGTCTCCGCGGCCGTGCTCACCGCGGAGGGAACCGCCGGAACGTTCGGCGACCTCGCCCGCGTGTACGAGCTCGCGTCGGTCACCAAGCTCCTCGTCGCGCAGGCCGTGCTCGTCGCGGTGGAAGAGGGCGCGATCGATCTGCGGACTCCCGCCGGCCCGCCCGGAGCCACCGTCGCGCACCTGCTGGCGCATGCATCGGGCCTGGCCTTCGACAGCCGGCAGGTGGTCGCAGGCGTGGCCGAACAGCGGATCTACTCGAGCGCGGGATTCGAGGTGCTAGCCGAAGCGGTGGAAGCGGAGACCGGCATCGCCTTCGCCCACTATCTGCGCGAGGCCGTCTGCGATCCGCTCGGACTGACGGCGACGGAACTATACGGTCCGGCCGGGCACGGTGCACGGTCGACCGTCGCGGACCTCTCCCGGTTCGCCGCCGAGCGGCTCGCACCCCGGCTGATCTCCATTGGTCTCTCAGCGGAATCGGCGTCGGTGCAGTTTCCCGGGCTCGACGGATTCGTCCCCGGCTACGGTAAGCACCGGCCGAACGATTGGGGCCTCGGCTTCGAGATCCGGGGAACCAAGAGCCCGCACTGGACGGCTCCCGCTCATTCCCCGCGGACTCACGGGCACTTCGGCCAGGCCGGGACCTTCCTGTGGGTGGACCCCGACCGGCGGGCCGCCGCGGTGGTCCTCACCGACCGGCCTTTCGGGCCGTGGGCCAAGCCCCTCTGGAGTGAGTTCAACCAGGAAATACTCGACGAACTCGACGGCTCCGGCGGGTAGCCTCGGAACCAGGACGCGGTCTCGCCTCACATCCGGGTGGAGTCAGTCGGGTGCGGGGGCGCGTCGTCGCCGCGTTCGCACCCGAGAACCCGAAGGAGGCGTTTCGTGGCACGTTATGAACTCCCGACCACGACGGAGCTGCTCGAACTCGGGTCGCCGCGCGATCACGCGGTGACCGTCTATGCGCAGGCCAGTGCCGCGCAGTACGATCTCGCCCGAACCACGGTCAAGAGCGCGATGGACCGCGCCATCCGGTCGCTCCGCAACGGCGGCGGGAACCACGCGCTGGAGTCGGCCCTGCGCGAGAGGACCACGGCGATTCTCGCCGACGAGGGGTGGCGCAAGCTGTCGCACTCGCTGGCGGTGTTCATCACTCCGGAAGAGGCGGAGATGTTCGTCCTCCCGAACCAGTTGGAGAACCAGCTTCAGGTCGGCAGCTACTTCGACGTCGGACAGCTGGTGCGCGCGGCGGCGGCCCCGCAGGACGCCTACGCGCTGACGCTGTCGGCCGACGGGTGGAACCTGTGGCAGGCGTCCGGAACGGAGCTGGCGTCGGAGATGGAGGTGGAGGCAGACGGCATCGGCGATGTCGCGGAGGCCACCAATCGCGCGACGGTGCGCGGACGGATCCATGCCCGTCGGCTGCACGGCGACGAGGGCACCAAGCTGCTCCTCGAGACGTACGCCAAACGCGTGCACGAGGTGGTGGTGAAGGCGATCGACGCCGATGACCCGTCCGCCGAGCGCCCGCTGTTCGTGTTCGCCGCCGATCCGCTGCTGGACATGTACCGGAACCTCGACCGCGGCTTCCGCGAACTCGTCGCGGTGCCCGGAAGCCCCGACGAACTGACGGCGGTGCAGATCGATGCCAGGATCCGCCAGGAACTCGCGGACATCAACTCCCGCCGCGCCAACGCGACGGTTGAGAAGATCGCCGACGGCGTGGCCAAGGGCCTCGTCGCGACCGACCTCGTGGATGTGGCACGGGCGGCGGTCGCGGGCAACGTCGACACCCTGGTGTACGACTTCACCGTCGACGTCCTCGGGCGCCTGGACAACGAGACGGGCGACGTCACGTACGCCGACGACGGCTACGACCTGCTGTCACGCATCGCGGTGTGGGTGCTGCAGACGGGCGGCCGGGTGATTCCGGTTCGCGCGTCCGAGATCGTCTCCGACATCTGGAACGGCACCGTGACGGCTCGGCTGCGTTACCCGCTGAGTACCTAGGACAGAGCTCGCGACAGACGACGGCCGCTCGGAGCAGAACGCTCCGAGCGGCCGTCGTCTGTCGAAGAACCGGGGTGCGGCGGCTGTTCAGCCCACCCGCTGGCGCAGCCACGTGACCTCTGCGCCGACACCGCCCATGCGGTAGTTCTCCAGGCCCTCGTCCCACGCGGTGCCGAGGATGGCATCGAGCTCTCCGGCCAGGCCGGCACTGTCGGGCTGTGCGTCCATCAGCGCGCGCAACTGCATCTCTCCGACGATCACGTCACCGTTGGCTCCGGTGGACCCACGCCACAGACCCAGCCCCGGCAGATAGCAGAAGCGTTCGCCGTCGACACCCTCGCTGGGGTTCTCGGTCACCTCGAAGACCAGGCCGGACCATTCGCGCAGCGCATTGGTCAGCCGTGCGCCGGTACCGACCGGCCCCGTCCAGTCGACGCTCGCACGCATGCGGCCGGGCTCGGCGTCCTGTTCGGACCACTTCAGGTCGGCCCGCGCATTCAGAGTCGACGACAGCGCCCACTCCACGTGCGGGCACAGCGCGACGGGAGAGGCGTGGATGTAGACCACGCCGCTCGTCATGTCCGCAAACTGATTCAGATTGCGCACCTTTTCACCTCCGGTTCGACGAGGAACGTCTTCCCCAAGCGCACCTACGCCGGAACTCGGATATCACACTGCTGATACAAAGTATGCCTTGTGATGTGCGTGTTGCGCTAGTTCTTTTTGGTGCGGATGTGTTCCTCGACGGACGACGGACGACGGACGACGGACGACGGGCGACGGACGACGGGCCGGCGCAGTCCGCCGGGAACGACGATGTCCCCGGCGCCGTACAGGCGTCCGGGGACATCGTCGAACTCATGCGCTCCAAGTGCGCGTCACAGCGGAATGTTCTTGTGCCGTCCGCGTCGGGCAGGCGCCGAAGCGAGGGCCTCGGCGATGATGCTGCGAGTCTTGGCCGGATCGATGATCTCGTCGACGACGCCGATCGACTGGGCACGGCCGACGCCGCCTGCGATCTGCTCGTGCTCCTGGGCGAGGCGCTCGTGAAGCTCCTCGCGCTCCTCCTCCGGGGCCGCGGCGAGGGTCTTCTTGTGCAGAATGCCGACGGCGGCCTTGGCGCCCATGACGGCGACCTCGGAGCCCGGCCAGGCGAAGACAGCGGTGGCGCCGAGGGCGCGCGAGTTCATGGCGATGTAGGCGCCGCCGTAGATCTTGCGGGTCACGAGCGTGACACGCGGCACCGAGCACTCGGCGAACGCGTGCAGCAGCTTGGCGCCGCGGCGCACGACGCCGTTCCACTCCTGGCCGACGCCCGGGAGGTAGCCGGGGACGTCGGTGATGACGATGATCGGCACACCGAAGGCATCGCACAGGCGCACGAAGCGGGAGGCCTTCTCGGCGGCCTCCGAGTTCAGGCAACCGCCCATCCGGAGCGGGTTGTTCGCGACGATGCCCACGCTGCGGCCCGACAAGCGGCCGAAGCCGACGGTGATGTTCGGGGCCCACTTGGCCTGGAACTCCTCGAAGGTGGTGACCTCCGACTCGCCGTCCGCCGCGAGCTGGGTGTCGAGGAGGGCCTCGACGATCGGGTGGACGTCGTAGGCGCGCCGATTCGACTCGGGCAGCAGTGCGCGCAGGTCGGTGTCGCCGGCCTCCGCCTTCTCCCGGTTGAAGTGACCCTGCTGCGAGAACGTGCCGACCAGACGGCGGGCGCGCCAGTACGCGTCGGCCTCCGAGTCGGCGGTGATGTGGCTGACGCCGGAGCGCTTGCCGTGGGTGTGCGGTCCGCCGAGCGATTCCATGTCGACCTGCTCGCCGGTGACGCTCTTGACCACGTCGGGCCCGGTCACGAAGACCCGGCCCTCCGGAGCCATGATCACGACGTCGGTCAGGGCCGGTCCGTACGCGGCACCGCCCGCGGCGAACCCGACCACCACGGAGATCTGCGGCACGTAACCCGATGCGCGCACCATGGCCTCGAACACGCCCCCCACAGCGTGCAGGGCCTCGACGCCCTCGGCCAGTCGAGCGCCGCCCGAGTGCCAGATGCCCACGACGGGCGCCTGCTCGGCGATCGCGGTGTCGATCGCGTTCACGATGTGAGCGCAGCCGACGATCCCCATGGCACCGCCCATCACGGTGCCATCGGTGCAATAGGAGACGGTGCGAACACCGTTGACGTCGCCGATCGCCGCCAGCACACCCGATTTGTCTCGGGGATGCAGCAGCTCGACGGTTCCGTCGTCGAAGAAGCTAGTCAACCGCAGCAACGGATCGCGCGGATCCGTCGCCTCCTCACGGCCGGGGATGGGTGCCAGTGTGGTCATCGGGTTCTCCTATGCGGGGGTTGGGGATCAGTATCGGCCGAATGCCAAGGCCACGTTGTGCCCACCGAATCCGAAGGAGTTGCTCAGCGCGAAGTCGATCTGTCCGCGGCGAGCCTCACCGTGTACGACGTCGATGTCGCCGCACTCCGGATCCAGGTTGTCCAGATTCAGCGTCGGGGGAATGACGGAGTCCTCCACCGACTTGATGGTCAGGACCGCTTCGAGAGCGCCGACGGCGCCGATCGAATGGCCCAGGGCTGACTTGGGCGCGTAGATGGCTGCGTGGTTGCCCACGGCGGCCTGGATGCCCAGCGATTCTGCGGTGTCTCCGATGGGGGTGGACGTCGCATGCGCGTTGACGTGCGTGATGTCCGATTTCTGCAGACCGGCGGTCTGCAGGGCTCGGGCCATCGCGCGGGTGTTGCCCTGCCCCGAGGGGTCGGGGGCGACGATGTGGAACCCGTCCGAGGTGATGCCGGTGCCCATCAGCCGAGCGTGGATGTGAGCACCGCGCGCCTTGGCGTGGTCCTCCCGCTCGAGGACGAGCATGGCCGCGGCCTCGCCGAAGACGAATCCGTCGCGGTCGGAGTCGAACGGGCGCGACGCGGACGCCGGATCGTCGTTCCGGGTGCTCATCGCGCGCATCATGCTGAAGGCTGCGATCGGCACCGCGTCGATGTGTCCTTCGACGCCGCCGCACACGATCATGTCGGCGTCGCCCATGACGATGTGACGCCATGCGTGTGCGATCGCCTCCGCACCCGACGAGCATGCCGAGACCGGGGTGATGACGCCGGCGCGTGCGCCGATGTTGAGACCTGCGACGGCCGCGGGCCCGTTGGGCATCGCCATCGAGACGGCCAGCGGCGACACCTTGCGGTAGTTGCCGGTGTCCTTCAGAGCTCGGTCGGCGTCGATCAGCGAGTCCGCGCCGCCGATGCCGGTGCCGAGAACCACGCCGAGCCGGTCGGGGTCGACCTCCGGCTCGCCGGCCTGCGCCCACAGGCGCTTGCTCATCACATGCGACATCCGCTCGACGTACGACATGCGTCGCGCCTCGATGCGAGTCACTTCGTTGGTCGGGTCGTCGACGAGACGACCACCGATGCTGACCGGCAATTTGTACTGCTCGACGAAATCGTCGGTCAGCTCCCGAATGCCGGTCTTACCGGCGACGAGATTTTCCCAGGTCGTGTCGAGATCAGCTCCCAGGGGCGTGGTGGCGACCATGGAGGTCACCACCACGCTGGGGAACTCTCCACCGCGAGTGGAAAAGTCACGCAGCTCGGTCATGCTACGCCTGGCCGCCCTCGATCTGGGCGGCGATGGCTGCAGCGGTCTCGGGGTTCTCGGCCTCGAGCTTCTGGACGTAGGCGACGGTGTCGCCGACGGTGCGCAGGCTGGCGAGATCCTCGTCCGGAACCTTCACGCCGTACTTGTCCTCGACCTGGACGGCGATCTCCACCATCGACAGCGAGTCGATGTCCAGATCGTCGACGAACGACTTCTCCAGCGTCACCTCCGACGGCTCGATGCCGGTGACTTCCTCGATGATCTCGGCGATGCCTGCGACGAGCTGTTCCTGAGTGGCGGCCACGGTGTGGCTCCCTTCTTCGTTTCTGTACTGCTATCTGGTTTTCCGGAGTCAGCGTGTGCTGAGTGGACGGGCCGTGAGGCCTTCCGGGGGTCGGGTGCTGCCGACCGCTATCCAAGTCCTGGGAGGTCCTCCAGATCGGCGGGGACCTTGACGGCTCGCGAGGGCACGCCCTTCAATTCACGCTTGGCGATGCCCACGAGCGTCCCGCCCGGCGCGAGTTCGACGATCGCGTCGGTGCCCGCCTCGCGGAGGTAGTCCGAACAGAGGTCCCAGCGTACGGGGCTGGTGACCTGAGTGACGAGTCGGCGCAGGGCTTCGGCGCCGGTGGGAACGGGGCGACCGTCTGCGTTCGAGAGCAGGGTCCGGGTGGGGTCGGCGGGCGTGATCTGCGCCGCTGCCTCGGCGAACGCGTCCTGCGCCGGTGCCATGAACCGAGTGTGGAACGCTCCGGCGACCGCCAGTTTGCGCGTGCGCGCCTTGGCAGGCGGCGCCGAGATCAGCTTGTCGATGGCGACGACCGAACCCGCGGCGACGATCTGTCCCCTCGCGTTGCGGTTGGCGGGCACGAGGTCGAGATCGTCGAGGAAGGCGAGCACCTCGGTCTCATCGCCGCCGAGGATCGCGGCCATGGTGGTCTCCTCCAGCGCGCAGGCCTTGGCCATCTCGGCGCCACGCACGCCGGCCAGGATCATCGCCTCATCGGCCGTCAGGACGCCCGCGACGGCGGCGGCGGCGACCTCGCCGATCGAGTGTCCGGCGATCACGACGTCCGCGGGCAACTCGCCGTGGCGGCGGCGGAACTCGTCGAACGAGAGCAGTGCGGAGGCGACCACGAGCGGCTGGGTGACCGCGGTATCGGTGATCTCCTCCGCCGTCGCTGTGGTTCCGAGGCGTTCGAGGTCGAGTCCGATGGCCTCGGACCACGCGGAGACGCGGTCACGAGCCCCGGGCAGCTCCAACCATTCGGTGAGCATGCCGGGTGTCTGGGAGCCCTGGCCGGGCGCAAGCAACGAAAGCACGTGACTAGGGAACACCTTTCAGCTGTGTCGTAGTGGTGTTGCTGGGTACGAACCTTGGCGGCGATATTTGTAGGGTTCCTACAAAAGTGACTCTGTCGGTGTTCCCATCGTCATCGGGTTGAGATCCGTTACGCGATCGAGTCTGACAAACACCGAACAGGGTCTATACGGCTACTTTGCCGTGACGAGTGTTACTCAGGGGGCTGAATGGGGCGTTCCTTGATGGTTTCGTGCCAATCTCCCGATGGTCAGTGCGACACGCAGAACGAAAGCGTCTCGGGGGTTAGATGCGTCACGTCCGGTGATGTCGGCCACCTTCTTTAGGCGATACCGCACAGTATTTGGATGGATATACAGTTCCCTGGCACAAGTTTCCACCTGGCCGCCGCTGTCGAGGTAGGCCTCGACGGTGTTGACGAGGGTCTCCGAACCGCTCAGGGGTTCCACGATCGTCTCGTCCATCGTCTCGATCGCTGAGCGGTCGCCGTTGAGCGCCCGCTCGGGAAGCAGATCCCAGCTGTAAGCCGGTCGCGGCGCGTTGGGCCATCCGACCACCGCCCGGAGTCCGGCCATGGCCTCGACGGCGCTCGCGTGGGCCGATCCCAGGTTGGGCGTGGTCGGGCCGATCACCACGGGACCCTCGGCGAAGTGCTCGAGGAGGTCGGTGAGAAAGCGGTCGGACGGCCGCAGCGGCCCCTCGACGATCGCGACGAGGGTGCTGCCCTGCACCACCGAGAGTGCGGCGCGGTCGTACTGTTTGGCGGTGTTGTGGAGCGTCAACGCGACCGACACGTTCTGTTCCGGGGGCGGAGATCCGACGATCACCGTCGCCGCGGCGTCGGTGGACCAGTTCAGTGCCGCCGCGCGCGAGAGCAACTGCGGGCCCTCGTCACCGCGCACCACGGCGTCGACCACGAGTGCCTCCATGCGCGAGTCCCACGCGCCACGCGACTCGGCGGCCGAGGCGTAGATCGCGGCGGCGGCGAATCCGATCTCCCGGCCGTACCGCAGCACCGATTCGGTGAGTGCGCGGAGCTGGGCGTCGTTCCGGGCCAGGAGCGGAAGCCACTTCTCGAAGAACTCCATCGCCACGCGCACCATCTCGACCGTCTGCAGCAGTGAGATGCGCCGGGCCAGGTCCTGGGGGACCACCTGGAATGCCTGGACGGTGAACTTGACGTTCCCCTCCGGGTCCTGGATCCACTCCACGAAGTTGACGACCGCCGTCTGGACCACCAACTGCACGCTGGCCCGCTGCGCCGCGTCGAGGTCGCTGAAATAGGGCAGTTGCTCGGACATCGAGTGGATCGCTTCGGTGGCCAGTCGGCCGCTGTACTGCTTCACGCGGCGCAGCAGGGTGTCGGGCAGCGCGTCGTGCACGGTGGCCGGCGCGGGCACGTGGGCGCCGCGCGCGCCGAAGACGTCGGTGGCGCGCGTCGTCTTCAGACGGGGGTCGGGTTCGGCATCAGGCACGGATTCAATGTAGACCGCTCGCGACCCGCTGTGGCCGGGTCGTATCGGCCGGCCGGACTGGGCCGATGGTCGCGGGCGCTGTCCGTCGAACGTCCCCCCGCGCCGAGACGACCGAACGCCGGCGACGCGAGGTCGCCGGCGTTCGGGTGGTCGGACCGGTCAGGCGACGCCGGGGTCGCTGGTCTGCTCGGGAGCAGCCGAGACGTCGTCGATCTGGTACTTCCGGGCGGCGTCGGCCGCGACGGTGCGGTCGATCTTGCCGTCGCGGGCCAGCGCCACCAGTACTCCGACGACGATGGATTCGGCGTCGATATTGAAGTAGCGGCGTGCGGCGGGGCGGGTGTCGGAGAATCCGAAGCCGTCGGCGCCGAGGGTGAGATACGTCCCCGGAACGTACGCGCGGATCTGTTCCTGGACGCCGCGCATGTAGTCCGAGACGCCGACGAACGGGCCCTTGGCGTACTGCAGCACCTCGGTGAGGTACGGCCGCGTCGACGACCCCGGGTTGCGCAGTTCGGCCCGATCGGCTGCGATGCCGTCGCGGGCGAGCTCCGACCACGAGGTCACCGAGTACACGTCGGCGGCCACGTCCCACTCCTGCGCCAGCAGGTCCTGGGCGCGCAGGGCATCGCCCATCGTGACGCCCGAGACGAGGATGTTCGCGAAGTGCGCCGCGGGCTGCGGTGCCCTCCGGTACCGGTAGATGCCCTTGAGCAGCCCCGCGACGTCCAGATCCTCCGGCTCGGCCGGCTGGGTGATGGGCTCGTTGTAGACGGTCACGTAGTAGAAGACGTTCTCCGCATCCGGACCGTACATGCGCTCGAGACCGTCGACGACGATGTGCGAGAGCTCGTACGCGAACGCCGGGTCGTAGGAGACGGCGCCCGGGTTGGTCGCGGCGAGCAGCGGAGAGTGTCCGTCGGCGTGCTGCAGACCCTCACCGGTCAGCGTGGTGCGGCCCGCGGTGGCTCCGATGACGAATCCCCGGGCCATCTGGTCGGCCGCGGCCCAGAGACCGTCGCCGGTCCGCTGGAAGCCGAACATCGAATAGAAGATGTACAGCGGGATCATCGGCTCGCCGTGCGTGGCGTACGACGTGCCGACCGCGGTGAAGCTGGCTGTGGAACCGGCCTCGTTGATGCCCTCGTGCAGGATCCGGCCGTTCTCCGCCTCCTTGTAGGCGAGCATCAGTTCGGCGTCGACGGACGTGTAGTTCTGGCCGTGCGGGTTGTAGATCTTCAGGGTGGGGAACCAGGAGTCCATGCCGAAGGTCCGGGCCTCGTCCGGGATGATCGGAACGATGCGCTTGCCGACCTCCTTGTCGCGCAGGAGCTCCTTGAAGATGCGGACCAGCGCCATGGTGGTCGCCACCTGCTGGTTGCCCGAGCCCGATGCCACGGCCTTGAGGGCGGGTGCCGGATCGGCCTGCAGCGGCTTGGCCGCCACCTTGCGGCTCGGGACGAATCCGCCGAGCTGCTTGCGCCGTTCCAGCATGTACTGGATCTCCGGAGAGTCCATACCCGGGTGGTAGTACGGCGGCAGGTACGGGTCGGCCTCGAGCTGCGCATCGGTGATCGGCACATGCGCGGTGTCGCGGAAGGCCTTCAGATCGTCGAGCGTCATCTTCTTCATCTGGTGGGTCGCGTTGCGGCCCTCGAAGTGCTTGCCGAGCGTGTAGCCCTTGATCGTCTTCGCCAGGATCACCGTGGGCTGTCCCTTGTGGGCCATGGCGGCGGCGTATGCGGCGTAGATCTTGCGGTAGTCGTGACCGCCGCGCTTGAGGTTCCAGATGTCCTCGTCCGAGAGATCGTTGACGAGTTCCTTGGTGCGCGGATCACGGCCGAAGAAGTGGTCGCGGATGAACGCGCCGTCGTTGGCCCGGTAGGTCTGGTAGTCGCCGTCGGTGGTGCGGTTCATCAGGTTGACCAGCGCACCCTCCTTGTCGGCGTGCAGCAGATCGTCCCACTCGCGGCCCCACACCACCTTGATGACGTTCCAGCCCGCGCCGCGGAAGAACGACTCCAGTTCCTGGATGATCTTTCCGTTGCCGCGGACCGGGCCGTCGAGCCGCTGCAGATTGCAGTTGATGACGAAGGTCAGGTTGTCGAGCCCGTCGATGGCGGCGACCTGCGCCAGACCGCGCGACTCGGGCTCGTCCATCTCACCGTCGCCGAGGAACGCCCATACGTGCTGGTCGGAGGTGTCCTTGATGCCGTTCGCGTGCAGGTATTTGTTGAACCGGGCCTGGTAGATCGCGTTCATCGGGCCCAGGCCCATCGAGACGGTGGGGAACTGCCAGAACTCCGGCATCAACCGGGGATGCGGGTACGACGGCAGCCCGCCGCCTTCGCCGGCGTGGCTCTGCTCCTGACGGAAGCCGTCGAGCCGCGCCTGGTCGATGCGTCCTTCCAGGAAGGCGCGCGCGTAGATGCCGGGTGAGGCGTGGCCCTGGATGAAGACCTGGTCGCCGCCGCCGGGATGATCCTGGCCGCGGAAGAAGTAGTTGAAGCCGACTTCGTAGAGCGAGGCGGACGACGCGTACGTCGAGATGTGGCCGCCCACGCCGATGCCGGGCCGCTGCGCTCGGTGGACCATGATCGCGGCGTTCCACCGGATGAAGGCGCGGTAGCGGCGCTCCAGATCCTCGTCCCCGGGGAACTCGGGTTCCAGTTCGGTCGGGATCGTGTTGACGTAGTCGGTGTTCGTCAACGCGGGGATGCCCACACGCTTGTCCTCCGCGCGTTCCAGAATGCGCAGCATGAGGTACCGCGCGCGCTCGGGGCCCGCGTCGGCGAGCATGGCGTCGAAGGACTCGAGCCACTCGTCGGTCTCCGTGGGGTCGTTGTCGACCAGGTAGGACGCGACGCCGTCCCGAATGACCTGAACGCGGCTCCCGCTCGACGCCGGCGCGCCGGCCTTGTCGGTGCCGGCGATCTGATCAGTCACTGTCTGCCACCTATCTCGCAGTCCACCGAAGCGATTGCCGCCGCGAACTGCATGTCGGGGCCGCCGGGGTGGGGCGGCCGGATACGTGCCGCGGAACGATGGTGCGGCCTTGCCTATATCGTGCCGCAAATCACCGGCCCTGGCGCAAGATGTGTCCAGTCACATGCCGCTCGGGTGCGGTAGCGTCGGCGTATCCGCTGCTTCTCTCCCGAAAGGGGGACCTCGTGGGCCGGACGGCTCGGTCGATCGTGGTCGCGGCGACGGCGCTGACCGCTGTCGCCGCCGTCCCGGCGTGCTCATCGGACGACGAGTCGCCGAGTCCGACGGTCTCGGTCGGCACGGTCACCAGGACCGTCGCCCGCGCGGGATCCTCCGAAGCGGAGAAGGTCGCCGTCGTCCGATTGTGCCAGCAGGTGATCACTTCGGCCGGTGTGATGGCACGCGATTACAACGCCTTCGTCAAACGCCTCAACGAGGTCCAGGATTACGAGAAGGTCGGATCCGAGGACCGCTGGGCGGTCGACACTCTCGACACGGGCGCCGAGGAAGTCCGCAAGGCCGTCTCGCCCGAGGTGCCGGAGAAGGTCGACGCGCAGGTGGAGGCGTTCGTCGCCAGTGCCGAACGCCTGGCCGAGCAGATTCAGGCGAAGCGGCGCCAAGCGCTCAACGGCGCCTCCGACAGATGGGACGCGGACCGTACCGCACTACTCGACACGTGCGCGGGGTATCTCCCCGCGGGATCGGCGTGAACCGTCCCGAATCCGTTGCAGAGAAGCCCCAATCCCGTACTTCGGGCGGTTAGACACTGTGCTCGGGGGTAGTTTGCCTTTACGCTGTCACATAAGTTGCGCCGTCGTGGCGTGGCTCGGCACGTGCGGAATGCACGGCCCGCTACATCGAATGGAGGTCGTACGCGGTGGTAACCGCCCCAGAAGGCAGGGCTGTCAAGCTCGGTTTCACCAACGGCATGGTGGTGCAGGAGATCGGGTGGGACGAGGACACCGACGATGATCTCCGAATCGAGATCGAGGACGCGATCGATGCCGAGATGCTCGACGACGATGCGGACGACGTCATGGACGCCGTGGTGCTGTGGTGGCGCGACGACGACGGAGACCTCGTCGACGCGCTGATGGACGCGATCGGTCCGCTCGCCGAAGGCGGGTTCATCTGGGTGCTGTCGCCGAAGACCGGCCGCGACGGTTACGTCGATCCCAGCGAGATCGCGGAGGCCGCGCCGACCGCCGGACTCACGCAGACCTCCGTCGTCAATCTCGGAGACTGGTCCGGCGCCCGTCTGGTCACGCCGAAGGCGCGCGCGGGTAAGCGCTGATGGCCGCTCAGTCGGTGGCCGCACCCCTCGCGACGGGGACTCTCGCCCCGGATTTCGAGTTGCGGGACCAGAACAATCAGGTCGTCAAGCTCTCCGCGCTGCGCGACCGCAATGTGCTGATCGTCTTCTTCCCGCTGGCCTTCACCGGCACGTGCGAAGGCGAACTCGGCTTTCTGCGCGACAATCTGCCGCGTTTCGACAACGACGACGTCACCGTGGTCACGGTGTCGGTGGGCCCGCCCCCGACTCACAAGGTGTGGTCGTCGGCGCAGGGTTTCCTGTTCCCGATCCTCTCGGACTTCTGGCCGCACGGTGCGGTGGCGGAGGCGTACGGCGTCTTCGACGCCGAGCGCGGCTTCGCCAATCGCGGGACGTTCGTTGTCGGGCGCGACGGTGTCGTGGCGTACTCGGCGATGGTCGGTCCGGGCGAACAGCGCGGCGACGAGACCTGGGACGCGGCGTTGGCGGCTGTCGCGCAGTAGCGCCGTTCCACCGGTCAGGCCGCGTGACGGTGTGACCGAGGCGCCGGGCTCAGCGCCGGGGGAACGAGGTGGCCAGCGCGGTCGCGAGCAGGCGGTTGCGCTGAATCATCGCGTCCGGGGTGTAGTGCACCCCGTCGACGTACCAGGACCGGTCCGTATGCGCGGCGAAGTCGTAGACCCGCAGGTTCGGGTAGCGGTGCGCAGCACGGCGGAGCGCCGCGTTGAATGCGCGCATGTGTGCGTCGGCGTACTGGGGTAGGGCTCCGTCGCCCGTGCGCACCGTGGGCCAGAGAACCGGTCGGCCGGCCAGACGGTGCATCACCAGGTCGATGCGGCGGTCGGCGCTGATATGACTGCCCTCCGCGATGCGTGCCGCGTCGTTGGCTCCGAGTGCGATGACCCAGCAGCCGTCGTGGCCGCGGCGGCGTTGATCGTCGATCGCTTCGAGTCCGCTGGGGCGGCCGCCGGCCGGTTCGACGACCGCACGGCCGTTGGCCGCGTCGAGATAGACCTTCTTCGCGCCCACGCGCCGGTACTGGGGGGTCATGCGGTCGGTGGGGCTGGGCACGCGAAGCGAGTTGTCCAGACCCACCGACGTCGAATCGCCGATCTGAATCACGGTGTTGCACATCGTCTTCTGATTCGGGCGCGGCAGGTTCTGAGTGCCGGATCCGAGCGGATGAGTCAGCACCCAGAGGTACGACGGAACGTCGAACGGTGTGTCGGAGACTCCGCGCTGCGTGCTCAGATTCTGAGTGATGATCCGGGAGACGGCGTCGAGCGTTCCGGCGACGTCGGTCTTGGCCGACGCCGCGGGCGCGACGATCGTCGTTACGGCGGCCGCCGCGATGACAGCAGCAGTGAGTCGCCGCCCGCGGCGGAAGCGCGTGCGGCGGCGGTCGTCGGTAACAGGAGTCTCAGTAGTCACAACAATTACATTGCACCGGACGTGCGACACTCGCCGCAACGCCCGAGCGTGTCGGTTGAGTCACAGTACCCGGTCGAGTCGAACGTGGTCCCGGCGTCGGCGGGCGGGGGACCGGGAGAGCTCAGATGAGGTAATGCAGGCTGCGGATGATCGCCGCGCCGAGTTCCGTATCGCCGGTGACCTCCACCTCCGCGTCGCCGGCGCTGGGCCGTCCGCCGACCGAACGGGCGAGGTCGAGCCCGTCGAGGCGGAGCGTGACGTCGGGCTCTCCGTCGACGGCCGGCACCACCGCGGCGCGGTCCTCGGTGACGACGAAGAAGGTGAACGGATACAGGCCGGTGATGTCGAAACAGACAGTGCTGCCGACCTCGGCGCGAGCCTTCTTGCCGACGACGTACGGCATCGAGCTCTCGATCTCGCGGAGCGCCCAGTGCGCCGGCTCCACGTTCTCGGGGACGCCGAGGCCGAGCGCGTCGCGGATGTCGATCTCGTGCACCCAGCAGTCGAAGTCGCGGACCCGCATGAATCGCCCGTAGGTGTCCGGACCGGCGGGCGTGGCCGTCTCGGCGTCCCACTGGCCTTCGGTCATGCCGCGCAGCGCCTTGCTGCGCTCAGCGGTCACCGTGCGGAGGTCGGTCATCAGCTCATCGCGGGACCGCGATCGGTAGTGGTCGATCCACCGCTCGTTGAGTTCGCCGATCGGGTTCTTCACGTGGGCGATCTGCGAGGTGTCGATGGACGACTCGGGCTGCCTGCCGGCCAGCATCGACTCGGTGCCCGCGATGTGTGCGACGATGTCGCGGATCTGCCACCCGGGCAGGGGTGACGCGGCGGTCCATTGCGCGTCGGACAGTGGGGAGACGAGGTCGTCGATGGCCTTCCACTGAGTCTCGAGTGCGCTGATCAGCGGTTCCTGCGGCACGATGGTCGTCACTGGGCATCCTTCCGTGGAATGGGGGCTCCGCTTCACGCTAGCCGTAGCGGTCGCGCGTATCCCGGTTTGGGTCCGACGCCGCCGAGCCGATATCTTGGTGTGGGCCGCAGCACGTCTCGGCCGGGCGCGTATAGCTCAGCGGTAGAGCTCTGGTCTTACACACCAGCGGTCAGGGGTTCGAATCCCTTTGCGCGCACAGCCCACCTGATGCTCGGTGAAGGCTCGGCATCGCACCCCGGCATCACGCCACCGAACGCCGACCGTAGCTCTGCACGCGGCAGACCTCCGAGAATCCCAGCCGTCGGTACAGGCCTTCTCCTTCGGGCGAGGCGGTGAGCACGCACGTCTTCGCGCCGCCGAGTACGGCGCGGTCGAGCGCGGCTTCGGTGAGACGCGTTCCGATCCGACGGGAGCGCCACTCCGCAGCGACGATCACGTGTTCCACAGCCGCGGACACTCCGGCGACCACCGCCGCTGAACACCCGACGACTCTTCCACTGTGGAGCGCCAGAAAATGCGTCACGATCGGTGCAGCCGAACCGCTTTCGGGCAGGCCGAATCCGGTGAACGGTGCCAGCGCCGCAGTAATACCGGGAAGGTGCTCGGAAGCGGCATCCTCGGCAGCCCAGAAGCGCGCCCAGCGATCGAGATCCCTGAGCGACCTGCAGGCTTGGATCGTCACATCGGAAGCGTCGCGGTCGGTCGGCACGTCGTCCGTCTGCAACGCCCACCGCGCGAGTGGCAGCGTCATGAGCGGCTCTTCCTCCACCGCAGCGAGGCCTGATTCGCGCATCGCTGCCTCCACGTCGGCGAAACCCTCGGTGCCCGGCCACAGCGACCAAAGCGCTGGCACGTCGCCCATCAGTTCGAGGCAGGCGGGAACATCGTCCGCGGTGAACCACAGCACCCGATTGAGCTCGGCGTGCCGGGCGCCTGTCCGTGCCCAGACGAGCGAGGGCGTCTCGCCCCACCGCTCCGCGCGGGCCAGATGTGTCCGCAGGTAGTGACCTCGTGCCGCCGCTGCCGTGGCTTCGGTTTCGTTGCACACAGTCTGTGACGCTAGCCCACCGCCGGTCCGGAATCATGACGAGGAACCGGGTCGCGGATCGGGGACGTCCGCTCGCGTTTGGCGACGATCGAGGCGGGTACCCGCGTCGGCGTGGGTGAATATGTCTCGAACGCAGCAGATGCACATGGAACCCGCGCCGACGCGGCCGAGCCGGACGATCTCCGGCTCTGGCCGCCGCCGACGGTCGGTCTGTTGGCGGACCCCGGCGCATCCCGGCAACTCGCGGAGGCGATCGGCGGCGACCTCGCTGAAGATCTCGGTGACGACCTCGGCGGGCAGTGGTCGGTGGAAGTCAGCGAGGAGTCGTTGCCGATCGCTCCGAGCGGCGCGATTCCCCTCGCCGAACGCACGCCGGACCTCTTGCGGCGCCACCGATGGCGATACGTCGTCTATCTCACGGACCTGACTCACTATCGAGGGCGGTCGGCCCTCCGCTATCTGCTCGCCGCTGGTGAACCGGCGGTCGTCGTGTTCGTCCCGACTCTCGGCTGTTCGCGACGGCGCACCAAGGTGCGCACACTCGTTCGCGAGATACTCCGAGCGGACGCAGAGACCGACACCGGCGTGGACTACCGCCCGGGCGGCCACAGCCACGTCTGGCCACCCGCATCTCAGCTACCCGACGATGGTGTACGAGGTCCGCTCGGACATGCGCGAATGCTGACCGGGATGGTGCACAGCAATCGGCCGGCCGCCATGGGGCGGGCGCTGCGCGGCTGTACGGCCGTCGGTATGGCCTCGGGGGCCTTCGGCATCTTCTTCGGGAGCGTGTGGCCGATCGCCGACTCGATGTCGTTCGCACGTCTGGCGGCGGTCAGCGTCTGCGTGATCTCTGCGCTCAGCTCGTGGCTGATCCTGCGCAACGGGCTCTGGACCCGTCGACGTCGGAACCTGGCACCGCAGAGCGGCGCGCTGGACAATGCCTCCACCGTCGTGACCGTCTCGTCGGCGGTGACACTCATGCACGTGATTCTCTTCGTCGGGCTGACCGTACTGGCGACGGCGGTCGTGGAGCCGGCGTACCTGGCGAGCCGACTGGGCCACGCCGTCTCGGTTGTCGACTACCTCGTCATCGGCTGGTTCGCGGCGTCGATGGGGACCATGGCCGGTGCACTCGGCTCCAACTTCGACAACGAAGAGGTGGTCCGAGAGGCCACCTACAGCCAGCGATGGCACCAGCGCCGTCTCATGTTCGAGGACTACAGCGGCTGAACGCGGATGAATGGAGCGGATGGCAGGATTCGAACCCGCGTGTCACGGTTTTGCAGACCGCTGCCTCGCCACTCAGCCACACCCGCAGGTCTTCGACGATGCCGGGCGAGGACGCCGTCGTCGACCGTTGTGCCCGCAGTGAATCAAACAGTGCCGGGCCGGGTAGCGGGGCCGTCGCGCAGGACGGCGCCGGAACCGAACGCCCGCGCGGCGTCGCCGGTCATCAACCGGGCCGGTTCGGGATCGGAGCGCAGCCGCCGTTCCAGTTCGGGAGAGTCGGGGACCGGGCCGTCGGACGCCACGACGACCACGTTGCCGCTGCGCCGCCCTTTGAACATCGACGGGTCGGCGATCAGGGTGATGTTCGCGAACACCTCGGCGACGGTGGCGACCTCGCTCCGGACGGACTTGAGGTCGCGACGGTCGCCGCAGTTGGCGATGTAGAGGCCTCCGGGGGCGAGCACGCGACGCACCGCCTGGGTGAACTCAGCCGTCTTCAGATGGTCGGGTGTGAGGCTCTCGGCGAAGGCGTCGCGGATCACCACGTCGCGCGTGTGTTCGCGCAGACCGGTCACCACCTCCCGCGCATCGCCCACCCGGATCCGCAGACGGGGTGCGCGTGGGAGGTCGAACCATTCGCGGGCGAGCCGGGCTAGTTCGGCGTCGATCTCGACGGCGACATGGCGTGAGGCGGGATAGGTGTGCGTCAGAGCGCGGGGCAGCGCGCATGCCGCGGCGCCGAGGTGTAAGAATCGCAGTCCCGCGGACCGGTCGGGGTAGCGGTCCTCGACGGCGGCGACCGCCTGCCGCATGTACTCGAACTCGAGCAGGTCCGGACGAGCGGGCGCGATGTGACTGCTCTGCACACCGTTGACGGTCAGCAGCCAGCCGCCCTCGCGGTCGAAGGCGAGTTCGGCGACGCCGGTGGAGATCTCGAATGAGCCCGGCTCGGGCTCGGAACGTGCGGTGGCCATCGGGGACCGATTCTAGTCGCCGATACGATCACCGGATGCGCAGGAACCGGGCGGAGGCGGCGGGACTGGCGATCGGAGCGGTCGCGGATGCGGCCTTCGGCGACCCGCGGCGAGGACACCCGGTGGCGCTGTTCGGCAGCGCCGTGGCCCGGCTGGAGCGACGGGTGTACGCCGACGCCAGACCGGCCGGCGCGGTCTTCGCCGGAGGATGGATCGCAGTCGCGGTCGCGGTCGGCGCCCTGGCGCGGCGGACGGGCCCGGCGGGCACCGCGGCGGCGACCTTCACCGCGCTCGGCGGCACGTCGTTGTGCCGGATCGGCGACGATATCGCCGGAGCCCTCGAATCCGGTGACGTCGACCGGGCGCGCCGGCTGGTATCGGGACTGGTGGGACGGGACCCCGATCTGCTCGACGAGTCCGGGATCTGCCGCGCCGCCGTCGAATCCATCGCGGAGAACACCTCCGACGCCGCGATCGCACCGCTGCTGTGGGGCGCGGTCGCCGGCGCGCCCGGGCTGCTCGGCTATCGGGCGGTCAACACCCTGGACGCGATGATCGGCTACCGCTCGGACCGGTACCGGAACTTCGGGTGGGCGGCGGCGCGGATCGACGACGCCGCGAATCTCGCGCCGGCTCGGATGACGGCGGTGGCCGCGGCGCTGGTGAGCGGCCGGCCCGTGACCGTGTGGCGTGCGGTGCGCAGAGACGCCGGAGCACACCCCAGCCCGAACGCCGGGGTGGTGGAAACCGCGTTCGCGGCGGCCCTCGGCATTGAACTCGGCGGTCGCACGGTGTACCCGCACGGGGTGGAGGACCGACCGCGGCTGGGCGACGGCCGGGCGCCGCTCGCATCCGATCTGCGCGCGGCGGTCGTGCTGTCGCGCCGGATTCAACGGCTCTCGGCCGTCGTCGCCGTGGCGGTGCGTCTGGCTGTCGGACGTCAGCTGCGGTAGCGCTGCGCGAGCTTGGCCTTCACCTCGTCGTCGGTGTCGGCGGGCGCCGCGCCGCCACCGATCTCGGCGGTTTTCTTGGCCGTCATGTCGTTGCCGGTGAAGGTTCCCGCTTCGCGCAGCTGGCTGCGGATGCGCTCGCGGTCTTTGCGCGGCGGGGGCGGCGGAGCGGCGGTGTCGTCGCCGGTCTTCTTCGCGGCGCGACGCGCCTTCACCTCGGAGTAGATGAAGTACGCGGCGCCCAACGGGGCCATGACACCGAAGGCCAGCCACTGCAGTCCGTACGAGAGGTACGGGCCCGACTCGAGTTGCGGCAGAGCGATCTCGCCGAGCGAGCCGGGCTGGTTCGGAGACAGCTGAAGATAGAGATTCTCGCTGTTCAGGCCGGTGGACTGCCCCAAGAGGCGGGTGTCGATGGTGTATGCGGTGCGCTGCCCGTTCTCGACGCGGGGTTCTTTGCCCGGGCTCGTCGACTCGGTCTTGCGCAGGCGCGCGGTGACGGTCACCTCGCCGGTCGGTGCGGGCGCGACGTCGACGCGGTTGTTGTCGCCGGGCCGCACGTAGCCGCGGTCGATGAACAGAACGCGATCACCGCCGGCCACCTGGAAGGGGGTCACGACCTCCACGGAGGGACGCTCGTCGGCACTGCGGAGGCGGATGAGGGTCTGTTCGTCGTCCAGGTACCGGCCGGTGACCTCGACCTCGCGCCACTCGGAATCCGGATTCAGCGGCCGGCCGGCCGGGGCGAGTTCGTCGATCGGGACCGGAGCGGTGGACTCGGCCGTACGGATCAGGTCGTTGCGGTGCTCGGTGTCGGAGTTCTTGCCCAGCTGCCACGGCGCGAGAACCGTGAAACAGGCGGCCGCGAATGTGACCACGAAGACGGCCAGGAGCAGCCAGCCCGGTCGCAGGAAGGTCTTGAGCACACGCACGACTCCAGGTTACTGGCTGCTGGAATCGGCTCGGTCAGTCGTCGTCGGCCAGGGTCGCGTGCACCCACGCCAGCAGCCCGGGAACGGCGGCCTCGACCTGCTCGCGAACCAAGGTGAAATCCGCCGGACTGCCATAGAACGGATCGGGGACATCAGCGCCGTCGGCGTCGGGATCGAAACTGCGCAGGAGCCGGACCCGATCCCCGAGTCGCTTGCGTTCCAACTCGGCGACGTGACCGCTGTCGGCGGCGACCAGCAGGTCGGCCGACAGGTGATCGGGCGTCAGCTGGGCGGCGACGTGCTGATCGGAGTAGCCGTGGGCGAGCAGTTCGGTCCGCGCGCGGTTGTCGGCGGGCTCGCCGATGTGCCAGCCGCCGGTTCCGGCGCTGCTCACCCGGACGCGGTCGGCCAGGCCGGCCTCCTCGATCGCCGAGGTGAAGATCGACTCCGCCATGGGCGAGCGGCAGATGTTGCCGGAACAGACGAAGCACACGTGCAGTGTGCGGGGCGAGTTGTCAGACACCGAGTTCCTCACACGATTTGGTGAACCGCGTCGCAGTCCAGTCGTTTGTTGTTCTTCCCATCACGGCTGCGTGCCCGGCGGCAGCCATCGCGGCCGTGACCTGTCCGGGGAACCGATCCTCACGCCGACCGTCCCGACTCGGGGCGTTGTCACATTCGACTGTAGTACGTCGCACACGTGACCGACGCCCTCGGACGAGGCCGGGCGTGTGGCCGCGGCAGTCCTTCGACGTGCCGGGCGCGGGGCCCGGGCCCGTGCCGTCGACCGTGCACGTAGTGTCAGAGGTCATGAAACCGGGCAACTCGCAGACGACGTCCGTCGTTGAGCAGACGCCGTCCGGATCGGCCGAGTTCTTCGATCCCGATCGGCACGGCGACGAGGACACCGCTCCGGGTGTGATCGACTTCGCCGTGAACGTGCGGCCGGGCCCGCCGGAATTCCTCGTCTCGGCGTTGCGCGATCGGATCGCCGATCTGGGCCGATATCCGAGTGCGGCGGACCTGACCGCGGCCACCAGCGCGGTGGCGCGCCTGCACGGCCGCGATCGGTCGGAGGTGCTGTTGCTGGGTGGTGCGGCCGAAGGGTTCGAACTGCTCGCCAAGCTCGCACCGAAACACGTCGCGCTGGTCCAGCCGTCGTTCACCGAGCCCGAGCGCGTGCTGCGTGCCGCCGGTGCGCGCATCAGTCAGGTGATCCTGACCGACCCCTGGTCGCTGGCGGACGTCCACGTTCCCGACGACGCAGACATGGTGGTGGTCGGCAACCCGACCAATCCGACGTCCGTGCTGCACACGCGCGCGCACATCGACTCGCTCCGGCGGCCGGGCCGGACCGTGGTGATCGACGAGGCCTTCGCCGATCTCACCCTCGACCCGGTCACCGGCGCCCACGAACCGCAGTCGCTGGCAGGAGAGCGCTCCGACGATCTGATCGTCGTCCGGTCGATCACGAAGACGTTCGCGCTCGCGGGGCTGCGCGCCGGCTACCTGCTGGCCTCGCCTGCGATCATCGCGCGGCTCTCGACGGGCCGCAGGCACTGGCCGCTGGGCACGCTCGCGCTCGTCGCGCTCGCGGTGTGCGCCGGCGACGAAGGGCAGGCGTACGCGCGGGCCCAGAGCGAGGCGGTGGCAGCGCATCGCGCGTATCTGAGCACCCGGCTCGCCGAGTGCGGGTGGCCGCCCGCGGCGGACGCGGCGGCATCCTATGTGCTGATCCGGGTGCCGAACGCGCTGCAGGTGAAGGAACGCCTGCGTCACCGCGGGATCGGCGTTCGCAGCTGCGCCAACTTCGTCGGGCTCGGACCGGACCATCTGCGCATCGCGGTCCGGAGCCCGGAACTCACCGACGTGCTCGTCGGCGCGTTGCAAGATGTGATGGCGGAGAACGCACCGCCCTTCACCCGACAGAGCCGAGAGAGTGAGGCCACATGAGTCCCCGTCTGCCGAGCCCGCGACTGGACGAGGTGATCGCGGAGCTGGAGCGCGTGTACCCGCCCCGGCTCGCCGAGAGCTGGGACGCCGTCGGCTTGGTCTGCGGCGACCCGGCCGAACCCGCGGACAGCGTGCTGGTCTGCGTCGACGTCACCGACGCCGTGGTCGACGCCGCGCTCGAAGCCGGTGCGACGCTCATCGTGGCCCACCACCCACTGCTGATGCGGGGCGTCACGTCGGTGGCCGCCGACACTCCCAAGGGCCGCATCGTGCATCGCCTCATCCGGGGCGGATGCGCGCTGTACGCCGCGCACACCAACGCGGACAAGGCACGCCGGGGCGTGTCGGATGCGCTCGCGGAGACGCTCGGTCTCCTCGACACCGTGCCGCTGGCTCCCGAGCCCGCGCCGGCATTGGACAAATGGGTGGTGATGGTCCCCGAGGGCAGCGCGGATCAGGTGAGTGAGGCGATGTTCAACGCCGGGGCGGGCGCTCTGGGCGAGTACCGCAATTGCCAATGGAGTGTGGTCGGTACCGGACAATTCCTGCCGGTGGACGGTGCCTCGCCCGCTGTGGGGGCCGTCGGAGCCCTGACCCGGGTGGATGAGGAACGGCTCGAGATGGTCGCGCCGCGGCATCTGCGCCGGTTGGTCCTCGGTGCGCTGCGCGAGGCGCACCCGTACGAGGAACCGGCCTTCGACGTGTTCGAGCAGGCCGTCACGGACGGTGACGTGGGTCTGGGCCGGGTGGGACGACTGCCCGAGCCGATGACCTTCGGCCAGTTCGTCGCCCACGCCGGACGCGTCCTGCCCGCCGCGGCGTGGCCGGTCCGCGGGGCGGGTGATCCGGCTGCGACGGTGGAGACCGTCGCGGTGTGCGGTGGTGCCGGTGACTCGCTCATCGGTGCGGCGAGCGCGGCCGGCGCCGACGTCTACCTGACCGGCGATCTGCGCCACCACGTGGTCGACGAATCGCTACGCGACCGATCGCCGGCCCTGGTCGACGCCGGCCATTGGGCCACCGAGTTCCCGTGGTGCGAGAGCGTCGCCGATATCCTGACCGAGATCGGTTGCCGGACGACCGTATTCCAAGACCCGACCGATCCCTTCACGGTGATCGCCGGCCCCAAGGAGCAGCAGTGAAGGTCCCGAACGCTCAGCAGCGCCGACTGCTCGACCTGGCCGAGATCGATGCCGATCTCGCGAAGGCTCGCCACGAACGCCGCAGCCTCCCGGAGGTCGCGGAGCTGGCCCGACTCACCGAGGAGATGGAGAAGATCCGTGAGGACCGCGCCCGTGCTCAGGTGGCGGTCGACGATCTGCAGAGCGAATACGAGCGCATCGACGCGGAACTGTCGGGCACGACGGAGCACCTGCGGCGCGACCAGGCGCAGATCGAGTCGGGTGCGCTCAACCACAAGGCACTTGCCGAACTCCAGCACGAGGTGACCGGTCTGCAGCGCAGGTCGGAGAACCTGGAGACCGAACTCCTCGAGATCATGGAGCAGCAGGAGGCGACGACGGCGGAAGCCGAGCGCACCGAGGCCGCGCTGTTGCACGCCACCGAACGCGAACTCGACCTGATCGCACGGCGCGACGCCGCGGGCGTCGCGGTCGACGAACGCATCGACGACCTCGCCGTCAAACGGACGGCCGTGGTGGAGGGCGTCGACGAGTCGCTGCTGGCGGTCTATGAGAGGCTGCGGTCGCAGGGCAAGGTCGGCGCCGGACTGCTGCGCCAGCGTCGATGCGGCGCGTGCCGGATGGAACTCGATCCGCGGACGCTGTCGAGAATCGCCGCCGCCGACGAGGACGAGGTGGTGCGCTGCGAGGAGTGCGGGGCGATCATGGTGCGGACCGAGCAGTCGGGTCTGCCGCGACCCGGATCGGCTCAGTGACCGCCGACCGCCGGACCGGACCGCGGAAGTCGCCGAACTGGCAGGGACAGATGGAGGAGCCGACCCGGATCGTCCTGCTCCGGCACGGCCAGACGGCGCTCTCGGTGGACCGTCGGTACTCCGGCCGCGGCAATCCCGAACTGACCGCCCTCGGCCGCGCACAGGCCTCCGCGGCAGGCGAGCGGATCGGCGGGGGAGGCCTCGGTCGAATCGACGCGGTGCTGTCCTCTCCGCTGGTGCGGGCGATGGATACCGCGACCGCCGCCGCGGAACGGCTGGGCGCCGAGGTGGAAGTGTGCGACGGGCTGATCGAGACGGATTTCGGTGCGTGGGAGGGACTCACCTTCGGCGAAGCCGCCCGCCGCGACCCCGAGGTGCACGGCCGGTGGCTCGCCGACGCCGACGTCGCCCCGCCCGGCGGAGAGAGCTTCGCCCAGGTGCAGGAGCGGATCGCCGCGACCCGCGAGGACATCGTCGCCCGATTCCCCGGCCGGACCGTGCTCGCCGTCTCACACGTGACGCCGATCAAATCGATGCTGCGACAGGCGCTGACGGTGGGACCGGAACTGCTCTTCCGGCTGCATCTGGACCTCGCGTCGATCTCCGTGGTCGAGTTCTTCCCCGATGGCGGATCGGTGGTCCGGCTCGTGAACGACACCGCACACCTGCAGTAGCCCGCGGCATTCGGTGTCCGACCGCCCGCCGGGCTATCCTGAATCTCGCGAACGAGTCGGCCGGGCGGCCGCGGCGAGGGAACCGCACGAGCGATCGTGCAGGCCCGAGTCGAGGAAAGTCCGGACTCCACAGAAGCAGGGTGGTTGCTAACGGCAACCCGGGGTGACCCGCGGGACAGTGCCACAGAGAACAGACCGCCCGCACGCATGGCGTGCGGGTAAGGGTGAAACGGTGCGGTAAGAGCGCACCAGCGATGCGGGTGACCGTGTCGGCTCGGTAAACCCCACCCGGAGCAAGGCCGAAGCTCGCACCGCCGGCCGGCGTGTGCGAGTGCGCGAGTGACCGAGGACTGCTCGTCCGAGCTCGCGGGTTGGCCGCTCGAGGCACCCGGCGACGGTGTGTCCAGATGGATGGTCGCCACCGGCTCTCGGGCCGGTACAGGATCCGGCTTACACGCCGGCTCGTTCGCTCTCTCCTTCGCCCGCCTGCGCGGTGCGGGCACCGCACTTTTCTCACGGTTCGGTCGAGCGCACATCACGATTCCGGCTCGCGTATCACTCATACGCGGTGATCCGGCCATCGAACACCGCGCAAGCGGACGGCGCGACATAGCATCTCGCCCACGCACCGCCGCGGAGGACGGCGGGCGGCAACACGCACCGAACGAGGCAGGGGACTGTTCATGAATGTCGATTCCAGGAAAGTGGCCGCCGTCGTCGTGGCCGTCGGGGCCATCGGGCTGCTGGGTACCGCGTGCTCGTCCGACGACGACTCGGCGTCGAACACGTCGGCGGCGATGTCGAGCCCGATGTCGAACGCGAGCGGTGCGACCGCGTCGTCCGATGCGATGGAGCCGAACGGGATGGATTCGGGGGCGTCCAAACCCACGACGATCACCACCGACACCGAGCTGACCACCGTCGGCGGTCAGCAGATCACCATCGGCGACGAGGCGATCGCGAAGTCGTACGGCGAACGCGGCGGACCCGACGGCTACCTGGGCAAGCCGCTCGGTCCCGTCGTGAAGCTCAAGTCCGGCGGTTCGTTCATCACCTTCGAACACGGCTCGCTGTACCAGAATCCGGCCACCGGCGCGGTCTACGCCGTGCACGGCGAGATCGGCGACGAGTGGGGCCGGCTGAACCACGAGAACGGCCGCTTGGGCTACCCGACCAGCGATGAGACGAAGATCGAGGGCGGTCTCGAACAGACTTACGACAACGGCACGATCAAGTTCGTCGGCGGCAAGGTGACCGTGACACCGGCCGGCTGACCCGAGGCGGGCCCGGCGTCCGCCCGCCACGGCTCCTATGCTGTTCAGATATGCAGCGGAGAATGCGGGCGCCGGCAATCGATTTCGCTCAGTTGCGCCGTGACATGGGGATCGCAGGCGAGTTCTCCGCGGAGGCTCAGCAGCAGGCGGCCGCGGCCGTGGACCGCTTCGCGGACGCGCGCGTCGATCGCACCGACCTCGAGCTGGTGACGATCGACCCACCGGGATCGATGGACCTCGATCAGGCGCTGCGGGTGATCCGGGCCGACGACGGAGGCTTCCTGGTCCACTATGCGATCGCCGACGTCGCGGCACTGGTGGAGCCCGGCAGCGCCCTCGATCTGGAGACCCGGCGGCGGGGACAGACCGTCTACTTCCCCGACGGGAGCGTTCCGCTGCATCCGCGGGCGCTCTCGGAGGGGGCCGGCTCGCTCTTGCCGGATCAACGACGACCGGCCGTTCTGTGGACGGCCGATGTGGCGGTCGACGGCCAGTGCCGGGGCGTCGAGGTCTCGCGGGCACTCGTCCGGTCCCGGGCTCGCCTCGATTACGCCGGGGTGATGGCCGACCTGTCCGCAGACCGGCTCCATCCGGCGATCGCGGCGCTGCCGGACTTCGGCCGCACGCGCCTGGCATGGTCGCTCGCCCGCGGTGCGGTGCAACTCGACCTCCCCGACCAGGAGATCGTGCCCCACACCGAACCCGGACGAGCATGGACGCTGCGGATGGCGCCGCGCACGCCGGCCGACCAATGGAATGCGCAGGTGTCGCTGTTGATCGGGATGTGTGCGGGCCGGATCCAGAATGACGCGGGGATCGGTCTGCTCAGAACCCTGCCGCCGGCCTCGACGGAGGCGGTGGAGGATCTGCGCCGGGCTGCCGCACACCTCGGGATCGAGTGGCGCGACGGACTCTCTCCGGGAGAGTTCCTCGCGACGCTCGAACCCGATGCGCCGACCACCCTCGCGCTGATGACGGTCGGGGCGCGACTGATGCGCGGCGCCGGCTACCTGTCCCTCGCCGGTGAGTCCTCGGCACTGCCCGCGGAGCGCCGCGAGCACGCCGGGGTCGGCGGACTCTACGCACACGTGACCGCACCCCTGCGTCGTCTGGGCGACCGATACGCCACCGAGGTCGCGCTGGCCGTCACGGCGGGGGCGGAGGTGCCGACGTGGGTGCGCGAAGTGCTGCCGGAACTGCCGAAGACCATGAGCGGCTCGGACTCGGTGGCCGCGACCGCCGAGCGCAAGAGTATCGACCTCACCGAGGCAGTCGTGCTGTCCGACCAGGTCGGCCGTCGGTTCGACGCCGTCGTGATGCGCGGAGCCGACGGCCGGCGGCCGCCGGAGATCTTCATCGAATCCCCGGCGATCGTCGCCCGCTGCGAGAACGCACCCGCGGCGGGGACTCCCTGCACGGTGGAGGTGGTCACGGCCGATCCGGCGGTGCCGGAGGTGTCCTTCCGCGCGGTGTGAGTCCGCGCGATCACCTCGTGCGGCGGTACTTCTTCACCGCGCGACGTCCCCGGGCTTCCTCGTGCGCGTCGAGCCGGCCCAGGACGAACAGGGCTTCGCGGCTCAGATCCGGATTCGCCGCGACCCCGGCCAGGTGCCGCCGATTGACCACCGTGTCGTGAAAGACGCCGAGGTGGTTCTGCACGCGCTTGGCCTCCTTGCCGGCCCGGTGGAAGGCGCGCTTGCCGAGCGGATCGGCCGACTCGGCGGTGTACCGGACCGCCTTGGCGCGCTTGCGGATCGTGTGCAACTGCTCCACCCACTCCGCGGACCAGGGGCTGTACTTCTTGAGCCGCTTCTCGGCCGAGACCATCCGTGAGTAGGCGCGGCCGATGGCGTCGGCGGCCACGTCGCGGGCGTCCCGGGCGGCCGCGGGGCCCGGGATGGGCGCCTCGATCAACGCGTCGAGATCGTCGAGCAGTCGGAGATAGCGGAGCGTCGTGAGTGCGAAACGCATCGACTTGAGTGCGCGCTCGTGGTGGAGCCGCTCGTCGTCGATCAGTGCCCGGACCAGATCGTCGGGCGCCTGCTCGCGGTGCAGCAACTGGGCGTTGGCGGCGAGACGGACCTCGCGATCGCGTGCGTCGCCGAGAACTTCGCCGAGCAGGCGCAATTCCTCGGCCACCGGTGCCGCGGCCTCGGGTGCGATGACGCCCGGGTACGACGCGAGAATCGACCGGATCTTTCGTGCCGCCACTCGCATCTGATGGACCGCGTCTTCGCCGTTCTCCCGCGCGATCGGGTCCCAGGCGACGAGGGCGTCGCGGTGTGCCGCGAGGTCGTACTGCACCAGGCCGAGCGCAGTCGCTTTCTTCGGGAGTGCCCGGACGAGGTCGTCGTGCGGCCGGCTGCCGATGGCCCGCGCCAGTTTGGAGACGCTCGACGCCTCACGCGCGCCCGCTGAGCGGAGGACGCCCTTGGCCCGCTTGAGCAGTTTCGCATCGCCGCCGGTGAGCTCGAACTCCCACTCGGCCCAGCGGTGTACGGAGCCGCCGGGCAGCAGGGACTCGGCCGAGACCAGATCCTCGCAGAACTCGGCGAGCGAGCGGCCGTCGGCGTCGAGGACGCGTGTGACGGTCCGGTCGGTGGTGATCGTCGCGACCGGCACCAGCGGCGCCGACCGGACGATGGTCAGCACCTGCTCGCGCAGGTGCGCTGGCACCTGGGCGTCGCCGGCCTCGTCGAAGCCGACCGCGGTCTCCTTGCGTCCGCCGGGCACGGACGACGGTCGCTTCAGATGCCAGCCCGCATCGGTGCCGCCGGTCCGGCGACGCAGGGTGATCCGGTTCCTGGCGAGCGCGGTGTCGGCGGTGTCGAAGTAGGTCGCCTCGAGCAGGTAGGTGGTGGGCTCGCCGACGGTGCCGCCGTCGACGAGACCGGTGAGGTCGGGGGCGGGGAGTCCGGCGTCGACGTCGAACTTCAGCTCGATCTCGATCGAATCGGAGGGGCTCATGTCATACGCTCCTGCTGCGGGAGAAACTGTCGGTTGCCTCGACGAGATGGTGGACGATGCCCGGCTCGAACGATGCGTGACCGGCGTCGTCGACGATCTCCAACTGCGCGGCGGGCCAGGCGCGGTGCAGATCCCAGGCGCTGCGCATCGGGCAGACCACATCGTAACGGCCCTGGACGATGACCGCCGGGATGTGCGCGATGCGGTCGATGTTCGCCAGCAGTTGTCCATCCGCGAGGAATCCGCGGTTCATGAAGTAGTGGTTCTCGATGGTGGCGAAGGCCAGGTCGAATCGATCAGTCTGATCCGAGTTATCTTGTGGCAGAAGATAACTCGTCTTGTTCTCCCACGTGCTCCATGCAGTCGCGGCCCGCTGTGCCCGTTCGCGGTCGGCGCCGGTGAGAATCCGGTGGTACGCCTCCACCAGATCGCCGCCGCGCTGATCCTCCGGGATCGGATCGAGGTAGGTCTCCCAGAGATCGGGGAAGATGTTCGCCGCGCCGCCGTTGTAGTACCAGTCGATCTCGCTGCGGCGCAGCAGGAAGATCCCGCGCAGCACCAGTTCGGTGACGCGCTCGGGATGGGCCTGGGCGTAGGCCAGGCCGAGGGTCGATCCCCACGAGCCTCCGAAGACCTGCCAGGCGTCGATACCCAGATGGACGCGCAGCGCCTCCATGTCGGCGATCAGATGGTCGGTGGTGTTGACCGAGAGGTCGCCGCCGTCGGCGATGTGCGGCCGCGACTGTCCGCAGCCGCGCTGATCGAACAGGACGATCCGGTAGCGGGCCGGATCGAAGAACCGGCGCTGTCTGGGCGCCGTTCCTCCGCCCGGCCCGCCGTGGACGAAGACGACGGGCTTGCCTTCGGGGTCACCCGAAGTCTCCCAATAGATCTCTTGTCCGTCACCGACGTTCAGATGTCCGGATTCGTAGGCCTCGATCGGTGGGTACAGGGTGCGCATACCCTCAGCCTAAGTCACGCGCCGACGGCGCTCATGCCCGTGCGAGACCGGTGATCGGCGCTGGCTGATGTGACCGCGGCTCGGATCAGTACGAGTGCTCCGGGCCGGGGAAGGCGGCGGTGGCGACCTCGGCGGCGTAGGTGCGGGCGGCCTCGCGGAGCTGGTCGCCGACCGCGGCGTAGCGCTTCACGAACTTGGCGGTCTTGCCGTGCGTGTATCCGGCCATGTCCTGCCAGACCAGCACCTGGGCGTCGGTCTCATTGCCCGCGCCGATACCGACGGTCGGGATGGTCAGCTTGCGGGTGATCTGCCCGGCGACGTCGGCCGGGACCATCTCCATGACGACCGAGAACGCGCCCGCCTCCTGCACCGCGATGGCGTCGGCGACCAACTGATCGGCGGCGTCGCCGCGCCCCTGAACGCGGAATCCGCCGAGTCCGTTGACGCTCTGCGGGGTGAACCCGACATGGCCCATGACCGGGATGCCCGCAGCCGTGAGCGCCGCGATCTGCGGTGCGACGCGCTCGCCTCCCTCGAGCTTGACCGCGTGCGCGCCGCCCTCCTTGAAGAAGCGCACGGCGGTCTCGAGCGCCTGCTGGGGACCGGCCTCGTAGGTGCCGAACGGCAGGTCTGCGACGACGAGGGCGTGCGGTGCTCCGCGGACGACCGCGCGGACCAGCGGAATCAACTCGTCGATCGAGATCGGGATGGTGGTGTCGTAGCCGTAGACGACGTTGGCGGCCGAGTCGCCGACGAGCAGGACCGGGATCTCGGCCTCGTCGAAGATGCGGGCGGTGGAGTAGTCGTACACGGTCAGCATGGGCCACTTGTGCCCCTCGGCCTTCCACTGCGCGAGATGGTGGACGCGGGTCGCGCGGCGAGGTGCCTGCGTGCCGGTGTCCGGAGTGGAGCCGTAGACGGGTGCATCCGACATGATCTGCCTCATTTCTGCCTCGAGTCCCGCTCGTGCGGGTACCCGGGTTGGTGTGGACGCCCTCGATTGTTCCACCGGGCCGAGGAGGGGAGAACCCGCGGTTCGGTGGGATTGGTCACACGGCGGGCCCGTCGTGACAAGCCCTGGCGCGCGGGCGCGGGTCCGCGCGTGTGTAACACGCGCGTAACCGCGGCCCTCTAAGGTTCGGGTATGGACCGCCAACAGGAATTCGTGCTGCGCACCCTCGAAGAGCGGGACATCCGCTTCGTCCGACTGTGGTTCACCGACATCCTCGGCTATCTGAAATCGGTGGCGATCGCGCCGGCCGAACTGGAAGGCGCGTTCGCCGAGGGCATCGGTTTCGACGGGTCGGCGATCGAAGGCTTCTCTCGCGTGTCCGAAGCCGACATGGTGGCCAAGCCCGACCCGTCGACCTTCCAGATCCTGCCGTGGCGCGACGAGGGCGACCTGTACTCGGCGCGCATCTTCTGCGACATCACGATGCCCGACGGTTCGCCGTCCTGGGCCGACCCTCGCAACGTGCTGCGCAGGCAGCTCAACCGTGCGGCCGATCAGGGGTTCACCTGCTACGTCCATCCGGAGATCGAGTTCTTCCTGTTGAAGGACAAGCCGATCGACGGCACGCCGCCGATTCCGGCCGACCGCGGCGGCTACTTCGATCAGGCGTTCCATGCCCTGGCGCCGAACTTCCGCCGCCACGCGATCGACGCGCTGGAGGCGATGGGCATCTCGGTGGAGTTCTCGCATCACGAGGGCGCGCCGGGGCAGCAGGAGATCGACCTGCGTTACGCCGATGCGCTGTCGATGGCCGACAACGTCATGACCTTCCGCTACCTGGTGAAGCAGGTGGCCTTCAGCGACGGGGTCCGCGCCACCTTCATGCCCAAGCCCTTCAGCGAGTACCCGGGCTCGGCGATGCACACGCATATGAGTCTGTTCGAGGGCGACACCAACGCCTTCCACAATCCCGACGACCCGATGCAGCTGTCGACGGTCGGCAAGCAGTTCATCGCGGGGATTCTGAAGCATTCCGGTGAGATCAGCGCCGTCACCAACCAGTGGGTGAACAGCTACAAGCGCCTCATCTACGGCGACGAGGCCCCCACCGCCGCCACATGGGGCGGCGCCAACCGCTCGGCGATGATCCGGCTGCCGCTCTACACGCCGAACAAGGCGTCGTCGCGCCGCGTGGAGATCCGGACACCCGACTCCGCGTGCAATCCGTACCTGACGTTCGCGGTGCTCCTGGCCGCGGGCATGAAGGGGATCGAGAACGAGTACGAGCTGCCGGACGAGGCCGAGGACAACGTCTGGGCGCTCACCGAGGCCGAACGTCGCGCGATGGGCTACCGCGAGCTCCCTGGCTCACTCGCCGATGCGCTCGTCGAGATGGAGAAGTCGGAACTGGTGGCCGAGACGCTGGGTGAGCATGTCTTCGACTACTTTCTGCGCAACAAGCGCGCGGAGTGGAACGCGTACCGCGGCCGGGTGACGCCGTACGAGCTCGAGAACTACCTGCCGCTGTAAGGGAGGCACGTGTGACTGTTTCCCGTGGCCGTTCCACCGTCCCCAGCCCCGGCCGCCTCGGTCTGCTGCAGCCCGAGGCGCGCGCGCGTCTGGCCTCACTCGGCTGGACCGAACCGGAGCACATCGACCTGTTGTGGTCGCTCTCGCGGGCGGCCGACGCCGATCTGGCCCTCGCCGCGCTGATCCGGCTCCGCGACGCCGACCCCGACGCCTGGCCGGAGATCAGCCGGCTGATGGCCCGTAACAAGCATTTCCGGGGGCGTCTGCTCTCCGTGCTCGGCGGGTCGGACGCGCTGGGCGACCACGTGGTCGCCGAGCCCGGCACGTGGCGGCTGCTTCTCGACGACGAGCTGCCGGACGAGATCGCGGTCCGCGAGTCGCTGCTGAGCGCGGTGGCCGCGACCCCCGAGCCGGGCGCGGACGAACGCGGAGATCTCCTGTACCGCGCCGGGGTCACCGGTCCGGACGCGGTAGCCGCGCTGCGCTGCGCCTACCGGGACCAGTTACTCGTCCTGGCGGCACACGATCTGGCGGCGACGGTCGAAGACGAGCCCGTCCTGTATCTGCCCGAGGTGGGGGCACGCCTGTCCGATCTCGCCGACGCCGCACTGACCGCGGCCCTGGCGGTGGCGATCGCGACGGTGCTCGACGAGGATCCCCTCGAGATCGATCTCGCGGTGATCGCGATGGGCAAATGCGGGGCGCGCGAACTGAACTACGTCAGCGATGTAGACGTGGTCTTCGTCGCCGAGCCGGCGGACTCGGTGTCGGCGCGCATCGCGGGGGAGATGATGCGCATCGGCTCGTCGGCGTTCTTCGACGTCGATGCGGGACTGCGGCCGGAGGGAAAGCGCGGCGCCCTCACGCGGACGCTGGAATCGCATGTGGCGTACTACCGTCGGTGGGCCAAGACCTGGGAGTTCCAGGCGTTGCTGAAGGCCCGCCCGATGACGGGATCGATGAAGCTCGGCGCCGCCTACATCGAGGCCACTTCGCCGATGGTCTGGGACGCGTCCGAACGAGACGACTTCGTACCGGAGGTGCAGGCGATGCGCCGCCGGGTCGAGGCACTGGTGCCGCCGGAGGAGAAGGCTCGCAATCTCAAGCTCGGGCGCGGCGGACTGCGCGATGTGGAGTTCGCGGTGCAGCTGCTCCAGATGGTTCACGGCCGCGTGGATCCGGAATTGCACGTCCAGTCGACCGTCGACGCTCTCGCCGCGCTCACCGACGGCGGGTACATCGGGCGTGACGACGGCGCGAACTTCTCGGCGTCGTACCAGTTCCTGCGGATGCTGGAGCATCGCCTGCAACTGCAGCGGCTGCAGCGCACTCATCTGCTGCCCGATCCCGACGACACCGCGGCCATGCGGTGGTTGGCGCGGGCGGCGCACGTGCGGCCCGAGGGCGACAAGGACGCGACCCAGGTCCTCGGCCGCGAGCTGCGCAAACAGCGGACCCGGGTCCGGCAGCTGCATGAGAAGCTCTTCTACCGTCCGCTGCTGGAGTCGGTCGCCCGACTCGACAAGGGGGCGCTGCGGCTGTCGGACGAGTCGGCCAAGCGTCAGCTCGCCGTGCTGGGCTGGGCGTTCCCCGATCGCGCGCTCGCGCACATCCGGGTGCTCGGATCGGAGCCGGGGCGCAGCGGCCAGATCCAGATGCTGATCCTGCCGAGTCTGCTCGAGCACATCAGCGACACCCCCGATCCCGATGCCGGCCTGCTGAACTACCGCAGGCTGTGCGACGAGGTGGTGGGCGTCGACTGGTTCCTGCGCCTGCTGCGCGACGACGCGGTGGTCGCCGAACGGCTGATGCACGTTCTCGGCACCAGCGAGTACATCGCCGACCTCCTGATGCGCTCGCCCGACGTGATCCAGCTGTATTCGACGGGGGCGACCGGACCCAAGCTCACCGAGGTCGATTCGGCCGACGTGGTGAAAGGTCTGGTCGCCTCCACCATGCGGGCCACCGACCTCGACCGGGCGATCGCCGTGGCGCGGTCGCATCGACGCGCCGAACTCGCGCGGATCGCCTCGGCCGATCTGCTCGGGCTGATGTCGGTGCAGGAGGTGTGCCGGGCGCTGTCGACCGTCTGGGCGGCGGTGCTCGGCGCGGCGCTCGACAAGGTGATCGCGTCGACGCTGGACCGCGGGGCGCGGGCGCCGGCCCGGATCGCCGTCATCGGGATGGGCAGGCTCGGCGGTGGCGAACTCGGCTACGGGTCGGACGCCGACGTGCTGTTCGTGTGCGAGCCGGCCGACGGCGTCGACGAATCGGAGGCGCTGCGCTGGGCGCAGACGGTGGCCGACCAGGTCCGCAGTCTGCTGGGGACGCCGAGCGCCGATCCGCCGCTCGAGGTGGACGTCGGTCTGCGGCCCGAGGGGAAGAACGGGCCCATCGTCCGGACCCTCGGATCGTACGAGGCCTACTACCGCCAATGGGCCCAGCCGTGGGAGGTGCAGGCGCTGTTGCGCGCCCACTCGGTGGCCGGCGATTCCGACCTGGGGCTGCGCTTCCTCCACATGATCGACGTGACGCGGTACCCCGAGGGCGGGGTGTCCGCGGAGGCTGTTCGGGAGATCCGGCGCATCAAGGCCCGCGTCGACTCCGAACGACTGCCGCGCGGCGCCGATCCGGCCACTCACACCAAACTCGGCCGCGGCGGGCTCGCCGACGTCGAGTGGACGGTGCAGTTGATGCAGTTGCGCTACGCGCACAAGTACCCGCAACTGCACAACACGTCCACGCTCGAGACACTCGAGGCGATCCGGGAGCTGGAGCTGCTCACCGAGGACCAGGTGGACATGCTGGCGGACGCCTGGCTGACCGCGACCAAGGCGCGCAACGCGCTCGTGCTGGTGCGCGGCAAGCCGGTCGATCAACTGCCGGGGCCGGGGCGCGCTCTGCGATCGGTCGCGTACGCTGCGGGATGGCCGCAGGACGAGGCGCAGGAGTTCCTGGAGCACTACATGCGGGTGACGCGGCGAGCGAAGGCCGTCGTGGTGGAGGTATTCGAGAGCTGATCGACCCGGCCCACGGAGTCGCGGCCGGACGAGAGGCGTGCTGCGAGACGTGAGCATTCTGCACCGAGCGTGGGGCCGACCGGTCGCCGATGCGATCACCGCGGGTATCCGCGCCGGCCAGAAGGCGGCCGCGCCGGCGTTGCGTGCGGTGCAGACGCTCGCGCAGGCTCTGCCTCTCGACCTGCTCGTGGAGGTCGGCAGCGAACGGCAGCGCGCGTCCAACCGGGTGGTCTACGACTTCTTCTCCGGAATCGGTCCCGAACTGGCGCATCCCGGCGGATCGCTGCCGGGCGCGAATCGGTGGGACGTTCCGTGTGATCCGGAGCATCCGGTTCCGGTGATCCTCGTGCACGGCACGGCGGGCGTTGCGCAGACCAACTGGGGCACGTACGTTCCGCTCCTGGTGGGTGCGGGATTCTCGGTGTTCACGCTCACCTACGGAGCCACGGAGGGCGCCAGGTGGCCCATCTCCGCGCTCGGCGGCATGCGCCGGATCGAGGACAGCGCCGCCGAGTTCGGCCGATTCGCCGAGAAGGTGATGGCATCGACGGGAACCGACCGCATCGACGTGGTGGGGCATTCGCAGGGCACGCTCGTCCCGGCGTACTGGGCCAAGTTCCTGGGCGGGGAGGACCGGATCCGACGATACGTCTCCCTCGCCCCCTTGTGGCAGGGGACCTCGACTTTCGCCCGCGCACGCCCTGTGGCCGCGCAACTCGAGCGCCGGCTGGGGATCGATCCGAGCGCGGTGATCCCATGTCATGCCTTGCCGCAGATGATGCAGGGGTCGACGTTCCTGCGCCGCCTGAACTCCGGCGGCAGTCCGTACGTGCGCGGGACCGCGTACACCAACATCTCCACGGTTCACGACGAACTGGTGCGCCCGTACACCTCGGGGCAGGTGGAGGGCGGACCCGGTCACGACGTCACCAACATCGTCCTGCAGGACGGGTGCGGCAAGGACTTCTCCGACCACCTGGGCATCTGCGGCTCGCCGCGCGCCGCGGCGATGGTCGTCAACGCTCTCGAGGGCCGCGACGTGCGCGTGGTGCCCTGCCGGCTGGTGGCGCCGTTCTTCGGCTCGCCGCTGCTGCGCCGAACCGGTGGGGCCCCGGAGTTCATCACACCGTTCGCTCCGTCGCGACGGGATCGCTGACGTCGGCTTTCACGCGATTCCGCGGCGAAGCCTTGACATCTGGAAGAAGAGGGGTGATTGTAGTCACACCTGAACAAACCGAACGCTCGGTAGTGAGTGTTCAATTCTGGAAGGTGTGACTCCCATGACCGATGCTCCCGACCTTACCGATCTGCTGGCCGACGCACCGTCCAACTGGGGCAAGTGGGGCCCCGACGACGAGGTCGGATCGTTGAACTACCTGACCCCGGACCAGGTTCTCGCGGGGGCGTCGGAGATCCGGAAGGGCGAACTGTTCACGCTGCAGCGGCTCATCGGAGACCCCGCCGGCGATCCGGTGTGGCCGGGCCGCAGTCCGGCCACCCGCGAGATGATCTTGGACGAGTCGCACTGGGACGAGGGCGGCGACGGGCCGGCGTTCCCGGGCGGATTGCACTACGCCGACGACAAGCTGAACGCATTCCTGCAGGGGTCCACGCAATACGACGCGCTCGGCCACGTCTGGTACGACGGCAAGATCTGGAACGGCTTCGACGCCCGCACCACCATCGGTGGCCTCGACAAGGCGAGCGTGGAGCCGATCGCCCAGCGCGGTGTCGCGGGGCGGGCGAATCTGCTAGACATGGCCCGATTCCGCGGGAAGGACTATCTCGACCCGGGGGAGACGTTCACGCACGAGGATCTGATCGCCTGCGCCGAAGCGCAGGGCACGCCGATCGCCGAGCGCGACATCCTCATGATCCGGACCAACCACCTGCAGTTGTTCTTCGAGAAGGGAGACGCCTTCTACGAGGACTTCTGCGAGTCGGGACTGGTGTACTCGCCGGAGCTCGTCGAGTGGTTCCAGGAGATGGAGATCCCGAACCTGGTCACCGACACCATCGCCAACGAGGTGACCTTCGACCCCGACAGCGGAGTCGCGCTGGTGCTGCACAACGCGCTGATGCGCAATCTCGGTATCGCGTTCACCGAGATCTGCGACTTGGAGCGACTCGCCGAGGACTCCGCGGCGGACGGTCGTTACACGTCGTTCTACGTCGCGGCCCCGCTCAAGATCCACCGCGCCACCGGTGCCCCGGTGAACCCGGTGGCGATCAAGTGAGCGCGTACACCGACCGTCCCTGGCTCGCGCGGTATCGGGCCGGTACGCCGACGGACATCACCGCGGAGAACGCGTCCGCACTCCAGATCTTCATGAGCGCCGCCGCCCACGCTCCTGACGCTCCGGCGATCAAGTACTTCGACGGAGTGCTGACCTACGGCGAACTCGACGCGGCCGCGGACGCGCTCGCCGGTGCACTGCGCGCCGACGGCTTCACGGCCGGGGATCGCTTGGCGGTCTACGTGCAGAACAACCCGGCGTTCGTGATCGGACTCCTCGCGGCGTGGAAGGCCGGCGGATCCGCCGTGGCCGTCAACCCGATGAATCGACAGCGAGAACTCGCCTACCTCCTCGAGGATTCGGGGGCGACGGCGCTGCTGACGCTGAACACTCTGTACGACGAGGTGGCCGCGGAGGTCATCGCGGGCGGCACGACCGCCGTCCGCACGGTGATCTCGGTGTCGGCGCTCGACGGTCAGTCGCGCGACGACGACCGGGTGCTCGGCGACCAGAGCGCCGACGTGCCGGTCGGCACCCGTGCCCTGTCGGCGATCATCGCCGAGCACGACGGCACTCCCGTGACGCCGACGGCGCCGTCTGCGGACGATCTGGCGGTCTTGACCTACACGTCCGGTACCACTGGAAAACCCAAGGGTGCGTTGAATACTCACGGCAACCTGGCGTTCAATGCGCAGACCTACCGGGACTGGATCGGGCTCACCGGTGAGGACGTGGTGCTCGGCGTCGCGCCGCTGTTCCACATCACCGGTCTCGTGGGCCACGTGATGCTCGCTCCGCTGCTCCGGATTCCGCTGGTCCTCACGCACCGGTTCGCGCCCGCGGTGATGGTGGACGCCGTGCGCGAACACCGTCCGACGTTCACCGTCGGTGCGATCACCGCCTACATCGCCCTCGCCGACTCCGGCGGCGCGCGGCCGGGTGACTTCGACTCGCTGCGGGCCCTGTACTCGGGCGGCGCGCCGATCGCGCCCGCGGTGGCCGATCGTCTCGAATCGGTGTTCGGTGCGTACATCCACAACATCTACGGCCTCACGGAGACCAACTCACCGTCGCATGCGGTGCCCTTCGGAGTGCGGGCGCCGGTGGACGGCGAGTCCGGGGCCCTGTCGGTCGGGGTGCCGGTGTTCAACACCGTGGTCCGGGTCGTCGACGACGACGGTGAAGACCTGCCGGTGGGTGCGATCGGCGAGTTCGCGACCTCGGGGCCCCAGGTGGTGCCGGGATACTGGAACCGTCCGGACGCCACCGCCGAGTCGATTCCCGGCGGTGAACTGCGCACCGGCGACGTCGGCTTCATGGACTCCGACGGCTGGTTCTACCTGGTCGATCGCAAGAAGGACATGATCAACGCATCCGGTTACAAGGTGTGGCCCCGTGAAGTGGAAGACGTCTTGTACGGTCATCCGGCCGTCGCCGAGGCAGCGGTGGTCGGCGTGCCCGACGAGTACCGGGGGGAGACGGTGAAGGCCTTCGTCTCCCTTCAACCGGGCAAGGCCGCCACCGGCGAGGAGATCGTCGAGTTCTGCAAGTCGCAGATGGCGGCCTACAAGTACCCGAGATCGGTGGAGATCCTCGACGAACTGCCGAAGACCGCGACCGGCAAGGTGTTGCGCCGCACGCTGCGCGACCAGGCGGCCGCGCGCGCCTGAACGGCGTCGCCCCGCGCCTGTCGGCGGTCGGGTCCCGACCGGCTCAGCCCGGCCGGGACCCGACGCCGTCGAGTCCCGCGAGACGGAGACCGAAACGGCGGTAGCGGACCGCGATGTCGGCGGGATCGTCGATGCGCTCCAGCCGGCAGACGCCGGTGCAGAGGTCGAGGACGGCGCGCGCGGTCGCCGCGGAGTCCTCGTCGTCGCCGTCGGGCAACTGCGCGCGGACCACCTCGAGCAGCCGCCCCGACACCGCCTCTATTCGCGGCCGGTCCGCGGGGTCGAGGTTGGCACGGTCGGTCACGACGATCCGCATCACGTCGCGCCGAACCGCGGCGAACAGCGCGACCGCCTCGCAGACGTTGCCGAGTGCGAGCACCCGGTCGTCGACGTCCGCGGCGGCCTCGACGTGTGCCGCGAGCTCGGTGTACGCGAGGTCGAAGACGGCGGTGAGCAACGACTGCTTGCTCGGATAGTGGTGATACACGCCGGCTGCGCTGAGTCCGGCCGCGGCCGCGACGGTCCTCATGGTCGCGCCGTGATATCCGGTCTCCACGAAGCAACCGATGGCCGCGGCGAGGGCGGGGTCGATCTCGCGGTCGGGATAGTCGCGCCAGTCGAACTCCTTGGCCGCGTCGGCCGGCTGTGGTGACTGGAGCTCGGTGAGCGCGGTGATCGTCGTGTCGAGTTCGGCGGCGATGGCCGCGAGCCGTTCCGGTGAGGCCGCGGTCTTGCCGGTCTCGATCCCGCTCATCGTCCCGACGCTGACTCCCACGCGACGGGCGAGCTCTCGCATCGAGATCCCGGCGAGCTCGCGAGCCGGCCGGATCATCAGCTGCGCGCGGGCGCATGGATCGGGCATGGGGTCAACGGTAATAGGCCGCAACGGTTCCGGGGCGCGACCGGGCCGCGAAAGCGACCTTGTCCCGGTTGCCGCCGCTTACAATCGCGGGTGCGGGCAACCAGCGACGAATGAGGGCGCGAACTGATGATCGACGACGGATCCGACCTGCCGAGGCCGACATCCGGGCTCACGATGTTCCACGAAGCGGTCGCCGCCGGCTCCGGCCGTCCGCTGATCCGCTACTTCGACGGCGTGCTCACGATGCGCGACGTCGACAGGCATTCGGATGCGCTCGCGCACCACTTGATCGGACAGGGATTCTCCTCGGGCGACCGGCTGGCCATCCTCACGCAGAACAGCCCCGCATTCGTCATCGCCCTCGTCGCCGCGTGGAAGGCCGGCGGGATCGCGGTACCGCTCAACCCGATGAACACCCGGCGGGAGACGGCGTTCGCGTTGGTCGACACCGGTGCGCGGGCGCTCGTGTGCCTCGACGAGTTGTACGCCGCGGGTGCGCAATCGGTGATCGCCGACGGCGACACCGATGTGCGGACGGTGGTGCTGACCTCGATCGGCGACTGGGCGGCGAAGACCGACCCGGCGCCGGGATCGCTGCCCGCGCTGCCGTGGTCCGGCCCGGTGCGCGGCGCCGATCCGGGCCGCGACGACCCCGCTCTGCTGCTGTACACGTCGGGCACCACCGGAGTGCCGAAGGCCGCTGTGGTGACCCACGGCAACCTCACCGCGGGCGCAGAGCTGTTCCGCCGGTGGACGACGATCGGCTCCGATGACGAGATCCTCGGGATCACTCCGCTGTTCCACGTCACCGGAATCGTCGGCCACGTGGCGCTCGCGCTGCGTGTGGGGGCGCCGCTGATCCTCGCGCACCGGTTCGATCCGCCGGTGCTGGTGCGCGCGCTGCGCGAGCATCGGCCGGCATTCGTGATCGGCGTCATCAGTGCGATCGTCGCGCTCGCCGAGGAAGCCGACGGTCCCGACGACTTCCGGTCCGTGAAATGGCTCGCGACCGGCGGTGCGCCGGTGTCGGCGGACACCGCCGCACGGGTGGCCGAACGCACGGGCACCGAGCTCAGCATCGTCTACGGGCTCACCGAGACCACCTCGCCCGCGATAGCGACGCCCGTGGGGCGGCTCGGGCCGATCGACCGCGAGTCCGGCGCACTGTCGATCGGGATGCCGGTCGCGGCCACGCGCTGCCGAATCCTCGACGACTCCGGAGAGCCGGTCGGCCCAGGTGTCATCGGCGAGGTGGAGATCGCCGGACCGCAGGTGAGCCCCGGGTACTGGCAGGACGGTTCGATCGTCGGCGGCCCGGGCGACGGCGCGCTGCGGACCGGCGACATCGGCTTCCGCGATACGGACGGGTGGGTGTTCCTGATCGACCGGCGTAAGGACATGATCACCACCGCCGGCTACAAGGTCTGGCCGCGCGAGGTGGAGGAGGTGCTCTACCGCCATCCGGCGATCGCCGAGGCCGCCGTCGTCGGAGTGCCCGATGACACACGAGGCGAAGTGGTCAGCGCCTTCATCGCCTTCGAATCCGGGGCCACCGCCACCGTCACCGACATCGAGGAGTTCGCGGCGGCTCAGCTCGCGGCGTACAAACGTCCCCGCAGCATCACCGTGCTCCCTGCCCTGCCGAAGACGGCCACCGGCAAGGTGCTGCGCAGACGCCTGCGCGGATGAGCCGACCGAGGCCGGTTCAGCCCTGTGCCTCCAGGATCTTGAGCCCGAAGACGATGGTGTCGCCCTTGTTGATGGAAGCGCCCGGATTGCCGTCGGGATAGCCGTCGGCGGAGGGGATCACCACGCCGACGGTGGAGCCGACCTTCTGGCCGACGAGGGCCTGACGGAAGCCGGGAACCACGCCGGAGGCCGGGAACTGGGCCGGCTCGCCTCGCTGGTAAGCGCTGTCGAAGACCTGACCCGTGGTGCCGTTGACCCCCTCGTAGCAGACGGAGACGGTGGTCGCGTCGGTCACCTCGGAGCCATTTCCCGCGATGAGCGTCTTCACCTGAGTCTTGTCGACCTTGAACGGTGTGGTCAGGGTGATCGCCGGCGCAGCGTTCTTCGCGTCGTCGGTGACGGTGAAAGCGGCCTTGCCCTGCACGCCGTCGACGGTCCACGAGGGCGCTCCGGAGACGTTCTGCGGCGTCGGCGCGCAGCTCGTGGTGTCGGCGGCCGAGCTGTCGCCGTCGTCGGACGAGCACGCGGTCAGGGCGAGCGCGGAGGCGGCGAGGGGAAGGAGGACCAGTGCCTTGAGCTTCATGGTCGATCAGCCTATCCGTCGGTCGCCGAGGCCGGTTCCGCAGCCATGATCTTGAGGACGAACACGATGCTGTCTCCGGGCTTGATGGTTCCGTCGGGACTGCCGTCGGGGTATCCGTCGGCGGAGGTCATCACCACTGCCACCGAGGCGCCGACGCGCTGTCCGACGAGCGCTTTGCGGAAACCCGGAACCACGCCGTCGGCGTGCAGGCGGGTGGGCGTGCCCTTCTGGTAGGAGCTGTCGAAGGTCTGGCCGTCGCGGCCGTCGACGCCCTCGTAGCAGACGTTGACGATGGAGGCGTCCGTGATCTCGTCGCCGGTTCCCGGTGCCAGTGTCTTGACCTGGGTCTCATCGACGCTGAACGGCGGGGTGATCTTGATGAGCGGCCCGGCGGTATCGGTGGAGGCGGCGATCTCCGCGCTGCCCGTCGCACCCATCACCTGCCACTGCGGTCTGGTGTCGGCCGGCGGATCGGCCTCCGGGCACATCCCGCCGTCCATTGTCGGACTGGGCGTGGTCACGTCGAGGCTGGTCTGCGCGCTGCCCGCGGTGTCGTCGGAGGAGCATCCGGCCACGGCCAGCAGGGCCGCCGCCGCGGGGACCAGGAGGAGAGACTTGCGCTTCATGGGCGACGACACTAGCAGCCCGGACTGATAGGTTCCTGGGCCCGGACGTGGCACGAAAACGTCGGTGGCACACCTCACGCAGAGCGGCGGCTCGGAGTCCCCCGACAGGACTCCGAGCCGCCGCCCGCACGTGTGGTGCCCGGTTCCGGTCAGGCTCCGATGGCCTTGGCGATCATCGGCCAGGACGAGTGCAGTTCGCGCTCCCAGTAGCCCCACGAGTGGGTGCCCTGCGGATGCAGTTCCACGCGGGCGGGGATCTTCAGCTGCGCCAGGCGTTGCGCCATCTGTTGGGTGCAGACGTTGGTGGCGGCTTCGATGGCGCCGCCGAGAACCACCCGGTCGGCCAGCGAGACGCCCTGCGCCGCGGTGCTTCCGGGCTCGATCGACTCGTCCTGCCCGGGGAGCCCGGAGTTGGAGGAGAGATAGATCTGGGTGCCGCGGAGCTTCTCGGCGTTGAGGTACGGATCGTTCTTGCGCCAGCCGGGGCCGTCGTACGGTCCCCACATATTGCGGGTGTCGGCCTTGCCTCGGCTCTCCACCACCGTGCGGATGTACTGCTGGCCGACCTTGTCGCTGGTGCGAGCGCAGCCGCTGTACGAGGCAGTGATCTTGTACAGCGCCGGCGCGGCGATGGCGAGGTTCAGTACCGATGTGCCCGCCATCGAGATGCCCGCGATGCCGTTCTTTCCGCTGGTCTTGAACCTCTTGTCGAGCAGGGGAGGAAGCTCCTTCGTCAGGAAGGTCTGCCACTTCTGCTTGCCGAGGACCTCGTCGTCGCGCTCCCAGTCGGTGTAGTAGGAGAACATGCCCTTGAGCGGGGTCACCACGTTGACGTGCTTGGTGCGGAAGAACTCGACGTAGTTGGTGCGCAGGGCCCAGCTCGCGGAGTCCTCGCCGCCGCCGGCGCCGTTGAGCAGGTACAGCACCGGAGCCGGCTTGCGGGTGTCGGCGGGCCGCAGGACGTCGAGCGGGATGTCGCGCTGCATCGACTGCGAGTAGACGGTGACCACTTTGTGCTGCGGGGTGGCACCGTCGGCCACCGACACGATGTGGGAGGGAGCCGTGGCGGACGCGGACGCGGCCATGACCGTCGTACCGGTCGCAGCGGCCGTCAGGGTGAGCAGGCCGGCGAACAGACCTGCCAGGGAACGGATCTTCATACGAGTTCTTTTCACTTCCGTGAGCGACGCGAGCCGCTGCGGTATCGGGGGGCCGGGAGGGCGCCGGAAGGAGACGCCGATCGGGACCGGCGGACTCGCAGTAAGTTGTAGCACCGCGGACGGCGGTGGTTGCGCGCACAGCGCGCCGGAAGGCACAGAAACAGCGCTGGTGTCGCGGGACCGGTCACGACCCGTTCAGTCGGGCACACGCGCGAACAATCGCACGCGACAAGGCTGGGGAACCGACTTGCCGGTGGCCTCGGATCAGGTGGTGCGGTCGGACTGTTCGGCGGCGGCCTTGATCGCCTCGAGCGTCTGACGCATTCCGGCGCGCAAGACCTGAGTGAAGGCTTGCTGTCCGCCGAGGTACTTCTCGGTGAGTTCCCGTGAGTAGTCGGAGATGCCGGCCGGTGTCTCGCGCCGCTGGCTCAGGCGCGTCTGGCCCTTGGGTAGGGGAGTGGTCTGGAACGACCAGACGACCCAGTTCTCCTCGATCCGGAAGGCGATCTCCTGCTCAGGCTCGAACCGCACGATCGTGCTGTGGGTTGTCCACTTGAGGTCGCCTTCATGGTTGAGATGTGTGAACTCGGCACCGAGCTCGATCCGGTCGAAGCCTTCGCGCAGCCGCACGGAGTCGACCTGGGGACTCCACTGCGGCATGCGGCGCAGGTCGCTGATCAGTTCCCAGACCTGTTCCGGGGTGGCGTCGATGTCGATGGTGTCGTGCAGGAGCTCTGCGGAGGGGACGGGCACGGAGGGTCTCCAAACTATACGTTCGATCGGACGTGTTGTTGTGGAGCGTAGGTAGCGCCGATGGTTCGCGTCAAGTCGGTCGCATATTCTCGGACCATGACGTCGGACTCGAAGGTCGACGGGCGCCGTGCGCGTGGAGATCTCACGCGTCGCACCGTCGCGCGGAAGGCGGCGGAGATCGCCACCACCCATGGGCTCGACTCGATCAGCGTCGGGTCGCTCGCGGCGGCGACCGGGTTGAGTAAGAGCGGGATCCTGACGGTGTTCGGTACCAGGGAGGCGATCCAGGTGGCTGCTGTCGCCGAGGCGCGCGCGATCTATCTGGAGGCGGTTGTGGCTCCGGCATGGGGACATGAGCCGGGCAGGCCGCGGTTGCGGGCATTGTTGGACTGCTGGGTCGCCTACCTGCGGGCAGCGGTCTTCCCCGGCGGCTGCTTCATCGTCGCGAGTACGGCCGAGTACGGGCGCCGTGAGGGTGACGTAGCGGACGCGGTGCGTGCGTTGAAGCGTGAGTGGCTCGATCTGCTGGAGTCCGAGTTGCGAGAGGCGGGGGTCGCTGACCCGGCCGGGGACGCGTTCCGCATCGACGCCTACCTGTGTGCGGCGAACGTCCACCGCGAACTCTTCGGAAGCGAGGAGCAACTCGACCGAGCGCGAGACCTGGCGCTCGATCTCATCGGGTAGGCCGGCGCGGGCACCTGCGCACGTCTGTCTCGGCACTGTTCATGCGCGGCGACATCGAGCCCGGTCGACGGTTCGTCGAGCAGAGGGAACGGGGCTCGTCACGGATGGACGTGAGCCCGAGCGGGTGGATCGGCTCTGTCATCGCCGGACTCAGACGAGTCGACCCGCTCGGCGATCGGGAAGGTGATCGCGGAGCGGGTCGAGGGGACTGCGGGCTCTACTGCGTACCGAAAAGGCGTAGCAGCAGGTCAGACGTCAGCAGTCGTAGTACAGGTTGAACTCGTACGGGTGCGGGCGGATCTGGATCGGCTCGATCTCGTTCTCGCGCTTGAGTGCGATCCAGGTCTCGATGAGGTCCTCGGTGAAGACGCCGCCGTTGGTCAGGTAGTCGTGGTCCTGCTCGAGGCGATCGATCACGGCAGACAGCGAGGTCGGTGCCTGCGGGATGCCCTTGGCCTCCTCCGGCGGGAGCTCGTAGAGGTCCTTGTCGACCGGCTCGTGCGGCTCGATGCGGTTCTTGATGCCGTCCAGGCCGGCCATCATCATCGCCGCGAATGCCAGGTACGGGTTGCCCGAGCTGTCGGGGCAGCGGAACTCGATGCGCTTGGCCTTCGGGTTGTTGCCGGTGATCGGGATGCGCACACAGGCGCTGCGGTTGCGCTGGCTGTAGACGAGGTTGATCGGAGCCTCGTAGCCCGGAACCAGGCGCTTGTAGGAGTTGATGGTCGGGTTGGTGAAGGCCAGCAGCGACGGAGCGTGGTGCAGGATGCCGCCGATGTAGTAGCGCGCGATGTCCGACAGTCCGGCGTAGCCCGACTCGTCGTGGAACAGCGGCTTGCCGTCCTTCCAGAGCGACTGGTGAGCGTGCATGCCCGAACCGTTGTCGCCGAAGAGCGGCTTCGGCATGAAGGTGACCGACTTGTTGTTCTGCCACGCGGTGTTCTTGATGATGTACTTGAACAGCTGAACGTCGTCCGCGGCGTGCAGCAGCGTGTTGAAGCGGTAGTTGATCTCCGCCTGGCCGCCGGTGCCGACCTCGTGGTGGCCGCGCTCGAGGGTGAAGCCCGAGTTGGTCAGGTTGGTCGACATCTCGTCGCGCAGGTCGACGTAGTGGTCGTACGGGGCGACGGGGAAGTAGCCGCCCTTCTGGCGGACCTTGTAGCCCTTGTTCGGGGTGCCGTCGGGGTTGGTCGGCGACGCGGCGTTCCACCAACCTGACTCCGACTCGACCTCGTAGTGGGTCGAGTTCATCTCGGAGCTGAACGAGACCGAGTCGAAGATGTAGAACTCGGCCTCCGCGCCGAAGAAGCAGGCGTCGGCGATGCCGGTGGAGGCGAGGTACTCCTCGGCCTTGCGCGCGACGTTGCGGGGATCGCGGCTGTAGGCCTCGCGGGTGAACGGGTCGTGAACGAAGAAGCTGATGTTCATCGTCTTCGCCTTGCGGAACGGGTCGATCCGCGCGGTGGCCGGGTCGGGGAGGAGCATCATGTCCGACTCGTCGATCGACTGGAAGCCGCGAACCGACGAACCGTCGAATGCCAGGCCCTCTTCGAAGACGTCCTCGGTGAATGCTGCTGCGGGGATGGAGAAGTGCTGCATCGTTCCCGGCAGGTCACAGAAGCGGATGTCGACGTACTCGACACCTTCGGCCTTGATCCCCTCGAGCAGTTCCTCGTTCGTGTTGTACACGGTTCGCCTGACTCCTTCTTGGTGAAGATCCGGTCAGAAACTCTCTGACACAGAACCCGTGCCACCCTCGCGAGGGCAGCACGAATCTCGGCAACCAGAGTACGGAGATGACGTTGCTCGTGCGCTAAACCAATGTTTCCCCCGTGTTACACCGATGGCCGGCGCGTTACGAAAGACCGCGTCGCGCGCACGGCGGTGTGGTCGGAGTCACGTTATTGGGGTGCACGGGGAAGCTGGCTACCATGGCATTCATGACCGTGGTATTCATGACCGTTTCCCGAGGGGCCCAGTAGTGGCGCGCGCGACGAGTACGTGGCTGTCGGGGCCGCAGTTCCCGGGTGCCACGGAGAACGAGTACCGCGGGCAGGATCTCGGGTTGCCGCAGGACGGACCGGGCGCTCTCGCCGGCGGGTGGCTGCGCGTGGTGGGGTTGCTGTTCGACTGGCTGATCGCCGGCGGCCTCGCGATCGTGATCGTCGGCGTGCGGCCGGCTCAGGAGATGGCGTCGAGTCTGGAGATGACCATGCGTGCGGCGGCGACGCCGCAGTTGATCATCTGGTTCGTGATCGGTGTGCTGGCGGTGGCCTTCTTCGGCTTCACCCCGGGGCAGTTCATCGCGGGCACGCGGGTGGTACGGGTGGATCTGGGCAGTGATCGCGGCGCCGCGGAGGCTCGCGGGGAGACGCCGAGGGCCGCGGTCGGGCCGATTCGGGCCCTCGGCCGCCAAGCGATTCTGATCTTCGTGGTGCCGGCACTCATCAACGACTACAACGGTCGCGCGATGCACGACCGCGCGACCGGAACGGCCATCGTCCGCACGCGCTGAGTCGACTCACCGGCCGAACGCCGACCGGATCAACGCGATGCCGGGTTCGACGGACACGGCCGGGTCGATGGCTCGTTGGATCCCGAGCCCGATTCCGGTGCTGAGAATCAGGTCGGCGATCTCGTCCCGCGTGGGCACCGGATTCGAGGTGTCCGCCGCCGCCTGGTCGATGAGCGGCGAGAAGTCTCCGAGAACGGTTTCGAGAAGCCCGGCCAGGGCGTCGCGCGCATCCTCACGCAGGGAGACGATCATCGCCTTCTGTTCCGGATGATGCCGTGAGAGCACCGCGAACTCCATTTCGAGCATCGTCCACTCCACGTCGCCGATGGTGCGGCGCACCCACGCTGCGAAAGCGTCGAGCATCCCGTGCAGGTCGGTGCTCTGTTCGACGATGCCGCGCAGCTCGTTCAGCTTCTCCCCGTGGATGTCCTCGAGCACGGCCCGGCAGAGCGTCGGCTTGTCCTTGAAGTTGGAGTACACCGCGCCCTTCGAGAAGCCCGCCGCCTCGGCGATCGCATCGAGGCTGGTCGCCGCGTAGCCGGCGTCGAGGAACTGGGTGCGTGCGGTGGCGAGAAGAGCCGCTCGGTTCCGCTCCTTCTGGTCGGCGCGGCTGATCCTGGCCATATCGGACCTCCTCATTTCAGATACCGAAGGTATTGACATACCGATGGTATCTGAACGATCATCGGTGCCATCATCCAATGGCAAGATCCGAGAGAAGGTGGGCCGTGAGGCTGTCCGAGATGCTGAGCGAGTTGGTTCCGGGGTCGTACGCGCGGTCGAATCCGCGGATCGAGCCGCCCGGCGCCGTCGTCGTAGTCACCGGTGGGGCGCGGGGGATCGGCGCCGAGATCGCCCGACAGTTCGCGGAGGCGGAGGCGACGGTCTGGATCGGGGACGTGGACGCCGACGTCGCCGCTGACACGGCTGGCGTCATCGACGGTGCGCGGTCGGCGGTACTGGACGTGACCGACGCCGTCTCCTGGCGTGAGTTCGTCTCGAAGGTCCTCGACGAGTGCGGGCGCATCGACATCCTGGTCAACAACGCGGGTGTGATGCCGGTGGGCGCGTTCCTCGAGGAGTCGGAGGCCACCGCCGATCTGATCCTCGACGTCAACGTCCGGGGCATGCTGAACGGGATGCGCGCCGTCCTGCCTTCGATGCTCGGCGAGGGGAGAGGCCACATCGTCAACATTGCGTCGATGGCCGGAATGCTGCCACTGCCGGGAATGGTCTCGTACAACGCCAGCAAGTTCGCCGCCTACGGCGCCTCGCTGGCCGCCCGCCGCGAATACGACGGCACGGGCGTCACCGTGTCCGCGATTCTGCCCGCAGCGGTCCGCACCGAGCTGGCTTCCGGAGCGGACCTCGGAGGCGTGCTTCCCACCGTCGACCCGCAGGATGTCGCCCGTGCCGTGGTCCGCACGGTTCGCACGCGAGCGGCCCGCACGTCGGTCCCCGGATGGGTGCTGCCCGGATGGTCGATCGCCGACCTGTTCGTCCCGGAGTCGGTGGAACGCGTCGCGCGCACTCTGGCCGGACACGGTCAGGCGCTGGCCCTGGACGCCGCGGAGCGATCGGCGTACCTCGCACGGATCGCGAGGCAGGCGAGCGATCACGCGGCGGGCGGCCACTCCGGCGGCACGGTGGTCGACGGCGCGGTAGTGGACTCTGCGGGCACGAGCGAGGTGCGGGCGCGATGACGAAGACGGCCCTGGTGATCGGATGCGGCGGGACCATCGGCGGAGCGTGGGCGATCGCCGCCCTCGACGAGCTGACTCGGCAGACCGGTTGGGACCCGGCGGAGGCGACGGTGCTGCAGGGCACCTCCGCCGGTGCGGAGATGGTGACGATGCTCGCCGGCGGATTCACTGCCGCCGACCTCGCAGACATGCAGGCCGGTCGGGCCACCAGCCCGATTCTCCGGGCGCACTCGGCTGCCACGCCCCCGAGCCTGCCTCCGCTGCCGCGTCCGGCGCGACCTCGACCCTCGACGCTGTGGACCAGGCGCGGCGGTCACGCCGCGCTGACCGGCATCGCTCCCCGCGGGCGCGGTGATGCCTCCTGGCTTCAGCGACTCGCGGACGCGGTGACCGCGGACTACGGCCGACTGCCGCATCCCGGCGCGCGCATGGTCGCGTACCGCGTGGACGACGGCGCGCGCGTCGCGTTCGGTGCTCCGGGTGCACCGAAGGCCGGCGCAGGCGAGGCGCTGCGCGCCTCGTGGGCGATTCCCGGATGGATGCCCCCGGTGGCGATCGAGGGCCGCGAGTACGTCGACGGCGGGGCCGCGTCCACCGCCTCGGTGGATCTGGTCGCGCGAGACGAAGCGGATCTGATCTACCTGATCACCCCGATGGCGTCGGCGCCGTCCGTGCGGGCCCCCGGAATCGGCGGACTCGCCGAACGAGCTCTTCTCCGGCGGCCGATGTCGGCCGTGCTCGACGCCGAGATCGCAACCGTCCGTCGACGCGGGACCGAGGTGGTCCACATCGCCCCCGGTGCGGCAGACATGGCCGGTCTCGGATGGAACTTCATGAACCGGGATCACCGGGAGCGCGCATTCGACGCCGCGCGATCGACCGTGGCCGAGGCCGTCGCCCGGGCTCTTGAGACTCGGGCCGCGCTGTGACGGCCCGCCGATCGCCGCGGATCGTCGTCATCGGTGCGGGGATAGCCGGCATCACCACGGCACATGTCCTGCAGGAGGCCGGGTTCACCGACTTCACCGTCTACGAGAAGGGCGACGACGTCGGCGGGGTATGGCATTGGAACCACTACCCGGGTCTCACGTGCGACGTGCCCTCGCAGCTCTACCAGTTCGGATTCGCACCCAAACCCGATTGGCCCAAGATCTGGGCCAGTGGTCCGGAGATCCAGCGGTATCACCGGGACGTCGTCGAACGCCTGGGCTTGAGCGACCGGATCCGGCTGAACGCCGAGGTCGTCAGCAGCGTCTTCGACGACGCCACCGGTCGGTGGACGGTCACTCTCGCTGACGGGGAGACGGTGGACGCCGACTTCGTCGTCTGCGCCACCGGGGTGCTGCACAACCCGTCGATCCCCGACATCCCCGGGCTCCACAGCTTCGCGGGACCGGTGGTGCACACCGCGCGTTGGGACGACGACGTGCGCACCTCAGGACAGCGGATCGCGGTGATCGGCACCGGCTCCACCGGCGTGCAGGTGGTCTCCGCGCTACAGCCGGAAGCCCGGGAACTGCTCCACTTCACCCGGACCCCGCAGTGGATCCTCTGGGCGCCGATGTCGTTGCCGCAGTTGCCCTTCGCGGACACCGTCCTGGCCGCGTCGCCGCGCCTGCATCACGCGCTGTACCGAGGCCTGCTGTGGGGGTCGGGAATTCTGGCCGACATCGTCCGCAAAGACACGTGGCGCCGCCGAGCCGTTCAGGCCTACGCGCGGCTGTCGCTGCGCGCGCAAGTCCGCGACAGCGACTTGCGGGCCGACCTGACGCCCGACTACCAGCCGCTGTGCAAGCGGCAGGTGGTGTCGGGCACCTACTACCGTGCGATCACCGCCGGCAACGCCGACCTCGTGACCGAGTCCATCACCGAGGTCCGGCCGGAGGGGATCGTGACCGCCGACGGGCGGCTCCACGAGGTGGACGTGATCATTCTGGCGACCGGCTTCCGCGCGCACGACTACATGCGCCCGATGACGGTGGTCGGCCGCGGCGGACTCACGATCGACGAGGCGTGGCGGGACGGTCCGCGGGCGTACCGGATGACGGCGATCCCGGGCTTCCCCAACCTGTTCACCGTCCTTGGACCCAACTCACCGACCGGCTCGATCTCCCTGCAGTACACGGCCGAGAAGACCGCACGGTACCTGGCGCAGTGGTTCGACCTGTTCCGGAACGGAGAGGTGGACCGGATAGAGGTCACCGAGGAGGCGACGGCCGAGTTCAACGCCCAGGTGGCGGCGGCGTCGGAGACCACGGTGTGGAAGACAGGCGGATGCGATTCCTGGTACCTCACCGAGTCCGGTGCGGTGGACCTGTGGCCGTTCGACCGCGCGACGCTGTCGAGGATGCTCGCCCGGCCCGACCGGTCGCACTTCCGGCTCGGTGCGGATGAGCCGCTCGGCGACTCAGCTGCTCTCTGACGTCCGGTCGAGGCCGTGGGAGGCGAGCAGCGCGCGCACCTCGTCGGATCCGTCGACCTTGCGTGCGGTGCGCTGGGCCACCCGCCACCCGTCGGGGGTGCGGGTGAGCGCCCAGTGATTGACCGTCGCACGCAGCACGGTGAAGGTGTCCCTGGCGGGGTCGCGCAGGAGCAGCTGCGAGTAGCTGACGACGCTCGCACGGTCGCCGTCGATCCGGATCTGCGGCGCGCTCATCACGTGACTGCAGCCGCGGTGGATGAGCCCCTGGTGCGGATCGCCGGTCACCATGTCCGCGATCTCCTGCGCACCGGAGAGCCTGCCGGTGTCGACGTCGTACACGCCGTCCTCGGTGAAGAGAGCGAGCACGTCGTCGACCGACCCGGTGTCGATCGCGGGACCGTAGCGGTAGACGAGATCGGTGATCGCGAGCCTGTCCTCCACGAGGCGCAGCCGGGTCTCGAGAGCCTCGAGCCGCTCGTCGACATTCATCGGGGGCCCTCCGCCGCGGGGCTGAACACGGCGCCCTGCGCACGGGCGAGGGAGTGGAGTGCGTCGAGCTGGTCGGTGTAGTGATCCAGACCGGTGGCGGCGATGGATGCTGTCACGATCGTCGCGCCGGCCGCCTGCAGCGAGTCGAGACGGCTCCGGACCCCGTCCGGATCGCCGAGCGGGTCCACCGGACCGCTGGGCAGCACCACGTCGAATCCCTCCGGGGTCTCGACGCGCGACAGCATGGTGGCGACCTCGTCGGGCGACAGGGCGAACGGGCTGAACCCGTCGCCGAGTTCCACGGCGCGGCGCAGGGCGCGACCGCTCCGGCCGCCGACCCACACGGGCACCCGGTCCTGCACAGCGTGCGGCTCCACCGTCACGCCGCCGTAGGAGTAGTACGGGCCGGTGTGCGACGGCGTGCCGGTCGGGAACGCCGACCGGATCGCGGCCAGCGCGTCGTCGGCGCGGGCGCCGCGGCCGTCGAACTCGGCGCCCAGCAGCTCGAACTCCTCCTGCAGACTCCCGACGCCGACGCCGAGGACGAGCCGTCCGCCGGAGACCTGGTCGAGGGTGCCGTAGCGCTTGGCGACTTCGAGCGGATGGTGATAGCCGAGAACCAGCACGCTGGTCGCGAAGCGGATCTGGCGGGTGATGGCCGCGAGGTACCCGAAGGTCGCGAGCGGATCCCAGTACACGCCGCCCCGGACCGCGGCCACCTCGTCCGGCACCGCGACGTGTTCGCTGCAGGTGAGGTGGTGGAAGCCGAGGGCGTCGGCCACACGGGCGGCCGTCGCGATCTCAGCGATGCCCGCACCCTTCTCCCAGTCCTGAGTGGTCGGCGGGTAGGCGGTGACGACGGGCAGACCGAGTCCGATGCGCATCACCGCTGACCGACCACCTTCGCGATCACGTCGGCGGACGCCTGAACGATCGCGGCGCGATCGGGCCCCGACTGCCGCTGAACCGACCTCACATTGTTTTCGGTGATCCAGACCGGGCCGTCGGCCAGATGGGCCAGACCCTCGGCGGCGACATCGTCGGGCTCGGACACCGGGATGCCGGGGTTGTCGAAGTTCAGGCCGCGGCGCTCCATCGCGGGGGTCCGGGTGAGTCCGAGCACCAGGTGCACCACGTCCACGTTCTTCGGCTTGCACTCCACCCAGAGACCTTCGGTGAAGACCCGGAGGAAGGCCTTCGACGCGGCGTAGGCGCCTTCGCGCGGTGAGCCCGTGTAGCCGGCGACCGATCCGGTGGTGATGACTCCGCCCCGGCCGCGCTCCACCATCGCCCGCGTGTAGTGGTGCAGGAGCGGCAGCTGGCGCAGGACGTTGAGCGTGACCACCTCGTTGTGGCGCGCGAGGTCGCCGTCGACGAACGAGTGCCCGTACGTGTTGGCGCCGGCGTTCATCACCAGGAGCCCGATCTCGAGGTCGGCGGTCGCGTCGATCAGCCGTTCGGCGGCGTCCTCGTCGAGGATGTCCAGAGCGACCGTGCGCGAAGGTGCGCCGAGCGCCTGCACCTCGCCGGCCACCGCCTCCAGACGCTCGGCGTTGCGGGCGGCGAGCACGACTCCGAACCCGTCGGCGGCCAGGCGCCGGGCGAACGCGGAACCGACTCCCTCGGAGGCTCCGACGATCAATGCCCAGGGGCCGTAACGGTTCAGATCGGTCATGTCAAAGCTCCTCGTTCGAGTCGGAATCGCCCGACATTCGCACGAGCGCGATGCGGGCGGTAGGGCGGTGTTCCACCGGCCGGGAGGTTCAGGCCCCGCGGCGACGGGTGGTGCGGCTGACGCTGCGCATCTTGGCGCCCTGCGGCATCGGGCCCTTGGGCATGGCGGCGCCGGCGCCGCCCTTCGCCTTGAGCGCGGACAGTCGGCCCTCGAGCGCGTCCATCCGCTTGCGGTCGATGTTGCTCGGGAGTTTGCGGATGTGGCGTTCCAGCTTCGACAGCGGCACCTGGCCGTCGCCGTCGCCGACGAGGATCTCGTAGATCGGGGTGTCGCCGACCACGCGGGCGGCCTTCTTCTTCTCCTGCGCCAGCAGCGGCTTGACGCGAGTGGGGGAGCCCTCACCGACCAGGATGACGCCGGGCTTGCCGATGACGCGGTGCACCGCGTCGAGATGCGAGGTGCCGGTGACGGCCTGCTGTACCCGCCACTGCCCACGGATGTTGCTCAGAGCCCAGCCCGCGGCGCCCGGCTGGCCCTCGGCCTTCTTGTAGACGCTCCGCTGAACGCGCCGGCCGAACAGAACGAAGGCGAGCAGCGCGCCGAGGATGACGCCGAGCGGCAGGGTGATCCAGAGATTGTGGAAGACGAACTGGCCGAGCAGGCCGAAGACCAGCGTGGTGCCCAGGACGGTGGCGACCATCAGCGGGATGAGGGCCTTGTCCTCTTTCCGCTGCATCTGGAACGCCTGCCAGATCTGCTGCCGCCGTTCCCTGCTCGCCGCTTTGCGAGCTGCCTTAGCAGCCTGCTTCGCCTCTTTGCTCGACTTGTCTTGCGCCTTAGCCATGAGTGCCAGTCTACGGTGCACACCGAGCGCGCCGACGCAGTGTCGACGGCGCTCGGGTAGCGCGGCCCGCACAACGGAATCGACCGGCCGGAACACATGTTCCGGCCGGTCGATTCGGCAGTGGGCGGGCCTCAGCGCACGGTGCGGGCGAGGACCGAAGAGGCCTCCTGAGCGGCGCTGCCCTCCTTGGCCAGATGGGCCAGTTCCGGCGGCAGCTCACGGCCGTGACGGGCCATCGCCTGGGCGTACAGCCGGCCTGCGCGATACGACGACCGCACCAGCGGACCGGCCATCACCCCGGCGAATCCGATCTCCTCGGCGTACTGCGAGTGCTCCACGAACTCCTCGGGCTTGACCCACCGTTCGACGGGATGATGCCGCACCGACGGTCGCAGGTACTGGGTGATGGTGACGATGTCGCAGCCGGCGTCGTGGAGGTCGCGCAGAGCCTCTCGCACCTCGTCCGGTGTCTCTCCCATGCCGAGGATGAGGTTCGACTTGGTCACGAGGCCGTAGTCGCGGGCACGGGTCAGCACCTCCAGGGAGCGTTCGTACCGGAAGGCGGGCCTGATGCTCTTGAAGATGCGGGGAACGGTCTCGAGATTGTGAGCCAGCACCTCGGGACGGGAGGCGAAGACCTCGTCGAGCAGGTCGGGCTTCGCGTGGAAGTCGGGGATCAGATTCTCGACGCCGGTGCCGGGATTGAGTTCGTGGATCTTGCGAACGGTCTCGGCGTACAGCCACGCTCCCTCGTCGGGGAGATCGTCGCGGGCGACGCCGGTGATGGTGGAGTAGCGCAGCCCCATCGACCGGACGGACTCGGCCACGCGGCGCGGTTCGTCGCGGTCGAGTGCGGCGGGCTTGCCGGTGTCGATCTGGCAGAAGTCGCAGCGACGGGTGCACTGCTCTCCGCCGATCAGGAAGGTGGCCTCGCGGTCCTCCCAGCACTCGTAGATGTTCGGGCAGCCGGCCTCCTCACACACCGTGTGGAGCCCCTCGCTGCGCACCAGTCCCTTGAGCTCGGTGTACTCCGGTCCCATCGTGGCACGCGTCTTGATCCACTTCGGCTTGCGCTCGATGGGAGTCTGCGCGTTGCGCACCTCCAGACGCAGGAGCTTGCGTCCGGCGGGAGCGTCGGCGGGACTCGGTGAGGCGGGTTGGGCGGGGGTGGTGGTCACTGTGCCGATCCTACGCTCGTGGGTGCGGTGGGCCGACCGGCCTCAGCCGGGGCGCCTGCCGTATCCGAGCCGGGTCCGGCCGGGTCGTCCAGGCACTTCTGGACCAGTTCGACGACGTCGTCGAGCACGTCGTCGACGGTCACGGCGGTGCCGGTCTCCTGGCTCAGCGAGGTCACCCCCGCGTCCGCGATGCCGCACGGGACGATCGCGTCGAACACGGACATGTCGGGGTTCACGTTGAGGGCGAACCCGTGAAGGGTGACGCCCTTGGCGACGCGGATGCCGATCTGGGCGAGCTTGCGCTCCCCGGCGGCGTCGCGCAGCCACACGCCGGAGCGCCCGTCCACGCGGCCGGTGGCCAGACCCTGCCGTGCCGCCACGCCGATCAGCGCCTCTTCGAGACGGCGGACGTAGTCGACCACATCGAGGGGTTCGGCGAGCTTGACGATGGGATACCCGACGAGCTGGCCGGGACCGTGCCAGGTGATGCGGCCGCCGCGGTCGACGTCGATCACCCGGGCGCCGTTGACCGGACGGTCGGAGTCCTCGGTCCGTTTGCCCGCCGTGTAGACCGACGGATGTTCGAGCAACAGCAGCAGGTCGTGGTCGAGCTCGCCGGTGGCGCGTTGCTCGGCCAGGCGGTGTTGCAGCTCGTAGGCCTCGGTGTAGTCGACGACGCCGAGGCGGCGGACTTCGATCGGTGCTCCGTCGGCTCGCGACGATGCGTTACGCACAGCAGTACTCCAGTGCAGATGTCAGATGAGGGTGGGTGAAGGTGAAGCCGCGGTCGGTGAGCAGCGCGGGAACCACGCGCGAGGACGTCAGGACCATCTCCTCGACCATCTCTCCGCCCGCCTTGCGCGCGAGCGCGGCGGGCACGCGCAGCACCGCGGGGCGGTGGACGGCTCGTGCGAGCTCGGCGGAGAAATCGGCGAAGCGTACCGGTCCGGGCGCGGTCAGATTGACCGGACCGACGATCGAATCGTCGCCGAGCACGTGCGTGATCGCGGCGATCTCGTCGGGCAGGCTGATCCACGAGAACCACTGCCTGCCGTCGCCGATACGGGCGCCGAGGCCGAAACGGTAGAGCGGTCGGAGCCGCGCGAGGATGCCGCCGCGCCGGGAGAGCACGGGCGCCGTGCGGAGCGTGACCACGCGCGCCGAGGCCTGTGCGGGCTCGGTGGCCTTCTCCCAGTCGACCACCAGGTCGGCCAGGAAGCCGGAGCCGTGCGGCGACGTCTCGTCCGCCGCGGTCTCACCGGTGTCTCCGTAGAAACCGGAGGCACTGGCGTTGAGGAACACTCCGACGCCGGACTCGGCGACGGCGTCGGCCAGGACGGTGGTCGGGATGATCCGCGAATTGCGGAGCCGCTGCTTCACCTGGCCGCTCCATCGGTGGGCTCCGATGTTCTCGCCGCCGAGGGCGATGACCGCGTCGAAGCCGCGCAGGGCGTCGGCCGGCAGTTCGGACCGCTCGGGTTCCCAACCGATCTCCCGCGGACCGGTCGGGGCACGACGCACCAGAGTGTGGACGTCGTGCCCCGCCTGCGTCAGCGCGGGAACGAGGGCCGAACCGATCAGCCCGTGACTTCCCGCGACCGCGATTCGCATATCCGGGTGCTTACAGCCCCAGGTCGGCGGCGAACTCCGCGGCCTCGAGACGGTGACGGACCGTGGTGAGGAACCGGCCGGCGTCCGCACCGTCGATGAGCCGGTGGTCGTAGGTCAGCGGTAGGTAGGCCATCGACCGTGCGGCGATCGACTCGGTGCCGTCGTCGCCGGTGAGAACCACGGGGCGCTTGACGATCGCGCCGGTGCCGAGCATGGCCGCCTGCGGCGGGACCAGGATCGGGGTGTCGAACAGAGCGCCCTGGCTGCCGATGTTCGTGATCGTGAACGTGCCGCCGGCCAGCTCGTCGGGCTTGAGCCCGCCGGAACGGGCCCGTGCGGCGATGTCGGCGATCGCGCGAGCGAGGCCGGCCAGCGAGAGGTCGTCGGCGTTGTGGATCACCGGCGACAGGAGGCCCTGCTCGGTGTCGACGGCGATGCCCAGATGCACGTCGGCGTGGTACGTGATCTCCTTGGCCTCTTCGTTGATCGAGGCGTTGACGTTCGGATGCACCTTCAGTGCCTCGACGACGGCCTTGGCGAAGAACGGCAGGAAGGTCAGGTTGACGCCCTCGGCTGCCTTGAACGAGGACTTCGCCGCGGTGCGCAGTGCCGCGATGCGGGTCATGTCGACCTCGTGGACCTGCGTGAGCTGCGCGCTGGTCTGCAGCGACTCGCGCGTCTTGGCCGCGGTGATCTGCCGGATGCGGTTGATCTTCTGCGTCGTTCCGCGCAGTGCAGCCAATTCGGGGCTCGCCGCGGCGGGTGCGGCGGCCGGTGTCGGCGCCGACGGTGTTGCGGCCGGAGCCGCGGCGGGGGCGGCAGGCGCCTTCTTGGCCTCGGCCGCGGCCAGCACGTCCTGCTTGCGGATGCGTCCGCCGACGCCGGTGCCCTTGACGGTCGCCAGGTCGATTCCGTTCTCCGCGGCCAGCTTCCGCACGAGCGGCGTCACGTACGGAGTGGACTGCAGATCTCCGTCGGCGGCAGCGGGAGTCGGAGCGGGTGCGGTGGCCGCGGGTGCGGGTTCAGGTGCCGGAGCGGCGGGCTCGGGCGTCGGGGGAGCGGCCGGCGCGGGAGCCGCAGCCGCGGGAGCGGGAGCCGGAGCCGCGGGGGCCGCCGATGCGGCACTCGGGTCGCCGATGACGGCCAGCTTGCCGCCGACCTCGACGATCTCGTCGGTGTCGGCGACGATCTCGAGAAGCACACCAGCCGTCGGCGACGGGATCTCGGTGTCGACCTTGTCGGTGGACACCTCGACCAGCGGTTCGTCGACCGCGACCGTGTCGCCGACCTGCTTGAGCCAGTTGGTCACCGTGCCCTCGGTGACGCTCTCGCCCAGTTCGGGCATGAGGACGTCGACGCCGGATGCCGAGGCCGCGGGAGTCGACGCGGCCGGCGCCTCGGTCGCGGGGCTCTCGGCGGCCGGAGCGGAGGCAGCGGGTGCGGCGGGCTCGGGTTCGGGTTCCGGCTCGGGAGCGGCGGCGGGTTCGGGCGCGGCCGCGTCATCGGACGCCGACTCGCCGGCCTCTCCGATCAGCGCCAGCTGTCCGCCCACCTCGACGACGTCGTCCTCAGCGGCGACGATCTTGACCAGCACACCCGCGACGGGCGACGGGATCTCGGTGTCGACCTTGTCGGTGGAGACTTCGAGCAGGGGCTCGTCGACCGCTACGGTGTCGCCTTCCTGCTTCAGCCATTGGGTGACGGTTCCCTCGGTGACGCTCTCGCCCAGTGCGGGCATCTCGACAGAGAAGGCCATTTGCGTGTGACTCCCTAACAATTTCGTGAACTGTGCTGTTCGGTCGATCGGTCGATGCGGGTCGGCGCGCTCCAGCGGCGTGTGCAGGTTCGCGTGATGTCGGCCGGATGGGTCGACGCCCGTGACTCAGCCTACTCCCAAACGATCTCGGCTCCGCGTGAGTCCGCTGAACGCCGGAGTGCGGTGCGCGTCACTGTCCGCCGGCGATGTCCTCGATGACCGCGATGATGGTCCGGACGGGTACGCCGGTGCCGCCCTTACCGGTGTAGCCCCACGGGCCACCGGTGTTGAACGCCGGGCCGGCGACGTCGATATGCGCCCAGTCGAGCCCCTCGGCGACGAACTCCCGCAGGAACATCGCGGCCGACAGCATGCCTCCCCAGCGGTGGTTGGTGACGTTGGCGAGATCGGCGATCCGTGAATTCAGGTCGCTGCGGAGTTCCGCAGGCATCGGCATCGGCCAGCCGTGCTCGCCGACCGACTGGGAGATGGCGGCGACGCGGTCCCGGAAGTCGTCCGTGCCGAGCACACCGGGAGTCCGGGTGCCCAGCGCCACCATCTGTGCGCCGGTCAGGGTGGCCGTGTCGATGAGGAAGTCCGGCTCGTCCTCGCAGGCGCGGACGATGGCGTCCGCCAGGATCAGCCGGCCCTCCGCGTCGGTGTTGAGGACCTCGACCGTGGTGCCGCCGTACTGGGTGAGGACGTCGCCGGGACGCTGCGCGGTCGACGAGGGCATGTTCTCGGCCATCGGCACCGTCGCGATGACCGTGACCGGCACGTCCAGGCGTGCAGCGGCGATCGTGGAGGCGATGACCGCCGCCGCACCGCCCATGTCCGAGGTCATGTGGTCCATCCCGGCGGCGGGTTTGATGGAGATGCCGCCGGTGTCGAAGGTGATGCCCTTGCCGACGAGCGCGACGGTGCGCTCGGCGCCCTTGGCCTCGTGGGTCAGGCGCACCAGGCGGGGCTTGCGCGAGGATCCCTGTCCCACGCCGACGATGCCGCCGTAGCCGGCCTTGGCCAGTTCCACGTCGTCGAGGATCTCCACCCGGAGGCCGGCCTTGCTGCCGAGGATGCGCGCGCGCTCGGCGAACTCGGCGGGGTAGAGGACGTTCGGCGGGGTGTTGACGAAGTCGCGGGCGATCGCGACGGAATCGGCGACGATCAGCGCGTGGTCGAGTTCGACCTTGGCCTGCTTGCTCTTCGCGGGTACCGCGAGTGACACGGCGGAGGGCGGCTGCTCGGAGGGGCGTGACTTCTCGCTGCGCAGTTCGTCGAAGCGATACGCGCCCAGGTACGAACCCTCCGCCGCCGCACCGAGGTCGGCGGCCGAGAGGGTGCTCACGACGCGGTCGAATCCGTCCAGTGCGCGTACGGCGTTCCCTGCGGCCTGTCGGATGGTCTCCGGATCGTCCACCTCTGTTCCCAGCCCGACCGCGACCACCACGCCGACCGGCAGCGATTGCGGTGCCGGGATCCGCGTGATCTCGCCGACCGACCCCTTGGCGCCCAGAGCCGACAGCGCCGCGCTGATCTGGTCGGCGGGCTCGTCGTCGAGGAAGTCCTCGACGAGCAGCAGTGTCGGCTCCTCGGTGCCGCCGTCGCCGGAACCGGCGACGAGGCCGACGACGAGCACGTCGTCGTCGGAGGAAAGGGCAGTGGTCAGGTCGATGCGGGGACCGCGGACACGGTCGGAGAAGTGGTTGGCGCTCACGCCTTTCAACTCTGCCACACCGGCACCGCCGAGCGGCTGAACCTCGGGTGGGAACCGCCCGGGTCGGGGCGATACCGTTAGCGCCATGACTGAACTGCTCGCAGGCCCGATCGCCGATCGTCACACCGCCCTGGGCGCCTCCTTCGCCGAGTTCGGCGGATGGAACATGCCCGTCTCGTATGCAGGCACCGTCGCCGAGCACAACGCCGTCCGCAGCACCGTCGGCATCTTCGACGTCAGTCACCTCGGCAAGGCGCTCGTGGCGGGCCCGGGAGCCGCCGGATTCGTGAACACGACCCTGACCAACGATCTCGGCAAGATCGAGCCCGGGAAGGCCCAGTACACACTGTGCTGCAACGAGCGCGGCGGCGTGATCGACGATCTGATCGCCTACCTGGCCGGCGACGACGAGGTGTTCCTGGTGCCGAATGCAGCCAATACGGCAGCCGTCGTGGAGGCACTGCGAGCGGTCGCCCCCGAAGGGATCGAGATCACCGATCAGCATCGCGACTACGCGGTCTTCGCAGTCCAGGGCCCGCAGTCGGCCGACGTGCTCGCCGCGCTCGACCTGCCGACCGACATGGAGTACATGGCCTACCGAGACGCTCGGATCGTGCTGGGCGGAGCCGAACTGGAGATCCGGGTGTGCCGGTCGGGCTACACCGGCGAGCACGGGTACGAGGTGCTGCCCCGGTGGGACGACGCGGGTGCGGTCTTCGACGCTCTGCTCGCCGAGGTGACTGCGCGCGGCGGTCAGCCCGCGGGGCTCGGTGCGCGTGACACGCTCCGCACCGAGATGGGGTACGCGCTGCACGGACACGAACTGACCGTCGACATCACCCCGGTGCAGGCGCGGTCGTCGTGGGCCGTCGGCTGGGACAAGCCGTCGTTCTTCGGCCGCGAGGCGCTGGTGGCCGAACGCGCCGCGGGCCCGGCCCGACGCCTGTACGGGCTGAAGGCCACCGGCCGCGGGGTGCCGCGCGCGGACTGCACGGTGCATGTCGAGGCCGGCGGTGAGCAGATCGGTGTGTGCACGTCGGGCACGTTCTCTCCGACCCTCAAGCAGGGCATCGCCCTGGCGTTCATCGACACCGCCTCCGGCGTCAAGAAGGGCGATGAAGTGGTGGTCGATGTCCGCGGGCGGGCCCTGACCTGCGAGGTCGTTCTGCCGCCGTTCGTGGAGAGTCACGTCTGACCGGCGCATCCCGCCGGTGCCGGGAAACTCCCTTGCGGGTCGGCGGTACCATGACCGCATGACCTTGGAGTTCACCCGCACCGAGCATCCGCATCCGGTGTCGGAGAATCGACGCGCCGAGATCCTCGCCGCGCCGGGCTTCGGCAACTACTTCACCGACAACATGGTGACCGTAGACTTCGACCGCGATCGTGGATGGCACGGCGCACGGGTGACCCCGTACGGGCCGCTCGCTCTGGACCCGGCTGCGATGGTCCTGCACTACGCGCAGGAGATCTTCGAGGGGCTGAAGGCGTACCGCCAGCCCGACGGCTCCATCGCCGCCTTCCGGCCGGAGGCCAATGCCGAACGGTTCAACCGGTCGGCACGGCGCCTCGCGATGCCGGAGCTGCCGGTGGAGGACTTCGTCGGATCGCTGCGGGCGTTGCTGGCCGCCGACCACGCGTGGGTTCCCGGCGCGGGCGGCGAGGAGTCCCTCTATCTGCGCCCGTTCATGATCGCGACCGAGGCGAGCCTCGGCGTCCGGCCGGCCGACAAGTACAGCTACTCGCTGATCGCATCGCCCGCCGGCGCTTACTTCAAGGGCGGCGTGAAGCCGGTCAGCGTCTATCTGTGCACCGAGTACGTGCGGGCCTCCCCGGGAGGTACCGGTGATGCGAAGTTCGGCGGCAACTACGCCGCGTCGCTGCTGGCGCAGGCGCAGGCCGCCGACAAGGGGTGCGACCAGGTGGTGTGGCTCGACGCCATCGAGCACCGCTTCATCGAGGAGATGGGCGGCATGAACCTGTTCTTCGTCTTCGGCTCGGGGTCGGACGCACAGCTGGTGACGCCGGAGCTCAGCGGCTCGCTGCTTCCGGGCATCACCCGCGACTCACTGCTCACCCTCGCCGCCGACGCGGGTTACAAGGTGGACGAGCGCCGCATCTCGACCGAGGAACTGCGCGAGGGGGTCAAGAACGGCGACATCACCGAGGTCTTCGCCTGCGGTACCGCTGCCGTGATCACTCCCGTCGGTCGGGTTCAGAGCGACACCGACGACTACCTGATCGGCGACGGCACCACGGGAGAGGTGACGCAGGCTCTCCGTGACACCCTCACCGGTCTGCAGCGCGGCACCTTCGCCGACACACACGGCTGGATGACCACGCTCTACCCGGCTCCGTGAACCGGCCGCTCCGGCCCTGAATGAGCGCTCATGCCGCAGCCGCAGCCGCACCCGTCCGGGGTCCGGCTGCGGCATGATCCGTTTCGGCGACCTCTACAGGAGCAGGCCGACGGCTGTCAGCACGGTCGCCACTTCGATCGTCGCGCCGATGACATCGCCGGTCAGCCCGCCGGCGCGACGGGCGCAATGCCCGGTGAAGGCCCAGGCGAACGCCCAGACGACGGCCACGGTCGCCGCCGCACGGACCGCATCCGCCGCGTGGAAGGTACCCGTGTTCCAGCCTCCCGCGGCCACCGCGACCGCGAGCAGAAGCACCGCCCACACCGCGATGGACGCGCGTTGAGTTCCGGCGACCAGCGCCCCGAACCCGTCGGTGTTCGCGGCGCTCAGACCGGCCCGGCACGCGACGGTCGCGGTGGTCCTTCCGGCGACCACCGCCAGCGCCAACGACCACCATCGTGAGTCGGCGGTCAGGGCGCCGAACGCCAGGGACTGGCCCAACAGCACCAGAACGAGCGTGGCCGCACCGAACGGCCCCACGTCGCCGCTGCGCATCACCGCCCGCACGCGATCCGGATCTCCGTAGCAGCCGAGACCGTCGGCCGTGTCGGCGAGACCGTCCAAGTGCATGCCGCGGGTAGTCGCCGCCAGCACCGCTACCACGGTGACGCCGGCCAGCGCGCTGGGGAGATCGGTGTGCGACAGCCCGAAGGCGACGGCGGCGGCGAGCAGTCCGAGCACCGCTCCGACGACGGGTACCGCGGCGATCACGGTCGCGCCCCGGGCGCGGTCGAATTCGCCGCGGGGCTGCGGGAGCGGGAGTACCGTCAGCCAGCTGAAGGCGTCGTGCACGCCGCGGAGGCCACGGGCGATCATCCCGGTGTGCCTATTCTCCGCCGCTGACGCCGGCCTCGTCGAAGGTCGCCATGTCGGTCAGAATGTCGATCGACGACGCGACCAGCGGGAGCGCCGACACGGCACCGGTGCCCTCGCCCAACCGCATCGACAGGTCGAGGATCGCGGTCAGCCCGAGTGAATCGAGTGCGAACGCGTGCGCCGGTTCGGTGGACCGGTGACCGGCCTGCCACCACGAGGCGGCACCCGGCGCCAACTGCTGCGCGACCAGGGCGGCCGAGGTCGTGATCAGCCCGTCCAGGAGCGCCGGAGTCTTCCGGACGGCCGCCTGGGCGAGGAATCCCGCCATCGCCGCGATGTCGGCGCCCGCCACCGCGGCGAGCAGCGCGAGCGGCTCGTTACGGTGCCGCCGTGCATGACGCATGCCGTCGCGGATGGCCGCTGTCTTGCGGATCCAGGTGGCGTCGTCGATCCCGGTGCCCCGTCCCACCACGACCACCGGCTCGCGATCGGTGAGAGTCCCGACCAGCACGGCCGCCGGGGTGGTGTTGCCGATGCCCATGTCGCCGGCGATGAGCAGGTCGGCGCCGGCGTCGACGAGTTGGTCGGCGACGGCCCGTCCGGCGGCGACCGCCCGTCGGGCTTCGGCGATGGTCAGCGAACTGCCGGTTCGCAGATCGCCGCTTCCCGCGCGCACCTTGTACCGGGAGACGTGCGGGTCGGTATCGGCTCGCACCGCCATGTCGAGGACCTGCACCGTGGCTCCGGCGCGGCGCGCCAGCACGTTGATCGCGGCGCCGCCGGTCGCGATGTTCGCGACCATCTGCGCCGTCACCTCGGGCGGATAGGCGGAGACGCCGTCGGCGGCCACGGCGTGATCGCCCGCGAACACCACCACTGCGGGCGACTGCAGGGTCCGCGGCGGGCAGACGCCCTGGCACGACGACATCCAGACGCCGAGCTCTTCGAGTCTGCCGAGGGATCGCGCCGGTTTGGTCAGCCGCAACTGTCGTGCCCGGGCCTGCTCGGCGACGTCGTGATCGGGGAGTTCGACGATCGGGAAGATCTCGGCGTCGGTGCCGTCGATCTGGGCCGGTTCGGAGACGGTCGCCCGCCGGGGCGCCGGCGCGTCGGCGGGCCGGGCGGGCTCTTCCGCGGGGACGGGTGAGGACGGTGCCGTGGACGCGGAAACCGGTACCGGGGCCGCGGGCACGGCGCCGGTACCGGCGGGCAGGTCCAGTGCACGTCCGGCGACGACGAGAGTGACCGTCTCGCAGACAGCCGCCACCGCCGCATTCAGGCGGCCCAGTTCGTCCGCGAAGCGCCGTCCAGACGGCGTCGGCGAGACGAGCGAGAGCCCCACTTCCGGGCTCACCAGCACCAGATCGCCGGAGTAGCCGGCGATGGCGGCGCACAGGTCCTCGATCTGCGCGGATACGTCGGCGGCCTCGTCCTCCCAGGCTCCGGCCTCGTCGAGCAGTGCGGTGAGCCAGTTGCCGAGGTCGTCGACGAGTGTCGGCTCATCGGGAAAGTCGCGCAGGAGCGACGCGAGATCGCACGATTCGACGGTGCGATAGCGGTCGCCGCGACGTTCGCGGTGGGCATCGATCCGCGCGCGCCAGGCCCGGTCGCCGTCGGCGGAACCGGTCGCGACGTAGCGGACCGCGGGTGCGTCGGCGAGGAGATGCTCGGCGTGCGCCGATTTGCCCGAGCGGATGCCGCCGAGGATCAGCGTGCGCACGCGATCAGACCTTGTCGCCCGGCTTGACCTGCGGGCGCGGCGCGCGCATCATCCGCAGCTGCATGGCACGGGTGAAGCAGTACCACCCGAGCCGGAATCCGGTGTCGGTGGTGTCCGGGTAGCGCTCACGCACCCGTTTGTTGACCATCCGGCCGAGGTACAGCGAATCGATGATCACCAGCAGGACGAAGGCCAGCAGCACCAGGTTCCCGATGACCGCGAGGTTCGGCAGCATCAGAACCACCAGCAGGAAGATCGCGAAGGGCAGGAACAGTCCGGCGAAGTTGCGTCGCGAGTCGACGATGTCACGCGCCATCTTCCGGACCGGCCCCTGATCGCGGGCCATCATGAACTTCTCGTCGCCGGACATCATCTTCTCGCGCTGCTCGAGGCGGACGCGGCGGCGTTCGGCGGCCACCTCCTTGCGCTCCACCTTGGTCATCGACGCCCGCAGTGCCTTCTTCCGGGCCCGCGCTTCAGCGCGGGTGGTCGGGGGCGGCGCGACGGGACCGCGGCGGCGTTCGGCTTCGCGGCGCTTCGGCGTGGGGCGGCCCTTGCCGGGCGTCGTCGAACCAGAGGTCGGCCTCGCGTCGTCGGCCGGCACGTCGGTGGTCTCCTCCGACTCGGCGGCTGAGCTCTTGGCGGCGTCGGATTTCCAGGGCAACTTCACGACTACGAGACTATTCGATGCGGCGGCGACGGCGGGCATCGGGCAAGCGCCTCCCGGCTACTCTGACCGGTGATGGACACGACGGCGATGCGGGTGGTGATCGCCCCCGACGAGTTCGGCGGGACGCTGACGGCGGCGCAGGCCGCGTCCGCGATCGCCGAGGGCTGGGCCCGCGCGCGGCCGGGTGATGTGCTCGAGCAGCTGCCGCAGTCCGACGGCGGTCCCGGATTCGTCGACGTGCTCGCGGCTGCCGGCGTCGGGCGGCGTCTCGGCGTCTCGGCGTCCGGACCGCTCGGAGGTGCGGTGGCCGCCGAGGTGCTGCTCGACGGCCGCACGGCGTTCGTGGAGTCGGCTCAGGCATGCGGACTGCATCTGATCGGCTCGCCCGGTCCGGAGACGGCCTGGTGTGCGGGGACGGCCGGGGTCGGTGACCTGCTGCGGGCTGCGGTGGAGGCCGGTGCGACCCGGATCGTGGTCGGACTCGGCGGAAGTGGAACCACCGACGGAGGCCGCGGCGCCTGTACGGCACTCGGCGGACTGACCGCCGCGCACCACCTCCTGCGGGAGACGGAACTCGTGGCGGCCACCGATGTGACCAACCCGCTGCTCGGTCCGTCCGGGGCGGCCGCTGTCTTCGCTCCGCAGAAGGGCGCCGACCCCGAGACGGTCGCGCGGTTGGAGTCGCGACTGCAGCGGTGGGCGGACGAGTTGGAGGACCTCCGCGTCCGCACCGACGACGGTCAGCGGCTCCGTGACGCCACCGGTGCGGGTGCCGCGGGCGGGCTCGGTGCCTTTCTCCTGGCACTCGGTGCGACCCGAGAGGCGGGCGCCGACGTGGTGGCGGGTGTCACCGGTCGTGCGCGGCGCATCGGCGTCGCCGATCTCGTGCTGACCGGGGAGGGCCGCTTCGACGAGCAGACTCCCTTCGGCAAGGTGGTGGCCTCCGTCGCAGCCGACGCACGGCGTGCCGGAGTGCCTGCGGTGGTTCTGGCCGGGCAGGTGCGCGGCAGGCCCCGCGTCGACGGCGTCACCGTCGCGTATTCGATGGCCGACTGGGCCGGCTCGTCCGCGCGCGCACTCGCCGACCCGGCGCCGATCCTGGCCGGACTCGCGCAGACGGTCGCGGCCGGATTCGCCGGGACGGTCGAGCGGACCGGAATCTGACTCGGCCGAAACCCGGGCGCGGGATGCGGGAATAGCGGGTCGGCGAGTACCGTTGATGCTGTTGGCCGTGTCTGCCGGGCCGCTGTACCGGTAACTGAGCCACCGACAACGTATCCGGCCGTCGAGATTCTTCGCGGTCGGCGACATGAGGAGCGCCCATGACCGTTCAGAACGAAACCGCAACCGGTGTCCTGCTGACCGACGCCGCCGCCTCCAAGGCGAAGGCACTGCTGGACCAGGAAGGACGCGACGACCTGGCCCTGCGCATCGCGGTGCAGCCCGGTGGCTGCGCCGGTCTGCGCTACCAGCTGTTCTTCGACGACCGCAGCCTGGACGGCGACGTGGTCTCGGACTTCGGCGGCGTGAAGCTGGCCGTCGACCGGATGAGCGCACCCTACGTGCAGGGTGCCACCATCGACTTCGTCGACAGCATCGAGAAGCAGGGCTTCACCATCGACAACCCGAATGCGACCGGCAGCTGCGCCTGCGGCGATTCGTTCAACTGAGTCCATTCGGCAGCTGACACGGAGCTGTCGACGGCCGTGACCTCAACTGACGCTCGCGTCGGGGGTGGGGTCACGGCCGTCGTCGTTTCCGGACGAAGTACCGTTGGACAGATGTTCATTGCCGTCTGCGGGTCGCTTGCGACCGACCATCTGATGAAGTTCCCCGGAAAGTTCTCCGATCAGCTCGTCGCCGATCAGCTCGAGCACATCTCGCTCAGCTTTCTCGTCGAAGACCTCGTCGTCCATCGGGGCGGTGTCGGCGGCAACATCGCGTACGCGATCGGTTCGCTGGGGGAGGAGCCCCTGCTCGTCGCGGCGGCCGGTCCCGACTTCGACGACTACGAGAACTGGCTGTCCGGACACGGCGTCGACTGCCGCGGCGTCACGAGGTCCCAGTCCAAGCACACCGCGCGATTCATGTGCACCACCGACGAGACCATGGCTCAGCTCGCCACGTTCTACGCCGGAGCCATGAGCGAGGCCCGCGACATCGACCTCACCGCGCTGTTCGCCACCACCGGCCGCCCCGACCTCGTGCTCGTCGGAGCCGATGACCCCGACGCGATGGTCAGCCACACGCGGACGTGCCGTGAGCAGGGGATCCCGTTCGCCGCGGACCCGTCGCAGCAGTTGGCGCGGCTCGACGGCACCGCCGCCCGCGACCTGATCGACGGCGCGGCGTACCTGTTCACCAACGAGTACGAGTGGGGCCTGCTGCAGCAGAAGACCGGACTCGACGCCGCGCAGGTGGCAGGTCTCGTCGGGACCCGTATCACCACGCTCGGTGCCGGTGGTGTCGACATCGTGGAGCGAGACGGCACCACGACCCACGTCGGCGTGGTGCCGGTCCGCGAGCAGGTGGACCCGACCGGTGTCGGCGACGGCTTCCGCGCAGGGTTCCTGACCGGCATCGCCCGCGGCCTCGGCTACGAACGGGCCGCACAGCTCGGTGCGATGGTCGCCACGCTGGTGCTCGAATCGGAATCGACCCAGGGCTGGACCTGGAACGTCGACGTGGCCGTCGAGCGACTCACCGAGGCCTACGGCGCCGACGCCGCTGCGGAGATCAAGACCGTTCTGTAGCCGGCCGGCGCGCCACTCAGGCTGGTTGAGCGAGCGAAGCGAGTCGAAACCAACGCGACATCCGACGGCAGCAGATGGTTCTGCTACCGGCCGATTGTCACCGGGGTTTCGACTCGCTTCGCTCGCTCAACCAGCGGGAACAGGGACGGGCCGCTCGCTCAACCAGCGGAGGCGGGACGGGCCGCTCGCTCAACCAGCGGAGGCGGGACGGGCCGCCTGCTCGACCACCGGGCGGTCAGCTACAGGCGGACCGGGTAATCGTGATCTTCGATCGCCGGGACGATGGTTCCGTCGACGAAGATGCCGTACCAGAGCATGAAGCAGAGGACGGTCCAGATCCGCCGACTGTTGTCGACCTCGCCGCGCCGGTGCTCTTCGAGCATCTGCATCACGAAACGCTTGTCGAAGACGTGGTCGGTGTCGGACGTGGAGATGAGCTCGCGCGCCCAGTCGTACATCTCGGTGCCGGCGAGCCAGTGGCGCAGCGGGACCGGGAAACCGAGCTTACGACGATGCAGCACGTGCGGCGGAACGATCTGTTCGAGCGCCTTGCGCAGCGCGTACTTGGTGGTGCCGTGGCTGATCTTCTCCTCGAACGGGAGGCGTTCGGCGACGGCGAACACCTCCTTGTCGAGGAACGGAACGCGTAGTTCCAGCGAGTGCGCCATGTTGATCTTGTCGGCCTTGACGAGGATGTCGCCGCGCAGCCAGGTGAACAGGTCGAGGTGCTGCATGCGCGTCACCGGGTCCATTCCCTCGCTCATCCGGTAAATGGGTGCGGTGACGTCCTGATGTGTCCACTCGGGCCGGAAGTTCCGCAGCACCGCACGCAGCCGGGCGTCGTCGAAGCTGCGTGCATTGCCGTAGTACCGCTCCTCGAGGGTCAGCGAGCCGCGGTGCAGGAGGCTCTTGCCCCGGGTGCCCTCGGGGATTCTGTCCGACACCTTGCCCGCCAGCCGCCGTAGTCCGCCGGGCAGCTTGTCGAACGACTTGAGCGACAGCGGCTCTTTGTAGATGGTGTAGCCGCCGAACAACTCGTCGGCGCCCTCACCGGAGAGCACCACCTTCACGTGCTTGCGGGCCTCGGCCGCGACGAAGTACAGCGGCACCAGCGCGGGGTCGGCGACCGGGTCGTCGAGGTACCAGATGATCTGGGGGAGCGCCTCGATGAACTCCCGCGGCGAGACCACCTTCACGATGTGGCGGGCGCCGATCGCCTCCGCCGACTCCGCGGCGACGTCGACCTCGGAGTAACCCTCCCGTTCGAATCCGGTGGTGAAGGTGATGAGGTCGGGATTGTGCTGGATCGCCAGCGCCGCGATCGCCGTCGAGTCGATGCCGCCGGACAGGAACGACCCGACGGTGACATCCGCGCGCATGTGCTTGGCCACCGAGTCGCGCAGCACGTCGGCGATCTCGTCGTAGCGCTTCTGCTCGCCACCCGGAGCGAAGGGGCGCACCGGGAATCGAGGTGCGAAATAGCGAGTCGTCTGCGGGGCGGCACCCGGCTTGAGCGTCGCGTAACAGCCGGACTCCAGCCGGGTGATGTTGCGGTGCAGAGTCTCCGGCTCGGGGACGTACTGGAGAACGGTGTAATGCTCGATCGCGCGATCGTCGAGTTCGCGGTCGAGGTCGAGCCGGTCGAGCAGTTCCAGGAGGCTCTTCTTCTCCGATCCGAAGGCGGTACCCCGCGGGCTGGTCGCCAGGAAAAGCGGCTTGATGCCGAACGAGTCACGGGCGATGAACAACTCGCGGTTCTGGGTGTCCCAGATCGCGAAGGCGAACATGCCGCGCAGTTTGCGGACCACCTCCGGGCCCCAGTAATGGAAGCCCGCGACGATCGACTCGCCGTCCCCTTCGGTGCGGAACGGCGCGTCGTGGTCGCGCGCCAGCTCCTCACGGATCTCCAGGTAGTTGTAGATCTCTCCGTTGAACACCAGTGCATAGCGTTCGGGGTTCTCAGCCGGCCCCCATCGCAGCGGCTGGTGCGAATGTTCGATGTCGATAATCGAGAGCCTGTTGAAACCGAAGACGAGGTCGTCGTCGTTCCACGTGCCCATGTCGTCGGGCCCGCGATGCCGCATGTACCTCGCTGCCGAGGCGACGAGGTCGATGGTGGACGACGCCGAACCGTCGCTGGTGAGCATTCCGAGCAAGCCACACACGGTGTCAGGGCCTCTTTCGCAGATACTGTCAGGTCAGACGGGCGGCGATCCGCGCCCGTGAGCGCGTTCCACTATGCCGCAGATGCGCTGGCCGCCGCGACTCCGGCGCACCGTGGCGAGGGCGGAATCACCCCCGGTCGAAGCCGTATCCGCAGGTCGCGAAAAATGATCGGCGAAACAGCGAACCCCAATCACGACGACTTCGTCGGGTTGGTCTACGCTGCGTAGTACTAGGTGCAAGAATTGCGTCGAGGAGTGTCTGCTCGTCGCCGCAGGCCTTGGAAGAACAGCTCCCTGCCAGCAGGAAGGCGTGAAATTGACGAACGGTGTACGGCCGTCGACGCGACGGAAGGGATCTCCGTCGCGCACGATCAAGAGACTGAGTGGCCTCGCAGTACTCGGCGTCGGTGTGCTGATGACATCGGGCTGCAGTGCTGAAGAGGCCCTGCGTTTCGGTTGGCCGGAGGGAGTCACTCCCGAGGCACATGATATGCGCACCTTCTGGACCTGGTCGGTCATCGCCGCCCTGGCCATGGGTGTGCTGGTGTGGGGTCTGATCTTCTGGACCATCACCTTCCACCGCCGCAAGAAGAACGGCACCGCCGAGGACGAGATTCCGCGTCAGACCGGATACAACGTTCCGCTGGAACTCGCGTACACCGCGATCCCGTTCGTGCTGATCGCCGTGATGTTCTACTTCACCGTCGTCGTTCAGAACTCGGTGGAGAAGAAGGAAGAGAACCCGGCTGTCGCCGTGGACGTCACCGCCTTCCAGTGGAACTGGAAGTTCGGCTACAAGTCGGTCACCATCGACGGCAAGCAGCTGGTGAACCCGAAGACGGACTCCAAGCAGGGCGTTCCCTTCCAGGACCAGATCGCCAAGTACCGCGAAGAGGACGGCAAGCAGGAGGAGATCCTCGGTGCCGCCGGCGGCCGTTCGGCCGAGATCCGGGACTACCTGAGCTACGACAAGATCGAGACCCTCGGTAGCTCGTCGGAGATTCCGATCCTGGTGCTGCCGACCAATACGCGCATCCAGTTCGATCTCGCAGCAGCGGATGTCGTGCACTCCTTCTGGGTTCCCGAGTTCCTCTTCAAGCGCGACGTGATGCCCTTCCCGAAGCAGAACCACCAGGACTCGAGCTTCCAGATCTCCGAGATCGACCGCGAGGGCGCCTTCGTCGGACGCTGTGCGGAGATGTGCGGAACGTTCCACGCGATGATGAACTTCGAGGTCCGCGCCGTGAGCCCGACGACCTTCGCGAACTACATCAAGTACCGCCAGGCCCACCCGGAGGCGACCAACGCTCAGGCGCTCAAGGCCGTGTGCCAGGTTCCCGAGTCGGTCACCACGGTTCCGTTCGACACCCGCCGTGTCTCCAACGGAACCACTCCGAAGAACCTCGGCGATGCCAACAACACCACGATCGCCCAGTGCACCCCGGAGGTTTAAGGAACTATGAAGGTCGAAGCACGGGTCTTTGAGGCCCTCGCCCTCTTCTTCATCCTGATGGGCGTGATCTACGCCGTCGCGACGTTCTACTACCGGACCGGTGTGGAATGGGCGGGTGCGACCGCCATGTTCTTCTCCGGCGGTCTGGCGCTCATCGCGGGCACCTACTTCCGGTTCGTGGCCCGTCGCGTGGAGATCCGTCCGGAGGATTACGAAGAGGCGGAGATCGAGGACGGCGCCGGTGAGCTCGGCTTCTTCTCGCCGCACAGCTACTGGCCGATCATGATCGCCGGCGGCGCAGCGCTCTTCGCCATCGGTTTCGCGAGTTCCAACTGGTGGTTCGCCATCGGTCTGGTGCCGATCATCGTCGGCACGGTCGCCGGACTGGTCTTCGAGTACCACGTCGGACCCGAGAAGCACTGATCGTCTCCACTCAGACGCACGAAGCCGCACCCGAGAACCGGGTGCGGCTTCGTCATTCTCACGAGCTGTCCGCGGCGTTCCGCGGGCAGCTGTTCGCATTCCTGGCCGATGCCTTCGACGGGGACTTCGGCGCCGACGACTTCGACCATGCGCTCGGTGGCGTCCACGTGATCGCGTTCGGTACCGACGACGCGGTGGTGGGACACGCGTCCGTCGTTCAACGGCAGCTGATCGTCCAAGGGGAGAACGTGCCCGGCGGCAGGGTTCTGCGGACGGGCTATGTGGAGGCGGTGGCGGTCGATGCCGCACACCGCCGCCGCGGCATCGGCGATGCGCTGATGCACCAGGTGGACGGAATCGTCGCCCGTGCGTACGACCTCGGCGGACTCGGTGCCTCCGACGACGGTCGCCGGCTGTATCTTCGACACGGCTGGGAACCGTGGTCCGGCCCGCTCGGCGTCCTCACACAGTCGGGGGTACAGTTCACCCCGGACGATGAGGGCGCAGTCCTGGTCCTCCGGACACCTGAGACCGCGGAGATCGACACGGACGGTCGGCTGATCTGCGAATACCGCCGCGGGGACGTGTGGTGAACTCGACGTCCACGGCCTCGTAGGCCCGTTCCGGGTCGCCCGGGCGAGCGTATCGGCGGGCGCAACGCACGATCTGGACGCCACTGCCGCCGAGCCCTTTCAGGAACGTCGCTCGTCTTAGCAGACCAGTCCTTCGTCGCCACTGCTGAAACACCTCCACAGTCAAGGTGTTGCGGCGACCAGTCGAATCCGCCCTGCGATCCGCGGTCGCTGTGAACCACGCAGCCGGCCACCAGATCTCCGGGCGCGGCCGGGCGGGCGACGGTAGAGCCGAGGGCGTCGACACCGAGTCGTGCCTTCATTCTCGGCCGGCGTCGGCGACCTCGTCGAGTTCGGCGGCGGTCACCGGGACCGCGAGCGACGCTTGCGCAGTTCCCGTTCGGCTGCCGCCAGCTCGGCCGTGGTCCGTCGCTTGGCGACCGATCGAGGGCGCGCACCGTCGCCGGTGGGGGAGGGGAGCGCAGATACGACGAAGGCCGTCTCGCTGGTGCGAGACGGCCTTCGTCGTGGTGACTGCGCGGATCAGTCGAGGGCCTTGCCGCCCTTCTCCTGCAGGGCGATGAGCGCCTGCTTCTCCGCTTCGTGCTGCTCGTGAGCGATGCGCTCGTTGAGCGCCTGCTCCTCGGCGCTGTCCGGAACCAGCACGGTGCCGGAACCCGGCGACCCCGCTGCGCCGAGCTTGTTCATCCGCTTCGGCAGCGGTGCACCCTCGTAGGGGAGCGGGATCGGGTGACCGTGGTCGTCGACCGGTCCGAGCGGCTGGTGGATCTCGATGTACTCGCCCTTGGGCTCGCGGCGGATGATGCCCGTCTCGATGCCGTGTGCGAGGACGTCGCGGTCGCTGCGCTGCAACGACAATGCCCAGCGGTACGCGATGAAGTACACCAGCGGCGGGATCACCAGCAGACCGATGCGGCCCATCCAGGTGGTCGCGTTGAGCGAGATGTGGAACTTCAGCGCGATGATGTCGTTCATACAGCTCACCGTGAGGATGATGTAGAACGCCAGGGCCATCGCTCCGACCGCCGTGCGCACCGGGGTGTCACGCGGACGCTGCAGCAGGTTGTGGTGCGCGGTGTCGCCGGTCAGCTTCTTCTCGATCCAGGGGTACGTGAAGAGCAGGCCGAAGATCACGCCGATGACCACAACGACCCAGAAGATCGCGGGGATCGTGTAGTTGCCGAGGTAGAGCTCCCACGGCGGCATCAGTCGGGCGAAGCCGTCGGTCCACATCATGTAGATGTCGGGCTGCGAGCCCGCCGAGACCTGCGCCGGGTTGTACGGACCGATGTTCCACACCGCATTGATCTGGAAGACGCCGGCCATCAGGGCGAGAACGCCGGTGATGATGGCGAAGAAGGCACCGCCCTTGGCGGCGAACACCGGGAGGATGCGAACGCCGACGACGTTCTTCTCGGTGCGGCCGGGGCCGGGGAACTGCGTGTGCTTCTGGTACCAGACCAGAGCCAGGTGAGCACCGATCAGACCCAGGATGATGGCCGGGAAGATCAGGATGTGCAGGACGTACAGGCGCGGGATGATGATGTCGCCCGGGAAGTCGCCGCTGAACAGGGCCCACTGGACCCAGGTACCGATCAGCGGAATGCCCAGGACGATGCCCGACATCGCGGCGCGAACACCGGTGCCCGAGAGCAGGTCGTCCGGCAGCGAGTACCCGAAGAATCCCTCGAACATCGCCAGCAGCAGCAGGAAGCAGCCGATGACCCAGTTCGCCTCACGCGGGCGGCGGAACGCGCCGGTGAAGAAGATTCGCATCATGTGGATGATGATCGACGCGGCGAACAGCAGGGCCGCCCAGTGGTGGATCTGGCGAACGAAGAGTCCGCCGCGGACCTCGAAGGAGAGGTTCAGCGTGGTCTCGTACGCGCGACTCATGGTGACGCCGTTGAGCGGCTGGTAGGCGCCGTCGTAGATGACGTGAGCCATCGACGGGTCGAAGAACAGAGTCAGGTACGTACCGGACAGCAACAGGATGATGAAGCTGTACAGCGCGATCTCGCCCAGCAGGAACGACCAGTGGGTGGGGAAGACCTTGTTGATCTGTCGACGCATACCGGCCGCGAGGTGGTACCGCGAGTCGACCTCTTCTGCCTGCGTGGCGAGGCGGTCAGCGATCGTCATGACTTACGCTCCCAGAATGCCGGTCCGACGGGCTCGATGAAGTCGCCGTTGGCGACCATGTAGCCCTGGTTGTTAACACTGATGGGCAGCTGCGCCAGCGCACGTGCGGCCGGTCCGAAGACCGCCTTGCCGTACTCGAGGGCGTTGAACTGCGACTGGTGGCACGGGCAGAGGATCCGGTTGGTCTGCTGCTCGTACAGCGAGGTCGGGCAACCCAGGTGACTGCAGACCTTCGTGTAGGCGTAGTAGTCGCCGTAGTTGAAGCTCTCCTGGCCCTTGCGCTTGATGACGCGCTCGGCGTCGGCCGGACGCAGGCGGATCAGCATGACGGGGTTGCGGACCGCGCGAAGACCCTCGAGCAGCTTGTGGCGGGACTCCTCGGTCTCGCCGTAGCCGTCGGAGACGCGCCACGGGAAGACGGTCTCCATGGCGCCGGCGTCGAGGTCTTCCGGTCGGACCAGGGCCACCTGGTACGGGTTGCCGGTGTCGCGGCGCAGGAAGACGGTCTCGCCCTTGGTCTCGTTGTAGATCGGCGACCAACCGGTGTGCCACAGGGGAGCGTCGTCGCCCTTGGCCCACGGGTTCTTGATGAAGCCGCCGATCGCGGCGACGCCGCCGGCCACCGACAGTGCGCCGAGGCCGAAGACCGCCGAACCGATGATCATCTTGCGGCGGGGGAGGGTGGAGGTCTCCAGCGTGTCGTCGAGTTCAGCGACGATGGTCTGCTTGTCTACCTCCGCCGAACCGCCGTCGTGACGATCCTGCACCGAGATCTCGGCCGGGATGAACCGCTTGGTCAGCTGAACGACGCCGAATCCGAACGACAGGATCGAGAGACCGAAGGTGACGCCGAGCAGAGGCGTGTACAGGGTGTAAGCCCAGTAGCCCGACTCGTCCGGCATGCGGAACTGCCATTCATTCCAGATGAACAGCGCGAAGCCGGCGATGGCGAAGAGGCCTGCCAGCACGAACCAGATCGCGACAGCGAACTCGGCGCGCTTCTCGGCCTTCGTGCCCGGCTCGGGGAAACGCTCGGCGCGGTGGATGATCTCCACTCCGTCGAGGTTGGTACCGAGACGGACCTTCTCGTCGCGAGACATTGCGGCGAGTTCGTCGTCGGACGGGACGTCCTTACTCGTGTCGCTCAATTTCGTGATCCAATCCACATTGCGCCGGCGACGACCGCCGTCACGCCGACAACCCACATGACGATGCCCTCAGAGACCGGACCGAAACCGCCCAGTCCGTAACCGCCGCTGGGGTTGGCGGTGTCCACGTAACGGACGTAGCCGATGATGTTCTTCTTCTCGTCCACCGACAGCTGACGGTTCGAGAACTTGGGCATGTTCTGCGGTCCGGTGAGCATCGCGGTGTAGAGCTGCTGCGGGTTGACGTCCGTCAGCGGGGGAGCGAACTTACCGCCCGAGAGAGCGCCGCCACGACCGGTGAAGTTGTGGCAGGAGGCGCAGTTGAGACGGAACAGCTCCGAACCGCGGCCGATGTCGGTGCCGCGCAGCGAGTCCATCGCGAGGACGGGGAAGCCGTCCTTGTACTTGATGTTGCCGTCGGCGTCCTTCTCGTACATGACCGACGGACCGCCGCCCATCGCCTGGATGTAGGCGCCGAGCTGGTCGATCTGAGCCTCAGTGAACTTGGCGGGCTTGCGCTGCGCCTGAGCCTCGTTGCGCGAGGCCGGCATGCGGCCGCTGGAGACCTGGAAGTACACCGCGGCGTCACCGACGCCGATGAGCGACGGACCGCGGTCCCGGACGCCCTCGAGGTTGGCGCCGTGGCAGGTGATGCAGGAGGTGTCGTACAGCTGCTTGCCTGCGGCGACGGAGCTCGCGCTCTTGTCGTCGGCGGTCGCGACCTGCGGCTTGGGCGAGATCAATGCGGCGATGATGCCGGTGGCGATCAGGCCCAGCAGAAGGAAGATGGTGCCGCTGGCTCGGCGACGGAGCTTGCGACGCCGCTTAGCGCGCGCGGCGTCGTTGTTGTCATCGGACGGGTCGCGGTCTTCCGGCGAACTCGGTGGAGATGATCTCATCTGTGACTCTCTACTAAGCGGTTTGGACTGAATGTATGTGAACCGGTCCGGCGGGCCGGCCGGTTCTTCGGCCGCCGGGGGCTACCGGATGAAGTAAATGACGACGAACAGCGCGATCCACACCACGTCGACGAAGTGCCAGTAGTACGAGACGACGATCGCAGCTGTCGCCTGCGCCGGAGTGAACTTCGACAGGCGTGTGCGGATGAGGAGGAAGACGAACGCGAGGAGACCGCCGATGACGTGCATGCCGTGGAAACCGGTCGCCATGTAGAAGACCGACCCGTATGCGCTCGACGAGAGCGTGGTGCCCTCGTTGATGAGCGAGTAGTACTCGTAGGCCTGGCCGCACACGAAGAAGGTGCCCATCAGCAGGGTCAGCGTGTACCAGCGACGAAGGCCGTACACGTCGCCGCGCTCGGCGGCGAAGACACCTGCCTGGCAGGTGAACGAACTGAGAATCAGAACCGTGGTCACCGGCACGGCGAGCCAGAGGTTCAGATGTGTCGGCGGCTGCGGCCAGCCGTCCGATGCATTGGCCCGAGCGACGAAATACATCGCGAAGAGGCCAGCGAAGAACATCAATTCGCTCGACAGCCACACGATGGTGCCGACGCTGACCATGTTCGGACGGTTCAGCGAGTGCACGCGTGAGGTGATGGCGGTTTCTGAGTTACCCACAGCGCTAGTCACAAGAGAAGTATGACGGTTCGTAGTAACCGTTGACCACCCGGGTCGGAAAATTGCTCGAAGTCGCCTGCTTTCCGCAGGTAGAGCCGATGACGACGAGTCTACCGGCGTGTCCTGAGACCAGGATGAGGGTTTACGGTGGACGCCATGACGATATGGCGTGAGGTGGCGTGATGGTCTCGTGGAAGCTGCCCTGGCGCAGTGACGCCGCGCGCGCACCCGAGCCCGTGGTGGGCGATCCGGATCTGCGGGTGGTCGTCTCCGGCACCGACGAGACGGTCGCGAGTTCGGTGGCATTGGCGCAGGCGGGGTTCGCCTCGACCGAGGCGGTGGTTCTGCGGCATGTGGTGCGACTGCCCGCCTCGGCGGTCGGCGGGGTCCTCGAGCGTGTCGGTGCGGACGGTTACGCGGTCGACGAGAGTCCGGTGGATGAGCGTGTGGTGGCTGCGGGGCCCGACGCAGCGGACGACGCGCTGACGACCCTCGCGCTTGCTCGGGTGATGCCGGTGGATGCGGTGGCGCTCTCTCGGGAGCGGGCCCGCATCGCGAGCATGGTCTCGCGCGCGGAGGGGGCCGTCGTCGGTTGGGCGGTGCTGCGGCCGGCGGGTGCCGGGGAAGCCGGTGCGCCCCGTCGCTGAACTGCGGCGGATACTCCGCTGACGCGTCCGGGAGGCTGCCGTTAGGGTGGTTCGCGTGACTGCTGACGACGTGACTGCCGCCGAGAACGCTTACACCTGGCCGTATGTACTCGGCAAAGTGACCGATCGGGTCGATCTGACGGTGGACGAGGCGGCGTGGGCGATGCGCGAGATCATGTCCGACGCGGCGACCGGCGCACAGATCGCCGCGTTCGGTGTCGGCGTCAAAATGAAGGGCGCCTCGTCGTCGGAGTTGCGAGGGCTGTCGGAGGCGATGCTCGCGCTCGCGAACCGCATCGAGGTGTCGGGGGCGGCGGTCGACATCGTCGGGACCGGGGGCGACCGCTCCCACACCGTCAACATCTCCACGATGACATCGGTGGTCGTGGCCGCTCTGGGTGTTCCGGTGGTGAAGCACGGGAACCGTGCGGCCTCGTCGAAGAGCGGCGGAGCCGACGTGCTCGAGGCGCTCGGCGTGGCGATCACGCTGCCGCCAGCCGCGGTCCAGCAGTGCGTCGAGGAACTCGGTATCGGCTTCTGCTTCGCGCCGGTCTTTCATCCGGCCTTCCGCTTCACAGGACCGCCGCGCAGTCAGATCGGCATTCCGACGGTCTTCAACGTGCTCGGGCCGCTGACGAATCCGGCGTCGCCGGAAGCCGGACTCATCGGCTGCGCCTTCTCCGACCTCGCGCCGGTGCTGGCGCAGGCCTTCGCAGAGCGCGGCAACCGGGTGCTTCTGGTTCGAGGCGACGACGGTCTCGACGAGTTGACGACCACCACCACCTCCACCGTGTGGCAGATCATCGGCGGCCGTTCCCGCGAACTGACCCTCGATCCCCGAGATCTCGGAATCGATCTCGTCGAGCTGTCAGCCCTGCAGGGCGGAGACGCTTCGGTCAACGCGCAGATCGCCCGTGAGATGTTCGCCGGTGCCCGCGGTGCGGTGCGTGACGCGGTGGTCCTCAACGCCGCGGCCGCTGTGGTCGCCTTCGAACAGGACGAGATGTTCACTCAGGAGGAGTTCATCGCGGCGATGCGCGATGCTCTCGCGAGGGTCGAGGCCGTGATCGACTCGGGCGGGGCGGCGGACCTGCTGTCGCGCTGGGCGCAGGTCAGCAACCGCCTCGCCGCCGAGCACGGCTGATCTCACCCTCCCGCGCGGTAGCGGCTCGGGGTGAACCCGAGCACCGAGGCGAAGTCGCGTGTCATATGGGCGTGATCGGTGTAGCCGAGCTCGGCGGCGATCTCGGCGAGGGATTCGTCCGGCCGTGTCCGGACGCGGTGCGCCGCCTCCTGCAGTCGACGGCGGCGGATCAACGCCGCCGGTGACAGGCCGACGTACTTGGCGGTGAGGCGCTGCAGGGTCCGTTCGCTGATCCCGAAGAGTTCGGCCGATTGATCGACCCGGATCAGAGCGGGGTCGGACTCGAGCGCGGTCACCGCGCGGTTCGCGAGCAGCGCCTCGTCGGTGAGCGACGCGCGAGCCCGCAGCCACCGTCCCACCGTCTCGGCAGCGGCCGCGGGGTCGGGCGGGGAGCCCATTCCAGTGGTCATCTCAGTGCTCACCGCGGCGTGCAGGTCCGGTGCGGACACCACGGTGACGGTGTCGAGATGTTCGGCGGGACGGATGGGGAGTGCTCCTGCGGCCGCGGGCCGCAGGAGTGCTCCAACGGCCCATCCTGTTCCTGCCAGGTCCCGATGACTGATCCGGGTGGTCGCACCGGCCACCACGACGTGATCGTGCTGAACCACCAGATTCAGGGCGCCGAAGCCGATGACCTCCTGGCGGCTGACACGGCCGGTCGGCAGCTGCCAGCGGCAGATCCAGAACCACCGGACCAGGTCGGCCGTCGCGCCGATGGCGGGAAGTCGATGGAACTCGGGAAGCGACTCGGGGCGCAGGACGCCTCGGTCGGACGGGACATCGGGGCGCGTCACGCCTCGCCGATCGAGAACCCGCCCTCCACCTCGGCGCTGGCGTAACTGCGGAACGCGATGTGCGTGGCACTCGTGCGGACACCGGGAAGACGGTTGATGGCGCCGGTCACCACCGAGGCGATCTCCTCGTGATTGCGCACCCGGACCTTGGCGATCAGGTCCACGTCGCCGGCGCACGAGTACACCTCGGTGACGCCCGGGATCTCGGCGACGGCCTGGGCCGTCTCGGGGATCTGATGGATGTCGGCTCCGATGAGAACGATGGCGGTGATCATGGGCTCGACTCTAGTGGCTTGCCGCCAGGCCGTTAGCGACTCGTCGCCTCGCGCGCCGATCGCGCAATGCGTGCGAAGTCGCGCCAGCGCTCGGCCGCGCCGATCGGCAATGAGAGCTGGTCGCTCACGTCGACCAACCGCGTACCGGACTCGTACAGCCATCGCTCGATCAGCGCCGTCTCCTCGGCAGGCGCACCGGCGAGCGGTCCGCTGTCGTCGGCCGGGGGCAACACGGTCGTGGACGCGGCTCTGAGTCGTTCGACGACCGCCATCGGGGCCACGCCGCGAGCCGCGTGCGCGGAGCCGGCCAGGCGCCCGTATCTGACGACGCTCAGCTCCCAGCCGCCGGCACCGTCGGGCCGTGCGCCCACGACCTCCGGCCGCTGCGCCACCGCCGCGAGCCGCTGCGTCCGGGCGAGGGTCTCGATGGTCGCCGACAGCCGGTCGCGCGCCCGGGCCGCCGACTCGAACCGGCGCTGCTGGGCCAGGTACTCGACGCGTTCGCACAGAACCGCGAGAAGCGAGTCGGACCGTCCCGAGATCAGGTCGCGTACGGCCTCGACTCGGCAGAGGTAGTCCGGCAGCGTCTGCGGGCGGTCACTGGCGGCGCGGCACGTTCCCGGCAGCGTCGCGACGAGCGGATCCGGCAGTCGTCCCGCCTCCGTCGGCCCCTCACACCAGTGGTGACTCGCCTTCTTCAGGTCGGCGCCGCACGTCCGCAGCCCCGCCGCCCCGGAGAGGACGTCCGCCACCTCCAGCGCGACCGCCCGGCTCGTCACCGGCCCGAGCGATTCGGTCCCCGGCGTGCGCGACACCTTGAGGCGCGGGAAGCGCTCGGCGGTCAGGGTGATCCACCAGCCCCGCTGCGGATTGCGGGAGCGGCGATTGTAGGACGGCTTGTGGACTCCGAGGAGTCGCAGTTCGGCGACCCCGGCCTCCAGCGCATGAGCGCACTCGACGTGATCGACGCGGGTCGCGAGTGAGACCATCTCGGCGATCCGGGTGCGGGTGTCGCTTCCGTTGAAGTACCCGGAGACGCGACGGTGGAGGTCGACGGCGGTACCTATATATAGGACCTCCTCCGACGGACCGCGGAAGAGGTAGACGCCGGGCCGATGGGGGAGCCCGGACGCCATCGTGCGTTTGGCGCGCATCGCCGGCGTCGCCCGGGGCAGATACGTGGTCAGATCGCCCACCGTTCGCACCCCCTGGTCGCCGACGCGCTCCAGAAGTCGATGGAAGACGTCGACCGTGGCACGGGCGTCGTCCAGCGCACGGTGGGTCGGCCGGACCGAGACGTCGAACAGATCGGCCAGCGCGAAGAGTTTGACGCTCGGCGCCTCCTGCCTGCTCAGAATCCGTCGGGCCATCACCACAGTGCACAGGGACGCGGAGAACGGCCACGGCAGGCCCGCTCGGGCAGCGCTCCTCCGCAGGAACCCCATGTCGAAGCGGGCGTTGTGCGCCACCAGGACGCACCCGCGGGCGAACTCGACGAAGGACGGCAGCACCGCCTCGACGGCTGGCGCGTCGTAGAGCATGGCGGTGGTGATTCCGGTGAGGGCGACGATCTGCGGCGGGATCGCGCGCCCGGGGTCGACCAGCGTCGCGAACTCGCCGAGCACTTCGCCTCCGCGGATCTTGACCGCACCGATCTCGGTGATGCGGTCGTTCTCCGGACTGCCGCCCGTGGTCTCGAGGTCGACCACCACGAAGGTGGTCTCCCGCAATGGAGCGGAGGTGAACTCGTCGGCCTCGGGAAGGTCGGCGAACGACAGCTGTTCGACGGTCATGGCCGAACCGTACGGCGGGGCTCTGACAGCCCCGGCCCGACGCGCTTCGACGGACGGAGATGTCGTAGGGGCGTCGTAGTCTCCACCCGAGGTCGACGGCGACGAGACGTCTTCGGGTCGCGGACAACGTGATTGCCCGGTTTCGCCGTCTCCACCGAGATGATGAGAGGCAGATCACATGAAAATTGACTGTGCGCGGTGTCCGATGCGAGCGCGAGCCTGCGGCGACTGCATGATGCAGGTCTTCTTCGGTCCGCCCACCAGCGGTTATGGGGTCATGGAGAACCCTGACCCCGCCGGTGCCGAACTCGCCGACGCGATCGATGTGTTCGCTGACACAGAATTGATCTCCCCTGAGGTCGCGGGTGCGGCCAAACGGGGTGTCGTCGCAGGTGATGACACTTTCCGGGAGTCGTGGCCGGGTGGCCTCCGCGCCGTGTGAGCCGGTAGTGGACGGCACGCCTACGGCGGGCCAGTGGACATCGCTGTCAGGGTTTCGTAATCTTTCCGAGACCTTCCAGTCAGGGATGTCCCGGAGCAGTCCGGGTGCCCGGTGGGTCATCGCCTAATCGCCCTCACCAACGGGGGCGAACCGGGGAACCACTTCCTCCGTGCGACCGATGTGAATCGTGCGTGCGGATTGGGGTGAATCGCACAAGGATTGAAGCTTCGGGCTTCTTTCTGCCTGCGTAGGGTCCATCTCTTCCGGCCCGAACCCGACAGCTAACCCGGTCGGCGATAAGGGAGAACAACAAGGAGTACGTGTTTTCGTGGGCAAACATAGTTTGGAGCAGACCAGTGCCGGCCGTAAGGCCGCCAAGTCCGCAGTGCTCGCCGGCTCGATCGCCATCGGCGGATCGCTGGCGTTCGCCGCAGCTCCCGCACATGCCACTCCGGTGACCGTTCCGAACGTCGGCACCTTCGACGTTCCGGGACTGCCGCAGAACCTGGTGCCGAAGGCCCCGCAGGCCCCGAGCCTGGACATCGGCACCCCGCAGCAGGTGCGCGCCAAGAAGGCGCTGCGCTACGCGGAGTCCAAGATCGGCGCGCCGTACGTCTACGGTGCGGCCGGCCCCAACGCCTTCGACTGCTCGGGTCTGACCTCGTGGGCCTACAAGCAGGCCGGGAAGATCATCCCGCGTGACAGCTACGGTCAGCTCGGCGGCGGCACTCCCGTCGCATCGCTGGCACAGGCCCAGCCCGGCGACATCCTGATCTTCAACGGCGGCGGCCACGCAGGCATCTACGCCGGCAATGGAATCTTCGTCCACTCGTCCACCGAGGGCGTTCCGGTGAAGCGCGACAAGGTGAACGCGTGGAACCTGACGGGTATTCGCCGCTACTGAGCAGCGACTGCCGTTTGAACTTCGGTGAAGGGCGGGACGGCGTGAAGTGCGCCGGCCCGCCCTCACGGGTATGAAGGATCGAGTGCGAGTGGTGTTGAAGAGTCGAACGTCCCGGACGCTCAGACGGGCGGCCGCCTTCGGGCTGGCAGCCGTGTCCGCGTCGACGATCATGGTCGGGGCCCCCGTGTCAGCCGACCCGGCGCGCACCCCCGACCAACTGCTCTCGAAGTACCGCTCGCTCTCGGTGAACGCCGAGAAGACCTCCGAGGCGATGAACGCCGCGCAGGTCGAGTACGACAAGCAGCGCCGCATCGTCGCCGTCGAACGACGCAAGGCCGACAAGGCGGCCCATCAGCTCACCGCGATGCAGGGCCAGATGGACGCGGCCCAGAAGAAGGTGGACGCCCTCGCGCGCGTCAGCTACCGCGGCGCTCGCATCAACCGCCTCTATGCGATGCTGGTGAGCGATTCGCCCCAGAATCTCCTCGACAACATGTCGGGTCTGGAAGTGATGTCCCGCCAGTCGGCGGCCGACCTGCGGTCGGTGGTGAAGACCGCACGCGAGGCCAAGGCCGCCAAATCGGAGGCCGAGAAGACCGCCGCAGCCGCGACCCAGGCCATTGCCGCCTCGGAGAAGCAGCGCGGTGAACTGCAGGCCAAGCAGGCGAATCTGCAGATCGAAGCCGTTCAGATCCGCGCCATCTACCAGTCGATGACCGGCAAGCAGCTCGCCGCGCTGCGCGGGCCGAAGTACAACTTCGACCCCCGGGCCGTGCCGAAGGGGACCTCTCCGGAACTCGTGGCCGTCCAGGCCGCGATCTCGCGTATCGGTGATCCGTACGTCTGGGGCGCCACCGGGCCGAACCAGTTCGATTGCTCCGGCCTGATGCTGTGGGCCTATAAGCAGGCCGGACGTTCGATTCCGCGGACCAGCGAGGCCCAGCTCGCAGGCGGCACCCCGGTCGATCGCAACGACCTCGAGCCGGGAGATCTGATCATCTACTACCCGGATGCCACGCACGTCGGGATGTATGTGGGCGACGGTTACGTGGTGCACGCATCGACCTTCGGTGTGCCGGTCGCGGTGGTGCCGATCGACAAGGCCGGCCCGTACAACTCCGCGCGACGGTACTGAGTGCGCCCCCAGCGTGCCGCGATCGCGGCCACTGTCTTGGCGGCCGTGACTGCCGCGTCGCTCACCGCCTGTGGCTCCGATGCCGATCACCCATCGGCCACTTCGTCTCCGACGATCGCGACGACGCCGCTGAACCCGTTCGAACAGCAGCGCTACGACGGCGTCACCGCCCTGCTCGACCAACTGTCGTCGGCGCTGCGCAACGGCGACCGCAGAGGTCTGTCCGAACTCATCGATCCGGCCGCCACCGTCGAGTTCCGGCATCGGCTCGACGCCGTGGCTGCCGATTTCGCATCGGCGCCGGTGGGAAAGCCGCTCAAACTCAAGGAATTCCGCTATCGAGTGGCGCCCCAGACCGGCCCGGAGCACCTTCTCGAACCGGATTTCGAGGCGAAGCTCGAAGCGGCCGGCGCCTCCGACAGTTGGGTGACGCCCGTCGATCTCGACTACGCGCTGGGAGGCGCGTCGTCGCCTGGACTCGACGAACCGACGGTGACCCTCCACCAGAGCCTGACCTTCGCGCGATACGGCGACGACTGGAAAGTCGTCGGCGACGGTGGCCTGGCGCCCGACCCGTCGCAGGCCTCACGCGAGAATCCGAAGGCACCCGAGGTGGGACCGTGGGCGTTTCCGGGGCTGTCGGCGAACGACGTGCGCACCTCCGGGGGGACCTCGACGGTTCTGTGCTACCGGGGCGCGGAGAAGACCGCGGCTCAGGTCGCCGAAATCCTGCCCGCTGCGGTGGATGAGGTATCGAAGTTCTGGGGCGACGACTGGGTCCGGCGGATCGCGGTGATCTCCACCGCCGACGGCGCTCAGTTCTCCGGACTCACGAGGACCGTTCCGGTCGACACCTCAGCTGCCGCGGCCGCCACCGTGTACACCATGATCGATCGTCAGAATCAGCAGGTGGTGGGACAGCGGATCGTGCTCACGCCCGCCGCCCGTGCCCTGTCGAAGCCGGCGCTCGCCGTCGTGATCCGCCATGAGCTCACGCACGTCGCCTCGCGGCTCAACACCGCCGAGAACGCGCCGCTGTGGCTCACCGAGGGCGTTCCGGAGTACGTGGGCCGCAAGGGCACTTACCGGGACTTCGTCGACGCCGCACCGGAATTGGCCGCTGCCGTGGCCGCCGGCGACGTTCCGAAGGCGCTGCCCTCGGACGGGTCGTTCTCCGTCGACTCGGACGCGGCCCGGATCGCCTATCAGGAGGCGTGGTCGTTCGCGGCCTTCGTCGGCCAGAGGTTCGGCGAGGAGAAGCTCAAGAAGATGTACATCGGTGTCGGCAAGGGCGGAGACACCTCGACCACCGACGACGCGATGAAGGACGCGCTGGGTGCCGACAAGTCGACGGTGGTCGCCGACTGGCAGGCGTGGCTGCGCACCCAGGTGCGCCGGTGAGACGAACGCTGCTTGTCACCAACGACTTCCCGCCTCGGCCGGGCGGCATCCAGTCGTACCTGGAGAACCTGATCGCCTTCCTCCCGCCGGAGGACGTCATCGTCTACGCGCCGACGTGGCGGGGCTGCGAGGAGTACGACTGCGCGGCTCCGTACCGGATCGTCCGCCATCCCACGAGCCTGATGCTGCCGACTCCCGGAGTGCTGCGAAGGGCTGCGAATCTCGTGCGCGACAACGATGTTCACACAGTCTGGTTCGGCGCGGCGGCTCCGCTCGCGGTCCTCGGGCCCAAGCTCCGGAAGGCCGGGGCTCGGCGGATCGTCGCGAGCACACACGGTCACGAGGTCGGGTGGTCGATGCTGCCCGGCGCCCGCCAGGTACTCCGGTACATCGGCGACCACACCGACGCGATCACCTACGTCAGCCGCTACACCCGCGGCCGGTTCGCGGCGGCCTTCGGCCCGCGGGCATCGCTCGAGTACGTCTCCTGCGGAGTGGACGTCGACCGGTTCGCGCCGGACTCCACGGCGCGGCGCGTGCTGCGGGAGCGCTACGGACTGGGCGACGCACCCACAGTGCTCTGCCTGTCGCGGCTCGTGCCGCGCAAGGGCCAGGACATGCTGATCAGGGCGTGGCCCGCGATCCGTGACGCAATTCCCGACGCGCGGCTGATGATCGTCGGCGGCGGTCCCTACGCCGATGCGCTGCACCGGCTCGCCGAGGAGAACGGCGTGATGGATTCGGTGACCTTCACCGGCGGCGTCCCCGCCGCGGAACTGCCGATGCACCACGCGATGGCCGACGTATTCGCCATGCCGACCCGCACCCGGGGCGGCGGCCTCGACGTGGAAGGCCTCGGCATCGTCTTTCTCGAGGCCTCGGCCAGCGGTGTGCCGGTGGTGGCGGGCGACTCGGGCGGGGCGCCCGAGACGGTGCGCGAGAGCCTGACGGGCACCGTCGTCGACGGCCGTGACCGGGCCGCCGTCGCCGGGGCGATCGTCGAGATCCTCTCCTCACCGCGGCTCGCTGCGGCGATGGGGGAGGCCGGACGCGAATGGGCAGTGGAGAACTGGCAGTGGAAGATGCAGGCCGCGCGCCTCATGCGGCTGCTGTGACGAGCGCCGTCCGGTCCGGCCGACCACGCCGCCCCACGCGCTTGAACTGACGATCCCCGCGAACCCCGTCGGAAGGGGTTCGCGGGGATCGTCATACCGCGTCTCGGTGCCCGCAGGCACGCACCGGCGGCTACTTGCGGTAGATCGCCGCGATCTCCTCGGCCCACTTGTCGGCCACCACGTTGCGCTTCACCTTCAGCGTGGGGGTCAGTTCGCCCGAGTCCTCGCTGAAGTCGGTCGGGAGGATGCGGAACTTCTTGATGGTCTCGGCGTGGGAGACGGTCTCGTTGGCGGCGTCGACGGCCTCCTGGACCTCGGCCAGCAGGTCGGGGTCCTGCGCCAGATCGGCGACGCTGAGGTCGGCGGACTTGCCGTGGCGCTCCTTCCACGCCGGGAAGGCCTCGAGATCGATCGTGATGAGTGCGCCGATGAACGGTTTCTGATCGCCGACCACCACGGCCTGCGACACCAGTGCGCTCGCGCGGATGATGTCCTCCATCGGCGCGGGCGAGACGTTCTTGCCGCCGGCGGTGACGATGATCTCCTTCTTGCGGCCGGTGATGCTCAGGTAGCCGTCCTGGTCGAGCGCTCCGATGTCGCCGGTGTGGAACCAGCCGTCGGTGATCGCGGTAGCGGTGGCCTCGTCGTTGCGCCAATAGCCGGTGAAGACCACCTCGCCGGAGAGCAGGATCTCGCCGTCGTCGGCGATCCGGACGGCGTTGCCCGGGATGGGCCGGCCGACGGTGCCGACCTTCACCTGGCCGGGGGTGTTCACCGTGACCGCGGCGGTGGTCTCGGTGAGGCCGTAGCCCTCGTAGACGGGGATGCCGACGCCGCTGAAGAAGTGTCCGAGGCGCGAACCGAGGGGTGCGCCGCCGGAGATCGCGAGTTCGCAGACCCCGCCGAGCGCGGCGCGCAGCTTGGCGTACACCAGCTTGTCGAACACCGCGTGCTTCGCGCGCAGCAGCAGGCCCACGTCACCGTTCTGGGCGGCCGTCGAATACTGCACGGCGACGTCGGCCGCGAGATCGAAGATCTTGCCCTTCCCGCCGTCGTGCGCACTCTGGCGTGCCGAGTTGAACACCTTCTCGAAGACGCGGGGGACCGACAGGATCAGCGACGGCTTGAAGACGGAGAAAGTCGGCAGCAGATTGGGGATGTCGCTGGTGTACCCGACCTCCATGCCCGCCTCGAGCGCGACCAGGTTGATCGCGCGGGCGAGTACGTGTGCCATCGGCAGGAACAGCAGCAGGCGCTTGCCGTCGCCGAGCAGAGCATTCAGCGGGGTCTCCATCACGCCGGCGATCTCGCCGAGCAGGTTGGAGTGGGTCAGCATGCAGCCCTTGGGGCGGCCCGTGGTCCCCGAGGTGTAGATGAGGGTGGCCGGACTGGAGGCCTTGAGCGTCCGACGACGCGCGTGGACCTCCTCGTCTGCCACGTCCTTGCCGCGCTCGGTGAGGAGTTCGACGACTCCCGGGCCGTCGGCGACGTCGATCTGGAACACCTGGACCGAGTCGTCCACCGATTCCACCGTGTCGATGACGGCGCGGTGCCCGGCGGTCTCGGCGATGATCGCCGTAGCGCCGGAATCGCGCATGATCCAATCGATCTGGGGACCGGAGGAGGAGTCGTAGACCGGGACGGTGATCGCGCCGGCCGACCAGATGGCGAAGTCCAGGAGAGTCCATTCCAGGCGCGTGGCCGAGACCAACGCGACGCGGTCGCCCGGTTCGATGCCCGAGGCGATCAATCCTTTGGCGATCGCCGTGACCTGTGCTCCGGCCTCGGCCGCGGTGACCGGGAGCCACTGCGAGCCGGACTGACGACGGAACACGGTCTTGCCGCTCTGCTTCTCGACGATGTCGAAGAGCACGTCGGACGCGTTCCGCTCCTCGGGGATCTGAAACTTCGCGGGCACGCGGCACTCGGCCATGTAATACACCTTCCGGAACGGAAATTTCTCAGAACGACCTGAATCTCTGAGTGATCTTAGACCCACTCGGAGTGCCGGTTACGCACGAGTCGGGTTTCACCCACGGGGCCGGGTGTGTGAAGCTAGGACGGTGACGAGCATTCAGGTTGCCGACGAGGTCTTCGTCGCTGCGGCGCCGTCGCTCGCCGGTGCGGTGGTGGGCGATCGGGCGCGCTGGCGGCAGTGGTGGCCGGACCTCCGGCTGACCGTGGTCGAGGACCGCGGAGACCAGGGCGTGCGGTGGACGGTGGCCGGACCGGTCGAGGGCACCATGGAGATCTGGTGCGAGCCGTGCATGGACGGTTTCATCCTGCACTACTACCTGCACGCCGAGCCGTCGCGCCCACTGCCGGACGGGGCGCGCGAGCGGATGGACGCGGTCGCAGAGCTGAACCGCCGCAGGCGCATCGCGGGCAAGGAGATGTCCTTCCATGTCAAGGCGCTGCTCGAGGGAGACCGCGAGGCCGGGGCGCCCGCGGCGTCTGCCGCCGCGGGGGCGTAGCGATGGCCGACCACACCGAGCAGTCGATCGTCATCAACGCCGACGTGGCGGACGTGATGGCAGTGATCGCCGACTTCGACAACTATCCGCAGTGGGTCACCGCGGCCCGCGAGGTGACCGTTCTGGAACGGGACGCGTGGGGACGGGGCGTTCGGGTGCGATTCGTCCTCGACGCGGGAGTCCTCGCCGACACCTACGAACTCCGATACACGTGGGACGAGGACGGCGACGGTGTCTGTTGGACGCTCGTCTCGAGTGAGCTGCAGCGCGCTCAGGAGGGCAGTTACCGTCTGGCGCAGCAGGTTCCGGGTTCGACCAAGGTGACCTACGCTCTCATGGTGGACCTTCACATCCCGATGATCAGCCAGTTGAAGCGACGCGCGGAGAAGGCGATCACCGAGGCCGCGCTCGGCGACCTGAAGAAGAGGGTCGAAGGCTGATCGATCTAGCGCCCATCGATCTGGTGCTCGGGCCGGGTGGCTCGGGCGTCTCCGTCGTCGCCGCGGCCGCGGCACTGCGGCACACCACGCACCCGCCCGCGGGCGTGCGGCTGGGCGCCGAGCGGGGCACACTGCTCGTCTCTCTCGACTCGCGGTCGTATCTGCCGGAACGTCTCGGCGTTCTTCGGCTCCCCGGGGAACCCGTCGCGGTGACCGCCGACGTCGACCTTCTGCAACTCGACCCGTTGTCCGTGCTGGAGCAGGCGTGGAGCGAGTTCACCGGTGCGCTCACGGCGGTGAGCTCGGGCAAGGCGCTGCTGCCGATAGTCGGTTCGGTGGCGTCGATCGCGCCGGGCGAGCTGTCGGCTCTGCCCGGCGTACAGGAGTTCCTGCTGCTCAGGCGGATTCGCGAAGCCGCGACCGCTGGACGGTGGCGACGCATAGTCGTAGACCTGTCCGGCTGCGGTGATCCGTTCGCCCTGTTGCGGTCGCCGACGGTGCTGTCCGCGGCACTCGAACGGCTGTGGCCGCGGCACGCGCGGCTCGCCGAGGCGGCGGAGAAGCCCGCGGTGGCGCAGTTGTCCGCGGCGGTGGAGGGCATCGACCGCGACTGCCAGGATCTGGCGGATCTGTTCACCGATCCGCACGGGGTGGCGGTCCACGTGGTTGTCGACGCGGGGGACCGCGGAGCGCGTGCGCTCGCAGACCAGATCGCGATCAGCGACCTGATGGCGCTGCCGTTGCGATCGGTGCTGGTCAATGAGGGCGCGGGCGGCGCGGCACAGGTCTGCGCGATCGATACCGCGCGGGCGGTGCTCGGCGGCGACGACACGGTGCAGGTGATGGCCGTGGCCGCCGCGCCGGAGGCGGTCGACCGGCTGTCCCGGATCCGCCGGGTGGTGGTCGATCTGCCGACACCGGGCGGGCGGCCGCGCGGGTCGGGCGCGCTGACCGTCGCGCACGTCTCCGGAGAGGGCCTGGACAGCGTCTTCGAACTGGCGTGGGACCAAGGGCTACCCGACCCCGACCGGCTGGCGCTGGGCAGGTCCGGCGACGATCTGCTGGTGACGGTGTCGGGTTTCCGCTTCCCGGTCCGGCTGCCCTCGGTGCTGCGGCGGTGCCTGGTGACGGGGGCCGACTGGCATGCGGGACGGCTGGTTCTGCGCTTCCGCCCGGACCCGGCCGTCTGGCCGCAGCGGCGCACCGGAACCACTCCGGACGGGGACGGTTGACCGGACGAACGATCCCGGCGACGGGCACGACGAGAAGCCGGTGAACGTACACTCGTCGTTGTGAGCGAGGGCATCGACCGGGTGGGATGTGCGGTCTGTCACCACTCCGGTGCCCGGCGCTGGGGATCGGCCGCCGCGCCCGGTAGCGTCAGGTGTTCGCGATGCGCACCCACGTGCCGTCCGACCCCCGCTTGCTGCCCGACCCCCGTTTGCCCGACCACCGATGTCGGCCCGACCACCGAGGACTCCACCCACGATGACCGACGACCACGACGCCACCGGTTCAGGAGCCGCCGACGCCGGCGACTCCGTGCAGGCGTTGCTGCTCGGTTTCGCGAATCAGATCGACCAGCTCGCCGGTCTGATCGCCGGCACATCCGGGCCGCGAGTCCCGGGTTCCGGGGTTGCGGGATCGGGCATTCCGGAGCTGCTCGGAGACGTCGGCACGATGGTCCGGGAACTCGGCGACCTGCTCGCCCGCATCCTCGCCGCACTGATCGCGGTGCTCGAGGCCGTCGCCGACATGCTGCGCTCGGATCGGTCCGAGCGCGCAGGCACGTCATCGCGGTTCGAGACGATCTCGGTCAACGTCACGCCGATGGGCAGGTGACGTGACCGCGCGCGCAGGCGACGGGGCGTCGCCCGGTTCGGAACTGACCATCGGCATCGACATCGGCGGCACCAGCGTGAGAGCTTCGGTGGTGGACGCGCGCGGTCGCCAACTCGACACGCTTCGCACGGCGACCCCGCCGACCGCCGAGTCACTCGAGCACTGCCTGCACCGGCTCGTCACCGAACTGCGGGACCGGTGGGCGGTGGCAGCGGTGGGACTGGCGATCGCGGGTTTCCTGACACCCGATCGCCGGACGGTGCGCTTCTCCCCGCATCTGGCCTGGCGCGAGGCTCCGGTACCGGAGACGATGACGCGCAGGCTGGGGTTGCCGGTATTCGCCGAGCACGACGCCAATTCGGCCGCACTCGCCGAGCTGCACTTCGGTGCGGCGGCAGGTGGACACAACACGCTCGTCCTGTCCATCGGCACCGGGATCGGCGCGGGGATGATCATGGACGGGCGGCTCTATCGCGGCAGCTTCGGCGTGGCGCCGGAGTTCGGGCACCTCACCGTGGTTCCGGACGGCCGCCCGTGCAGTTGCGGCAAACGCGGTTGCTGGGAGCGCTACTGCAGCGGGACGGCACTGGTCGACACCGTGCTGGAACTGCTCGCCTCGCACGACTATCCGCGCAGCGTGCTGGCCGCCGAGTCGGAGGCGGACCCGGGCTCGCTCACGGGCAGGCGAGTGGCGGCGGCCGCGGCGGACGGCGACCCCGCGGCACTGGCCGCGTACGAGGACATGGCGCGCTGGCTCGGCTACGGTCTCGGCATGATCGCCGACGTCTTCGATCCGGATCTCATCGTCCTCGCCGGCGGCGTCGGTGCTGCGTCGAGTCTGTTCCTCGACGACGCGCGCGAGCACTATGCGGCGGCGGTCACCGGTAGCGGGCACCGCCGGCTGGCCCGGATCCGCGGTACCCAGCTCGGCGAGGCGGCGGGAACGATCGGTGCGGCCGAGGTGGCACGGCAGGGACTGGCGATGCAGGTGGCGGGCAGTCAGTAGAGTTTCTTCCGATGCGTTCGGGCGCCGGTGCGCCGGTGCAGGTCGGGAATCGAGCAGGAGGGGCAGCAACGTCCATGTGGTACTACCTTTTCAAATACATCTTCATGGGTCCGGCGCTCCGCTTGATGGGACGTCCGCGGATCGAGGGGCTGGAGAACATCCCCAAGGACGGTGCCGCGTTGATCGCGTCCAACCACATGGCGGTGGTCGACAGCTTCTACCTGCCGCTCATGGTGCCGCGGAGGATCTTCTTCCTCGCCAAGAGTGAGTACTTCACGGAGAAGGGCCTCAAGGGGCGCTTCAAGAAGTGGTTCTTCAGCACTTCGGGACAGATCCCGATCGACCGGTCCGGCGCCAGCGCGGCCGCGGACGCGCTTCTGGCGGGCAAGAAGGTGCTTGAGGACGGACGGCTGCTGTGCCTGTATCCGGAGGGCACCCGCTCGCCGGACGGCCGACTGTACAAGGGAAAGACCGGGCTCGCACGGATCGCTCTGGAGACGGGCACACCGGTGATCCCGATCGCGATGGTCGGGACCGATCGGATCAACCCGCCCGGCACGGTGCTGCCGCGGCCCACCCGCATCGTCGTCCGAGTGGGCGAACCGCTCGACTTCTCGCGGTACGAGGGCATGGCAGGCAACCGCTTCATCGAGCGCGCGGTCACCGACGAGATCATGTACGCGCTGATGCGTCTCGGCGGCCAGCAGTACGTCGACGTGTACGCCGCCAGCCTCAAGAACGCCGGCGGAGGCGCCAAGGCGGCGGCACCGACGGCGCCGGCCGCGAAACCGGGCGACGCGGCCTGATCCGATTCCGGACCCCATGACGGTGTCCGCGCCGGCCGTCAAGCGGCCGTGGCGGACACCGTCGTCGTCTCGGGGGCGCGGTACGGCAGCCGCCACAGTGCCACCAGGAGCGTCACGCCCCAGAGCGTGAAGGCGTTGCCGATCAGGTGCTGCCATGCAGCCCAGCCGTGCTCGATGGGCGGCAGGAGCTGGAAAGGCCCCACCGCGAAGATCACGACCCCGGTTCCGGCGAGGCCGAAGTACGTGGCACGGTAGCGGCGCTCATCGACCCGCCAGCCGATCGTCAGGCACAGGAGCAGCGCCGGGACGCACCAGACCCAGTGGTGGGCCCAGGTGGTCGGCGAGACGAGCAGTCCCCACACGGCCACGGCGCACGTGATCGCGAGGGCGTCGACGCGGCCGGTCATCGGTCCGCGCGCGAACGCCTCGGCGGGGCGTGCCGCCAGCACCGCCGCCAGCGCGAGGACCGTGGCCGCGACGCTGGACAGGATCCAGGCAACCTCCGCGGCGCTGCCCGCGTCACCGAACACGCGGAGCCACGCGGCGTTCAGATTCTGATTGATCCGCCCCTCGGGTTGGCCGATCCGGGCGGTGTGGAACAGGGTGTCGGTCCAATACGTGCGGGAGTCGGCCGGCATCCAGATCCAGCCGATCGCCGCCGCGCCGACGAACGCGGCCAGTCCGGTGGCGACGGCGCGGAACCGGCGAGCCACAAGGAACACGCCGAGGAAGACCAGCGGGGTGAGTTTGACCGCCGACGCGATGCCGATCAGGACACCCTGTGCGCGGCGGCCCCCGGCGCGGTGCAGGACGAAGACGTCGATCATGATCATCGCCATCAGCACCACGTTGATCTGACCGAATCCGAGGGTCATCCAGAACGGGTTGAACCAGATGGTCGCGACCGATGCAGCGATCGCGAGCCACCACCGGTTGCCGGGCGAGCCGATGTCGAGCACGGCGAGCGAGAGCTTGGTGACGTAGACCAGCAGCGCGGCGGTGACCAGTGAGATCCCGATGCTCGCGACGGCGAGCGGGATCGCACCCAACGGGGTGAACAGCAGCGCCGCGAACGGCGGGTACGTGAACGGCAGCCAGATGCCGTCGGCGGTGAAGGGCATCGAGCCGTCGGCGTACAGACTCAGGCCCTGATGCCAGATCTGGCCGCCGATGCGGTACACGTCCATGTCGAACCGGGTTCGGGTGCCGAAACTGGATGTGAAGGGCACGCCCAGGATCTGCAGGGCGGCCGAGAGTGCGAATGCGGCGACGATCGCCGCCCTCGCGGCTGGTCCGGGCGACCACCGGGTGAGCCGCTCGGCGAGCCGTTGACCCCGGAGCGCTCCGCCCTCGTCGCGGGGCTGCGTCTGACCGCTTGCAGTGGGCATGAAAGCCAGTATTCCTGTCCGGCATGGATAATCAGAAGTCGTGCGCTACTTCTACGACACCGAGTTCATCGAAGACGGAACCACCATCGAGCTGGTGTCGATCGGGGTGGTCGGCGAGGACGGCCGCGAGTTCTACGCCGTCTCGACCGAATTCGATCCGGCGCGGGCGGGTGACTGGGTACGCACCAACGTCCTCGACAAGCTGCCGTCCCCGGCCGACAAGGCGTGGCGGAGTCGCCGAGCGATCCGCGAGAGCCTCTACGAGTTCCTCACCGCCCCTGGCGACGGCGTCGAACTGTGGGCGTGGGTCGGCGCGTACGACCACGTGGTGGTGTGTCAGCTGTGGGGGTCGATGACCGAGCTGCCGCGGGAGATGCCGCGCTTCACCCGGGAACTCCGACAGCACTGGGAGGCCGCGGGCCGTCCGGAACTGCCTCCGGCTCCGCGCAACGCACACGATGCGCTCGCCGACGCGCGGCACAACCTCGTCAAGTGGCGCGCCATCGAAGCGGCCGTCGGCGGCGGCGCCGGCGTGAACTGACGGCCGAGAACCGATGGCACTGTCGGAGGTGACCGACGCGACGTCCGGTTCGTCACGATAGGCTGGAGCGGTGGTGAACTGGACCGTAGACGTGCCCATCGACGAGCTTCCCGAACTGCCGCCCCTGCCGGGACGTCTCGCCGAGCAATTCGACGACATGCTGGCGCGCCCGGCTCTGCAGCAGCCGAGCTGGCCCGAAGAGGAGGCGCACAAGATGCGCACCGTCCTCGAGAGCGTCCCGCCGATCTGCATGCCGTCCGAGGTGGAGGTGCTCGCCGACCAACTCGCCGAGGTGGCCCACGGTCGCGCGTTCATGCTCCAGGGCGGAGACTGCGCCGAGACCTTCGCGGCCAACACCGAGCCGCACATCAAGGGCAACATCCGCACCCTGCTTCAGATGGCCGTGGTGCTCACCTACGGCGCGAGCATGCCGGTGGTGAAGGTCGCCCGCATCGCGGGGCAGTACGCCAAGCCGCGTTCGTCCGACACCGACGCGCTCGGGCTGCTCTCGTACCGAGGCGACATGGTCAACGCGCTGGAGGCCGACGAGGCCGCGCGCGTGCACGATCCCTCGCGTCTGGTGCGCGCGTACGCGAACGCCGCCGCGGCGATGAACCTGGTGCGGTCGCTGACCGGGTCGGAGGCCCGCCTGGCGCACGTTCACAACTGGAACCGCGAGTTCGTCCGCACATCGCCGGCCGGTGCGCGGTACGAGGCGCTCGCCGCGGAGATCGATCGCGGGCTGCGATTCATGGACGCCTGCGGCGTCACCGACTCGAGCCTCGAGTCGGCGTCGATCTTCGCCTCGCACGAAGCTCTGGTGATGGACTACGAGCGCGCCATGCTGCGGCTCGCCGACAACCCGCGCGGCGGCGACGAGCAGACTCTGTACGACCTGTCGGCGCACTTCCTGTGGATCGGCGAACGCACCCGGCAGCTCGACGGCGCTCACATCGCGCTGGCCAAGCTGATCAGCAATCCGATCGGCGTCAAGATCGGCCCCACCACGACGCCCGAGCTGGCGGTCGAGTACGTGGAGGCACTCGACCCCGACAACCGTCCCGGCCGGCTGACGCTGGTGTCGCGGATGGGTAACGGCAAGGTCCGCGAGGTCCTGCCCGCGATCGTGCAGGCCGTCGAGGCGACCGGACACAAGGTGATCTGGCAGTGCGATCCGATGCACGGCAACACCCACACCGCGTCCACCGGTTTCAAGACCCGCCACTTCGACCGCGTGGTCGACGAGGTGCAGGGCTTCTTCGAGGTGCATCGCGCGCTGGGCAGTCACCCCGGGGGCATTCACATCGAGCTGACCGGTGAGGATGTGACCGAGTGCCTCGGTGGCGCACAGGACATCTCCGACCTCGATCTCGAAGGCCGCTACGAGACGGCGTGCGACCCGCGCCTCAACACCCAGCAGTCGCTGGAACTGGCCTTCCTCGTGGCGGAGATGCTGCGCGGCTGAGGGGAGCCTGCGCGGCTGAGGAGACCCGACGGCGCCCGGTTCAGGCGAGCGAGGCGCCCACGGCCCACCCCGCCGCTGCGAGCACGACGGCGACGATCGTGATGATCGTCAACCACACGGCCGCCAGTGCGCGTCCGCGCGATGTGGCCGCGGGATCGGCTTCGTCGATCACGTCGACCTGGTCGGAGTCCGGCTCCCAGTCGGCCCGGTCGGCCCACTCCGGCTCGTCGTCCGTCCAGCGTCGCTCGTCGGGTCCGTCCCAGGCGTCGTCGTCCCACCGATCAGACCGGGGGAGCGGCTCGGGATCGTATGCGGTGACCGGTCGCGGATCGGGCGCCTGCGCCGACACGGCCCGCACCGGGCGGGCGATGGCGGAGGTGACCCGCGCCGAGGCCCGGCTCGGAGCCGGGACGGTGAAGGCTGGCAGGTCGAGTTCATCGGCGGCGTCGAGCAACGCGTGCTGCATGGCGAATCCGTCGCGGAAGCGATCGGCGCGGTCACGCTCGGTGGCTCGCAGGACGATCTCGTCGATCTGCGGCGGGACGCCTTCGATCAGGTCGCCGGGGGCGGGGACGTCGTAGGTGAGCCGCTGATAGGCCAGCGCGAGCGGAGTGCTGCCGCTGAAGGGCTGCCGTCCGGTCAGTAGTTCGAACAGCATCACTCCGGCCGAGTACACGTCGCTGCGCGCGTCGACGTCGGTGGAGTTGACCTGCTCGGGGGACAGGTACGCGGCGGTCCCCAGAATCACGCTCGCCGACGTGACGCCGGCTTCGGCGACCGCGCGGACCAGACCGAAGTCGGCAACCTTGATGTCGCCGTTGTCGGAGACGAGGACGTTCTCGGGCTTCACGTCCCGGTGCACCAGGCCCGCGCGGTGCGCGGTGCCCAGGCCGCCGAGCATCGGGATCGCGACGGATGCCACCGCGTGCGGCGGCATCGGCCCGCGTTCGCGGAGCAGTTCGCGGACGCTGCCCCCGCGCACGAGCTCCATGACGAGGAACGCGACCTCACCGTCGATGCTCTGGTCGTAGACCGCGACGAGGCCGGGGTGGCTCAGACCGGCGACGGCGCGGGCCTCGAACTCGAACCGGCGCAGGAACTGGGGGTCGCCCACGTAACGCGCATCCATCACCTTCACTGCGACGCGCCGACCCAGACGCAGGTCGGTTCCCACATACACCGAGGACATCCCGCCGCGAGCGATCGGCGCGTCGATCCGGTATCTGCGCTCCAGCACTCGGCCGATGAGCGGGTCGCCAGGGGTGGTCACGGTGTTCGAATCTACCCGCCGCGCCGACGACCTCGTATGTGCCGCGCAGGACACCGGTAGGCTTTGCCCCGTGGGTTCTCTTCCGCTTTCGATCGACATCCTTCCCGACGACGTTCCAGTTCTCGACCTGGACCAGGCCGCCAAGCGGCTGGGGGTCTCGTCCAACCGGCTCCGCACACTCATCCGCGACCACAACCTGCTCGCGGCCTCGCGCGGAGGGGTACCCGTGATTCCGGAGGCCTTCTTCGGGTCCGACGGCCTCGCGAAGCACTTCGAGGGGCTGGTCCGGATCCTGCTCGACGGCGGTTACACGCGCGACGAGGCGATGCGCTGGCTGTTCACCGAGCAGGACGACCTGGGGCTGCGCCCGGCCGATGCGCTGCACACTCATTCGGCGCGCGAGGTGATCCGGCGCGCACAGGCTCAGGCCTTCTGACGGCGCAGCCGGTCAGCCGAGAGCCGGGCGGCCGGCCACGGCGGTGACGGCATGGCCGAGCCTGCGGTGGACCGGTACGACGGCCCGCGCGGCGAACACGTCGTGACCGCGGTCTTCGATGGCGGTGAGAATCGCGCTGTACGACCGCGCGGCCGCGCAGATCGCGGGGCGCGACCGTCGGGGCAGTGAGGCGATGGCGGGCAGCGTCCGCCGGTACTGGTCGCGATTGACGGCGATCAGATGCGCCGTCGCCCGCCGCATCCGGGGGCCGGCCGTGCCCGCGGTGGCGTCGTGACGCAGCTCCTGCTCGTCGACCCCGAAGGCGCCGAGGTGGTCGAGGGGCAGGTAGATCCGATTCCGGTTCAGATCTTCGCCGACGTCACGGAGGAAGTTCGTGAGCTGGAACGCTTCGCCCAGCAGGGCTGCACCCCGGGCGGTGTCCGGATCGGGAGCCGCGCCCAGGATCGGCAGCAGTTGCAGGCCGATCACCGCGGCCGAGCCGTAGGTGTACTCGGCCAGGGCGTCGAGCGTCGCGTAGCGGTTCCGGAACAGGGGGTCGCCGGGCAGGTCCATTCGCATCGATCGGCCGAACGCCTCGAAGGTTTCGGCAGGGATCGCGAACCGGTCGACCGACTCGGCGAGCGCAGCGAGCATGTCGGCCTCGTCCCGGCTCAGACCAGCCGGCACCGGCGCCCCCGCGAGTGCGGCGGCCAGGCCGTTCTCGAGGGCGTCGAGCCGCGCCGATCGCGGCTGCGACCCACCGGCACCGTCGACGACGTCGTCGACGGTGCGTGCATAGCCGTACAACGCGAACACCGCGCGCCGGCCGTCCACCGGCAGCAGACGCGAGGCCAGGAAGTAGGTGCGGCCGGCCGCGCGCGTGAGCGACTCGGCGAGGCGGTACCCGCGGTCGGCGTCAGCCATGGATCAGCAGGGACCCGAGCCCCCGCAGTCTGAGCGGGTCGCGGCGGCGCAGCGAGACGGCCGCGAGAACGGCGAAGGCCAGCGCCATCAAAGTTTCGAGCGGCTTGTAGAACAGGATCGAGTCGTCCGGCTGGAAGACGATGAGATAGAAGGTGCTGACTCCGACGACCACCTGCCGCACCCACATCGGGAGGGTGAATGCGACGGCCAGGCAGGCGACCCACGTGTAGTACCAGGGCAGGGTCGACGGTTCGAGCAGTAGCAGAGCGAGCATCGCCCATGCCATGCCGGCCATCGCGGACCGCTCGTCGCGACGCGACCGCCACCAGAGGTACACGAGGATCAGCGCGAGTGCGACGCTGCCGATGGCCCGCGTCACCACCAGGACCGCCTGGAGGTTGAGCGTCGCGAAGGGAGCCGCGGCGTAGGTGACGATGTGCCCGACGAAGATCGGGACGGTGAACGGGTTGATGATCCGAGAGGCGTACGACAGGCCGTTCATCCATCCGAGGCCGAGGCCGAGGATCACCGTGAAGGCACCGAACACCGCGGCGGGGATCGCGCCCGTCGCGACGAAGATCGCGACACGGTCGCGCCAGGCGATGAGCGGAGTCGGTGCCGCGGGATCGGCCGCGCGCCGCTTGCGCAGGTGGTCGAGCCAGATCCACATGACGAACGGAATCGCGATTCCCGCGGTGACCTTCACCGAGATCGCCAGGCCCAGGACCGCGAGACCCGCGACGTGCCTGCCCTCCAGCGCCAGGGCCACGCCTGCGGCCAGGAAGCCCATCATCAGCAGTTCGAGGTGTGGGCCCCCGACCAGATGGATCAGCAGCATCGGGTTCACCAGGACCAGCCAGAGCCCGAGTCGCCGGCTCGCACCGAAGTGCGCGGCGATCCGGGGCACCGCCCACATCGTCAGGAGCAGTCCGGGCAGCAGGGCGACGCGGATGGCGAACACGCCGGCGAAGACGTTGTCGCCGGTGATCCCGACGATGCCGCGCAGCAGGAGCATGAACCCGGGACTGTAGGGCGAGGTCGTGGGAGCCCAGATCTGCGCCATCGAATCGACGATCGGTCCGGGACGGTGTGCGGGTCCGTCGGTGTAGGGATCGAATCCGTGCATCAGCACCGACGCCTGACCGAGGTAGGCGTACACGTCGCGGCTGAAGGTGGGTACCGCGAACATCAGCGGCGCGGTCCAGGCGCCGACGGTGGCCATCGTGGCGCGCAGGCTCATCCGCTCGGGGCTCCGGCCGATTCGCACCCAGGCGATGACCATCAGCGCGATCCCCGTCCAGAACGCGAAGCCGGACAGCGTCTTCCCGTGGCCGTACGTCATCGGCGCCAGGCCGAGATCGGCGAGCGTCGCGTCGTTGCGAGGAACGTCGGAGAGACCGTAGCTTCCCGCGACCACCAGCAGCACACCGAGGAACCCGAGACAGGCGTCGGGATAGCGCTTCAGGAGATTCACGACCGCCCCCCGTGTCCGTTCCGGCCACGCAGGTAGTCGTCGATCCGCGCCGCGGCGAGCCCGCCGGACACGAGCACGGGCGGGATGCCGACTCCGGGCACGGTCGCGCTGCCGCCCAGAGCCAGGTTCGGCACACCCCGCCAGCGGTTGGGCGTGCGCAGCGGGCCGGTCTGCGCGACGGTGTGAGCCGCGGAGAACGGCGTCCCCGCGGGCAGACCCGATCGCAGCCAGGTCAGCGGGTGGTCGATCCGGAGCACGGTCATCGAGGACAGACCCGGGTAGCCGCGGGACTCCAGGACGCCGAGGAACTCGGCGGTGTACGGCTCGGCGAGCACATCCCACGGCAGATCGGCCGAGACCAGATTCGGTGTCGGCGCGAGAACCGACACCGACTCGGATCCGTCGGCCACGAATGTCTCCGGATCGGTGGCCGCAGACCGGGTGATCAGGAACGATCCGTCGCCCATCAGTCGGCCCGGGCGAGCGGTGAGGTCGGCGAAGGTGTCGGTCCACGCGGCGCCGAAGTCGAGAGTGTGATGGCCGGACCGCCAGCCCGCGGTGGTCCCGGCCGGCAGCACGCCGTGCACCACCACGGCGCTCGGCGAGTAGCGCAGAGTCCGCAGGCGGCGCTCGTCGTGCAACAGTTCGGCGACCGCGTCGCGTTCGAGTGTCGCGACCACCGCGTCGGCGGCGAGCCGCTGGTCGCCGACGAGCACACCCGAGGCGGAGCCGTCGGTCCGGCGCAGAATCCGGTCGACGCGTGCTCCGTACTCGATCCGCACGCCGGCGTCGGCCAGTGCGCGCTCGAGGACCCGGCCGATGCGGCCCATGCCGCCCGCGGGAGCACAGAGGCCGCGGCCGATGTCCATATCCGCGATGATGGCGTAGATCGCCCGCGCGCGGTGGGGTGGAACGCCGGCGTAGAGCGCCTGGAAGGTGAACGCCCGCTGAACCCTGGGGTCGGAGACGAATCGACCCACGGCGGCGGTGAGGCCGCCGAGCGCGCCGAGCCGGACCAGGTTCGCGGCGGCGGCGCGCGTGCGCGGTCCGGTCAGGTCGGCCAGGCCGTCGTAGTTGCGGTCGATGAAGACGTCGAACTCGGCATCGTAGACGCGGCGCAGCCAGGTCAGCAGGTCGCGAGTACCGTCGGCGGCCTCGGTCCCGAACACCTGCTCGACGGCGGCGGGGATGGCCGCGGGCTCGCGCGGTATCGCCAGCGACGAGCCGTCGGCGTAGTTCATGACGTAACTCGGGTCCACCGGGCGCAGGGCCAGCCGCTCCAGGGCCTGCTCGCGGTCGACGCCGACGGCGGTGAGTGCGTCGACGATCAACTCGGGCATGGTGAGAACCGTTGCACCCGTGTCGAATCGGTGACCCGAGATGGTCTCGGTGCGCACCAGGCCGCCGGGGGAGTCGGTGGCCTCCAAGACTGTCACCTCGTGTCCGCGGGCGCGCAGGTGGGCCGCGGCGGTCAATCCCGACAGCCCCGCTCCGATGACGACGACGTGCGAATCAGCGGTCATGGCCGTCACCGCCGTCGATGGGTGATTCGGCGGGCCATCCAGGTCAGATCGGCGCGCGCGGACTCTCCGGCATCCAGTCCGTCGATGCCGGCCAGGGCCGCGTCGAGGCGTTCGTCGATCTGTCTCTCGATCTCGGTGAGTGCGCCGGATTCGGTCAGGACGTCGCGCGCCGCGGTCAGCTCCGCCTCCGACAGCGAACGGCCGAGGCTGTCGCGCAGCAGATCTCGGCCGGCCGCCGACGCGCGCTGCAGACCCTCGGCCAGGAGTGCGGTGCGCTTGCCTTCGACGAGGTCGTCACCGGACGGCTTCCCGGTCTCCGCGGGGTCTCCGAATACACCGAGGACGTCGTCGCGCAGTTGGAAGGCGACGCCGAGATCGAGCCCGATGCGATGCAGTGAGCGTGACAACTCGTCCTCGGCCCCGGACAGCGCCGCACCGAGCTGGAGCGGCCGGGCCACCGTGTACGCGGCCGTCTTGTACTCCATCACCCGGTACGCGGCGGTCACTGACTCGTCGCCGGACGACTCGTTGGTGATGTCGAGGAGCTGACCGCCGAGCACCTCGGTCCGCATCTGAGACCACAGAACGGCCACCGGCCGCGGCAGCGGATGCGGATCGGCGGGACCGCCGTCGGCGGGAGTGATGCCGTGCACGAGGTCGTCGGCCCAGGCCAGTGCCAGATCGCCCAGCAGGATGGCCGCCGAGACGCCGTAGTGCGCGGGGTCGCCGGCGAACCCCCGGTCGCCGTGCAGGGCCTCGAACCGGCGGTGGACGGTCGGGCGGCCGCGCCGCGTGTCGGAGCGGTCGAGGATGTCGTCGTGGATGAGGGCGCAGGCCTGGATCAACTCGATCGCGGCGCCGACCCGCAATGCCGTCGACTCCCCGGGGCCGGTGTCGGCGGCCGCTTCGGGGCCGCATCGCCAGCCGGCGTAGACGAACAGCGGCCGCACCCGTTTGCCGCCCGACAGCACGAAGTCGGCGAGCACGTCGCCGGCCTCCGCGACCGCGGGGTAGATGTCGTCGAGCGCAGGCCGGCCGGAGTCGAAGAACGCCGTCAGGATCTCGTCGACCGCGGCGGGCACGTGCGCAATGTTGACCACGACTGGCAAGGTTACCGGTCCTCGTCGATAGCCCGGCCACGCGCCGCAGCGGCGGTGATCGCGGGCACAGCCGCGGTATCGGCGGCCGCGGGCCGCTCGCCGGGTGTCCGTATGATGACTGGGGTGACCGATCCGATCAGTACCGACTCCGACGTCCGCGCCCGCCCGGGGCAGTCGGTCGTGGAGCGTCTGGCCGACCCGCACTCCGGGCCGGTGCCGTTCTCCGTCGAGTTCTTCCCACCGCGCGACGCCGCCGAGGAGGCGCGACTGTGGCGTGCGGTCCGGATCTTCGAACGAATGAACCCGGCCTTCGTGTCGATGACCTACGGTGCGGGCGGATCGACCCGCGACCGGACCGTGCGCATCGCGGGCGAACTCGCGACCGAGACCACGCTGCTGACCGTCGCGCATCTGACCGCGGTCAACCACAGCGTCGACGAACTCCGCGGCCTGGTGGGCGCGTACGCCGACAAGGGCATCGTCAACCTGCTCGCCCTGCGCGGTGATCCGCCCGGTGATCCGCTCGGTGAGTGGGTCAAGCACCCGGAAGGCGTGGCGTACGCCGAAGAACTGGTGCGCCTGATCGGAGAACTCGGCGACTTCCACGTGGGCGTCGCGTCGTTCCCCGAAGGTCACCACCGCGCGCCCAATCTCGCCGCCGACACCGGAAATCTGGTGCGGAAGCTGCGGGCGGGCGCGGAGTACTCGGTGACGCAGATGTTCTTCGACGTCGACGACTTCCTCCGCCTGCGCGACCGTATCGCCGCCGCCGATCCCGAGCAGGGCGCCAAGCCGCTGATCCCGGGGATGATGCCGATCACCTCGCTGGCCTCGGCGCGCAGGATGACCGAGCTGTCCGGCAGCAAGATCCCCCCGGCGGTCGAGGAACGGCTAGCGAAGGCGGCGGGCGACGGACCGGAGGAGAATCGGGCCGACGTGCGTGCGGTCGGCATCGACCTGTGCACGGAGGCCTCGTTGCGGCTCATCTCCGAAGGGGTGCCGTGCCTGCACTTCTGCAGCCTCAACTTCGCGAAGGCGACCAGCGAGGTGCTCGAGCGCATCGGCATCGACACGCGCGGGGCGCTGGCCGGCGTCTGAGACGTGCGGTCCGCCGGAGAGGGCGACCGCGCGCGGACGGCGTCAGTCGGCGCCGCGCCCGGATGTCTCGCGCTCGGGCTTCGGGGACTCCTCGTCGGACTGCGGCGCCTCGGGCTTGCGCTTCGGGCGTCCCGGACGGGGTGAGCGGTCCCGATTCTGGTAGGCCGCGTACACGACCATCGCGACGATGATCGCGCACAGCAGGAACATGAACCAGGTCCAACTGGGCACGGCGGCGGTCGCCGGATCCGCGTACTCCGAATCGGCCTGCAGGTCGACGTTCTGTCCCGGGGTGGGCGTCCAGACCACCGTGTCGTCGCCCGCCTGATGACCGTTGGTCGCGACCACCTCACCGCCGAACGTGATCGACAGGGAGAAGTACACGCTGCCGGGATCGGCGTCCGTCAGCGAGGCCGAGCCGCGGAAACGGACGATGTCGCCGCTGCGGGACGATTTGAGATGGACCGTCGCGGACGGGTCGGGGAGGGCGGCGGCGATGATGTCGCCGAGCTGGCTGAACTGACCCGCAGAGAGTCTGTCGAAGGTGAGCTCGGAACCGACCTTGCCGTCGGGCGACGGCGCGGCCTGTCCGCCGGGGCGCGAACTCTGCGTCGACGGGGCGGGTACGGCACTGCTCTCATCCGACTTCTCCGGGAAGTCGGTGGTCCAGACCTGGCCGCTGAGCGAGGCCGGGATGTCGAAGGACGGCTTCTGCGGATGCTGATCCGGTGACGTGGCGATGATGACCGTGCCGGAGAACTGGTCGCCGACCGTGGTCGACTTGGTGAGACAACCGGTGAGCACGGGGATCAGTGCCAACAGTCCGGCTAGGGCGAGCGCGGTGCGGCGGAACGAGGTCACCGACTCATCGTGCCAGAAGAGATGCGCCAACCTGCGCAGTGTCGTCATCGGTGCGTCGGACGGACCGCGGGCGGCCGGTCATCGCGGCGGGGGACCGGCGTCCGGAAGAGGGAGCGGGCGTCCGAGGAAGGCGAACGGCCGGGCGTCTCCGGCGAAGGTGAAGTGCCGCAGGACATCCTCGAAGCCGAGGCGGCGGTAGAGGCCCCAGGCGCGATTGGCCTCACCCTGGACTTCGGGCGTCGAGAGGAGGACCTTGCTCTCCGGTCTGCCCGAGAGCAGCGATGTCAGGAGCCGTTGGCCGACGCCGCGGCCCTGACCGGCCGGATGCACATGCAGTTCGGTGAGTTCGAAGTAGTCGCGCATGAACTCGCGCGCGTCGGCGGGCCGGGTTCCGGCCTGTAGCAGTCCCGAATACAGCTGGCGGTTCCACCACTGGTCCGGTGCACCGCGGTAGCCGTACGCCACCCCGACGAGGATCTCGCGATCCGAGAGCGCCAGCGGTGCGCGCACGCGCAGCCGGGAGTACGTGGGCCGGAGCGAGTCGAGCGCGGACAGCGTCGCGAACGCGCCGAAAGCCGACCACCCGGGGCGCGCGATGTGATCGCGCCACAGCGGCAACCGGTGGGCTTCGCTTCCGCGGGGGTAGTGCATGGCGGTGATGTAGGTGTGCACAGCGGGATCGAGCCACAGGTGTGCCAGATCGGCCGGGAGGGGCGCGACGCGGATCGGGGAGGCGTCCAGTGACATGCCCGTTCCCTTCGTCGTCGGCTCGATTCGTCTGCGGCTGCCAGACTCTGGGAGCGTAGCGGCACTTGCCCATCGGCGTTCACACCGGCTACGGTTGACGCCTGTCGAACTGATGTTCGTATCGGTTGGGCGGTCCAGTGGCCCGGCGATGGGGAAGACATCGCCGGGCCACCGATCATCGGTGACGGGGTCCGCTGTCGAAGTCTTCGCGGGAGTGCCGGCGCCGTGCGACGGCCGGCCGTCGGGCCCGTCGTCGCAACACCTTCTTTGTCGTACCCCTCTGTCATGGTGTCGTCACGAGCCCGACAGAGCCGGGCGCCGACACGGAGGAGTTGGGATGGAGCGGTCAGCAGAACGGTCCGGGCGGCAGTTCGCCGGGTTGCATCTCGCACCCGCCCCGTCGGTGTCCGGTGCACAAGCCGATCACGGAGTCGACCCGCACGTGGTGCACCGCAGCCGCGATCTCCTGGATCGGGCAGAGGACCTGTTCGAGCAGGCGGCGTCGGTGGACGACGACGGGGCCGAGCGATTCCGGCTGTTCTATCTCGCGGCGATCCGAGCCGCCGGCGCGGTGCTGGAGATCTACGAGCCCTCGGGCCGCGTCCGCCGACGCCGCGGTGCGGCGGACGCGTGGAGTCGGATCAAGGAGCGTGCTCCCCAGTGCCGGGAACTCGCCGACTATTTCGGCGAACTCTCGACCATGCGCTCGCACGTCGAGGCGGGGCTGGTGCGCGCCGTCGATTCCACGTTCTGCGCGCGCGTGGAGCGCCGTGCGGTCGCGTTCCTGGACGTGGCCGACGCGACGCTGCTGGCGTACGAGCAGGGGAAGCTCACCTCGAAGCGTCCGGCGGCGCGCGGAACCGTCGCTTGAGTGCGCGGGATGATCGGCGTGATTGTGAACGCATCGTCGGCCAATGGTGGTCGAAGGGCGCTCGGGCTCGTACTATTGACATAGAGAGGCGAGAAGACGAAATCCTCGCCACGATCCAGTAAGGGAGGAGCGGTGCCGCTTTCAGAGCACGAGCAGCGCATGCTCGATGAGATAGAGAGCGCTCTCTACGCCGAAGACCCGAAGTTCGCGTCGAGCGTCACCCGCCACAAGGTGCGCTTGCCGAACGCGCGTCGTCGGATCGTGGTCGCTCTCGGGTTCCTCGCTGGACTCGCATTGCTGGTCGGCGGAATGATGGTCGACGTCGAGGTCGGCGGACTGAAGATCCTCAGCTTCGTCGGATTCCTGCTGATGTTCGGGGCCGCGGTCTTCGGCCTGATGGCTGGCCGCGGGCGGATCTCGGGTCCCGACGGCGCCTCCTCGTCGAAGAAGTCCGGAAAGGCCGCGAGCGGTCACGGCTCGTTGAGCCGACGGATGGAGGATCGCTTCAACCGTCGCTTCGAGCGGGACGACCGCGATCTGTAGAACCGGCCGTCGGCACCGGCGGCTGACGGCCTGACGCGCCCTGCGTCGACAACGATCTCCCTGGCGGGGTCGCAACTTCCGAAAGGAAGATGCGGCCCCGTTTTTCGTATCTCGGGAACGTCTGTCTCCGGGGTGTCCCCACAGCGTCCCACCCCGTCTCCCCACAGCGTCCCACCTCGTCTCCCCACAACGCCCCACCTACCGCTCTTGGTTGGTCTCACCAGTCACTTCGTTACCTTTTGACCCCTTTCGTAACGACACTAGTGAGCTGCGACACGTCAATGATTGCTGAGAATTCAGTGAAGCTTAGGCACTCTGACCTGCGCATATAGTTGATGGTGGGGAAACGGTGGGGCCTGCGGGGTGGAATGTGGTGGAAAGTGGGGTAGTGTGGGCATTACTGGGCGAGGGGGATACCGGAACCGCCGAACCCGGAAGGGTGAGGAGGTGTCGACGTGGCTCGTTTCGTCGGCACCTACACGCCCAAGCTCGATGACAAGGGGCGACTGACGTTGCCCGCGAAGTTCCGCGACGCGCTGGCAGGAGGAGTCATGGTCACACGCAGCCAGGACCGCAGCCTGTCGGTGTACCGGGCAGAGGAGTTCGACGCGATCGCCGAGAAGGCGGTCACCGCGTCGCGCAACGACCCGGAGGCCCGCGCTTTTCTGCGGTACTTCTTCGCCGGCGCCGACGAGCAGCGGCTCGACGGGCAGGGCCGCGTCAACCTCTCGGCCGAGCATCGCGACTACGCGGGGCTCACCAAGGAGTGCGTCGTCATCGGCTCGTACGACCACCTGGAGATCTGGGACGCGCAGAGCTGGCGCGACTACCAGGCCCAGCACGAGGAGGCGTTCTCCAACGCGGGATCGTCCGCCCTCGACTCGATCCTGTAACGGGATCGCGTCGACACACGTGAATTGAACATTCGGAGATCACGACTGCTGCGGTGAGTCGAGGCCTCGGCCCGATCGACCCTGACGTACTTCCCCAACGCCAGGTGCGCTCGGGCGGGGACCCCGTCTCATCGCAGGCCCACACCGCCGCAGTTCCACGGCATCGATGCCGGTGGTCTCCGGAGCGTCGCAGGGGGCGACGCCCAGAAGTTATCGGCACGGTTCTCACGGCAGCAGGGAGGGAGCGGGGTGAACGCACCGCGGCAAGGCGAACACGGACACGTTCCGGTGATGGCTGATCGCATGTTCGCGCTGCTGGAACCGGCTCTCACCCGTCGGTCGCCCGACGGCGGTGGCGCGGTCCTGGTGGACGGCACGCTGGGCGCCGGCGGCCACACAGAGTACTTCCTCGAACGCCTGGCGGGCCTGCACGTCGTCGGCATCGACCGCGACACATCGGCGATCGGCATCGCCTCCGAGCGTCTGCATCGCTTCGGAGACCGCGTGGAGTTCCACCACAATCGTTACGACGAGATCGAGTCGGTGGTCGCCGCCACCGGACGCGACGAGGTCGACGGGGTGCTTCTCGACCTCGGGGTCTCGTCGATGCAGCTGGACCGGGCCGAACGCGGGTTCGCGTACGCCGTCGACGCACCGCTGGACATGCGGATGAATCCCGACGACGAGCTGACAGCGGCTGACGTCCTCAACACCTACGACCACGGCTCTCTCGCCCGAGTGCTCAGCGAGTACGGCGAGGAGCGGTTCGCGGGGAAGATCGCCTCGGCAGTGATCCGGGAACGCGCCAAGGAGCCGTTCACCACCAGCGGACGTCTCGTGGAGCTCCTGTACGCCACCATCCCGGCGGCGACCCGGCGGACCGGTGGCCATCCGGCCAAGCGGACCTTTCAAGCGCTCCGGATCGAGGTGAACCACGAACTCGACTCATTGCGCGGGGTGATCCCGGCGGCGCTCGAAGTACTCGCGGTCGGCGGCCGGCTCGCCGTGATGAGCTACCAGTCGCTCGAGGACCGAATTGTCAAGCGCGACTTCGCCCGTGCGGTGGAGAACACCACCCCGGCCGGCCTGCCGGTCGATCTGCCGGGGACCGCCCCGCGGTTCTCGCTCGTCACTCGCGGAGCCGAACAGGCAGACGCGGCCGAACGTGCGGCCAACCCGCGTTCGGCCCCTGTCCGGATCCGGGCCATCGAACGTATCGCACCGAACCACCCCGCGGGTCGCGGCGGCGGGACCGCAGACGGAAGGGGAGCACAGTGACGCTTGTGGACACTCGCACCGCCACCGGACCACGCGAGGGTTCCGACCGTCAGCGTCGACGGCGCACCGGCGCCGCGGCGAGCGAGCGTCCGTCGCGATCCAAGGCGGCCCAGCGGGCTCTCGATCGGCGCACTCGCCGTGAGCGCACCGGAGCCCGGCTGCCGATGACCGGGCGCCGCATCGCCGGAGTCCCGCTCGTGGTGCCGATCCTGGTCCTGGTGATGGGCGCCCTCGCGCTGACTCTGTTCCTGACAACCAAATCGGCGCAGGACTCGTACTCGATCGACGCGCTCCGCAAGGAGAACCAGGAGCTGCAGGCCCGTGCCGCCGAGTTGAAGGCGGCAGCCGACGCAGGCGACCAGGCGCCCGCGATCGCGCGGGCGGCCGCTCGCCAGGGGATGGTCCCGGCGTCGAACGCCGCCGAGATCATCGTCGGAGCAGACGGCAAGCCACGGCTCCGCGGCACTCCCACACCGGCGACCGGCAGCCCGCTTCCGGACCTGAACCCGGCGCCGGACCCCGTCGAGAAGATCGACAAGAACAAGGTCGACGATTCCGAGGGACTCGGTGGCGAACAATCGCAGAGTGCACCGCCGCGTACGGCGACCACTCCCGCTCCGGCGCCGTCGACGCCTGCGCCGAACCCGCGGCCGGCGCCGAACCCCCGCCCGTCCTCGGTCCCGACATCGCAGTCTCGGACGAATCCGGCACCCCAGACCTCGGTGCGCCCGGATGTCCGGAATCGGGTGAGTCGGCCCACCGATGTGGCGTCTCCGACGACCGCCACGCCGCCCGCCAATACCGCGGCCGCGCGTTGATGCGCGCGACAATCGGAAGATCATGACCCGCACCCGTACACCGCGCGCAGCCGAGGCGAGGGCGGGAGGCCGCCCGTCCGGCGCGTCGTCGAACGGCACCGGAACGCCTCCGCCCAGGCCTCCCCGTCCCCCCGAACTTTCCGGTTCGGGGCCGTCGGGGTTCGTCGTCCGCCAGCGGATCCTGACCGTGCTCGTCGCGGTGGTCGCTCTCGTGATCGCGGGCCGGATGCTGTACGTGCACGTGATCGCGGCCGACTCCATCTCGGCGCAGGCCTCGCAGCAACGATCGATCACCCAGGAACTGCCTGCGGTGCGGGGGAGCATCGTCGACCGCAACGGACGCCTGCTGGCACACACCGACGACGCACGGGCACTGACCTTTCAACCGAAGGCCGTACGCAAGCAGATCGCCGAGGAACACAAGAAGGATTCGACCGTCCCGGACGTTGACGTGCGCCTCAAGCAGATCGCCGACGGCGTCTCGTCGGCCCTCGGCGGCAGCATCGCGTCCGACGATCTGCTGGCACAGATGAAGTCGGACAAGGACTTCGTCTACCTCGCCCGCCTGGTGTCGCTGGACGTCACGAAGAAGATCCAGGACGAGTTCCCCGAGGTCGGCGCCGAGCGGCAGAGCAACCGCCTGTACCCGGGCGGTTCACTCGCCGCCAACCTGGTCGGCGATGTGAACTTCGACGGCAACGGCCTGATCGGCCTCGAATCGTCGCTCGACTCCGTGCTCGCAGGCACCAACGGCACCGAGACCTTCGACCGCGGCCGCGACGGCGCGGTGATCCCCGGCAGCAAGCGCAACGTCCATCCGGCCGTCGACGGAGAGACCGTGCACCTCACGATCGACTCCGACCTCCAGTGGTTCGTGCAGAGCCAGGTGAACCTGGCGAAGGACAAGTCGGGCGCGCACAACGTCTCCGCCGTGGTGCTCGACTCGCACACCGGCGAAGTGCTGGCGATGGCCAACGACAGCACCTTCGACGCCTCGCGGCCGCTCTCGGAGCAGCAGAAGGCCGATCTCGGCAACCGGTCGGTGACCTCGCCCTTCGAGCCCGGGTCGGTGAACAAGATCGTGACCGCTTCCGCGGCCATCGAATACGGGGTCACCACCCCGGACGAGGTGCACCAGGTGCCGGGGTCGATTCGGATGTCGGGTATCACCGTCAACGACGCGTGGGTGCACGGCACCGCGCCCTACACCACCACCGGTATCTTCGGGAAGTCGTCCAACGTCGGCACACTGATGCTGGCGCAGAAGGTCGGTGAGCGGCGGTTCGCCGACATGCTCGACCGCTTCGGGCTCGGTCAGCGCACCGGAGTCGGCCTCCCCGGCGAGAGCCCCGGCGCGGTGCCCGCGCTGAGTCAGTGGTCGGGCGGCTCGTTCGCCAACCTGCCGATCGGTCAGGGTCTGTCGACCACGCTGCTGCAGATGACGTCGATGTACCAGGCGATCGCCAACGACGGGGTTCGGATCCAGCCGCGGATCATCGCTCCCGAGGACGAGGACGAGGCCGGCGTGAGCAAGCCGGAGTCGGTGCGGGTGGTCAGTCCGCAGACGGCCAAGACCGTTCGCGACATGTTCCGTGCCGTCATGCAGAAGGACCCGGAGGGTGTGCAGAACGGCACCGGCTACACCGGCGCCATCCCGGGCTACCAGACCTCGGGCAAGACCGGTACCGCACAGCAGGTCGACCCGTCCTGCAACTGCTACTCGCGGTCGAGCTACAACATCACCTTCGCGGGTATCGCGCCCGCCGACGCGCCGCGGTTCGTCATCGGCATCATGATGGACAATCCGGTGCGCAGCTCGGACGGCAGCGGCGGTCAGTCCGCGGCGCCGTTGTTCGGAACCATCGGTTCGTGGCTTCTGCGTCACGACCAGGTGCCGTTCTCCGCGCAGCCGGCTCCGCGCCTGCGCTTGGAGGCGTGAGGGCGCGCCGCATCGCACGGTAGATTCATTGCGTCATCACCGCGTGCGCTCCGGCGGACGAGGGGAGACGTCGGCGAGACGAGTACGTCTCAACGGGACGAGAAGGTCAAGGCGGAGGTCTGAGGTAGTGGTGGAGCCGGGAGCCGGTGCGACGAACAGCAGTGGGCCGATCCGCCCGGAGCACCTCCGGCCGGTGGCCCTGAGCGCACTGGCGGACGAGTTCGGTCTGGTTCTCGACGGCGCCGACGCCGAGGTCACGGGCGCGACCTTGCGTGCGCAGGACGCGGGTGCCGGATACCTGTTCGCCGCGCTGCCCGGCGACCGCACCCACGGTGCTCGATACGCCGGCCAGGCGTCGACCGCCGGTGCCGTCGCGGTGCTCACCGATGCGGCGGGACTGGACCTGATTCGCGCCGCGCCCGGCCTGGAGTCGGTGCCGGTGCTGGTGCACGACCGCCCGCGGTCGGTGCTGGGGGAGGTCTCGGCGCGCATCTACGGCGACCCGTCGTCGAAGTTCACCCTCATCGGTATCACCGGGACGTCGGGCAAGACCACGACCGCCTACCTGACCGAGGCCGCGCTGCGGGCCGCGGGACGGGTGGTCGGACTGCTGGGGACCGTCGAGATCCGCGTGGACGGAACCGTGGTCCCGAGCTCGCTGACCACCCCGGAGGCCCCCGACCTCCAGCGGATGTTCGCCGTGATGCTCGAGCGCGGAGTCGACACCGTCGTCATGGAGGTCTCCAGCCACGCCCTCGAACTCGGCCGCGTGGACGGCTGCCGGTTCGCCGTCGGGGGCTTCACGAATCTCTCGCAGGACCACCTCGACTACCACCACACGATGGACGCCTACTTCGCGGCCAAGGCCCGGCTGTTCCGGGCGGATTCGTCGACCCGGGCGCAACGCGCCGTGGTCTGCGTCGACGATGCGTGGGGCGTGAAGATGGCCGCGGTCGCCGGTACGTCCGTGACCACCGTGTCGACCACCGGTGCGGCTGATTGGTCGGTGGTCGGATCGGTACGGACCGAGCCGGGGTCGCAGACGGTTCTGGCGGCCACGCCGGAGGGCTCGGAGGTGGAGCTGACGGTTCCCCTGCCGGGTGCGTACAACGTCGCGAACGCTCTCCTCGCGGTAGCGCTGAGTGCGGCGGCCGGAGTGAACGTGGGGACGGCGGTCACCGGTCTGGCCCGCGTGGCGGTGCCGGGCCGGCTCGAGAAGGTCGAGCGCGGACAGGATTTCCTGGCCGTGGTCGACTACGCGCACAAGCCGGCCGCGGTCGAGGCGGTTCTCGCGACCCTTGCGGCCCAGACGCCGGGACGGATCGCCGTCGTCCTCGGGGCGGGTGGCGATCGCGACACCGAGAAGCGGCCCCTGATGGGCGCGGCCGCGGCACGCGGCGCCGACCTGGTGATCGTCACCGACGACAATCCGCGGTCCGAGCGGCCCGAGGACATCCGGACGGCGGTGCTCGCGGGAGCGCGGGCGGTGGCGGACGCGCGCGGGGAGATCCGGGAGATCGGCGACCGGCGCGAGGCGATCGCCGCGGCGGTCGACTGGGCGCAGGCGGGCGACGTGGTGCTGGTCGCGGGTAAGGGCCATGAGAAGGGGCAGGAGATCGACGGCGTGAAATATCCGTTCGACGATCGCTCCGTGCTGGGCGAACTGCTCGACGCCCGCGTGGTCGATGACGCCGTCGACGCGCAGCCTGCGCTGCGGGTGCTGCTGGTGGACCCGCAGGCGGGCATCGACGAGGCACGCCGGGCGGTCCGTGAACTCGTGGCGCTGGCCGCCGACACCGGAGTCGGCAGTGCCCACCGAGGAGGGGAGTCGGCCCGCCGGACCTGGGTGATCGCCGGTGAGTTCGCCGATGCGGACGGACGCGACGAGAACGCGCGGTGCGTCGACCACGACGGCCTGGGCCGGCAGATCGTCCGGCTGGCCGTCGACCAGGTGATCGCCGTCGGCGAAGATCTCCGTACCGTACGGGCGCTGCATCAGGGCGCCGTGATGGAGGGGTCGTGGGGTGACGAGGCCGTGCTGGTGGCCTCGCCCGCCGCAGCCGTCGACCATCTGCGTACACGGCCCGCCGAGTCTCCGAAGCCCGGAGACCTGGTGCTGCTGGCCGGGGGAGAACTCGGCGAGACGCTGCTCGCGTACTGGCGTGAGGACGCCGGACTCCTGGTCGAGGTGCTCACCCGCTGACCTGCCGGAGCGGCGGCTCGCGCTAGATTCTTAGTTCACAGATTCCGACAAGTAAGGACATGCAGTGACCCAGATACTGATCGCGGGCGCGATCTCGCTGGCAGTGTCGATTCTGCTGACGCCCGTCCTGATCAAGGTCTTCTCCCGGCAGGGCTTCGGCCAGGAGATCCGGGTCGAGGGGCCGCAGAGCCACCAGTCCAAGCGGGGGACGCCGTCGATGGGCGGTGTCGCGATCGTCGCGGCGCTGTGGCTGGGCTACCTGGGCGCGCATCTGTTCGGGCTGCTCGACGACGGCGGCGGCCCCACCGCCTCGGGTCTGCTGGTGCTCGGCCTGGCGACCGCGCTGGCCGCCGTCGGATTCCTGGACGACTTCATCAAGATCTACAAATCGCGCAACCTCGGTTTGAACAAGACCGCCAAGTCGGTCGGTCAGATGATCGCGGCGGTCATCTTCGGCGTCCTGCTGCTGCAGTTCCCGAACGCCGAGGGCCAGACACCGGCCAGCGAGTACCTCTCGTACACGCGCGACATCAACGTGATCTCGCTGACTGCGGTGGGCTTCGTGCTGTTCTGCTGGCTGGTGGTCGCGGCGTGGTCGAACGCCGTGAACTTCACCGACGGTCTCGACGGTCTGGCCGCGGGTTCGGCGGCGATGGTGATGGGTGCATACGTTCTGATCACGTTCTGGCAGTACCGCAACCCCTGCGCGCCGCTCCCGGCCAACGCCGAGAACGCCAGCGCCTGCTACGACGTGCGCGATCCGCTCGACCTCGCGATCGTCGCGGTGGCGGCGGGCGGCGCCTGCCTCGGCTTCCTCTGGTGGAACGCCGCGCCGGCGAAGATCTTCATGGGCGACACCGGTTCGCTCGCGCTCGGCGGTCTGGTGGCGGGTCTGTCGCTGACGACGCGCACCGAACTGCTCATGGTCGTCATCGGCGCGCTGTTCGTCGCCGAGATGGTCTCGGTGGTGGTGCAGATCGCCTTCTTCCGCACCACCGGCAAGCGGGTCTTCCGCATGGCGCCCTTCCACCACCATTTCGAGCTCGGCGGCTGGGCCGAGACCACGGTGATCATCCGATTCTGGCTGCTCACGGCCATCTCCTGTGCGCTGGGACTGACCCTGTTCTACGGCGAGTTCATCTCGCATGCGGGCTGACATGGGGCTTTCGCTGGAACAGACCCGCGTTCTGGTGGCCGGCGGTCGTGCCACCGGAGTGGCCGTCGTCGACCTGCTGCTGGAGCTCGGTGCGAAGCCCGAAGTGATGGATCAGACGTTCGCGGACCCGCAGGCGGGCGCCGATTTCGTACGCCGGGGCGTGCCGGTGCACACGCCGGAGGAGTTCGTCGCCGACGACGGCACCGCGGAGTTGCCCGAGGGCATCGAGCTGATCGTCGTCTCACCCGGCTTCCGCCCGGACACGCCGCTGCTGGTGGCGGCCGCGGCACTGGGTACGCCGGTGTGGGGTGATGTGGAACTCGCGTGGCGCGCCGATCGCGCCGGGTTGTTCGGACCCGCGCGCACCTGGCTGGTGATCACCGGAACCAACGGCAAGACCACCACGACGGGAATGATCGAGTCGATCGTCACGGCCGCCGGACAGAGCGGTCTGGCCTGCGGGAACATCGGTCTCACGGTGGCCGATGCGCTCCGCGCCGAGCCGCGCGCCGACGTCCTGTGCGTCGAGATGTCGTCGTTCCAACTGCACTGGGCGCCGTCGGTCCGGCCGGACGCCGGCGTGGTGCTGAACGTGGCGGACGATCACCTCGACTGGCACGGCTCACGCGAGGCGTACGCCGAGGCCAAGGCCGGAGCGCTGACCGGCCGGGTGGCCGTGGTCGGTGAGGACGATGCGGGCGCGGCGGCGCTGCCGGTCGGGCCCGACTCCCGGCGGGTCGGATTCACCCTCGGCGCACCGCGACCGGGAATGCTGGGCATCGTCGACGGCACGCTGGTCGACTGCGCCTTCGGCGACGGCACCCTCGCGATGATCCCCGCCGCCGATGTGCGGCCGGCGGGACCGTCGGGACTGTCGGACGCCCTCGCCGCGGCTGCGCTCGCTCGCGCCGTGGGAATCGATCCCGAGGCGGTGGCGCGCGGACTGCGGGCCTACCGGCCGGCCGCGCATCGCGGTCAGGTGGTCGCGCGCATCGACGGCGTCGCCTTCGTGGACGACTCGAAGGCCACGAATCCGCACGCTGCCCACGCTGCGGTGGTCGCACACGAGCGTGTCGTCCTGATCGCGGGCGGATTGCTCAAGGGCGCACCCGTCGACGACCTGATCGCCGGAACAGTGTCGCGGTTGGCCGGAGTCGTCGCGATCGGCCGGGATCGGCAGATCATTCTCGACGCGATTGCGCGACACGCCCCAGAAGTCCCAGCCGTCACAGTATTCACAGGGGACGATGGCTCTGTGATGACTCAGCGGACTGGTGAACGGGCACGTGCCGTCTCCGCGACCGGATCGTCGGACGCGGTGATGAGCCAGGCGGTCGGTGCCGCCTGGGAGTTGGCGCAGGCGGACTCGCCAGGGGTGGACGCGGTGCTCCTCGCACCGGCGGCCGCCTCCCTGGACATGTTCGCCGGGTATCCGCAGCGCGGCGACTCGTTCGCCGCCGCCGCGACCGCCCTCGCCGACTCCCGCGCGAACCGATGAGTTCCGGCGACGAGAACACCGGCGTCGCGGAGGACGTCGAGGATTCGGCGCCGCGCTCCGCCGCCGATGGCGAGGACACCGCCGAGACGCCCGGCGACACCTCCGACCGTCCCGACGCCCCCGAAAGCGCTGACGGAGAGCCGGAGGCGAGAGTCGCCGACCGGTCGGCTCGGCGCCGGGATCGCCGGACCGCGTCCACTCGGAGGGCCCGGCCTGGCGGCACCGCGGACGCGGACCCGCTTCGCAGGCTTCGCCTGATGCGCGGATCGGATGTCAAAGCGGGTGCGGCGTTCCTCGCCGGGGGAGTCCGGAATCTGCTCGCGCGGCCGCTGACCTCGTTCCACCTGATCGTCTCGATCACCGTCATCCTCATCGCGCTCGGCCTGATGATGGTGCTCTCGGCGTCCGCTGTGGAGGGCTACGCGAAGGACGGCTCGGCCTACGGGATGTTCACCACGCAGGTGATGTTCGTGGGCCTGGGTCTGGTGCTGTTCTACATCGCGCTGCGGATGCCCGTGCGGACGCTGCAGAAGGCCTCCCTGCCCATTCTGCTGATCTCGATCGTCCTGCTGATCCTGGTGATGATCCCGGGCTTCGGCGTCGCCGGCGGCGGTGCGCGCCGCTGGCTCTCGTTCGGCGGGCTCACGCTGCAGCCGTCGGAACTGGCGAAGGCGGCGCTGTGCATGTGGGGAGCCGCGGTCCTCTCGACTCGCGATCCGCGCACGTCCACGGCCCGCGATCTGATCTTCCCGCTGATCCCGGTCGCCTTCGGCGTCGCCTTCCTGGTCATCATCGAGCCGAATCAGTCCACGACGATGATCCTGGGGATGATCGTCGCGACGTTGTTGTGGTTCGGCGGGCTGCCGGGGCGGTTCTTCGCCGCCTTCGGCGTGGTCTTCGCGGTGGCCGGCGTCGCGCTGGCCTTCGCCGAGTCGTACCGTGCCGCGCGCATCTTCAGCTTCCTCGGCCGTGACTCCGATCCGCTCGGCGCCGATTATCAGCCGAACCAGGCGAAGTTCGCGCTGGCCGACGGTGGACTGTTCGGCAAGGGGCTCGGCCAGAGCACCGCCAAATGGAACTATCTGCCCAATGCGCACAACGACTTCATCTTCGCGATCATCGGCGAGGAACTCGGACTGGTCGGCGGGATCATCGTCCTGGGGCTGTACCTGCTGCTCGGGTACGTCGGGATGCGGATCGCCCGCCGTTCGGTGGACCCGTTCCTGCGTCTGATGTCGGCGACGATCACCGTGCTCTTCCTGGTGCAGGCCTTCATCAACATCGGATACGTCGTCGGCATCCTGCCGGTCACCGGCATCCAGTTGCCGATCCTGTCGTACGGCGGTACCTCGGCACTGACGATGCTGGCGATGCTCGGTTTGCTGGCGAACGCCGCACGGCACGAACCGCAGGCGGTCGCGGCGCTGGCCGGGCCGGCGCCGAAGGGGTTGTCGCGGTTGCTCCGTCTCCCGCGGCCCGAGACGTACCGGGCTGCGGGCTCGTCGCCGCGGCGCCGGCCGACCGCCGCGCCCATCCGGCGACCGGCACCCGTCCGCGGTTCGTCCGGGACCGGCCGTCGCGAGGCGCCCCGCACATGGGCGGGCCGCCCGCGGACGCCCGAGGCATCCGGGCCGCGAATGCGACGCCGGTCGGGCGAATCGAGCTCGGGGGAGATCCACTATCCTCCTAGGGGTGCGCGACCGTCCCGGTCGTGGCAGGAGTCCAGGTCGCCGGCTCCGCGCGATCGTGCGCGGCGGACCGGCAGAGGCGGATGGGAGAACGGTCGCCGGTGAGCAAGCGGAAGCGGTCGCACGAGGGGGGATCGGCACTTTCGGTGGTGGTCGCAGGCGGTGGAACCGCAGGCCACATCGAGCCCGCGCTCGCGGTGGCCGACGCCGTGCGGGAACTGGAGCCGGACGCGCGGATCACGGCCCTCGGGACGAGTCGCGGTCTGGAGACCACGATCGTGCCCGCGCGCGGATACGATCTGCGTCTGATCCCGCCGGTTCCCCTGCCTCGGAAGGTGGGCGTGGAACTGGCCAAGACTCCGTGGCGAGTGGCACATTCGGTGGCCGCCACGCGCAAGGTCTTCGCCGAGGTCGACGCCGATGTGGTGGTGGGCTTCGGCGGTTACGTCGCACTGCCCGCGTATCTCGCGGCGCGCAGTCGACTCCGCGGTGCCCGGCGGATCCCCGTGGTGCTCCACGAGGCGAACGCCAGCGCAGGTGTCGCGAACAAGGTGGGCGCCCGGCTCGCCGACCGCGTCCTCGCGGCAGTCCCCGACTGCGGGCTGGCCGGCGCCACGGTCGTCGGAATCCCGGTGCGCGGAGCGATCACCCGACTCGACCGTGCTTCGGCCCGTGCCGAGGCGCGCCGATTCTTCGGTCTGGACCCGGATGCGCCGACCCTGCTCGTCTTCGGCGGCTCGCAGGGGGCGCAGCGGCTCAACGAGGCGGTCGCGCCGGCCGCTACGGCGCTGGGCGCGGCCGGTATCGGTGTTCTCCACGCCTACGGCCCCAAGAACACGATCGACCCGGTCTCGCCGCCGGGCGCCCCGCCCTACGTCGGGGTCAGCTACCTCGACCGGATGGACCTCGCGTACGCGGCCGCCGACCTGGTGATGTGCCGGTCCGGAGCGATGACCGTCGCCGAGATCTCCGCCACCGGACTCCCGGCGGTGTACGTCCCGCTGCCGCACGGCAACGGCGAACAGCGACTCAACGCACTGCCCGCGGAACGGGCCGGGGGCGCCGTCATCGTCGACGACGCGGACGTGACGCCCGAGTGGGTCGAGCGAGAGATCCCCGCACTGCTGGGCGACACCGAACGCCTGCGCGCGATGAGTGCCGCCACCGCGGGGCTCGGCCACCGCGACGCCGCCGTCGAAGTGGCGACGGCGGCACTGGAACTGGCTGCCGCGCGGCGCGGCGACCGCGCGACGACGCAGGACGGACCCCGATGAGCGACCCGGCGATCGAGAACACGCTTCCGGCGCAGCTGCAGCGGGTGCACATGGTCGGCATCGGCGGCGCGGGCATGTCGGGCCTGGCCCGGATCCTGCTCGCTCGCGGCGGTCAGGTGTCCGGTTCGGACGCCAAGGATTCGCGCGGGGTGCTGGCGCTGCGGACCCGCGGCGCGCAGGTCCGGATCGGCCACGCACCCGACGCCCTCGATCTGCTCGACGGCGGTCCGACCGTCGTCGTCACCACCCGGGCCGCCGTGCCCGACGACAATCCGGAACTCGTCGAGGCACGACGCCGCGGTATCCCGGTGCTCTACCGGCCCGAGGTGCTCGCCCTGCTGATGCGCGGACACCGGACCGTGTTGATCTCGGGCACCCATGGCAAGACCTCCACCACGTCGATGTCGGTGGTGGCACTGCAGCACTGCGGTGTCGACCCGTCGTTCGCCGTCGGCGGTGAGTTGAACGAGTCGGGCACCAACGCGCATCACGGCAGCGGCGAGGTCTTCGTCGCCGAGGCCGACGAGAGCGACGGCTCCCTGCTTCAATACGTGCCGGACATCGTCGTGGTCACCAACATCGAGGCCGACCATCTGGACTTCTTCGGTACCGAGGCGGCCTACGTGCAGGTCTTCGACGAATTCGTCGCACTGATCCGCCCCGGCGGAACGCTGGCTGTCTGTCTCGACGATCCGGGAGCCGCGGCGCTGGCGCAGCGATGCGTTGCGAGCTGCTCCGAGCGCGGGGTCGCGGTCCTGGGATACGGCAGTGCCGCGCGGATCACGGTGGAGGGTGTGCCGGTGGTCGCCGAACTCGTCGAGCTCGCGGCGCACGGGACCGGGGGGCTGGCCACGGTCGGACTCTCCGAGCCGCTGGTCGACACGCCGCGCGTCCGGGAACTGGCCGTCACTCTGCCCGGCAGGCATATGGCGCTCAATGCGCTGGGAGCCCTGATCGCATGCGCACGGACGGGGCAGGACGTCGACACCGTGGCGGAGGGCATCGAGAGCTTCGGCGGGGTGCACCGGCGGTTCGAATCGCGGGGCCGTGCCGCCGACGTCGACGTGTACGACGACTACGCGCACCATCCGACCGAGGTCCGCGCCGTGCTCACCGCCGCCCGAGACGTCGTCGGCGCGCGGTCGGGGCGTGTGCTGGCGGTGTTCCAGCCGCATCTGTATTCGCGGACGGCGGAGTTCGCCGCCGAGTTCGCCGCGGCGCTGAGCTTGGCCGACGAGGTGATCGTGGCCGACGTCTACGGTGCCCGTGAACAGCCGCAGCCCGGGGTCACCGGCAGGCTGATCTCCGATGCGGTGACCGCTCCCGCGGTCTTCGTCCCGGATCTGTCGGAGATCGCGAACGCCGTGGCTCACCGTGCCCGGCGCGGCGATCTGGTGCTCACCATCGGCGCCGGCGACATCACCATGCAGGCTCCGGCCATTCTGGAAGCGCTGGAGAGGGCCGCGGCCGAATGAGCCGGCGGCGTACGGCGGAACCGGACCGGGCGCGGCGCACGCGTCCGGGCGCCGCCTCGTCGCCGCGGCGGTGGCCGCTCATCGGCTCGGTGATCGCCCTCGTCGTCGTGGTCGGCGGGCTGGTGGCGATCGCCTATTTCACGCCGTTGATGTCGGTGCGGTCGGTGGACGTGACCGGAGCGACCGCGATCGATGCGGGGGAGGTGCTGCGCACCGCGCAGGTGCCTGAGGGCTCACCGCTGCTGCAGGTCGACACGGCGGAGATCGCGAATCGGGTGTCCGCGCTGCCGGAGATCGAGTCGGTGAACGTCAGCCGGAAGTACCCCTCGACCCTGACGATCGCGGTCACCGAACGGACGCCGGTGGTGACCGTCGAGCAGTCCGGACGGATCGGCGTGATGGATCGCCTGGGCATGGTCTATCTCACCTTCGGGTCGGCCAAGGACCTGCCCAAGTCCCTGCAGGGGCTGCCCGCACTGCAGATGACCGACCCGTCCGCGGCCAATCCGACGACGCGGGCGGCGCTGACCGTGGTGCAGGATCTCCCGGACTGGCTGGCCTCTCGGGTCGTGGCCGTCGCGGCCGACTCGCCGTCGGACATCACGCTCCGTCTCAAGAGCGGCAAGAAGGCCGTGTGGGGAGACGCGGGGCGGACGGCCGACAAAGCCGAAGCCCTGCGGAGTCTGCTGATCGTCGACGGACAGCAGTACAACGTCTCGAGTCCCGAGTACGCGTCGGTCAGCTGAGTCGGCGTGTCCGCGGACGGGGACTCGGGAGGAAATCCGACACTGATTTCGCGACACGCCGCGAGCCTCCTGGCACCACGGCGCCGCGATCAATACCGTCGTCTTCAACACCAGTACTTGACATAACTATAACCCTATGGTTGAGCTTTAGGGTTTGTTCGAAGTAGGAAGGCATCATGACGCCACCGCACAATTATCTGGCCGTCATCAAAGTCGTCGGCATCGGCGGCGGTGGCGTCAACGCTGTCAACCGCATGATCGAGCAGGGGCTCAAGGGTGTCGAGTTCATCGCCATCAACACGGACGCGCAGGCCCTGCTCATCTCTGACGCCGACGTGAAGCTGGACATCGGCCGCGAGTCGACCCGAGGCCTCGGCGCCGGCGCCAATCCGGATGTCGGCCGCATGGCCGCGGAGGACGCCAAGGACGAGATCGAGGAACTCCTCAAGGGCGCCGACATGGTCTTCGTGACCGCGGGTGAGGGCGGCGGCACCGGCACCGGCGGTGCGCCGGTGGTCGCATCGATCGCCCGCAAGCTCGGCGCGCTGACCGTCGGTGTCGTGACCCGCCCGTTCTCGTTCGAGGGCAAGCGACGTGGCAACCAGGCCGAGGCGGGCATCGCGGCGCTGCGCGAGTCGTGCGACACGCTCATCGTGATCCCCAACGACCGCCTGCTGCACCTGGGCGACGCGCAGGTGAGTCTGATGGACGCCTTCCGCAGTGCCGATGAGGTCCTCCTCAACGGCGTGCAGGGCATCACCGATCTCATCACCACGCCGGGCCTGATCAACGTCGACTTCGCGGATGTGAAGGGCGTGATGAGCGACGCGGGAAGTGCGCTGATGGGCATCGGGGCCTCGCGCGGCGAGGACCGGGCGCGCAAGGCGGCCGAGTCGGCGATCAACTCGCCGCTGCTCGAAGCGTCGATGGAGGGTGCACGCGGTGTGCTGATCTCGATCGCCGGCGGGAGCGACCTCGGTCTGTTCGAGATCAACGATGCGGCTTCGCAGGTGCAGGAAGCGGCACACGAGGACGCCAACATCATCTTCGGCACGGTCATCGACGACAACCTCGGCGACGAGGTTCGAGTGACGGTGATCGCCGCGGGCTTCGACGCCGGCGCACCGTCCAAGCGCCAGCAGGGCGCCCACGCCGCCACGGCGAGCAATGCCGGCGTCGCGCAGGCGCAGGCGGGGGAGACCGCCAAGCCCGATGCGAAGGACCCGCTGTTCGGCACCTCCCGGGAGCGCTCGGGCAACCCGTTCGGCGAGCCGACGCCCCGCCGCAACTCGGTGCGGCTCGACGACGATGACGTCGACGTCCCCGATTTCATGAAGTGATGGCGGCTGACGATTCCTTCGTCGTCCGGCGCGCGGTCACCACGCGCGCCGGCGGCGTCTCCGCGGCACCGTACGACTCTTTCAATCTCGGCGATCACGTGGGCGACGACCCCGCCGCGGTGGCGGCCAACCGGGAGCGGCTGGCCCGGGATCTCGGCGTGGAGCCCGCCCGGGTGGTGTGGATGGAACAACTGCACACGAGGAACGTGACCGTCGTCGACGGACCGGTCGCCGAACCGGTGCCCGCTACCGACGGACTGGTCACCGACCAGCGCGACCTGGTGCTCGCGGTGCTGACCGCGGACTGCGTTCCGGTGCTGCTGAGCGATGACGAGGCGGGGGTGATCGCCGCCGTGCACGCCGGTCGCGTCGGTGCCCGGATCGGTATCGTGCCGGAGGCGTTGCGCGCGATGATCCGGCTGGGAGCGCGGCCGGAACGGATCGGGGCCTTCCTCGGCCCGGCCGCGAGCGGCGAACGGTATGAGGTGCCCGCGGCGATGCAGGCCGATGTGGAACGGCATCTGCCGGGCAGTTCGTGCCGAACCTCCACTGGGACGCCCGGGCTCGACCTGCGTGCGGGTATCCGGCGTCAACTGCTCGAGGCCGGTGTGTCGGCGGTGGCCGTCGACCCGCGCTGCACGATCAGCGACACGTCGCTGTTCAGCCATCGGCGCGGCGCGCCGACCGGCCGCCTGGCTTCAGTGATCTGGATGGACAGCGCCGGAGCGCGGCGGTGACCGACGAGCGGGATCCCCGCTCATCCGAGCTCGCCGACGGACTGGCCGCCACCGCGCGTCGCATCGCGGCCGCCGCGACCGCGGCCGGACGCGATCCGGCCGAGATCGGCCTGCTCGTCGTCACGAAGTACTTCCCGGCCGACGACGTGGTGCGGCTTCTGCGCCTGGGTGTGCGGGAGTTCGGCGAGTCCCGTGAGCCGGAGGCCGGGCGCAAGACGGCGGCGGTCCGTGCGCGGGTGGACGTCGATTTCGCCGTCGACATGATCGGACGGGTGCAGCGCAAGAAGGCAGGCGGTATCGCCCGCTGGGCGCGCCGCGTGCATTCGGTGGACTCCCTCCCACTGATCGAGGCCTTCGACGGCGCATCGGCGCGCGCTCTGGAGGCAGGTGACCGGGACCGGACGCTGGGCCTGTTGCTGCAGGTGAGCCTCGACGGCGATCCGGAGCGCGGCGGTCTGGCCCCGGCGGAACTGGCTCCGGCCGCCGAACGGGTGCTCGCCTCGCCGGACACGCTCAGCCTGGACGGACTGATGGCCATGGCCCCGCTCGGAGCGGACCCCGACGAGGCCATGGAGCGGCTGGCCCGGATCCGCGCGGACTTCCTGCGACGGTTCCCACACGCAGTCGAGCTGTCGGCGGGGATGTCCGGAGATCTCGAAGCGGCGATCGCGCACGGATCGACGTGTGTGCGTGTCGGAACCGCAATTATGGGGACGCGGCCGATAGTCTCGCTTTAGTCACACTGGTCACAACAGAACCACTAGCGATCAGGTGTAGCGCCCATCCACCCGCAATGACTTCACGGTTCAGGAAGGCTCGTAATGACGACGATGCAGAAGTTCAAGGCATATTTCGGCATGGTGCCCCCGAGCGAGTTCGAGGACGACTACCTGGCCGACCCCGAGGACCAGCCGGCCATGTCGGCACGTGAGCGTGCGTACATGGAGAAGTACCGCAGCAACGGGACCCGCGAGGACGCCTTCTACGGCGACGAGCAGTTCCGCGAGCGGGACTACCGGGGCGAATCCCGCTACCGCGAGGCCGACTACCGGGAGCCGGAGTACCGCGAACCGTTCGGAGAGGCCGAGCCGCGCTACCGCGAACCGGCCTACCGCGAGGCGGAGTTCGCCCGTTCGGCCGACGACCGCGCTTTCGCGGTACGCGCCGAGTCGGATCGCCCGTTTGTGGGCGCCCGCCGCTCGCCCGACGTGGAGTCGGTCCGCAGGCTCGAGCCGCTGAATCGTTCGTCCAACGTCACGGTGCGCGGCGCCAACGCCGTCGCGCTCGACCCCCAGGTCGACAACGATCCGCTGTCGGAGAGTGCCATGAAGAAGATCTCGACGCTGCGGCCGGCCGACTACTCGGAGGCCCGCACGATCGGCGAACGGTTCCGCGACGGCAGCCCGGTCATCATGGATCTGGCGGATATGAGCAACGACGAGGCCAAGCGTCTGGTCGACTTCGCCGCCGGCCTCGTCTTCGCGCTTCGCGGTTCGTTCGACAAGGTCGCCACCAAGGTCTTCCTGCTCTCGCCCAACGGTGTGGACGTCAGCCCGGAGGAGCGTCGCCGCATCGCCGAGAGCGGCTTCTACAGTCAGTCCTGAGCCGCAGCTCGTCGTCGTCCGCCGCGCCGCCCCGGTCGTTTCCGGGGCGGCGCGGCGTTCTGCACGGTTATCAGGCACCCTTGAGGGGTGAGCACCTTCCTCTGGATCCTGTACTTCGTACTGTTCTGTTACGTTCTGCTGCTCCTCGGCCGCTTCGTCGTCGAGCTGGTGCAGTCCTTCGCGCGCCGGTGGCGTCCGTCCGGGCCCGGCGTGGTCGTCATCGAATTCGTCTTCACACTGACCGATCCGCCGGTGAAGTTGCTGCGGAGACTGATCCCGCCGCTGTCTCTGGGTCCGGTGCGGCTCGACCTCTCGCTGATGATCGTGCTGATCGTGTTGTCGATCCTGATGCGGGTGGTTCTGGGCTTCGCGATCCACACCACGTGACTTCCACGAATGTGATTAATCGAATAGTCGCTGGTGGTCGGTGTGCAACGCCAATTCTGCTGCCTCAGCGTGTCATTTACGAAGTCCACGGTGACCCGATGATTCGGCCTAGATTCGATTGCGAACGGGTCGCGGGCAGACAACACGCCTTGGTCCTGGTGTGACGAGATGACACGCTAGTTGCGTAGTGGTACTGGTATTAATAGAAACGCGATCAAGATTGGGGCAGTTCGTGTTCGCCTGTGCGGACCTACGTTCCGGCTGACCGTGCCAGAAGACGGCGTGTACGAAATCAACACGCGAAATGACCTAAGGGGAGAGGCAGAAATGCGGCTCACACCAGCTGATGTGCACAACGTCGCGTTCAGCAAACCGCCGATCGGCAAGCGCGGTTACAACGAGGACGAGGTCGATCAATTCCTCGACTTCGTGGAGGCTGAACTCGCACGGCTGATCGACGAGAACAACGACCTGAAGCAGCGCGTCGGCGAACTCGAGACCGAACTCGACGAGGCGCGTTCCGGTGCCCCGGATCGCACTCAGGCGTTCGCGGCCGTCGCGGAGCCTGCTCCCGCGCCCGCACCGGAGCCCGCCGCGGCGCCGGCTCCCGCCGCTGACGAAGAGGCCAGCATGCGTGCGGCACGTGTGCTGGCGCTGGCCCAGGACACCGCAGACCGAGTCACGGGCAGCGCCCGGAGCGAGGCCGAGAGCCTGATGGCCGACGCTCGCCAGCGCTCGGACGCGATGGTGGCCGAGGCGAAGTCGAACGCCGACGCCACGCTCGCCGACGCTCGCCAGCGCAGCGAGGCACTCCTCGCCGATGCACAGACCCGGGCTGAGACCCAGGTGCGCCAGGCGCAGGAACGCGCGGACTTCCTGCAGCGCGACGCGGAGCAGAAGCACACCGAGATCATGACGACCATCAACCAGCAGCGCACGGTGCTGGAAGGCCGCATCGAGCAGCTCAAGACGTTCGAGCGCGAGTACCGCACTCGACTCAAGACGTACTTGGAGTCGCAGCTCGAGGAACTCCAGCAGCGCGGCAGTGCCGCCCCGGTGGAGAACGGACAGGCGAGTTATGCCGCTGAGGGCGGATACTCGCAGAGCTGATCTGGGGCTGACACCGACGTGTACACGCACATCTTCCCCGAACCGACGAGGGTGACATGCTGAGCCTTGCGCTGGCCGCCACCCTCGTCGGTTTCGGCCTTCTGGTGGTCGCACTGGTGACCAGTAATCTCCCGCTCGCGATCGCCTGCGTGGCGGTCTGCGTCGTCGGCCTGATCCTTCTGGTCATCGACACACTGCGGGCCACCCGGCGCGGTGGCGCCGGCGCCGAGGACGAGCCCTTGTTCACGATCCGCGGGCGTGAATCCGCGGCGCGCGAGGAGCCCCTCGACGCCGAGGACGAGGGTCCGGCCCGTGAGCACGTGCCCGTCGACTCGGGCGATGTCGGCGGCGGCGAGTCGGCGGGTCTCGGTTCGATCGTCTCGGCCACACCCGAACCCGTCTCGGAAGTGCCCACCGATCCGGGCAACGGCGAACTGTCCGCTCTGTCGGGCGGATTCTCCGCTCCGCAGCCGGGTGCGGAGCGCGCTCCCGAGGGCGCCGGAGACGTCAACGACTACCTCCGCTCGACGGGGTCGTTCCCCGTGCAGTCGGCGAGCGGGCCGCGCACGGGACCGCAGCCGGTTCCGCAGGGGCCTGCGCAGACTCCGCAGCAGCCGGCGCCGTCGGCAGCAGCGGAGAGCGGCGCACCGGAGACGAGTGCACCGCAGGCGGACGCGCTGCCGGAGACATATGTCGGGCGGCGGCGTCTGGCCGGCGATCCGACGGACGACATCGTGGTGCGGTCGTCGGACCCCGAGTTGCCGGCCATGCAGTTCGTCTGGGACGACACCCAGGACGATGGCGGGCGGTCGCCGAAGAGCGACCCTTCCGACGACTGAGCCACCGCCCGAGCAGACCTCCCGGCCCAGTGCGGTCGGGCCCCGTGCAGTAGACTGATTGTTCGCAGCGACGACCCGGCAATCACCGGTGAGCTCCCGGAAGAACGGACCCGCTGGGTCTCAGTAGAACCGGGCGGGTGCGGCCCGACACAGCCGTCACGATGAGAGGCACGCCCCTCGGGCGTGCAAGCGGGGTGGTACCGCGCGCAGACCGTGAACTCAGGCGAGTCCACACAGTCGCGTCCCCGTGCCCACAGGGCCGACGAGAGCGTCGGCGAAGACCAGGCACGAGGAGCAGCGCGTGAGCGACACGACCCCCGAATCACAGCAGAGCACCACGGCGCGCGCCTACCCGATCGTCGATCTGACCGACGGAACCGGGCGGGGAGCGCCGTCGTTTCCCCAGGTCGAGGAGACCGTCCTGCAGTACTGGGCGGACGACGACACCTTCAAGGCGTCGATCGCCAATCGCGAGGACGCACCGGAGTTCGTGTTCTACGACGGTCCGCCCTTCGCCAACGGACTTCCGCACTACGGCCACCTGCTCACCGGCTACGTCAAAGACGTGATCCCGCGGTACCAGACGATGCGCGGTAAGAAGGTCGACCGCCGATTCGGCTGGGACACCCACGGTCTGCCCGCCGAACTCGAGGCCGAGCGGCAACTCGGGATCACCGATAAATCGGAGATCGAGACGATGGGCGTCGACAAGTTCAACGAATACTGCCGCGACTCGGTTCTCCGCTACACGGGCGAGTGGCGCGACTACGTCACCCGGCAGGCCCGCTGGGTCGACTTCGACAACGACTACAAGACGCTCGATCTGGACTTCATGGAGTCGGTCATGTGGGCCTTCAAGCGCCTGCACGACAAGGGCCTGGTGTACCAGGGATACCGCGTGCTCCCGTACTCCTGGTACGAGCAGACGCCGCTGAGCAACCAGGAGTCCAAGCTCGACGACGCCTACCGCATGCGCCAGGATCCGGCGGTCACCGTGACGATGCCGCTCTCCGCGCCGGGATCACCGCTCGACGGCGTCAACGCGCTGATCTGGACGACGACGCCGTGGACCCTTCCGTCGAACCTGGCGATCGCGGTACATCCCGAGACCGAGTACTCGCATGTGCGGACCGCCGACGGCGACGAGTACCTGCTGGCCTCGGCTCTCGTCGGTGCGTACGCGAAGGAACTCGGCGAACCGGAGACGGTCGGGGTGTACCTCGGCAAGGAACTGGCGGGGCTGAGTTACCGACCGCCGTTCGACTTCTTCCTCGGCCACCCCGCCTCGCACGTGGTGCTGCTGGCCGACTACGTCACCACCGACAGCGGCACCGGCGTCGTCCATCTCGCGCCGGCCTTCGGTGAGGAGGACATGGACGTCGCGACCGCCAACGGCATCGAGGTGGTGCAGCCGCTCGATCCGGGCGGCCGTTTCACCGATCTGGTGCCGCCGTACCAGGGCCAGATGGTCTTCGACGCCAACCCGAACATCATCAGAGATCTCAAGGCGGCGGGCCGCATCCTTCGGCACGAGACCATCGAGCACTCCTACCCGCACTCGTGGCGGTCGGGCCAGCCGCTGATCTACATGGCCGTGCCGTCGTGGTTCGTCGCCGTCACCGAGATCAAGGACCGGATGCTGGAGTTGAACCAGCAGATCACCTGGTCGCCGGCCCACATCCGGGACGGGCAGTTCGGCAAGTGGCTCGCCGGAGCCAAGGACTGGAACATCAGCCGCAACCGCTTCTGGGGAGCGCCGATCCCGGTATGGGTCTCCGACGATCCGGCGTACCCGCGGGTTGACGTCTACGGCAGTCTCGACGAGCTCGAGCGCGACTTCGGGGTGCGGCCGGAGAACCTGCACCGGCCCCACATCGACGAACTGACCCGGCCGAATCCCGACGATCCGACCGGGCGTTCGACGATGCGACGCGTGCCGGAGGTCCTGGACTGCTGGTTCGAGTCCGGGTCGATGCCGTACGCGCAGGTGCATTACCCGTTCGAGAACACCGAGTGGTTCGACGGCGGCGGCGATCAGCTGGCGCACAATCCGGGCGACTTCATCGTCGAGTACAACGGACAGACCCGCGGCTGGTTCTACAACCTGCACGTGCTGGCCACCGCCCTCTTCGACCGCCCCGCGTTCAAAACGGTGGCCGCACACGGCATCGTGCTCGGCGATGACGGTCAGAAGATGAGCAAGTCCAAGCGCAACTACCCCGACGTCAACGAGGTATTCGACCGCGACGGCTCCGATGCGATGCGCTGGTTCCTGATGGCCTCGCCGATCCTGCGCGGCGGCAACCTGGTGGTCACCGAGCGCGGCATCCGCGAGGGAGTGCGCCAGGCTCTGCTGCCGATGTGGAACGCATACAGCTTCCTGCAGCTGTACGCGGAGCGCCCGGCCACGTGGCGCACCGATTCGCAGCACGTCCTCGACCGCTACATCCTCGCCAAACTGGCCCAGACGCGCGACGAGATGACCGCGGCGCTCGACGTCTACGACATCGCCGGCGCCTGCGAGAGTTTCCGCGAGTTCTGCCAGTCGCTGACCAACTGGTACGTGCGGCGGTCGCGGGCCCGGTTCTGGGCGGGCCAGGACACCGACCCCGACGCCTTCGACACGCTGTACACGGTGCTGGAGGTGGCGGGCCGGCTCGCCGCACCGCTGCTTCCGCTGGCCACCGAGGCGATGTGGCGGGGATTGACCGGTGAACGGTCGGTGCACCTGACCGACTGGCCGGCCGAGGACGAGCTGCCCTCCGATACGGAACTGGTGGCGGCCATGGATCAGGTGCAGACCGTGTGCTCGGTCGCGTCGAGTGTCCGCAAGGCCAACAAGCTGCGCGTCCGTCTCCCGCTTCCGGCGCTGACCGTCGCCGCGCCCGCGGCCGAACGGATGGCGCCGTACACCGATCTGATCGCCGACGAGATGAACGTCAAGCAGGTCGTGCTCTCGACCGACGTCGACGCCGTCGGCCGCGTGGAGGTGGCCGTGAACGCACGAGCGGCCGGGCCGCGGATCGGCAAGGACGTCCAGCGCGCGATCAAGGCGGTGAAGTCGGGCGACTGGGAGTTCGGCACCGATCCGGAGACCGGCGAACAGACCGTCGTCGCCGACGGGATCGTCCTGAAGGGCGAGGAGTTCTCACGGAAGCTGGTCGCCGTCGCACCCGATTCGACCGCCGAGATGCCGGGCGGGGCGGGTCTGGTGGTCCTCGACACGGCGGTGACGCCCGCACTCGAAGCCGAGGGCTGGGCGAAGGACCGGGTCCGCGAACTGCAGGACGCGCGCCGCAACCTCGGGCTGGAGATCTCCGACCGCATCTCGGTGCGCCTGGCGGTGCCCGAGGAGCGGGTGGGGACCGCGAGGCGTCATTCGGACATGATCGCCGGCGAGGTGTTGGCGACCGCGTTCGACGTGACCTCGGACCGACCGGGGGCGATCGAACTCGGAGACGGCGTCACCGCCGACATCGAGAAGGCGTAGACGCCGCTCGGCTCACGCGCCGAGCGCGGTCATCTCCGGGAACCTGGGCGAGAGGTCGTCGCCGCTGGAGGTGCCGCGCAGGCGTCTGCCGATCCACGGCACGGCGAACTCCCTGATCCAACGCCGGTTCTCGGCGCGCCGGCGGGCGGGCGACAGGTCGGGGAGCGGGGCCTGCTCCAGCGGCCGGAGGCCGTGCTCGACGCCGAGCGCGTCGAGCACGGCGATCGCCATGCGCTGATGGCCCGCGGCCGACATGTGCAGCCGATCGAAGTCCCAGAGGCGGACGTCGCGGTAGTCGTCGATCCGCCAGAAGTCGACGATGGTGGCGCCGTGGCGGTCGGCGATCTCGCGGACGCCCTCGTTGTAGATCGCGAAGCGCCCGCGAAGGGCGCTGAAGAGGGGCCAGCCGCCCGGATCGTGCGCGGTGAACAGCACGAGTCGCGCACCGGACTCGGTCAGTCGCGCCACGGCGGCGTCGTACGTCGAGAGCAGGGCGTCGATGTCGACCTTGGGCCGGAGGATGTCGTTGCCGCCGGCGTAGAGGGTGATCAGATCCGGGTCGAGTGCGAGCGCCGGCTCCACCTGTTCGGCCACGATCGGCTCGAGCTTGCGACCGCGGATGGCGAGGTTGGCGTACTCGGCGCCGGGCTCGAGCCGCGCCAACTCGGCCGCCACCCGGTCCGCCCAGCCGCGGACTCCGTTCGGCCGCTGCGGGTCGTGGTCCCCGACTCCTTCGGTGAAGGAGTCGCCCAATGCTGCATATCGAAGGAAAGGCACGTCTGCCGAGAGTACGCCCGCGGGGCCGGCGATAGAATCGGGCCATGAGCGGCGACGATCTCGAGCGACTCCAGCGCTGGGAGGACAACGGCGCGCAGTGGGAGGTCGTGTCGCTGCGGCCGGACTCGGCGACCATCGCGCTGCTGCGCTGCGACGCGGGTGAAGAGGTCGACCGCTTCGTCACCACCGATCCCCGAGTGCTGGCCCTGTGCCGCCGTCCCCGTGACTGACTCCGCACCCGGCACCGCCGGCGGGGAGCGCAGCGCGCGCTGGGTGCTGCACATCGACATGGATGCCTTCTTCGCGTCGGTGGAGCAGCTCACGCGGCCGACCCTGGCCGGGCGTCCGGTGCTCGTCGGCGGCACCGGTGGCCGCGGCGTGGTGGCCGGAGCCAGCTACGAGTCGCGGACGTTCGGTGCCCGTTCGGCGATGCCGATGCATCAGGCGCGGCGGCTGGTCGGCGGCTCCGCGGTGGTGGTTCCGCCGCGCGGATCGGTGTACTCGGTGGTGAGCCGCCGCGTCTTCGGACTCGTGAGAACCTTCGTCCCGGTCATCGAGACGCTCTCGTTCGACGAGGCGTTCGGCGAACCGCAGGAGCTCGCGGGCGCCACCGCCGCCGACGCGCTCGACTTCGCCCACCGGCTGCGCGCCGCGATCCGGGAGGAGACGGGGCTGCCCGCTTCGGTGGGCTTCGGCTCGGGCAAACAGATCGCCAAGATCGCCTCCGGAATGGCCAAACCCGATGGGGCCAAGGTGATTCCGCCGTCCACGGAATTGGACTTCCTGCAAGCGCTGCCGGTGCGCAAGCTGTGGGGGATCGGCCCGGTGACCGGAGACCGACTGGCTCGGCTGGGAGTGGAGACCATCGGCGACCTGGCGGCGCTCTCGGATGTCGAGGTCGCCTCGGTCCTCGGCGCCACCGCGGGACCGTCGCTGCACCGGCTCGCGCGCGGGATCGACGATCGCCCGGTGACCGAGCGGGCGGAGGCGAAGCAGATCAGCGCCGAATCGACCTTCGCGGTCGACATCGTGCGCGCGGCCGAACTCCGGGCGGCCGTCTCGGGCGCGGCGTCGCATGCGCATCGACGGCTGCTGGCGGACGGCCGCGGCGCGCGGACCGTGGTGGTGAAGTTGCGCCGCTCCGACATGTCGATCCTGACCCGCTCGACCACTCTGCCCGCGCCGACGACCGACCTCGATGCGCTGACCGCGGCGGCGCACCGGGTGATGCTCGATCCCTTGGAGGTGGGGCCGATCCGCCTGGTCGGCGTCGGATACTCCGGGTTGTCGGACACTCACCAGGAGACGCTGTTTCCCGATCTCGGTGACCTCGGTGACTCCGCGTCGCCCTCCGGCACGGGGGCTGCGGCCACTGGTGCGCCCGGCGTCCCGGACGAGGACACCGCCGCCGAACCCGTCGTCGACTGGCCCACCGGTACCGACGTCTCGCATCCCGATCACGGCCACGGATGGGTGCAGGGCGGGGGTCACGGCTTCGTGACCGTCCGGTTCGAGACGCGCGCGACCGGTCCGGGCCGCGCGCAGACCTTCCGACTGCCCGAGCCGAGACTGACGCGGGCGGACCCGCTCGACAGCCTCGCCTGGGACGAGGTCGCCGAATCGGGGGATCCGGACTAGACAGTACAGCTGGGGCTGTGCGGTCAGGGGGACGACGCCGCGAAGAAGGCGGCGATCGCGTCGGCGTCGGCGCCGCGGGAGAGCAGGGCGATGAGGGCCATCCGCGCCTGCGGCGCCCGCAGCCACGGGGAGAAGATCGCGCCGGCCCGGACGAGATCGACGCCGCCGCCACCACCACCGTAGGTCGGCTCCACCGGGCCGTACGGGACCCGGGTCGACACGACCACCGCCACGTCGCGCTGCACCGCGAGATTCACCTCGGCGGTGATGTCGGGATGGGTGTTGCCAGAGCCGGTCGCCGACAGCACGATGCCCGCCGCCCGCTGGGCGACCGCCGACGCGATGGTGCCGGGTGAGACGCCGGGGTAGAGCGCGAGCAGGTCGACACGGGCCGGCCTGCCCTCGGGAAGAGTGTCCGAGACCAGCGGTCGCGGCAGGTCGGGATGGACGGTGTCGAATGCGGTGACCTCGGTGGTCGAGGTCTTGAACACGCCGCGCGCGCCGAGAACCCGGCCGCCGATCGCCACCAGCACACCGCGTCCGCGCGAGTCCGCGTCGGCCGCCAGCGCCACCGCGGCGGCGATGTTGGCCGGACCGTCGGAGAGCGGGTGATCGGCCGGGAACTGCGCGCCGGTGAACACCACCGGGCGGGGGTCGGCGGCGAAGACGTCCGCCAAGTAGGCGGTCTCCTCGAGAGTGTCGGTTCCATGCGTCACCACCACTCCGGCGACCGCGGGATCGGCGAAGGCCTCGGCGATCGCTGCGACGATTGCGAACTGGTCGCGGACGGTCATCGCCGACGAGTCCTTGGCCATCAGCTCGACGGGTGCGACCCGGACGTCGTCGGCGGTCGCCGGGACGAGGTCGGCCGCGTGCAGGACCGGCACGGCCCCGTCGTCGGTGGTCTGCGAGGCGGCGGTGCCGCCAGTGGTGATCATCACGACCTGACGTGTGCTCATGGTCTCGATTCTTGCATCCCGCGTCGATCGTGTCTGCAGCTCGCGGTGGGGCTGGCGAGACAGATGAGACCAAGCTGAGAAGTCACCCGATACCGGCCTGAGCGAGTGTGCGGATCGCGGGCTCTTTGGCATAGTGGTCTGAGTTCGGGTCTGGGAGGGCCCGCTGGAATCCGACCCCAATGTGAGGACTACTTCGGTGAACATTCGCAGAATCGTGACCGGTGCCGTGCTTGCCGGCGCCATCGCCGCGACCGCGGCGTGCGGCGGCAACGACAACTCCGACGCTCCGCCCGTGCCCAGTGCCACCACGTCCAGCGCCGCGGCCACGAGCAGTGCGGCCACCGGCACCGAGGCCGAGATGACGAACCCGAACAAGGTTCCCGGCGTCGCCGCACTCAACGACATGCTTCAGAAGGCGCTCGATCCGAATATCAAGCCGGCGGCCAAGACCGACCTGGTCGAGGGCTCCGAGGTGGACCCGAACCTCTTCACGCAGCTGGTGAAGGCCAAGAAGGAGAACCCGGACGTCACCTACGAGATCAAGAAGCCGATCCTGAAGGCCGGGCCCAACCGAGCCAAGGTGAAGGTCGAGGTGAAGCTGCCGAACAACCCGCCGACCAAGATCGACGCGTCGATCGTCTTCGACAACGGCCGCTGGAAGCTCTCCAAGGAGACCGTCTGCCCGCTGCTGAGCCAGACCGACGTGCAGTCGCCGCTGTGCGTTTCGCCGTCGAGCAAGGCCAAGAGCGCGACCTCGAGCAAGAAGGCCGCGGGCTGATTCCGGTCAGCCGCTGACCGGAGCACATCCATTCGCCCTCGCCAGGCGCGGAGTCATTCCGACTTCCGCCAGGTGAGGGTGAATTCGTTCTGCTGCAGGATGGGCCGGTTGGGGTCGTCGCCGGTCAGTTCGCGGCCGCCCTTCATCGTGAGGTCGCCCGAGACCGGCAGCAGCGAGCGGAGATCGACCGTCAACGAGCCCGAGCCGCTCATCGAGAACTTCGCGATGTGCAGCTTCGCGTCGGACCCCGGGATAGAGAAGACCGAGTCGACCGGTGTCTCGTCGACCCGCACGTCGAGTTTGAGGATGTCGCCTTCGCGAGCGGTCAGTGTCACGGTCATGGTCTGGGTGACCGTCGCGGCCGCGGACACCGTCCGCAGCGACTGCCATCGGGCACCCGGGGCCACCGGGGTGGTCGGCACCGGCACCGCGTAGTCGAGCGCCCCGACGAGCGACTGCTCCAGCGCGCTGCGTGCGGGTGACTCGGACGATTCGTCGGGCTTGAGGCGCAGCCGGGTGGGCACCAGGCCCGGGGCGTACGAGATGCCGCCCGTGGATCCGTCGAGCGCGCCGAGCAGGCCGTCGAGAGCGGTGTCCTTGCTGGTGGGCGTTCCGATGGAGAACTCGAGACTGCTCGGATCGTCGCACACGGCGCGCGCGGTGATCGGAGTGACGAGTTGCTGCTCGGTCTTCTGCACCTGATTGGTGTTCTCCGTGCGCGAGGTCGGTGCCACGCTCGCCTCGAGCGACGAGGTCTCCAGCGTGACCCGCTGGGCGGCATCGGTCCTCGGCGAGACGGTGAGCGGCTGCGCCGGACCCTCGCCGGGGGAGAGGACGGTCACCTCGGCGTCGGGCACGGTGATCGACCGCGCGCCGTCGGACTTGCTGGCCGGCGTCGTGGCACACGGACCGTCGCCGGAGGCGTCGTTCGAAGACGAACACGCCGCGGCGCCGGACGCCAGAACGACCGCCGCGGCGGCCATGCCGACGGCGCGGCGGGCAGTGGTGGAACGCGGGGAAACCGGAGACGAGACAGTCACCCGAGCCAGAGTAGTGCGGGCCGCGGGCCGTCCCGACGAGGCGGGGTGCGACGCCGACGCGGCCGATGTGGAGAATTGAGGTCATGAACCAACCTGCGGCGCAGCGCGCCGGAGACCCGGCGCGCCGCCGCGGAGTCGGGCTGATCCCCGTTCTCATCGCGGTGGCGGTCGCCGCCTACCTGATCGACGTCCTCAGCAAGGTGCTGGTGGTTGCGAAGATGGAACCCGGTGAGACGGTGTCGGTGATCGGCGACTTCCTCACCTTTCACCTGGTCCGTAACAGCGGCGCGGCGTTCTCCATGGCCACCGGCTACACGTGGGTGCTGACCTTCGTCGCGCTGGCCGTCGTCGTGGTGATCGCGCGCTACGCCAAGCGGCTCGGTTCGCTGGGCTGGGTGATCGGCCTGGGCCTGGTGCTGGGCGGGGCGCTGGGCAATCTGACCGACCGGATGTTCCGCGATCCGGCGCCGCTGCGCGGCCATGTGGTCGACTTCATTCAGGTGGGGAGTTGGTGGCCCACCTTCAACATGGCCGATTCGGCGGTCGTCTGCGGTGCGGTTCTGTTGGTCGTGCTGACCCTGCTCGGTTACGACTACGACGGATCCCGCACCGGATGGGCGGCTCGGCACGGCAGTGAGAAGCACCCGGCGGAGTCGGGCGAGGACGAGGAGGACCACGATGCGTGACTCGCGGGCGATGCCGGTCCCCGACGGTCTCCACGGGATGCGCGTGGACGCGGGCGTGGCGCGCGTGCTCGGTCTCTCGCGCACGGTGGTCGCGACGCTCGCCGACGCCGGTGACATCACCGTCGACGGCGTCCCGGTGGGCAAGTCCCACAAGCTGGCGGCCGGATCGTGGCTCGACGTGCTTCTTCCCGAGCCGGAGCAGCCGCTCACGGTGGAGCCGACACCGGTCGAAGACCTCGAGGTGCTCTACCACGACTCCGACATCATCGTCGTCGACAAGCCCGCCGGCGTCGCGGCGCATCCGTCGCTCGGCTGGTCGGGGCCGACCGTCATCGGAGCGCTGGCGGCGGCCGGCTTCCGCATCTCCACCTCGGGTGCGCACGAGCGCCAGGGCATCGTGCACCGCCTCGACGCGGGTACCTCGGGGGTGATGGTGGTGGCCGCGTCCGAACGCGCGTACACGCTGATGAAGCGGGCGTTCAAGGAACGCACCGTCGAGAAGCGGTACCACGCGCTGGTGCAGGGGCACCTCGATCCGCCGTCCGGGACGATCGACGCGCCGATCGGTCGACATCCCGGGTCCGATTGGCGTTTCGCCGTCACCGCGGGCGGTCGTGAATCCGTGACGCATTACGACACCCTGGAGATGTTCGCGGCGGCGTCGTTGCTCGACGTTCATCTGGAGACCGGACGCACGCACCAGATCCGTGTGCACTTCTCGGCGATGCACCATCCGTGCTGCGGCGACCCGACCTACGGCGCCGATCCCCGGCTCGCGGGCCGGCTGGGGCTCGAACGGCAGTGGCTGCACGCCCGGATGCTGGCCTTCGCGCACCCCGCCGACGGTCGTCGCGTGGAGTTCACCTCGGAGTACCCGGCCGATCTGCAGCACGCCCTGGACGTTCTCCGGGAGCCGTGAGACGAGGAGGTGATCGGCCCTCGCGCGGGCCGCTCGTCTCATCCGTCACAGGTCCGCGTGCCACGGCGGAAGTGTCCGAGGTCTTCTCTACAGTGGAGTGGTCTCAAGTTGGTTCGATCGCCTCAAGGAGTCGCCGCGTGTCCGGGTCGTTCGTTCATCTTCACAATCACACCGAGTACTCGATGCTCGACGGTGCCGCGAAGATGTCCCCGTTGTTCGCCGAGGCCGAGCGCCTGGGCATGACGGCGATCGGGATGACCGACCACGGCAACATGTTCGGTGCGAGCGAGTTCTACAACACCGCGCGCAAGCACGGCATCAAGCCGATCATCGGCATCGAGGCGTACATCGCACCGGAGTCCCGTTTCAACACTAAGCGGATCCAGTGGGGCACGCGCGACCAGAAGTCCGACGACGTCTCCGGTTCGGGTGCGTACACGCATATGACGATGGTCGCCGAGAACGCCACCGGGCTGCGGAACCTCTTCAAACTGTCGTCGCTGGCGTCGATCGAGGGACAGCTCGGCAAGTGGGCGCGTATGGACGCCGAGATCATCGCCGAGCACGCCGAAGGGATCATCGCGACCACCGGCTGCCCGTCCGGTGAGGTGCAGACGCGGCTGCGGCTGGGCCACGAGGCCGAGGCTCTCGAGGCGGCGGGCAAGTGGCAGGAGATCTTCGGCAAGGAGAACTTCTACCTCGAGCTGATGGAGCACGGCCTCGAGATCGAGCAGCGGGTGCGGTCGGGGCTCCTCGACATCGGCCGCAAGCTCGGCATCAAGCCGCTGGTCACCAACGACTGTCACTACGTCACCCGCGATCACGCCAAGGCGCACGAGGCGCTGCTGTGCCTCCAGACGGGCAAGACGCTGTCGGACCCGACACGGTTCAAGTTCGACGGCGACGGCTACTACCTCAAGTCGGCGGAGGAGATGCGAGCGCTGTGGGACGACGTCGTCCCCGGCGGCTGCGATTCGACGCTCGAGATCGGCGAACGCGTGCAGTCGTACGAGGAGGTCTACGCGCACCACGACCGGATGCCGATCTTCCCGGTGCCGGACGGCTACACGCAGGAGACGTGGCTGGCGCGCGAAGTGATGGCCGGTCTGGACCGCCGGTTCGACGGCAATCCGCCCGCGGACTACATCTCGCGCGCCGAGTACGAACTGTCGGTCATCAACCAGATGGGTTTCCCGGCCTACTTCCTCGTCGTCGGCGACCTCATCCGGCACGCCCTGGAGGTCGGGATCCGCGTCGGGCCGGGACGAGGCAGCGCCGCGGGGTCGCTGGTGGCCTACGCGCTCGGCATCACGAACATCGATCCCATTCCGCACGGTCTGCTGTTCGAGCGGTTCCTCAACCCCGAGCGCGTGTCGATGCCCGACATCGACATCGACTTCGACGACCGTCGCCGCGGTGAGATGATCACCTACGCCTCCCAGAAGTGGGGCCACGACAAAGTGGCTCAGGTCATCACCTTCGGCACGATCAAGACCAAGGCCGCGATCAAGGACTCGGCCCGCGTCCAATTCGGTCAGCCGGGCTTCGCGATCGCAGACCGGATCACCAAGGCGCTCCCGCCGCCGATCATGGCCAAGGACATCCCGGTCTGGGGCATCACCGATCCCGAGCACGAGCGGTACTCGGAGGCCACCGAGGTCCGCACGCTGATCGAGACCGATCCGGACGTCAAGCGGATCTACGACACCGCCCTCGGCCTGGAGGGGCTGGTCCGCAACGCGGGCGTGCACGCCTGCGCGGTGATCATGTCGAGCGAACCGCTCACCGACGCGATCCCGGTCTGGAAGCGTGCGCAGGACGGCGCCATCATCACCGGTTGGGACTATCCCTCGTGCGAGGCCATCGGTCTGCTCAAGATGGACTTCCTCGGGCTGCGCAACCTGACCGTCATCGGTGACGCGATCGAGAACATCAAGACCAACCGCGGCATCGACCTCGATCTCGACAAGCTGCCGCTCGAGGATCCGAAGACCTACGAGCTGCTGGCGCGGGGCGACACGCTCGGCGTCTTCCAGCTCGACGGCGCGGCCATGCGCGAGCTGCTGAAGATGATGCAGCCCACCGGCTTCGAAGACATCGTCGCCGTGTTGGCGCTGTACCGCCCGGGGCCGATGGGTGTGAACGCGCACACCGACTACGCCAAGCGGAAGAACGGTCTGCAGGACGTCAAGCCGATCCATCCCGAGTTGGAGGAGCCGCTCAAGGAGATCCTGGCGGAGACCTACGGCCTGATCGTCTACCAGGAGCAGATCATGCAGATCGCTCAGAAGGTGGCGGGCTACTCGCTCGGACAGGCCGACCTGCTCCGTCGTGCGATGGGAAAGAAGAAGAAGGAGATCCTCGACGAGGCCTACGACGGTTTCGCGGAGGGGATGAAGAACAACGGCTTCTCACAGGGGGCGATCACCGCCCTGTGGGACACGGTTCTGCCGTTCGCCGGCTACGCCTTCAACAAATCGCACGCCGCCGGCTACGGGCTGGTCTCGTTCTGGACCGCCTATCTCAAGGCCAACTACCCGGCCGAGTACATGGCGGGGCTGCTGACGTCGGTCGGCGACGACAAGGACAAAGCGGCGATCTACCTCGCGGACTGTCGCAAGATGGGCATCACGGTGCTGCCACCCGACGTCAACGAGTCGCGTGCCGACTTCGCCGCGGTGGGGGAGGACATCCGATTCGGTCTGGCCGCGATCCGCAACGTCGGGTCCGGAGTGGTCTCCTCGATCATCTCGGCGCGCGAGGAGAAGGGCACCTACACGAGCTTCTCGGACTACTTGGGCAAGATCGACGTGCAGGCGTGCAGCAAGAAGGTCACCGAGTCGCTGATCAAAGCCGGCGGTTTCGATTCGCTCGGTCACGACCGCAAGGGCCTGTTCCTCGTTCACTCCGAAGCGATCGACGCCGTGCTGTCGACCAAGAAGGCCGAAGCGGTCGGCCAGTTCGACCTCTTCGGCGGTGTCGGAGACGACGACGGCGGTGCCTCGGACGTGTTCGCGGTCAAGGTGCCGGAGGACGAGTGGGAGACCAAGCACAAGCTCGCTCTCGAACGAGACATGCTGGGCCTGTACGTGTCCGGCCACCCACTGGCAGGACTGGAGCACGCGATCGCGGCGCAGACCGACACCTCGATCACCGCGCTCCTCGAAGGGTCGGTGGCCGACGGCGCGCAGATCACCATCGGCGGCATCATCTCCTCGGTGACCCGACGGGTGAACAAGAAGGGCGAGCCGTGGGCGGCGGTCCAGCTCGAGGACATGGTGGGCGGCGTCGAGGTGTACTTCTTCCCGCGCGCGTACGTCGCGTACGGGATGGACCTGGTGCCCGACAACATCGTCCTGGTCAAGGCCCGTGTCAACAAGCGTGACGATTCGACGATGATCAGCGCCAACGACCTCGCGGTTCCGGACCTGTCAGCGGTCGGCACCACCAAGCCGCTGAATCTCACGCTGTCGGCCCGCGTCTGCACGCCCGACCGGGTCAGCGCGCTCAAACAGATCCTCGTGCGTCATCCGGGGACCTCCGACGTTCATGTGACGCTGGTCAGCGACCGGAAGCAGACGCAGTTGCGGTTGATGGACTCACTGCGCGTGGCGCCGTCGTCGGCCCTGATGGGGGATTTGAAGGCACTCCTGGGCCCGAGCTGTCTGACCTGAGAAGGGCAGGCACGAGGCCGAGATTCGGTTCACCGAATCTCAACTCGTCGACTGAGCTACACTGTGGATATGACCACGCTGATCCGACAGGCACCTCAGCCCGCAACTGTGCATCGCGCCGTGCAGGTTCCGGTGTTCGGGGTGCCGTGGCCGCTGTACAAGCTGGCCGCTGTGGTCGCCGGCGTGGTCGTCGCCGCGCTCGTGTTCACCTTCACCGGCTCCGGGACGGCGTCAATGTGGGCCAGTGCAGTCGCGGTGATCACGGTGTGGTGGGGCGGCTATGTGCTGCTTCGTGAACGGTGGGACGATGGAGAGCGTGACTTCATCGCCGAACACCACTCCCGCCGCTGATTCGACCCTCACCCCGGCGAGCATTGAGGCTGCGGCACGTCGTCTGGACGGCGTCGTACGCCGGACACCGCTGGAGGACTGCCCCCGCCTGAGTGACGCCACCGGTGCGCGAGTGCATCTCAAGCGCGAGGATCTGCAGACCGTCCGCTCCTACAAGATCCGCGGCGCCTACAACGTCATGGCGCAGCTGAGCGCAGATGAACTGGCCGCAGGCGTCGTCGCGGCGAGCGCGGGCAATCACGCACAGGGCGTCGCGTTCGCGTGCGCCACCATGCAGGTCAAGGGTCGGATCTACGTACCGACGACCACTCCCAAGCAGAAGTGCGACCGGATTCTGTGGCATGGCCGAGGGTTCGTCGAGCTCATTCCGGTCGGTGAGACCTACGACGCCGCGGCGGCCGCGGCCCAGAGCGACGTGATCCGCACGGGCGCCACGTGGATCCATGCCTTCGACGACCCGCGCACGGCGGCCGGGCAGGGCACGATCGGCAAGGAGATCCTCGAGCAGCTCGGAGCCGATCCCGACGTCGTCGTGTTGCCGGTCGGCGGTGCGGGCTGCATGGCCGGAATCGTCACCTACCTGCGTGCGGCGTGCCCCGGCGTCGCGATCGTCGGCGTGGAGCCGCACGGTGCCGTGTCGCTCGCGGCCGCGCTGGTCAACGGTGCACCGTACACGCTGCCGACCGTCGACTCCTTCGTCGACGGTGCGGCAGTGCAGCGCATCGGCGGCCTGGGGCACGGCGTGATGGCGGCCGCCGGGGCCCGGGTGGTGAACCACCCCGTGCTCGCCGACGTCACCTCGCACCCGCGGGTGCCGGTGATCGAGGCCTCGGAGATCGACCTCGCGCCGGGCAGCGTCACCATCACGAATGTGAGCGAGGGGGCGATCTGCTCGACCATGCTCGAGCTGTACCAGAACGAGGGGATCATCGCCGAGCCCGCGGGCGCGCTCGCGGCGACCGCGGTGCGCGAACTCGATCTTCCCGCCGGTGCCACCGTGGTCGCACTCGTCTCGGGCGGCAACAACGACGTCTCCCGCTACGGCGAGATCATCGAGCGGTCGTTGGTGCACCGCGGTCTCAAGCACTACTTCCTGGTGAACTTCCCGCAGGAGCCGGGCGCGCTGCGCCGCTTCCTCGACGACGTCCTCGGTCCCGACGACGACATCACTCTGTTCGAGTACGTCAAGCGGAACAACCGCGAGACCGGGGCCGCGTTGGTCGGCGTGGAACTCGGCGACCCGTCGGATCTGTCCGGGTTGCAGGACCGGATGAAGCGCTCCCGTCTGGACGTCGAACAACTCGAGCCGGACACTCCGGCGTACCGCTACCTGACGTAGGCGGACCCAGCGCGACGGCGGTCGCTCCCGGTAACGACGGGGGCGGCCGCCGTCCTCGTCTCGACCACCCGATCACCTGGTTACCGGCGTCGTGGGAGGGTCACCTGCCTATTTCCTACATAGGTGAAGTTATGTGTGGCGCCTGGCACACTTTCCCGAAATCGCTGTGTATATTACGACCGAACACCCCCTCGGGGGTGGGGCCGGCGGGGGGCGCGGCGACTGTCGACTCCCCACCGCACCCGCGGAGGCGAAGAGGGCGAAGGCAGGGGATTGAGCACAGACACGGTGGACGCGCACCCACGTGCTGCTGCGCGTCGTTGGTCCGACAGCGGCGCCCGCAAATGGTTCGACGAGCACATCAAGAAGTCCTTCGAGACCTTCGGCCGTCAGCTCGCGATGTTCGTCGAAGTGTTCAAGGTCCTCATCGAAGACATCGTCAAGAAGCGCTTCCCCTTCGGCGAGTTCATCCGGCAGTGCGCGTTCATGGCCTCCACGTCGGTCTTCCCGACGCTGCTCGTGGCGATCCCGATCGGCGTCATCGTCTCGATCCAGGTCTCGAACATCGCCGGCCAGATCGGCGCCACGTCGTTCTCCGGCGCCGCGACCGGCCTCGGCGTCATCCGGCAGGGCGCGCCGCTGGTGACTTCGCTGCTGCTGGCGGGTGCGGTCGGCTCGGCCATCGCCGCCGACCTCGGCTCGCGCACGATCCGCGAGGAGATCGACGCCATGCGGGTGATGGGAGTCAACCCGATCCAGCGTCTGATCTCGCCCCGGCTGCTCGCCACGATGGTGGTCTCGTTCCTGCTCTGCGGCTTCGTCTGCTTCGTCGGCTTCATCACCGGCTACCTGTTCAACGTCTACTTCCAGGGCGGGACGCCCGGCAGCTACACGGGGACGTTCGCTTCCTTCGCCGGCGTGCCCGATCTGTTGTTCGCCCTGGTGAAAGCCGTGATCTTCGGCGCCATCGTGGCGATCGTCGCCTGCGACCGCGGCCTCACCACCAGCGGCGGCCCGGCCGGTGTCGCGAACTCGGTGAATGCGGCGGTCGTCAACTCGGTGATCCTGCTGTTCACCGTCAACGTGGTGCTCACCCAGGTGTTCGCACTCGTCGTGCCGGCGAAGGTGGTGTGAGATGGCCGCGTCACGCTACGTACCGCCGCTGCTCAAACCGCTCGGCTGGCTGCGGAAGCTGTGGGAGGCGCCGCGCGACGGCATCGTCGCGATGGGGCACCTGATCACCTTCCTCGTGAAGTCGATCGGACTGGCGCCCATCACCTTCACGCACTACCGGAAAGAGGTCTGGCGACTGCTCTCCGACGTGGCGTGGGGCAACGGCGCGATCGTCGTCGGCGGCGGAACCGTCGGCGTCATGGTGATCCTCGGTGTGATGGGCGGCGCGACCGTCGGCATCGAGGGCTACACGGCGCTCAACCTGCTCGGCATGTCGCCGATCACCGGCGGACTCTCGGCGTTCGCGACCACCCGTGAGATCGCTCCGCTGCTGGCCGCGACGGCGTTCACCGCACAGTCGGGCTGCCGGTTCACGGCGCAGCTCGGGTCGATGCGGATCAGCGAGGAGATCGACGCGCTCGAATCGATCGCGATCCGGCCGCTGCCTTATCTGGTGACGACCCGGATGGCCGCGGCGGTCCTGTCGATCATCCCGCTGTACGCGATCTCGCTGGCCGCCAACTACATCGCCTGCCAGTTCATGTTCCAGATCCAGTCGGGACAGGGATCGGGCACCTACCTGCACTACTTCGACGAATTCATCCTGTCGCGCGATGTGGTCTTCTCGTTCCTCAAAGTCATAGTCTTCGTCCTGCTCACGACCTTCATCCAGTGCTACTACGGATACTTCGCGTCGGGCGGTCCGGAAGGCGTGGGCGTCGCGGCCGGGCATGCGATCCGGCTGTCGATCATCACGATCGTCTTCGCGAACCTGATCCTCACGCTGGTGTTCTGGGGCACCTCGGCCGGCATCAAGATATCGGGGTGACGGATGCGAATCGATACTGGTGGGCGCGATCCGTCGCTCAAGACGTACTTCCTGCGGGGGCTGGCGTTCCTCGCCGTGGCGGTGGTCGTGTTCGCACTGCTGCTGGCCCGGTACGAGGGCAAGTTCGACGACCGCACCGAGGTCACCGCGGAGCTGACCGACGTCGGCGACGGACTGGTTCCCGGCGCCGACGTCCGCTACAACGGCTTCATCGTGGGGTCGGTCGATTCGATCACCCTGGTCGGCAGCGGTGACAACCCGACGAAGGACGTCGCGTTGATCCTGAACCCGGACCAGGCGTCCGGCATCCCGGCGAACACCACCGCGCGCACCGTTCCGTCGAACCTCTTCGGCGTGAACTCGGTGGAGCTGATCGCGCCGGCGAATCCCGCCTCGGAGTCGATCAGCGGCGGCGACGTGGTGAAGGCCGACACCTCCGAGCCGACCATCCGGCTGCAGGACGCGCAGAACGAGCTCCGCTCGCTGCTGCGGAGTGTCCCGCCCGAAGATCTCGGCATGGTGCTCGGCACCATCGCCGACGCGCTGCAGGGCGGCGGCGCAACCTTCTCCACCTTCGTCGGTGTTCTCGACACCTACTGGAAGACCATCAACGCGCAGTTCCCGCCGGGCGCACCGTCCGGTTTCGAGAACTTCGACCGGGCGATCCGCGGTCTGGCGCAGTCGACCCCGCAACTGCTCGACGCGCTCGGCAAGTCGGTGGTTCCGGCGATGACGATCGCGCAGAACGCCGACCAGCTGACCGCACTGCTGTCGGCCGGCCAGGGGATGCTCGACCAAGTGCACACCCTCTTCGCCAAGAACGGCGACGGCGGCAAGCGGATCGTGCGTGATCTGAACACGATGCTCGGAGCGATCACGCTGGAACCGAACTCACTGCCCGAGGCGCTGCAGCAGCTCTACGTCCTGGCGGGCAGGGTGCTCGGAGTCTTCACCGGCGTGAACGGCCACGTTCAGCTGAACCTCGGCGTCAGCTTCAGTGCGTTCGCGCAGTACACGCGCCAGAACTGCCCGGTTTACGACGGCGGCCCCTACGGGACGGCCCGTGGGCCGGGATGCGTCGGCCCCGGGACCGGCACGGGCCCGACCATGTCGGGACCGTTGACGGTGTACCCGCCGGGAATGAAGCGGGCCGCCGCCCAGAAGCCGGTCAGTGCTGTGACGACCGGAAAGGACGAGAAGACGCTCAAGGGCGCGCTCGGACGGAAGCCGACCTCGGCCGACAGCCTCATGCTCGGCCCGCTGGTCTCGGCCGTGACACCGCAGGAGGGAGGCCGGTGAGCGCCGCTAAATCGACCATCCGCAAGCCGCTGATCGGATTCACCCTGTTCGCGATCGTCGCGCTGGCGATGACGTATCTGATCTGGTCCACGCTCGAGCGCTCGGTGAGCGGGCCGACCAGCGGGTACACGACCACGTTCAACGACGCGTCCGGGCTCGCGGAGGGCGACGACGTCAGAATGGCGGGCGTGCGCGTCGGGCGCGTGGAGAGCATCGACCTCGACGACGGCAGGGCCCTCGTCAGGTTCGAGGTCCAGCACGATCAGAAGGTGTACGCGAACACCCGGGCCGCGATCCGTTACCAGAACCTGATCGGTCAGCGGTACCTGGCGCTTTCGCTGGACGGTCCGACACCGCAGGCTCAGCTGAGCGAGGGCTCGGCGCTGCGTCTGCCGGGCGAGGACTCGTTCGACGTCACCAAACTCCTCGCCGGATTCCAGCCGGTCTTCGACACGCTGACACCCGAACAGGTCAACACGCTGTCGGAGAGCCTGATCCAGGCCTTCCAGGGCGACGAGGTGTCTCTCTCTCGCACGATCGCCGAGATCGGGCAGGTGGCGAGCGACATGGCCGACCGCGACCAGGTGCTCGGCGCGATCATCACGAACATGGGGGTGGTGATGCGCGAACTGGCCTCACAGGGCGACCAGGTGCAGACCCTCCTCGACAGCACCGGAAAGCTGATCGAGGGTCTCAACGGCAACTCTCAGCAGTTCGGCAAGGCGATCGATCAGCTCGGCCAGACCACCACCGGTTTCGCCCAGGTGTTCGCGCAGAACCGCGCGACCCTCAAGTCGGCCGGCACCGCCGCCGACGACGCCACCGGCAAACTGATCGCCAACGGCGCCAAGATGGACCGGCTCGCGGTCGAGCTGCCGATCTTCCTCGGACACTTCCCGAATGTGATGATGCAGGGCAACTACTTGAACATCTACGCGTGTGACCTCGACATCTCCATCGGCGACGTCCTGTTCCCGCCCGGCCTGATCAACAAGATCGGTGGCACCAACCACTCGGTGGTGTGCCGATGAAGAAGCGTCTCGCCCGGTCGTTCCACGGCAACCGCCGGCTGTGGTACGGGATCCTCGGTGTCGTCGTCATCGCGATCGTCCTGGTCGCCGTGGTCGGGCTGAGTTCGGCCGGACTCGGTAAGCGGACGTACACCGCAGACTTCGAACAGGCGGGCGGAATCCGTCCCGGTGACAAAGTCCGCGTGGCGGGCATCGACGTCGGCGAAGTGTCGAAGACCGAACTGGCCGGAGACCACGTCGAGGTCGCCATGAAGGTCGACAAGGACGTCGAGGTCAAGGACGACGGCTCCGCCGAGATCAAGATGTCGACGCTGTTGGGGCAGCGGTACGTCGACATCGTGCTCGGGCAAAGCGACAAGGCGACGCCGAACGACCGGATCCAGCACACGTACGTGCCCTACGACCTCCAGCAGACCCTGGCCAAGGGCACCCCGGTGCTTGCGGGCATCGAACCGAATGACCTCACCAACAGCATCCGCACGCTGAGCACGCAGCTGGCGGGTGCGCCCGCGATCATGGGACCCACACTCGATGCGCTGACCCGGATGTCGAACGTGCTCAACAATCGGCACGATCAGATCAACCAGCTGCTCAAAGACACCGATGCGGTCACCAAGCAGGTCGTCGACAGTCAGTTCGCGCTGTCGATCATCGTCGGCCAGGGCGCCCAACTGGCGAACAAGATCGTGGCTCGCGAACAACTCGTGACCCGGATGCTCGACGGCGTGGCCGCCCTCACCGATCAGGCGTCGGCGGTGGCCGCGGAGAACGGCGACCAGTTCGCACCGGTGATGGCGAACCTCAACACGATTGCGAACGGACTCGAGAAGAACCGCGACAACCTGCGCAAGCTGCTTGACGTCCTGCCGGTCACCGCCCGGTTGACCACGAATCTCACCGGTGACGGGCCCTATGCGAACGGCTACCTGCCGTGGGGCCTGTTCCCCGACAACTGGCTCTGCGCGGCGCGGGTGGTGGACGGATGCTGAGGATGTCCCGGATCAAGAGCGCGATGGCCGCGGTGGCGCTGGTCGCGGTGACGGCGACGACCGTCAGCGGCTGCTCGCTGATGCCCGCCACCTGGACCGCGGCGCTGGGCCAGGCCAACACCGTCACAGCCTATTTCGACGACGTGTCGGGAATCTTCACCGGCAACGACGTCGCGGTTCTCGGAATGCCGGTCGGTCGCATCACCTCCGTGGAGCCCCAGGGCACTCGGGTGAAGGTCACGATGACCGTCGACAACAGCGTCGACGTGCCCGCCGATGTGACGGCGGCGATCGTCAACACCTCGATCGTGACCACGCGGCACATCGAGCTGTCGCCCACCTACACCAAGGGACCCAAGCTCGGCGACGGCGACGTGATCCGCCACACCGAGGCGCCGGTGGAGATCGGCACGCTGTTCGATTCGATCGACAAGATCGTCAAGGCCATGTCGGGAGACCGGCCCGGCGAGGGGCCGATCGCCGACTTCGTCGACGTGACTTCGGGAATCGCCTCCGGCAACGGCGAGAAGCTGCGGCAGGCGCTCGATGCGCTCTCGAAGGCGGGCAAGCTCGGCGCGGACAACGGTGACGCATTGATGTCGATCATCAAGTCGCTGAGCACGCTCACCACGGCGCTCACCGACAACTATCCGAAGATGCAGCAGTTCTCGTCGTCGATGACGCAGGTCTCGGACATGCTGGGCGACCAGTCGGTCGGCCTCGTCGCGTCGCTGCACGACCTGAACAAGACCCTGCAGAACACCTCCGAGTTCCTCGCCGCCAACTCGGGTGCGATCAGCGGTGCGACCGGCAGGATGGCGTCGCTGGCGGCCAATCTGTCGGACTTCTCCCGCGAGGTGGTGGAGACGATCGATGTGGCGCCCCTGCTGTTCCAGAACCTCTCGAACTCGATCTCGGCCGAACAGGGTGCGTGGCGGACCTCGGTCTTCCTTGACAAGTCGCTGCTCGACAACCAGATGCTCAACAAGTTCTGCAATGCGATCAACCTGAACCAGAAGGGCTGCGACACCGGTCAGCTGAAGGACTTCGGCCCCGACCTGGGCATCTATTCCGGACTGTTGGAGCTGAGCAAGAAATGACCAGGATTCGCAAGGCCGGTCTCGCGGCGGTCTCACTCGTCACCACGGTCAGCCTCACCGCATGCGGCGCCGTCCCCGGCGTCACGGTGGAGCAGATCCCGCTGCCCGCCCCGGGCGGGATCAGCGACTCGATCACCGTCCACACCTCGTTCGAGAACGCACTCAACCTGCCGAACAAGGCCAAGGTCCGTCTCGGCGGCCTGGATGTGGGCGAGGTGGAGTCCATCGTCGCGAAGAACTACCGCGCCGAGGTCACGATGAAGGTGGCGAAGGACACCGAACTGCCGATCGGCACCGGAGCCGAACTGCGTCAGGCGACACCGCTCGGCGACGTCTTCGTCGCGCTGCAGCCGCCGGCGGACACCTCGAAGGGGATGGTGCGCGACGGCGGCACCCTGGCCGGCCCCACCTCGGCGGCGGCGACGGTGGAGGACCTGCTCGTGAGTCTGACGGGTCTGGTCGACTCGGGTTCGGTGAGCTCCCTGCAGCGGATCTTCACCGAGCTCAGCACCGCCATCGGCGGCAATGCTCCCGAACTGCACGGCGCCATCGAGGGATTCACGACCGCGATCGACAAGTTCAACAAGAACTCGGCGGCGGTCGACCAATCGATGGCCGTCACAGCGCGGTGGTCGAAGGAACTGGCGAACGGCCGCAACCAGATCGCCGCCGCGATCAACAAGCTCCCCGCGGCGATCAACACGGTCAACGACCAACTCGGCATGATCCTGACGACCCTCGACAAGACGAACAAGGTGACCGCCGCGACCAACGATTTCCTGAACACCGAGCAGGCCGACTTCGGCGAGATGCTCGGCCACCTCAACACCACGCTGGTGGCGCTGGAGAATGCGGCGCCGATCTTCGGGCCGCTCGCCGACCGCATGGCCGAGCTGAACCCGAAGTGGGTCAAGTCGACGTCCGGAAGTGCGGCGGCGGTCTCGGCCAAGGTGTACTGGCTGACGCCGGGCGCCGGATTCGATTCGGCGTCGCGGTTGCCCGAAGGCGCGGACGTCACCAACGGCATGCACAGTCTGGAACAGACACTCGCCCGCATCATCGCTCGTCTCACCGGAACGAAGGGATGCTGCTCATGATGCGATGGCTGCGCAAACGCAAGATCATGATCGGCAACCTGGGGCTGGTCGTGGTGATGCTGGTGGGTCTGGCGTTCCTCGCCTTCAACAGTCTCAGTTGGCGTCCGTGGCAGAGCACGTATCAGGTCATGGTGCATTTCCCGGTCTCCGGCGGCCTGCAGGACACCAGCAAGGTGATGCTGCGCGGCGCCCAGATCGGCGAGGTCCGTTCCATTCAGGTCACGCCCAAGAGCGTCGACGTGACTCTCGATCTGCGCGACGACTACAAGATCAACAAGGGAGCGACGTTCTCCGCACTCGGCCTGTCGGCAGCGGGCGAGCAGTACGTGAACATCACCCCGACCACCGATGACGGCCCGTACCTGCAGGACGGAGATGTGATCCAGGTGGGCCAGACGCACGTGACGGCGGCCTTCCCGGGGATGCTGCAGTCGACGCTCGACGTCATCAGCCAGATCGATGCGCCGAAACTCACCGCGACGCTCAAGGAACTCGAGATCGCACTCAACGACCGCGGGCCCAACCAGCTCAAGTCGGTCTTCAACTCCGGAGGCGTGATCTTCGCCGATCTGGCGAAGGTGCTGCCGGAGACCACCACCCTGATCAAGAACTCCGGAACGATCCTCAAGACCACGGCGCAGGTCCAACCGGATCTCGGACGCCTCGCCGGCGGGCTCGACTCGCTCTTCGACGCGACGGTCGCGGCCGACAAGGAACTGCGGACGCTCCTGGGGAACGGACCGGAACAGTTCACGAGCCTCGCCGGATCGCTGGCGACGATCACCGATCCGCTCAGCGACGTTCTGACCCAGTTCCTCGACGTCGCGCGACAGGGTGCACTGCGCGCGCCGGCGCTGGCGACCCTGTTCCCCGCGATCCGGGACGGGTCCATTCAGGCACAGAAGATGTTCCACGACGGCGCCTGGTGGGCGCTGGCATCGGTGTATCCGCGGCCGTCGTGCAACTACCAGATCGCTCCGGTGCGTCCGACCAAGATCCTCGAACTCACCGTGCCGAAGAATCTGTACTGTGTCACCGAGGATCCGACCATGCAGGTCCGCGGGGCGGCGAACGCACCGCGACCGAAGGGCGACGACACGGCGGGTCCGCCTCCGGACTACGATCCGAACGCCCGCACGGTACCGCTCGACAAGTGATGAAGGATTTATGAGTTCAGACGACTCGAAAGACATCTCGGACGCCCGGCCCGACGACGCAGATGCCGACGACACCGCCGTTGCCATGGACGCCTCGGAGTCCGGCAATGCGGCCAAGCGCGCCGAGCGGAAGGCGGGCAGGGAGAAGGCCGACAGCGTCTCGGTGACGATCTCGATGCGCCGGGTGAAGCAGGCGATCGTCGGACTGCTCGTCGTCGCCGTGATCGCCGTGATCGCGGTCGGCGGATGGCAGTTGTACGAGAAGGACCAGAAACTCGCGGCGTTCGACGACAGCAAGGCCGCCGCGTCGAACTTCGTCGGCACGTACTTCCAGGCGATGAGCGGTCCCAATGCGGACGCCAAGTCGCTGCGCGACGCGGTGGGCCCGCTCAGCACCGGTGAGTTCAAGAAGCGACTGGACTCGGACGCGGTCGTCAGCACCGAGTTCATGAAGGAGAACAAGGTCGAGAACATCAAGACCACGGTGACCTCCTCGATGGTCGAGTCCTTCAGTGCCGATCAGGCGACGGTGGTCCTCGGTGTGGACGTGACGGGCACCAGCGCCATCAGCACCACCGGAGGCAAGAATGCGATCCTGCTCCAGCTGAACATGAAGAAGGTCGACGGCGACTGGCTCGTGAGCGCGATCGAGGCAGGTCCCGGAGTCACCGTCGGCTCTCAGCAGGCGCAGCAGCAGATCCCGACACCCGCCCCGACGCAGACGCCCGCGCCGGTCCCCGGCGGATAGCCACCCGGATAGCCGTCCCGCGGCGGCTCAATCCGCCGGTTCGAGGACGGCCAGCGGACCGTCGCCCAGGAGGACGTCCGCACCGACGGTTCCGGTGAACACCGCGCCGGTGACGGCATCGCGCCAGGTTCCGGCGGGCAGTTCCACCTGGGCGGCAGCTCTGGTCTCGGCGCCGGTGAACATCAGGGCCAGCCGAACCGCGACGAGGACCACCTGCGGTTCGCCGTCGCGGCCGCGCGCGAAGCTGACGATGTGCGAGGCGCAGACCCCGCGCGCGGGGACGTCGATGAAGTCGCTGCCCGGGGCGAGGGCACCCGGATGCCTGCGCCGGACCGCCAGAGCGGTCCGCACGGCCTGGAGCTTCGGATGGTCGAGGCGCTGACCGTAATCGACAGGCCGCCGGTTGTCGGGGTCGGTCAGCGAATGGTCCCACCACTCGGTGCCCTGGTACACGTCGCCGACACCGGGCAGCAGGAGCGACAGGGCCTTGCGCGAGATCGACTCGGCGCGGCCGGCGTCGGCGATGAGTGCGACGAACGCGGCGATCAGCTCCGCCGCGAAACCGTGCTGCAGACTCGTCAGCCACTGCTGAACGGCCGACTCGGCAGCGTCGTCCACGTCGGTCCACGACGACACGATGCCGTTCTCCCGCATGGACTTGCGCGCGAACTCCGCGAGTCGACGGGCCAGGTCGGCGTCCGGCCGGCCCTCGTCGGGCCACACGCCGACCACGTTCTGTAGGAGGAAGTAGCACATCACCGGGTCCGGCGGCGGTGCGATCCGCTGCAGCTCGTCGACCAGGATCCGCCACCGTTGGGGCGTCTGTGCGATCACCGCGATCCGGGCGCGGACGTCCTCGCTGCGTTTGGTGTCGTGCGTCGACAGTGCAGTCAGCGCCCGCGGCCAGTGGGCCGCACGCTCGGTCATCCGCGCATGGAAGTCGTTGCGGTTCACGGCCGGGACCCGCGGATTGCATCCGAGTTCCTGCGTGGAGACCAGCCGTGCGGTGCGGTGGAACCCGATGTCCTCGGTGGCCTTGCCGTAGACCGCGACCGCGGCTTCGCCGAGTCGGGCGACCGCTTCCGGAGCGTAGTCCGGGTCGTGGAAGGCGTCACGGAGGACGTCGAACCCCGGTGACAGGATCGGACTGGCGTCCCGCAGCCGTTCGATGTCGGCCAACACCGTGCTTCGCAGCGAGGGGTAGTCGGGACGGGCGACCGACGCGGAGCAGATCATCAGGGCGGCGGCCTGCTGCACGAGGTGGGCGCGAACGTGCGGCGCACGCCGGCAGAGCAGATCGCCGACGCGCTGGAGTCGGTCGGGGAACAGGTCCACGAGCACGGTCTGGCGAAGTGCGCGCGCCAGAGCGCCGAGTTCGCCGCCGCCCGGGACGCCGGAGACGGATTTGAAGGTCTCGTCGAGTTCCACCATCCCCGTCGGTGCGGTGAAGCGGGCTTCGATCAGCCGGAGCTGGTCGTATCCGGTGGTGCCGTCGACGGGGAGGGCGGGGTCGAGCCGCTCGCCGATCGCGAGCCCCTTCTCTATGTAGAGGAGCCGATGGTCGCCGAGATCGGCGCGCAGCCGCCGGAGGTAACCGGCGGGATCGCGCAGCCCGTCCACGTGGTCGACGCGGACGCCGTCCACCAAGTCGTCGGCGATCAGTTCCCGGAGCCACGAGTGCGTCGCGTCGTAGACTTCCGGAACCTCCTGCCGCAGTGCGGCGAGCCCGTTGACGGCCAGGAACCGGCGGTAGCCGATGCGGCGGCTGTCGTGCCGGACGAGGCGGTACCGCTGGCGGGCGTGCACCGCGTGCGGGTCGTCGCCGGGTGACGCGGTCCCCGGGGCGGTGGGTACGGCGAGCGTGCCGAGGACCAGCCGTCCGCGCTCGTCGAGTCGCAGATCGGCGAGGTCCTCGTCGCGGCCGAGGTAGGGCAGGTTGACGATCCCGCCTGCGGCCTCGGTGTCGAGATCGAAGTACTCGGCGTACCGGGAGTCCAGGCCGTTCACCAGCACGTCCGACCACCAGGGATTGTGATCGGGGTCCGCGATTCCGACGTGGTTGGGGACGATGTCGAGGATGACGCCGAGTCCGAGGGCCCGGGCGTGCTCGCGAAGCAGCCGGTAGCCGTCGGGCCCGCCGAGAACACCGGAGATCCGCCCTGGCGGGCACCAGTCGTAGCCGTGCCGCGATCCGGGCATCGCCTCCAGGACGGGGGAGAGGTAGAGGTGACTGACACCGAGTTCGCACAGATGAGGCAGGATCCCGGCCACCTCGGCGAACGTGAAGTCAGGCGTGAGCTGGATGCGATAGGTGGCCACCGGGTCGGCGGGGGTGCCGGCCATACCTGTCCTCCGATCGCCTGCACTGGCCCCGGAGGTGAGGCGTCAGTGGATCTCCGGGCCGGTCCACGGCAGTGCCGCGGAGAGCTGACGCGACAGTTCCCGGGTGAGGCTCCGGACGTAGGTCGCGCTCAAGTGGTGATAGTCCTTGTACACGATGATGTTACCGACCACGGCGGGGCAGAAGTCGGCGGTGCAGAGCCCGTCGGAGAGGTCGAGCCGATGGAACAGCGGGTTGCGCGCGGCGTAGTCGGTCGCCGGATCGACCGGATGCAGTGCGCTGGTCCGCACCGTGCCGCACGAGCGCGCGGTGCCGCCTGCGGCGAGGCACTCGGGTGTGTTGATCGGCCCGCGGTCGTTGTGCGGCCACGGATCGTCGCGGATTCCGACGACGGGGATCCCGGCGCCGGTCAGTTCGTCGAAGATCCCGATGTACCCCTGCGGGACGTGATCGGCGGCGCCCGACGGGTCCGGCCGCGTCGAGTTCGTGAACACCGCGTCGGGGCGAGTCCGTTCGAGGTCGGCCATCACGTTGAGAATCCAGGTGCGGCACTCGGGATACGGCGTGCCCTCCAGCTTCGTCGGGTTCTCGTCGGACGTCAGCGGGCAGCCCATTTTGAGATAGGTGAGGACCTTGAATCCGTTGGCCTTGCCGATCGCGTCGAGGGCACCGATCCACATCTCGGCGTGCGAGCCGCCGGCGAGGGCGAGGGTCCTGGTGCCGTGCGGGTCGCCGTAGACGCCGATCGCGGGCTCGGTCGCGGCGAAGTCGCTCATGAATCCGTCCGGGCCGGTCTGCGGAAGGTCGTCGGCCACCGCGAGCGGCGTCGGCTGCGGGTCGAGTGCTGGAACGGGCGCGTTCTCGAGCAGGGCGCGGGCACCCGGATACAGGGCGGGGTCGAGGTTCGCGGTGTCGACGGTGACCGTCGCCATGTGACGGTCCCACGCCCGAATGGCTCCGGCAGTCCCGGCGGACATCGCGACCAGCATGACGGTCAGGATCGCGGCGTAGGTGATCCGCGGGTGCGCCGGCCACCGGATGTGCGCCATCGACGAGCGGCCGCCGCCGCGCAGCGGATCCTCCACGTACCGTTTCATCAGCCACGCTAGTCCCAGGGAGACGGCGAGGATGCCCGCGCCTTCGAGGACGTTCGCGTGCTGCGTTCCGCGCCAGGTGAGATAGAAGATCAGCAGCGGCCAGTGGATCAGATACAGCGAGTACGACAGTCCGCCGAGCCACACGGCGGGCCGGCTCGCGAGCATCCGGTTCGCGGCCGGCGCCGGGCGGTCGGAGGCCTGACCGGCCCAGATGACGAGGAGCGTGGCCCCCACCGGAACCCAGGCGAGCGCTCCCGGGTATTCGGCGACACCGTCGATCCACCAACCGCAGGTGGCGATCAACACCAGCGCTGCGACGGTGACCGCGCTGCGGATGCGGTCGGCGATGGGCCACCGCGGCATCCAGATCGCCAGGAGCCCGCCCACCAGCGGCTCCCACAGGCGCGAGCGCGTGTCGTAGTAGTTGAAGGGCTGATCGACGTGCAGCCGGTGCTGCGCCCAGACGAACGAGGCGACGGCGACGGCGGCGACGACGACCGCGAAGACACCGCGGATGACGCCTGCGCGGGTCAGCATCTCGTAGCGGCGGCCCGCCACCTTGATCAGTCCGGCGATGGCGAGCAGGACGATCAGGGCGCCGACGAAGAACTGGCCCTGCATGGACATGGACCAGAGGTGCTGCAGCGGGCTGTTCGCTGAGCTCGCGGCGAGGTAGTCCTGAGAGTTCTTCGCGAGGTAGTAGTTCTGGTAGTAGAGCGCGCTCGCGAAGGTCTCACGGCCGATGTTGAGCCAGCGGGTCTGTGCGATCACCAGGACTGTCAGGATCACGACCCCGATGAGCACCGTGTACAGCGCGGGCAGGAGTCGTTTGAGCAGACGCTGGAACCGCGGCCAGGGGTTGATCGTCTCCGCGAGCCCGAAGCTGACCGACTGGCTGTGAATGGTGTGCCGCAGGAGCGAGCCGATGAAGAAGTAGCCCGAGAGAGTGAGGAACACGTCGACGCCGCCGGAGACCCGGCCGAACCAGACGTGGAAGCATGCGACCAGGGCGATGGCGATGCCGCGGAGACCGTCGAGGTCTGAACGATAGGCGGGCACCGTCGGGGCCGTTGCCGTGGCAGGGCGATCGGTGGACGCGGGCACTGTCGTTGGTTTCTCTCTCCGGGCACGGGCCTCCCGGGCGGGTGGCCGCCTCAGTAATCTACGTGCCCGCCTGCGCCGGACGAAATCTCGGCCTGCGGCGGGTGCGGTGCGCGGGTCAGTGCGTCTGTGCGGCGCTGCGGGCCCGGGCGCCGTCGAGGATCACCTCGAGCGCGTCGTCGAACTCCGCGTCGAAGACCCGGCCGGACGGTCCGGTGACGCCGAGCCGCTCCATCTGTGTCCGGGTCTGCTCCTCGATCGTCAGACCGATGGTCAGCTGGCAGATGGCCGTCGCCAGACCCGACTGGGCCTGGCGGTCGAGGCCGCCGCGGGCGGCGATGTCGGCGATCACCGTCTCGATGCCGCGGTCGGCCAGTCCCGACGCCCAAGCCGAGGAGACCACCTCGGCGCTGTCCGGGACGGCGAGCAGCGCCTGGCGCATGTCCGTCGCCAACCGGTGCAGATCGGCGAGCCAGTCGATGTCCTCGGACGCCCCGGGAACGGTCGAGAGGATGTCTTCGGCGAGCGCGGCGAGCATCGACTGCTTGTTCGGGAAGTGCCAGTACAGCGCGTTCGGCCGGACGCCGAGATCTGATGCCAGCCGCCGCATCGTGAGATCGGCGAGGCTGTGCTCGGCGAGGATGGCCCGCGCCGCAGCGAGAATGTCCGATCTCGTGTTGCTCACACCGCCACCCTATCCTGACCTGCCCTGTACGTCGTACAGGCGTCTCCTGTACATCGTTCAGGACGTCCTGTACGGTGTCCAGGAATCGAGGAATCCGTGTGGGATGTGCAACGAACAGGAGGCCGGTATGGACCAGACCACCATCGCGCAGATCGATGCGAAGCACGTCTGGCACCCGTACGGCGGCTTCCCGTCCAGTACGCGGCCGCTGGTGGTGCGGGACTGCGCGGGCGTGCACATCCGGCTCGCCGACGGCACCGAACTGATCGACGGGATGAGCTCGTGGTGGTCGGCCGTTCACGGCTACCGTCACCCGCGACTCGACGCGGCGCTCGCCGAACAGGCCCGTCGTATGTCGCACGTGATGTTCGGCGGGCTCACACATGAGCCCGCGGCGAGACTGGCCCAGACGCTGGTGAGCCTGACTCCCGATCCGCTCCAGAAGGTCTTCTTCGCCGACTCCGGTTCGGTGTCGGTGGAGGTCGCGGTGAAGATGGCGGTGCAGTACTGGCGCAGTCGCGGGCGCAGCGAGAAGCACCGCCTGCTGACCTGGCGGGGCGGCTACCACGGCGACACCTTCGCGCCCATGAGCGTCTGCGATCCCGAGGGCGGCATGCACTCGATGTGGCGCGGAGTGATCGCCGAGCAGGTCTTCGTCCCCGCGCCTCCGGACGCGCGTGCGGGTGCGTCCGCCGACGAGGCCTACCTGACCATGTTCGACGCGCAACTCGAACTGCATCGCGATCGACTGGCCGCAGTGATCGTCGAACCGGTGGTCCAGGGTGCCGGCGGGATGCGGTTCCACTCGCCGTCGCTGATCGCGGGGCTGCGGCGACTGTGCGATCGCCACGACGTGCTGCTGATCTGCGACGAGATCGCCACCGGCTTCGGCCGGACCGGCACCCTTTTCGCGGTCGACGCCGCGGCCGTCAGCCCCGACATCGTGTGCGTGGGGAAGGCGCTGACCGGCGGCTACCTGACGCTGGCCGCCACCCTCACCACCGATGAGATCGCCGCGACCATCAGCCGCGGCGAGGCGGGAGGTCTGGCACACGGACCGACCTTCATGGCCAACCCACTGGCCTGCGCGGTCGCCTGTGCGTCCCTGGAGGTACTCGCCGAATCGGACTGGCGGACGCGCGTGCCGCAGATCGGCCGCCGGCTCAGCGCGGGGCTGGCGTCGTTGACCGAGGTGGCAGGCGTCGCCGACGTACGCACACTGGGGGCGATCGCGGTGATCGAGCTCGATCGCGAGGTCGACGTCGCTGCGGCCACCGACGCGGCGATCGCGCGCGGAGTGTGGGTGCGGCCGTTCCGAAACCTGATCTACGCCATGCCGCCGTACATCATCACCGATGCACAGATCGACGTGCTGACAGCAGGCATGACCGCGGCGGCGAGGGCGTCGGTGGAGGCGTCGGTGGAAGCAGACACCCGCGAGGACGAGGAGTTGGCATCATGAGCGCACCGTGGCTGGCGGACATCGCCGCGCGGACCCTGAACGCAGGACTGCACCGGGAACCCGTGGTGCGCCAGGCCGGAGCGACCGAGATCAACCTCGCGTCCAACGACTACCTCGGGCTGTCGAGCCATCCGGACGTGATCGCCGGGGCACACGCCGCACTCGACCGGTGGGGTGCGGGCTCCACCGCCTCCCGTCTGGTCGCGGGAACCACGCAGGCGCACATCGACTTCGAGAACGACCTCGCTGAGTTCCTGGGTTTCGAAGCCGCTCTGGCCTTCTCGTCCGGGTATCTGGCCAACGTCGGCGCGATCACCGCGCTCGTGGGCCGGGGTGATCTCATCGTGAGCGACACCGGAGCGCACGCCTCGCTGATCGACGGATGCCGGCTGTCGCGGGCGCGCGTGGAAGTGGTGCCGCGCGGCGACGCCGATGCCGTGGAGCGAGTGCTCGCCGCACGGTCGGAGGAACGCGCGCTGGTCGTGACGGATTCGATCTACAGCATCGACGGCCGGATCGCTCCGCTCCGCGAGTACTACGACACGGCCACTCGGCACGGCGCGATCATGCTCGCCGACGAGGCGCATGCGCTGGGCGTGCGCGGCCCCGGCGGGCGGGGAGTCGCGGCCGAACAGGGACTGTCCGGCGCTCCCGGTCTGGTGATCACGACGGTCGGGTCTAAGTCGCTCGGTGCACAGGGCGGCATCGTTCTCGGCACGCATCTGCTCCGCGAGCATCTCATCGACCATGCCCGGACCTTCATCTTCGACACCGGTCTCAACCCGGCCGCCGTCGGGGCGGCGCATGCGGCGCTGCGCATTCTGCGCGGCGATCCGCAGATGCCCGACCGGCTCCGCGCCGGAGTGCGCCGGCTCGCCGCCGCCTGCGGTGGCGGGATCCCCGACGCCGCAGTGGTGTCGCTGATCGTGGGCGACCCGGTGGCCGCGGTCGACGCCGCCGCGCTGTGCCGGGAGCAGGGCGTCTTCGTCGGATGCTTCCGACCGCCGTCGGTGCCCGAGGGCACTTCACGGTTGCGCCTGACCGTCCGCGCCGACCTCGATGACGCCGACCTCGACTTCGTGGCCTCAGTCGTGACCGGCGCGCTGCGCCGGGTGGAGGCCGCATGACCGCGCGGATCATGGTCGTCACCGGCACGTCGACGGATGTCGGCAAGACGGTCGCGGTCGCTGCGCTGGCGGCCGCCGCCCAGGCCGCCGGACTCCGCGTCGGCGTGTGCAAGGCCGCGCAGACGGGGGTCGCGCCCGGCGAACCGGGCGACCTCGACGAGGTGCGCCGCCTGGCCGGACCGATCCCGGTGCGCGAGCCGGCACGGTATCCCGAGCCGCTGGCCCCCGAGACCGCCGCCGCGCGGGCCGGAATGGAGCCGGTGACACTCGATGCGATCGCCTCGGCGACCGAGGGACTCGCCGCCGTCACCGATCTGGTGCTGGTGGAAGGTGCGGGCGGCGTGCTGGTGCGACTCGGTCCGGACTTGACCGTGCTCGGCGTCGCCCGCCGACTCAGCGCGGAGATGCTGGTGGTCGCGGACCCGGGGCTCGGAACTCTCAACCACACCGAACTCACCGCGCGGGCGATCGCCGCAGCCGGGGTGAGGCTGCGCGGTCTGGTGATCGGTTCCTGGCCCGGCGAACCGGATCTCGCGATGCGGTGCAACCTCGCCGACCTTCCACGGCTGACGGGAGCGCCGATCGTCGCGACCGTCCCCGCAGGGGTCGGGCGGTCACCGGCCGACGACTTCCGCGCCGCCGCACCGAAGTGGGTCGACGCCTCGCTGTTCCACGTGGACGCGACCTGTTCATGACGCCGAGAACGCGCCGCACAGCGCCGGCCGAGGGGGATACGCCCTCACCCGGGGCGTCACCGGCACGTTCCTAGAAACCTCACACCCATTCACGAAGGAGATCTCCCCATGACCACGACCGCCGACACCTCGGCTCCGGCAGCCGCGGACACCGCCGACATCCTCGCCGTCGCGCGCGAGCAGGTCCTGGAGCGCGGTGAGGGACTGAGTCAGGACCAGGTCCTGCGCGTCCTGCAGCTCGACGACGACCGCCTGACCGAACTGTTGCAGCTCGCGCACGATGTGCGGCTGCGGTGGTGCGGTCCCGAGGTGGAAGTGGAGGGCATCATCTCGCTCAAGACCGGCGGCTGCCCCGAGGACTGCCACTTCTGCAGTCAGTCGGGACTGTTCGCCTCTCCGGTCCGCAGCGCCTGGATCGACATCCCGTCGCTCGTGGAGGCGGCCAAGCAGACGGCCAAGACCGGAGCGACGGAGTTCTGCATCGTCGCCGCCGTGCGTGGACCGGACAAGCGACTGATGACTCAGGTCGCCGCGGGCATCGAGGCCATCCGCAACGAGGTCGACATCCAGATCGCCTGCAGCCTGGGCATGCTCACGCAGGAGCAGGTCGACGAGCTCGCAGCGATGGGTGTCCACCGCTACAACCACAATCTGGAGACCGCGCGCAGTCACTTCCCGAAGGTCGTCACCACGCACACGTGGGAGGAGCGCTGGGGCACCCTGAGGATGGTGCGTGAGGCGGGCATGGAGGTCTGCTGCGGCGGCATCCTCGGCATGGGGGAGACCCTCGAGCAGCGCGCGGAGTTCGCCGCCGATCTCGCGGCGCTCGAGCCCGACGAGGTGCCGCTGAACTTCCTGAACCCGCGTCCGGGCACGCCCTTCGGCGACCTGGACGTACTGCCGGCCTCGGAGGCGCTGAAGTCGGTGGCCGCGTTCCGGCTCGCGCTGCCCCGCACCATCCTGCGGTTCGCGGGCGGCCGCGAGATCACCCTCGGCGATCTCGGAGCCAAGCAGGGCATCCTCGGCGGCATCAACGCCGTCATCGTGGGCAACTACCTGACCACTCTCGGCCGGCCCGCGGAGGACGATCTCGATCTGCTCGACGACCTGAGCATGCCCATCAAAGCCCTCAATGACACGCTGTGACCCGCGCCGGTAGCCTCGAAGGTCGTGGCCCGTCCGCCGCGGCTATCAGATTCCAGGAGGCGTCGACCATGACGAGCGTGATCCCCGGTCCGCTGCAGCAGCCGCTGCGCTTCGGCGTGTACACCGGCATCGAGCTCGAACTCCAGGCTGCGGACGAGGTTCCCACTGCGGCGCGACTCGGCCTGGAGCCGCCGCGCTTCTGCGGCCAGTGCGGCCGCCGGATGGTGGTGCAGGTGCGGCCGGACGGTTGGGATGCACGGTGCTCCAGGCACGGAACGGTCGACTCGTCGGAGCTGGGACAGCGATGAACGCGCGCCGGGTGGTCGCGGTCGTACTCGCGCTGTTCGCCGCGGCGGTGGCGGTCGGAGGACTGTGGGTGCTGTTGGCTCCCGCACCCGATGTCGTCGTCGAACACGGCGGGCAGATGCGTTTCGCGACCGAGGCCGACCCGGCGAAGCTCTTCGACGGGGTGGCGATCTTCTCCTTCCTCTGCCTCGGACTGGGCGTGCTGATCGGACTCGCCACCTGGTTCGGGCTGCGCACGTCGAGGGGTGTCGGCGGATTCGCGTTCGTGGTGCTGATGTCCATCGCCACGTCGGCGCTCGCGCTGAACCTGGCCGACCGCTTCGGCCGGATGTCGCACGGCGAGATCGAGCGGTCCGTACCGGGCTCCTACTCCGGGACGGTGAACCTCTGGCTCGACGGCGACGTCGGTCCGGCCTGGGTGCTGCTGCTGTGTGCGCCGACGGCCGGCGCGCTGGTCTATCTCGTGTGCGTTCTCTCGAGCGCGCACGCAGATCTCGGCGTGGGCGATCTGCCTGCGGACGAGTTCGGTGAGATGCGCGAGCCGTTGCCGGTCGGTGCGGTCGGAGCATCCGACGGCGGCGAGGTCGTGCCGCCCTCGCAACCGGGAGACCCGAGCGGACGCTGAGGCGGGACGTGGGGAAGTGCGGGCCGTCACATGGGTGGGCGCAGCGCGGCGAATTCGTCGGTCACCCTGATCCGAGCGTCCGCGAACTCATACAGCGCGGGCGGACGGCCACCCGTCCGGCCGGTGCGGCCGACGGTTCCCGTCGCCACGACCACTCCGCGGCGTGAGAGGACCCGCAGCAGATTCGTCGAGTCGACCGGGTAGCCCAGCGCCGCTCCATAGATCTCGGAGAGTTCGGACATCGGGAACTGGCTCGGCGCCAGAGCGAACGCGATGTTGGTGTACGAGAGCTTGCCCGCCAGACGATGCCGTGCGAGGTCGATGACGTCGCGGTGGTCGTAGGCCAGTTCCGGCAACTCGTCGACGGCGAACCATGCGGCATCGGCGACGGTCTCGGCGGGGATATCGCTCGGCACCAGCGCCAGGAAAGTCGATGCGACGGTTCGCTGTTCGGGCACGCGGTCCGGGTCGGAGAACACCGACAGCTGTTCGAGGTGGGCCACCCGAGTGAGCCCGGCGCGGGCACCGAGCCATCTCAGCGCGGCCGCCCCCAGCGTCTCGCGCTCAACGATCGGTCCGCCGGGCAACGCCCATCCGGCCTGCTCGCACCGATGCAGCAGCACATGCAGCGCCGGGACGTCGACGTCGGTTTCGCGCACCTGGAAGACAGCGGTGAGCACCTCGACGCGCACGGTGGTTTCGGCCATGCGATCCAGATTAGGAGACGGTCGTTCCGCTGCGCATTCGGTCCCGGTGGACGGTCACGGGTGAGTGACCCAGGTGCTCCCGCCGCACATGATGAACAGTCCCGACGGATCCCGCGACACCCGATCGACGCTGCTGTCGCAGGGATCGCCGACATTGTGGACGCTTCCGTCGTCGTCTCCGTGCTGGAGCCAGTGCGGCGTCGGCCTACCGGAGTAGCCGCAGACCAGACTGCGGCCGGAGGCGTCTGTCTGGAAAGTGCGTACTTCCGAGTCCGAACACTCCGAACCCTCGACGACCGGCGGTGCCTCCTCCGTGACCGGCTCCTCGACAGCCGGCGGGTCGGGTCTCTCGGTCTGGGACGGCGGGGATTGCGTGACCGACACGGTGACGGTCGCCGGCGGAGCTGCGGCGTCGTTCGATCGCTGAGGGTCCATCAGGACGATCGTGACCGCGACCGCGACAGCCACCGCCAATAGAACCGCAACGGCCACGAGTATCCGCGTCACATGTCGTGTCGCCATCGATGCAGTCACCTCTTCGGCCTCGTCCCACGTGAATGGAAGCACCGTAGCCCACTGCACCGGCAGGCCTTGGCGTTCCCGCTGACAGCGCGCCCGAACGCTGTCACGACCGGGCGGGAATGCGTCGTCGATCACAGGTGTTACGATGACGAGGTGTTTTCGATCTATGGTCGAAAACCTCTGGCGCACAGCCCGCGCTCGAGACCACGCGATGGGAGAGCAGTCGTCATGACTACTGGAACCGTGATCACCCGGACCGAGACCGAACTCGGCATGCCCGACCCCCGCCACGGTATTCCGCCCGCCTACGGCGGCGTGGAGCCGACGGCCGAGTGGGCCGAGGAGATCAAGCGGCTGGCGAAGGCGCGCAACGCCTCGATCCTGGCTCACAATTACCAGCTGCCCGCGATTCAGGACATCGCCGACCATGTCGGCGATTCGCTCGCACTGTCGAGGATCGCCGCGGAGACCGATGCGGACGAGATCATCTTCTGCGGTGTGCACTTCATGGCCGAGACCGCCAAGATCCTGAGTCCAGAGAAGCGGGTACTGATCCCGGACGAGCGAGCGGGCTGCTCGCTCGCCGATTCGATCACCGCGGACGACCTGCGTGCTTGGAAGGCTGAGTTCCCGGACGCGGTCGTCGTCTCGTACGTCAACACCACCGCTGAGGTGAAGGGACTGACGGACATCTGCTGCACCTCGTCGAACGCGGTGGACGTGGTCGCGTCGATCGATCCGGACAAGGACGTGCTGTTCCTGCCGGACCAGTTCCTCGGTGCCCACGTGAAGCGTGAGACGGGGCGCGACAACATTCACATCTGGGCGGGCGAGTGCCACGTGCACGCCGGCATCAACGGCGATGAACTCACCGAACAGACCGAGAGTCACCCCGGCGCCGACCTGTTCATTCATCCCGAGTGCGGGTGCGCCACGTCGGCGCTCTATCTGTCGGGCGAGGGCGTCGTGCCGCAGGAGCGCGTCAAGATCCTCTCCACCGGCGGCATGATCGACGCCGCGCGAGCCACTCACGCCAAGCAGGTGCTGGTGGCGACCGAGGTCGGCATGCTGCACCAGCTGCGTCGTGCGGCGCCGGAGATCGACTTCCAGCCGGTCAACGATCGTGCAGCCTGCCCGTACATGAAGATGATCACCCCGGCGGCGCTGCTGCGATGCCTCACCGAGGGCAAGGACGAAGTCCACGTCGCTCCGGATGTGGCCGCCCGTGCACGGCGCTCGGTGGAGAGGATGATCGCGATCGGCAATCCCGGTAGCGGAGAATAGGCGGAGTGAACTCCTTCATCGGTCAGCAACAGGCAACCGGCGATCTGGATCTCGTCGTCGACGAGGAACTCATCGCTCTGATCCGCACGGCACTCCTGGAGGATCTTCGATACGGTCCCGACATCACCACGCTGGCGACCGTGCCACCGGAGACGGTCGCGGACGCGAAGATCGTCTCCCGCCAGCCCGGCGTGCTCGCCGGCCTGCCGGTGGTCCGGGCCGTGTTCGACGAGGTGATCGGGAGCGATAACTACGTAGTCACCGAGCAACTCGACGATGGCTCGCGCGTCGAACCCGGGTCGGTCGCTCTCGCGCTGCGTGCCCCGGCGACCTCGTTGTTGACCGCGGAGCGTACCGCCCTCAACCTGCTGTGCCATCTGTCCGGTATCGCCACGGCGACGGCTGCGTGGGTCGACGCCGTGGACGGCACGCGTGCACAGATCCGGGATTCGCGGAAGACGCTGCCCGGTATGCGCGCGCTGCAGAAGTATGCGGTCCGGGCGGGCGGCGGAGTGAACCATCGGATGGGTCTCGGTGATGCCGCGCTCATCAAAGACAATCACGTGGTCGCCGCGGGCGGTGTCGCGCAGGCGCTCGAAGCGGTCCGCGCTGCGGCGCCGGATGTTCCGGTGGAGGTGGAGGTCGATTCGCTGGAGCAGCTCGACGAGGTCCTCGAGCTCGCGCCCCAGCTGGTTCTGCTCGACAACTTCGAGCCGTGGCAGACGCAGATGGCGGTGCAGCGCCGAGACACGCGGTCGCCCGAGACGAAGCTCGAATCATCAGGCGGACTGGCACTGGACTCGGCGATGGACTACGCGAGGACCGGTGTGGACTACCTCGCCGTCGGGGCATTGACCCACTCGGTCACGGTCCTCGACTTCGGCTTGGACATGTGACCGACGGTGTTCGCGCACTCCTGTGCCCGGCCGGGTGTGTCCGGTCAGGCGGCCAGGAGTGTGTCGAGGTAGTTCTCGATCCGGGATTCGCTGGGTTCGGGCGGCGGTTGGGGTTGGTGGTCCGGTAGGAGTTCGGCGTGGTGGATCTGGTTGATCCGCCATCCGGGCGGTCTTGTCCCGCCGCGGCTGGTGTTG
>NZ_BANU01000005.1 GCF_000333035.1 Gordonia sihwensis NBRC 108236
GCAGTGTCTGCGCTCGGACCTGAATCTGCTCGAGCCGCACCAGGTCTCCGCCGTCGACGCGATCGTCGACCGCCATCTCTCGGCGCTGGCCCCCGGTGATGCTGACGTTCTCGGGGTCGACGAGTGGCGCGACGGCCTGCGCCGCGGCTTCGCCGCCCATCACGCAGGACTCCTGCCGACCTTTCGGCAGGCCGTCGAAGAGCTGTTCGTCGAGGGACTCGTGCAGGTGGTGTTCGCGACCGAGACCTTGGCGCTGGGCATCAACATGCCCGCGCGCAGCGTGGTCCTCGAACGCCTGGTGAAGTACAACGGCGAAGCGCACGTCGACTTGACGCCGGGGGAGTACACCCAGCTCACCGGCCGCGCCGGACGACGCGGAATCGACGTCGAAGGACATGCGGTGGTCGTCTGGACTCCCGAAGTGGCCCCCGACCGGGTGGCCGGCCTGGCGGGAGCACGGACCTTTCCCCTGCGCAGCTCGTTCGCCCCCGAATACAACATGGCGATGAACCTGATCGATCGGCTCGGGGTGGACGGATCGCGCGATCTGCTCCGACGGTCGTTCGCGCAGTTCCAGACCGACAGATCGGTGGTGGGTCAGGCGCGGCAACTCGACCGCGCCCGCATGACGCTCCGCAAGGTGGACGCCGAACTCGAGCACTCGGCCGAACGGAAGGGGCTGGCCCCCGAGTCGTTCCTCGAATACGTCTCGCTTCGCGAGGACATCCGCAGGCACGAACGCGCGGCCAAGTTCGTCCGTCGGATGGAGGCGTCCGATGCGGTGTCCGAGGACCTGCTGTCGTTGAAGCCCGGCAACGTGATCGGCCTGAACAACGGCAGGCACCGCGGACTGGCACTGGTGCTCGAGCGCGCGGCCATGGATGTGGACCCGAAACCGCTGGTGCTGAGCGAGGACGGCTGGACCGGCAGGGTCGGCGTGCGCGACTTCGTCAATCCGCCCGAGGTGCTGGGACACCTGCGGATACCGAAGTCGGCGAATCGGCGCAGCGCACAGGGCCGACGCGAACTGGTCAAGCTGATCCGCTCCAGCGGAATCGCGCGGCCACGGGGACGCAACAAGAAGAAGCGGGAGCTGTCGGAGCACGATCTGCGGCTCACCGAACTGCGCAACCGGCTCCGCAAGCACCCGGTCCACAAGCTCAACGGCATCGACGATCTGCACCGGCTGTCCGAACGTCGTCACCGGCTGCTTCGCGACATCGACAGTCTCGAACGAGCGGTGGACGAACGGACCGCGGCACTCGAGACCGAGTTCGACGCGATCACCGGTGTGCTGACCGAACTGTCGTATCTCGAGACCGATGACTCCGGGGAGCTGGTCGTGACGCCGACCGGCGCGGTTCTGCGACGGATCTACTCCGAGAGCGACCTGCTCGTCGCCGAGTGCATTCGTGCGGGGATCTGGGACCGGCTCTCACCGCCGGACCTGGCCGCCGTGGTGTCGTCGATGGTGTACGAGTCGCGGCGCGACTCCTACAGCGGCGGTGTCGACTCGATGCCCGGCGACCGGGCGCTGCGGGAGTCCCTCCTCGCGACGGTCGACGTGTGGCAGGCGACCAACGACGTGCAGGAGCGACACGGAGTCGTTCAGACGCGTGAACCCGACACCGGATTCTGTATCGCCATCGGTGCCTGGGCCTCGGGCCGGTCGCTGCGGGAAGCCTTGCTGGCCGCGTCGGAACGGGGACAGTTGCTCTCACCTGGCGACTTCGTTCGGTGGAACCGCCAGGTCATCGATCTGCTGGAGCAGATCCGAGGCAGCGTGGATCCGGACACCGGTCTCGCGGTGGCTGCGGCACGGGCGGTCAAGGGTGTCAAACGCGGGGTCGTCGCCTCCGAATTGGATTGAGTCGCTGCGGTAACGTGACACCAGCCACGGCCGCAGGTGGCATCTGCTGAGGAGGAAGGCGCGACATGACGAACGGAAACGAGCCCACCGCTCCGGGGCAGCCGGGGGACGAGGAGACCACGGTGGTGCGACGTCCGGACGCGGCGGGACAGCAGCAGAGCCCGTGGCAGCGAGATCAGCAGTCATTCGCGGGCCCCACCGAGCAGATCGGTCAGCCGCAGCCGGGTCAGCCGCAGCCGGGGCACGGGCAGCCGGGGCAGGAACAGGCGGGGCAGACGCAGACCGGCTGGCAGCCGGGCCAGTACGGCGCTCCGTCCGGTGCTCCGCAGGGGGGTCCGGCGTACGGCCAGCAGCCGTACGCGCAGCAGGGATATCAGCAGCAGTACGGGCAACCCCAGTTCGGTCAGTCCCAGTACGGTCAGCAGCAGCCGTATGCGCAGGCCCCGTTCGGTCAGCAGCAGCCGCCGGCTCCGCCGCTCGGCGGCGATCCCACTCTCAATCCCTACGCTCCCGCGCAGCCCGCGCCGAAGAAGGCGACCGGGAAGCTGATCGGCGTCATCGTCGGCGTGCTGGTCCTCATCGCGGCCGTGGTGGCGCTGACTGCGTTCGTCTGGCCGGGATGGGTCACGAAGACGTTCAATCAGTCCGCGGTGCAGGACGGCGTCATGAAGGTGCTGACCGCGAAGAACCAGGACGACGGATACGGTCTGTCGGACGTGAAGGACGTCCAGTGCCCGAGTGGTCAGGAAGTGAAGGCGGGAACCGTGTTCACCTGCTCGGTGAAGGTGAAGGGCGAGAACAAGCACGTCACCGTCACGGTAAAGGACGACAAGGGCACCTACGAGGTCTCGCGTCCGACCAACTGACGCGCGGGACCGACCGCCCGCCGGCCGTGCTGCGGGCTCCCGATCACCATTCGAGCGCCTTCGCCAGCCGCGTGATCGAAGCGTCGATGCCGAGCTCGGCGACGAGGGCGTCGAGTCCGTCCCGGTCCGCGGGCGCCGCGGGTAGCGCATCGGTCTCGGTGCTGTCGACGGTGTCGGCGTCGGTCCGTACGGCGACCACTGTGCGGGCCGCAGCCAGATAGTCCCTCGAATCGCGGATCGAGTTCCGAGCCCGTGTCGGTACGGCGGTCCGGTCGTCGTAGGCCGCTGCCTCCAGTGCGTCGAGGCTGCCGAACTGGGTGAGCAGTTTCGCGGCCGTCTTCTCGCCGATCCCGGGAACGCCGGGAAGCCCGTCCGACGGGTCGCCCCGGAGGATCGACATCTCGGCGTAGGCGACGCCCGCGCGCTCTGGCGGAACTCCGTACTTGGCGGCGACCTCCTCCGGGCCCATCAGTTCGGCCTTGGCCAGTCCTCTGCCCACGTACAGCACGCGGACCGGGACCGGATCATCGGCGACCACCTGCAGCAGGTCGCGGTCGCCGCTGACGACCAGCACCTCGTCGTCGGCCTCGTGGAAGGCGAGCGTGCCGATGACATCGTCGGCTTCGCAGCCGGCAGCGCCCGAAGTCGCGATGCCCGCACACCGCAGCACATCGAGGATCATGTCGACCTGCGGGGTGAGGGTCTCCGGAACCTCTTCGGCGCCGTCGCCGCCGTCGGAGACCCGGTGTGCCTTGTACGACGGGATCAGATCGGTTCGGAACGATGGTCGCCATTCGAGGTCGAGGCACACCACCAGCCGTGTGGGGCGATGTGCGGTGACCAACGCCGCGATCGTGTCGACGAACCCCCGGACCGCGTTGACCGGGCGTCCGTCGGGTGCGGTCATCTTCTCCGGCAGCGCGTAGAACGAACGAAACCACAGGCTCGCTCCGTCGAGGAGCATCAATGATCCGGTCATGGTCATCACCTTGTCACACCGCCGGTGAAATACCCTGAACGCATGGCGACCAGATTCGACTCCGAGGTGTATGCCCGCCGTCTGCGACGGGCAGCCGATCTCACCCGCGATGCGGGCTACGACGCGATCATCGTCGGGACCGGACCCGACTTCCGGTATCTGACGGGATCGACGGCCGAGACCTTCGAGCGGCTGACAGCTCTGGTGATTCCGGCGAGCGGGCAGGCGTGGGTGGTCACCGCGAGGCTCGAACTGGCGGCTCTTCGCGAGTCGGCGATCGGCGAACTGGGCCTGCGCATAGCCGACTGGGTGGACGGTGATGACCCGTACGCGCTGGCCCTCGACGGACTCGGTGAGTCGGCGCGTCTGGCGGTGTCCGACAGTCTGCCCGCGCTGCACCTCATCCCGTTCGCGCGCCGGACCTCGGTGGCCCCGGATCTGGCGACGCCGGTGCTGCGCGAGTTGCGGATGATCAAGGACGACGCCGAACTGGAAGCACTGCGGAGGGCGGGAGAGGCCATCGACCGAGTTCACGCGCGTATGGCCGAGTTTCTGAAGCCGGGCCGTACGGAGGCGGAGGTGGCGGCTGATATCGATGCGGCGATTCGCGCCGAGGGCCACACTCATGCGGAGTTCATCATCGTGGGGTCCGGGCCCAACGGCGCCGATCCGCATCACGAGCATTCCGATCGCGTGATCGCCGAAGACGACGTGGTGGTGATCGACATCGGCGGACCGGTGGAGCCCGGCTACAACTCCGACTCCACTCGCACGTACTGCTTCGGCCCGCCGCGCGCCGACGTCGCCGAGGCCTATGCGGTCCTGGAACGGGCGCAGGCGGCCGCGGTCGCTGCGGTCCGGCCCGGCGTCTCCGCGGAGAGCGTCGACGCCGCGGCCCGCGACATCCTCGTGGACGCGGGACTCGGCGACCGGTTCATTCATCGGACCGGCCACGGGATCGGGCTGTCGGTGCATGAGGAGCCTTACATCGTCGCGGGCAATGCGGACGTTCTGCGGGAGGGCATGGCCTTCAGCGTGGAGCCTGGCGTGTACTTCGACGGCGACTGGGGCGCACGTATCGAAGACATCGTCATCGTGACAGCCGACGGCTGTGAACCGGTCAACTCGCGGCCGCACGGCCTGGTGGTCCTGCCGAACTGATCGGGCGGGGCAGCCCCCGCGATCGCTGCGCGCGCGGGTGAAGCGATTGTGCTTGTCCGGCATGGTGGATCGGGTTCAGGCGCCAGGGTTGGTCGGTGGTGGCTGGTCGCCAGGCCATGCGTCCGGCATCGGGTCCGTCGGTGAGGATGGTGGTCTCCCACTGTCCGCGTGCGGTGCCGACTGCGCGGTTGTGGCGTCCGCAGGCGGCGCCGAGGGCGTCGATGTCGGTGCGTCCGGCCGGGGTGATCCAGTCCGGTGCGTGATGGGCCTGAGTCTGCGCGAAGGGGCGGTCGCAGCCGGGAGCGGTGCAGCCGCGGTCGCGGGCGAACAACGCCAACCGCTGCGCTCTACTCGCGAAGCGTGCACCGCGGCCCTGGTAGAGGACTTCGCTGGTGTGATTGCGGAAGACGGCCAGGTGCGGGACGGCGTCGGCGGCGAGCCGGACGAGTTCGCCGATCGGGATGCGGGTGCCGGTGGCGGTCAGGGCGATTCCGGCGTGGGCGGCGAGTTCCTGGTCGGTGACGGTGATGACGAGTTCGGCTGGTATCCGGTTCGGTGCACCCAGTCCGCCGTGGGCGAGAACGTAATCACACAACGCCAGCAACGCATCGTGCGTGCGCTGAGCGGCGCTGCGCAGATCCCGACCCCGCGCCGCCGCCAGAGCCTCGGCGTCGATGCCGTCGGCGTCGATGGTTCCGGTAGGTGAGTCGGGGTCGGCGGGATTGTTCATCCCGGGTGCGGCCCAGGCGGTCAAGATCACCTCGAACTTCGCCCGCAACTCCGGAGTCATCGCGCCGCGGACTCTGCTCATCAACTGCCGATCCTGCGGGAGGATCGTGATTCCGCGTTGGCGTTGCCGGTCGACGTGATCGCTCTCCTGACCATCCGGATCCAGATGGGCGAGCAGCCGGTCACCGACCTTGCCCAGATCATCCGGATTCAACCCGACGGCAGCCTCGGCCAACTCCGCCTCCGCGCGGGCTTTGACCTCCGGCGAGATACAGCCGGGCACTTTCGCCAGCACCGCGGAGATCACCAGTGCGTGTTCTGCGCCGACGGTCCCGGCCGCCACTGCCGCGGCGGTGGCGGGCTTCCGTGGCGGCAGCGTTTCACCTTGGAAGTTGGAGAACTCGCCGATGGTCTCGGCCATCCGCAGCCGTCGGCCGGCCTCGCGGGTTCCCAGCCGCAAGCCTTGTGACAGGTATTGGTGCGGATTCAGATAGCCGGCGGTGCGGTGCGCGTTGCGGTCGGAGACCTCCACCAACAATCTGGACGAAACGCCGTCCCAGCGTCGCCGAATGCGTTCGGCGGTCTGTGTGTGCGCCAACAGGTCCGGTTCGGTCTCCGGCGACAGGGAGGTCTCGGCGAGTTTGACCGCCGCGGCATCGATCAGTGCGAGTAGTTCGGCGGGCCGCGCCGGCAGCGCGCCGGTGGCGACGACAGTGGCGATCGAATCGGTGATCGGATCGGTCATCGCTGTCACCTCCCCCGAGTGTTTCAGCTGTTCACACCATGTTTTCTTGACCTACCAGAACTCTACCAACGGGGTATGACATTGATGATGGTTGGTAGTTCCACGACGGTCGTGACTCCGGGTACGACTGACCCCCTGCTGGGTTGTCCACGAATTGGTCTGTCCGGTCGGTGTGGGGCGTCGAATGTTCACGAGCGGCGGTGGCCATGACCTGATCAGGAGCTTGGCCGGTTGCCTAACCGATGTCTTGTCTGACCGCCGCCGCCCGCCGAGCGCCGTCGCAGTCATCACCTCGGTCGGCGGCGAGCCGGCCGAGGCGAGAGTTCCCGGCGACCTCGGCCGGGTACCGGGCGATGACTTCGTGCCTCGATGGTCACGACGTCAGTGCCGTCGGGGTGGAATGCACCAGCAGCTACGGGCGGGGAATCACCAGCGTGCTCCAGGCGGCAGGGCTGTCGGTGGCCGAAGTGTACGGCGGCGGCAAGGACAAGAAACGAATCAAGGGGCAAGTCCGACCCGCTTGATGCTGTCGCCGCGGCCCGCGCGGTCCTGGCCGGCGACGGTATCGCGATCCCGAAGGACGAACGCACCAACATGGTCCGCGCCCTGCATCTGACGCAGCGCGGCGCCGGTCCCCGCATCTTCGGGGAAGACCTCGCGTCATCGAGGTCTCCGTGACCTCGGCCCGCGACTCATCCGGCAGCAGCAGTGCCGAACATTCCGGCCGACCCGAGCACGCGCGCGATGTCCATCTCAATCACGACGCGGCGGGGATTCGGCTTCGGAGTCCGGTAGCGAGCCGCGTACCGTGCCTCGGCGTCGGCCACGGAGACCGGATCGCGGCGGACGGTCACCGGACCCTCGAGGGTCAGCCACCGTGGGCCGTCCACGTGCGTCAGCGCCGCGTATCCGCCCCGATCGGCGTTGCGCACCTTCTGCGAGCCCTCGAAGGTGATCACCCGTGCCTTCTGCGCGTCGCCGTCGAAGGTGAAGCCGACTGCCACCACATGCGGCGTTCCGTCGGCTCGGGTGGTCGCCAGCGTCGCGAGGTGGTACTCGGACAGCATCTGGGCGGCTTCGGCGGACAGTTCGGCGACGGTTCGGCTCATGGTCCCCACGGTATCGGCGACGTCGCGCCGTCATCGACCCGGCCGCGTCGCGGTCCGGCAGCACCGGCGATACTGGTCCGGTGGGAACGATCGTGGTCTTCGGTGGACGCAGCGAGATAGGGGTGGCGACGGCGGCGCGCCTGGCCGAGGGAAATCGCGTGGTCCTCGCCGCGCGCCGACCCGACGACCTGGCCGGTGAGACGCAGACATTGCTGTCGGCGGGCGCGACCGCGGTCGACACCGTGGCGTTCGACGCCGACGACATCGCCTCGCATACCGCACTCGTCGAATCGCTGTTCCGCGACGGTGCCCGGGTGGACGTCGCGATCGTGGCGTTCGGGATTCTCGGCGACGCGGCCCGGTCGGAGACCGATGTGGCCCACGCCTTGCAGATCGCCCACACCGACTACTACGCGCAGATAAGCGTGATGACTCCTCTCGCGGTGGCCCTGCGACGCCAGGGGTCGGGCACGATCATCGTGTTCTCGTCGGTCGCCGGTGTCCGCGTGCGCCGCGCGAACTACGTGTACGGCTCCACCAAGGCCGGGCTCGACGGCTTCGCGAGCGGGCTGGCCGACGCGCTGCACGGTTCCGGCGTCCGCCTCCTCCTCGCGCGGCCAGGATTCGTGGTCGGTGCGATGACACGCGAGCTGATGGCCTCCGGAGTCGAGCCCGCTCCCTTCGCCAGGACCGCGGACCAGGTCGCCGACGCCGTCGCCAAGGCCTATCGCAAGGGAAGAGGCGAGGTGTGGATCCCCGGTGTGCTCCGGCCCATCTTCTTCGGCATGCGCCTGCTTCCCCGCCCCGTCTGGCGGAGGCTGCCGCGATGACGGGAGAGTCCGGGCCGAAGCAGCCCGCCCGCTTCGTCGTGGTGGGAATCGGAGCCGACGGATGGAGCGGACTGAGCGCCCGCGCCCGAGCAGCGCTGGACGAGGCGACGACGGTGTACGGTTCGGCGCGCCAACTCGACCTGGTCGCCGAACACCTGACCGCGGATACTGTGCCGTGGCGTTCGCCGATGTCCGAGCACCTGCGCGAAGTGCTGCGCGACAGCTCGGCACATGGCACGATTCACGTGCTGGCCAGCGGTGATCCGATGTTCCACGGCATCGGCTCCACCATCGTCCGACAGGTCGGTCGCGACCGCGTCACCATCGTCCCGGCACCGTCGAGCGTCTCGCTCGCGGCCGCCGAACTGGGCTGGGACCTGGCATCCACCACCATCGTCAGCACAGTCACCGCACCCGCCTCGGCGGTGGTTCCCGAACTCGGCGACGGCATCCGCCTTCTGGTCCTGTCCAGAGACGGCTCCACACCGGCCGAAATCGCGGAGCTGTGCCGGGCGCACGGGTACGGCTGGACCACGATGAGTGTGCTCGAGAATCTCGGAGCCGCGACGCAGGCCGTCCGGACCGGACTGGCTCGCTCATGGGACGACCGCCCGTGCGCGCCACTGAACATCACCGCGCTCGACTGTGTGGGCCCGAGTTCGTCGCACTGCCCGGGACTGCCCGACGAGGCGTACGAGCACGACGGCCAGCTGACGAAACAGACCGTGCGGGCACTCTCTGTCTCGGCCCTGGCTCCCGCCGCCGGACAACTGCTGTGGGACGTCGGCGCGGGCGCCGGAAGCATCGGTATCGAGTGGCTGCGGTGCACGCGCGACGGCCGGGCCGTCGCCTTCGAGGCCGACCGGCTCCGGGCCGCCGCCCTGCGACGCAATGCCGAGAAGCTCGGCGTCGGTCACCGGCTCACGCTGGCCGGCGCGGTGCCCGAGGCGCTGGCCGGAGCCGCCGACCCCGACGCGGTCTTCCTCGGGGGCGGCGTCGACCGCGACGTCCTCGACACCGCCTGGGATGCGCTGATGCCTGGCGGACGCATCGTCGGAAACGCGGTCGCGATCGAGACCCAGCACTTGTTCATCGACGCGCAGGAGCGGTACGGGGGGAGCCTCACCCGCCTGTCCGTGGAACGTGCCGCACCACTGGGCCGCCTCACGGCGTGGCGACCCGCTCTGCCGATCGTCCAATGGGTCGCGGTGAAAGACGACGCCGCGCGGGAGGACACATGACCGTCTACTTCATCGGCGCCGGCCCGGGGGCCGCCGACCTCATCACGGTTCGCGGCGCCGAGATCCTCAGTCGATGCACGGTGTGCCTGTACGCGGGATCGCTGGTGCCAGACGAACTCCTCGGTCGTCTGCCCGACGGTGCCGAGATCGTGAACACCGCGCGAATGCCGCTGACGGAGATCCTGAGCAGACTCGCACGCGCCGACGCCGCCGGTCACGACGTGGCCCGACTCCACTCCGGCGATCTCGCCCTGTACTCGGCGTTGACCGAGCAGCAGCGCGGTCTGCGCGAACTGGGCATCGCCTACGAACTGATTCCCGGGGTGCCCGCGTTCGCGGCGGCGGCGGCCGCCCTCGACACCGAGCTGACCGTCCCGGGAGTGGGGCAGAGTCTGATGGTGACGCGCGTCTCGACACTCTCGACCGATATGCCGCCGGGGGAGGACCTCGGTTCCCTGGCTCGCAGCGGCGTCACTCTCGCCCTCCACCTCGCCGCACACCGCACCGAGCAGATCGTCGCCGAACTGGCGCCGCACTACGGCGCCGACTGCCCGACGGCGACGGTCGCGTACGCCTCGCGCCCCGATCAGCGGATCGTGCGCTGCCGGCTCGACGAACTGCCCGCGGAACTGTCGGCGGCGCGCATCACCAAGACCGCCGTGATCTTCGTCGGGCGCGTCTTGGACGCCCGGACGCATCCCGCCGGCACCGACAGCTATCTCTACTCGCATGCCCGGATGACGAAGCTGCGTGAGGACCGCCATGCCTGAGCCGTCCGTGCTGATCCTGGGCGGAACCGGCGAGGCGCGCGAACTCGCACGCCTGCTCGATGAGTCCGGTGTTCCGGTCGTCACCTCCCTCGCGGGCAGAGTCGCCGATCCGCGTCTGCCGGTCGGCCGGGTGCGCGTCGGCGGCTTCGGCGGCGTCGACGGTCTCGCCGCGTGGATCGGCGAGGCCGAAATAACCGCGATCGTCGACGCGACGCACCCGTTCGCCGCCAGAATCACGCCGAACGCCGTCGCGGCGGCGGAACTGACCGGGGTCGGATATCTGCGCCTCGCACGACCGCCGTGGTCACCCGGGGCCGGCGAGCGCTGGACGCGCGTGCCCGACATCGCCGCCGCCGCGACCGCGGTCGCCGAGAGGGGCGGGAGCCGGGTCTTCCTCACCACCGGACGACAGGACGTGTCCGAGTTCGCGGAGATCGACGACGCGTGGTTCCTGATTCGGGTGGTGGATCCGCCCGAGGGGCCGCTGCCGCCGCATCACCGGGTTCTCCGCTCCCGCGGCCCGTACCGTCTCGCCGATGAGACGGCGCTGCTGCGCGAGCACCGCATCGACGTGCTGGTCACGAAGAACAGCGGGGGAGAGATGACCGTCGCCAAACTCCGCGCCGCCGCGCGGCTCGGTGTCGAGGTGATTGTCGTCGACCGTCCCGCGGAACCCGGCGGGATCGCGCGCGTCAATACCCCGAGCGAGGCCCTCGACTGGCTGTCCGGGCCGGCCGGCCGAGGAGAGATCCGCTAGGAGTAATGCCGCGGGGTGTACACGAGGTCGCCGGCAGGTCGGTGGGCGACGGTGGTCATCGACGAGCCGATGATCAACAGCGTGCGCATGTCCACCGTCGACGGATCGAAGTCCGCGGCCGTGGTCACTGTCAGGCGCTGTCCCGGGCCGCCCACGTCACGGCCCTGTATCACCACGCGGTCGGCCGGAACCAGTTCGGTCAGGAGTTCTTTGAGGCGATTGATCTGCTCCACGCGTTTCGGAGACGCCGGATTGTAGATCGCGACCACCAGGTCGGCGGCGATCGCGTGCCGGAGCCGCTCCTCGATGACCGATCCGGGCTTGAGCAGATTCGACAGGGAGATCACGGCGAAATCGTGGCCGATCGGCGCACCGACAGCGGCCGCCACCGCGTGCGCGGCGCTCACCCCCGGCGTCACTCGCACCGGCACATGCGCCCACCGTTCCTCCGCAGCGGCCTCCGCCACCGCAGTCGCCATGGCGAACACCCCCGGATCGCCCGACGACACGACGGCCACCCTGGCGCCGCGCGAGGCCAGGTCGAGGGCGAACTCCGCGCGTTCGGCCTCGACTCGATTGTCACTGGCGTGGACCCGCTGTCCGGGGCGCGCCACCACCCGGTTCAGGTAGGTCTTGTATCCGACGAAATCGGTCGCCGCCGCCAACTCCGCGGCCACCTGCGGCGTCGTCTGGTCCACCGGTCCGGGACCGAGGCCGACCACCACCACTTCACCGCGCGGACGGTCGCCTCCCGCGGCGAGCGGATTGTTGCGTCGCCCGGGTACCACGATCAGGGAGAAATAGGGCACCGACGACGGGTCGACGTCGGCCACGCGCTCCACGCGCTGGCGGTCGGTGGACGCCCTTTCGACGTACCAGGCCTCGTCGAGACGCCCGGCGGCGGCCAGAGCGTCGCGCACCTTCACGAAGGTGCGGCCGAGTTTCATGATCGCCAAGGCCTCGCCGGACCGGAAATGCGCGATCAGCTCGCCGGCCTCGGCGGTTCCGGGCAGGACCGTCAGCGTCTCCTCGCCTTCGACGAGCGGGATGCCGAGCGCCGCGGACGCCGCATTCACCGACGTCACCCCGGGAATGATCTGCGCCTCGAACCGGTCGACGAGCCGCTTGTGCATGTGCATGTACGAGCTGAAGAACAGCGGGTCGCCCTCGGCGAGCAGCGCCACATCGCGTCCGGCGGCCAGGTGCCCGGCGAGGAGTTCGGCACTCTCGGCGTAGAAGTCGGCCATCGCGCCCGCGTAGCCGCCGGGATGATCGGTGGTCTCCACGGTGAGCGGGTACATCAGCCGTTCTTCGATCTGGCCTTCGCTCAGATACGGTTCCGCGACCGAGCGGGCAATCGAATTACCGTGCCGTGCACAGTGATACGCGATCACGTCGGCCTCGCCGATGATCCGCGCAGCCTTCACCGTCACCAGTTCGGAGTCGCCCGGCCCCAGGCCGACACCCCACAGTTTTCCGTTCACAGCGGAGTCCGCTCCCGTCGTCGACATCACCGGACCGCTCATTCCGCCGTGCTCGCGAGAGCGTTGACCGCGGCCGCGGTGATCGCCGAGCCGCCGCGTCGGCCGGTGACGGTGATGAACTCCAGATCAGTGCGTTCGGCGAGCGCCGCACATGATTCGGCGGCCCCGACGAAGCCCACCGGTGCGCCGACGATCGCGGCCGGACGAGGCCAGCCCTGGTCGATCAGGTCGAGGAGCGCGAACAACGCGGTGGGAGCGTTGCCGATCGCGACCACGGCGCGGTCCAGGTCGTCGCGCCAGTACTGCAGCGCCGCGGCGGTCCGAGTGTTGCCGATCCGCTCGGCGAGATCGGCGATCCCCGGCTCCTTGAGGTGACAGCGGACCGCATTGTCGGCGGGAAGCCGCAGCCGCGTGATACCCGACGCGACCATGTTGGTGTCGCAGAGGATCGGCCCGCCCGCTGCCAAGGCGGCGCGAGCGGCCGTCACCACTCCCGGGGTCGCCACCACGTCGTCGGTGAGGTCGGTCTGTCCGGACGCGTGGATCATCCGGACCACCACCGGCTCGAGGTCGGCGGGAAAGCCCGTCAGATCGGATTCGGCGCGGATCATGGCAAACGACTGACGGTAGATCTCGGCTCCGTCGCGGACATACTCGGTCATGGTGTGCCCAAGATTACGCACCCGAGGCGGCGGCGGTGGACCCGGTACGGCACCGCGCCGTGCCGGTGAGAATCAGCCGCCCGGGACGCGACGGTCGGTGCGGTAGCCGTCGCCCGTGGCGATCCGCCGGACGTGCGGACCGTTCGGGGATCCGCACCCGCGGTCGCAGCCGAGCCAATGCTCGCGTTCGCGACCGGGCGCCGCATCCGGGGCACCGAGGTGCGCGAGCAGGTCGCTGCGGACGTCGGCGTGCGACCGGCCGCATCCGGGCGAGCCGGTGCATGCGCTGAATCTCGTCCACGGACTGGCCGAATCGAAGATGAACCCGAGCGGGGCGAGCACGCGCACCACGGTCTCGGCCACGGCCTCGGTGAGGTCGGGAATCAGGATCTCGCGCTCGGGCGTGATGAGGATCGGCGTGCCGATGGCGGCGGCGAACTGCGCCTGCCGTGCCGAGAGCCGGCCGAACTCGGTGACGGCACCGAGCAGCACCCGTCCGTCCGATTGCTCGAACCATCCGACGATGGGCTCTCGGACGTCCGGCCGGCCGCCATTCGCGGAGGCCGCGGCTTCGGTCGGTGCCAGACGCCCGAAGCCCGCCACGGCGCCCGAGACCGCAACGCGGGCCCGACCGTCGAGTTCCCGGATCCGCCACTCGTCGGCACGGTGCTCGTGGAACGACGCCGCGGCGGCGACCATCGCGGCGGGCAGTTCCGTCAGCGGCACCACCCGGCCGGTCGGGACGCCCCCGAGATGGATCGCCGCCTCGTCGGGACTCACGGCCGCGCCGAGCACGTCGACGTCGCGGCCCCTGACGTCACCGCGGCCGTCGTCGAAGCCGAACCAGAACCGGCCCGAGAGGTCGCGGGTCCACTGATGCCGATGCAGTTCGGCCTCCAGTTCGCGAGCAGCGGGCCGGACGTCGGCCAGACCGCCGATCCGACCGCTCAGCGGCGACACCACGATGTTCCGGACGCGGTCGTGAGCCCGGTCGGTGGCGAGTCCGGCCGCCAGGATGCGGTCGGCGAAGGCGTCCACGCGGTCGTCGGCGATCCCGCGCACCTGCAGGTTCGCGCGGACGGTGATCTCGATGTGGCCGTCGCCGAACTCCTCGGCGGCCAGGGCCAGCGCCTCCAGCGCGGCCGGTTCCACCTGCCCGCCCGACAACCGGATCCGGGCCAGCCGGCCGTCGTCGGCCGGATGGGTGCGGAAGACGCCGGGACAGCGGTCGGCGGGTTTGTTCACCCCTCCAGGATATGGCCTACAGTGAAGCCCAGCCTGCCCGCGCGGAAGCCGGTTCGAGTCCGGCACGGTCGCGCCACTGTGTGGGACACCGCCCGCCACTGCCGGCGTGTGTCCCGAGTCAGACCCGCAGCGTCAGGCGACCTTCGGTCCACCGGGCCGATGTGACCGTACGACGCCGGGCGCGCACTCCCGGCGAGGAGTATCACCGTGATCACCCTGTTCTCCACTTCCGACACCGACCTGCGCACGGCCGCCACCTGCGGTGCCGACTTCCGGGTCGCGAATCCGGCCCGCACGCTGATCGACGATCTGCCCGGGCTGCTCGACGGCGCCGACCTGGTGGTCGTCCGGCTGCTCGGCGGAAAGCAGGTGTGGGAGGACGGGCTGGCAGCGGTCCTCGCCGGCCGGGCGCCGGTGGTCGTGCTGTCGGGGGAGCACAATCCGGATCCGGATCTGATGGCACTGTCGACGGTGCCGGCCGGCGTCGCCGCGCAGGCGCACGCGTACTTCGTGGCCGGCGGCCGCGAGAACCTCCTCGCGGTGCACAACTTCCTCTCCGACACCGTGCTGCTCACCGGGCTCGGCTTCGACAGCCCGACGCAGACACCGGACTGGGGGGTACTCGAGCGGCCGGCGGCCGCCGTCCCGGACGACGCGCCCGCGGTGGCGGTGCTGTACTACCGCGCCCAGCATCTCGCGGGCAACACCGACTACGTCGCCGCCCTCTGCGATGCGATCGAGGCCCACGGGGCCCGCGCCACCGGAGTCTTCTGCGCCTCCCTGCGCAGCGCACCCGATGAACTGATCGAGCATTTCGCCGAATACGACGCGCTCGTGGTGACGGTGCTGGCCGCGGGCGGGTCGACGCCGGCGCTCGCCTCGGCCGGCGGCGACGACGAATCCTGGAACGTCGAGCGCCTCGCCGCGCTCGACATCCCGATCCTGCAGGGGCTCTGCTCCACCAGTTCCCGGTCCGACTGGGCAGCCAACGACGACGGTCTGACCCCACTCGACGTCGCCAGCCAGGTGGCCGTGCCCGAGTTCGACGGCCGCATCATCACCGCACCCTTCTCCTTCAAGGAATTCGACGACAACGGGCTCCCGTTCTACGCACCCGACCCCGAACGATGCGCGCGCGTCGCCGGCATCGCCGTCGCCCATGCGCGGCTGCGGCACGTGACACCGGCGGAGAAGAAGGTGGCCCTGCTGCTGTCGGCGTACCCCACCAAGCACGCCCGCATCGGCAACGCGGTCGGTCTCGACACGCCGCGCAGCCTGGTCGGAGTGCTGCGCGCCCTCCGGGATGCGGGCTACGACATCGGTCCGGCCGGCGGCGACGCCGCCGTCCCGGGCTTGGGATCACGGCCCGACGACGACGATCCGGACGCCCTGATGCACGCGCTGATCGACGCCGGCGGGCAGGACGCCGACTGGCTCACCGAGGAGGCGCTCGCGGCGAACCCGATCCGCGTCGGCGCCGCCGACTACTCACGGTGGTTCCAGACGCTGCCGGAGCAGTTGCGCTCCGACGTCGTCGAGCACTGGGGTCCGCCTCCGGGCGAACTGTTCGTGGACCGCTCTCACGACCCCGACGGCGAGATCGTGATCGCTGCGATGGTCTTCGGGAACATCGTGCTGCTGGTGCAGCCGCCCCGCGGGTTCGGTGAGAACCCGGTCGCGATCTACCACGATCCGGATCTTCCGCCCTCGCACCACTATCTCGCCAGCTACCGGTGGCTCGCGTCGCGACCCGATCGGGACGGCTGGGGCTTCGGAGCCGACGCCGTGGTGCACATCGGAAAACACGGCAATCTGGAGTGGCTGCCCGGCAAGATGGTGGCGCTCTCGGCCGATTGCGGCACCGACGCGGCACTGGGCGATCTGCCGCTGATCTACCCGTTCCTCGTCAACGACCCCGGCGAGGGAACGCAGGCCAAGCGGCGCGCGCACGCGGTCCTGGTGGACCACCTCATCCCGCCGATGGCGCGAGCCGAGACGTACGGCGACATCAACCGTCTCGAGCAACTGCTCGACGAGCACGCCAACATCTCGGCGCTCGACCCGGCCAAACTCCCCGCCATCCGGCAACAGATCTGGACACTGCTGACCGCGGCCAAGATGGACCAGGACCTCGGGCTCTCCGAGCGGCCCGACGAGGACGTCTTCGACGACATGCTGCTGCACGTGGACGGATGGCTCTGCGAGATCAAGGACGCCGCCATCCGCGACGGCCTGCACGTCCTCGGGCAGGCGCCAGACGGCGAGATGGAGATCGACCTCGTGCTCGCGATGCTGCGCGCCCGCCAGCTCTGGGGCGGCTCGCAGACGCTGCCCGGACTGCGCGAGGCCCTCGGACTCACCGAGAACGCCTCGCCGCGCGGGGAGGTCGACCGAGTGGAGGCGATCGCCAGGCGATTGGTCAGCACCTGCGCCGAGGGGGGCTGGACCCCCGAGGCCGTCGCGGCCGCGGCCGACGGCCACCCCGATGACGTGCACCGGATCCTGGCCTTCGCCGGGGACGAGGTGATCCCGCGACTGCGCCAGACCACGCGCGAGACGGACCGGGTCCTGCATGCGCTCGCCGGCGGGTTCATCCCGGCCGGCCCGAGCGGATCGCCGTTGCGCGGCCTGATCAACGTGCTCCCCACAGGTCGCAACTTCTACTCCGTCGACCCGAAGGCCGTCCCGTCGCAGCTGGCCGCCGAGACCGGTCGGGCGATGGCTGATTCGCTTCTCGAGCGCTATCTCGCCGACCACGGCGAGTACCCGGAGTCCGTCGGGCTCTCGGTGTGGGGGACCAGCGCCATGCGTACCTCCGGCGACGACATCGGGGAGGTCTTGGCGCTGCTGGGCGTCACGCCGGTGTGGGACGAGGGCTCGCGCCGCGTGGTCGATCTGGAGCTCGTGCCGCTCGCCGAACTCGGCCGCCCGCGGATCGACGTGACGGTGCGGATCTCCGGCTTCTTCCGCGACGCGTTCTCCCACGTCGTGGCGATGATGGACGATGCCGTGCAGCTCGCGGCCGACGCCGACGAGCCGGACGAGCAGAATTACGTCGCCGCGCACGCTCGGGCGGCGATCGCCGAACACGGGGACGCCCGCCGCGCCACCACGCGCGTCTTCGGCTCGCGGCCCGGCACGTACGGCGCCGGCCTGTTGCAGCTCATCGACTCCAAGCAGTGGCGCACCGACGAGGATCTGGCCGCGGTCTACACCGAGTGGGGCGGCTACGCCTACGGCCGCGGTCTCGACGGAGTCGCCGCCGTCGAGGACATGCGGGCCGCGTACCGACGCATCGCGGTGGCGGCGAAGAACACCGACACCCGCGAACACGACATCGCCGATTCGGACGACTACTTCCAGTACCACGGCGGGATGGTCGCCACCGTGCGGGCGCTCACCGGCACCGCACCGGAGGCCTACATCGGCGATTCCACGCGCCCGGACTCGGTACGCACCCGCACCCTGCACGAAGAGACCTCCCGCGTGTTCCGCGCGCGGGTGGTCAACCCGCGCTGGCTCGCGGCAATGCGCAGGCACGGATACAAGGGGGCCTTCGAGATGGCCGCCACCGTCGACTACCTCTTCGGATACGACGCCACCACCGATGTGGTGGCCGACTGGATGTACCAGCAGCTCACCGAGCAGTACGTGCTCGACGAGACCAACCGCGAGTTCCTCGATGCGGCCAACCCCTGGGCCCTGCACGGCATCACCGAAAGGCTTCTCGAGGCGGTGGAGCGGAAGATGTGGCACGAGCCACCCGCCGACATGCTGACCGAACTCCGCCGCGTGTACCTCGAAGCCGAGGGCGACATCGAGGCGCGCTCGGAACAGGAGTGAGCCGCCTGCGCCGAGGTCGCTGAGCAGCGGGGGAGCAAAACCGGGTCCTCGTTCGTTGAACTCTGTGTGAGCGCCGGTGACTGCACCGGCGCAGAGAGGACCTGACATGCGATACCTGTTCGTCGGCTATGTGATCGCCGAGATCGCGGCCTTCTGGGCGATGGCGCACTTCCTCGGATTCGCCTGGGCATTCCTCATCACCGTGCTAGCCGCCGGCGTGGGGTTCGCGGTGCTCGGGCGCCGAGCCCGCACGCTGGGCACCGACATGCGCAAGGCGATGCGGAACGAGATCGGCGCGGGCCGCCCGATCACCGACTCCGCTCTGTTCGCGGTCACCGCCACGCTCATGATCCTTCCCGGGATCGTGTCGACGATCGTCGGACTGTTGCTGATGACTCCGCCGGCGCGCCGCCTGCTGCGACCGGTGGTCGCCGCCACCGCTGCCCGCAGAGCCACGGCGATGGCCGGCCGGATGACGGTGATCGACCTCGGGGGCCGGCCCGCCGGCGGCCGAGGCTTCGGGTTCGGCGGGCACGGTTACGTCGACGGGACGGTCGAAGGCGTGGTCGTGGACACCACGGTGCGCAACCCGGACGGCTCGGTTCACGCCGACGTGCCGTCGCTGCCGCCGACCCGCCGCGACTGAGTAGTCCGTCACCTTGGCGAACCGCGACCGGCGCGGCAGAAGACCCGTCTGGGAGAATGACGGCGTGACGACGCAGCTGCTCCTCGGAGGCATGGTCTACTCCTCGCCGGCGGTACCCGACGCCACCGCGATGGCGGTGACCGACGGGACGGTCGTATGGGTAGGGACCGACGACGTCGGCCGGGCCCTGCACCCGGACGCGCACGTGATCGATCTGCAGGGACGGTTCGTCAGCCCCGCGTTCGTCGACTGCCATGTTCATCTCACCGACACCGGCATCGCGCTCGGCGGCCTCAACCTGTCCGGAGCCGGCAGCCGCTCGGAATGCCTGCGGATGCTGGCCGAGTACCTCTCCGAGCACGATGAGGACCTCGTCTGGGGGCTCGGCTGGGACGCATCGGCGTGGTCGAGTGACGAGCCGGGCCAGGACTCGCCGCCGACCACGTCCGACATCGACGCCGTCGCCGGCGGCCGCGCCGTGTACCTTGCCCGGATCGATGAGCATTCGGCCGCGGCGTCGTCGGGGCTGCGCCGCCTGGTTCCGGGACTCGAGTCCGAGCACGGGTACTCGCCCGAACAGCCGCTCGTCGCGGACGCGCACCACCGGGTCCGCACCACAGCGCGCAATCTGATCGGTGCCACCGCGCGCAGGCGCGCCCAGTTGCGGGCCCTCGACCACGCGGCCGCCCGCGGTGTGGTCGCCGTCCACGAGAACGGCGGCCCCGACATCAGCGGGCTCGACGACTTCCGGTCGCTCGCCGACCTCGACCACGGGGTCGGCGTGCGGCGGTACTGGGGCGAGGCGGCGTCGTCCGTCGACGAGGTGCGGCACATCCTCGACCGCACCGGGGCCGATGCCATCGGCGGCGACCTGTTCGTCGACGGCGCGCTCGGCTCCCACACCGCCTGGCTGTGCGAGCCCTACAGCGACTGGTCGAGCACCAGCGGTGTCAGCTACCTCTCCGAGCAGGTGATCCTCGATCACCTGCGCGCCACCACCGAGGCCCGCGTGCAGGCCGGCTTCCACATGATCGGTGACGCCGCCGCGGCCGCCGTCGCTCAGGCGATGGAGGTGTTGGCGGCCGAACTCGGCACGCCGGCCCTGGCGCGGTGCGTTCACCGTCTCGAACACGCGGAGATGGTGACCCGCGCCCAGGCCGAGATCTTCGCCCGGTGCGGCGCCGTCGCGAGCATGCAGCCGCTGTTCGACGCCGCATGGGGAGGCACCGAGGATCTGTACGCCACGCGCCTCGGCGATCGGGGTACCGGGTTGAACGATTTCGCGATGCTCGCGAAGGCCGGAGTGTCCCTCGCCTTCTCCAGCGACTCCCCGGTGTGCGACATCGACCCGTGGTCCACCGTCCGGGCCGCGGCGCACCATCGCACGGCCTCGAGTTCGATCTCGCCGCGCGCCGCCTTCGCGGCGTGCACCCGGGGCGGCTGGCGCGCGGGCGGGGTCAACGACGGCCTCACCGGAACGTTGGTCCCCGGTGCGCCCGCGCACTACGCCGTGTGGGAGGTGGACGAACTCGTGGTCGCAGCGGCCACCGAGAACGTGCAGCGGTGGTCCACCGATCCGCGCTCGCGGGTGCCGGCCCTGCCGGATGTGGCACCGGGAGCTCGACTGCCCGAGTGCGTCGAGACCGTCGCCGGAGGCCGGACCATCTTCCGTCGCGCGTGACCGCCGTCCGTTGGTGGCAGCGGGTCCCGGTCGCCGCGGCGGCCGGCGGCCTGATGTACGCGTCGTTTCCGCCTCTGCACCATGTGTGGTGGCTGGCGCCCGTCTCACTGGGGCTGCTGTACGCCGTCATGACCATCGGCCGCCCGTCGGTGAAGAGCTGCGCCGGGTCCGGCTTCGTCTTCGGCCTCGCCTTCTTCGTCCCGCTGCTGCCGTGGATAGGGGAGTACGTCGGACCACTGCCGTGGCTCGCGCTCGCCGCCGTGATGGCCGGCTATCTCGCGCTCTTCGGCGCTCTTGCGGCGGTCACCATGCGGCTGCGCGCGCGGCCGCTGTGGTTCGCACTCAGCTGGGTCACCGTCGAAGCCGTCCGCTCCGCCTTCCCCTTCGGTGGCTTTCCCTGGGGGCGTACCGCTTTCAGCCAGGTGGACGGCTGGTACCTGCCGCTCACGTCGGTGATCGGCGTTCCCGGCGTCTCCTTCGTGATCGCGCTCAGCGGTGCCTCCGCGGCCGCTCTGCTCGGCAGGCTCCTGCATCGACCGACCAGGACCGCCCGATCGGCGGGTGCCGCTCTGGCGATCGCGGCGGTGGTCGTGCCCCTGGCCGCCGGTGCGGCGCTGTCGCGCATCGGAAGCCCGCTGACGTCGCCGGCCGGCACCAGCGACATCGCGGCCGTGCAGGGAAACGTGCCGAGACTGGGTCTCGATTTCGACACCCAGCGCCGCGCCGTCCTCGACAATCACGTCCGGGAGACGCTCGGGCTCGCCGCCGAGATCGACTCCGGCCGGCGCAGCAGGCCCGACCTGGTGCTGTGGCCGGAGAACGCGGCCGACGCGCCTCCGACGGTGTACCGGGACTCCGCCGAGAGCATCCGGGCGGCCGTCACGGCGGTGGGCGCCCCGGTGGCCTTCGGCACCTGGATTCCCCTCGACGGCGGCGGCACCACCAATACCGTGCTGCTCTGGGGCGAACACGGCGGATTCGCCGACGACCAGCCCTCGGGACGGTACGACAAGCACATCGTCCAGCCCTTCGGCGAATACCTCCCGTGGCGCAGCTTCTTCCGGGTCTTCTCGTCGTACGCCGATCGAGCCGGCGACTTCCGGCCGGGCACGGGACCCGCGGTCCTCACCGCGCACACCCGTCACGGAGACGTGGTGATGGGCGTGTCGACCTGCTGGGAGGTGGCTTTCGACCGCGCACCCGCGCAATCGGTTCGCGAAGGCGCACAGATCCTGTTCGTGCCGACCAACAATGCGACCTTCGGCAAGACCGACATGACCTACCAGCAGCTGGCGATGTCGCAGGTCCGCGCCGTGGAGACGGGTCGCAGCGTCGTCGTGGCGGCCACCAGCGGAGTCAGCGCGCTCATCGCGCCGGACGGTTCGCTGATCGCCGAGAGCGAGATCTTCACACCCGACGTCCTGCAGGCCCGCATGGAGTTGCGGTCCGGGCAGACCCTCGCCGTCAGGCTCGGCCCCTGGCCGCAGCGGCTCGCTATCCTCGCCACGGTGGTGGCATTTTTGTACGCGCTGCGCGGACGCATTAGCCTCGATGTGTTCGCCGGTCGGAGGGGACCGGCCACGAAGAAGGAGCACGATGGCCAGCAGGCAACCTGAATCGCGCATCGTCGGGGCGAACGGCGAGGGCGCCCTCGTGGTGATCCCGACCTTCAACGAGCGCGAGAACCTGCCACACATCGTCGGTCGCCTGTTGACCGCTCAGCAGGGCATTCACGTGCTGGTGGTCGACGACTCCAGCCCGGACGGCACGGGCGAGGTCGCCGACCGGCTCGCAGCGGACGACGCGGCGGCCCGCATTCACGTCATGCATCGCACCGTCAAGGACGGTCTGGGCAAGGCCTATCTGGCCGGATTCGCGTGGGGTCTGGAGCGTGACTACGCGGTCATCGTCGAGATGGACGCCGACGGCAGTCACGCTCCCGAGCAGTTGTTCCGGCTGCTGGAGGGCATCAATGAGGGCGCCGACCTGGTGATCGGTTCGCGATACGTTCCCGGCGGCGAGCTGGTGAACTGGCCCAAGCGCCGCGAGCTCCTCTCCAAGGGTGCCAACACGTATGCGCGGCTGGCGCTCGGCGCCAAGGTCAAAGACATCACCGCCGGTTACCGCGCTTTCCGCCGAGAGGTGCTGGAGAAGATCGGTCTCGATCAGGTGGAGTCGGCGGGCTACTGCTTCCAGATCGACCTCGCGTGGCGCTCGCTGCAGAACGGCTTCACGATCCGTGAGGTGCCGATCACCTTCACCGAACGCGAGATCGGCGAGTCGAAGATGGACGGCGGCGTGATCGCGGAATCGTTCCTCAATGTCGCCCGGTGGGGAATCCGCGGCCGCCTCGACAGGCTCCGCGGACGCTAGTCTCCGGCACGGGCTCGCACCCGGAAACGAATCAGCCCCCGGAGAATCGATTTCTCCGGGGGCTGACGTCGTATTGCGCCGCGGTTATGCCGAGCCGCCGCGCCGGCGCTGCTTGAGCAGGTCCAGACGTTCGGCCAGCAGCACCTCGAGTTCCTCTTCGGAGCGACGCTCCAGGAGCATGTCCCAGTGCGTGCGCGGCGGCTTGCCCTTCTTCTCCTCGGGCACGCCGCCTTCGAGGAGCTTGCCCTCCATGCCGTTCTTGCACGGCCACGTCGCGGGAATCTCCGCATCGTCGGCGAACGGGATGTCGAAGATCTCACCGTTGTCGGTGCGGTACTGGACGAGCCGACGCGGCGCGAGGTCGTGATCACGGTCGGTCTCGTAGCTCACCGCCCCGAGCCGGCTACCACGCAGGACTCGATCAGCCATGAAGTCTTCCTCTCAAACGGTCGGGTGACGGTGTCCATTCTACGCGGTCCACGACGTGGACGGCGTTCCACGGTACCGTCGTGATGTGTCCGAATCCCCGGCTCCCGAAAGCCCTGCGAACGAACCGCAGTCTCGTCGCCGCCCGTACGCATGCGCCTGGTGCGGTCGTCAGATGGTGGATTCGGAGCGGGGGCGCAGACGCAAGTACTGCAAGCGGTCGTGCCGGCAGCGCGCCTACGAACAGAGAACGCTCCTCGAGGGCACCTCTATTCCCGAGGATGCGATCATCCTCAGCCACGCGGAGGCCGAAGACCTCGGAGACCGGATGTTCGCGCTCCGCTGCGCTGCGGAGGACTTGTCGACCGCACTCGGGGAGAAGGCCGATCGTCAGACGCTGACCGACCTGGCCGCCGAGGTCCTGCGGCTGGCGAGTGAGGCCGAACGGTTGCGTTGATCGCCGGCTGCCGAGCCGGGAGAGGCAGGTCACGGACTTCCGGAGCCGGCGGCGCGCGCGAACGCCGTTAAGATCGTCAGAGTGAACGACGAACGGCGCGACGACTCGGCCCCCGACGTCGTCTCCGTGCGTCCTCTTCACCGGGCGGGGGAACTGCTCGCGCGCACCGATGAGAGCCAGGCGGCTGTTCGGGCCGCTCAGATCGCGCGCAGGCTCGCGCCGGTGGACGGCCGACTCCCGTCCGGCGACCGCACCTCCGACCGGGTCGCCCGCCTCCTCAACGACGTGCGGCCCGACCGTCCCAGCGCGATCCGGGAACTCGGTCTGGCCTCGGTGGCCGTCTGGCAGTCGCTCATCGAACGCAGACGCCCCGACCCGGCCGGTCCGATCCCGGCCACGATTCTCTTCACCGACCTCGTCGGCTTCTCGTCCTGGGCGCTGCGCGCCGGAGACGACCAGGTGCTGGAGTTGTTGACCGCCGTCAACGCTGCGTGCGAGGAGGTGATCAGGGCGCACGGCGGCCAGGTGGTGAAAACGCTCGGCGACGGCACGATGGCAGTCTTCCTCGATCCGGGGGAGGCTATCGCCGCAGCTCACGAGGCGGTGGGTGCGGTGAGCGCGATCGTAGTCGGCGGCTTCCGGCCGGCTCTGCGCGCCGGGCTGCACACCGGCACCCCGCGAGCGGTCGGTTCGGATTTCCTCGGTGTGGACGTGAACATCGCGGCGCGGGTCTGCGATGCGGCGGGCGGTGGCGAGGTGTATGCGAGCGAGTCCGCCCTCGACCAGCTCGATCCCGATGACTATGTGCTCCGCCGCAAGCGGTTCAAGGCCAAGGGCGTACCGCGCGAACTCCAGGTGTTCCGCGTCGTTCCGCGGTACTGACGATGCCCTTCGACGACGACGAGCTGGAAGAGTTCTACCGGCGCATCGAATCGCGGACCGCGGCGGCGAATGCGCGTCCGCGCAAGCGCAGGCGCCAGGTGCCCCGCGTGCAGTTCGCCTGTCCGACGCCGGAGAAGATCGCCTATCCGTCGCAGGCGGCGGTGACCGGCGCGATCCTGGCGGTGGCTCGCAACTCTCGAGGTCGCCCCAGCCTTCGGTCATACGAATGTGTGTGCGGCGCATGGCATCTCACGAGTGCCATACCCCGCCCGCCGGGCAGCCGGTGATCCGGGTGCCCGGCGACGGCGTCACTGCCCGCGGAAGTTCGGCGGACGCTTCTCGAAGACGGCGGTGACCGCCTCGGTGAGATCGTCGCTCGGCAGGAAGGCCGCGTTCCACGCCGCGACGTAGCGGAGGCTGTCGTCGACGCGCGCGCTCCGGCTGTGATCGAGGACATCCTTGACGCCCTGCACTACGAGGGGAGCGTTGGCCGCGATCTCGGCCGCGATCCCCCGCGCGGCGGCAAGGGTGGCGTCCTTGTCGTCGTACACGTCGCTGACGAGACCGATCTTCTCTGCGCGAGCGGCATCGATGTCCTTGCCGGTCAGCGCGAGTTCACGGGTGTGACCTTCGCCGATGATCAGCGGCAGCCGGGCGAGCGAGCCCATGTCCGCGACGATGGCGACCTTGACTTCGCGCACGCTGAACTTCGCGTCGGCGCTGGCCACCCGGATGTCGGCGGCGCTGATCAGGTCGACGGCACCGCCGATGCACCAGCCCGAGATCGCGGCGACGACCGGCTTGCGGCAGTCGGCGACGGCGTCGATGGCCCGCTGCATGCGCTTGATGGTGTGGTGGAACTCAGTGCGCGGACCGGCCTTCGCATCCGGGGCCAGCACCTTGCCGAAGTCGCCCATCATCGCGGGCAGGTCGAGGCCGAACGAGAAGTGCTTGCCCGATCCGGAGAGCACCACTGCGCGCACATCCGGGTCCGCGTCGATCGCCTCGAACAGCGGGGCGGACTCGGCCCAGAAGTCGGGGCCCTGAGCGTTGCCCTTGCTGGGGCCGATGAGCGTCACCTCGGCGACGTGATCGGCGACGGTCACCTCGAACGCCTTGTAGGGATGCGTCCGGTATGCGGGGGAGTCCGTGAGAGTCTTGTCCTGAGTCACGGACCCGATGCTACCCACCCGGGGTTACTCATGAGTAACCCCGGGTGGATCCGGCAGTCGTCAGTCGCGATGCAGCCGCGGCAGCAGTTCGGCGGTCTTCTGATCGGTCCACCCTTCGGGGGTGAGGATCGCTGCCCACGCCGTCGGGATCTCTCGCAGATAGTTGTGACCGTGTCCGTCGGGGACGTCGACGGCCACCGCCATATCGGCGGCGACCTGCAGGAAGGTGACGAACGGGATCCAGTTCACCGCTGAGAGCACGTCGGAGCCACGGGGCTCCTTGAGCCAGTCGGGCTTGTTGAGCACGAGATCCGGATTCCACCACGAGATGGGATCGGACGCGTGCTGTAGGTAGACGATGCGACCGCGGTCCCATTCCACACCGGCCGGGCGGTCGAGGTCCTTGGCCCTGTTGATGAATCGGACCTGCTCACCGTCATTGAAGATCGGCAGCACTTCCGAGGTACCGGCGTCACGGTCGGCGGTGGTGTCCACCCACGTCTGGTTGCTGAACGTGGGGCCGGTCAGCAGGGCGCCGTCGGTCCGGGCGCTCATCGTCGCGACAGAGCCGAACGGGGCCTCGGCGCCGAACGATCCGAGGCTCTCGCCGAAGACCACGACCTTGGGCCGTTGCGCCTCGGGGATACGCCGCACCAGCCGGTCGACCGCCTCGAACAGCGCGCGTCCGGCCTGGCGCGCGCGCTCCTGGTCGACGAGGAACGAGAGCCAGCTCGGCAGCATCGAATACTGCATGGACACCATCGCGGTGTCGCCGTTGTACATGTACTCCAGGGAGTCGAGGTTGGCCTGATTGACCCAGCCGGTGCCCGTCGACCCAGCGATGCCGATCAGTTTGCGCTGCAGACCGCCCGTCCGGACCAGTTCCTGGGCCGCCAGTTCAGCGCTGTCTTGGATCGAGTCCGCCGAATCGAGCCCGGCGTAGACCCGGATGGGTTCTTTCGCCGGCGCCTTGTTGAACGCCTCGAGTTCGGCGACCGTCGGGCCGGTCGAGACGAAGGTGCGACCCATGCGGCCCAGGCTCGCCCAGCTGACCACCGACTCCGGTCCGCCGGAACGCAGTGTGGAGGTCGGGGGAGCCGAATCGGGATTGGTCTCATTGTTCAGCGCCGCGAAGGAGTTGTTCAACGCCGACATGCCGTAGTCGGCGACCGCGCCGTTGAGGATCAGGACGCTCACGACGACCATCACCGTCGCCGCGGTGATCCCGGCGATCCGGGGTGGGATGCGCCGGCTCATGCGGCGCGCGAGCATCCGCAGCAGCGCACCCCATGCCTGTCCGACGCCGAGCAGGACCCCGAAGACCACCACCGCCACCACCACGATGATCGGGTACGCGGTCCAGTTGAGGTGTTCCACGCCCATCAGGTCACGCAGTTCCTCCTGCCAGCGGTGATACCAGTAGAGCATGAAGACGGTGCCTGCGAGGAAGACGATCGTGAGTCCCACCCACCACCATCCGCGCGGACGCGGCCAGGGTTCTCGACGGGACACCAGGTATCGCGCCAGCCATGTGAAGAAGGCTCCGATCGCGTAGCCGATCGCGGCGGCAGCGGCGCTGACGAGGCCTTGGAACAGGGGTCCGCGCGGCAGCAGCGACGGTGTCACCGACAGCCACAGCAGGACCGTCGCGACGACCAGACCGCCGTACGACAATCTTTTGGAGTACCGCGACCACAGACGCACCACGGCATTCGGAGACGAGGCGTTCGGAGACGAGGCGTCCGATTCCGCATCGCCGGCGTGCGCGGCGTCGGCGCGGGTCTCTTCGACGGCGTCGGCTTCGGTCGCCGGCGGCGCGTCGGTCGGTTCTTCAGCGGCCATGAGCCTGCCTTCCATGTGCCTGGTGTGACCCCTCACTTTAGAAGCAGGAGTGCCGAGATCGCGTGTGCCACGATGGTTTCGTGAACTCGATCCCTGATCCGCTGTCCATCGCCGACGTCCACGTGAGCCTGCCGGTGGCCGATCTCGACGCCGCGTCGCGGATGTACGACCTTCTCCTGGGTGAATCCGAGGGGCTGCGCTGGGCGGCGTCGAATGCGACGGTCGCACTCCGGGACGGGCGGACCGACGCCGACGCGCACGCCGTCGAACCGACGGTCGACTTGACCGTGGCCGATTACGACGGTGCCGCAGCGCTCCTGCGCCGGCGGGGCCTGACCCTGGCCGATAAGGACGGCGCTGCGGCGATCGTCGGCGCCTCGCCGCTGCGCATCACCGCCGGCCCGCAGGTCCGGCCCACCGGCCGGATGCTCGACCACATCGTCCTCACCGCGCCCGATGCCGACCGCGCCGTCGCGCTCCTCGGCGGCCGGCTCGGGATCAACCTGCGCCTCGTCCGCGAACTCGGCGACGGGATGTGCCAGCTCTTCTTCCGGACACGGACCGTCGTGATCGAGGTCGTCGCCGGAGCCCCGGACGCCGGCGACCACCTCGGACTCATGGGACTGGCCTGGCGCACCGACGACATCGTCGCCGAACGGCATCGCCTGGCAGGCGCCGGCCTCGAAGTCAGCGATGTCCGCACCGGCCGCAAGGGAGGCACTCGCGTATGCACCGTCCGAGAACCGGCACTGGGCACGGCCACCCTGCTCATCGAGCAGTAGGCATCGCGCAGTAGGGATCGCGCAGTAGTCAGCCAGCAGCAGCGACTTCCGCGCCGAAGGCTCAGTCCGCTTCGAGCGCCGACACGCGGTGCCACCGGCTCCGGTAGAAGACCAGCGGATCGACAGTCGGGTCACCGGAATGTCGATCGACGGCGAGCACCGCGATCACATGGTCGCCCGCGGTGACGATCTGCCGCGGCCGGGTGACGAACACCGCGGCGGCTCCGTCGAGCAGAACGGCGCCGCCGGCCTCACGGCGCCAACCAAGACCGTCGAATCTGCGCGGAGCCGGTCGACGGAAGGCGTCGGCCACCGGCGGCTGGTCCGCGGCGAGCACGCTCACTCCCCACTGCGGCACAGCCGAGAGCCGCGGGAGCGTGGTCGACGTCGCAGCGATGTTGACCGACACCAACGGCGGGTCCAGTGACACCGAGGTGAACGAACTCGCGATCAGGCCGAACGGTCCGTCCGCATCGACGGCGGCCACGGTGACCAACCCGGTGGGGTAGCGGGCCATGGTTGCCCGCAACGTCGGCTCGGTTTCGAACGCGGTGGTCATCACCAGAGTCCTCCCCGCGGCGTCAGTGTGCGGCCGTCTGAAAAGGCGCGGCCGCGACGCGTCCGGGAGTGTTTCCCGGCACCGCGAACAGACCGCGCAGCACCAACTGCGGTATCACGCCTTCCCCGAACCAGTACAGCTCTTCCAAGTGCGGGTAACCCGACAGGACGAACTCATCGATGCCCAGCGCGGCGTACTCGGCGATGCGGTCGGCCACCTCGGCATGACTGCCCACTAGCGCGGTGCCCGCGCCTCCGCGCACCAGACCGACACCCGCCCACAGGTTCTCGGCCACTTCCAGAGCCCGCGGATCGCGCCACGATCCGTCACCGCGGTGGGCGGCGTGCAGATCGCGCATCGCCGCCTGTCCCGCCGACTCGCTGCGTGCCAGGCCCTCCTGGGCGGCGCGAACGGTGTCCTCGTCGAGCGCTGCGAGCAGGCCGGCTGCCGCGGTCCACGCCTCGTCCGCGGTGTCCCGGGAGATGACGTGCAGCCGAATGCCGAATCGCACCGTTCGGCCCCGCTGCGCGGCGAGGCCGCGGATCCAGTCGATCTTCGCCGCCACCGCCGCCGGCGGCTCGCCCCAGGTCAGGTAGACGTCACTGTGCCGCGCGGCGACGGGACCGGCCTCGGGAGAGGATCCGCCGAAGTAGATCGGGATCTCCTCCGCGGGCAGCCGATGCAGCGCTGCGTCGTCGACCTGCAGGTGCCTGCCGCGGTGCGTCACCCGTTCGCCGCGCCACAGTCCGCGGACCACGGTCAGGAACTCGTCGGTGCGGGCGTAGCGCGAGGGTTTGTCGAGGAAGTCGCCGAACGCCCGCTGTTCATGGGGCTCGCCGCCGGTGACCACGTTCAGCAGGAGCCTGCCGGGCGCGTGCCTGCTGAAGGTCGCAGCCATCTGTGCGGCAAGAGTCGGGCTCACCAGCCCCGGACGGAGGGCGACCAGGAATCCCAGGCGCTCCGACTCTCGCGCGATCATCGCCGTCGTGAGCCAGGCGTCCTCGCACCAGGCACCGGTGGGCGTGAGTGCCGCGGTGAATCCGAAGTCCTCCGCCGCGCGGGCGATCGAACTCAGGTAGCCGATCGAGGCGGGCCGATCGCCGCGGGCGGCCCCGGCCGGAAGCCCGTGTCCGCCGCCGACGATGAACCGGGAATCGCCGTAGGTCGGCAGAAACCAGTGGAGCTTCAGTGCGGGGCGCTCGGTGTTCGACTGCTCTGACGGACTCGCGACCGGAGGTGTCGGGATCGCGGACCGGTTGGCCGTCACGGTGGTCGAGGAGGGGGTCTGTGCCATGTCTTCTTCCTGTGGAGGATCAGATGTTGCCGTGGGCGGGGGGCCGGGTGCCCGCGAGCGCCCATCGGCCGAGATGAGCGAGCTTCCATCGCTCGGGATCGTGAAGGGTGTGGGTTCGCGCGTCGCGCCAGTACCGCGAGAGGTTCGACGCCGCCGCGGCCGCCCTGGTGCCGCCGAAGTCGAACAGCGCCTCGCCCGCATGCCGGGCCGCACGCCCGGCGGCGACCTTGGCCGCGGCCGTGGCCAGCGACGCCTCTGCGACGAGCTCGGGCGGCTCGCCTGCGACTTCGGCCGTCTCGATGGCCCGGACCGCGGCGTCGAGCAGAGCCCGCGCCGCGCGGACCGTGAGTTCGAGTTCGCCGGCCGAGGCCAGCAGGAGGGGATCGTCGACCGCGCGCTCGACGCCGGCCTCGAACCAGGGGCGAGCGCGTTGCGCGGCCTCGGCTCCGGCCGCCAGCGCACCGGAGGCCAGACCGGCGTCGACGGCGGCGTGCAGCAGCTGCGCGCGAGCGCCATACGTGCTCGGTCTCTCGAACAGCTCGTCGAAAGCCACCACCTGCTCCGGCTCGACCGGAACATCGTCGAACTCGACCGTCCCCGATGCGGAGGTCCGCTGGCCGACCGCGTCCCAATCGTCGAGGATCGACACGCCTTCGGTCTCGGCCGGCAGATAGACCAGAACGCGACCGCCGTCGGGGCCGAGGGCGCGCACCGCCAGCAGATCGGCGAGGACCGCACCGGTGCAGTAGAACTTCTCGCCCGACAGGCGCAGTCCGCGCGCTGTCCGAACCACGCTCGTAGCGTCGTCCACGGCTGTCGCGCCGCCGCGCTCGCTCTGGGCGTTGGCCAGGCGCGCACCGCCGGCGACCCGTCCGAAGACCTCCTCGGCGAGTCCGGGCGGCGCGAGCCGCGCGAGGGCGTCGAGGAAGGTGAAGTGGCTCTGGGGGATCTGCGCCAGGCTCGGGTCGACGGCGGCCAGTGCGGCGATGAGCCCCGCCGCCGACCCGATGCCCAGACCGTGTCCGCCGTACTCCACCGGAACGGTGACCGCCAGCAATCCCGCCCCCGCCAGGAGATCGAGCTCCGCGCGGGGAAGCACGCGGTCGCGGTCGCGGTCCGAGGCGGTGCGCGCGATCTCCGGCAGCAGGCCCGGTAGAACGGTGGCGATAGGATCGGCTGTGACGGCGGTGGTCTCTGCGGCTCGATTCGAGACGGGACTCATGGTGGAGAGGACCTCTGGGTTCGACGGCGGGCGGTGGTCGGTTCAGCTGTACAGCGTGAACTGCGGGGCGCGGCGGTTCAGCGTCCAATCGCCGACCTCGCGGGCCTTGTATGCGACCGGATCGTGCACCGTGTGCGTTCGCAGGTTGCGCCAGTGCCGATCGAAGCCGTAGGAGGTCGTCGTCGCGCGAGCTCCCTGGATCTCGAACAGCCGCGAAGCCACGTCGAGGGACACCTTGGTCGTGACGTACTTGGCCTCGGCGATCGCGATCGCGGCTTCGGCACGCTGGTCGGGCGTGAGGTCCGGGCCGATGTCGAGTGCGCTCTGCAGCGCCTCACCCGCGTGGTCGGCGAGCAACGCCGCGGCGGTGACCTCGGAGCGCAGCGCGCCGACCAGCTCGAGGATGTACGGATCGTCGGTCGCGCTCTCCAGACCGGAGGTCTCCCACGGTGAGGCGTGCAGGCGAGTCCAGTCCAGTGCCTCCTCGAGTGCACCTTCGGCGGTGCCGATGTAGAAGTTGACGAAAGCCAGCTGCCAGTGCGGGGTCACGAGAGTCTGATATGCGCTCGGCACGCGTCCGGTCAGCGGATCCTCGCCGAGGATCTCGCTGCGCTCGATGCGCACACCGTCGAAGACCACTCCGCCGGAGTCGGTCAGTCTCTGGCCGATGTTGTCCCAGTCGTTCAGCGGTGTGAACCCTTCGCGCCGGGCCGGGATGGACAGGAACACCAGGTCGCCGTCGAGTTCGGCGGTCACCGACAGCTGGTCGGCGACACCGGCTCCCGAGGCGAAGGTGCGCCGGCCGTCGAGCCGGAAACCGGACCCGTCACGGGTGAGCGTCAGACCGGATGCGCCGCGCGGATTCTGCACGCCGCCCCAGAAGGGCTTGAACTGTGCGTTGCGGCGCGAGAGTTCGTCGGCCTGATCGGCGGTCCCGAACAGGTGCGGTATGCGCTGCTGTGCGTAGTGGTAACCGAGCAGGTGCGCGATCGAGGTGTCCCCGCGGGCGACGCGTCGGGTCAGTTGCTGCGACTGCGAATAGTCCAGTCCCGAGCCTCCGTACTCCACCGGCTCACCGACCTGCAGCAGGTCGGCTTCGCGAAGCAGTTCGATCTCGGCCAGCGGCGGCTTGTTCGCGCGATCACGCTCGGCGGCGGTGGCCCGCAATTGCGCCGCGACGAGGTCGGCGCGGCGCAGCGCGGCGTCGAACCGGGCCAGGTCGTCGGACGCGGGCGGTGCGGTGTGGTCGGTGACGGTCATGGGTTGCCTTCTTTCGATCCGGATGGAATGAGGAGGTGGGAGCTCACCGGGCGGCGAGGACGCCGTGACGGGCGAGCTCGGATTCGAGGCGGCCGCTGACGGCGAGGTCGTTCTCGAGATCGCGAACGATCGGCAGGATCTTCTCGCCGAAGTAGACGACGTCCTCGTGGTAGTGCAGAAAGCCCAGGAGCAGCAGATTCACGCCGCGGGTCTTGTAGGCGACGATGCGCTCGGCGATCTGTTCGGGTGTGCCGATCAGTCCGGTGCGGAAACCGTCGTTGTACTGGACGAGGTCGGCGAACTCCGAGTCCTGCCACATGCCCTTGCCGTCCGAGGTGGACGAGCCGGCCTGCTTGACCGCGGATCCGAATCCCTCTACTGCCTCGCGGTCCGCCTTGTCGACGATCTCTCGGAGCACGTCGCGGGCCTCGCTCTCCGTGTCGCGTCCGATGAGGAAGCCGTTGAGGCCGAACTTGACCGTGCGGTCGTGCAGTGCCGCTTCGGTGAGCACGTCGCTGACCTGCTCGCTGATACCGTCGAAGTCTCTACCGTTGCTGAAGTACCAGTCCGAGACCCGACCGGCCATCGCTCGAGCCGCGGTCGAGTTGCCGCCTTGGAAGATCTCCGGATGCGGGCGTCCGGGCAGGTCGAGCGGCTTCGGCTTCAGATCGAAATCATGGAGACGATAGAAGTCGCCCGCGAGGTCGGCGTGGTCGTCGGTCCAGATCCGCCGTAGGTAGGTGATGAACTCCTCGGCGCGGCGGTAGCGTTCGTCGTGCTCGAGCCACGGCTCGCCGAGCTTGGTGAACTCATCCTTGAACCAGCCGCTCACGACGTTGACCGCGGCGCGGCCCCCGGACAGATGGTCGGCGGTGGCGAGGAACTTGGCGAGGACGCCCGGGTGCCAGAGCCCGGGATGGACCGCGGCGATGACTTTGAGCCGCTCGGTGGCGAGCAGCAGAGCGAGCGAGAAACTGGTCGACTCGTGCTGGTACGCGGCACCGTACGAGGCCGTGTAGCGGACCTGGCTCAGTGCGTAGTCGAAGCCGTTGTTCTCGGCGAGCCGGGCGAGAGTGCGGTTGTAGTCGTACCCCCAGTCGGTGCGCTGTTCGATACGGGAGACGACCAGACCGCCGCTGACGTTCGGCACCCAGTACGCGAACTGGAGCGGCTGATACGCGGTCTCGAGACGACGGTCGGAACTGTTGGTGGACATGACGAATAGACCTCCGGTGAGGTTGGTGACGAGAGTTCGGTGAAGCAGGACGGGGCCGGCGATCGGCGCCGCCGGATCGGGCGGAGCGGATCAGGCGGGACCGATCAGCGACATCGGCGGGGTGAGTACATCGGCGCGAGCACGTTGACAGTGTGCTGTTCGCACGGGAAGGCCGACAACCATTCGAATCAGGGTGGGTCTGACCGACCGCGGGTAGGGTGATCGGCGTGAGGGAGATGCCGATGTTTCCGCTGGGCGCTGTGCTCCTGCCAGGGGAGCAGCTGCCTCTCCGGATCTTCGAACCCCGTTATGCGGCAATGCTTCCCGTGGTGGAGAAGAACGGCGGCGAGTTCGGTGTCGTGTTGATCGAGCGCGGCTCGGAAGTCGGCGGCGGCGACGTGCGTTCGATGGTGGGCACCGTGGCGAGGATCGACCGCCTCACCGACGCGGGACCGGGCCGCTACTCCTTGCTCTGCAGCGGAACCTCGCGCATCCGGGTGACCGAGTGGCTGCCCGACGATCCGTATCCGCGTGCTCTGGTCGAGGATCTCCCCGAGCCGGACACCGGCCCCGTCGAGTGGTCGGACGTCCTGGAGAAGCGGGCTCAGCTGCAACTGCTCTGCGGGCAGGGCGGCCGGAAGGATCCGCAGTTGCGGTGGATCGCCTCGCAACTCGCCGCGCCGGTCGACTACGGCGACGGCGACCCGGTCACGGAGACGTTTCGCGCCGCCTCGGATCTTCCACTCGGACCGGCCGACCGGCAGAGCGTGCTGGAGAGCCCCGATCCGGGATCGCGGATCGATGTGATCGACGCCGCGCTCGACGACCTGATCGCAGCGCTCAGATTCAGATTGAGGGGTTGATCGATGAGCAACATGGAGGCACAGCCCGCCGAGGTGGAGTGCGGTGCGACGCCCGCGGCCGGTGTGGAAGTGATCGAACCTCGCCTGGTGCCGCTCGGCGGCATCCGGGCGATGAAGGTGAACCGGACGTTGCCGACACGTGATCGATCGATGATCGGCGCCTGGTGCTTCGCCGACCATTACGGTCCCGAACCGGTCTCGGAGTCGGGCGGGATGCGGGTGCTGCCGCATCCGCACACCGGACTGCAGACCGTGAGCTGGCTGTTCGAAGGAGAGATCGAGCACCGCGACAGCGCGGGGGTGCACGCGATGGTGCTGCCGGGGGAGATGAACCTGATGTCCGCCGGCCGCGGGATCAGTCACTCCGAGGTTTCCACACGCCGGGTGGAGACGCTGCACGGGGTGCAGCTGTGGGTCGCGCTGCCTGACGGCGCCCGCCACGGGGAGAACGGCTTTCAGCACTATCGTGCACCCTCGGTGGACCTGACCGATGCGTCGGGAGCCGTGGTCGGCAGCATGAAGGTATTCGTGGGCGACTCGGGCGGATCGTCGGCGGAGATCGTCACGGCAACACCGCTGCTCGGCGCGGAACTGTCGATCGACCCGGGCGCGTGTGCGGTCTTGGAGGTCGACGAGTCCTTCGAGCACGGTGTTCTGCTCGACACGGCCGCCGCGGAGGTCGGCGGAGTCCGGATCGGGCGCGCTTCGCTCGCCTATGTGGGCCCGGGGTCCAGCCGGCTCGAAGTGCACAATCCCACGGACCGACCGGCACGCGCGGTGCTGCTCGGCGGCGAGCCCTTCGCCGAGGACATCGTCATGTGGTGGAACTTCGTCGGCCGCGACCACGACGAGATCGCCGAGTACCGCGAGGAATGGCAGCGGCGGTCGGAACGTTTCGGAACAGTGGGCGGCTGGGGAGCCGACGAATGGATCCCAGCGCCGCCGCTGCCGAACACTCGGCTGAAGCCGCGCAGGCGGACTCGACCATGACGAGAGGGGACGGGCGATGACCGACGCAGGACACACCGACGCAGAACGCACGGAGGTGGTCCGGAACGACGCGCTGGGCCGTTACGAGATCCTGGTGAACGGTGAGACCGCCGGATTCACCCGATTCATCGACCGTGGAGACCAGCGGATCTTTCCACACACCGAACTCGACGACCGGTTCTCCGGTCGCGGTCTCAGCTCCGTCCTGGTCCGTGAGGCGCTCGACGACACCCGGGCCGCGGGCCGGCGGGTGGTGGCCGTCTGTCCGCTCGTGGCCAAGTATGTGAGCAAGCATGAGGAGGTGGCCGATCTCGTCGATCCGGTGACCCCGGACATCCTGCAGTTCCTGCGGGGCGAATAGACCACCGGGCCGGGGCAGCGCTGCCCCGGCCCGGTGGCCCGTCAGTGATCCACCGTCAGTGATCCTGGGGAGGCTCCGCCGGCGCGGCGCGCCCGCTTCCGTCGGTATCACTGGTCCCGAGGTCGGACAGCATCTGCGCGACGTCGATACCGGTGGCGCCGCGGATCAGCTCCATGGTGCTCACCAGGCTCGATCCCGCGCCCTTGGCGACCGGGCTCACCGAGTCGCCGACCAGTGTGATGTTCGCATCGGCCAGCGGTGCCGAGGCCGCGCGGACGATGTCGGGGAGCTTGCTCAGCACCAGTTCCAGCTGGCCGACCTCGTCGAGCTTGCCGAGCGCCTCGGCGCGCTTCTCCAGGGCGTCGGCCTCGGCCTCGCCGGTGATCCGGATACCCTCGGCCTTGGCCGCCGCCTCGGCGATGATCTCGGCTTTACGGGCCTCGGCCCGCTGTTGCGCCGCATACAGCTCGGCTTCGGCGGGGCGGCGCACCTCGGCGTCGAGCTGTGTGTCGCGCAGTCGGGCGGTCTGCTCGGCGACCTCGTTGTCCTTCTCCACCTGAATGCGCCGGCGTTCGGCCTCGACCAGCGGGCGGACCGCGTCGGCCTCGGCCGCCGCACGGTCGGTGGCCTGGCGGGCGGCTTCCCGCTCGATGTCGAGCTCGCGCTGCTGCTCGATGATCGCCTGCTCGTTCTCGATGCGGCTCTGTTCGGCCACGCGGTGGGCCACGGCGCGCGACCGTGCTGCGATCGCGGCCTGATCCGATCGCTCCTTGGCGGCGAGGTCGGAGAAGTACTGGCCGTCCGAGTCCTGGACGTCGTTGATCGAGAAGCTGTCGAGGATCAATCCCTGGTTGCCGAGGATCTCCTTGATCGAGCGCGCGACCTGGTCGACGAGTTGCTGCCGATCGACGAGGATGCTCTTGGCGGTCATTGTGCCGACGATCGACCGCAGCTCACCGGAGAGCTGCTCGGTGACGAGGGCCTTGACCCGGTTGAGGTCGTCGCCGAAACGCGGACCCGCCTTGAGGATGGCTTCCGGCGTGTCGCCGACCTTGACGACCGCGACGCCTCGAACCTTCAGCTCGATGCCGTCGTTGGCCGGGGTCGAGGTGTCCAGATCGGCCTTGACCGATGACAACTGCACCCGGGTCGCGCGCTGCACCACCGGAAGCACGAATGTTCCGGTTCCGCGATACACCTTGCCCTCGTGCCCCTTGCCGGTGCCGGTGACGATGAACGCCTCTTCCGCTCCCGGCACGCGGTAGCGCGACAGCACGAGCAGGACGATGAGGACGAGTAGCACCACGATGGCCACTACGGCGCCGATGACGGCTCCCATCTTGCGGGTTCCTTTCGTTGCCCCGGTTCCGCAGGGAACCGGGTGGGGATCAGTCGGTGAGGGAGATGCGGGCGACGACGTAGTTGTCGCCGCCGTCGATGCGGTCCACGATCACGGCCTCATCGTTGTGTTCGAGCGGGGCGTCGGAGGTGACCGTCACCTGGCGGGTGCCGAGCGGCGTCCGTACCTCACCGATCCCGAAGCGGCCGGGAGTGACGGGTTCCACGATGCGTACCGCCGAACCGATGAGGTCGACGTTCGGCAGTTCGGCTTCGGCGCCGACGAGGTACCCCAGAACGACGACGGCCGCGACCGAGAGCACCACGCCGGCGAGCGCACCGACCAGCAGTGCCGGCCAGGTCGCCGTCTCGGTGAACGTCAGGAGCCCGCCCGCGAGCAGGCCGAACCCAGTGGCGAACGGGGTGACAATGGACAGCAGTCCGGCGCCGGAGTCGCCGAGGTGAACGTCCACGCCGCCGGCATCCACACCGAGGACGGACAGCAACGTCAACACCAGACCGACGCCGCCGACGATCAACAGCACGATTCCCAGCACGCATACCCCCGTCTGCAGTCACCTGTGCCCCCAGTGTGACACACCGTTCAGAGCCGACCATTCGGACGGGCGACCGGCGCGTGTGGCCGGAACCGCGGGACGCCGGCCTCAGGAGGAGAGCACGAAGTCGTCCCAGTTCGTCGACAGGTACTCGAGAAACGCCGGACCGACGGACTCGGCGCGCATGTGATCGGCAGACACGGGCTGCGGCGTCGACGTGAACGCGGGGTCGGCGACCACTCTGGCTGCGAAATCGTGGTGCAGGATCCCGGCGGTCCCGATCAAGACGAAGTCGGCGCCGGCGTCGAGGCTCTCGCGCACTTGAGCACCGGTCAGGATCTTCCCGGCGACGCCGAGACGGGTGCCCCCGCGCGGCAGATCGGTGAAGTGTTCGAGCAGAGTGCGGTCGCGGTGCTCCTCCTCGGCCGGGTGTTTGAACGCGTCCCACATCGACATGTCGAGGTAGTCGAGCCGTCCCGAGGCGAGAACCTGAGCCGCCAGCTCGCGCGACTCGGCGAGCGGAACGCCGTAACGCTCGGGCGAGAGTCGCAGGCCCAGCTGAAAATCCGGTCCGGTGGCGCGACGGACCGCATCGACCACCTCGTGGATGATGCGGAATCGGTTGTCGGCGCTGCCGCCGTACTTGTCGGCGCGGTGATTACTGCGCGCGTCGAGGAACTGGCAGAGCAGGTAGCCGTGGGCCCCGTGGATCTCGGCCCCGTCGAAACCGGCCTCGGAGGCGAGGACTGCGGCTTCGGCGAACTCCTCCACGATCGCCTCCACCTCGGCGGTGCTCAGTTCCACCGCCTGCTTGGCGGCATCGTTCCACGGCGCCACCCGGACGGGGTCGAACTGTCCGTCGCCGCGTCGCCCTCCGTGCTGCAACTGGATCGATGAGACCGCTCCCGCCGCGCGCAGCCCGTGCGCCAGCCGGGTCAGTCCGTCGAGGTGCTCGGGGCCGGCGACGCCGAGCTGTCCGGAGAACGAGTGCCCCCGGCCGGACACCCATGCCGCGCATGTCATCACCATGCCGAAGCCGCCCTCGGCTCTCCTCACGAGCCAGTGGTACTCGTCGTCCGAGAGAGTGCCGTCGGCATTGCTCTGCAGATTCGTCAGCGGAGCCAGGGCGATGCGGTTGGCCCAGGCGGGGCCGCGTGCGAAATCCAAGGGAGAGGCAGGTGTGATCACCGTCCCAGGCTACCGGGGTGCCTTCCACTGTCCCGATTCAGTTGCGGATCACCCGCATCGGCCCGGGAGTCCAGAGACCGGTGTGGTCCTCGTGGGTGACGGTGAGTTCGGCGTCGTGCTGCGGCAGGAGCGGGGTGAACCGCTGCAGTGAACCCCAGTCACGGCCCCAGTCGTTCTCGAGGTAGGCCGGGACCTCCGTCTGTCGCAGCTCGTTCTCGGTGATGCCCAGCGGGCCGCCGTAGTCGCCGGCCATCCACTGCGCCGAGTTCACCCGTTCACCGACCGCATCGGGGGTGATGCGCCACTTCGGCGTCTCGAGGATGCCGTGCACCACGCCGGCCGGGCGCTGGCAGGGGAACGCGAACGCGACTTCCCAGTCGAGCAGTACCGGATCATCGCTGCCGACGAGCGAATTGAGCGTCTGCAGTCGTGTGGCACGCGGTGGCGTGACGGCCAGCCAGGCATCGTAGCCCGGCGAGGTGTCCTCGGCGACGATCCGGACGACGGACGCGCCGGGAGGAATCTCGGCCATCGGGAACCGCAGGTTGCGCCACTGCGGTGCGCCGCCTGCGTCGTACGGGGTCAGGGACGCGACGGTTGCAACGGTGCCGTCCGGCTGCACCCGTCCGGCTTCGAGCCGCAGTTGCTGGCCCGGATGCCGGACCGCCAGTTCGTCGATCGACTCCACCGCACCCGCGGCCGACAGGGTGATCAGAGGCCGATCGTCGGAGCGTTCGGGCAGCTGGTACCAGTCCGAGGTCAGGCGGCCGGTCCCGGCGGGCGCACCGAAGCTCCCGAGCACCGGCACCCGCTGCGGGTCGAGACCGAAGGGCAGCTTCACCGACGAACCGTTGACACCACGGCTGACCGTGGTGCCGCCACTGGTGTCGGAGGTGGTGTCGGCGGTCGTCGAATCACCGGTGGTCGACTGCCCGCTCTGATCCTGGTCGACCGCTTGGGCGGGATGAGCGTCGGTGTCACTGCTGGACGTGTCGCTGTCGTCGGTCTCCAAGTGCGTCGGCACGCCGTCGGGTGAGAACCCGGCCGGGGGCGTCGCTCCGCCCGCGAGGGCCTGGCCGGCGCTCGCGGGCCGCTGGCCGGCCAACTGCGCCGGCGCGAGAAGACCCGTGTTCGGATCGGCCTCCACCAGCACGGCGTCGGCGAGTGCGCACGGGCGCCCCTGCAGGGACGCGATGTTGGAACTCGCCCAGGTCCACGAATCCGATTGCGTCCTGGCCGCTTTACCGAACGAGATCATGTTGAAGGCCAGGATCACCGCGGAGACGATCACGAGCGAGTACATCGGCAGGTCGGCCATACGGCTCGGCTCCGGGCGCCGGAAGGGTTCCGCGGCGTCGGCGAACTGTGCTCGGCCGTCGTCCCGGTAGTACTGCCACAGTCCGACGGCCGTCAGCAGTACGGCGACGGCGAAGATCGGCCAGAAGAAACCGATGCCGGCGATATGCGGCGTGTCGTCCGACCACGGGATGCCGTAGCTGCCCACATACCACCACTGGTTGCGGCCGGCGAAGGCCACCGCGAGCGCGTACGCCGACGCCGCGGCGAAGAACGTCCGGTTGCATGGGCGCCGAAGCACACTCGGTTTCAGGAAGGCGGTCGCGGCCGCGGCCAGCGGCCCGGCCAGGCAGGCGAAGATGCCCATCTGGTGGGTCGCCTTGGTCGGGACGAAGGCCAGCACCGCCACGGCGCCGCCGGTGACGGCCACGAGCCGCCACAGGGCCGCGGTCGCCACACCCGGCACGCTGTGCTTGCGGACGAGGACGAGGACGACCAGCAGCACCGACAGGATCGTCACGAAGATTCCGACCCGGCGCGCGATGGAGCCGTCGGGTGTCGGATTGAGCAGGATGTAGTACCGCATCGCCTCGGTCCACCAGTGATTGGTCGGACCCACGATGCCCTGAGCCTGCACGCCCTCGACGATCGTGGCGAGCGGCTGGTCGGCGAAGATCTCGTACAGGACGGCCAGACCCGCCGCCACGAGGGGCACCAGCATCGGCGCCAGCCCGTCGCGACGCCGCCGGTACAGCACCCGCTTGAGCATCGGCCGGAGCCCGGCCAGCAGCGCGACCGCCGCGACCGCGCCCACCGGGTGGATGGTCAGGGTGAAGGCGGCCGAAACGATCGCGAGACCGAAGGGGAGCAGTCGGCCGGTGGCGATCGCGCGTTCGACGAGCACCCAGGTCAGCAGGATGCCGACGGTGATCACCGGTTCCACGCGCAGGCCGTTGTTGAACGGCAGCCACACGGCGAGGAAGGCCAGGGCCGCGGCCCAGCGTGCGACACCGGAACCGGCGATCGTCCGACCCAGGCGCGGGATCGCCACGCGGCTGATCAGGAACCATCCGACGATCGCGAACAGGAACGGCAGCAGGCGCAGCCACGGGATCGCGGTGCTGACCTCCATCCATTTGGCCAGGTACTGGTAATGCCAGCCGAACGGGTCTTGGGGGACACCGAAGTACCGGTAATAGTTGTCGAGGTAACCCGCGCCGGGCGCCACGCGCCCGACAGTCACCTGATAGCCGTCGTCGGCGGTGTTGCCGCCGATCATCAGCCAGATCAGCAGCACCGCGGTGACGAATCCGTCGAGCACGGTCGGTCGCCACCAGCGCCGAGGCAGCAGTCGGCGCAGGCGTCGCCCGTCCCGGGCATCGAGCACGGCGAGCGCGATGAGAGACAGGATCGTCGCGACCACGCCGACGATCAGCAGGGTGCGTTTGAGCGGGGTGGGGCTGGTGCTGAACCGGGTGTCGACGGTGGAGCGGAAGCTCAGCCCGGCGGTGGGGGCGGTGGCCGGCAGGTCGGTGTACACGCCGATGATCTGCGGCCGCGCGTTCGGATCGCGGATGTCGAAGGCCGAGTCGGGGACCGTCAGTCCCTCGACGTCGCCGCGGGTGCCGGCGGTGTCGGCGTGCACGACGATGCGGCATTCAGGAGTGCGCTGCGCCTGCTCGCGCGGGATCGTCATCAGCACGGCGTTGCGCTGGGTGACCAGGAGGTTGTCGTGGGTGGCGCTGATGAACAGGCCCACCTTGCGCGCGTCGACACCGGATTTCGGCACGGTCGAGAGCAGCACGCCGCCGTCGGCCGGCAGCAGCGATGCCAGCGAGCAGGGCACGGTCGCATCCATCGACACGGGGTTGTACGAGACGTTGGGCGCCGCGATGTTCGCCACGGTCGGCGCCGACGTCGACGACGTGGCTTGCGGCCAGGTGATCTCGGTCTTGGCGTACGTGACCGGCAGGAACGGCGACGCGAGGGCGAGCAGGATGCCGATGGCGCCGGCCACGACGGCGACGATCCGTGCGATGCGGACCGTCCGGGGGCTCGGTGTCCGATCACTCATCGGTACCTCCAGCCACGATTGTGCTCGGATTGCGCCAGCCGGCCTGCCGGACTGTCGCGGTGGTCAACGCAGCGGCCGGTGCATCCGGCACGAGCGGTTCGAGTCTCACGAGGTTGCCCCAGTCTCGGTACCAGTCGTTCTCCAGGTAGGTGGCCATCGTCGACGGCCTGGTCAGCGACTCCGACACCGACAGGATTCCGCCGGAGGACGCGGCCTGCCAGCTCTTCGACGTCGAATAGGTCGTGGTCCGGTCGGGTGTGATGCGCCATCGGGGAACGTCGTACACCCCGTCGCGCGCGGTCACCGGCTGCTGGCAGGGGAACTGACTGCCGACCGACAGGTCCAACAGCACCGGTTCCCGGCTGCCGACGACGTTCTGCAGGGTCTGCAGCCGCGGGGCACGCGGCGGGGTGATCGCCAGCCACTCGTCGGGACTCAGGTTCGAGTCGACGGCGACGATCCGCATCGCGGTCGCCGACGGCGGGATCGCGGCCATCGGGATCCGCAGGTTGCGCCACGGCCGGTTGGGGTGGTCGGGACCCGGATCGATGGGAACGAACGGCGCACCCACCGGGGTGAACTCCCCGTCGGTGTCGACGCCGAACTCGACATGCAGATCGCGGCCGGCGGTCACGGCCCCGTCCTGTCCCACGGAGAAGACCGAACCCGCCGTGGTGATGACGATCAGCGGAGACGTAGTCCGGTCGGGGAGCCGGTACCAGTCGGTGGTCAGTTCCGCCCGGCCGTTGTCGAAGCCGTAGCTGCCGAGCACCGGAGTGGTGGCCGGATCGAGACCGAAGGGCAGTGCCACGGTGCCGCCGTTCGCGGTCTCCGGACCGGTACCCCCGGTGGTACCCGCTGGAGCGCCGTCGCCGGAGTACGAGTGGCCGGGCGTCGCGGTGCGGAGGGTGCCGGCGCCGAGCCGGACCGGATCGGGTGTCAGATCGTCGGCGACGCCGTCGGGGGAGAACCCCGTCGACTCCCCGGCGAGCGCCCGCGACGCGTCGACGGCCCCGACCGGCTGCAGCATCCCGACATTCGGATCCTCCTCGACGAGCACGCGGTCGGCCATCCCGCAGGCGCTCCCGGTCAGGGCGCGCGCGTTGGCGCTGAACGCCGTATAGGTGTCCGAGCGGCTCAGCGCAGCCTTGCCGAAGAGTGCGAACTCGGCGAGCACCAGCGCTGCGGCGATCAGCAGGACCGGCACCGCCGATACGATGCGGCGCCGGCGGACCGCTGCGGCCGACGGGGGACGTGCGGTGTGCGGCCGCACGCTGACCCAGACCAGCATGAGGAACGAGAGCGCGGTCAGCACGAGGAACAGCGTCGACACCGGTCGTCCGGCGAGGACGGGAGCCTTGTCGAACCACGGGATGCCGTAGTCGTACGACCATCCCCAGGCGTTGTCGCCGGCCGTCGCGACGGCACACGCGCCGACCAGCACGGTGACGTACGTCCAGAGGGTGCGCGGCGCATGCGCCGACACCCGGATCATCGCCGCGGTGGCAACGGCGGCACAGGCGGCGGCCAACCCGGCGAAGATCCCGAACTGGACGGTCCACTTCATGGGCACGAACGAGAGCAGACCCATCGTGAGGAGGACGCTGCCGATCAGTCGCCACACCGGGCCGCGTGCGAAGCCCGGCAGGCGGCCGCGCCGCATCATGACCGCGGTCGTCAACCCCAGTGTGGCGAGCAGGAGCAGCACCGGTACACGACGGGCGAGGGAACCGTCCGGGGTCCCCAGCGTGAGGAAGTAGTACCGCATCAACTCCTGGTACCAGGACAGCGTCGGGCCGACGACGTACCGGACCCGGATCGCCTCGACGACCGCGCCCAGGGTCTGGGTGCGGAAGACCAGAAAGCAGATGAGGGAGACGGCCGCGGCGACGGGCGCGAACAGCGGCAGCAGACGGTACTGCCCGCGCAGTGTCCGGACCACTCGCAGCATCGGCCGGGAGCCGACGATCAGAACGGCGACGGCGATGACGCCCTGCGGTCCGGTGGCGAGTGTAAGCAACGCGACGAACGTCGCGAGCGCCGCGGGCAGCAGCCTGCGCGTCGCGATCGACGTCTCGACCAGCCACCAGGTCGCGAGCGATCCCGCGACGATGATCGGCTCCGGCCGCAGGCCGCTGCAGAAGGCGATCCAGAACGCGACGAACACCGCGGCGGCGCTGAACACCGCCCACCGTGAGGACCGGACGGCGGCGCCCAGACGGGGTAGCAGGACGCGGCTGAGGATGAACCACGACACCAGCCCGGCCACCAGGCCCGGCAGACGCATCCAGACGCCCGCGGAACTCACCGTGGCCCAGTGGGAGAGGAAGGAGTAGTACCAGTCGAACGGGGCCTCGGGGACACCGAAGTAGCGATAGTAGTCGGACAGATACCCGGCGTCGGTCGCGTTGCGGCCCATCACCATCACGTAGCCGTCGTCGGCGGTGCCCGCTCCGAGGACGTGCCAGATCAGCAGGGCGGCGGTGACGGTGAGATCGGTGACGCTCGGTGCGACGAGCCTGCGGAGCGGTCGGCGCCCGGCGGTCGGCGCCCGGAAGCGCGACACGGCGTCGAGGCGGCTCAACGCGAACAGCGCCACCAGGGCGGCCAGAACACCGATGACGATGACCGCGGTCTTGAGCGCGGTTCGGGCGACGTCGAAGGCGTTGTCGACGTCGACGTGCACGGTCAGACCCTGCTGTGCCCGTCGCACGGTGTCCCCGGACAGATCGGTGAAGACTCCGGCGACCGCCGGCCGGGTGGCGGGATCACCGTGCACCGTTGCGCCGGCCCCGACGAACTGAGCTCCCAAGGAGTCCTCCGACGCCCAGAAGCGCAGTTGCGAACAGTTGTTCAGGCCCGCGCGGTCGATGCTCGTCAACGCCGATCCGCGCACGTTGACCGTCGCACCGGAAGAACCGGACGTGACCACGAGGGCGGTGTCGCGGATGTCGCGCGGTGCCGAAGCGGGAACCGTCGACACGACGACCGCGGTGGAGCCCTCCGCCCCCGCCTCCCGGAGCACCCGGCAATTCACCGTGACGTCGAGCCGCCGGGCGGTCTGCGTCGCCAGGGGCGCCGTGACCGACGCATTGTCGGCGGAGATGCTCTGGCCCCGCGGCCAGTCGAACGACGATGTCCGCTCGGTGACCGGCAGGAACGGTGTGGCGATGGCAGCTACGAGGGCGACCAGACCCGCGACGGCGGCGATGACCGCGTACCCGCGCGCGGTCACCCTGTGTGAAGTACTCATCGGGAGTGAGGATAGGCGCTGTCTCTTAACCTTCACCAAGAGCCGCACGGGGCGAGCCGCACCGGCGGTGCGGCCGAAGGCACTGTCGCGGGACGCGATCCCGCTCAGTGGGCGCACGGACTCGCCGCGACTGATAGATGTGGTGTGTCCTCTGGACAGACGAGTTTCGATCGACGATCCGGACGCACGTCCGGCGGCAAGGAGACGGCATGGACGACTTCAGCAATCGCGTGGCATTGGTGACCGGAGCCGCACGCGGTCAGGGACGTGCGCACGCGATCGCGTTCGCCGAACGGGGCGCGGACGTCGTCGTCTGCGATCGGTGTGCGGACAGCCCCGCGATCGCCTACCCGATGGGCACCGAGGAGGATCTCGCCGAGACGGTCCGACTGGTGGAGGCCACCGGGCGGCGATGCATCGCGGTGAAGGCGGACACCGCAGATCGGGCGGCGATGGAGGCGCTGGTCGCACGCGCCGAGAACGAGCTGGGCCGCGTCGACGTCGCAGTCGCCAATGCAGGCGTCTCCGGCACGTCGCCGATCACCGAGGCGTCCGCGGCCGTCTGGGAGGAGGTCATCGGCAGCAACCTGACCGGTGTGTACAACACCCTCGCCGCGGTAGCGCCCGGGATGATCGCGCGCGGCTACGGGCGCATCGTCACCATCTCCTCGATGCTCGGGCGGAGCGCGGCACAGGGTCAGGCCGCGTACGGCGCGTCAAAATGGGGCGTCATCGGCATGACTAAGAGCGTGGCGCTCGATCTCGCCGCTCACGGGATCACGGTGAACGCCATTGCGCCGGGCAATATCTCGACGCCGATGGTGCACAACGACGCGCTGTACTCGGTGGTGCGGCCAGACCTGGACGCACCCACGCGCGCGGATGTGGAGCCGGTGATGGCGATGCTGCACGCGCAGCCGATCGCCTTCCTCGAACCCGAGGAGGTCACTCGCGCGGTCCTGTTCTTCGCCGCGGAGGCCAGCGCCCACATCACCGGCACCGTGCTTCCCGTCGACGCGGGCGCCGCCGCCCGGGTCTCGAGCTGACGTGCGGGAATCATTCGGTCCACGGTGATCGTTGACCCAACCGTGAACCACATCGAATTCGGCCTGGACACCTTCGGCGGAGTGACCCGCGACGCACACGGAGAGCCGGTGCCCCACCCGCAGGTGATCCGTGATCTGGTGGACGATGCGGTGGTCGCCGATGCAGCGGGCCTGGACTTCTTCGGCGTCGGTGAACATCACCGGCCCGACTTCGCGGTGTCGAGTCCGGAGATGGTCCTGGCCGCCATCGCTTCGCGGACCGAACGGATCCGGCTGGGTTCGGCCGTGACGGTGCTGAGCTCCGACGATCCGGTCCGCGTCTTCGAGCGGTTCGCGACGCTCGACGCGGTCTCGAACGGCCGAGCCGAGATCGTCGCCGGCCGCGGGTCCTTCACCGAGTCGTTCCCGCTCTTCGGGTACGACCTCCGCGATTACGAGGTGCTGTTCGAGGAGAAGCTCGCCCTGCTCTCGGCGCTCTTGACCGAGGAGCCGGTGACCTGGTCGGGCAGCACCCGCGCCTCGCTGTCGGACCAGCGCGTCTACCCGGCCACCGCCCACGGCATCACCGCGTGGGTGGGCGTCGGCGGCAGTCCCGAATCGGTGGTCCGGACCGCACGATACGGCTTCGGTCTGTTCCTGGCGATCATCGGCGGACCCGCCGACCGCTTCGCCGGTTACGTCGACCTGTTCGAGCGCGCGCAGGATCAGTTCGGCGTTCCACGCAGGCCGGTGGCGGTCCACTCGCCGGGCCTGATCGCCGATACGGACCAAGCGGCCCGGAATCTGGTGCGCGACGGCTGGTTCGAGATGCGGGAACGGATGGGGCGTGAGCGGGGATGGCCGCCGCCGGCCGCGGGCGACTTCGAGCGCGAGATCGAGACCGGATCGCTGTACGTCGGCTCCCCCGAGACGGTCGCAGAGAAGATCGCGGCGACTGTTCACACGTTGAAGGTCGACCGCTTCGACCTCAAATACGACCAACCGGTCACCCATGACGACCAGCAGGAGTCCATCCGGCTGTACGGCGAGAAGGTGGTGCCCGCGGTGCGTAGGATTCTGGCTGACCTTGCCTGAGATTGCACGATAGCGACGACGAATCGAGCGACCCGATGTCAGTGCCCGCAGCCGAACCCGTCACCGAACCCGATCCCCGCCGCTGGAAGGCCCTGGTCTTCATCTGTCTCGCACAGTTGATGGTGGTTCTCGACGGCACGGTGGTCAACATCGCCCTGCCCGATGCCAAGCGGGATCTCGGAATCAGCACCGCGAACCAGCAGTGGGTGATCACCGCGTACGCCCTCGCCTTCGGCGGACTGCTGTTGTTCGGCGGCCGCGTGGCGGACATGTGGGGCCGCCGCCGGGCGCTGATGATCGGCCTGGTCGGATTCGCCTGCGCATCCGCGGTCGGCGGCGCGGCGGTCAATGAGGCGATGCTCTTCGCCGCGCGAGCCGTGCAGGGGGCCTTCGGAGCCCTGCTGGCGCCCGCGGCGCTCTCCCTCCTGACCGTGATGTTCACGCAACCGAAGGAACGTGCACGCGCGTTCGGCGTCTTCGGCGCGATCGCCGGCGGCGGCGCCGCCGTCGGCCTGCTCCTCGGCGGCCTGCTGACGCAGGTGCTCGACTGGCGCTGGACGATGTACATCAACGTCGCGATCGCGGCCGTCGCGCTGCTCGGCGCGGTCTTCGAAATCAAGGAGCCGCCGAGGAGCACCGACCACGTCGTCAAGCTCGACGTGCTCGGCGTGGTGCTGGGCGGCTCCGGGCTGGCGCTGGTGGTGTACGGCTTCAGCCGGGCCGCGGAGAAGGGCTGGGCCGACGGCGGGACGCTGACCTGTCTGGTGGCGGCGGTGGTGCTGCTCGCTCTGTTCGTAGGCTGGCAGTGGAGGTACTCGTATCCGCTGCTTCCGCTGCGCGTGGTCGCAGACCGTTCGCGCGGCGGCGCGTACCTGACCGTCGCGCTGTCCGTGATCGCGATGTTCGGATCGTTCCTGTTCCTGACCCTCTACATGCAGACTGTGCATCACTACACTCCGCTGAGTGCCGGGTTCGCGTTCCTGCCCATGGTGTTCGGCATGCTCATCGGGTCCACGCAGGTGGCGGCCCGCTTGATCACCCGCGTCCCGCCGCGGTATCTGCTGGTGCCCGGCGCCTTGCTCGGGTCGTGCGCCATGCTGATCCTCGCGCAGGTCTCGGCCGACGCCACCCGATACTGGAGCGTGATCTTCCCCGGTCTGATCATTCTCGGCTTCGGCATGGGAACGGTGTTCATGACGTCGATGAACCTGGCGACCTTCGGAGTCGCACCGTACGACGCGGGTGTCGCTTCGGCGATGGTGAACACCTCGCAGCAGGTCGGCGGCGCCGTCGGGACTGCGTTGCTGAACACGATCGCCGCGAACGCGGCCGCGCGCTACATCACCGATCACCGGGACTCGGTCCGCGGCCCCGCGGACATTCCTCATTTCCAGGCTCTCGCCATGGTGCACGGCGACAGTGTCGGTTTCTATGTCGCGGCCGCCATCCTCGCGTTCGTGGCAGTCGTGGCGGGATTGCTGATCAACGTCCGACACCCGCTCGGGCTGAACACCGCGAGTCCGGAACCGGCCGCCGCACCGGTCTGAGCGGGCCGCAGGGCCGCAGCCGACTTGGAATCGATTCCACCGTTGGAAGTCGATAGGGTGGGTCCGTGACTCCCAGTGGCGTACGGAAGCAGTCGGCGTCGAAGCCGGGGGACGGGCAGGCGCCGATGACGCGTACCCAGCGGCGCGCCGCGGCGACGCGTCAGGCGATCGTCGACGCCGCGCGCGAACTCGTCGCCACCCGCGGCACCGATGCGCTGACGCTCGATGCGGTCTCCGAAAGCGCGGACGTCGCAGTCCAGACCATCTACAACAGGGTCGGCGGGCGGTCGGCGTTGCTCACGGCGGTGGCTGAGCAGGCGATGAGGGAGAGCCGGGTCTACATGGACGCCGCCTACGACGCGGAGGGGACCGCAGAGGAACGCCTCCTGCTGGCGGCCGCCGCCTACGCCAAGTTCGCCAGGGAACGGCCGCACGAGTTTCGCATCCTTGTGGAGCCGCCCGACGAGCCGGACGCCGTCGCCCACATCGCGGAGCTGACGGGGGAGCAGAACGCCAAGCTCGCGGCGACCATCCGCGCGGGCATGGCCGACGGCAGCGCCCGCTCCGATCTCGATCCGGACGATCTGGCGACAGCCTTCTGGGCCACCCTCAACGGACTGCTGGCACTGGCCTGGCGCCCCGGGGCGCTGCGTGCCGACCACGATCGGCTCGACCGATTGCTCGCGACGTACATCGCCACCGTCGCCGACGGGCTTCGCTCGCGCTGAGCGACCGGCGCGGCGTACGCTGATAGGCCCGAGCAGCCAGGAGACGACGATGTCGATGCGCCCCAGCCCCACTGTCGTTCGGACCGCTGTCGTTCGGACCGCCGCGATCGCGGCGGGGATCGGAGCCATGGCGCTCTTCGGCTCCGCCGGCCAGGCGGCCGCGGACGTCGCTCCGGGCTCCTACACGTCAACGACCTCGTCGTCCGGGATCGTCCTTCTGCAACGTGATGCCCGCGTCGAGGGCGATCAACTGGTACTCATCGGGCGGTACCCGATTCATCGGACTGCCACCGGCGGCTATGTCGACCTCTTCCCGGGACATCGCGTCATTCTCAACAGCGACGGTCACGGCGGCTACCGGGGCCCGGCCTATTTCGGCGGCACCGTCATCGGCGCGATCACTCTCACGCCCCACCGCTGACCGGACACAACCAGGGGGTTCGTCGAGATTCCTACTCTGAGGCGATGAACTCGGCGATCTTCGCCTCCACCTTCTCCTGGATCGGTGGCGAAGTTGTCCAGGTAGTACTGCATCCACACGGACATGGCGAGCTGCGGGCGCGCCGGATCGGGCGTGCCGTAATCCGACTCCGCCAGCCACAGGACGTGTCCGGCCAGACCCTTCTCGTTGACCCCGTCGGCGGAGATGATGTCGTACACTCCGGCGACCACGCTGCCGTACTTCGCGGTCCACGAGAGGCCTCCGCCGACCCGGTCGTCGCGCTTCACACCGCGGGGGAGCTTCCAGAGGTTGGTGTGCAGATCGCGCGCGAAGTCCATGTTGCGTCCGACGACCACCGAACCACCCGCGTCCGGCCATATAACACGTGTACACATACGTCAATCGCTTTCGTCGCAGTTCAGGCGCGGTGAGCAGTGGGCTCAGGCGTCACTGTCAGCCTAAGGTGCCCCCGTGGGGTCCGCGTCGCGCAAGGCCGTGGCGGCACGGATCAGTCCGGTTTCTGCACGGAGCGGAGCCCCTGCGCCGAAGTCGGCGATCGATCGGGTCTCAGACGCCGTTCGGATCGAACGGCGTCTCCTGGTAGACGCAGTAGTTGAGCCAGTTGGTGTACAGGAGGTGACCGTGTCCGCGCCAGCGGTTGAGCGGGAGCGCGGTCGGGTCGTCGCCCGGGAAGTAGTGTGCGGGCACCGCGACGTCGCTCTGCTGGTCACTGTCGCGCCGATACTCGCGGGCCAGCGTGTCCGCGTCGTACTCGGGATGCCCGGTGACGAAGACCTCGCGACCGTCGGGAGTGGCCGCCAGGAAGACGCCTGCCTCGTCGCTCACGGCCAGCACCTCGACCGCACCGGTCGCCTCGATGTCACGGGCGTGGACGTCGGTGTGCCGGGAATGCGGGGCCAGGAACTCCTCGTCGAAACCTGTGACGAGCGGCGACTTCGCGCCGGTGAGGCGATGGGTGAACACGCCGGAGATCTTCTGGCGCACTTCGTACTTGCCGACCCCGTAGTGCCGGTAGAGCGCAGCCTGCGCGCCCCAGCAGATGTGCAGCGTCGACTGCACGTTGCTGCGTGTCCAATCCAGGATTCTGGTCATCTCGGGCCAGTAGTCGACGTCCTCGAAGTCGAGCCTCTCGATCGGGGCCCCGGTGACGATCAATCCGTCGAAGTGCTTGTCTGCCACATCGCCGAAGGTCGAATAGAACGACTCGAGATGACCGGGCGGCGTGTTCCGCGAGACGTGGCTGGACATGTGCAGCAAGGTGATCTCGACCTGCAGCGGGCTGTTGCTCAGCAGTCTCAGCAACTGTGTCTCGGTCGCGACCTTCATCGGCATCAGATTCAAGATCGCGATCCGCATCGGGCGGATGTCCTGATGCCCCGCGCGCTCGTCGGACATGACGAAGACCTTCTCCGCCTCCAGGACGGCCCGGGCGGGGAGATCGTGCGGCACTGTGACGGGCATAGCCGATAAGTCTAGTCTGGATGCCCGTGGCGCGCCCCGGACCGGTGCGGGAGCCGACCGCGCCGGCCCCGACGGTCATCGCGACATCGACGGGCTCGCGAGCTCGATGACCGTGTCGGCGAATCGAATCTCCTCGCGATCATGCGACGCCACGACCACCGTCTTACCGGCGTCCGCGTGTTCCCGCAGCAGGGTGCAGAGGAGCTCTCGCGTCCCGGCGTCCAGCGCCGTCGAGGGCTCGTCGAGGAGATAGAGATCAGCCGGCTGAACCAGCGTCTGCGCGATCAACACCCGCTGGCGCTGCCCACCCGAGAGGTCGCGCATCCGGGACTCCCGCAACGGCGTCATGCCGACTCGTTCGATGATCTCCTCTGCCGCGCGCCGCTCACGCCGTGCCGTCGGGCGCCAGCACGGCACCTGTCCGAAGGTCCCGATTCGCACGCAGTCCCGGACGGTCAACGGCAGTCCGTCGATGAGCTCGCTGCGCTGTGTCAGCAGAGCGGGGCGTCGCGGTCGGGGCGTGATCTCGCCGGCGTCCGGTGTGCGCACTCCGGCGATCAGCTCCAGCAGCGTGCTCTTGCCCGTGCCGTTGGCGCCGACGAGGGCGGTGACCGCCCCCGGCTGCAGAGTCGTCGTCAGATTCTCGAGGACCGTCGTCGCGCCATAGCTGAAGCTCAGCCCGCGCACGGTGTAGCCGGTGGCAGTCAATCGGGACCCCTTCGAGTTAATGAAATTGATAACCGTTACTGTTAACGCGTGATCCCAACGATACTGGAGCCGTTCTCGGTCGCGTTCATGGCGCGCGCGCTGTGGGCCGGCGTGGTGCTGTCGGCGCTGTGCGCACTCGTCGGGGTGTGGGTGATCGCCCGCGGCATGACCTTCCTCGGCGAGGCGATGGGACACGCCATGCTTCCCGGGGTCGCGGTCGCGGCGCTGACGGGGGTCGACCTGATCGTCGGCGCGGCGGCGAGCGCGGTGGTGATGGTGCTCGGGGTCGAGTCCATGCGCACCCACCGCGACTTCGGCCGGGACACGAGCATCGGCTTGCTGTTCGTCGGACTGCTGGCGGTCGGGGTCATCATCGTCTCGCACTCCTCGTCGTTCGCGACCGACCTGACCGGCTTCCTATTCGGTGACGTGCTGGCCGTCGACGACGGCGACCTCGTGCGGCTGTGCGTACTCGTCGCGGCGGTCCTGGCGGTGACAACGCTGTCCTACCGGGGATTCCTCGCGGTGACCTTCGATGTCCGCAAGGCGCGCACGCTCGGTCTGCGGCCGACCGCGACCAATCTGCTGATGGTCCTGACACTCGCCGTTGCGATGGCGGGCGCCTTCAGCGTGGTCGGCACCCTGCTGGCCTTCGGCATGCTGGTGGCGCCGTCGGCGTCCGCACTGCTGATCGTGCGCCGGGTTCCCGCGGCCATGCTCATGGCGTTCGGATTCGGCGCCCTCGCCACTTTCGTCGGGCTGCTCGTCTCCTGGCATCGGGCCACGGCGGCCGGTGCCACCATCGCCGCGACCGCGGTCGTCCTGTTCTTCCTCACCCTCACACTCCGCGCCATCGGACGCGCGGTGCTGCGGCGCGCCCGTGGCATCGCCGACCCGACGACATGAAAGGCGAACACTCTTGCCCAACCGAACGCGAACAGTCCGAACAGCGATGACGGCGCTCGCGACGTCGACCGTCATCCTGGCCGCCGGCTGCGGCGCCGACGAACCGGCGCCGGAGAACGGCCTGGCCGGCACCGAGCGCCCGCACGGCTACGTCGAAGGAGCGAAAGAGAAGTCCGAACCCCAGATCGCACTCGCCGTCGCCGCCCGGAACGGGAAGAAGCTGAGCTTCCTCGACCCGGCGGAGGAGAGCACCGTGACGGTGGACCTGACCACGGCGGCGCAGCGTCTGGACGAGGACGGCCGTTTCGTCTACGTGATCGACGGCGACACTCTGGAAGTGGTGGACAGCGGCGGCTGGACCGTCGATCACGGCGATCACGTTCACTACTACCGGGCGACGACCAAGCCGCTCGGCACGCTGACCGTGCCCGCGGCCGTCACGACCGTGTCGGGAGCGGACGAGATCACCGCGGTGGGCGCGCGCGGAGGCTCGGTGACCGTGCTGGACCGGCGGGGTCTGGAGAACGGTTCGGCCCCGCGCCCGATCTCGACCATCGACACCCGCAGCAGTGCGGGTTTCGCCGTGCCCTACGCAGATGGCCTGGTGTTGGGCTTGGGCGACGGTCCGGACCGCCCCGCCTCAAGAGTCGTCTTCACCGATCGGGACGGAAATCCCCGCCGACCGGCCCAGCCCTGCGTCGACCCGCAGGGCCCGGCGCTGCTGCGCAACGCGGTCGCGGTGTCCTGCGCCGAGGCGATCATCCTCTTCACCGACAGGGGCGGCGAGGTCGCCGCACAGGTACTCGACTACGGACGCAGGGGACCGCGGGCGGGTGCGTTCGGCGTTCGGCCACGCAGCAACCGGGCCGTCGCGGCCACCGCGGCCGGCTCGTGGCTGCTCGACTCCTCGGCAGGGTCGCTTCGGTGGGTGCCCTCGGCCGACCGGCTGTCCGCCGCTCTGGCCCCGGGGCGCGACGAGACGCTGATCGTGCTCACCGACGACGGTGAACTGCGCACCCTGGCCGTCGACCCCGCAACCGGCGCCGGGCGGCCGGTCGCGACGGCCGGTGCGTCTGCGGGCATGGCCGGGAAGGTGCTGACCGCCGACACCGGCCGGGCGTACCTCTCCGAGCCCACGGCCCGAGCCGTTCACGAGTTCGACTACGGCGACTCCCTGCGCAGGACACGCACCCTCCCGGTCGACGTCGAGCCCGAGCTCATGGTCGAGGTCGGTCGATGACGCCGCCGCGTCGCCTCGTGGCGACACTGCTCGCAGCGGTGATCGGGACCCTGCTCGGGACAGTGGCGCTCACCGGCTGCGGCATCGCGCACGACGACCAGCCGCAGGTGGTGGCGACCACCAACATTCTGGGTGACGTCGTCGGTCGGCTGGTGGGTGATCAGGCGACGGTGATGACCCTGATGAAGCCGAACGCGGACCCGCATTCGTTCGCCGTCTCGGCCCGCGAGGCGGGCGCCATGCGCAATGCGGACCTGATCGTCTACAACGGGCTGGGCCTGGAAGAAGGCATCGAGCATCATGTGCGCGCCGCGCACGACGACGGGGTCCCGATCGTCGAAGCCGGCGGGGCCGCCCGACCGATCACGTTCCGCACCGGTGAGACCTCCGGAGCCGCGGACCCGCACTTCTGGACCGACCCGACCCGGATGCGCGACGCGGTCCGTGCCGTCTCGCACCGGCTCGCGGAGATCGATGGCGTCGACCGGGCCCGGCTGAGCGCGAACACCGAGGCGTATCTCTCGGAGCTGAACGATCTGGACGAGTGGATGCGCGGGCTCTTCGCGGCGATTCCCCAGGATCGCCGCAAGCTGGTGACGAATCACCACGTATTCGGCTATCTCGCTGATCGCTACGGCTTCGAGGTGATCGGCGCCGTCGTGCCGAGCGGTACCACCCTCGCGTCGCCGAGCAGCTCCGACCTGGCATCGCTCGCGACGGCCATCCGGACCACCGCGGTGTCGGCGATCTTCGTCGACACGTCCCAGCCCGACCGCCTCGCGAAGGCCCTCGCAGCCGAGACCCGGACGGCGGTCGCCATCGTTCCGCTGTACTCGGAGTCTCTCGACGAGCGGGGCACCGAGGCAGACAGCTACATCGCCATGATGCGAACCAACGCTTCTCGTATCAGTTCAGGTCTGTCGCGTTGACCCGTCCCGGGCCTCGACGGACACCCATGTGAATGAAAGGTGACAGTGAATGATGCTCAGCAACCGAGAGTGGGTGCGGCACAGCAGGGTAGTGCTCACGCTGGCGGCCGCGGCCGCCCTCACGATGACCGCGTGCTCGTCGGCCGATGACGAGTCGGCGTCGTCGAGCACGCCTCCCGACGGAACCGAAGTCGCCGAACCGATCGCCGTCACCTACGACGGAGGCATCGCGCTCCTCGACGGCACCAGCCTCGACGTGGTGAGCAAGGTTCCGATGGACGGATTCACTCGCGTCAATCCGGCGGGAGACGACGACCATCTCATCGTCTCCGACGAGAAGGGGTTCACGGTGATGGACGCCTCCCATGCCGAATTGACCGATCTCGTCTATCCCGGGGAGAAGCCGGGTCACGTCGTGCTGCACGGCGGTAAGACCGTGCTGTTCACCGACTCCACGGGGTCGGCGCTCTCGTTCGATCCGCACGAACTGTCGGACGGCGCACCGACCACACGCGAATACACGAGTGCGAGTCCGCATCACGGCGTCGCCGTGGAACTCACCGACGGGACTATCGTCGCCTCGGTGGGCGACGAGGAGAACCGGCGCGGAGCGCGGGCCGTCGACGCGCAGGGCAGACAGATCGCTCACAGTGATCAGTGCCCGGGAGTCCACGGCGAGGCGGTGGCGTCCGGGGAGGTGGTCGGGCTCGGCTGCAAGGACGGGGTCCTCCTGTTCAAGAACGGCGCGTTCGTGAAGGTGCCCTCCGTCGATCCGGAGTACGGCGCCACGTCCACTCAGGTCGGCAGCGACGCGTCGCCGGTGCTCGTCGGCGACTACAAGACCGACCCGGATGCCGAGCGCGAATTCCCCACGCAGTTCGCTCTGATCGATACCGCTGCCCAGAAGCAGCGGTTGGTCCAGATGCCGGGCGGCGCCAGTTACAGCTTCCGCTCGCTCGGCCGTGGACCCGGCGGCGAAGCTCTGATCCTGGGCACCGACGGACATCTGCATGTCTTCGACGTCGTCTCCGGCGCGAACGTCAAGTCGATTCCGGTCGTCGGCAAGTGGCAGGAACCGATGGACTGGCAGGAGCCGCGGCCGTCCCTGTTCGTCCGTGACGACACCGCCTATGTGACCGATCCCGCGACGAAGACGATCAAGCGGGTGTCGTTGTCCACCGGCACGGTGAGTGCCGAGGCGTCGCTCGACGTGACACCGAACGAGATCAGCGGAACCCTCCACAAGCACTGACCGTGGTGTGAGGCTCGGCGCCCCGGCTGTTCCGGTCTCGGAACAGCCGGGGCCTCAAGCGTTTTCGGCTTCGTCTCCGTCCCCGGGAGCGTCGGCGGCGAACCGTCTGCGCAGTGCGAGAGACACGTACACGAGCGCTACGAGGACCGGGACCTCGATCAGCGGGCCGACGACGCCCGCAAGAGCTTGGCCCGATGTGGCGCCGTACGTGCCGATGGCCACCGCGATGGCGAGCTCGAAATTGTTGCCTGCCGCGGTGAAGGCCAGAGTGGTGGTCCGCGCGTACCCCAGTCGCATGGCCGCGCCGAGAAGGTAGCCGCCGCCCCACATGATCGCGAAGTAGGCCAGCAGCGGCAGGGCGATCCGAGCGACGTCCCACGGCTTGGAGGTGATCTGGTCGCCTTGGAGGGCGAAGAGGATCACGATCGTGAACAGCAGACCGTAGAGAGCCCACGGTCCGGCCTTCGGGAGAAAGGACTCCTCGTACCACTGACGACCTCGTCGGCGTTCGCCGATCCGGCGAGAGAGGTAGCCGGCCACCAGCGGGATGCCGAGGAATACCAGAACCGATTGAGCGATCTGCCACGGCGAGCTGTCGATTCGCGTCTGCGGCAGTCCGAGCCAGCCGGGTAGGACCGACAGATAGAACCAACCGAGCACAGCGAACATGACCACTTGGAACACCGAGTTGATCGCGACCAGGACCGCGGCGGCTTCGCGGTCGCCGCACGCGAGGTCGTTCCAGATGATCACCATGGCGATGCAGCGCGCCAGGCCGACGATGATCAGGCCGGTGCGGTATTCGGGGAGGTCGGGCAGCATCAGCCACGCGAGGGCGAACATCAACGCCGGCCCGGCCACCCAGTTGAGGAGCAGCGAGGCGACGAGGAGCTTGCGATCGCCGGTCACGGTGTCGAGCCGGTCGTAGCGGACCTTGGCCAGCACCGGATACATCATGATCAGCAGTCCGACAGCGATCGGCAGGGACACGCCGTCGATCTGTATCTTCTCGATAACCGTGCCGAGCCCCGGGACCGCGCGGCCGAGCAACAACCCCGCGGCCATGGCCGCCCCGATCCAGATCGGCAGAAAGCGATCGAGTCCGGAGAGCCGTGCGGCCACCGGTTCCGTAGAGGTGCCGGTCATGACGCGCACGGGGCGCCGGTGGGCTGGTCCACCGGAGAGAGGACCGCGGTAAGCGTCGCCAGCGCTTCGGGGACGACGCGGTAGTACACCCAGGAGGCGCGGCGCTCGGATGCCACGAGGCCGGCCGCCTTGAGCACCTTGAGGTGATGCGAGATCGTCGGCTGCGCGACATCGACGGCGGGGGAGATGTCACAGACGCACGCTTCGCCGCCGGCGTGGCTGGCGATCAAGCTGAAGAGGCGCAACCGTATCGGGTCGGCGAGCGCCTTGAACACCGACGACACCTCGCCGGCGTCCTCGACGCAAAGCGGCTCGCGGACGAGAGGGGAGCACCGCTGCATCGTTCCGGTCGCGACGGCGGCCGTTGACTGATTCGACATACTTCGATATTGACGTCCATCGATACTGTGGGCAAGTCGGGTGAGCGCTCCCCGGAAGCTCCGGCCGGGCCGACCGATCAACCACGCAGACCGAGCTCAGCGAGAATCAACTCGGCGCGCTCGGCGACGCCCACTTTCGGCAGGACGGTGACGCTGTAACCGAGTTCGTCGTACCTGCGCAGTAGACGGCCGTATTCACTGACTGCCTCGTCGAGCCCCAACTGCCGTTCGTCGTCCGCTGCGTACAGCTCTGGCCATGGCGGTGTCATGAACACCCGCGCGTGATAGCTCTGCAACTCCTCGATCGAACACGCTGATCGGCCCGCGTAGTGACGCAACGCGGTGTCGGCGTCGACCAGCCCGCGATCGAAGAAGGTCCACCGGTCGGCGACGACGTCCTCGCAATCCCAGCGCGCGAGGTCGATGCACGCTCGCGCGAACCGGTCTGCGTCCTCCCACGGCAAGGCGTGCCCGCCGGTGCGGAGTTCTTGCCGGACGATTCGGCGACCGGGCTCGTCGACTGTGCGGTATCCGTGAGCCGCCAGATGCTCGAGCACGGTGGATTTGCCTCCACCCGAGCACCCCGACAGAACCACTGCGCGCGATTGACGGCCGTACATGTCTTCTCCTCTGCTCTGAATTCGCTTGGACTTCGTCTCGGCACGGAACGGAGTCCGCCATGGCACTGAAGGGTCTGACACCACCGATAGAGTCAGTTCACACCCCGTGCTGCTCGGCACAAGGAGTCCCGGTGCTGTCCCCGATGCGTTCGCTCGCCGACGATCCTCGATGGTCCTGGATGCGCGAAACCGTACGCGTTCGTCCGGCGGAATTCCCCGTGGGACATGCGATCCGGTCCGGAGCGGCGGTCGGCGTGCCGTTCATCGCCGGAGCGCTCACCGACCACATCGTCACCGGGATGTGGATCGGTCTGGCCTGTCTGCTTCTCGCAGCGGGCGAGCGCGAAGGAACCTACCGGCTGAACTTCACGATCATCGCGGTATCGACACCGATCGCGGCGGCCGGATACATCCTCGGATACTCGCAGGACATGCCACTCGTCGCGCTCGCCGTCCTCATGGCGATGCTCGCACTCCTGATGGGTCTGCTGGCAGGACTCGGGCCTGCTTTCTCGGTGGGCGGAATGCAGTTCTTGCTCACCTCTTCGATCGCGATCGGTGTCGACGGGATTCACAATTGGTGGGTGCCGCTGGGGCTGTACTGCGCCGGCGCAGCGCTCTATGCCGTACTGCTCGGGCTGGAGGCGCTGATCGTCCCAGACCGACCGCAGCGCAAAGGGCTACAACCGCTCTTGGAAGCTCTGGCGGAACTCGCCCGGGCTCGGCACGGCGATCTGCTGGTCGGGGGCGCGCAGACCACGGATGCACGTATCCGCACCGACGCCGCCTACTATGCCGCGCGTGACCGACTTGCGGAACTCCCGCTGCGCCGGCGCACGAGGTGGTGGTCGCTCACTGACGACGTCCTCGACGCAGCGGAGGGGGTTCAGGCTCTTCTGGTCGGCGAAGAGGACCCGGACGTCGCGGAGGCCGCTGCGCGACGCCTCGAAGCGTTTGCCGACGGCATCACCCGCCACGAGTCGATCTCGACACCGGTGCCGGTGCGCACCGACGGCGCGTCGGCGCTCACGCTGCGCATCGACCGGTTGCAGGACGCGCTGACCGCACCGCAGCGCAGCGCACAGAGCCGCGTCGCCTGGTCACGCCGGTCTCGGCGACGATCGATTCCGAGGTGATCCGCGCTGCGGTCAGGCTGGCACTGTGCTTCGGTATCGCCGTCGGGGCCAAGTGGTACTTCCCGTTCAGTCACTGGTTCTGGGTGCCGCTGACGGTCTGTCTCGTGATGAAACCGGACTTCGGTTCGGTGTTCTCGCGCGCGATCCTGCGTATCATCGGGACTCTCATCGGTGCCGGCGTTGCCACCGTGATCATCGTGCTGGTACCGAAGGGCGTCGGCTTCGGCATCGCCATCCTGCTGATCTCCGCGTTCATTCCGTGGCTGATGATGTGCTCGTACTCTCTACAGGCAGTCGCCATCACGCCGGTGGTGATTCTTCTCGTCGCCGCGATCACTCCCGCAGAACAGGACAACTACTCTGCACAACGCATCGCGGCGACCGCCATCGGCGGAGCTGTTGTCATCGTCTTCGGCTACCTTCTCTGGCCGCACTCCAGGAGAGTGTGGGTGCACCAGGTCTTCGCCGAAGCGATGGGATCCATCGCGACCGAACTGACCTATTCCGGAACTCCGATTCCGCGTGACGATGCGGGTCCTGTCGGACGACGGCACGACGGCGTTGTCCGTGCTCGCCGCGCGGCCGCCGCCTCACTCACCGAGCTGAGCGCTCGGCTCCACCGAGCGCTGGCTGAGCCACCGCCGAGCGACGCCGTGGCCGCGGCCTGGTTACCGGCCGTCGATGCGGCGCAGCAGTTGGCCGACGAGGTCGCCCGGTACGCCGCCGACAGGCTCTCCAACCGTGCGCCGGCGAATCCCGACGGTGCACGCGATGTCGCCGACGCCGTCCGAGCCGTCGGGCGGATCCCGGGACAGGGGAGCGACCCCCGCGCCAGCGCGGTCGATCAGCAGAATCTGCGTACAGGCGACGGTCTGGGTGCGATTGTCGACAGACTCGCTGAAGTCACGGGGCTGGTTCCGCACGGACGCTGACCCGGTCGCTGTCCGTCATGAGACGTTCGTCTAAGTAGCGCGATGCTCGGTCATCGACGGCTGTGACCAGGAGAACCATGCGATGCCGCAGAACGCAGCGAGCATGACCAAATCGGCGGTGAGCGCGATCGTCGGAACCCGAGACACCCGTGCGATCGGGAACGCGATCGCGGCGATCACGAGCAGTCCTGAACACGCTCGGGGCGACAGTCTCGTGTGCCACAACATCATTCCGAGTAGCAGGAGTGCGAGCGGGAACGTCGGTCCCGCCAGTAGGAACATCACCGTACCAGCCGCCGGGTAGCCGTCGAATGCCGCGAGAGCGGATGCGTCGTCGACTCCGAACACGTCCTCGAAGAACCCCTGCAACCCGAACGCGACTGTCCCGAACATGCCGATCAGCACCAGCAGGAGCCACAGTCCGGCCGCCAGAGGAAGTCGCGAGCGTACCCGGTCGTACTGGCCGATGAGTCCGAACACCCACGGCACGGTCGACACTGCGATCAGCATGCCGCCGACAGCGCCGTAGTGTCCGTCCTTCCAGAATGCCGGCGACAGTGCGAACAGTGCCGGCCCGATAACCAGCCCGAGGTCGTTCAATCGGGACACCCGCATGCGGCCAGCGTAGCCGCCATGGGCGTTGTGCAAGCGGGCATCGCGTGGCTTAATGGACCAGCCGTCGTACGACCTCCCGAAAGAAGATGGGCAGGAGGGTCTTGGAGGTCCACTCGGCTTCGAAGTCCGACCCGTAAGTGCCAAGCCGGATGTTGACTCGTGTCGTATGGGCTGCCGGATTCAACTTGACATAATGTATCTTATCGGCTCGGGTTCCATGTCCATATATGCAACTCGCCAGTCGACGACAGTTCAGCGCGTTTTGCACACAACTGGCAATTGTTGAGAAGTACTTAACCGATTGAGCTGGGTCTGCTTGTTGGAAACCTCAGCTTTCGGCAATCCTAGTTGGCCAGTTCGATCAAAGCAGTTGGCCAAAGCATGGTTCGCGGTCCCATAGTTTATCGTCACTGTGACGATGACCAGACGCGCGGGCCGCCGCACCTGGGCCGCTGCGCCGTCCTCGTGACCCGACCGCTCGTAGGTCTCAGGATTGGGTCGCGCGAGGGCAATACACGCTGCAATACTCCCGCCTCCACCACGATGCGAGCACCACTTCGCAGCGTCGTGGACCGTCCGGTTCGTTCTTGCCAAGGTGCATCGCTGAGGCCACACGACCGGTCACGCCGCCATTGACCCGCGAAGGCGGCTACCCGATACACACCGAACTCGCCCCGAACGCTTGCACGCCAGTTGCTGATTATTCCGTTGATGCTATATATCTCTCCCGGTATACTCGGAGGGTGGGAATCGAGCGGGGATCGACGTGGCAGATTGAGCTGAGTGAAGAGGTGCGCAGTTGGCTCGACGGGCTCACAGTGAAGGGACGGGCACAGGCGTTCCGGGCACTCGACCTCCTGGCCGTCGAAGGTGCCATGCTCCGAATGCCGCACAGTCGCAAGCTCGACGAGAATCTCTGGGAACTCCGGTTTCGCTGTGATCAAGTCAACCAGCGAATCGCCTACACCATCCAGCCTGAGCGCCGCGTGATCACGTTGACGACGTTCCGCAAGCAGCGCAACAACGAGCGCAAAGAAGTCCAGCGAGCCCGCAGTGTGCTGCGCCGCCGGGATCAGGAGAAGGAAGGGAAATCATGACCAACTACACCGAGTACAAGCAGGCGGCGCTCGCCGACCTCACCGCCGCCGAGCGTGAGGTCTACGACCAGGCATACGAAACCGCCGGAGTCGTGATGGAGCTAGCAGGAATCGCCTACCAGGCTCGAATCGACGCCGGACTCACCCAAGCCCAGCTCGCAGAACGGATGGGCACCACTCAAAGCTCCGTCGCCGCCGTCGAGAACGGTTCCCGCACTCCCACCGTCAACTTTCTCGAGCGCCTCGCCCGCGCCTGCGGCGCCCGCCTCACCGTCAGCATCGACGCCGCCTGACCTCGCCCCCGGTCATGCATCAGCAAGTGCTCGCCGCCTGGGGCCGCTTGGTGGATCATCCCTCTCGCACTTGCGGTCTATGCCAGTCGGACGGGTGTCGTCGCCACGATCGACTCCGTAAAGTGCTCGCCGCGTGCAGTTCAGCTCGAACCCAGCCTCCATCCTCGCCGACCAGGAAGTCGCCGATGGTGGTTGCGGCGATAGTTGGCCCCGCTGGTACTCGGGTCCCGAACCAACTCGCAGGTTCGATCTCTACCGGGTAATTCACGGCTCGCGACTTGAGGTCGGGAGACGCACCTTCGGAAGGCCACAACTCGATGGCGTGCTTCGAATCTTCTACAATTAGATTTCCGTCGAGAACGAATGATCGCTCTTGTATTCCCATAGAACGGTCAGGCGAACCACACGCGGATATCGCCCGGACTGGGGAGTCGACGTTGGCGGATGCCACCTTCGCTTGCGCACTGAGACCGAGAACTCGAACGAGTCGAGGTAGACGTACACTGAGTCCATCCAGACGGCAATGTTCTCATCTCTGTAGAGCGTGAGCTCGGTCCGGGCGTCGTAGGGCTTCACGTTTTCCGGGCATCTAGCCATTGGTTGCATCATTCGCGTTGTCGAGGAGGGCGCGGAGGTTTTCCGCCTCGTCTCTGATCTTTTCTCGCTCGAACCGGGTAAATTTACGCAACTGCATCGCCAGTACCGCGTCAGTTCCGACCTCGTCGGTTCCCAGCAGCCCCGCGACGGCCGTCCGTGCATCGTCGACCACTGTTGACGATGCGATGGCGGCGAGTACCTCCGTACGGCGGTCGAGAGCCAACGTGATCGCTTCCAGGATCGCCGAACGATCGATCGTCCGCTGTCTGTCGGAGATCACTTCCTCCACGTGCGGATTGCCCGGCCACGGCCAGGCGAATGCGCCATCGTCCACCGGACCGCTCGACAGGCTCGTCACGGTGAGCGAAGCCTCGCCCCGAGGACAGTCCGACAATCAAACCCGACCGGTCGTCGATCGTGATCGTGAGCCGCTCTCGCTCCGTGGCACCGGGTCGGCCTAGCAGGGTCGACCACGCCGGCCGCCCATCGCAGCGGACGGGCACCGGCGTGGTGAGTGCGATGACGTCTCGCGTCATCTGGTGGAGGACTCCGAATTGCCCCACGAGGTCGATCGGGCTTATGTGAGTCGTCAGCCACGGCATTCGGATACCGCGGCCGCTGAGTTCCACTGCCGCGCCGTTGCTGTCACGGTAGAACGTGCGGCGGCCATCGCTGATGTACTGGACCTCGCCGTCTCGCTCCACACGCCAACGTCCGGCTCCACCGGACCAGAAATCGAGGACGTCGGTGTCGTTCGGTGTCGTACTCGTCATGCGCCCGGCGACTGGCACCATCGCAGCCCCGATGTTCCGTCCGACGAGTTCGGGCCACGATGGTGTCATCACAGCACCTTAACTCCGACCCTCGGTTCTGTCGGGCTCGTCTGCGGCGACGGCCGGAACGGTCTCGGTGCCAACGCCGCGTCATTCGAACCTGACGCCCGTCATCTCTTGGGACACGGTCCAGAGTCGTGCCGCGTCGTCGGTGCGCAACGTCTTCCACAGATTCTGTCGGCCCGGCGGACCGCCGAGTCGGCCGGGCCACTGAGGACCGTACAAGCGGCCGCCGACCGCGTCGGGTGCGGTCGCCGCCATAAGCGCCGGAAGCTTGGCGCTCTCCACAGTGCCGACGATCAGGCTGTGCGCCGAGAGCCAGCGAATCATGCGCACCGAACGCGTATCCCGCCGGCGTCCGAGTTCCGGTCTGGCCGCGAGCAAGGCAGTGGGAGCGACACCGGGATGCGACACGTTGCTCGTGATACCCCATGACGCCGCGGAACTACGTCTATCGAGTTCGAGGCCGAACAGCGCACACGCGATCTTCGACTGACGGTAGGCACGCATTCCGTCGTACCCACGCTCCCAGTTCAGATCGGCCCAGTTGATGGTGCCCCTGCGAGCTGCGACGCTCGACTGCGTCGTCACGCGGGCGGACCCCGCGCGCAGCAGCGGCAGCAGACGTCCGACGAGTGCGAAGTGGCCCAGATGATTTGTTCCGAATTGCAGTTCGTTGCCGTCGGCGGTCACTTGCCGAGACGGCGGCGTCATGACTCCCGCATTGTTGATCAGCACATGAATCGGCTCGCCCTCCTCCATCAAGGCCGCGCCGAGCGCCGCGACGGAGTCGAGCGATGACAGTTCGAGCTCCCGCAGAGACACAGCCGCCGCCGGTACACGGGATCGAATCGTCGCTAAGGCGGCCGCACCTTTTCGCGGGTTGCGGACCGGCATGATCACTTCGGCGCCCGCGCCCGCCAATTCAGTGGCGATTCCGAGGCCCATTCCGTCACTCGCCCCGGTGACGACGGCTCGTCGCCCCGAGAGATCACCGATAGCGATGTCGTAACGTTCGCGATCCATGCCGATGACTCCTATTCAACCGCCGAGTGAGGCCAACACCCTCTGATTCGAGTCTGGCCGGCGGGAAGCCCGTTATCCACGGCATGACGATCCGTGGATAACCACGGCACGTCCGCGCCACAATGAAACACATGACCGATCGCGACGCACTCGGCGAGTTCCTGCGCACGCGCCGGGAAGCCCTCGCGCCCGAGGACGTCGGCCTGCCGCGCGGACGTCGCCGGCGCACCGCGGGCCTCCGGCGCGAGGAAGTTGCCGTTCTGTGCCACATGTCGGCCGACTACTACTCACGGCTCGAGCGCGCGCAGGGCCCGCAGCCGTCGGAGCAGATGACCGCGTCGATCGCGCTGGGCCTGCATCTCACCCGGGCGGAGCGCGATCACCTGTTCCGGCTCGCCGGACATCAACCGCCGCCGCGGGGCTCTTCCACCGATCACATCAGTCCCGGGATGCTGCGAATCTTCGATCGCCTGGCCGACACGCCGGCGGAGATCGTCGGAGAACTCGGTGAGACGCTGCGGCAGACTCCGCTGAGCGCGGCACTCGTCGGAGACCTCAGTGGACGTACCGGTCTCTCACGCAGCGCAGCATACCGATGGTTCACCGAGCCGGTGTCCCGGGAGCTCTATCCTCCCGACGACCACGACTTCTACTCGCGGATGTACGTCTCCAACCTGCGCGGCGTGGTGGCGGTTCGGGGACCGGAGTCACGAGCCGCACAGGTCTCCGACGAACTCCGGGCCCGCTGCGAGGAGTTCCGCAGGCTCTGGGAGCGTCACGAAGTCGGCGTCGCACCGCACGAGGTGAAACGCCTCCTGCATCCGGAAGTCGGATTGCTCGAACTCAATTGCCAGATTCTCCACGATCCCGTTCAGACACACTCACTTCTCGTCTACACCGCATCGCCGGGCAGCGAAAGCTACGACAAACTGGCCCTGCTGGCCGTCATCGGCCGGCACGATCGCGTCCCTCAAGCCGCCAGTCCCTCACCCGGCACGGGCTGAGACTCCCATCCCTCGGGAACGATGAGGACCGGGCAGTTGCCGCGATTCGTCAGCCCCTTGAACACCGCCCCGCTCAGACTGTGGTCGAGCATCGCTCCGAGTCCGTGATGAGGGCGTCCGACGACGATCATCGTCGCCCCGCACGACTGCGCCTCACTGGTGAGAACCTGGGCGGTCTCTCCGCGTGCGGTCGTGTAAGTCCAGTCGTCGGCGTCACGACCCAGGAGTTCGGCGACCACCCGCCGGTGCTCCTCGAGGTGCTGATCGGTTTCGACCTCGTAGTCGGGCTCGTCGGGATCGAACGGCAGGTCGCCGAAATCCACTACATGGACGACGCGGATCTGCGAATGCAGAGCACGCGCCAGCCGCGCCCCGAATACGACGGCCGCTTTGCTGTTCGCGTGGGCGTCGTAGCCAATGACAATGTTCACCTGTCGCTCCCCTCCTCGGTGGAGTCCCAGGGTCCATCAGCCGGGTCGGCGGTTCAGGCGGACGCTCTGGGCGTCGCCTCGGCAGGATCCATTGCCGCTACCACCATTCTACCCCGCTGATCTGGATCCAGCGGGTCCTCGACGTCTCCGCTCGTCGGACGACCGCGACAACCTCGATTTCTACGAAGGGAACGGATCGTCCTGAACCCAGGCACTTCGAGTAAGCCAAGGGAGCGAAGCGACACGGCGCATGGAGGGAACCCGTCGACGGGCCGGCGATCGTACGAAACCACTGACGGCGTAGTGCGTCGCCGTACCTGTCACCCGCGAGCCCAGAGGATCCGACTCGGGCTCGTCGCCTCGGTCGTCCGGCCCGTGTAGGTCCCGATCAGCTCGGCGGCGGACAGATCCTCCACGTCGTGGAAACGCAGATCGCGCAGCAGCGCGCCGAGGTCGTCACGGTCGTAGAAGTTGAACCACGGCTCGCCCACGGCGGCCACCCGCTCCGCCCGTGCCTGCATCCGTGCGCGTTGTGCGTCGTCGGTCGCCGGCTCGAGATAGTCGAGAATGACTTCCGTCGACGGTGTCTGGCCGGCGACGTACTCCAGCGTCGATCGCGCGGCCTCCGGTGTCAGGTAGTAGACCACGCCGAGCCAGACGAACACCGCCGCCGCGTCTCGCCGGAACCCGGCCGACGCCAGCGACTCCGCGAGATCGTCGGTTTCGAAGTCGACCGGAACGAGCGTCGTCGTCGCCGGCACGTCGATCTCCGCTTCAGCGAGCCGCTCCCGCTTCCATTCCTGGGTGGCCGGGTGATCGACCTCGAAGACGTGCAGGCCGGGATTCGTATTGCGGTACCCGAAGGTGTCGAGTCCCGCCCCCAGCACGACAACTTGACCGACACCCCGGGCTGCCGCGGCCGCGACCCGGTCCTCCGCGAATCGGGCGCGGGCCGCGAAGAACAATCGTCGCCGCCGATCGGTGGCCGCGACGGGCAGTCGCCCGTCCTCGGCCGCGCGGCTCAGTGCCTCGCCAGAGCTTCCGATCAGACGCACGGCGAAGGGATCGTCGAGGATCCGCGGGCTGTCGGCCACCTGGTGATAGGCGCGGGCGTATGCGGTCGCGAGTGCGGTTCTACTCGGTTCCTTCATCATGTTCCTCCGGTCTGCCGATCGCGTGGCCACGCGGTCACGTGACATCGGGCAGGCGGATCGGTGCCAACTCGGCGAACCTGTCCCCCGGCCCGGGATTGCGACGATCACACCGCCCACCGAGGTGGTGCATCACGCCCCACACGGCGTTGAGCGCGGTCTGCACCGCGCCCTCCGCCCATCCCGCCGTCCACGCGACGTCGTCGCCGGCGAGGAAGACACCGCGATGACCGGGCGCGAACCCCTCCTGGACGAAGTGCGTGAACAGCCGTTCCTGATAACGGTAGTGACCGGGCAGATTCGCGCGGAACGCACCCATGAAGTTCCGCTCCACCTCCCAGGAGATCGTGAGCGGTGGCGCGATCACATGACTGCGGATGTCGAGATCGGGATAGATCGACGACAACGAGTCGAGCATGAGATCCATCCGCTCGGAGGCGTCGAGCGGGATCAGCTTCAGCGAGTCGTCGGCCCACGTGTACGACAGGCAGATCACCGCGGGACCGTCGGAGGACTCCGGCTCCCCGCTCCCGGCGAGCGGACCGTCGAACAGGTACACGCCTCGGGGCATGCGATCGGTGAGCGTCATGCTCATCCGCGGATACCCGGTCGACGTATCCAGCTCACGCCAGAAGGGCCGGTCCACCAGCACGAACACTTTGCTGGAACCCATGTAGTGAGTCCGCTCGATGGCACTCCAATGCTCGGCGGCGAACAGTGACTCGTCGCATTTGACGGTGCTCAGAAGCAGCCACAGTGGCGCCGTGTACACCACCGCCGGATAGTCGGCGATGCCGCCGCCGGCATCGGTGACGGTGATCCGGTGGGGATGCGTGCGCCGCATCTCGACCGCGGCCGGGCGCGGGCGACCGCCGTTCAACGACGCCGGCGACGTGCCCGCCGGCCAGTGCGCGGCACCGGGAACCGCCGCCGACCACAACCGGACGGGCACCTGCTGCGCCCCGCCGACCACGCCCCGATGGTCCTCGTCGGCCGCCGTCGCGACCACCCGCAGCACCTCGAGGATCGAATTGGAGAAGTCGGTGTCCCACCCGCCGGTACCGAAACCCACTTGACCGAACAACTCTCGGTCCGCGAACGACCGCAGTTGTGCGGAGTCGACGAGGAAACGGTAGAAGGTGGTGTCGTCGTAGCGCTCCACGAGCGGGTGCCACAGCGCCGCCACGGCCGCGGCGTCCCGTGCCCGGATCGCCGATCGCAGCGCACCGAGGCCGGCGCCCGCCTCGAGTGCGGCCTCCCAGCCGCGGGCGACACGGCCGAACACCGGCGGCAGATCGTCCAGCGATCGCCCGTGAACGGTGACGCCCTTGAGGTCGATGACCGTGTCCGGCGTAGACGGCGCCAACGGATTCGGGAACGGCACAGTGCCCACGCCTGCTTCGTCGAAATAGCCGAACAGCGCGGTGGAGGACGGTGGAAACCGCATGGCGCCCAGCTCAGCGACCGCTCCGGGATGACCGTCGAACGACGCCGACCGCATACGGCCGCCGATCCGGTCGGGCTCGTACAGCACCGGCCGCAGGCCCATCCGAGTGAGCTCACGCGCCACGATGACGCCCGACAGCCCGCCGCCGATCACGGCGACCTGCGTCCCGAGGGCTTCTGCGGGAACCGCACCGATCCCGGCGGGGTGCGCACGGAAGAGGTCGTACGGGAAGGGGAAGTCGGGTCCGATCATCGACAGCGGGGTTCCGCCCTCCGGTGCGACCGGGATGCTCACCGCGATCGCCTCCCGGCGTCGTGCGGATCGGGACGCCGACGCGGATCGCTCGCCCCGTACAGGTCGGCGCGACGATCGCGCAGGTAGTGATTATGGCGGCGCGAACGCTCCAGACGCTCCGGCTCCAGATCCACCAGCAGCAGTTCGGCGCCCTCGCCGGCACGGGCCAGCTCGACGCCGTCCGGTGCGATCGCGCACGACCGACCGCAGTACCGGACGGCCGCACCGGCACCCTCGGCATCCGAGACCGCGCCCACCCGGTTCACGTAGGTGAGGAACATCTGATTCTCGATCGCCCGCGCCGGAACGAGCGTGGTGGCCACGTGATCGTCGGGCTGCGCGAGCGCTGTCGGCACCAGAAGCCAGTCGGTACCCGCGAGGGCGTGCGCACGCGCGGCCTCCGGGAACTCGACGTCGTAGCAGACGAGGATTCCGCAGGTCAGCCCGCCGAAGGCGAACTGCTCCACCAGCCGATCGCCCGCGGTGAACGGAGTGTCGTCGGGCGCGGAGCCGGCCGGCGTCCCGACAGCGGGCCGGTACAGGTGCGTCTTTCGGTAGTGCGCGCGCAGGGTGCCGTCGCGACCCACCACCGCCGCCGAGTCGAACACCTCGCCGCCGCGTCCGCGCTCGGCGTACCCGTAGGCGATCGCCAGGTCGCATGCGTGAGCGGTTTCGGTCATCAGCCGGCCGATCGGTCCGCGCCCGGTTCCCTCGGGCCGCGGCTCGGGCGCCAGGGGACTCCGGTATCCGGTGAGCGTCAGCTCGGAACAGACGAGGATGCTCGCGCCGGCCTCCTGCGCGGCGACGGCCACCGCGGCGACCTCCGACGACGCGGCCGGCAAGCCGGTCGACGCCGGACCCTGAAACAGTGCAGCTCGCATCGTGCGCCTCCCCCGCCGCCGCGTGAATGAGGACAGGTGGTGAACCGGCCGCCGCCGTGGCGGGGCTACTCGGCGGAGTCCGCGGGCTCCGCGGTCCGGCAGCACGTACGGCGAGTGCGCATCCCGCCCGACAGCGCCGCGTCGATGAGCAGACTGGTGCCGATACCCAGCATCCACGAATCCTTCGCGACCGGTATCCCCTGCTGTGTCGGTCGCAGCGACCCGTCCTCGTGCATCCCGGGCGTCCGCACGTACATCGTCAGCAAGCCGGAACTGAACGCGGTGAGCGCCGCGCCCGCCACCGCGGTCGGCACCCACGGCGCCAGCAGCGCCGATCCGACGCCGATCTCAGCGACGGCGAGCGCTTTGCCGAACAGTCCCGGCCGCACCTGCCGGACCGCCGGGAACGCGTTGGCCGCCATGCCTTGGAGACCGGCGGCTGCTTCGTCGTCGAGGGAGAGCTTCCCGATTCCCGAGTTGAGGATGAAGGCGCCGGTCGCGAGCCGCAACGGCAGTCGGCGCAGTCGGTCGGTGACGGTGGGTGCGGTGCTGGACGTGTCGTTCACTGGTGGCTCCTCGCTGCTGTTCGACGGCGATCTCTCTGTGGACGAGGCCACCTTCCATCTCACCAGAATCGGGAGGCGGGACGCGGCGCTTCCGGTGATCGGGTCGCGATGCCGAGCACACAGAGGACAATCAGGGCTGGACGATCAGGACTGGACAGTCGCGACGGGAGGTGGACGCGATGTCGGATTCAGCGAGTTCGCGTCCGGAGCACTCGGAGGCCGGAGAGCCGATCGGTCCGGTGGATTCGACGGTGATTCCGAGATTCGCCGGACCGACGACCTTCGCCAGACTCCCCCGACTCGATCAGGTGCCGCCGGAGGCCAGACGCGACGGCATCGCGATTCTCGGAGCGCCCTTCGACGCGGGGACGTCGTACCGGCCGGGCGCGCGGTTCGGGCCGGCGCACATCCGTGCCTCCTCGAAGCTGCTCCGGCCGTTCCACCCGGGACTGGGCGTATCGCCCTTCGACACGCTGCAGGTGGTGGACGCCGGCGACGCCACGCTGAATCCGTTCGACATCGCCTCAGCGCTCACCGAGCTCGACGCCGCGGTGTCGGAACTGCGCGCGCAAGACCTGCGGGTGATCACTCTCGGCGGCGACCACACCGTCGCGCTCCCGATTCTGCGGGCGGTGGCGCGCGACGTCGGCCCCGTGGCGGTGGTGCACTTCGACGCTCATCTGGACACGTGGGACACCTACTTCGGCGAGGCCTACACGCACGGCACACCGTTCCGCCGCGCGAGCGAGGAGGGCCTGATCGATGTGGACCGCTCCGTGCACATCGGGACCCGCGGCCCGCTGTACTCGCCACGAGATCTCGACGAGGACGCACGGCTCGGATTCCGGGTGATCGCCGCCGACGAGTACGAAGCCGGCGGCGTCGCCGCAGTGTCCGGTCTCCTGCTCGACCGCATCGGCGCGGGTCCGGTGTACGTCTCCGTGGACATCGACGTCCTCGATCCCGCGCACGCGCCGGGCACCGGAACGCCCGAAGCGGGTGGACTCACCTCGCGGGAACTGCTGTCCACCCTGCGTTCGCTCGCCGGTCTGGACGTGCTCGGTGCCGACGTCGTGGAGGTCGCGCCGGCCTACGACCACGCCGAGATCACCGGAATCGCCGCCGCGCACATCGTGTACGAACTGCTCGCCGTGATGGCCGCACGCGGCGCGTGACCCCGGCGCTCGGGTCCACTCGACGGGCACTACCCTGTCGGTGGTCCGAAGCCCGATCTCTTCCTCGAGGTGTTGACTCTGTCCGGAATGGCTGTCCCCGTCCTGATCGCGCTCGCAGTCATCGGATTCGTCGGCGGAGTGGGGATCACGGCGCTCGGACCGGGCGGAGTACTCCCGACCATCGGGCTCTTCGCGCTCACCGGTCTGGCGGCACCGACCGTCGCGGGGACCGCCATCGTCACACACGTGGCGACGGGTGTGGCGGGCACGGCGGCCTACCGGCGTTCGGGCGAGCTCCGCAGACCCGCGACGCGTCGCACCGCACTCGCGCTCGGCGGTACCGCGCTGATCGGCACGCCGATCGGAGTGTGGGTCAATTCCCTTGTGTCCCAACGGGTATTCGGTATCGTTCTAGCCGTCCTGGTGGCTGTGGCCGCGGTGTCGATCTGGGTGCGCGAGTATCTCGGGGCCGACGCCGCGAGCGACCGCCATCCGCACGTCGCCGTGGTGGCACTGCTCGGGTTCACCGTCGCGGTGTTCAGCGGCATCGTCGGGATCGGCGGTCCGATGCTCACCGTGCCGCTGCTGATCGCCTGCGGCGTCCGAGTGCTGGAGTCGCTCGCGGCCGCCCAGGTCCAGTCGATCGTCATCGCGGTCGTCGGGTCGGTCGGATACGCGGCGCAAGGGGCGATCGATTGGCCGCTCGCGGCCCTGATCGGCGTTCCCGAACTCGCGGGAGTGCTGGTGGGATGGCGCGTCGCGCAGGCCCTGCCGACGCGCGTGCTGAAGATGGCCCTGACGGCGGCCCTCCTCGCCCTCGCGCCCTACCTGGCACTGACCGCCTGATGCCGACAGGGCCAGTAATTGCATAATCAACTAATTCGGTAAGGTCGACGTATGAACTCTCCACGATGGCTCTCCGACGAGGAACAGGCGGCATGGCGCGCCTACCTCGACGCGACCCGGCTGTTGATGAATACGCTCGACCATCAGCTCGTCCGGGACGCACAGCTGTCGCTGACCGACTTCTCACTGCTCGTCGCCCTCTCCGAAGCGCCCGGCCGCCAACTGCGGATGAGCGGTGTCGCAGACGCTGTCGCCACGTCGCGAAGCACCGTCACCCGAGCGATGAACCGCCTGGTCGACAAGGGGTGGGTGGAGCGAATCCCGTGCGTCGACGACCGCCGCGGAGCCTGGGCGCATCTGACCCCCGCCGGTCTGGCCAAGCTGGTCGACGCCGCCCCGGCGCACGTCGACGAAGTCCGCGAGACGATGATCGACGTGCTCAGTCCCGCCGAGTTGAACGTCCTGGCGACGAGTTTCCAGAAGATTCGCGACCGATTGAGCTGAGCCTCACCCGCGACTACCGTGCCGCCCGGGCACCCACGATCCGTAGCGCGATCTCCGCGTAGTCGTCGGCGAGATCGTCCGCGTCGGCGTGATTCCTGACGGGAAACCATCGGCTCACGTCGATCCCGAGGGACGTCAGAGCGAGCGTCACGGTCGAGACGTCACCGAAGGAGAACTCGCCCGAGGCGGCGCCGGCTTCGGCGATCTCGGTGAACACTCTCGTGGTCGCGCGTCGCAGACCGGCGATCAGTTCGAAGTGATCGTCGGTCAGCGCCCGCAGTTCGTACTGGATGACGCGAGCGATCGCCCGGTTCTCCGCATGCCACCTCACGAACGACGCGATGGCGGCCCGGAGCCGTTCGGTCGGCGACCGCGCCGGATCGTCCGCAGCGAGCAGCGCGTCCAGAACCGCCCGATGGCCTTCCGTCGCTATCGCGAAGAGCAGCGACTCCTTGGTCTTGTAGTGGGGATACACCGCGCCGGGACTCATGCCAAGACTCGCAGCGATCTCACGGGTGGTGGCCAGGCCGTAGCCCTTCGCCGCGAACACCTCGCAGGCCGCCCGCCGGATCCGTGCGGCGGCTTTCGAACCCGGTACACCGTCGGCCGGACCGGGTGCGGTGGCGGTCATCGAACTCTCCTGTCTCCGGTCGGGATTGACACGGCGCACACAGTCCTGAAATATGCGTATGCATAGTTTCTATGCGTTTGCATAGTACATGACGCCAGACGGAGTGACGGGGCCCCGAGCCGTACGTCGCCCGGCCCCCGACCGATCGGAACCCTCCCATGACGCACGCTCTCTCTCGCCGCGACCTCGACTTCCTGCTCTATGAGTGGCTCGACGTCGAATCCCTGACCGCCCGCGAACGGTTCGCCGATCATTCCCGAGAGACTTTCGACGGCGTCCTCGACCTCACGGCCGACCTCGCCGACAAGTACTTCATCCCCCACAACCGGCTCGCCGACGCCTCCGAGCCGACGATGCGTCCGGACGGCACGGTCGAGATGATCCCGGACGTCCAGCGCGCACTGGCGGCGTATGCCGAATCCGGGCTGATCGCCGGACCGTTCGACCACGAGGTCGGCGGCATGCAGTTGCCGACCACCCTCGCGCGGGCCTCGATGGCCTGGCTGCAGGCCGCCAACGCCGGAACCTCGTCGTACGCGCTGCTCACCGCGGCCAACGCGGCACTTCTGGCCGAGTACGGCACGCCTCAACAGATCGACACCTTCGTCCGGCCCATGCTCGAAGGACGCTGGTTCGGCACCATGTGCCTGTCCGAACCCCAGGCCGGATCCTCGCTGGCCGACATCACCACCCGCGCCGAACGCAGGCCGGACGGCACCTACCGGGTCGTCGGATCGAAGATGTGGATCTCCGGAGGCGATCACGAACTGTCGGAGAACATCGTCCACCTGGTGTTGGCCAAGACGCCGGGCGGCAAGCCCGGTGTGCACAGCATCTCGCTGTTCATCGTGCCGAAGTACCTGCCCGGCGACGACGGCGGCCGCGGCGAGCGCAACGATGTCACGCTCACCGGGCTGAACCACAAGATGGGCAATCGCGGCACCGTCAATACGGCGTTGGCCCTCGGTGACGGCACCCATCGACCGGGCGGCGAGGCCGGCGCGGTCGGCTATCTCGTCGGTGAGGAGCACCGCGGGCTCTCGTACATGTTCCACATGATGAACGAGGCGCGGATCGGCGTCGGCTTCCTGGCGACCGCACTCGGGTACGTGGGATATCTCAAGGCCGTCGACTACGCGGCCGGGCGCACCCAGGGCCGCCCGATCGGCGCCAAAGATCCGGCCGCGCCGCCGGTCCCGATCATCGCGCACCCGGACGTCCGCCGCATGCTGCTGGCACAGAAGGCCTACGTCGAAGGCGGTCTGGCACTGGGCCTGTACTGCGCGAAACTCGTCGACGACTTGGACACCGCCGCCGACGCGGAGACCGCAGCCGACCTGGAGTTGCTGCTCGACGTCCTGACACCGATAGCCAAGAGCTGGCCGTCGCAGTGGTGTCTGAAGGCCAACGATCTGGCGATCCAGGTGCACGGCGGTTACGGCTACACCCGCGACTACGACGTCGAACAGCACTACCGCGACAACCGCCTCAATCCGATCCACGAAGGCACGCACGGCGTTCAGGGGCTCGACCTGCTCGGCCGCAAAGTGATCATGCGGGGCGGCAGGGGGCTGAGCCTGCTCGGCGCGCGTATCTCCGCGACCGCCGACGCCGCCCGCGGTCGCGGCGGCACCGCGTCGGCGTTCGCCGACGGTCTCGACGACGCCTGGCGGCGGGTGGTCGAAGTGACGGGGACCCTGTGGGCGGACGGTGATCCCGCTACGGCACTGGCGAACTCCTCGGTGTACCTGGAGGCCTTCGGTCACGTGGTGGTCGCCTGGCTCTGGCTCGACCAGTATCTCGCGTGCGAAGACCGGTCCGGCGACTTCTACGACGGCAAGAGGATGGCCACGCGCTACTTCTTCGCCCACGAACTCCCGCAGACCGGACCGTGGACGGCCCTGCTCGCGTCTCTCGACGACACCACCGCGGTCATGGAACCGAACTGGTTCTGAATCGGTCCGTCCGTCGCCTCGGTCACCGTCCGGGGCGGGTCCGCACTTTGTGCGAGCCGTCACACATCGGGGCGATGGTGGACCGGCCGCATCGACAGAATGCGACCGTGCGCCGCCGGGGCGAATAGGCGGTACCATCGGGCTTGATCACCGAAATCGGCCCGCGTACCAATAGCGGCCCTGAAGGACATGGAATGACGGTGACGTCATCGTCCCGATGGTCGCCGCCCTGATCGTTGGAGGTCATTTGTCCTCAATTCCTGGGAACGTGCGGAATTCATCGCTCAGCGCGAGCCTACTCACCTCGGACGACGGCGCCAACGGTTCGCAGCCGCGCATGCCGATGCCCGCGCCCCGCGGCCCGGTGAGCGCGGCACTGGCCGAACTGCTGCTCGATCTCGACGGTCCGGCCGAGCCCCTCTCGGCCGCGGTCGCCGCACATCGCAGTCCCGTGCTGGACGACGAAGACGCCCAGCTCACCCTGACGATGCTGTATGAACTGCACCTGCGCGGCATCCGCGGCGTCGACGATCGGGCGGAGTGGGACCTGCGACTGCTCGAGGTGCGCGGCGAACTCGAACAACGTCTGGAATCGGAACTGAACGCGTTGGTCGGCCCGATCGAGGACCCCGACGACGTCGTGGAAGCGTTGTTCCAGGCGAGCGCGGACGACGACGGTCCGCCGCTGGCGGCATTTCTCGCGCGGTCGGGAACCGTCGATCAATTCCGGGAACTCGTGATTCACCGATCGCTGAACCAGCTGCGGGAAGCCGATGTTCACACGCTGGGCATTCCGCGCCTGGGCGGCGCACCCAAGGCTGCGCTGATCGAAGTGCAGAGCGATGAATACGGCGGCGGCCGACTCGATTACATGCATGCCACTCTGTGGGCCGATCTGATGCGGGGAATGGATCTGGATTCCGGATACGCCGCATATATCGACAGCATTCCGGCTCCCACCCTGGCGGCCGTCAACACACTCTCCTATTTCGGCCTCCACCGCGGAAGGGTCCGCGAACTCGTCGGACATCTGTGCATGGTGGAGACCACGTCGTCACTGCCGAGCAGGCAGTACAGCCGTGGCCTGCGCCGCCTCGGATTCGGGCGCCCGGTTCGGCTGTTCTTCGACGAACACGTCGAGGCGGATGCGGTGCACGAACAGCTCGTCGTCCGCGAGGTCGCCGGAGCGCTCGGCGACACACCCGACGGCCGCATCGGCCTCCTGCGCGGCGCACTGACCTGTCTGGCGGTGGAACGGCTGGCCGCACAGCACATCTGGGCCGCGTGGGAGGCGGGCCGGTCGTCGCTGCGCGTGGGGTCCGCCCGGTGATCGGCCGATGGGCGGTCGGCGAGGCCACCGCCGGCCGGATCCTCGGGACCCTGCCCCTGCCCCAGCCCACCGTGACCGCGCCGACGGGCGTGTACCGGCCGTCGGTCGACTCGGCGATGCTGTGCCGTCGAATGGTGAACCACATGCAGACCCACCCGAAGGGCGTGACCTCGGTGATCGAGCTGTGCGCTGGGAGTGGAATCGCGTCGGTCTACGCCGCTCTGGCCGGCGCCCGCGTGACGGCGGTCGACGACACCCGGGAATCGGTCGAGGCGGTCGCGGTCAACGCGGCGTCGAACGATGTGACCGTCGACGTCGTCCGCTCCGATGTCCGCGCACTCCCTCGGCTCGATCCCGCCGACCTGGTGGTCGCCAACCCGCCGTATGTCCCGGCGCCCGCGCACATGCCCGACGGACACGCCTGGAACGCCGGACCGAACGGCAGGAGCGTGGTCGACTCGATCATCGGCGTGCTGCCCGAGCTCGTTCGGCCCGCGGGTGCGGCACTGCTGGTCCAGTCGGACGTCTGCGGTGTGACGCCCACCCTCTCCGGACTGGCGGACCGGGGCTTCGACGCGGCAGTCACCGACGAAGTCGTTGTCGACTTCGGTCCGGTGATGCACGAGCGCGCGCTCTGGCTGGAATCGCAGGGCTTCATCGAACCGGGCGAACGCACCGAGCGCGTGGTGGTGATACGAGCCGTGCGGTCGACGTCGGCCGTGCCGCGGGGAGCGTCGCGATGACCGGGGCGTGGTCGGTGCGCCCGGAGGGCGACGGCGACGCGCAGGCGGTTCATGCGGTCAACGCAGCCGCGTTCCCGACGCCGGCCGAGGCGGATCTGGTCGACGAACTGCGTCGCGACCCGGCGGCGTGGATCGACGGGCTGTCGTATGTCGCGGAACAGGACGGCGAGATCATCGGGCACGCCCTGCTCACCCGGGCGACCGTCGGAGGAACGCCGGTATTGGCCCTCGCACCGTGTGCGGTGGTTCCGGCACAGCAAGGCACCGGCGTCGGAACGGCGGTGATCTCAGCACTGCTCGACGCTGCCCGCCGGATCGGCGACGAGACCGTCGTCGTCCTCGGCCATGCCGACTACTACCCGCGGTTCGGCTTCGTTCCCGCGTCCCGATTCGGTATCTCGGCGCCGGTCACGGTACCCGACGACAGCTTCCTCGCACTGCCGCTGACCGCAGCGGCGCGCGTCCCCTCCGGAGTCATCGCCTATCCGGCGGCCTTCGGCCTCTGACCACGATCGGAGTCTCCGGACGATCACCGGCCGGCGTGCGGCCGATACCATTGGCCCGGAGATCCGACGAGAGGCAGACGATGACCACCGCGCCCGAAGCCGAGGGCAGTTTCGGCGAGCAGTTCATCGAAGAGTTCGACCGACTCCTCCGCTGGCGCCGCGACGTGCGACGCTTCCGGACCGACCCGGTCGAGCCGCGACTGATTCAGGAGATCGTGGCCGCCGCCGAACTGGCGCCGTCCGTGGGCAACAGCCAGCCCTGGCGATGGGTCGAGGTCCGATCGCCGGAGCTGCGGGCAGTGGTGAAGTCCACCTTCGCCCGGTGCAATGCGGAGGCACTGGAGGGATACCGCGGAGAGCGTGCCCAGCAGTACGCCTCGCTCAAACTCGCCGGGCTCGATCAGGCACCTGTCCATCTCGCGGTCTTCAGTGAGGACCACCCGCAGCAGGGACACGGCCTCGGTCGTCGAACCATGCCCGAGACCCTCGCCTACTCCGTGGTCACGGCGATCAGCAGTCTCTGGCTCGCCGCCCGCGCGCGCGGCATCGGCGTCGGCTGGATCTCGATCGTCGAACCCGACGAGGTGCACCGGGCCCTCGGCGTTCCGCCCGGGTGGCGATTCGTCGCCTACCTCTGCATCGGCTATCCGGAAGAGGTGAACTCGGTGCCCGAACTCGAACGCGCGGGCTGGCAGGCCCGGACCGACCCGGAGACGCGCTACTTCATCCGCTGACTCGCCTAATCGGTACCGATCACTCGTTCGGTCGTCATACGATCGCCAGGGCCGCGCATTTCGGCGGCCGGACGACGTGCTGCGAGAGGAATTCCCCATGACCGACCGAATCACCGCGCTCGATCTGCCCGCCGGAGAATTGAGCGCCGACACGCTCAAGTACTTCGACGTCTGCCGCGAGAAGCTCGGGATGGTCCCGAACGTCCTGCAGGCGTACACCTTCGACGAGACCAAGCTTCGCGCCTTCACCGCGATGTACAACGACCTGATGCTGGCCGACTCGGGACTGTCGAAGCTGGAACGCGAGATGATCGCCGTCGTCGTCTCGTCGATCAACAAGTGCTACTACTGCCTCACCGCGCACGGAGCCGCCGTGCGCCAACTGTCGGGCGATCCCGAACTGGGCGAACTGCTCGTCATGAATTTCCGGGCCGCCGATCTGTCCGATCGTCACCGTGCGATGCTGCTCTTCGCCGAGAAGATGACCGAGCAGCCCTCGAAACTCGACGCCGCCGATCGAGAGGCGTTGCGCGCGGTGGGCTTCACCGATCGCGACATCTTCGACATCTCGTCGACCGCGGCGTTCTTCAACATGACGAACCGGGTGGCGAGCGGCATCGACATGCGTCCCAACCCGGAGTACTCGGCTCAAGCGCGATGACGTCCCGGCATCACCCGATCTGCAGCGACGCATGGGCGGCCGTGACGGCGCGCTGCAGTTCGGCGGCGACCAGCCGGGTCGTCTGCGCCGGAGTGGCCGGAGCGACCGCATCGAGTGCGATCGGGACGCTGAAGACCACCACCGGGCGGTCCTGGTCCGGATAGGCGATGCCCGCGCATACCAACCACGGCCGACTCCCCTTCTTCAGTGCCCCGCTCGCGATGTGGCCGACTCCGCTGCTGACCTTCTGAAGCAGCCGGGGATCCTCCTCGTTGCACGTGCCCTCGGGGAAGATCGCGATCGAGTCTCCCCGACCCATCCGCTCGATGCAGACGTCCATCATCTGCTTGCCCGCGGTGGCCGCGGCGCGGAGACCGTGGTCCTTCTGACGGAAGACCGGGATGCCGCCGAGGTCGTCGATCTTGCGGCGACGGTCCGGATCGTCGAAGAGTTCGTCTTTGGCCAACACACGCATCCGCCCGATCCGCGGGCGCAGCGGCGACAAGAAGCCGGATGCGGCAAGGATGAACGGATCGGTCTGGCGCACGTGATTGGCGGCGATCACCAGCGGCACCTCGTTTCGCCCGACAACAGCGCGCAGACGGTCGCGCGCGTCGTCTTCGAAGCGGACACGCGGACGGTGTCGAGCCGCCAGTACGCCGTACATGGCGAGCGCCTTCATCCGGCTCTGACGGTGGTCGCTGTAATACCGGTACACCTCGTCGGCGTTCTCGAGCGTTACGTCCATGCGAGCTACGGTACCGTAACTTACGGTTCCGTAACCACGGGGAACAGCGTCGAGTCAGACTTTGACGAAGCCGTTCTCGACCAGCCAGTCGCGCGCGACGTCGGCCGGCTCGCGTCCGTCCACGTCCACCTGACGATTCAGCTCGCTGATCTGCTCCGACGTCAGCTTCGCCATCACCGGCGCCATCACCTTCGCGATAGACGGGAACTGTTCGTTGACATCGGAACGCATGGTGACCGCCGCGTTGTAGTGCGGGAAGAACTGCTTGTCGTCCTCCAGCACGTTGAGGTTCAGTGCCTTGATCCGGCCATCGGTGGTGAAGACCTCTCCGAACACGCAATTCCCGTTGGCGACCGCCTGGTAGATGATGCCGGTCTGCAGGATCTGCATCCGCACCTGCGCCGGATCGAACCCGTACTTGGCGGCCATACCCGGGAAGCCGTCCTGCCGGCTGCGGAACTCGGTCTCGACGCAGGTGGTCGCCGTCGCGGGATCCTTCTTCACCAGCGCGGCGTAGTCCGAGAGTGTCTTGACGCCGGTCTTCGCGGCGTTCTCTTGATTCACCGCGAGGGCATAGGTGTTGTCCATCGGCGCCGGGTCGATCCAGACGATGCCGTTCTTCGCCAGATCCGCGTCACGGACGGCCTCGAACTGCTTGGTGGAGTCCGGGATCGGCTGTTCGTTGCCGAGATAGTTGATCCAGCCGGTACCGGTGTATTCGATCGTCACGTCCACCTGTCCCGCGGCCATCGCGTCGCGTGCGCTGTTGGATCCCTGAATGTTGGTCAGATCGCGGACGTTGGCGCCTGCGGCGGCGAGGGAGAAGCCGAGGATGTACCCCAGGATCACCTGCTCGGTGAAGTCCTTGGAGCCGACCGTGATGGTCTGTCCCTCGAGGTCGGGCTGCACGGTGATCGAGCCCGGCTTCACCGGCAGCGGAAGCGCACCGCCCGACTGCAGACCGCAGGCCGCGGCACCGAAGACGAGGGCGGCCACCGCGATCAGCGCGACGAGCGAGCGCAGTGGGCGGCGTGCGGCCGCGGGCAGGTGCGGTGTCATCGCAGCCCCTTGGGTCCGAGGTACCGTTCGGCGAGCGCGCCGAACCAGTCGACGACGAGCGCCAGCGCGACGGCCAGCACGGCTCCGACGACCAGTGTCACGTTGTCGCGCAACTTGTAACCGGTGTCGATCAGGATGCCCAGTCCCCCGGCGTCGACCAGGAAGCACAGGGTCGCGGTGCCGACCGCGAGCACCAGCGATGTCCGCAGGCCGGCGAGGATGAAGGGCACCGCCAGCGGCAGCTCCACCTGGGCCAGCACTCGCGGCTCCGACATCCCCTGTCCCTTGGCGGCGTCGATGGTCGCCGCATCGACCTCCTGCAGACCGAGCATGCTGTTGCGCAGCACCGGGAGCAGCGAATAGAACGCGATCGGCAGCACGCCGATCCAGAAGCCCGTCGTGGCGGTCCAGAGGAAGAAGAGCACCAGCAGACCGATCGCCGGCGCCGCCTGCCCGATGTTGGCCACGCCGATGAAGAACGGTGCCAGCCAACGGAATCGACGTCGTGTGACCAGCACGGCGAGCGGTACCGCCACCACGACGACGATCGCGGCGATCGCGACGGTCAAGGCCAGATGCTCACCGACGAGCTGCCCGATGTACGACGGATTGATGGTCGCCTTCTGGGTGGCGGTCAGGTCGCGGGAGAAGGCCCAACCGAGCACGCCCGCCGCGAGCAGCACCGCGATCGTCGGCTGAATCCACAGCTGAAGATTGCTGGCCCTCCCGGCACCGGTCTCCTTGGACACCGCCTCCGCGCTGGTCATCAGCTGGTGCCTTCCGGCGAGGCGTCCGCGGTCAGGTCCGCAGCTGGGTCATCGGCGTGCGGGTCGACGATCGCGGGACTGCCCTCGTGCTCCTCGCGCAGCGCGCGAATCGAGTCGATCAGCGTCTCGATGGTGACCACACCGACGTAGCGGCCGCGGGCACCGGTGACCACGGCGGACGCGTTACGTTCGGCGAGGATCGCTTCGAGCGCGTCCTGGAGGGTCGAGCTCGTGGCGACCGTCTCACCGAGCGGGATACCGACGCCGCGAATCGACGATGCGCCGACCAGATGGCGCCCGTCGGTCCACCGGATCGGCCGGTCACGGCTGTCGAGGATGATTCCCCAGTCACTGCCGATCCGTGCAGCGAAGTCGGCGGCCGAATCTCCTTCGTGGGCCGTCGGCCGCTGCTCGATGTCCACGTCGCGCACGCGCAGCAGGTTGAGCTGCTGCAGCGACGCACCGGAGCCCACGAAGCCCTCGACGGTCTCGTTGGCGGGGTTGGCCAGAATCGCCTCCGGCGAGTCGTACTGCAGCACCTTCGAGCGCGCGCCGAGCACCGCGATCTTGTCGCCGAGTTTGACGGCCTCACTGAAGTCGTGGGTCACGAAGACGATGGTCTTGCGGAGTTCCGCCTGCAACTGCATCAACTGGTCCTGCAGGACGCCTCGGGTGATCGGGTCCACCGCGCCGAAGGGCTCGTCCATGAGCAGGACCGGAGGATCGGCGGCCAGGGCTCGCGCGACGCCGACGCGCTGCTGCTGTCCACCCGAGAGCTGGCGCGGATACCGACCGCCGAATTCGTCGGCGTCGAGGCCGACCATGTCGAGCAGTTCGTCGACTCGGTCGGCGATCCGCTTCTTATCCCATTTCAGCAGCTTGGGCACCACGGCGATGTTCTGTGCGACCGTCATGTGCGGGAAGAGGCCACCTTGCTGAATGGCGTACCCGATGCTCTGTCGCAGTTTGTTCGCGTCGATCGACAGTGCGTCCCGGCCGCCGATGGTGATTCGGCCGCTCGTCGGCTCGATCAACCGATTGATCATGCGCATCGTCGTGGTCTTACCGCTGCCGGACGGCCCGACGAAGACCACGACCTCGCCTGCCGGAATGGTCAGAGAAACGTCTTCGACAGCAGGTTCGCGCTGGCCGGGATAGATCTTCGAGACATGCTCGAGAACGATCTCGACTCCGGAGATCTCATTCTCTGCGTCATCTTTGCTGTGGGTCAACGGATCCCTTTCGACGTTGTCAATCGGCCGATCAGGACATAGATCCCGTCGAGGATCAAAGCCAGGATGACGATCAACACGGTGCCCGTCAGCGCCTGCGGAATAGCCGTGGGGCTACCGACGCGCGACAGACCGGAGAAGATGAGATTGCCCAGGCCGGGGCCCTTCGCGTAGGCCGCGATCGCCAGGATTCCCATCGCCATCTGCGTCGCGACACGCATGCCGGTGAGGATCGACGGCCATGCCAGCGGCAACTCGACCCGCGTCAGCACGCGGAGACGACTCATTCCGATGCCGCGTGCGGCATCGGTGACCGCGGGGTCGACCGCGCCGAGACCGACGATGGTGTTACGCACGATCGGCAGAAGCGAGTACATCGTCAGCGCAATGACGGTCGGCGGAACACCGAGGCCCACTATCGGAATGAGCAGACCGAGAAGTGCGAACGACGGAATGGTCAGAATGGTGCTCGAGAGCGCCGTTGCGATAGCCGAGCCTCCGGGGCTGCGATATACCGCGATTCCGACGCCCACTCCGATGATCGTCGCCAGGAGTAGACACTGAATCACTGCGCTGACGTGCAAGTAGGAATCGACCACAAGCTGCGACTTGCGGCTCGATATGAAATCCCAGATCCCGTTCAGAACAATTCCCCTCTATTAGCGTTTTCACCGTAGCGCATATCGGCGGACGGTTCGCGCGGTCACGGTGTAATCGCAGGTCAGAACCTAGCGTCGCGCACCGATTCCGACAGAGCGCAAAGGAGCGACGTTCACACTTCGGCGGCGGCTGCGGGCGTGGAGACCCCGCCGGTGGCCGCATACGCGACCCGAGCCCTCCGGGAGCCTCCGACTACCATGCGTGGGAACGGTTCATCGGAGGAGGCAGCAGGTGTCGGACAACGAGGAGCAGCTCGTCGACGTGCGTTCGCTGCACCACCGGCTCGTGCGGATCAATCGAGTGCTGCGGGTGGCCGGCTCCGGTTCCGGTCTCAGCGCTGGAACCGCCGCGGCCCTGTGGTCGATCACCCAGCACGCACCCCTTCGGCTGTCCCGGCTGGCCGAGATCGAGTCGGTCTCCACCCCCGCCATCTCGCGGATCGTCACCGGCCTGGAGGACATGGGCTACGTGGAGCGGCGACCCGATCCACTCGATGCGCGGGCCCGACTGCTCTATCCCACCGAATCGGGGTGCGAAGTGGTCTCGACGACGCGGAACGCCCGGGTGCGGCGGATCGCCGAGGCTCTCGAGACGCTCGAACCGGACGACCGGCAACTCGTCGAGCGCGCCTTCGAACTCCTCAGCGACGCCTTGGCGGCGAGTGAAGTCTGAGCCGCCGCCGGATCAAATGAGTGCCGAGATCCGGTCCGCCGCCTCGACGAGCGCGGTCACGAGCCTGCGACGCTCCCGACCGTCCACCGCCGATTTGAGCACCCCCAGCTGCAACTCGAACTCGGCCTGGTCGCCGGCGAAGACCGGTGCTGCGAGATAGCTGATCGGCTGCGCGTCAGCGCCGTCGAGTTCGTCTTCGGAATACGCACGCGACGACAATTGCGCGAGCCGGCGGGTCGCCGTGTGGCGGAGCGCGGGGTCGATGAGAAGCGGACCCACCGCGCCGAGCAACTCGGCGAGCACCTCGACGAGCATCGCGTCCGACGACTCCGGGCGGTACGCCGCGAAACCGCGCCGACGTACCGATTCGAGCAGGAGCCTCCGTCTCGGACGGTCTCGCTCGCCCAGCCAGGCCTCCTGGTCGGCCTCCCGCCAGGCCATCGCCGCGGCCCCGACGGGAAAGACGATCGCCAACGACTGGCCGAGCCCCAGGCCGGGAACCGGCCGCACCTCGCTGTGCCGTTTGGCGACGACGGTCATCGCGCCGGGCGCCATCCGCGCGAGCGTCACTCCGCAGTCGGTGGCCGCGACGAGTTCGTCGAGAACCTGCGCCACGTCCGGATTCGGCAGGTGAAGCGCCGGAGGCGAGGCTCCGCCGAGTGCCATCGCCGCCGGGCCCAGCCGATAGGCACGAGAGGCGTCGCGCTCGGCCCACCCCGCGTCGTCGAGCTCGGCCAGGATCGCCGACATCGTGGCGCGGGCCACGCCCAGCTCGTCGGCGATCTCCGCGATGGTCTGCGGGTGCTCGACGCGGGCGAGGAGTTCGAGGGTGTCGATCACCCGGCGCGTCGGTGGCGATCCGGCCATGTGTGTCCTCCCCCGCATGCGTGCCGATCTTGTGTCGCGGCTCATACCCCGCTACCTTGTGACGGATATTCAATCACACCTATTCGAATATTCGATTCATGAAGGCGGTCCCATGAGCCAGACCCAGTCCCTCGAGGGCAGAACAGCGATCGTGACGGGTGCCGGCCGCGGCATCGGAGCCGGCATCGCGCTCGGTCTCGCGGAAGCCGGCGCCGACCTGGTGATCGCGGCCCGCAGTGCCGACCAACTCGAGCAGGTCGCCGACCGGATCCGGAGACTGGGCCGACGCGCGATCACCGTGCCCGCGAATGTCGCCGAAGACGACCCCGCCGATCTGGTCGGCGCCGCCACGCGGGAGTTCGGTGCGCTCGACATCGTCGTCAACAACGTCGGCGGCGCCCTCCCGAAGCCCTTTCTGCAGACCAGCGTCAAAGCGCTCGTCGGTGCCTTCGCGTTCAACGTCGGGACGGCGCACGCGCTCAATCTGGCGGCCGTGCCGAGCATGCTGTCCAACGACCGCGGCGGTTCGATCATCAACATCACCTCGTCGATCACGACTCAGCCGGGACGCGGGCTGCTGGCCTACGGAACGGCTAAAGCGGCCCTCGCGCACTACACCCGGATGGCCGCGCAGGACCTGTCGCCGCGCATCCGGATGAACGCCATCGCACCCGGCACCATCAACACACCCGCGCTCGGTTACGTCGCCGAAGACGACGCGATCCGCGAGGAGATCGTCAGCCGCACCCCGCTGCGCCGACTGGGTGTGCCGGACGACATCGCCGCCGCCGCGGTGTTCCTGGCAGGCGACGGCTCGGCGTACATGACCGGCAAGACCATCGAGGTGGACGGCGGTCTCATCGCCCCCAACATGGTGATGCCGCTCCCCGATCTCTGACCGCCCGCCCCATCACCGGCCGACGACCTCCCGCCGACAGCCCCTAGGACTCCCCCATGACGATCACCACCCCCGACGATCTGCGCGCCATCGAGACCGTGAAGTACCGCTACCTGCGAGCCGTCGACACGAAGGACTGGTCGGCGCTGGCCGACACGCTCACCGACGACGTGCACGCCGAATACGGATCGCAGGTGAACGGCCGGCCGCTGACCTTCGACGACCGAGCCTCTCTGGTCGCACATCTGAGCACGATCATGGCTCCGACCATGGTGACCGAGCATCGCGTCGACCATCCGATCATCGAAACCGACGGCGACACCGCCACCGGCAGCTGGTACCTGCAGGACCGCGTCATCGTTCCGGAGTACGACGTCATCATCATCGGAGCCGCGTTCTACCGCGACGCCTACCGGCGGACACCCGACGGCTGGCGCATCAGTTCCACCGGATACGAGCGCACCTTCGAAGCGCGAGGCAGTCTGTCGGCTGCCCGGATGCACGTGGAACAGGGACCGGCCGTCCGCCGGCCCGCGACGTAGCGCGGGAGCCTCCGACCCCGGGTTCAGCCGGCGCCGGTACCCGCGCCCACGTACTCGGCCAGGTGCCGGCCGGTGAGGGTGGAAGCCGATGCGACGAGGTCGCGCGGCGTTCCCTCGAACACCACGCGGCCGCCGTCGTCACCCGCGCCCGGACCGATGTCGACGATCCAGTCGGCGTGCGCCATGACCGCCTGGTGATGCTCGATCACGATCACCGAGCGCCCCGCCTCCACCAGGGCGTCGAGTAACCCGAGCAGTTGTTCGACGTCGGCCAGATGCAGTCCGGTCGTGGGTTCGTCGAGGATGTAGACGCCGGCCTTCTCAGTCATCGCGATCGCGAGCTTGATGCGCTGGCGCTCGCCTCCCGAGAGCGTGGTGAGCGGCTGGCCGAGGGTCAGATAGCCCAGTCCGACGTCGGAGAGACGCTTGAGGATCTTGTGGGCTGCCGGCGTGCGTGCGTCACCGTCGTCGAAGAACTCCAACGCCGTGTCCACCGACATCGCCAGCACCTCGCTGATGTCCCGGCCGTCGACCCGGTAGTCGAGCACCGCGGCGTCGAACCGCTTCCCCTCGCAGACTTCGCACGGCGTCGCCACGCCGGCCATCGTGGCGAGATCGGTGTAGATCACGCCCGCGCCTTTGCAGTTCGGGCACGCGCCGTCGGAGTTGGGGCTGAACAGAGCGGGTTTGACTCCGTTGACCTTCGCGAAGGTCTTCCGGATGGCGTCGAGCAGACCGGTGTAGGTCGCCGGATTGCTTCGCCGTGAGCCGCGGATCGCCGTCTGGTCGATCGACACCGCGTCGGCGTCGGCGGGCAGCGAGCCGTGGATCAGGGAGCTCTTGCCCGACCCCGCGACACCGGTGATGACGGCGAGTACGCCGAGCGGGATGTCGACGTCCACGTGGCGCAGATTGTTGGTGGTGGCGTCTCGGATCTCCAAGAATCCCGACGGGGTCCGCACACTGTCCTTGAGCCGCGCGCGGTCGTGGAGATGACGCCCGGTCAAGGTGTCCGAGGCCGCCAATTGCTCGACGGTGCCCTCGAAGCAGATCTCGCCGCCCAGCGATCCGGCGCCCGGCCCGAGGTCGACCACGTGGTCGGCGATCACGATGGCCTCGGGTTTGTGCTCCACCACCAGGACGGTGTTCCCCTTGTCGCGCAGTCGCAGCAGCAGGGCGTTCATCCTGGCGATGTCGTGCGGATGCAGTCCCACGGTGGGTTCGTCGAAGACGTAGGTGATGTCGGTGAGCGATGATCCGAGGTGGCGGACCATCTTGGTGCGCTGAGCCTCCCCGCCCGACAGTGTTCCGGTGGGCCGTTCCAGGGACAGGTAGCCCAGGCCGATCTCGACGAACGACTCGAGTGCCGCATGGAGCTTCTCGATCAGCGGTGCCACCGTCGGCTCGTCGAGCCCCGCCACCCAGTCCGCGAGGTCGGAGATCTGCATCCGGCATGCGTCGGCGATGCTGACTCCGCCGATCCGGGAGTTCCGGGCGTGCTCGGCCAGTCGGGTGCCGTCGCACTCCGGGCAGGTCGTGGACGTGACCGCGCGTTCGATGAAGGCCCGCACATGCGGCTGCACAGAGTCGATGTCCTTGGACAGCATCGATTTGGTGATCTTCGGGATGATGCCCTCGTAGGTGAGGTTGATGCCCTCGACCTTGATCTTGGTGGCCTCGCGATAGAGCAGATCATCGAGTTCGCGATCGGAGAACCGGCCGACGGGCTTGTCCATGTCGAAGTAGCCGCTGCCCGCGAAGATGCGGCCGTACCAGCCGTCCATGCTGTAGCCGGGCACCTTGAGCGCTCCGCCGGACAGCGACTTGTCCGCGTCGTAGATCTCGCTCAGGTCGATGTCGGAGACCGTTCCCATCCCCTCGCATCGCGGGCACATCCCCCCGAGTTGCTCGAAGGACCGTCTGACCGCCTTGGTCTGCTTGCCTCGCTGGACTTTGATCGCACCGCCGCCCGACACGGTCGGGACGTTGAACGAGTACGCGTTGGGGCTGCCCACGTGGGGATCGCCGAGCTTGCTGAACAGGATCCGCAGCATCGCGTTGGCGTCGGTGACGGTGCCGACCGTCGACCGCGGATTCGCACCGATCCGCTCCTGGTCGACGATGATGGCAGTGGTGATGCCGTCGAGCACATCGACGTCCGGGCGGGCCAGCGTCGGCATGAATCCCTGGACGAACGCGCTGTAGGTCTCGTTGATCAGCCGTTGCGACTCGGCTGCGATGGTGCCGAAGACGAGCGAGCTCTTTCCGGACCCGGAGACTCCGGTGAAGGCGGTGAGCCTGCGCTTCGGCAGTTCGACGCTGACGTCTTTGAGGTTGTTCACCCGCGCGCCACCGACTCTGATGACGTCGTGACTGTCGGCGGGCGCGGTAGTGGGGCGGTCGGCAGACATGGAGCACATTGTCCCCTACCCGGGCCGGATCGCGTGGACGCTCCGGGAGGGGCCCGGTCCGGGTATTGTTCGGTGGTTCCCACACTGCCGCATGCCAGATAGCTCAGGTGGCGGGGGATGCTCGAAGAATCGTCAGACCGGAGGCCGAGTGAGCCAGGCGCGCAACCATCGAGACTGGGCGATCGTCGGCGTCGTGGTCGCGGCATTGATCACGGTCAACGCCCTGGCGCATTTCGCCGGGCATTGGCCGGGGCTCCTCGCGGTTCCGGTGGGCGCGGTCGCGGTGGTGCTCCTCGCGCGGATGCGGGGCCTGGCGTGGTCGGAGATGGGCATCAGCTCCTCGGAGCTGAAGTACGGGTTCCGGTGGTCGGCGATCGTCGTGGTCGCGGTCGTCGTGGTGGTCGGTGCCGGCGTCGCCATCCCCTGGACCCGGACGTTCTTCCTGAACGACCGCTACTCGTCCGCGCGTGACGCGCTGCTCGCCGCTCTTGTGTGGATTCCCGTGCAGACCGTGCTTCCCGAGGAACTGTTGTTCCGCGGTGTGCTGCAGGGATCGTTGCGGCGAGTGATGAGCCGGCGGCTCACTCTGATCGCCGGTGCGGCCCTGTTCGGTTTGTGGCACATCGCCTCGTCGCTCGGACTCTCGGCGGGGAACGCCGGTGTCACCGATGCGATCGGCGCCGGCGTCGGAGCCGCCGTCGCCGGCGTGGTCGGCGCGGTGGTCGCGACCTCCGCGGCCGGATGGATCCTCGGCTGGCTGCGCTTCCGAACGGCCAATCTGCTCGCCCCGATCGTCCTGCACTGGACTCTCAACGCCTCGGGTGCGCTCGGCGCCGCCCTGGCCTGGCAGCTGCTCTGACTCGCGCCGATCAATTCCCGGTCTGCACGCGGAGATTCACGATCGCCTTGTCGACTTCGGCCCTGGTGGTCGCATCGTTGATCGGACTCACTCCGAAGGCGAAGGTCATCGGAGAACTGTTCACGACGACCACCGTGACATCGTCACCGAGCACACCGGAGCGCTGATTGCGGACGTCGATGCGAGCCCGGATCAGCGTGTACTCGGTGATCTTGTTGTCGAGCCGGTCGTTGCGCACGTCCTCGATCCGGGCCGGTGAGGCGTCGACTCCCGAGTACCCCGAACTCGACGACAGACACTCCACCAGTTTCCTGGCGATGGGCTCCGTGCGATCGCGGAAGGATGCGGGCAGCGTGCCGACGGCGATCTGCGCCATCCACCCCGACGTGCCGGCCGGGCGTGAGGCTTTGATGCCGTTGGCCGTCACCGCGAACGGGATCTGCGAGATGTTGTCGGGATCCCAGCCGCTGACCGGAAGGTCGTTCGACGGAATGGAGATCGGTCCGGTCCCGACTCTGGACGCGGACGACGACTGCGTCGTGACCCCGCCCGCACACAGCGTCGGAACGCCGGCGACCACCGCGGGCCCGCCGGCAGTGGTCGAGGGAGCCGAGGTACTCACCGGCGACGACGTCGACTCGGGAGTGGACGGCACGGTAGATGTCCCGGCCGCGGTGTCGGGACCGTCGTCGCCGCGGAAGACGAAGAATCCGGCGACCGCGATCGCCGCGAGGACGACCAGCACTACCGCCGCCACGATCACGGCTTTCCGCCTGCCGGTGTCCGTCGGCTCGGGCGGATACCCGGGCGCACCGTAGGGCTGCTGCCGGCCGAAGTCTCCGGGCGGCGGCCCGAAATGAGGTGGCTGTTGTGCCGGGGGCTGCGGTACCGGAGATTGCGGTACCGGGGGCGGGCCGAAGGCGCCGATTCGGGGACGCTGCGGGTAGGGCTGCGCCGGCGACGGGCCCTGCTGCGCCGGCGGCGACTGCGGCGCGAGGGGCGCGGTGGGCTGTGCCCCGCTGTGCGGTGGGGTCGGAGCCGGATTGATCATCGTCGGCGCGTACGCCGCCGGAGCCTGCGGCGTCGCCGCCTGCGGTGTGAAGCCCGGTCTGCGCAGCGCCCCGTCCAATTCGTCTGCGAACTCTCGGCACGTCCGGTACCTGCGGGCGGGGTCCTTGTCCATCGCCCGTGCGAGGACCAGGTCGACGGCGGGTGCCAGAGTGGGCAGAACCGCGGTGGCGCTCGGGGCCGGAGCATGGAGATGAGCGTTGATGATGTCGGTCGGTTTCGCGAGCGGGAACGGCGCTCGGCCGGTCAGGAGCCGGAATGCGGTACAGGCGAGCGCGTATTGGTCGGTGCGTCCGTCGAGTGCGGCCCCGCGCAACTGCTCCGGTGAGCAGTACTGGATCGACCCCACCGTCAGGTTCGCCGCTGTCAGCGCGGTGTCGCTTGTGGTGGTGCGAGCGATTCCGAAGTCGGTGAGATACACCTTGCGGTGCGCCGCGGTCGAGTCGTCCACCAGAATGTTCGCGGGCTTGACGTCGCGGTGCAGCATTCCCCGCGAGTGCGCGTAGTCGAGAGCGTCCGCGACGGCGCCGATCATCTCGCAGACCGTCGCCGGGTCGAGCGGTCCCGACTGCTGGAGCAGGGCGTCGCCGTCCGCCCCGGGGACGTACTTCATCGCGATCCAGAGCTGCCCCTCGAACTCACCGCGGTCGTACACGCTCACGATGCCCGGGTGATCGAGTTGGGACGCCAGATCGGCCTCACGGATGAACCGGGCCCGATAGGTGGGGTCACCGGTCAGCTCGGCGGGCAGCACCTTGAGCGCATCTTCCCGGGGGAGCCGCGGATGTGCGACCAGGTACACCTCCCCCATGCCGCCGACCCCGAGTCTTCGCTCGATCAAGTAGTTGGCGAAGTACTGGCCCGGGCTCAACATGGGAACAGCCTAGGTCATGACCTCGCATGCAGCGGCGCATGCCGCAGCACGGCGTGCACCAGCGGCGGAACGATCAGCGCGGCGGCTGCCCCGACCAGAATGCCTGCGGTCACATCGGTGATCCAATGCATTCCGAGGTAGAGCCGGGATGCGGCGGCCGCGAGCGCCACGGCCAGCGCTCCGCACGCCGCGACGACTCTGGTCGCGGCGGACGCCGACGCCGCGGTGACCGCGACCAGCCCGAACGCGAGCGCCGCGGTGCCGGTGGTGTGTCCGGACGGGAACGACCCAGCGGTCTCGTGGGCCTCGAGTTGCCAGGCGACCGGAGGCCGGGTCCGATGCACCGCGATCTTGAACACCTCCGCGACGGCGGCCGCGGCCACGACCGTCGAGAGCAGGGCCGCGGCTCGCTCGACGCCGCCGTCTCGGCGCCACAGGACCATCGCGGCCACCGCGCCGAGCACGATGGTTCCGACAGGGCTGAGAACGGTGGAGAGAAACACGGCGACGCCGGTCGCGGTTCCGGAACGCTGTGCGAGCGTCCACTCCCACACGCTCCGGTCGGCGGCGAGCGGGCCGTGGACGTCGTAGACGACCGCACCGAGAGCGGCGGTCGTGAGCAGCAGTAGGACTCCGACGGTCATCGAGGGCTTCGGCATACTGACCATCTTCGGCTCCGCTCACTGAGCAGACGCTGAGAAGTCCGCAGGTCGGGGCCCGATCTGCGAACCATGAGCAGTGCGGTGGGACGGCTTCTGCGGTTACGGCGCCAAGGCGCGTCTCCTGCGGCTAGGTTGGCAATGATCGCGGGCGCCGCTACGGTGCCCATTTCTGTGAGAGGCGCCATGGAGAGCATCGAAACCGCGGCCGGTCCGATCGACGCGGACCGCCTGGGCAACGTGCTCTCCCACGAACACATCTTCGTCGTGAACGACGACTACCGCGTCAACTTCCTGCCGGATTGGGACGAGCAGGCCCAGATCGATGCGGCGGTCGCCACGCTGACCCGACTCAAGGCCTCGGGCATCGACACACTGATGGATGTCTCGGTGCCCGGGCTCGGCCGCAACGTGGAGCGGATCGCCGCCGTAGCCGACCGCGTGGACCTCAACATCGTGCTGGCCACCGGCCTGTACACCTATCACGATCTGCCTTTTCAGTTCCATTACACCGGACCCGGACTCGGTTTCGACGCGCCGGACCCGCTCGAGCGCCGGTTCGTCCGTGACCTGACAGTCGGCATCGGCCGCAGCGCGATCAGGGCCGGGTTCCTTTACTGCGCGATCGAATCCGAGGGATTGAGCACGGGCGTCGAGCGCGTGATGCGGGCCGTGGGACGGGCGGCTGTCGAGACAGGCGCGCCGGTGGTGGTTCACACGAACCCGCACACCGCATCCGGACTGGTGGCCCAGCGGGTCCTGGCCGAAGAGGGCGTCGATCTGAGCCGGGTCCGGATGTCGCATTGCGGTGACACCACGGATCTGGACTACCTCATGAGGCTGGCCGATGCCGGCTCGCTGCTCGGACTCGATCGATTCGGCGTCGACGTCCTCCTGCCGTACGCCGACCGTATGCGCACGCTTCTCGCTCTGATCGAGCGCGGGTACTCAGACCGGATCATGCTGTCGCAGGACGCCTTCTGCTTCAGTGACTGGTTCGAACCTGCGAGCCTGGCCGAGGCCGCGCCGGACTGGGACTACTTCCAGGTGACCGGACGCGTGATTCCAGATCTTCTCGCCGCCGGCGTGAGCCGCGAGGTCATCGACACGATGATGCGTGCCGTCCCTCGGGCCTTTCTGACCAGGTCGGCGGGCTCGTCCGTGTCGAGTGACGCCGTCATCACCGTGGCAGATTTCGAGAAAACTGGATTTAGTCCAGAAAAGCCGTAGAGTGGGCGCATGGCCACCGACTACTCCACCGTCATCCGGCGATCCGGGCTGAGAGTCACCCGGCCCAGACTGGCCGTGTTGGCGGCCGTGGACGCGCATCCGCATGCCGAGACCGAGACCGTTCTGACGACGGTTCGCGAAGAACTGCCCGGCGTCTCGCGGCAAGCGGTGTACGACGTCCTCCACGCGTTGACCGACGCCGGCCTGATCCGGCGGATCCAGCCGTCGGGACACGTCTGGCTCTACGAGACGCGGATCGCGGACAACCATCACCACCTGGTCTGCCGGGTATGCGGAGACGTCCGCGACGTCGACTGCGCGGTCGGTGAAGCCCCGTGTCTGCAGGCGGCCACCGACCACGGCTTCCAGATCGACGAGGCCGAGGTCATCTACTGGGGCGTCTGCCCCGACTGTCTCGCCGCCGAGGACGTTCCGGGCGACTCCGGTCGTCCTGACAGTTCAGCTCACTGATCGCCACCCCGGAGTTTCACCCACCGAAAGGAACCGCAGTGTCCGACCCACAGCCCGTTCAGAACGCATCAGGATGTCCGGTCCACGCGGCCGCGATGGCAGCCCCTGCCGAAGGCGGCGGCAACCGTGACTGGTGGCCGAAGCAGTTGAATCTCAAGCTCCTCGCCGAGAACCCGGCCGAGGGCGACCCGATGGGCGCCGACTTCGACTACGCCGCGGCCTTCGAATCCCTCGACCTCACCGCGGTCCGCCGCGACATCGAGGCGCTCATGCGCGATTCGAAGGCATGGTGGCCCGCCGACTACGGCCACTACGGCCCGCTGTTCATCCGGATGGCCTGGCATTCGGCCGGCACATACCGCGTCGCCGACGGTCGCGGCGGCGCCGGCCACGGCATGCAGCGGTTCGCGCCCCTCAACAGTTGGCCCGACAACGCGGGCCTCGACAAAGCACGCCGACTGCTGTGGCCGATCAAGAAGAAGTACGGCTCCGCGCTGTCGTGGGGCGACCTCATCATCTTCGCCGGCAACGTGGCCCTCGAATCGATGGGCTTCAAGACCTTCGGGTTCGCCGGTGGCCGCACCGAGAAGTGGGAACCGGAGGAGATCTACTGGGGACCGGAGACCACCTGGCTCGACGACGAACGCTACACCGGCGACCGCGACCTCGAGAATCCGCTCGCCGCCGTCCAGATGGGCCTCATCTACGTCAATCCCGAAGGCCCCAACGGGAATCCGGATCCGCTCAAGGCCGCCGTCGACATCCGCGAGACCTTCGGCCGGATGGCGATGAACGACGAGGAGACGGTCGCCCTGATCGCCGGCGGTCACACTTTCGGGAAGACGCACGGCGCGGGTCCGGCCGACCATGTCGGACCGCTGCCCGAGGACGCTCCGATGGAGAACATGGGGCTGGGCTGGAAGAGCACCTACGGCACCGGCTCGGGTGCCGACGCCATCAGCTCCGGGCTCGAGGGAGCGTGGAACAGCACGCCGATCACCTGGGACAACAACTTCTTCTGGACCCTCTTCGGCTACGAGTGGGAGACGTACACCGGTCCGGGCGGAGCCATCCAGTGGCGGCCCAAGGACAACGCCGGTTCCACCAGCGTCCCCGACCCGCAGGATCCCGACAAGCGGCATCAGCCCATGATGCTGACCACCGACATCGCCCTGCGCGAGGACCCGGTGTACGGCAAGATCTCGCGCCGCTTCCTGGAGAACCCGAACGAGTTCGCCGACGCCTTCGCACGCGCGTGGTTCAAGTTGACGCACCGGGACATGGGCCCGCTTCCCCGTTACCTCGGCGACGAGGTCCCGTCGGAGACCCTGGTCTGGCAGGACCCGGTCCCCGTAGCGGACTACGAGCAGATCGACGACGCCGACGCCCAGGCACTCAAGGAGCGGATCCTCGATTCGGGCCTGACCGTGTCTCAGCTGGTCAAGACGGCGTGGGCGGCTGCGGCGTCGTTCCGCGGCAGCGACAAGCGCGGCGGCGCCAACGGCGGTCGTCTCCGTCTCGAGCCGCAGCGCCACTGGACCGTCAATGAGCCCGCCGAGCTCGACGAAGTGCTCCCCGTCCTGGAGGGGATCGCCCAGGAGTTCAACGCCGGGTCCGGCGTCAAGCAGGTCTCGGTGGCGGACGTGATCGTCCTCGGCGGGGCCGCGGCGATCGAGAAGGCCGCGGGTGCGGCCGGCCACACGGTTCAGGTGCCGGTCTCACTCGGCCGCACCGACGCCACGCAGGAGAACACCGACGTCGAGTCGTTCAAGGTGATGGAGCCCCGCTGGGATGGTTTCCGCAACTACCTCGCCGCCGACGCGCCGATCCCGGCGGAGTACCTGCTGGTCGACCGCGCGCAGCTGCTTCAGCTCAGCGCCCCGCAGATGGCGGTGCTGGTCGGCGGTCTGCGTGTGCTCGGCGCCAATCACGGACGATCGCAGCACGGGGTGCTGACCGACCGTCCCGAGACGTTGACGAACGACTTCTTCGTCAACATCCTCGATATGGAGACAGAGTGGAGCGACGCCGGCGACGGCACTTTCGTCGGCGCCGACCTCGCCACCGGAGAGACGAGGTGGACGGCCACGCGCGCCGACCTCGTCTTCGGAGCCAACGCCCAGCTCCGGGCGCTGGCCGAGGTGTACGGGGCCGACGACGCCGAAGCCAAGTTCGTCGACGACTTCGTCGCCGCGTGGACGCAGGTGATGGACGCGGACCGGTTCGACCTGCACCGCTGACCGACTGACCAGGCCGAGATCCGTCGGGTCAGCGGCGTCCGAGGGTGATCCGCCCTCCGGCACCGCTGCCCCGACGGATCTCAGTTCAGCCCCCCGATGGCGGGCCTCGCCCGCGACTGCCCCGTTAGCCTCGAGGGATGAAACTCGGTCTGCAACTCGGATACTGGGGCGCCCAGCCGCCCACGAACCACCGCGAACTCGTTCAGGCCGCCGAACGGGCGGGCTTCGACTCCGTCTATACGGCGGAGGCCTGGGGTTCGGACGCCTACACTCCCCTCGCCTGGTACGGGAGCGACACCGAACGCCTCAGACTCGGCACGTCCGTGCTTCAGCTGTCGGCCCGCACGCCCACCGCGTGTGCGATGGCGGCCCTGACTCTCGACCACCTCTCGGGCGGCAGGCACATCGTCGGTCTCGGCGTCTCCGGCCCGCAGGTGGTCGAGGGCTGGTACGGCCAGCGATTCGCGAAGCCGCTGGCACGCACCAGGGAGTACGTCGACATCATGCGCCAGGTGTGGGCGCGGGAGGCACCGGTGACCAGTCCCGGACCGCATTATCCGCTCCCGCTGTCCGACGAGTCGGCGACCGGCCTCGGAAAACCCCTGAAGTCGATCGTGCATCCGCTGCGCCGGGACATCCCGGTCCACCTCGGCGCGGAGGGCCCCAAGAACATCGCCCTGGCCGCCGAGATCGCCGACGGCTGGCTTCCGCTGTTCTTCACACCCCGGATGGCCGACCAGTACAACGCCTGGCTCGACGAGGGGTTCGCCCGACCCGGCGCCCGCCACACCCGCGAGACGTTCGAGATCGCCGCGGTGGCGCAGATCGTCCTCACCGACGACGTCGCCGCCTACTCCGCGATCAAGCCCTTCCTCGCGCTGTACATGGGCGGTATGGGCAGCGAGGACACCAACTTCCATGCGGAGGTCTACCGCCGAATGGGCTACGCCGAGGTAGTCGACGAGGTCACCGCGCTGTTCCGGTCCGGCCGCAAGGAGGAGGCCGCGGCGATCATCCCGGACGCGGTCGTGGACGATTCGGCGATCGTCGGCGACGAGGCCCACGTACGCGAACAGATGGCTGTCTGGGAGCGCGCCGGGGTCACCACGATGCTCGTCTCCCCCGGCACCGTGGCCGAGGTGGAACGCCTCGCCGCATTGCTCGACTGAGCCGTTGACCGCAACCTTGATTAGGTGAACGAAAGGTTAACGCGACCCGAATAACGCTTGACTTCACCTTGCGCGGAGGTTACAAAGGTATGGACTGCAAAGAACGAAGGAGGTCTCCACCATGCGAAACAGCACAGGTTCGACCTTTGCGTCCACCTTTCACGCGTACATTCGCCGGATCGCCGCGCGGATGAACCAGAGCGCCAACGAGCGCCTGAGCCTGCAACTCGGAAACTCTCCGGTCGCGGTGCTCGGCGTCGGCTGACGGCCCGAACAACACGAAACAGCAGTGGTCCCCGACGGAACGAATCCGTCGGGGACCACTGCTGTTTCGGAGGGTTGTGAACAAGTCGTCGTTCAGGAGCGGCCGGCGGACGGCCCGGCGACGACGGTCAGCTCACGCGGTGCAGGCGGAACAGCGGAATCACCCGGGTCGTGCGCTTCTCGTACAACGTGAAGTTCGGCCACACGCCGAGCAGCCGGTCCCACGCGGCGGCGCGCTCGACGCCGGAGAGCTCGGTCGCTGACATCCGCGTCGCCGCCCCGTGAACCTCGACGTCGAACGAATCGGCGGCCCGGATGTTGTAGACCCACGCAGGCGTCCGCGGTCCCCCGAAGTACGAGCCGGCGACGATCCAGTCCTCGCCGTCGGGCGCCGCGAGCACCGGCGTCGAGTGCAGCACTCCGCTCTTGCGGCCGCGCACCGTGATGGTGATCCCGGGCAGTCCGGCGATCCGCAGCAGATCCACTCGGCCGCGCGAGACCTTCTGAAGCACGGTGTCCGCCTTCACGATCCACGGGAGGTACCGCGGCAGCCAGGAGATCGACCCGATCAGGATCGCCAGCCGCGTGAGGATCCCCACCGGGTCAGCCGAGGTCTCTGGTGAGCGTGTCGGCCAACAGCCTCGCGACCTCCGCCGGATCGTCGAGATCTCCGCCCTCGGCGAGCACCGCCGTCGCGTACAGCAGCTTGGCGGTCGGTTCGAGAGCCGTGTGATCGTCGCCGTCCGCGTCGAACTTGCTCCGCAGGGCCGTGACGAGGGCGTTGTCCGGATTCAGCTCCAGGATCCGCTTCGACTTGGGCACCGGCTGGCCCGACGCCCGATACAGCTTCTCCAACTGCGGGGTCATCGAGAAAGTGTCCCCGACCAGGCACGCCGCCGACTCGGTCAGCCGCGAACTCAGCCGCGCCTCCGAGACGTCGTCCGCGAGCGTCTCGGCGAGCCAGGACAGCAGCGGTGCGAACTCCTCGTCGCGCTTCGACTTCTCCTCGCCGTCGGCGTCCGCGTCGGCGTCATCCAGGTCGACGACGCCCTTGGCCACCGACACCAGTTGCTTGCCTTCGAAGTCGAGACCGGAGGAGACCCAGACCTCGTCCACCGGATCGGACAGCAGCAGCACCTCGATGCCCTTCGCGCGGAAGGCCTCCAGGTGCGGCGACCGCTCGATCTGCGTCCGCGACTCGCCGGTCATGTAGTAGATCACGTCCTGATCGGGCTTGCACCGCGAGAGGTAGTCGACCAGTGTGGTCGGCTCGGTCTCACTGTGGGTGGACCCGAACACCGACGCCTTGAGGATCGCCTTCGCGTTGTCGTGGTCGTTGATCAGACCTTCCTTGAAGACGCGGCCGAAATTGCTCCAGAAGGTCTGGTAGTCCTCCGGACGACGGTCCTGCAGTTCCTGGACCGACGAGATGACCTTCTTCACCAGACGTCGCCGGATGGCGCGGATCTGACGGTCCTGCTGCAGAATCTCGCGCGAGACGTTCAGCGACAGATCCGCGGCGTCGACCACGCCCTGGACGAACCGCAGATACTCGGGCATCAACTCGGCGGCGTCGTCCATGATGAACACGCGCTTGACATACAGGTGGATGCCGCTGGTGCGCTCGCGCATGAACAGATCGAACGGCGCCTGCGACGGGATGAAGAGCAGGGCCTGGTACTCGAACGTGCCCTCGGCGTGCAGCGAGATGGTCTCGAGGGGCTCGTCCCAGGCGTGCGAGATGTGACGGTAGAACTCGGCGTACTCCTCCTCGGACACCTCGCCGGGCGACTTCGCCCACAGCGCCTTCTGCGAGTTCAGGGTCTCGTCGACCTCTTCGGTCGTGGGCTCGCCGCCTTCCTCGGCGGCAGGCACCTGCTTGGTCACCCGCATGCGGATCGGCCAGGAGATGAAGTCGGAGTACTTCTTGACCAGAGCGCGCAGCACGTTCTGGTCGGCGTAGTCGTGGACCGCGTTCTCCTCGTCGACGGCCTTGAGGGTGAGGGTGATCGACGTGCCCTGCGGAGCGTCGGGGGCCTCGTCGAGGGTGTAGGTCCCGTCGCCGGTCGACTCCCAGCGCGTTCCGACGGTCTCGCCGGCCTTGCGCGTGACCAGTTCGACGCGATCGGCGACCATGAACACCGAGTAGAAGCCGATGCCGAACTGGCCGATCAGTTCCCCGGCGTCCTTGGCGTCGGTCTCGGCGAGCTTCCGGCGCAGTTCATCGGTGCCCGACTTCGCCACGGTTCCGATCAGGTCGACGACCTCCTCGCGCGACATGCCGATGCCGTTGTCGGACACGGTCAGCGTCCGAGCGGAGGCGTCCGGGGTCAGCCGGATGTGCAGATCGGAGATGTCGACGTCGAGGTCCTTGTCGCGCAAGCCTTCCAAGCGGAGCTTGTCGACCGCGTCCGACGCGTTGGAGATCAGTTCGCGAAGAAAGCTGTCCTTGTTCGAATAGATCGAATGAACCATCAGATCCAGCAGTTGGCGTGCCTGGGCTTGGAACTCGTACACCTGCGAGGTCACCGCGTAACTCCTCATCGTTGAGCTGATTTCGCGCCGCTGAGTGTACCGGGGCGGCTGCGCGTACTGTGAAGGGCGTGTCTGGGGTTCCACGTGCTCTGTTCGTCCACGCTCATCCCGACGACGAGTCGTTGTGGACCGGCGGCACCATGGCACGACACGCCCGGCGCGGCGGCGAGGTCTCGCTGGTGACATGCACGTGGGTGCCCGGGACCGCGCGCCACGGCGAGTTGCTCGACGCCGCCCGCGAACTGGGACTGTCTCGCGAGCCCATCATGCTCGGCTACGCCGACAGTTTCGTCCCCGAGTCCGCGCCCGGCGCGACTCCGTTCGTCTCAGCGCCCTTCGACGAGCAGGTCGCGGCTCTGGTGGCACACATCCGGGAGATCAAGCCGCACATCCTCGTCACCTATGACGCCTACGGCATGTACGGCCACCCCGATCACATCCACGCCAACCGGCTCACGTGCGCCGCGGCCGACGCCGCGGCGATCGGCGCCTACCGCCCCGACGCGGGCGAGCCCTGGCAGGTCCGTTCGCTCTACTTCATCACCATTCCCGAGACCACCGTGACCACGTTGAAACCGCACCTCACCGAGGACTCGCATCTTCCCGTGTCCGGGACGCCCAGCGACCGGATCGACCTCGCCGTCGACGTCGACGACTGCCTCGGCAGCAAGATCCGCGCGATCGTCTCGCACAAGACGGAGATCGCGCGCAGCGCGTCGATGAAGGCCTTCGGAGCACTCCCCCGCGATCCGCAGCGACTGTTTCTGCAGTGGGAGTCGTATCTGCGGCGCGATCTCGTTCCGGGCGGAGCCGAGCTCGCCTGACTCCCGGCTCAGGCCGGCGACACGACCTCGACGAGATCGGTGCGCAGCCCTGACGCCCGCGCCACCCGGCGGCCGACGGCGGCGCGCAGGGATTCCGGTGTGCCGACGATGTTCACCTCGCGCTCGGCGCGGGTGATCGCCGTGTAGAGCAACTCCCGCGTCAGCAGTTCCGCGTCCGGGGGCGGGAGGATCACGGTGACCGTGCCGAACTGGCTGCCCTGACTCCGGTGAATGGTCATGGCGTAGACCGGAATCGCGTCGGCGAGCTGACTCGGGTGAAGCCGCTTGATCTCATGACCGCGTTCGAAGACCGCGGCGAGCCCGCCTGCATCGTCGATCACCACTCCGGAATCGCCGTTGTAGACGTCCTGCGTCCGGTCGTTCGCGGTCACCAGCAGCGGTTCGCCCGGATACCAGCGGCCCGTTCCGGCCGCACCGCCGAGGTCGTCGCTGATCCAGCCGATCACCCGTCTGGACCAGCCCGCGACCCCGTAGGGACCGTCCCGGTGCGCGCACAGCACGCGGTGCCCCCGGAGTGCCACCACGGCGCCGCGGGCGTCGCCGCTCCGCGCCGCCTCGCGCAGGCTCCGTGCCCAGCCCACGGCTTCGGTCCGCACCACGTCGGCGTCATCCGGATCGATCAGCCGGACCGGATGCTCCGACCGCGCGCCGTGGCCGATGAGCTCGATCACCCGGTCCGCGTCGCCGGCGTTGACCGCTTCGGCGACCTCGCCGATGCGGTCTCCGTAGCGGTGTCCGCGGCGCAGCGTGATGACGCCGCGCGCCAGTGCGGAGGTCTCCGCCGAATCGAAGTCGGCCGCCGCGAGATCGCACACAGCCGTGAACGCGTCCGGAAGCACGGCGCCGGCCCCGGCGGTCACATCCCGGTCGACGAGGTCAGCGAGAACCGCGCCCGCCTCCACCGACACCAGCTGGTGCGGATCGCCGACGAGGATGAGCCGGGTGTCGGCGCGCAGCGATTCGAGCAGACGGCACATCATCGTGACCGGGAGCATCGAGGTCTCGTCGACCACCACGACGTCGAAAGGCAGACGGTTGCCCGCCCCGCGGACGAACGTTCCGTCCGGCCGAGATCCGAGCAGGCGATGCACGGTCACCGCGGCGGGGTCACTCCGCAGGGTCTGGTGTTCGCGGCGGTACTCCCCGATCGCCGTCTGCAACTGGGCCGCGGCGCGTCCGGTGGGCGCGCACAGCCCGATCCGGAGGTCGCCGCCGAACAGCGTCTCCATCACGGCCAGGATGCGAGCGACCGTGTACGTCTTGCCGGTACCGGGACCGCCTGCGAGGACGGTGGTCCACGAGGTGGCCGCCAGCGCCGCGGCGGCACGCTGGCGGTCGTAGCCGCTCGTATCGCCGGCCCCGAACGCCGCATCGAGCGCCGCCGTCAGCGCGGCTGCGTCGACCGCGGGCCGGCTCGCGGCGCGTGCGTCGAGGATCTGCCGGATGCTCTGTTCCTGCCGGAAGAATTTGCGCAGATACAGCAGCGGGCCGTCGGCCGATTCGGCGAGGGCGAGCGGTCGCAGTGGGCCGGTGCCGCCGCCGATCACCAGCGGCGACGCGGCCAGCGCCGCACGCAGCGCGTCGGGTGCGGGCCACGGCAGCGGCGTCTGGTCGTCACCGGCCGCCGCGAGATCGGCGATCCTGTCCAGCTCGACGCAGGTGGAACCGGTCCGGACGGCACGGACCGCCAGCGCTGCGGCAAGGAGCACCTGCTCGTCGACGGGTCCGCCGCACAGCGCTGCGACGCGCCTGGCGACGTGCACATCGGCGGCGTTCAGCACACCCGCCGCGTTGAACGTCGTGAGCAGATCCGATCCCGAGGCCACACGCTGCGGCGCGCAGCGGTCCGACAGTGCTCCGGCGGTCGCGGACGGGTCGGTCATCGCCCCACTCCTTCCGTTCGGCCGGCGAGGAGCTCCGACATCTCGACGATCAGGGCGGGCGGCAGGTCCCATTGAAAGACGCCGCAGCCGGGCGGAGTCTGCGGACCGGCCATCCCGCGCACGAAGTGATACTGCACCGGACCCAGATGCCGTGCGGGGTCGTAGCCGGCGAGCCGCCAGCGCAGATAGCGGTGGAGTGCCACCGAATACAGCAGTGCCTGCAGCGGATAGTGCGCGGACATCATCTCCTCGGCCATCGCCTCGCCACCGAAGTCCTCGACCGCCAGATCCCCCGGACGCAGGCGGTTGGTCTTGTAGTCGACGACCACGAATCGGTTCTCGGCGGTCCGCAGCACCGAGTCGATGCTGCCGGTGAGATAGCCGGTGAAGGTCTCGTCGGAGACCGTCCGGACCATTTCCGCATACGGTGCCAGCGGATCGTCGCCCGGCAGATGCCGCGCGAGCAGATCTCCGACCTCCTCGAGGCCGAACCCGCCGGCGGTATCGGACAACGGCAGTTCGAAGTCCATCTCGGCCAGTCGCGCGCCGGGTTCGATGCTCCACAGATCGCCGAATCCCAGAGGTGTGGTGAGCACCCCGATCAGCGCGCGGGCGAGAACATCGACGTCGATCTCGACTCCCCGTGCCGCGGCGCCCTGCACGCACATCTGACGCACGTGCGCCGCCATATCCGGCTCCGCGGTGTCCACATGCTCGAGTACTTCGTGGACGAGGGTTCCGAATCCGGCGCCGAAGGGCAGCCCGTTCATCAGCGACGGTGGGCCCACGACTTCTCCGGACACCGCACCGGCCTCCGCCCGCGCGTCGTCGGGCTCGTCGGGCCGCAGCACGTCCTCGGGTTCGCTCCCCGCCTGAACCGGCGAGGCTGGTCCGGGCGTCTCGGCGTGGAATGCCGCGTGCGCCGCGGCCACGATGGCCGAATACGACGTTCGGCGCCACCGTTGATCGATGTTTCTCGTGAACCGTGCCACGCTCAGTTCCGGAGGCGTGCCCGCGTCGGACGGAGGGCGCCACTCGGTGCGGCCGCGGCGACCCGCCGGTTCCACGACGACCGAGGGGTTCCCGGCTGCGACGCCGCGCAGAGCGCCGACGCACTCGGTGTCCCCGGCCGGGATCGGCACGGTGTCCGGAATCGGCGACAGGTCGCCGGACCGTGCGGCCAGTCGACGCTCGTCGGCGGTGAAGAGCAGCCGGTGCAGGGCCCCGCGCGCGGTCGTCGTGCTCGGCGCCCACCACAGGACCACCTGGCTGCGGGCTCGGGTCGCGGCCACGTAGAGCAGTCGAAGATCCTCACCGGCGCCTTCGGAGCGGGACTGCCGATCGCGGCGCGCATAGCCGCGCGCCTGTTTCCCTCCGACGTCGAGATAGCGGCGATCGCCTTCGTGGAACAGGAAGGTGGCCGGATTCGGGTGGCTGGCGCCGTCCCAGCCGAACGGCACGTAGACGATCGGGAACTCGAGTCCCTTGCTCGCGTGGACCGTCATGATCTGGACGGCCTCGGTGTCGCGGTCGAGCCGTCGCGTCGCGTCACGCTGCTGTCCCCACTGCGAACCCTCGTCGATCTGTCGTCCGAGCCAGTCGACCAGCGTGGCGATCCCGGTCGACGACTCGGTGACATGCCGATTGCACAGTTCGGAGATCTGCAGCACGTCGGTGAGCAGACGCTCGCCTCCGTCGACGCCGAGCAATCGCTCCGCGGTGCCGAACTCGCCGAAGAGCCGTGCGGCCATCGCCGCGAACCCGCCGTCGGCGAAGACGCGACCGAGTTCGGCCAGCCGTCCCGACAGCGCGCCGACACCCGTGTCGCCCTGCCGTTCCAGCGTCTGGGCCGACAGTCCGAGGATCGGCGTCAGCGCGGCCAGACGCACGCGTGGCTGGCGGGACGGCGTATCGATGGCGGACAGGACGTACCACCAGTATCGGGCCGCGGGTGTGGCGAAGATGGAGGTGCCCGAGGTGACGACGGAGGCGATGCCCCGTTCGGCGAGGGCACGCTGCAGCGGTGCGATCGTGCGGTTGGCGCGGAGCAGAACAGCGATGTCGCCGGGTTCGACCGACCGGGCGCCGTAGCCGTCGTCGATGGTCACGTCGCCGCCCAGCACACCCGCGATGTCGTCGGCGACGTCGTCGGTGACGCGCTCGCGGACTTCGGCGACCAAGGGAGTGGTGCCGTCCTGCGTCGTGGTGGTGAAGTCGCCGCGCAGGAATCCGCGGATACGGACCGCGGGCGCGCCGTGGATCCGCGATCCGGAACGGCGCGCCCGAACCGGCTGATAGGCGATCTGTCGGTGACCGAGCGTCGCGCCCTCGAAGAGCGCGCCGAGCCCGTCCACCACCGCGGCGTCCGAACGCCAGTTCACGGTCAGCCGCTGCCGCTCGTCTGCCGCCTCGACCGCGTTCAGGTAGCTCAGCACCTCGGCGCCGCGGAAGGCGTAGATCGACTGCTTCGGATCGCCCACCAGCACCAGCGGCAGGTGATCGTGGAAGCATCGCCTGACGATCTCCCACTGCTGAGGATCGGTGTCCTGGAACTCGTCGATGAGCACGGCCGAGAACTGTGCGCGGATCCGGCGGCACGCCTCATCGCCGATCTCGGCGTCGGTGACGATCTCGAACAGCGCCTGCTGCAGATCGTCGTAAGTGCGGACCCTGGCCAGCCGCTTGCGCAGCGCCGTGTGTGCGCGCGCCTGCTGAGCGATCCACACTCGCAGGTCCGATTCCTCGGTCCGCTCGTCCTCCCGGTCGGGAGCCAGTGCCGCAGCGGGATCGCGGACCGCGGCGACGGCGATCTGCTCGGCTTCGGCGTACCCGGGCGCCGAGTCCGGGTCGCCGGCGAAACGCGCGAGGTAAGCGTCTCGCGCGAGCTCGGCGACCATGTCGTCGACGTTCTCGAGGATCGGGAACTGCTGCTGACGGCCACCGAGGAAGCCGAGGACCGAGAGCATTCGATTGCAGAAGGTGTGGGTGGTCGCCATCGTGGCGGCGTCGAAGTCCGACAGGGCGTCCGCGAGCCGTTGACGCCGCCGTGCGACCTCGTCGGCGTCCGCGTCGGCCAGGAAGGCGATCAGATCGTCGCCGGACGTGCGTGCGGTGGCCCGATCGTGCAGCGCGGCGACGCACTCGGTGAGACGAGAATGCGTCCGGTCCCGCAATTCGGCGGAGGCCGCGTTCGAGAACGTCGCCATGAGCAACTCCGACACCGGGACGCCGCCGGCGATGTAGCGCACGGCCAGCGCGACGATCGCGTAGGTCTTGCCGGTGCCCGCGCTGGCCTCGAGGACCAGCGTCCCGGTGGGCAGCGGTCCGGTGAGATCGAAGGCGGTGTCGCTTCCGAGTGCCGTCATCGGTCCTCCTCGTGCGCCAGGAGCGACCCGAACAGGGCCGCGGCGAGTCGGATGTACATGTCGGTCGCGTCGTCGCCGGGCAGCAGACCCGCCACGGACGACAGCGCCTCCGGCTGCGGCACCGCCGCGGCCATCGTCTCGAATCCGACCGCCGCGCCGGGATCCCCGTGGAAGACGAGCCCGGCGTACCGGTTCTGATCGCCGTACGACTTCTTGTACGCCCATTCGGCTCGACGCCGGGCCTTCGCCGGGTCGCCCGACCTGCCGAACTCCGACGCCGCGGCCACCGCGGCATCGAGGGTCAGGCCGATCGGCGCGGTCAGTCCCGCGTCACGGATGGCGACGAGCACCGCCAGCAGGTCCCCTGCGTCGTCAGGGGTGCGGATTCGACTCACCTTGGCCGACGGGTACCGACCGGAGGCACTGCCGACGACGACGGCTTCGGCGACGTCGCGGTCGGAACCGGCCCGGATCGCCAGCAACCGGATCCAGGCCGCGAGGCGATGCTTGGGCCCGAGCCGCGAATAGCTGACGGGCACCAGCCTGCCGGCGAAGACGTCTCCGACCGTCCCGTACACCCGGCGGCCGTCGGGCAGCACCACGCGGACGTCGACGGCGTCGGCGGAATCGTCACGATAGCCGTGTGCGGCAGTCGCCACCGCCTGCGCCTTGTCGCGGATGGGACCGAACTCTCTGGTTCCGAACGCGAAGGGCGGCAGACTGCCGCGCCGCAGTTCGGCTCCCTGCGCGGCGTGCGGATCCGCACCGCTGAGCAACGCGTCGAGGTAGCGGTTGCCCACGCCCCACCGTTCGAGACCGTCCAACTCCACGGCGAGTTCGTCCCGATGTTCGTCGGCCTGTTCGGGCAGCCCCACGCCGAGACGCTGCCGTGCATGACCCTCCACCGGTGCGGCCAGAAAGCTGATGAGCTCGTCGAGGTCGACGTCGGCATCGCCCGGCGCCCGCGGGAGTCTCTCATCGGCGATCACCGGCAGCGCGGGTCCCCGCTCGCGGCATCGGGTGAGTGCGCTCAGAGCACGGGCGCCCGGAAGCAGGGCCGCGTCGTAGCTGAAGGGCCCGGAACCGTCGTCGACGAAGTTCCGTTCGTCGAACGCGTGCAGGGTGTGCCGGTACAGCACCGGAACCGGACCGCCGACGCCGAGCCCGAGCACCCCGCGCAGGGCGTCGAGCAGCTCGGAGACCACCACCGCCGGCGGCGTCCGGGCACCGGTCAGCGCATCGGCGCCGGTGTAGAACACCAGCAGGTGCTCGGTCGCCGCACAGATCGCGTCGAGGAACACCTGGCGGTCCTCGTCGCGCACATTCCGTTCCCCCACCATCGGCGCGACCTGGAGGATGTCGTCGCCGTCGACGGCCCCGGCCCGCGGGTATTGACCGCTGTCCATGCCGAGCACCACGATCACCCGATGCGGCACCGAGCGCATCGGCACCATCGAGCACACGGTCAGCTCGCCGGTGCAGAAGTTCGATCGCGTCGGACGCGCGATGAGCAGCTGCGCCATCAGATCGCGCATGTCGGCGAGCTCGAGTTCGGACTCCGGGGTTCCCTCGGGAACCGAGAGCGCATCGGTGAGCATGCCGACGGCTTGCGCCCGCTGCCACTCGGTCTCGGAGTCGGTGTGGGTCAGCAGATCGGCGGCGTGGATCATCGTTCGCAGCCATTGACCGGAGGCATGGGGTTCGGACACGGTCTCGAGCAGTGTGGTCAGGCGCTCGGCGAACTCGGCGAATCTTCCGGCGAGATCGGTGTCCGTCGAATCGATTCCCGACAGTGGCAGAGCGGTGGCGAGCCACTCGTTCTCCGCTTCCTCGGCGACCACGCCCAGCAGGATGCGGTCGAGCCCGGTCCGCACGGTGCCCTGGGGGAAACCGCCGAGCCCGAATCGGCGCCGCTGGGTCTCGTCGACGCCCCACCGGATACCTGAGCGCTGGACCCAGCCGGTGATCGTGTCGACATCGTCGTCGGTGAAGCCGAACCGGCGGCGCACCGGCTCCGTCGCGGCCAGATCGAGCAGATCGCCGGCCCGGACCCGGCCCGCCGCGAGGTCGAGGACGCGGGCGAGCACGTCGAGCACCGCGTTCTGCGCACGGATGCCCCGATCGGCGAGCCGCACGCGCAGCGAGAAGGCCGGATGGTCGCCGACGCGGCTCGACTGCCCGAAGACCCCGCCGATCAGCGGTGCGTACGCCTCCACGTCGGGACACATGATGAGCACATCGCGCGGTTCCAGAGTCGGGTCGGCGTCGAACAGGTGCAGAAGCCGGTCGCGAAGCACCTCCACCTGGCGCTGCGGACCGTGGCAGGCGTGCACCTCGACGCTGCCGTCGGCACCGGGGTCGAGTCCCTCGCCCTCGGCCGGGCGCCCGGGATCGTCGCGCCTGATGCCGTCCTGAAGCGCACCCAGCAGTGTCGCGGGACGACGGTGTTCCGCGGAATGGTGGCGGGTGGCGCCGACCGCGGGCGCCAGCACCTCCTGGAGCTCCTGCACGTCCCGGGACAGGCTCGCCAGCAATGGGTGCCGCACGCGCACCGGTCGGCGTTCGGCGCGCAGCCGTCCACTCCGCTGCGGCCCCGCGGTCTGGACCGCCGACCACAGTTCGGGCGAGGGATGCGGAAGATACAAGCCCACCTCGCGCCGCTCCGACAGCGCCGCGAGCACGCTTCGCAGCGTCTGCGGGATCCGCGTGGCCCCGAACAACGAGAGCCGTTCGGGAAGGTCGACGGCGTCCGCGTCGGCGCGCAGACGGTCCACCACGACCGGCAGTTGCTCCGCCAGATGCGGATGCCCCACCTCCTCGCGGACCAGCCGCCACAGCCACGGCTGCCACCGCAGATGCTCGGCGAGTTCTCCTCCCGCACCGTCCGTGTCGGAGCCGGAGGCCCACTCGGCGATCATCGTCGGCCGCTGCCATCCGTACGAGGTGAACAGTGCGGCGATGGTCGACGCGGTCGAGAGCCGACGTCCGCGATCGGCGCGGGCGTCTCCGGTCCCGAGATGTGTGGCGAGAACGCGGAGCACGGGATCGTCGATGTGGCCGTCCACCACCCGCAGCACCGGCCATCGCAGACGATCGGCGAACCAGCTCTCGGCGGCCTCGGGATCGTCCGACACGCCGTCGAGCACCTGACGCAGCAGGAACGACGGCGAGTCGAAGGCGATGTTCGCGGCGATGCCGTCGCCGCCGCACGAGGTGCCGAGCCGCAGCGACAGCTGCTGCCGGAGCCAGCGTTCCACTCCGCGCTCGGGGACCGCGACGATCTCGGTCCGCATGGGATCGGCCAGCGGCCGGGACACGGTGTCGGCGAGCGCCTCCACGAGGCATCCCGCCTGCTCGGCGCGGTGCACGGTCAGCACTGGCGACTCTCCCCTCTGCTCAACTGGCGCTACCGGACTGCTCGGCCGTCTGGGACGGTGTCAGCGGCGCCGCCGGAACTCCACTTCCCCGCCGGTGTGTTCGGCGAGCCCCGCACGCACCGCCTCCGGGAGCGGCGCGGGTCGGCCGGTCGCGAGATCCACCACGGCACAGGTGGTCTCGGCGAGCGCAGCGAGTGCGCCGTCCCAGGCGCGGACGCGGTAGCCGTAGTCGAACGACTTCTCACCGATCCGCGAGATCCAGATCTCGACCTTCGCCGACTCGTGGTGATAGAGGAGCGGAATGACGAACTCGATCTCCTGCCGCGCGATCAGGAAGCCGAACCGCCGATCGTCCTTCTGGAACCACAGGTGCATGGCCCGGACCCGAGCCTCCTCGAGGATCCGCGCGAACTGCACGTTGTTGATGTGGCTGAGCGGGTCCATGTCGCCCCAGCGCAATTGAATCTCGACGACGAACGGTGTGTCGGGCATGCGTGCACCCTATCGCCCGCCTCCGACAGTCCGGCCCGCCGGGACGGGTCGGTCGGTGCGCCTCGCCGACGGACCCGAAGTCGCGCCGCGATGTCGGTCGTCGCCGATACACTCCCCACGTGGACATCGGGACTCGACGACTTCGGCTGCGCCCCGTGGCACCTCACGACGCACCGCTGCTGCACGGCCTGGACGCCGACCCGGTGGTGATGGAGTTCGTCACCGGAGGCGAAGCCACTGCGCCGGCGATGATCACCGATTGGGTCATCCCCCGATCCCAGGCGCAGTTCCGCGAATGCGGAACCGGCCTCTGGGTCGCGTTCGACCGCCGAACCCGGCTGTTCACCGGTTGGGTCTGGCTGCGGGCACCCCGGCATTCGGCGGTGCCGGAGCTGGAGCTCAGCTACCGGCTGCGGCGCGAATCGTGGCACCGAGGACTGGCGACCGAGGCGGCGTCCGCACTGATCTCGGTCGCCTTCACCGAGACCGGGACCGAGCGGATCTTCGCCAGCACTCACCCGGACAACATGCGATCGCAGCGGGTGATGCAGAAACTCGGAATGCGTCTGGCGGCCGAACACCTGCGTCGCGAGCAGTTCGACGACGGATTCACCGGTCACGATGTGGAGTACGAGATCTGCCGCGCCGATTGGCTCCGGACCCGCCGGCCCGCAGCCGTCGCACCGTCCGGACCCCGGCACCGTGCGCGCGGCCCCGGCACCGTCGAGATGACCGCCTGATCGTCGCGGACTACCGTGATCGGTCAGGGGCCCGGCATCACCGAGCATCCGCTTCACCTCGTCATGTGAACCCACCACCCAGGAGACATTCAATGACCAGCAGCCCAGCCACCAGCCTGCGGCGCCGCCGACAGGTGGTGATCATCGGCTCCGGTTTCGGCGGTCTGTTCGCGGCACAGCGCCTCAAGAAGGCCGACGTGGACGTGACCCTGATCGCGAAGACCACCCATCACCTGTTCCAGCCGATGCTGTACCAGGTCGCGACCGGCATCATCGCCGAGGGCGAGATCGCCCCGGCCACCCGGGTGGTGCTGCGGAAGCAGAAGAACACCCGGGTCCTCCTGGGCGAGGTGTTCGACATCGATCTCGAGAACCAGGTGGTCCGCTCGCAGTTGCTGGAGCGCGTCACCGAGACCGCCTACGACGACCTGATCATCGCCGCCGGGGCCGACCAGTCGTACTTCGGCAACGATCATTTCGCCGAGTACGCACCCGGCATGAAGACCATCGACCACGCACTGGAACTGCGCGGCCGCATCCTCGGCGCCTTCGAGCAGGCCGAGCTCTCCAACGATCCGGCCGAGCAGAAGAAGCTGCTGACCTTCGTCGTGATCGGTGCGGGCCCGACCGGTGTGGAACTGGCGGGTCAGATCGCCGAGATGAGCGACAAGACGCTCCGCGGCGCGTTCCGCAACATCGATCCGACCGACGCGAACGTCATCCTTCTCGACGCCTCGCCCGCCGTTCTTCCGCCCTTCGGCCCCAAACTCGGCGAGAAGGCGCGACGCAGGCTCGAACGCCTCGGCGTGGACGTGCAACTCGGTGCGATGGTGACCGATCTCGATTACGACGGTCTCACCGTCAAGGAGAAGGACGGCACCACCCGGCGCATCGAGAGCCAGTGCAAGGTGTGGTCGGCCGGTGTGCAGGCCAGTTCGCTCGGCAAGGTGCTGGCCGATCAGTCCGACACCGAACTCGACCGCGCGGGCCGGGTGAAGGTGGGACCGGACCTCACGATCCCCGGTCATCCCAACGTCTTCGTCGTGGGCGACATGATGGCGGTCGACGGCGTCCCCGGAGTCGCGCAGGGCGCGATCCAGGGCGGCCGGTACGCCGCCGACGCGATTCTCGCGGAGATCCGCAAGGGGCAGACGCCCGACCAGCGCAAGCCCTTCAGCTACTTCGACAAGGGCTCGATGGCCACCGTCTCACGCTTCAGCGCCGTGATGCAGGTGCCGATCCCCGGAACCAAGTGGAAGTTCGAGAGCGAGGGTTACATCGCCTGGCTCGGCTGGCTCGCACTCCACTTGGTGTACCTGGTGGGCTTCCGCAACCGGTTGAACACCATCATCAACTGGTTCTTCGCCTTCAACACCCGCGGGCGCACTCAGCTGGCGGTCACCGAGCAGCAGGTGTACGCGCGGACCGCCCTCACCGAACTGTCCTATCTCGAACGGCTCCGGCTGGCCGAGGCCGCCCGCGCCGACGGCGACGGCCCCGAACGGACCGACACCGCCGGCTGACCGATCGTTCCCGTGATCGGGCCCTCTCGCCGCGGCGAGAGGGCCCGATCGGCATTCTCAGCCCGCGGGTGTCTCGATGTTCTGCAGGCGGACCCGCGACTGCGCGACGAGCCTGCCCGTCTGATCGGTGATGTCGACCTGCCAGAGCTGCTGGCGGCGGCCCCGGTGAATCGGGCTGGTCGACACCGACAGCGTCCCGCTCGACACCGAGCGGAGGAAATCGGTCGAGTTGTTCGCACCGACGGCGGTCCCGCCGAGTCCGCTCTCCTGCAGCCAGCAGAAGGCGCTGATGCTCGCGGCGCTCTCGGCCAGTGCGCAGTACACACCGCCGTGAGTGATGCCGAAGGGCTGATGGTGGATCTCGGAGAGTTCCAGCGTGCCGCGCAGTCCCTCGCCGTCTGCGTGGGTCACGGTGAAGCCGAGGAGTCGGTCGAGGCCTCGGGCCTCGGTCGGGTCGATCGCAATTGACGTCTCTTCCATACGTGAACCCTGCCACTGCCGGCAGGCCAGACGCCAGTGACCCCCGCGCTCCTCATCGAACACGGGGGTCACCGTCGCGGATCGGGGGTCTCTGCAGCCCTCAGGACTCTCACGCGATCCTTGGTGATGAATGTAGGCTAACCTTAGTTTCGTGTCAACACGGTCCGCCGCAGAGCCGACGGGAACTCCTTCCCCGCCTCACGCGTTACACAATCGTGAGCGATGGCGGCCTCGACCGACACGATCCATGACCGGCACGAAGCGGAGAAATCAGGGAGTCGACGTAAGATGAAGAAGATGAATGGATTGGGCGATCTCGAGCGTGCCGTCATGGACACCCTGTGGGCGTCCGCGACGCCACAGACCGTGCGTCAGGTGCATGCCGAACTGGCCAAGAGCCGCACTCTCGCGTACACGACCGTCATGACCGTGCTGCAGCGTCTCACCAAGAAGGGTCTGGTTACCCAGATCCGTGACGACCGCGCACACCAGTACACGGCCACCTCGCCGCGCGAGGACCTCGTGGCCAAGCTGATGGTCGACGCACTCAGTTCCGCCGACGCCCCGGACTCGCGTCACGCGGCCCTCGTCTCGTTCGTCGGACGAGTCGGCGCGGACGAAGCCGCGGCACTGCGCGAAGCTCTCGATGAGCTGGAAACCACGCGCGGCAGCCACAGTTGACTACCCTGACATGAGATCACCGACTCCGACGACCTGGGGAGGGCCATGACGGCGCTGCTGTTCGGCATCCTCACGATCGCCTTGGTCGGACCGATCCCCGCTTCCCTCTCCCGCGCCACCTGGCCGCTCTACGCTCCGCGTGCGGCGATGGCCCTGTGGCAGTCGATCGCCCTCGCAGCCGTGCTGTCGGCATTCAGCACCGGGCTCGCGATCGCCGCCAACCTGCTCTCGCCCGGGCCCAACGGTGCGCCGACCAGCAATCCCATCGAAGAGATCCACCGGCTCGGCTGGTTTCTCTGGACGGTCTACGTCGCGGTCTTCGCGCTGACCTTCCTCATCGGCGCGCGCCTGATGTACACCGTGATCCGCGTCGGCATCCGCACGCGGGCGCGACGCAATGCGCACCGCACGCTCATCGACCTGGTCGACAACGCCGACCGCAGGCTCGCGGCCGGGCGCGACATCCGGATCCTCGACGTCCCCGCGCCGCTCGCCTACTGCCTGCCCGGACTGCGCAGGCGAGTAGTCCTCAGCGAAGGGGTGCTGGCTCGACTCGACGAGCGCGAGCTGACCGCCGTCATCGAACACGAACGCGCACACCTGCGGGCCCGGCACGATCTGGTGCTTGAGGCATTCATCGCGCTGCACGAGGCCTTCCCCCGATTCGTCCGGTCCAAGTCCGCGCTCGGGTCGGTGGAACTGCTGGCCGAGGCCCTGGCCGACGATCAGGCCGCGCGTGCCACCACTCCCACCACTCTCGGCCGCGCACTGGTGGCCTGCGCGGACGCGACCGCACCTCGCGGCGCCATGGCGGTCGGCGGCCCGACCACCCTCGTCCGCGTCCGGCGGCTCTCATACATGCACTCCGCACGCCGCATCTCGGCGACGGCCTACCTGCTCGCCGCGGCCATCCTGGTCGTTCCGACCCTCGCGGTGGCCATCCCCTGGCTCACCGAGCTCAGCCGCCTCATCGCCCACCACTGACGACCGCCGAGACGCTGTGACATGAAAGGTTCCCCGTGCGCTTCCTGGACGGCCACGCACCGCACTACGACCTGACTTACGACGACGTCTTCATCGTTCCGAACCGGTCGTCGGTGGCCTCGCGGTTCGACGTCGACATGTCGACCTCCGACGGCACCGGCACCACCATCCCGCTGGTGGTCGCCAATATGACGGCGATCGCCGGAAAGCGGATGGCCGAGACCGTGGCGCGACGCGGCGGCCTGGTGGTGCTTCCGCAGGACGTGCCGCTCGATGTCGCGGCCCGGACCATCGCCTACGTCAAGAATGCGCACCTGGTGGCCGAGACGCCGGTCACCCTCTGCGCGACCGACGTGATGGCGCATGCGCAGGCACTGATCCCGAAGCGTTCGCACGGCTACGCGGTGGTCCTCGACGGACGTCGGCCGATCGGACTGATCCCACGCGCGGCGCCCGGACACGAGATCGACCTCTTCACCGATGTCGCCTCGGTCGCCGAGCCCGTGCCGGTGACCCTGCCCGCCGAGACCGACCCCCGGCTTGTCTTCGACGCGCTGGTCGAGGCGAACGCCGACCTGGCCGTACTCACCGACGGAGCCGGCGAGCTCGCCGGCGTGCTGACCCGCCTCGGCGCGCTCCGGTCCGGTATCTACCGCCCCAACGTGGACGCCTCGGGCAGGCTCCGGATCGGTGCCGCGGTCGGCATCAACGGGGACGTGGTCGGCAAGGCCCGCGCACTGGTCGAGGCCGGGGCCGACCTGCTCGTCGTCGATACCGCTCACGGACATCAGGAGAAGATGATCAGTGCGCTCGCCGCAATCGCGGGCGCCGATCTCGGCGTCCGGCTGGCCGCGGGGAATGTGGTGTCCGCACAGGGCACGCTCGATCTGATCGAGGCGGGCGCCGACATCGTCAAGGTCGGTGTCGGCCCGGGCGCGATGTGCACCACGCGGATGATGACCGGCGTCGGCCGGCCACAGTTCTCGGCGGTCGCCGAATGCGCCGCCGTCGCACGCGAGCACGGTGCGGCGGTGTGGGCGGACGGCGGCATCCGGCACCCGCGGGACGTGGCGCTGGCGGTGGCGGCCGGCGCATCGAATGCGATGGTCGGTTCCTGGTTCGCCGGAACGTACGAGTCGCCGGGCGACCTGCACGCCGACTCCGCAGGCGAATACAAGGTGAGCTTCGGCATGGCGTCGAAACGCGCCGTCGCCGCGCGTTCGTCCGCCGACGCCGCATACGATCGTGCCCGGAAAGCGCTGTTCGAGGAGGGCATCTCCTCCTCGCGCATCCGTATCGACCCCGACCGCCCCGGAGTAGAGGACTTGATCGACCACATCTGTTCAGGAGTCCGCAGCACCGCGACCTACGCCGGTGCCTCGACTCTGCAGGAATTGCACGACAAGGTGGTACTGGGCGTCCAGTCCGCCGCCGGTTTCGCCGAGGGACGCCCGCTCCCGGGTGGTTGGTGACCCGCGCCGGTGAACGTATTCGTCATCATCGCGAGTCTGGCCGGATTCATCGCGCTGACGCTGGGCACGGCGCTGTTCGTCGCCGGAGAGTTCTCGCTGACCGCGCTCGAACGGTCCACCATCGCGGGCGACGTCGCGCGTCGCGGCGATCGCCGTGCGCGAGCCGTCGACCGAGCGCACCGATCCCTCTCCTTCCAGTTGTCGGGCGCCCAGCTGGGCATCACGATCACAACGCTGATCACCGGTTACATCGCCGAACCGGTGCTGGCGACCCTGTTCGCGCCCGTGCTGGAGGCGATGAGGATTCCGGACGGAGTCGCCGACGGCATCTCCCTGGCGCTGGCCCTGATCATCGCCACCTCGCTCTCGATGGTCCTCGGTGAGCTGATACCGAAGAACCTCGCGATCACCAAGCCGCTGGCGGTCGCGCGCGCCACCGCCACTCCCCTCGCGATGTTCTCCTCGTTCTTCCGGCCGGCGATCAACGGCCTCAACGGCTCGGCGAACGCACTGGTGCGGCGCCTGGGCATCGAGCCCACCGAAGAACTCGGGTCGGCGCGGTCGGCTGCCGAACTCGCCGCGCTGGTGCGCAACTCCGCGCTGCGCGGGGCCCTCGACCCCGACACCGCGACTCTCGTCGACCGGTCGCTGCGTTTCGGCGATCTCACGGCCGCGGACCTGATGACTCCCCGCGTGCGGATCGAATCGCTCGAACCCAACGACTCGGTGCGCGATCTGATCGCCGCCGCTTCCCGGACCGGCCACTCCCGGTTCCTGATCGCCGAAGGCGGCGACCTCGACAACCTCGTCGGCGTCGTCCACATCAAGCAGGCCTTCACCCTGCCGCCGCAGAGCCTCGCGACCACGTCGCTGCGGTCGCTGGCACGCCCGATCACCCGGGTCCCGGACAGCCTCGACGGCGACTCGCTGATGGATCGCATCTCGTCGAACGGCCTCGAGGTCTGCGTGGTCATCGACGAGTACGGCGGCACCGCGGGCCTGGTGACGTCGGAGGACATCGTCGAGGAGATCCTCGGCGACGTCACCGACGAGCACGACGTCGAGGAGTCGGACGTGACTCCGGTCGGCAACGGCTTCCGCTGCTCCGGGCTGCTGCGGCTCGACGAACTGCAGAGCGGCACCGGCTACCGCGCACCCGAGGGGTCGTACGAGACGCTCGGCGGACTGGTGATGTTCTGCCTCGGCCGCATTCCGCGCACCGGCGACATCGTCGACCTTCCGCAGCGCGAGTCGGCCGGCGAGAACTTCCTCGACGAACCCGAACCCCGATGGCGCGCGACCGTGGTGCAGATGGATCAGCGCCGCGTCGACAAGGTGTGGATGACGATCATCGACGGCAGTGCCGAGCCCGGCGGGACGGAGGCGTCCCGTGGGTGACTGGTGGGGAATCCTGCTGACGGTGGTGCTCCTGGCCGCCAACGCCTTCTTCGTCGCCGGCGAGTTCTCGCTCATCGCGGCGCGGCGGGACCGGCTCGTCGCCCTCGAGGAATCGGGAAAGAAGCGTGCCCGCACGGTGATCGAGGCCTCCGAGCATCTGTCGCTGATGCTCGCGGGCTCGCAGCTCGGAATCACGATCTGTTCGATCCTGCTCGGTCGGGTCGCCGAACCGGCCATCGCCCATCTGATCAGCGCACCGCTGGATCTGATGCGCGTGCCGAGTCAGCTGCTGCACCCGATCGCCTTCGCGATCGGTCTGGCGATCGTGGTGATCCTGCACATCCTGCTGGGTGAGATGGTGCCGAAGAACATCGCGCTCGCCGGCCCCGAGACCGTGGCGATGCTGGTGGTTCCGGTGCACCTGGTCTTCATGCGCGTCGCACGGCCGCTGATCTGGTTCTACAACGCGTTGGCGAACATCTCGCTCAGGGCGATGCGCGTCGAGCCCAAGGACGAGTTGGCGACCACGGTCAACGAGGCCGAGCTGGCCGACATGATCGGCGAGTCCCGGGAGCTCGGTCTGCTCGACGCCGACGAGCACGAGCGGCTCACCCGCGCACTGACGACCGTCGAACGGACGGTGGCCGAACTGATGATCCCGCTGAGCACGGTGCGCAGCGTGCGCGTTCAGCTCGACGCATCGACGGGCGGACTCGGTCCCACACTCGGTTCAGTCGAGCGTGCGGTGCGCGAGACGGGTTACTCCCGCTTCCCCGTCCGCGGGTTGGACGGCTCGTTCATCGGCTACCTGCACATCAAGGACGTGCTCGACGACATCCTCGATCCGGCCGTCGGCCCGGAGTCGATCATCGGTGTGGACCAGATCCGGCCGCTGCCGAAGATCGGTTCGGCGACACCGCTGGACGAAGCCACCGTCGTGCTCCGCCGCACCAGCGCCCACCTCGGGGCGGTCGTCGACACGGCGGGCACGATCATCGGGGTCATCGCACTCGCCGACCTCGCGGAGGCCTTCGTCGGCGACCTCCGCGACTCCACGCACCGCATCTGATGCAGCGGCAGGAGACGCTGTCGCGCCCGGAGTGGCAGTCCCGGGCCGACGCCCACCGGGAGCGCGTCGAGACCCTCATCGGTCCGTATCTGCGGATGCGGAACGAAGGACGCAAGCACCCGGTCATCGACTTCCTGTTCACCTACTACTCGGCCCGCCCCGGTCAGGTGCTGCGCTGGCATCCCGGCTACGGTGTGCGGCTGGCCCAGGCCCACCGCTACTCCGGTCTGCGTGGCTACCGCGTCGATGTCGACGGCACCGCAGAGGTGACGCGCGAACATCTCGAGTCCCGGGTCCGGCTGCTCACCGACACCGTCCGCATCACGCGGGCGACGGCGAACCGCGCACCGCGCCTCGGTTGTCTCGGCCTGCACGAGTGGGCGATGGTGTATCGCGCCGACGAGACCCGTCACGAACTGCCGCTCCGGCTCGGCGCGCGCGGCACCGACGCCGTGGTCGAGGAGAGCACACTCGCGTGCACGCACTTCGACGCCTTCCGGTTCTTCACCGCGGACGCGGTCGGGCGCAACGCCACCGCCCTGAGTCGAGCCGGAGCCGTCGACAACGAGCAGCCGGGCTGCCTGCACGCGACGATGGACCTGTACCGCTACTGTCTGCGCCTCACGCCACTGCTCCCGGCGGACCTGCTGGCCGACTGCTTCGAGCTGGCCCTGGACGCGCGGGAACTCGACATGCGAGCCAGTCCGTACGACCTCACCTCGTACGGCTACGCACCGGTGGCCATCGAGACGCCCGAGGGGCGGGCCCGGTACGTCCGCGAGCAGGCGGCTATCGCGCGGCGCGGGCAGGAACTCCGTGAGGCCCTCATCACAACCTGCGACAGCCTTCTCGAATCGGTCGGCCTCGGATAAATACTCGCTGGTAACCCCTTGTAACATGAATGATTGTGGGCGGGCCGCTTCCGGAGTCATCCGGCACGCAGCCGACGTTCCCGCAGTACGCACTCGCAAAGGAAAGGTTGCCATGACCGAACGCGTCACCGTCAACGGATTGCAGGTCGCCGAAGTCCTCTACGACTTCGTCAACAACGAAGCGCTTCCCGGCACGGGTGTAGACGCCGAGAAGTTCTGGGCGGGCGCTGCGGCCGTGATCAACGACCTCGCTCCCCGCAACCGCGAGCTGCTCGCCGTCCGCGACGACCTGCAGGCCAAGATCGACGCCTGGCACCGCGACCACCAGGACTTCGACTTCGACGAGTACAAGGCCTTCCTGACCGAGATCGGCTACCTCGTCCCGGTGCCCGAGGACTTCCAGATCACCACGGAGAACGTCGACGAGGAGATCGCGAACATCCCCGGACCGCAGCTGGTGGTGCCGATCCTCAACGCCCGTTTCGCCCTCAACGCGTCCAACGCGCGCTGGGGCTCGCTGTACGACGCTCTCTACGGCACCGACGCGATCCCGGAGACCGGCGGTGCCGAGAAGGGTTCGTCCTACAACAAGGTCCGCGGTGACAAGGTCATCGCGTTCGCCAAGGCCTTCCTCGACAAGGCCGTGCCGCTGGAGCAGGGCAGCCACGCCGACGTGACCTCGTACACCGTCGTCGACGGCAAGGTCGTCGCCGCGATCGGCGACGCCACCACCACCTTCGCCGACCCGAACGCGTTCGCCGGCTACACCGGCGACGCCGCAGCGCCGTCGGGCATCCTGCTGCGCCACCACGGTCTGCACGTCGAGATCCAGATCGATCCGGAGTCGCCGATCGGCGCCACCGACGCCGCCGGCGTCAAGGACGTCGCCGTCGAATCCGCCGTCACGACGATCATGGACTTCGAGGACTCGGTCGCCGCGGTCGACGCCGACGACAAGGTGCTCGGCTACCACAACTGGCTCGGCCTCAACAAGGGCGACCTGGCCGAAGAAGTCAACAAGGGCGGTAAGACCTTCACCCGCACGCTGAACCCGAACCGGGTCTACACCGCGCCCGACGGCACCGGCGAGGTGGAACTGCACGGTCGTTCGCTGCTCTTCGTGCGCAACGTGGGCCATCTGATGACCAACCCCGCCATCCTCGACGCCGACGGCAACGAGGTCCCCGAGGGCATCATGGATGCGCTGATCACCTCGGCGATCGGCATCCACGGGATGAGCGCCGAAGGTCTGCAGAACTCTCGCACCGGCTCGATCTACATCGTGAAGCCGAAGATGCACGGTCCCGACGAGGTCGCCTTCACCAGCGAGCTGTTCGGCCGCGTCGAGGACGTCCTCGGCCTGCCGCGCAACACCCTCAAGGTCGGCATCATGGACGAGGAACGCCGCACGTCGGTGAACCTCAAGGCGTCGATCAAGGCGGCCTCCGAGCGCGTGGTGTTCATCAACACCGGTTTCCTCGACCGCACCGGCGACGAGATCCACACCTCGATGGAGGCCGGCGCGTTCGTCCGCAAGGCCGAGATCAAGGGCCAGACCTGGTTCAACGCGTACGAGGACTCGAACGTCGACACCGGTCTGCACGCGGGTCTGCAGCACAAGGCGCAGATCGGCAAGGGCATGTGGGCGATGCCGGATCTGATGGCCGACATGCTGGAGCAGAAGATCGGTCACCCCAACGCCGGTGCCAACACCGCGTGGGTGCCGTCGCCGACCGCCGCCACCCTGCACGCGCTGCACTACCACGAGGTCGACGTCTTCGAGCGTCAGGACGACATCGCCAAGCGCGAACCGGCGTCTGTGGACGACATCCTGACCATCCCGCTGGCGAAGAGCACCGACTGGAGCGAGGAGGAGAAGCGCGAGGAACTCGACAACAACGCGCAGTCGATCCTCGGCTACGTGGTCCGGTGGATCGACCAGGGCGTCGGCTGCTCGAAGGTGCCGGACATCCACGACGTCGCGCTGATGGAGGACCGCGCAACGCTGCGCATCTCCAGCCAGCTGCTCGCCAACTGGCTCCGTCACGGCATCGTCACCGAGGACGAGGTCGTCGCCGCGCTCGAGCGGATGGCACCGGTGGTCGACCGGCAGAACGCCGGCGATCCCGCCTACCGTCCGATGGCACCGAACTTCGACGGCAACATCGCCTTCCAGGCCGCCAAGGACCTGATCCTCAAGGGCGCGACGCAGCCGAGCGGGTACACCGAACCGCTGCTGCACGCCGCGCGCCGCGAGTACAAGGCAGCCAACGCCTGATATACACGGAAGGTGCAGACCACCGAGCCCGGACCGGATTCTCGGTCCGGGCTCGGTGCATCGGCCCGCTGGACGCGCATCGGCCTGGCATGACACGAATCGCCGGAGGAAGGACGATCAGTGGCGAAGCACAATTCGGGTGGACGCAGTCGGACTTACATCAGCCGACCGCTGCTGGCATTCGTCCTCGCGATCATTCTGATCGCGGGCATCGTCACGGCGTGGCGTCAACTCGGCGATCGAATCGACGACGAACAGCCGGTGGCGGCCGGTGAGTGCCTCGAGGGACCGGCGAAGATCTCCGTTCTGGCCGATCCCGCGATCGCACCGGGTCTGCAGAGGATCGCGCAGGACTACAACAACACCGAGCCGGTGGTCCGCGACCACTGCATCACCGTGGACGTGCGACCCGCCGACGCCCGCGCGACTCTCGAGGGTCTGACCGCCCAGAAGTGGGACGCGCAGACCTACGGTGATTTCCCCGCCGCCTGGGTGCCCGAGTCGTCCATCTGGTCCGCGGCCCTGCAGACCGCGAAGCCCGACGTGCTCCAGGGCAACCCGGAATCGCTCGTGTCGTCGCCGGTCCGGCTGGCGATGGAGCCCGAGATCGCGAAGGCCGCCGACGGCCGCATCGGGTGGTCCGACCTGCCCGCGCAGACCCGCGCCAATTCCCTCTCCGCGTACGGCAGATCGTCGTGGGGCTCGATGCGCATCGCGATGCCCACCGGCCCGCAGTCGGCCGCGACCGCACTGGGAGCCCAAGCAGTCGCGGCCGCGACCGTCCCGACCCAGAAGCCGCTCACTCTCCGACAGGCGCAGTCACCCGAGGTGGTCGCTGCGCTCGATCAGCTCATGTCGGCTCCGCCGAAAGTCGGGGACGGCTCCATCGACGCCGCCGTCGACTCGATCGCCGGGACCGGCGATCCCTCCGATGCGCCGGTCCGCGCCGTGTCGGTGACCGAGCAGCACCTCTACATGCTCACCAAGGACGACAAGACCGCCCGGGTCGCGGTGGTCGCGCCGAAGGGCCCGACTCCGTCGGCCGACTATCCGGTGGTGAAACTGTCGGGCCAGTTGGTTCCGGCGCACGTCAGCGACGCCGTCTCTCAGTTCTTCACCTTCGCGCGCAAACCGGCCCAGATGCAGATCCTGACCAAGGCGGGTTTCCGCGGTGCCGGGCCGCTGCCTGCACCGACGCCGACCGTGACCTTCGGCCCGATCGCCGACCCGATGCCGCTCCCCGAGCCCGCGGCCGCGGTCGCGATCAGCAAGGTGGTCTACCCGGCGGCGGCGCCGTAACAGCGGGACCGGCGCGAAGGGCCTACCGCTTCCGATTCCAGAACTGGTGTATGAGGCCGCTGCCGGTGGTCACCGACTCGACGTCGAAGCGGTCCTGGAGTTCGGCACAGCTGTCCCAGATCGAGACGCCCGAACCGATCACCACCGGGACGACGACCAGATGCATGAAATCGACCAGGTCGGCGTGCAGGAACTCGCGGACGGACGTGGGTCCGCCACCGAGGCGGACATCGCCGCCGGCGAGTCCGCGCGCGTACTCGAGCGCCTGCGGCGCCGGGGCGTCCACGAAGTGGAAGACGGTGCCGTTCGCGAACTCGATCGGCGGGCGCTCGTGATGCGTCAACACCACCACGGGTGTGCGGAACGGAGGCTCGTCGCCCCACCACCCGCGCCAGCCGTCGTCGGCCCACGGTCCGGTCTGCGGACCGAACTTGCGGCGTCCCATTATCTCGACGCCGATCCCCTGACTCCACGCACTGGTGAACACGTGATCGGCGCGAACCGGCTCGGCGATCGCGTCCACACCCCAGATCACCCGGCCGTCGAAGTGGTCGAACAACCGGGCCGCCTCGCCGATCGGCGCATCGTACGTGACGGTTCCGCCCGCACTGAAACCGTCGAGCGAGACGTTGAGGTTGTGGACACGGACTTTGGACATCGCGAGCCTCCTGTCGGTGCCCGCGAGCCTACTCGCTGAAGGCCTCGATCGGAGGGCAGCTGCAGACGAGGTTCCGGTCGCCGAAGGCTCCGTCGATCCGGCGGACGGCCGGCCACACCTTGGCGCGCGCTCCGGACGACGGGAGACCGTTCGGGTACACGGCGGTGAGCCGGTCGTATCCGTGATTCCACTCGCCCACCAGGCATTCGGCGGTGTGCGGCGCGCCGGCGAGCGGATTGTCCTCGACCGACCAGGTGCCGTCGGCGACCTTGTCGATCTCGCCGCGGATGGCGATCATCGCGTCGATGAAGGCGTCGAGTTCGGCGAGATTCTCGCTCTCAGTAGGCTCCACCATCAGGGTTCCGGCGACGGGGAAGCTCATCGTGGGCGCGTGGAAGCCGTAGTCGGCGAGTCGCTTGGCGACGTCGTCGACCGAGACTCCACTGTCCTTGGTCAGTTCACGCAGGTCCAGGATGCACTCGTGAGCCACCCAGCCGCCCTCTCCGGTGTAGAGCACCGGGTAGTGGTCGCGCAGGCGACGCGCGATGTAGTTGGCGGAGGCGATCGCGGTCAGCGTGGCGGTCCGCAGTCCCTGGGCACCCATCATGGCGATGTACGCGTAGGTGATCGGCAGGATCGACGCCGAACCGTACGGCGCCGCCGAGATCGCGACGCCGGTCTGCGGAAGTTCGGAGGCCAGCGGGCTGCTCGGCAGGAACGGCGCCAGATGCTCGCGCACCGCGACCGGTCCGACGCCCGGGCCGCCGCCGCCGTGCGGAATGCAGAACGTCTTGTGCAGATTCAGATGCGAGACGTCGCCCCCGAACCGGCCCGGCCGGGCCAGGCCGACGAGCGCGTTGAGATTGGCGCCGTCCACGTACACCTGGCCGCCGGCCTCGTGCACCGCGTCGCAGATGTCGGTGACCTCGTGCTCGAACACGCCGTGGGTGGACGGGTAGGTGATCATGATGCCCGCCAACTCGTCGCGGTGCTTCTCGATCTTCGCGCGCAGATCGTCGATGTCGACGTCCCCGGTGTCACGGCTGGCCACCACCACCACGCGCAGCCCGGCCATGACGGCCGACGCCGCATTGGTTCCGTGAGCACTGGAGGGGATGAGGCAGACGTCGCGTGCGTCGTCGCCGCGCGAGAGATGGTAACGGCGAATCGCGAGCAGACCCGCGTACTCGCCCTGCGAGCCGGCATTGGGCTGCAGGCTCACGCGGTCGTAACCGGTGACGGCCACCAGCCAGTTCTCCAGCCGAGCGATCAGCTCGCGGATGCCCTCGCTGTCGGAGAGCGGGGCGAACGGGTGCAGGCCGCCGATCTCCGGCCAGGTGATCGGCTCCATCTCGGTGGTCGCGTTCAGCTTCATCGTGCACGAGCCCAGGGGGATCATGCTGCGGTCGAGAGCGATGTCCTTGTCGGAGAGCATCCGCAGGTAGCGCAGCATCGCGGTCTCGGTCCGGTGCAGGTGGAAGGCCGGATGCGTCAGATATTCGCTGCTGCGGTTCGCGATCGGGGCACTGAACTGCGTCGCCGCGGCACCCGCGGCGCCGAAGGCGTCCAGGACGGCATCGATGTCGGCGGCGGTGGTGGTCTCATCGCACGCGACGCCCACGCGGTCGGCGTCGATCAACCGCAGGTTGATGCCGTGGCGCGACTTGGCCGCGTCGACGATCTCCGCGGCCCTGCCGTCGGCCCGCACGGTGAGGGTGTCGAAGAACGAGGCGTGCTCCACACCGAATCCACCGCCCGCGAGGCGATCGGCGAGGTCTGCGGCGTGCCCGTGCACCCGCTCGGCGATCGCCTTGAGCCCGGACGGGCCGTGGTAGGAGGCGTACATCGCGGCGATGATGGCGAGCAGCACCTGCGCCGTGCAGATGTTGCTGGTCGCCTTCTCGCGTCGGATGTGCTGCTCGCGGGTCTGAAGTGCCAGGCGGTACGCGAGGTTGCCGTCCGCGTCCTTGGAGACGCCGACGAGGCGCCCCGGAAGCTGACGAGTGCGTTTGGTGTGCACCGCCAGGTAGCCGGCGTGCGGTCCACCGAAGCCCATCGGGACACCGAAGCGCTGTGTGGTGCCGAAGCACGCATCCGCGCCGAGCTCTCCCGGAGGGGTGATGAGAGTGGCGGCCAGCAGGTCGACGCCTGCGGCGATCAGCGCACCTCGCGCATGCGCCGCCTCGATGACCGGGCCGAGATCGGTGATCCGGCCGCTCGCACCGGGCGTCTGCACGATGACTCCGAAGAACTCGCCCTCGGGAAGCCCCGCGTCCGGCGCCGACCCATCGAGCTCGGCTTCGACCACCTCGATGCCTAGCGGCGTCGCACGGGTCTCGATCACCGCACGCGTCTGCGGGAAGAGGTCGGAGTCGACGACCACGCGGTTCGACTTCGACTTACCGGCGCGGCGCAGCAGCGTCATCGCCTCGGCGGCCGCGGTCGCCTCATCCAGCATTGAGGCGTTCGCCACCTCCATGCCGGTCAGATCGCACACCATGGTCTGGAAGTTGAGCAGCGCTTCGAGCCGACCCTGGCTGATCTCCGGCTGGTACGGGGTGTAGGCGGTGTACCACGCCGGGTTCTCCAGGATGTTGCGCTTGATGACTCCGGGCGTGTGTGTGTCGTAGTAACCGAGACCGATCATCGATCGGGCGACCACATTGCGATTCGCGAGTTCGCGCATCGCCGCGGTCGCCTGCGCCTCCGTCAGCGGAGCGGGCAGGGCGTCCAGTCCCGGAGCGAATCCGTTCGTGTCCGCGCCGTCGGCGATCGACGCGGGAACCACCTTCGCGGCGATCTCGTCCAGGGATCCGACGCCGAGGACGTCGAGGATGACAGCCAGTTCGTCGGCGTCGGGGCCGAGGTGACGCTGGGAGAACTCAGAAGCGGGGGTCGACAAGAGGGCACCTTGATCTTCTCGGTCCGGCCGCGCCGGACTGGTCCCTCCCCCTCTGTCATGCCGCACGAACGCAGCGCCTGAGAGATTCGGCAGCGGCGGACCGATGCCTTTCACCGTGGGCGGGCGGGTGCGCGCACCCGCCACTTTCCAGAGACGTCGTCAGCAGCCACGGTCCCGGGTGCCTGAGAGTTTGACGGAGAGGTGTTGCTCCTTCGGCGGTTGCCCGGATGTCCCGGACGACGCTCTCCCGCAGCGTAGCGACGCACCGACAGGGTACCAAGAGTCGGGCGCGAATCACGGTCCGGCGTGTGGACCGTCACGCGGGACTGCCGACGTGGCCTATCCGGTGCGCCGGGTGCGGTTCTTGCGACGGGCCGCCAACTCGTCTTCGGGCGACGGTTCGCTGACACCGTCGTCGGCACGCTCCCCCGGGAAGTCCGCGATGGTTCCGGTGAGTTCGCGCATGGCGCCCGACACGGCGATGCCGAACACGCCCTGTCCGCCCTGGAGGAGGTCGACGACCTCTTCGGCGGAGGTGCACTCGTAGACCGTGGTGCCGTCCGAGAACAGGGTGATCCGGGCGAGGTCCTCGACGCCGCGCTTACGAAGGTGGTCGACCGCCACTCGGATGTTCTGCAGCGAGATGCCGGTGTCGAGCAGCCGCTTCACGATCTTGAGAACGAGGATGTCTTTGAAGGAGTAGAGACGCTGGCTTCCCGAGCCGGCCGCGCCCCGGATCGACGGCACCACGAGCGAGGTGCGAGCCCAGTAGTCGAGCTGTCGGTAGGTGATCCCCGCGATCTGGCAGGCGCTCGGCACGCGGTAACCGACCAACTCGTCGGGCACCGTGTCGTTGGGGAACAATCCCGGAGCGATGTCATCCAGGCCGCCTTGTACCGGCATCGCACTCACCGATTCCGCATCGGCGGACGGGTGGTCGCCGGACTGCAGATCTGACGGATGATCGCCCACGGTAGCTCCCTTACACAAGACTCGGGCCGGCGGAACTCTCGTATCGAGCGTACTCCCGACCGCTGACAAAGTGTTCGTCAACGCTCACGGTGACGATGCTGGGATAAAACTATGGACTCCGCGGCACGCAATCAACGCGACTCGCGGTAAACCTCAACCTAAACTTCAGGTGTAGACAAACGGTGATGACGAAGAGACGGATTCGTTACCGTGTCGGGCGGCGCGCCGCCCCGGAATCCGACGTCGCATCGGGTTCGGCGACGAGCCCGTAGGGTCAGGACCCCGACTCGGGACCGAGGAAGTCCTCGGGCGAGACCTGGTCGAGGAACTCGCGAAACGCCTCCACCTCGTCCTCGCTCGCACCGTCCGCGGCCTCCGCGGAGGGCTCGCCGTCCTCGTCGGGCATCAGCATCCCGGCGTCGTCGAGGACGTCGTCGGCGGCGATGATCGGCGCACCGCAACGCATGGCGACCGCGATCGCATCCGACGGACGGGCCTCGACGACCACCTCGCCGTCGAAGACCATCTCTGCGTAGAAGGTGCCCTCCTGCATGTCGACGATCCGAACCTGCTGAAGGGAACGGCCGAAGGCCTCACAGAGATTGACCACGAGATCGTGAGTGAGCGGGCGGGGCGGCTCCACGCCCCGCTGCTGCAGCGCGATGGAGGCGGCCTCGCTCTGGCCGATCCAGATCGGCAGATACCTGGCGCCGCTCACCTCGCGCAGCAGCAGGACCGGTTGGTTCTGTGGAGGCTCCACTCGGATACCCACGACACGCATCTCACCCATGGTCTCGCCTCCTGATCTCTTGAAATACAGGTTACGCGGCTACCGGTCAGTCGAGGGCGCCGCGAACGGCGGCCTTGACCAACTGCGTATGCAGCGTCACCGACAGTGCCGCCATCTCACGGACCAGTTCCTCGGCACGGTCGCGCGCACCGGTGCCCTTGCCCTTCGCGATGGGGCCGGCGATCTGTGCGACCAACCCGGCCTCGCGGTCGGCACTGACCTTGAACGCACGCAGGTGGCGCGTCTCGAGCCCGAAGTTGGCCAGCGCCGCAGCAGCCTCCACCAGGCGCACGGCGTCCTCGTCGAAGAAGCCGCCGGGGCCCGCAGAGAGGAGTCCGTTGCGCACGAGTTCGGAGATGAACGCCGAGTCGACGCCGGTCCGTTCGATGAGCGTCTCCCGATCCACCCGGCCGCCGCGCGAGCTGAAATCAGTCGCCGGGGCCACCGCACTGCGCGCCGACGACAGCAGTCGCGGGCCCGCGCCGCCGGCGGCCGCGTCGATCTCGTCGAGCTGCTCGCGGATCACCTTCAACGGCAGATACCGATCACGCTGAGCGGTGAGCACGAACCGCAGCCGCTCGCAGTCCTGATCGCTGAATCGGCGATAACCGGACGGCGCACGATCGGGAGTCACCAGACCCTCGGTTTCGAGGAACCGAATCTTCGAGATCGTGACGTCGGGGAACTCTTCTCGCAGCACCGCGAGCACAGCACCGATCGACATCGTGCGGTCGCTCGCGGCGGACGCGCGCGCAGCAGACGAGGTCACGACTGCGTGGCACCTGCCTCACCGGCGCGCGGGCCGGACAGGAACACCAGACGGAACTTGCCGATCTGCACTTCGTCCCCGCTCGTGAGGGTCGCGGTGTCGACCGGCTCGCGGTTGACGTAGGTGCCGTTCAGGCTGCCCACATCGACCACCTGGAAGTCGTCGCCGTTGCTCCGGAACTCGGCGTGCCTGCGGCTCACCGTCACGTCATCGAGGAAGATGTCGCTGTCGGGGTGACGGCCGGCCGACGTGGTCGGCTGGTCGAGCAGGAACCGCGACCCTGCGTTCGGTCCCCGCTTCACGACCAGCAGCGCCGTTCCCGGCGACAGCCGCTCGACACCGGTATCGGCCGGCTCGTTCGACGCCGCGGGGGCGTCTACTTCCTTGATGAAGTCCTCGCGGAAGACCGAAGTCGTCTCCACGGGCGCTTCAAAGCCGTTGTCGTTACCGCTCACCACATCTCCTTCATCGTCAACGCACCCCGCCGTGACTCAAGACTCGCGACGCCCCCTGGTGGGGCATGCCGCAGGTCAGCCGAGGTACCTGCGCGAACTCCAATTGTCCGGGGGTACCGCACCTTTGGGCTCACTCGCTGTTACACATGCATCGGACCATCTCGTCGTTGAGATGTGCGTCTGCGAGGCAGGAACCTTCTTAAGTGAACCTACCGTCTTTGTCCGAACGCCGCCCGGGGTCGGGGACGTTTGGCGTACTGGAAATCATATCGACCCGGTCCGCGGTGCGGGCACGAGTCGCCTCCGGAAAGCCCGGTCGTCAGCTGGCGGTCAGCCGCTGATAACCGCCCGGTAGCCTTCCGCGTCGAGCAGACCGGCGAGAATCTGGTCCAGGTCGGCGTCGTCGCCGACCGTGATCTCGACCAGCCAGCCGTCCTCGTACGGGGACGAATTGACCAGCTCGGGAGCACCGTCGAGAGCCTCGTTGGCAGCGGCGACGGTACCGTCGAGCGGACCGAAGATGTCCGAGACGCTCTTGGTCGATTCGACCTCGGCGAACGACTCGCCCGTCTCGACGTCCGAGTCCACCTCCGGAAGCTGAACGAAGACCACGTCGCCGAGCGCGTCCTGCGCGAAATCGGTGATCCCCACTCGGACGGTCTTGTCACCGACCTTGCGGATCCACTCGTGCTCGTCGGTGTAACGCAGCTCTGCGGGGATCTTGGTGTCGCTCACGTTGCGGCCTCTCTCAGGAACTGTCGGAAGACTTGGACTCACCCTCGCCCGCCGCTCCGTTGCGGCCGCGAGGCGCTCCATGACTTTATCGTGACGAGCCGCCGGATCGCGCATCAGCCCGACCGAGCGAGCGATGCGTGATCAGCCTGTGACTGACCTGGGCGGCATCGTCCGCACCACGGCGACGGTCTGAATCCAGTACAGGACCAGCGACCACAGATACAGGCCGACGCCCCAGATCAGGAAGGCCCAGCCGATCGGATGGCACACCGTGCCCACCACACCGTCGATCTGACCGGCGAGAAGCCACGGGAAGGCGCTCATCAGCGCGAAGGTGGCGGCCTTGCCGACGTAGAGGGTCGGCAGGGCCGTCACGCCCCTCGATTTGAGCAGCGGCGCCGTGGCGAAGAGCAGCAGATCGCGGCCGACGATCAGTCCGATGAGCCACCAGGGAACGAAGTCGCGGATACCGAAGCAGATCGGGATCACGATCACGTACAGGCGATCGGCCGCCGGATCGAGCAGCGCGCCGAGCTTAGACGACTGTCCGAGCCAGCGCGCGAGCTTCCCGTCGAGCCAGTCGGTGAGGCCCGAGACGAAGAGCACCGCGAAAGCCCAGGCGGCCGACTCCTCCACGAGCAGCAGCCAGATGAAGACCGGGATCAGGAGCAGACGCAGCACGCTGAGCGCATTGGGCACCGTCCACACGGCGTCACTCCGTTCGGCTCGCGGTGCCTCGCGCGAGTCCTGCGGCCGCGGCCGAGTCATCGGAAGATGCCGACGATGCCCTGAATCGCCTGCGCACCGGCGGATGCGAAGTGATTCTCGTGAACCAGGTAGGTCCACGTCATCGTCGAGCGATGCAGTCCTTCCAAGCCGAGGTCGACGCCGTCGGCGGTGATGCGGGCGTCCACGAAGGTCTTGCGCGCCGCCTCCATCGCCTCGTCGGCGAGCTTGGCGAACTCGGCGAAGATCAGCTTGTGGAACTCCTCGAGCGGGCTCTGCGCGCCCAATGCCCGCAGGTGGATGCTGGCCTGCACGTCAGCGATGTACGCGAGGTGATCGGCCCACGCGCGGTCGAGGTGGTACAGCACGATCTGCCGCGCGGCCTCCGCCAGGACCTCGTCGTCGACGTCCGCCGACAGGCTCTCGTACCGCTCGGGCTCGGACTCCTTGAGGTCGGTCAGGGCTTGATCGGTGGTCAGTACCGCCATCCGCCGCCGGACGATCGCGTTGCGCTGCTCGTTGACCTGCTTGTTGTACTCCCACGTGTTGCTGTGGAGTTGCAGCATCGCGCCTTCGGCGATCTTCTGGGCGTTCTCGACGCTCTCGACTCCCTTGGCTCCCATCGACCCGTCCGAGGAGATCGGCTGCTGCTCACGCTGGTGCGTGAGGTTCTTGGTGACGAGCGGATCCTCCAGGCTCGAGAAGAAGACCGATCGGCCGGGATCGCCCTGCCGCCCCGCACGGCCGCGCAGCTGGTTGTCGAGCCGCTCGGTGTCGTAGCGTCCGGTGCCGACCACGCAGAGTCCGCCGAGCTCGATCACCTCCTCGCGGGCGGCCTCGTCACCGCTGGAGCCGCCGAGCCGGATGTCGGTGCCGCGGCCGGCCATCTGCGTGGAGACCGTGACGGCTGATCTACGGCCCGCCTCGGCGATGATCGCCGCCTCTTCGGCGTCGTTCTTCGCATTGAGCACCACCGACGGAACTCCCGCCCGCTCCAGGAAGTACGCGAGCTCCTCCGACTGCGCCACGTCGTGCGTGCCGATCAGGATCGGCTGTCCGGTCGCGTGGATCTCGGAGACGAACTCGACGACCGCCTCCACCTTGTGCGCCTTGGTGTCGTAGACGCGATCGGGCTCGTCGACGCGGATGTTGGGGGCGTTCGGCGGAATCTGCGATACCTGCAGATCGTAGAACTGCCGGAACTGCTCACCCGCCGCGATCGCCGTGCCGGTCATGCCCGCGACGCGCGGGTACCGGCCGATCAGCGCCTGAACGGTGATCGTGTCGATCACCTCGCCCGCCTGGGTGGGGTTGAGGCCCTCCTTGTACTCCACCGCGGCCTGGACACCGTCCGGCCAGCGCTGCAGCCGCGCCACTCGGCCGCGGGAGGCGTTGATCAGATGCACGCCGCCGTCGCGCACGATGTAATCGACGTCGCGTTCGAGCAGGTAGTAGGCGTAGAGCGCGACGTTCACGTGCACCAACGTGCTCGAGACATGTTCCTCGTCGTAGAGGTTGATGCCGCCGAGCGTGGACTCGACGAACTGGGCGCCCTCCTCGGTCAGCGAGACGTTCTTACCGTCCTGGTCGAGTTCGTAGTGCTTCGACTTGAGGTGGGACACCACCTCGTGGATCGCCTTGTTCGGGATCTCCGCGTCGGTCGAGCCGGCGAGGATGAGCGGAACCAGTGCCTCGTCGACCAGCACCGAATCGGCCTCGTCGACGATCACCACGTCGGGTTCGGGTGCGACGAGTTCGTCCGCGTGCAGCGCGAGGTGGTCGCGCAGGACGTCGAACCCGATCTCGTTGACCGAGGCGTAGGTGACGTCGGCGTCGTACGCCGCCTGCCGCTCCTCGCGGGTGGAGTGCTCGTTGATCGAGGCGACCGAGATCCCGAAGACGTCGTACAGCGGCTTCATCCACTTCGCGTCACGATCGGCGAGATAGTCGTTGACGGAGACCACGTGCACCTGATGACCGTCGAGCGCGTAGCCGATCGCCGCGATGGCGCCCGCGAGGGTCTTGCCCTCGCCGGTCGCCATCTCGACGACGTCGCCCTCGAGCATGCGCAGCGCACCCTGCAACTGGACGTCGAAGGGCTTCATGTCGAGCTTGCGGTCGCCGGCTTCGCGCACCAGCGCCAGGAACTTCGCGCGGTCGCCGACCACCGACATGTCGAGTTCGGCTGCGGCGCCCGCGAACTCACCGTCCCCGAGCCCCGCGGCCCACTCGTCGTGTTCAGCGGACTCCTCGATCATCGTCAGCGACTGCGACTGGTTGCGAGAGGTCTGCGCACCCAGCATGCGCCACATCGCGTTGGTGAGTCTTCCCACGTGCTTCCTGTTCCTCGAACTCCGGACTGCAGAGACCTCGGTGCGCGTCGCGACGCCGGGGTCGATCGTGATCTACCGTACGCGGCGCTGCGCTACCGTGGCGCACATGATCATCGGACGCCGGACGCGTTGGCGGGTGCTGGCAGCTATGGGCGCGATCGTCGCCGGTACGTCGAGTCTGGCGGGCTGCGGGGACCGTTCGTCCACGCCCGACGCCGACCCCGCAAAGCTGGTCGGGAAGACGTATCTGTCCACGGAGGTCCAGGGCCCGCAGATTCCGGGCGGAGGACCGCTGCTGCTCGCCTTCGGCAAGGGCACCATCAGTGCGAACGCCGGATGCAACGGGCACGGCGGCGCCGTCGCGTTCACCGGCGGCGTGCTCACGACCGGGAATCTGGTCGGCACGATGATGGCGTGTCCGCCGCCACGCGACGGCGCCGACCGATGGGTCACGGACCTGTTCGGCTCACCCCTGTCGTGGCATCTGGACGGTACGACGCTCACTCTGCAACGCGGCGATCGGAAGGTGATGCTCGCCGAACGGCGCGAGCGTCCCGTCGTCGGCACCCGATGGCGGGTCAGCGCGCTCGTCACCGACGCCGCGGTCTCGACCTCTGCCGCACTCGAGAACAGCAAGCCGTACTTCGAGATCGCGGGCGACGGCGCGTTCGCGGGCAGCACGGGCTGCAACAGGATGACCGGGCGGGCGCGCGTCGACGGAGACCGGATCCACCTGTCGCCGATCGCGACCACCCGCCGGGCGTGCGATCCGGAGACCGCGGACGTCGAGCGCACGGTGCTCGCAGCGCTCCGGGACGAGGTGATCGTGGAGGTCGACGGCGACGAGATGCGGCTGACCAACGCGGCGAACCGTGCCGTCGGGCTGCGGCTGACGGCGTCGGGCATCGCGTAGCGCGTCCTGTCGGCGGTCCGCGGCCGCGGCCCCTACACTGCGTCTATGCCGAAGAAGAGCGGGCGGCCGCCCAAGCTGCCGAAGGACATCTACGAGGCCGAGCTGTTCCGCCTGCAGACCGAACTCGTGACGCTGCAGGAGTGGGTGCGGGCCACCGGAGCCCGCGTGGTGGTGGTCTTCGAGGGCCGGGACGCCGCAGGCAAGGGCGGAGCGATCAAACGCATCAGCGAGTACCTGAGCCCGCGGATCTGCCGGGTGGCGGCGCTGCCCGCACCCACCGATCGGGAACGGGGACAGTGGTACTACCAGCGATACGTCGCACATCTGCCCGCGCCCGGTGAGATCGTCCTCTTCGACCGCTCCTGGTACAACCGCGCCGGTGTCGAGAAGGTGATGGGCTTCTGCACGCCCGAAGAGCACACCCGGTTCCTCCGGCAGACACCGATCTTCGAGCAGATGCTCATCGACGACGGGATCATCCTCCGCAAGTACTGGTTCTCGGTGTCGAATGAGGAACAGCTCCGCCGATTCCGCGCCCGCCGCGACGATCCGGTGCGCCAGTGGAAGCTGAGTCCGATGGATCTCGAGTCGGTGTACCGCTGGGAGGAGTACTCCCGGGCCAAGGACGAGATGATGGTGCACACCGACACCTCGAGCAGTCCGTGGTACGTGGTCGAGTCCGACCAGAAGCGCAACGCTCGGCTCAATATGATCTCCCACCTGCTCTCCACCATCGACTACGAACCCGTCCAGCGGGCGGAGGTGAAGCTGCCCAAGAAGCCGATCGAGTCGGGCAACTATCATCGGCCGCCGCGGTCGTTGTCGAAGTTCGTGCCCGATCACGTGGCCGCTCTCATCGGCGACCGGGAGTCCTGATTCCGCCGTGTCCGTCCTGAACCTCCTCGCGTCCCGGCTGCCGGTCGGAGCGCGCGAGGTGGTGTACCTGGTGAGCGTCGCCGGCTTTCCCAATCTCGGCGACGAACTCATCGCCGAGGCCTGGCTCCGGCATCTGGCGGCGCGGCGACCGGCCGCGGTGGTCGTGGTCGATTCGCCTCGGCCCGGGCAGGCGGCGCTGCTTCTCCAGCACGCCAATCCCGCCGCCGTGTTCGTCGACACGCTGTGGCGCCGGGTCTTCGCACCGGGCGACGGCCACCGCTCCGATCCGGTCGACGACCTGCATCGGTCCGCCGGCTACGATCCCGGGGCCCGACTGCTGCTGCGGGCGGGGACCGTCCACATCGTCGGCGGCGGCTTCCTCAACGGCCTGTGGCCGCATCACCTCGCGCTGGTCTCCGCCGTCGCCGCGGTGACGCGGGCCACCGGCGGACGGGCGGTGGCCAGCGGTGCCGGTCTGACACCAGGTTTCGCAGGTCCCAACGCCGAGGATTTCCGCGGTGCCGTCGACGGCTTCGACGTCTTCGACGTTCGCGACGCGCCCAGCGCGGAGTACCTCGGGCCGGTCCGCGGTGCATCGTTCACCGGCGACGACGCGTGGCTGTCGGCCGCGGTGGCCCGCCCCGAACCCGGCCCGCCGGAAGAGGCGGGCGTGGTGGTGTGCGCACAGGGCGATCTGACCGACGACTTCTCGTGGCGCGGTGACCGCGGCGTGACCGCAGTAGCGCGATTCATCGAGGCGACGCTCGACGAATGGGCTGTCGCCGGCCCCGAGGTGGTGATCGCCGAGTGCAATCCCGGCATCGACGCGGTGGTCGCGAACCGCCTGGGCGCCCGGCTCGATGGCGCCGAGCGGCTGTCGTTCCAGCAGGTCTGGGCGTCGGGGCTGCCCACGGGCCGGGGACGGACGTGGGTGTCGACTCGTTTCCACCCGCACCTGATCGCGGCTTCGGCCGGAGATTCGGGCGTCGCGGTGATCGCCAAGCCCGACTACTACGGCACCAAGCACGCCTCGCTGTCGGAGGCCGGTTCGGCGTGGACCGTCGTCGGTCCGGACTGCGACGTTCCCCCGCGGCCCTGCGCCGGCGGCTTCTCCCCCGCCGCCGTGGCCACGAATCGGTCTCGCAAGGCCGCGCTGGCGCACCGGCTGTACCCGCCGGGAACCGGCTTGCGCTGACCGGAAGATGCCGTAGAGTCGGCAACCCTATGTGGATACGTTCTCTCGAATTCGATTTCCTGCTCGGCGACGTTCACTCGTTGAAGGGCAAACGCTCCGTCATCCGGCCGTTGATCGCCGAGATCCGCCGGCGGTACGACGTCTCGGTGGCCGAGGTGGATCATCGAGACGTCCACCGGCGGACCCTCATCGGGGTCGCGGCGGTCAGCGGCGACGCCGCGCACGTCACCGAGGTGCTCGACGCCGTCGAACGGTTCGGCGCCGCCCGGCCCGAGGTGGAACTCCTGTCGGTCCGTCGCCGGATGGTCTCGACCGACGACCTGTGAACCGTCGGCCCGGTGACGCTGTGGGCCGGTGACCCGGTCGCGTTCAGTCCGATGCGACGCAGAATTGATTGCCGTCCGGATCGGCCAGCGTGGTCCAGGCGAACCCGTCGCCCATGCTGCGCTCCGCCACCAGGGTCGCACCGGCGGCGATGAGACGCTCCACCTCCGCGGTCCGGTCGTCGGCACGCAGATCGAGGTGGATCCGGTTCTTGCCGGGGGTGGGGTCGGCGACCTTCTGGAAGGCGATCATCGGTCGGCCCGCCCCCAGCGCAACCGTCACGAACCAGCCCTCGTTCTCCTCCGCGATCTCGCCGCCGAGCGCCTCGGCCCACCACCGCGCGAGCTTCAGCGCGTCGGCGGTATCGACGGTGATCATTCCGATGCTGATGCCCATGCGAGAGACCTTAACGGGCACGCCGCTGGTCAGCGGCCGAATCCCGCATCGCGCAGCGCCTGCGCCATCGATCCGCCGGCCGGCCGGTCGTCCCGCCGGTCGTCCCGCCGGGAACCGCCCCGGCCCTGACCGGCAGCGCCGCGCGGGCCGCCTCCGCGGCCCTTTCCGCCCCGGTTGTTGTCGCTGCCCCGGTTGTCGCTGCCCCGGTTCTCGCCGCCCCCGCGTCTGCGACCACCGCCGCGCGGACCGGCGTCGGCCTCGTCGTTCAGTCGCAGCGACAAACCGATCCGCTGCCGGTCGACGTCCACCTCGAGCACTTTCACCTTCACGATCTGGCCCGAGCGAACCACCTCGTGCGGGTCGGAGACGTACCGGTCGGCCATCGCCGAGACGTGGACGAGTCCGTCCTGATGCACGCCCACGTCCACGAAGGCACCGAATGCCGCGACATTCGTGACGACGCCTTCGAGCACCATGCCGGGCCGCAGATCGGACACCTTCTCGACTCCGCTCGCGAAGGTCGCGGTGGTGAACGCCGGCCGCGGGTCGCGGCCGGGCTTCTCCAGTTCGGCGAGGATGTCGGTGACGGTGGGGACACCGAACGTGTCGTCGGCGAACTCCGCGGGCTTGAGGGTGCGCAGCGTCGTGCTGTCACCGATGAGCTCGGTGAGTTCGCGACCGCTGCGGTCGAGGATCTTGCGCACCACCGGGTACGCCTCCGGATGCACGCCGGAGGCGTCCAGCGGATCGTCACCGCCGCGGATGCGCAGGAAGCCGGCGCACTGCTCGAACGCCTTCGGACCCAGACGGGGGACGTCGAGCAGACCGGTCCGGCTTCGGAACGCACCCGTCCGGTCTCGGTGAGCCACGATTCCGGCGGCGAGTGTGGGGGTGATCCCCGAGACGCGCGAGAGCAACGGAACCGACGCGGTGTTGAGATCGACGCCGACGGCGTTCACCGCATCCTCCACGACCGCGTCGAGGCTGCGCGCGAGGTTGGTCGCCGAGACGTCGTGTTGGTACTGACCCACGCCGATCGACTTGGGATCGATCTTGACCAGCTCGGCCAGCGGATCCTGGAGGCGACGCGCGATGGAGACCGCGCCGCGGATCGAGACGTCGAGCTGCGGGAGCTCCTGGGAGGCGTACTCGGACGCAGAGTACACCGATGCGCCCGCCTCCGACACGACGGCCTTGACCGGCGGCCGGGCGCCGGACTTCTTGATGTCCGAGAGCAGCTCGCCCGCGAGCTGATCGGTCTCGCGCGAGGCCGTTCCGTTGCCGATCGCGATCAGTTCCACCCCGTGGCGCGCGATCAGCGCGGCCAGCGTGGCTTTGGCCTGATCCCATTGCTGCTGCGGCTTGTGCGGGAAGATCGCGCAGTGGTCCACCACCTTGCCGGTCGCGTCGACCACCGCCACCTTCACGCCGGTCCGGTACCCGGGATCGAGGCCGAGAGTGGTGCGCGTCCCGGCGGGAGCCGCCAGGAGCAGATCCTTGAGGTTGGTCGCGAAGACGGCGACCGCGTCGTCCTCGGCCCGGCTCCGGAGCTTCATCCGCGCGTCGATCGTCGCGGTGATCATGAGCTTGGTCCGCCACGCCCAGCGAACCGTAGCGGTGAGCCAGTCGGTGGCCGCACCCGGATGCGACTGGTCGACGCCCAGGGTCGCTGCGACCATCGCCTGGTACGGCTCGTCGTCGCCACCGTCGAAGGTCAGGCTCAGGACCTCCTCCTTCTCGCCGCGCAATACGGCGAGCACGCGGTGGGACGGCATCGCGTCGAGCGGTTCGGCGAAGTCGAAGTAGTCGCGGAACTTCTGCGCGGCGGCATCGGTCTCGGCACCGGGCCGGACCTGAGTCCGGAGCGAGCCGTCGGCCCAGAACTTCTCGCGGACCGCACCGACGAGCTCGGCGTCCTCCGAAGCGCGCTCGATCAGGATGTGGCGTGCGCCGTCGAGAGCGGCGGCGGCATCGGCGACCTGCTCGCCGATGTAGGCGGCAGCGGCGTCGGCGGGAACCAGCGACGGATCGGCGAGCAACGCCTCGGCCAGCGGCTCGAGACCGGCCTCACGCGCGATCTGCGCCTTGGTTCGACGCTTGGGCTTATACGGCAGGTAGATGTCCTCGACGCGCGCCTTCGTGTCGGCGGCCAGCAGCGATGCACGCAGTTCGTCGGTCAGCTTCCCCTGCTCGTCGATGGACGCGATGACGGCGGCCCGGCGCTCGTCGAGCTCGCGCAGATAGCGCAGTCGTTCGTCCAGCAGACGCAGCTGAGCATCGTCGAGACTGCCGGTGACCTCCTTGCGGTACCGGGCGATGAACGGGACGGTCGATCCTTCGTCCAGCAGCTTCACCGCCGCGCTGACCTGGCCTTCGCCGACGGAGAGCTCCTTGGCGATGCGGGCATTCACTGACTCGAGAGGCGCACTGTTGGTCACCGCATGCAGGCTACCGAAGGGTGGTGCCCGGGCCGCTGGCCGCCCGTGTCATAACCTGGCTGGCATGACCGAACCGACCCCGTTCGACAAGCTCGCGTTCACGTGGGAGGCGGCCTTCACCGCAGTCGACGCAGCCGAGGCGTCGCCGCGCGGAGCCGAACCCGGCGACATCGCATGGATGGAGACCATGCGTCCGCAACTGGAGAATCTGCGGCGGCGCAACGACGCGGGCGAGGACCTGGAAGCCGACTTCGACACCATGATGTGGGTGATGGCCAATACGCAGACGGCGATGCAGGTGCTGTCGCGCTATCGGACCACCCGCGAGGGCGCCGACAAACTCGCCGAGTTCGAGCGGCTGCGCGCGCAATCGCACACACTCGAGGCTCCGGACGACTGAGCGCCGCTCAGCACTCACGTTCCGGGTCCGGGGCGGCGACCGGGACCTCGGCGAACATTCCGAGCCGGCTGTCGCGCGCCAGCCCGGAGATCCCGTTCGACCGTCCGCGCTGCACGCGCACGGCTACCAGCGCCAGCACTCCGGCGATCACCGCCACCTGGATCACGCCGCCGCCGATGAGCGGCGCCCGCGGTCCGAACCATTCGGCGAGCAGACCGAGGAGCGGCGCGCCGATGGGTGTGCCGCCCATCAGCACCGTCATGTAGAGCGCCATCACCCGCCCGCGGACCTGCGGGTCGACATGCATCTGCACGTACATGTTGGTCGCGGTGAGCGACAGCAGCGCGGAGAGTCCCACGAGAGGCAGCACCAGGCCGTAGAGCAGCGGGGTCGGCAACGCACCCGACAGCACGTTGACGACCGCGAAGACCAGCGCGGCGCTGACGACGAACCGCAGTCCGGGAGACGACTTCCGCCGCGCGGCCAGCAGCGCGCCGAGCAGCGACCCCGCGCCCGAGACGGTGCCGAGCAGACCGTACATCTCGGCGTCCAGGTGGAACTCGTTGCGCACCATCAGCGCGTTCGTCATCTGGAAGTTCAGACCGAAGGTGCCGACGGCGAAACCCACGCCGAGGGCGATCAGCAGATCGGCGCGCGCGGCCACATACCGAACCCCCTCGCGCACCTGGCCCTTCGCCCGGCGCAGCGGTTCGGCCGGGACCAGTTCGTCCCTGTTCAGCAGCATCAAGGCGATCAGGAAGGCGAGATAGCTGACGCCGTTGCTGAGGATCGCCCACCCGCTGCCGAAGGCCGCGATGATGAGCCCTGCGACTCCCGGGCCGATGAGCCGCGCGGCGTTGAAGGCCGAACTGTTGAGCCCGATCGCGTTGGTGAGCCGTTCGGTTCCGACCATCTCCGAGACGAAGGCCTGGCGGGCGGGTGCGTCCAGCGCCGTACCCATCCCGAAGACGACGGCGAACACGTACACGTGCCAGGTCTGGGCCACGCCGGAGACCGCGAGGGCGCCGAGCACCAGCGCGCTCAGCGCCATCCAGCTCTGCGTGAACATCAGGAGTCTGCGCTTGTCGAAGCGGTCGGCGAGGACACCGCCGAAGGGTGAGAGGACGAGCGCCGGAACGAATTGGAGCGCCGTCGTGATGCCGACCGCCATCGCCGATCCGCCGGAGAGCTGCAGCACCAGCCAGTCCTGGGCCACCCGCTGCACCCACGTGCCGACGTTGGAGACCAGTGCGCCGGTCACATAGGTCCGGAAGTTCGGTACGGCGAGGGAGGCGAATGTCGACGACTGCCTCAGCTGCACGAACCCTCCTGGACTCCAGACTTCCGCAGTCCAACGTACGCCCTGTCCCCGCGCGTCTGCGCGGGCGATCGGTTCGCATTACCGTGGACGGCATGCGCGCAGTCATCATGCATTCGCCCGGAGACGTCAGCGTCGTCGATCGACCCGATCCCCGAATCGAACAGCCCACCGATGCGGTCATCCGTCTCGCCGCCACGTGCATCTGCGGCTCCGATCTGTGGCCCTATCGCGGTGCCAACGACGTCGACGAGGCGCCGATGGGCCACGAGTACGTCGGCTACGTCGAAGAGGTCGGACCCGAGGTACGCACCGTGAAGGTCGGTGACTTCGTGGTGGGTTCGTTCATGGCCTCGGACAACACCTGTGAGATCTGCGAGGCCGGCTACCAGTCCCGATGCGTCAACGTCCACCCGATGGGCGGGATCGGAACCCAGGCGCAGTACGCCCGCATCCCGTGGGCGGACGGAACGCTGGTCGCGACGCCGGCGCCGCCCGACGACGACCTGATCCCCTCGTACCTCGCGGCGTCCGACGTCCTGGGCACGGGCTGGTTCGCGGCGGACGCCGCTCAGGTCCGGCCGGGCAAGACCGTCGCCGTCGTCGGCGACGGTGCGGTGGGCCTGCTCGGCGTTCTATCGGCGCGGCAGATGGGAGCTGAGCGCATCATCGCGATGAGCAGACACGCCGACCGCCAGGAACTCGCCAGGCAGTTCGGTGCCACCGACATCGTCGCCGAGCGCGGCAAGGACGGCGTCGCGGCGGTCAAGGAACTGACCGGTGGACTCGGCGCGCACTCGGTGATCGAGGCCGTCGGAACCCAGGAGTCGATGATGCAGGCGATCCGATCGACCCGCCCGGGCGGCCACGTCGGCTTCGTCGGCGTCTCGCACGGCGTGGAACTGCCCGGCGACAGGCTCTTCTACTCGGCGGTGCATCTGCACGGCGGGCCCGCACCGGTCCGCCGGTATCTGCCCGATCTGATGCGCCGCATCGCGGCCCGAGAGATCGACCCCGGCCGCGTCTTCGATCTCTCACTGCCCCTCGAGGACGCGGCCCAGGGCTACCGCGCGATGGACCGGCGCGAAGCGATCAAGGTGATGCTCACCGTGTGAGCTGCTCGTTCAGCGTTCCCGCACGGCCCGGGCGCTCCAGCGACCCTGGGTGTGGTCGACGGCGATCCGATGGTCGAAGGCCCGGCTGATGACCTCCGACGTCACCGTCTGAGCCGCCGTTCCGGAGGCCACCACCGCGCCGTCGCGGATCACGAGTGCGTGGCTGGTGGTCTCGGGCAGCTCCTCCAGGTGGTGGGTGACCAGCACAGAGGCCACCTCGGGCGCGGACACCGCGAGTGCGTCGACCGTTTCGAGGAGTTGTTCCCTGGCGGCGACGTCGAGGCCGGTGGTCGGCTCGTCGAGCAGCAGGAGTTCGGGATCGCTGATCAGTGCGCGCGCGATCAGCGCCCGTCCCCGTTCGCCCTGCGACAGCGTGAGCCAATCGGAGTCGGCACGCGCGCTCATTCCGACGTCGTCGATGAGGGCGGCGGCCCTGGCCCGGTCCTGCGCGGACGGCACCCACCGCATCGGCAGATCGATGGTTCCGGTGACGCCGGTGAGGACAACCTCGGTCACGGTGAGTCCGGTCTGCAGCCGATGACGCGGGTTCACGTGGCCGATGTGGCGGCGCAGTTCGGCGGTGTCGACGCGACCGAGGCGCTTACCCAAGACGTCGACGGTGCCCGTCGTCGGGTGCGTCTGAGCAGCGCAGAACCCGACGATGGTGGTCTTGCCCGCTCCGTTCGGGCCGAGCAGCGCCCAGTGCTCTCCCGCATGCACGGTGAAGTCGATGCCGTGCAGGATCTGCCGACCGTTGCGGCGGAAGGTGACGGCGTCGAGCCGCAGAACCTGTTGTGCGCGTGTCACGCGAGTGCCTCCTTGAGTCCGTCCAGATGGGTGCGTGCCGCGGTTGCGGCGTCGGCAGGTCGCCTCGCCGCCACGGCGTCGACGATGTCGGCGTGGGCGCGATGGTCGATGTCGGTGTCGAACTCTCGACGGATCCGCAGCAAGTCGACCATCGCGACGCGCACCCGCGGGGTCATCGCGTCGAACAGTTCGGTCAACACCGGGTTCCCGGCGGCGGAGACCACCGCCCGATGGAAGTCGATGTCGGCCGCGACGCGGTCCTCGATTCCGCTCCGGCTCTGTTCGCGCTTCTCGAGCGCCGCACGCATGGCGCGCAGCTGCGCCGGAGTGCGGCGCCGTGCCGCCAGCGCGGCGGCTTCGGTCTCGATCGCGGTGCGCGCCTCCAGCACTGCGACGACGTCCGCCCTGCGAAGGACGTCGTCCCAGTTCTCCGGCACGTCGACCGCGGCGACGAAGACACCGGCGCCCTGGCGTGACGAGAGGACGCCGCGCCCTGCCAGCTGGCGCACCGCCTCCCGCACGGTGGATCGGCCGACCCCCAGCTGGACCGCCAGCGTGCTCTCGCCGGGAAGCTTCTGGCCCAGTGTCCACTCCCCGGCGCGAATGCGCTCGAGCAGTACCTCGGCGGCCTGATCGGCCAGCGGCGTTCGCCGCACCTGTGCGGGCATGACCACTCACTCCTCTACTTGTCTGATGAGTTGTGTTAGATTCTAGCGCCATACAGAACCTCGCTTCCCTCCGACTCATCAGCCACGGAGAGTCCTGATCCGCAGACCGGCGACTCCCCGTGGGCCCCGACGCCGGTCTGCACCCGACTTCTGCGAAAGCGAGATCCCATGTTCACCGAATCCGAATCCCCCGCGTCCCGGCCCGACGCCTTCGGCTCCATCAGCACCCCTGCCGGGCCGATACCCGACCAGTCACCCTCATGGAACCGCCAGCGGCGATCCCAGATGCCCTCGCACCGGTACCGCGACGTGTACCGTCGCGTCGAGGTTCCGCTGACGACGCGCCGGTGGCCCGAGGCTCGCCTCACGTCCGCGCCGCTGTGGGTTCCGGTAGACCTGCGCGACGGCAACCAGGCACTGCCGGAACCCATGAACCCGGCACGCAAGCGCCGGCTGTTCGAATTGCTCGTCGCCATGGGCTACAAGGAGATCGAAGTCGGCTATCCCTCGGCGTCGGCCACCGACTTCGATTTCGTCCGGCAGATCGCGGAGACCGATCTGGCCCCCGACGACGTGACGGTGGTCGTCTTCACTCCGGCGCGACGAGATCTGATCGAGCGGACCGTGGAGTCCATCCGCGGGATCGACAATCCCGTGGTGGTGCACATGTACACCGCCACGGCACCCGTCTGGCGCGACATCGTGTTGAGACAGTCGCGGTCAGAGTTGCTCGAGACCGTTCTGGGCGGCGGCCGGGACGTGTTGGAATTCGCCGGCGACCTGCCGAACGTCCGTTTCGAGTTCTCCCCCGAGGTCTTCAACCTCACCGAGCCGGATTTCGCGCTCGACGTCTGCAACGCGATGACGCGGCTGTGGGACGCCGCTCCTGATCGTCCGGTGATCCTGAATCTGCCTGCGACCGTGGAGATCGCGACGCCGACCAGATCGAGTACATGCACCTGAACCTCGAGCGTCGGGAGTCGGTGATCCTGTCGGTGCACCCGCACAACGACCGCGGCACCGGAATCGCGTGCGCGGAACTGGCGGTGCTGGCCGGCGCCGAACGCGTCGAGGGATGCCTGTTCGGCAACGGCGAACGGACCGGCAACGTCGACATCGCCACCCTGGCCCTCAATCTCCACGCACAGGGCGTCGACCCGATGATCGACTTCTCGGACATCGACGAGATCCGCCGAGTCGTCGAGGAGGCCAACCAGATCGAGATCCATGCACGCCACCCGTACGTCGGCGACCTGGTGCACACGGCATTCAGCGGCACTCATCAAGACGCCATCGCCAAGGGATTCGCCGACCACCGACGCCGGTCCGCCCATGCCGGTCACGCCGAATCGGAGATGCCGTGGGACGTGCCCTATCTGCCGGTCGACCCGGCCGACCTGGGCCGCACGTACGATGAGGTGATCCGGGTCAACTCGCAATCCGGCAAGGGCGGTATCGCGTATCTGCTGGCAGCCGAGTTCGGCGTCGAGTTGCCACGCCGCCTTCAGATCGACTTCGCACGCGTCGTGCAACGGCACACGGACACCGAGGGCCGCGAAGTCGACGCGGAGACGCTCTGGACGCTGTTCTGCGCGGAGTACATGCCCGCAGACGGCGCCGCGGACAGCACCTCAGCGCGCGCGGACGCCATCGAACCTCTGAGCCGTCACCGGAGCGCGATCACGGCGCCGGAACGCGGACGCTTCCTGACCGTTCTGGAGTGGCGGCGCGGGGACGACCGCGGCTGGTCGGCAGGCATCGGGGCGTCGGAGGACGAGGCCGATCGCGCGGCGTCGGCCGCCGCCCGCAGGCACTGAGCGGCCCTGCGTCAGTCCGCGTCGACACCCTGGCGCTCGAACGCGTCGTTGAACGCCCGCAGCTGAGCGAGCAGAATCGCGGGATCGCCGGGAGCGAGATCGGCGAAGACGCGATTGAGCCGATCGGCACGTCGTCTACCGTCGTGTTCGAGCGCCTCCATCCCCGCCGCGGTGGGCCGGTGCATCCGACTGACCTGCCCGTCGACGGGGAAGCGCTCGACGTATCCGCGCTTGATCGCCGCGTTGACCTGCCGGTTCACCGTCGACTGCTCCAGCGCGAGATCGTGGCTCAGTTCACGCAGAGTCCGCGCGCGACCGTCCGACAGCAGCCAGAGGATATGAAACGCGGATGCGTCCAGAATCGCCTTCGGGTCTACCTCGTCACGTCTGCGACGCAACCGCAGGAGTTCTTCGACCACGTCCCGATGCACCTGGGACGGCCAGGTGGGCTCGCCGTCGTCTACCGTTCTCACCTCGTTCTCGACTGGACCGCACACAGCCCCGAGTTTGGGGTGTGCACGATGCATATGTACCTTACATAGGTTGTTCTCGCATGCTCCGCACTGAAACGAAGGCCTCTGAATGTCCTCCCCCTCCGGTACGGCGGATCCGACCGCCGACGATGTGAACCCCGCGCCCGCGCCGGCCGACGCCCCTGCCGCCGCAGCGTCGGACGAAACCGCAGGCGACCGCGGTGCGCTCGGTATCGTCATCACCCTCTGTCTGGGCGGTCTGGTCGCATCCCTGATGCAGACGCTGATCATCCCGGTTCAGCCCGAACTACCGCAACTGCTGCACACGTCCATCTCGAACGCGTCGTGGGTGATCACCGCCACGCTGCTCGGCGGCGCCGTGGCTATGCCGATCGCGGGGCGCCTCGGCGACATGTACGGCAAGCAGCGCGTGATTCTCGCCAGCGCGCTGCTACTCGTCGTCGGCTCGCTGATCTGCGCCATCGGCGGCACACTCGTTCCGATGCTGATCGGACGCGCCGTCCAAGGCATGTCGATGGGCTTCATCCCGGTCGGCATCAGCCTGATGCGGGAGGTGACGCCGCCGCGTCTGACCTCGATGGCGGTGGCCGCGATGAGCGCCACGCTCGGCGTCGGCGGCGCCATCGGACTTCCGGTGTCGGCCTGGGTGGCGCAGACCTGGGACTGGCGGGCTCTGTTCTGGGCTTCGGCGGGACTGGCATTGCTGATCACCGTCCTGGTCGTGGTCATCGTGCCGAACGTCGCCGACAGTGCCGGTGGACGACTGGACGTGATCGGCGCAGTCGGAATGGCGGCCGGTCTGTGCAGCGTCCTCATCGCCATCTCGAAGGGTAAGGACTGGGGCTGGGCGTCCGGCGCCACCCTCGGCTTCCTCGCCGCCGGCGTGGTCGTGCTCCTGGCGTGGGCGATGTTCGAGTTGCGGCACAGTGATCCGTTGGTCGATCTGCGCACGACCGCCAAGCCGACGGTGCTGCTGACGAATCTGGCGGCGATCGCCATCGGATTCGGCATGATGGCGCAGGCGATCGTGGTTCCGACGATGCTCGAGGTGCCGGATTCGGTCGGCGGCTTCGGGCAGACCATCTTGCAGACCGGTCTGTGGATGGCTCCGGGCGGCATCATGATGATGCTCTTCGCCCCGATCTCCGGCATGCTCATCAACCGTCTCGGCCCGAAGCTCACGCTCGCGATCGGCGGCGCGGTCCTCTGTGTCGGCTACCTCACCGCGTACTTCCTGATGAACGCTCCCTGGCAGCTCGCCGCGGCTTCGGTGATCGGCTCGGCCGGCGTGGGCATCGGCTACGCGGCGATGCCCACGCTCATCATGGGCGCGGTGCCGATCACCGAGGCCGGGGCGGCGGTGGGACTCAACGGCCTGATGAGGTCGGTCGGCACCACCCTGTCGTCGGCGGTGATGGCGGTGGTTCTGGCTGCGTCGACCATCGATCTCGGTGGCGGTCACCAGGTCCCGACGCACTCCGCCTTCCGCTGGTGCTTCCTCATCGGGGCGGCCGCGGCCTTCGTCGGTGTGCTCATCACGCTGGCGATTCCGCGCGCCCGGGCGCGCTCAGCGGAGCAGGCGGTGGCCTGAGGGATTGGCGTTCACCCCTCGACGACGCCGCTCGTCCCGTTCAACCGAGCGGGGCGGGCGGTGTTCCGTCTCCGAAGGGTCGGCCACCGAGCGCCTCCCTGCCGTGCGGTTCGGCCCAGTTCGACAGATCCGGACCCTTCGGCACGATCCCGGAGGGGTTGATGTCGCGATGCACCTGGTAGTAGTGCCGTTTGATGTGGTCGAAGTTCGTGCAGTCACCGAAGCCGGGAGTCTGATAGAGATCGCGCGCGTATGCCCAGAGCACCGGCATCTCGGAGAGCTTCTCGCGATTGCACTTGAAGTGGCCGTGATACACCGGGTCGAACCGCGCGAGCGTCGTGAACAGTCGCACATCCGCCTCGGTGATGGTGTCTCCGACCAGGTATCGCTGGGTGCGCAGCCGTTCGGTGAGCCAGTCGAGCCGGGAGAAGAGTTGGTCGTAGGCGTCGTCGTAGGCTTCCTGTGAGCCGGCGAAGCCGCACCGGTACACGCCGTTGTTCACGTCACGGTAGACCACCGCGTTCACCTCGTCGATCTCGCGGCGAAGGTCCTCGGGGTACAGCCGGGGCGCCCCGTCCCGGTGGAAGTCGACCCACTCGGTCTCGAAGTCGAGAGTGATCTGCGGGAAGTCGTTGGTGACCACCGCTCCGCTCGGGACATCGACGACTGCCGGGACGGTGATGCCCTTCTCATAGCCGGGGATCCGCCGGAAGTACGCGTCCTGCAGCCGCGGTATGCCCAGCACCGGATCCACCCCGCCCGGGTCGAGGTCGAAGGTCCACGACCGCCAGTCGTGCGTCGGACCGCACACACCCATTGAAATCGCGTCTTCGAGACCGAGCAGCCGGCGCACGATGATCGACCGGTTCGCCCACGGACAGGCGTATGAGACGACGAGCCGGTAGCGCCCGGCCTCCACCGGGTAGCCGTCGGCGCCGTCGCGCGTGATCCGGGTCTCGATGTACCTGGTGTCTCGTTCGTACGGCTGATCTGCCTTGACGTACTTCTCGTGATCTCCCGGGCGGTTCTCAGTCATCTATCCAGCATGGCACCGAACAGGCGTCACATGCTTTCGAACGCGCGACCGAGTTCGGCGTCGACGTCGATGAACCGGGCCTTGCGGATGGCCGGCTTGTCGATCTCGGTCTCCACGAACTTCGCGATGACCCTGCGGATCTCGTCGTCCACCTGAGCCAGATTGCGAATGATCTCGCCCCGGACGTTCCGCGAGCTGACGTCGACGAACACGTCGCGCGGTCGCGGTGGGTCCACCTCTATCCGCACCTGCAGCGGCGCCGCGCACCGGACCGTCAGCGGCAGTGTCACCAGACCGTCGACGTCGTACCGGATGCGGTCGACCTTGAGATCCACCGTCAACGCGATGTGCAGCGGCAGCTTGACCGTGAAGGTGATCAGCTGCCCGAGATCACGGACGATCTCCGGTTCGGCGACGCGCACCATCGCCCGCACTTTCACCACTCCTGCCGGTCCCGACCCGATCGGGCCGACCTCGAACTCCTCGCCCGCGATCGAGGTGAACGCGCTGCCGATCCGTTCCTCGGTGACGGCGAGCTCGAAGAACCGTCGACCGAACTCCTCGTACGACAGGTATGCGGGCTCGACGTCCGCCGCGGACCCATCGTCGGTCCCGCCGGCGCCGAGCGCGGCCTCCATCGATTCGACGGCTTCGACGACATCGGCCGCGTCGGCATCGACGACGCGGTCGTCCAGTTCGCCCGCCTCGGACGGTTCAGGGACGGCGTTCTCGTGGTCTGGGTTCTCCGACACGGCATTCATCCTTCCCTATTGGGCCAGAGGTTCGTAGCCGCAACCGTCCACGTGTGCACGCACATGGCACGGCGGCCGACGAGACCAGGTCAGCGGCTCGCTGCGTCGGGGAGCCTGGGCGGGCACGCCGTTCCGGGCAGCGCCGCCAGTTCGAAGTGCCACCACTCGTTGTCGTACACCCGGCACAGGCCCCAGCGGATGCCGTTGGCCTGCAGCCAACGCGCGCCCGACCGCGGTCCCACATCGACGGCCTCGCCCGTGACGTGGGTCGACTCATCGGGCGGCAGTACCCAGCGGCGCGCGGCGGCGGGACTGCCGTAGTCGGCGATGCCCTGCCGCCACAGTGCCGCCTGCTCCGCGCGCGAGCGCTTTCCGGACGTTACCGACAGCGCCACCCCGGAGGCACGCGCCTCACGGTGCGCGAGCGTGTAGGCGATCGCCAACTGCGGCGTGAGTCCGGCGGTGCCGGGGGCCAACGACACGCCGAGGAAGTTCGCCCGGGCCGTCGCCGGATCGGCATGGGCGGCCGGCGCGACCGCCGCGGATGCGGCGATCGCCAGGGCCGCCGCAGCAGCGGTCACTCGCACTCGGATCACGGGGTCGAACCTACTACGGACCCGGTCGGCATGCGAGACGTCGACCTCCGACGGACCGGCCGACACGCCGATCAGCGTGCGTATCGGGGTACTTGCCCTCGAACCCGGCAGCTGCGACGGTTGACCGATGACAGGTTCGCCGCGCCAGGCCCGTGATCGTCGTTCCTTCACTCGTCGCCCCGTCAGCGGACGCCGCCGTGTCGCCGCGGTCACCGCCGTCCTGGCGGTCGGCGCGGCGGCAGCCGTCCATCCGGCCGAGGCGTGGGCGGCGCCCGCCGCCGCCTCGGCCCTCACACCGCACGACGTCGCCAGTGCTCCGTACGGCGCGCTGTTCTCGATGGGTGTCCCGGTGTACGAGCGCGTGAGGTTCATCCGCGAGCCGGGGGCGCACAGCCGGACGATGATCATGCAGCGGTTGCATCGTCCCACCGAAGGCAAGCGCGGCAGCGCCCGCTACGCCTTCCTCGGCGACCGACTTCCCGAATCATTCCTGGTGAGCGAGGACTGGAGTCGAAACGGAACGCCTCAGGGCTTGGTGGTCCCGATGACCCGCAAGTCGCGCGGACGACCGCCCACCCCGAAGTATCAGTCGATCACCACCGTCACCGGACCGGTCGGCGAGCTCCGCGCGATCGGCTGGTCGCACCGCTACTCCGACTGATCTCACCGATTCGAGATCAGCGGCACCAGTTGTTCATCGTCGGTCCAGGCACCGTGATGACCGGCCATCGTCGACTCCATGGGCTCAGCGGTGGGACAGACGAGGACGCTCGTTCCTCGCGCCACCGCCAGAACGTCACCGATCCGGGACTCGATCGTCGGCACCGGAGGCGTGGGACCGAACCAGTGTTCGTCGAGCGCCTGCTCGCGGGTGACGATGCGGGCGTGCTCGCCGAGCGCCCCGGTCCATCGATCGGCCACGTCACGCACGGCGTCCGGATGGTCGGAGTAGACGTGCCGCACTCGGGCTTCGCCCGAGACCAGGCGGACATCGCGGCGCAGTTCGGGATCCGCCTCGAGGTCGACGGCCGCCCCCGCACGAATCATGCCGTGATCGCCGGTGATCAGCAGGGTGCACGTCGGGGGCAGGTCGTCGATCAGCTGTGCGACCATTGCGTCGACCGCGCCGAGCACGGCGCGCCACTGCGCCGACTCCGGCCCGGCGACGTGCCCGTGCATGTCGAGGTCCGGGAAGTAAGCGTAGGCGAATCGGCGCCCGCGATCGGTGTGCCGGGCGAAATCGAGGAGTCCGTCGCGCACGGAGTCGAGATCTGACGCCGGGTGGAGTCGTCCGGCCGTTCGGAACGCCGCCCGCGTCAACCCCGAACGCATCTGATAGCCCGGCACCACGTAGTGGACCTCGACACCGCTCCGAGCCAGCCGCTGCACCGAACTCTCCACGGGCTGAACGTCTTCCGGCACATGGGTGGTTCTCGCATCCGGCCCTTCGGCGCTGCCGGTCCGCCAGCGCAGCGCGTTGAAGTTCTCCGGTCCGGCGGCGGAGGGCAGCGCGAAACTGTATCCGATGATCCCGTGTGTGGCACAGGGTGCTCCGATCGCCAGACTCGAGATGCTCGAGGCCGTCGTCGCGGGGAACCCGGCTGCCAACGTGGCCCGCAGGTGCGCCGTCAGAGTCGGTGCCACGTCGCCGTGCCGCCGCAGGAGTTCGGCTCCCAGTCCGTCGATCAGGAGGACGGCGATGTCACGAGCCGGGGCCACCTCGAGCCCCTCGGTCTCGGCGCCGTCGAATGCGGCGGACACCGCGGGCAGGATGTCGGCGAGGGTATGACGCATGGCTCCCACTATGCCGGGCGCGGTTCCCGACTACGGTGGAGTCCATGGCGCCGCGCCCCGAATCCGCGCCCGATCGGGCGGCCAGTGCCCGCACGTTGACCGCGTTGGACGATCTGATCGCACAGTGCCGGGCCTGTCCGCGGCTCGTCGCCTGGCGCGAAGAGGTCGCCACCGTCAAACGCGCGGCCTTTCGCGACCAGACCTACTGGGGTCGCGCCGTTCCCGGTTTCGGACCGGACGACGCACGGATCCTCGTCGTCGGGCTGGCTCCGGCCGCGCACGGCGCCAATCGCACCGGCCGGATGTTCACCGGCGACCGCAGCGGCGATTTCCTGTTCGCCGCACTGCACGCCGTCGGACTCGCGTCAGCGCCGCATGCGGTATCCGCCGACGACGGCCTGCGGCTCATCGACACCCGGATCACGTCGCCCGTGCACTGCGCTCCGCCGGCCAACAAGCCGACGCCCGATGAACGTCGCCGGTGTGCGCCATTCCTGTCGCGGGAACTGGAACTGCTGGCACCGACCGTCCGGGTGGCGATCGCTCTCGGCGGATTCGGCTGGCAGGCGCTGCTGTCGTCCCTCTCCGAGGGCGGTTGGATCGTGCCGCGTCCACGGCCGCGGTTCGGGCACGGCGTCCGCGCGGTGATCGACCATCCGGACGGCCGGCGTCTCACCGTTCTCGGATGCTTCCACGTCAGCCAGCAGAACACCTTCACCGGGCGGCTGACGCCGGAGATGCTCGAAACCGTGTTGCTGGAAGCGAAGGCCGCAGCCACGCCGTCGGGCTCGACGGCACCGATAACGTCGAGGACATGACCACCGATCCCGAACCCGTCGAACTGTGCTGTCAACTCTGGGCCCGGCCCGGCCTCGCCGCCGATCTGTCGGCCTATGAAGACGAGGTCCTCGCCCTGCTACCCGATCACGGCGGGGTGCTTCTCGCTCGCGCGCTCGGTTCCGGCACCGCCGACGTTCCCGACGAGACGCAGCTGATCGGTCTGCCCGATCAGGCGGCCCTGGAGGCCTACCTCGCAGATCCGCGCCGGACGAGCCGGAGCGCCGAGCGCGATCGTGTCGTCGAGCGCACCGTGCTGTTCCCGGTCCGAGTCGTGACGCCGCACTGACGATCACCGCATCGCGTCGGACGCCCTCGAATCGAGCAGATCGCGCAGCGCGTCGATCGTGTCCGCCTCGGCGGCGGGCTTGGCGTCGGCCCCGACGCGATAGCGTTTCACCCGCGCGAACCGCAAGGCGACCCCGCCCGGATAGCGCGATGACCGCTGCACGCCGTCGATCGCGATCTCCACCACCGTCTCCTGCCGCAGCGCGGTGACATGGCCCGCAGTGTCGACGGCGATCGTCGGAAAGTGCGCGGTCTGCCATCGCAGCAGCTCGTCCGTGAGTCCCTTGAAGGTCTTACCCACCATGACGAATCCACCGGGCGGACCGAATCGCCCCGCCGGATCCCGCGCGCCCAGATGCAGGTTCGACAGCATCCCCCGCCGCCGTCCCGATCCCTGTTCGACGGCGAGCACGACCAGATCGAAGGTGTGCACGGGCTTCACTTTGATCCAGTGACTGCCGCGGCGCCCGGCCGCGTACGTCGAGTCGAGCGACTTGACCACGACCCCCTCGTCGCCGGTGCCGACCGCCGCGGCGAAGAAGTCTTCGGCGAGGTGGCCGGCGGAGGGACCGGTCACCTCGATCCCGCGGATCATCCGCTCCCCGACGATCTCGGCCAGCACCCGCCGCCGACGCCGCAGCGGTGAGTCGATCAGGCTCTCGCCGCGGGCGTAGAGCACATCGAAGAACCACGCCGACAATGCGGTGCCGCCGCCGGAGCCGAAGCGACTCATCGTCTCCTGAAACGGCCGCGCCGCACCCGAGGGATCGAGAGCGAGTGTCTCGCCGTCCAGGACCAGGTCGCCGCCGGGGAACTCGGACACCAGTTCGGCGAGTTCGGGGACCCGGGAGGTGACGTCGGCCAGACTGCGCGTGTAGACGGTGACCGCGCCGCCGACGCGATGCACCTGGATCCGGGCGCCGTCGAGTTTCGCCTCTACGGAGGCCTCCCCCGTTTCGGCGACCGCGGCCGACGCGGACTCGGCCGTGGAGGCGAGCATCGGCGAGACCGGGACTCCCGGCGTGAGGCCGACTGCGGTGAGGTCGGATCCCGCACACGCCTGACGGACAGTGGTACCGAGGTCCCCGGAGAGCATCGCCGCCCGGCGCACCACTGCGGTCGGCAGACCCGCCGCCATCGCGGCCGCATCGGTGACCACGCTCTCGAGCGCACCCGTCCGCATCTCGGCGGTGAGCACCCGGATCAGATAGTCCTGTTCGTCGGCGGTCGCACGCGACATCAGGGCGTGCAGTGCCTCCGCTCGGGTGCGCACCGCACCGGGACCGCGCGTGTTCGCCAGCGTCGTGAACGCCGCGTCCACATCGCTCACGGTGAGCGACGGGGTCGCCGCCGGTTCGGTGCGAGCGGCATGAGCGGCACGCCGGCCGACTCCGAGCCGGCCCTGACGCGGGCGGCCCAGCAACAGTCCGACGGCCGCTGGAATCTCATCGGCCGACAGCGCTCGCAGAAGATCGGCGATCCGCTGTGTCTTGGCGTTGCGAGACCTCGTGGCGGTCACGTCCGCGGCCGTCTGCACGACGGCGTCGAGTCCTGTGCGTTGCTGTCGCCGTGCGGTCACTTCACCGAGGATAGTGGGGCGAGCCCGCCCGCAGAGGTGTCGCGATCACCGTCAGAACAACGGACCGGCGTTGCGACGAGCAACCCACTGTGACGCGGAGATAACCGCACGACCACGCGGAGATCTACGGTGTGAGGATGGATCCAGTGCTGGCCGCGGGCGCGGTCATCGTCGACGACGGCGGACGAATACTGATGATCAAACGCGGTCACGCACCGGAGAAGGGACGTTGGTCGGTACCGGGCGGACATGTCGAGGCCGGCGAGACCCTCGCCGAGGCGGCCGCACGTGAGGTCCGGGAGGAGACCGGCCTCGAGGTGGTGATCGGTAGGGAACTCTGGTGCGCGATCATCGATTACAGCGACGCGGAGACCTTCGAGATCCACGACTTCGCCGCGACGGTGATCGGCGGCGAGCTGCGCGCGGGCGACGACGCCGAGGACGCACGATGGATGACCGCTGACGAACTCGAACGTGCACCGCTCGTCGGCCGGCTCCGCGCGCATCTGCGTGCCGCCGGAATCCCACCCTCGGACCAGGTGGCGCCAAAGGGTCCCATCTGATCGGCCGGCGGGGTTTACTCCCCCTATGAGCCTCCGACCGCGAGCCCCGGCGCTGCTACTGGCAGCGCTGATCGCGGCAGTGGCAGTGGTGGGCGGATGCGGCGGCCCCGACGGTGGGCGTAGCGGCGAAGGCGTGCTCCGAGTGGGAACCGAGGGCACCTATGCGCCGTTCAGCTTCCACGACCCCGCGACCGGTCGACTCTCCGGCTACGACGTCGACGTGGCCGAGGCCGTCGCGCATCAGATGGGCATGCGGGCCGAGTTCGTGGAGGCTCCCTGGGACTCGCTGTTCGCAGCACTCGGCGCGGATCGATTCGACGTGGTCGCCAATCAGGTCACGATCACTCCGGAGCGGCGAGCCGAGTACGCGTTGTCCAGCCCGTACGCCGTCGGCGAAGGGGTGGTCGTGACACGGGCGGACGACTCGTCGATCCGGTCGTTGAACGATCTGAGGGGCCGCACCGTCGCCCAGACGGCGACGAGCAACTGGACTCAAGTCGCTCGCGACGCGGGTGCACAGGTGCAGACCGTCGAGGGTTTCACCCAGGCGATCACACTGCTTCGGCAGGGCCGGGTCGACGCGACGGTCAACGACAGCATCGCCGTGTACGCGTATTTCGCCGAGACCGGCGACTCGTCGGTCAAGATCTCGGCCAAGACCGGGCAGACGAGCGACCAGGCCTTCGCCGCCGCCAAGGGCAGTCCGCTGATACCGAAGATCGACCACGCGCTCGACCGTCTGCGGGCCGACGGCACGCTCACAGCGATCTCAGAGAAGTACCTCAAAGCCGATGCCAGCGGCAGCGGCCCGCGGGCACAGCCGCCGGAGAGCACCTGGGAGTTGATCGGGAGAAACCTCTGGCCGATGGCGAAAGCCACGCTCACCACCACCATCCCGCTCGCGGCGGTGAGCTTCGTGATCGGCCTGGCGATCGCGCTCGTCGTGGCACTCGCCCGGCTCGCGGAGAACCCGATTCTCTCGCGACTCGCGCGGATCTACGTCTCGATCATCCGGGGCACCCCGCTGTTGGTCCAGTTGTTCATCATCTTCTACGCGCTGCCCGAGCTCGGATTCAAAGTGCCGCCGCTGCCTGCCGCCGCGATCGCTTTCTCGCTCAACGTCGGCGGGTACGCCGCCGAGATCATCCGCAGCGCGATCATGTCGGTTCCCAAGGGCCAGCGCGAGGCCGCCGCGACCATCGGCATGAACTACGCGACCACGATGCGCCGCATCGTGCTCCCGCAAGCGGCGCGGATCGCGGTTCCCGGTCTGTCGAACACGCTCATCTCACTGGTGAAGGACACCTCACTCGCCTCCACGATCCTGGTGACGGAGCTCCTGCGCGTCGCGCAGATAGCCGCCGCGCCCACCTTCGAGTTCTTCGCCCTGTACATGACCGCCGCGGTCTACTACTGGATCGTGTGCCTCGTGCTGTCGATGCTGCAGGGCGTCCTCGAGACCCGTCTCGGAAGGTTCATCCCGACATGACCGCACTCATCCAGGTCGATGGTCTGACGAAGGCCTTCGGTGACAACGAAGTGTTGCGCGGCATCGAGTTCAGCGTCGACTCCGGGTCGGTCACCGCGGTGATCGGCCCCTCCGGATCGGGCAAGACCACCCTTCTGCGGTCGCTCAATGCGCTCGACGTACCGGACACCGGTGTGATCCGGGTGGCCGACGTGACGATCGATTTCGCCGGCGACTACGCCAAGTCCGACATCGCCCGCTATCGGAGCCAGAGCGGATTCGTCTTTCAGAACCACAACCTGTTCCCCCACAAGACGGTCTTGGAGAACGTCATCGAGGGACCGGTGGTGGTGCAGCGACGGCCGGTGGCGGACGCGACCGCGGATGCGCAGCGGTTGCTCGACAGCGTCGGCCTGGGCGACCGCGCCGACGACTACCCGGCTCAACTGTCCGGCGGTCAGCAGCAGCGGGTGGGGATCGTGCGCGCCGTCGCGATGAATCCGAAGGTGCTGCTGCTCGACGAGCCGACGTCGGCACTCGACCCGGAACTGGTCGGCGAGGTCCTGCGGGTGATCCGCGACCTCGCGGCACAGAACTGGACCATGGTCGTGGTCACGCATGAGATCTCGTTCGCCCGCCAGGTGTCCGACCAAGTGTTGTTCGTCGACGGCGGCGTGATCGTGGAGCGCGGCGCACCGGAGCAGGTCATCGGCGCTCCCGAGCACGAGCGGACAGCTGCCTTTCTGCGTCGTCTCACCGACCCGATCTAGATCCGGCAGCGGTCAGGCCGGCGCCACCCGAGCGGCGCCGGTGTACACGTTCATCGAATCGCCGCGGAGAAAGCCGATGAGCGTGAGTCCCGACCGCTCGGCGAGTTCGGCGGCCAGCGAGGACGGCGCCGACACCGCCGTGAGCATCGGGATGCCGGCCGTCACCGCCTTCTGGACCAGTTCGAAGCTCGCCCGGCCCGACACCTGCAGAATGGTTCCGCGCAGCGGCAGCCGGTCGCGTGTCAGCGCCCACCCGATCACCTTGTCGACGGCGTTGTGCCTGCCGACGTCCTCTCGCAGGGTCAGCAACTCACCCGACTCGGCGTCGAACAGCGCCGCCGCGTGCAGTCCGCCGGTGCTGTCGAAGGCTCGCTGTCCGGCGCGCAGACGTTCCGGCAGTTCGACGAGCAGCGACGGTCGCACCGTCGTCTCGTCTCCGCGCAGGTCGAACGCCGACGAGGTCTCCACCGCGTCGATGCTCGTCTTGCCGCAGATTCCGCATGCGCTGGTGGTCAGGAAGTCGCGCGCGGTGGCCGGTCCGGGCGGCGGGGTGTCCGCGGAGAGTGCGATGTCGAGCACGTTGTACGTGTTCTCCGTGCCGCCGGTGCCCGGCCCGCCGCAGTGGATCGCGGCCCGGAACTGCTCGGCACGGGTGATGACCCCTTCGGAGACGAGGAATCCCGCCGCGAGTTCGACGTCGGTGCCCGGTGTCCGCATCGTCACCGCCAGCGGCAGTCCGCCGATCCGGATCTCGAGTGGTTCCTCCACCGCGAGTCGGTCGGGACGACGCCGCGGCTCGTGTCCGATCCGCACCTTCGTCACCGGCCATCGGGCGGTAATCCTTCCCACCTCCGCCAGGGTATCCGCTGGGCCGGCCGATAGAGTCCCCACCGTGCAGACCCGTCCCGATCCCCTGCCTCGTGTGCCGCCGAGCGCGCTGGTGGTCGCTGCGGTGTTCAGCGTCCAGTTCGGCAACGCGATCGTCGGTTCGCTGTTCGACCGGGTGGGACCGTTCGGCGCCGCCGCCCTGCGACTCGGGTGCGGCGCGCTGATCCTGGCCCTTCTCGTCCGGCCACGGGTGCTGAGCTGGCCGCGGCGCACGTGGCTCGGCGTGCTGCTGCTGGGTCTGGGCCTGGGCGGAATGAACCTGTTCATCTATCTGGCGATCGATCGCGTTCCGCTCGGCGTCGCGGTTACCGTCGAGCTGATGGGACCGTTGGCCGTCGCCGCCGCGGGCAGCCGGCGCCTGATCGACGCCCTGTGGGTCGCACTCGCCGCGCTCGGGATAGCGATGCTCGGCGTGCACGGCGGCGCTGCCTTCGATGTTCGGGGAGCAGGATTCGCGGCGATGGCCGCCCTCTGCTGGGCCGTCTACGTCGTGGCCTCGGCCCGACTGGGAACCCGGGTGCACGGCGTCGACGGCCTGTCGGCGGCCATGCTGGTCGCGGCTGGGGTGATCGTCCCGATCGGACTGTTCCAAGCGGCGCCCGCGGTCGCCGACGACCCGGGCCTGCTCGCGGCGTTCGGCGGCGTGGCCGTGCTGACCTCAGTGATCCCCTACGCCCTGGAGTTCACCGCACTCAAACGGATGTCGACGCGTGTGTTCGGCGTGCTGTCGAGTCTGGGCCCCGCGGTGGCCGCTTTCGCCGGCTTCGTGGTTCTGGACCAGTCGCTGGACTCACGTCAGCTCGTCGCCATCGCACTCGTCGTCACGGCGAGCGCGGGCGTTGTCCTCACAGCCGCGCGGTGAGTGTCTCAGCGGGATGTGGTGACGGCCGAAGCGTCACGATTGAGCCGCAGCACCAGCGCGACGACCAGCGGCAGCTGACACGCTGCGTAGATGATGTGGAAGACGTAGTGCACGTTGGGATTCTGCGGCGCTGAGACTGCGTTGCTCTGCGGTATGAGGCCGATCAGTGATGCGACCACCAGGATCCACGCCCAGATCAAGAGCAGCCAGCTCGACGCGGCACGAGCTCGTGGAACGAAGCCCAGCAGTCCGAGACCGAGGTAGACCGCGGTCGGAAACATGTTGGTGACGCTGAGCAGAGGCGTGGCCGGCATGTCGACGCGGTCGTGAATGAGCACCCCCGCCAGCGCGACGGCGGCGAATGCCAGGACGAGCACGTCGTCGCGCCTCGCGATGCGCCGATCCACCTGCGCCGACTTCGCTGTCCGCGTCCGCACCGCCACAAGAACCCACCTTCACTCCCTGCAGTGATGCCGATCCCTCGACCGCACTGGAGACTTCACCCCAGGACAAGGTAAGTGCATGAGAGCGGCAGAAATCTAGGGACCAAAGTAATCAGCCGGCGAGGAAATGTCGGGACATTCGGATTGCTCGACCGCTTTGCGCACTGTTCAATGTCCTCGTGTCATTTGAACGTACGACAAGAATCAGAATCGTCGCGATCATCGCAGCCGTCGGATCACTCCTCGGTTCGCCCGCCACCGCGTCGGCCGCGCCGGCGCGCACGTGCGTCGTCGATCCGGGGAACGCCACGCGAACGGTCACCTCCCTGATGGAACACTGCACCGCCGAGGAGATCCTCGGGTTGTTCGCCGATGCGCCGCTGGGCGTTCGTCCCCTCGGGAAGAAGAAGCTCTCCCTGCTCCCGGTGTTCCAGCTTCGGGGCCGGACACTGCCCCATGAGGCGGGGAAGACCCTCACTCGCACCCAGAGCGTCCTCGGGGACGCATTGACCTTCACCGAACGGGGCGGGCGCCCCTGGGTGTACAAGAACTACGTCTGGGGCACCGACGCCGGAGCCGAGGTGGTTCCCGCCGTCTCGCGCGTCGACGGTCGGCCGGTCTACGCCGCGGACTTCTCGGCTGATTTCCTCGGTGAGCCGGTCAGCCTCCATGAGTACCGTCAGCTCACGCCGGGTGTGTGGATCGCCCGCGACATCGGCGGCGGCAGCGGCCCCACCTCGACGCCGACGGGCGGGGTCATCGCGCTGAGCTGACCGGCCGAGGCCGCCTGCGTCACACCGGGATCCGTGCCCCCATCACGACGAGTTGCTCGCGCGGAAGCCGGAAGTAGTCACTCGCGTCCGACGACACGTGCGAACTCGCCAGAAACACTCGCTTGCGCCAGCCCGCCAGGCCCGGTTCGTCACTCAGACGCAACTCCACAGTCGACAGGAAGTACGTCACTGCCGCGGGGTCCACACCCACCGGAAGGTCACGTATCGCACCGAGAGTCGCCGGGATGTCCGGCGGCTCGGCATACCCGAAGCGGACGACGACGGCGCTGATCCCCTCGTCGTCGGCACCGAGGTCGATTCTGCGGACCCGCGCCGCAGGATCGACGCGGGGCGCGGTAGCGACCTCCACCGACACGAAGAGGACCTGCCGGTGCCGGACACGGTTGTGATCGACGTTCGCCCGGAACGCGAGCGGTGCGCTGGCCGGGTCGCGATTGAGGAAGACCGCCGTGCCGTCCACCACGTCGACCTCGCGCTCCCCCGACCGCAGCGATTGGAGGAACTCGTCGACGGGGCCCTCGAGCAGCGATCGACGAGCCGCTACCAGCAGGCGACCGCGCCGCCACGTCGTCATGATCGCGAAAGCCGCGAGAGCGATGACCAACGGCAGCCACGCCCCGTGGACGAACTTGGTGATGTTCGCCGCGAAGAACAGCAAGTCGACGGTCAACAGTGCGGCCGCGGCGGGCGCCAGCAGCCACCACGGGATCCGCCAACGGTGCCGTGCGACGACGAAGAACAGGATCGTGGTGATCGCGATGGTCCCGGTGACCGCCATGCCGTACGCGTAGGCGAGGGCGTCGGAACTGCGGAATGCGAACACCAGGGTGATCACCGAGACCATCAGGAACCAATTGAGCCACGGAACGTACACCTGCCCGTACTCGCGGTCGGAGGTGTGCACCAGGCGTAGACGAGGCATGTAGCCGAGACGAGCCGCCTGCGAGGCGACGGAGAACGCACCGGAGATCACCGCTTGCGCCGCGATCACCGTCGCCATCGTCGTCAGCATCACGAGCGGGATCTGCCCCCACTGCGGGCTCAGCAGGAAGAACGGCGCGCTCAGATTGCGGACGTCGTGAAGCACCAGGGCGCCCTGACCGAGGTAGCAGAGTGTCAGGGCCGGCGCGACGATCAGGATCCATGCGGTGGAGATGGGTCTGCGCCCGAAATGGCCCATGTCGGCGTAGAGCGCCTCGGCCCCGGTCACGGCGAGCACGATCGCGGCCAGCGCGAAGAACGCGACGTGGAAATGACCGGCGACGAAACCGACCGCGTAGGTCGGCGACAGTGCGCGCAGGATGCCGGGTTCGGCTGTGATTCCGTGTATTCCGAGCACCGAGATGACGACGAACCACGCCGCCATCACCGGCCCGAAGTAGCGACCCACGCCGCCGCTGCCGAACCGCTGGGCGAGGAACAGCACGAAGACGATCAATGCGGTCAGCGGGACCACCCAGGAATGCAGCTCCGGATCGACCACTTTGAGGCCCTCGACGGCCGACAGCACCGAGATCGCGGGGGTGATGATGCTGTCCCCGAGGAAGAGTGCGGCTCCGAGGATGCCGAGTGCGGAGAGCACGATGAACGTCCGCGGATCGATCTGTTCCACCCACCGTTTCAGGAGGGTCATCAAAGCGAGAATCCCGCCTTCGCCGTCGTTGTCCGCGCGCATGGCGAGCAGCACATACGTGAGGGTCACGATGATCATCACCGACCAGAAGATCAGCGAGACCACGCCGTAGACGTTGTCGGACGTCGGCGCGATCGGGTGCGGGTCCCTCGGGTCGAAGACCGTCTGAACGGTGTAGATCGGACTCGTCCCCAGGTCTCCGAACACCACGCCGAGTGCACCGACGACCATCGCCGCTCGCAGCGGTCGCACCGCGCGCACTGCCTGTTCAGACATTCCTCGGACAGTACCCCGGACCGCGCGCAGACGGGGCCGGTAACGGCACGTGCGAACCCCCGGCGCGGACGACAAATCCGCGACACCCTTGCGCGGCGGTGAGCGGGCCAGATAGCCTCGTGCGAATTAGAACGTGTTCTAGTCTGCTGGGACGGGGCACGCCAGATCACCGGGCACTGTGGTCTGTCACGTCGGGAATGAGGATGCACATGAAGGTCGCCGTCACCGGAGCTGCTGGATTCGTCGGAACCAACCTGGTCAACCAGCTCGTCGCCGACGGGCACGACGTCGTCGCCATCGACCGGGTGTCGCCGGCGCACGGCCTCGATCACCCGCAGGTGACCTGGACTGCCGCCGACATCTTCGACCACGACGCACTCGTCGCCGCGTTCGACGGCGTCGACACCGTGTATCACCTCGTCGCGATGATCACCCTCAAACAGCAGGACGAACTCGCCTGGCGAGTGAATACACAGGGCGTTGCATCCACCGCTCGAGCCGCGCTCGCCGCCGGTGTGCGACGCTTCGTCCACTGCAGCTCGATTCACTCCTTCGACCAGTACACCGACAACGGGATCGTCGATGAGAACTCCGCGCGCTCGGAGAATCCCGCGCTCCCGGTGTACGACCGATCGAAATGGGCGGGCGAGCAGGAACTGCGCAAGGTGATCGCGGACGGGCTCGACGCCGTGATCTGCAACCCGACCGGTGTGTACGGTCCCGTCGACCACGGACTCTCACGCATCAACGGCATGTTGCGCGACGCGGCGCAGGGCAGAGTCCCCCTGTTCGTCGAGGGCAACTTCGATCTTGTCGACGTCCGTGACGTGGCCAAGGGCCTCACCCTCGCCGCCGCGCACGGCGCCACCGGCGAGAACTACCTGCTCGGCGGTGAACAGGTCTGCCTCTTCGAGGCCATGCGCGCCGTCGCAGAGCTCTGCGGGCGATTCCGCCCGCTGTTCGCCGTACCGCTGCGTCTGCTGAACGTGGTGGTCCCCATCGCCGAACCGATCAGCCATCTGTTCGGCTCCGACCTCGTCTCGCGTGCGTCCATCGCGGCGCTGGTCGCCCAACCCGTCGTCGACATCAGCAAGGCACGGACACAGCTCGGCTACGAGCCGCGGCCGTCCGCGGACACTCTCGCCGACCTCGTCTCCTTCCTGTGCGACTCGAAGCAGATGGGTTCCGCGCGCCCCCGGTCGGGCCGCGCGTTCGAGTCGGTCCTCCCCACCCCGGTCGGCTGACCCCGCCCCAGCCCCTCCAAGAACTCCCGCGCTGCTCGTCTCGCCCCCACCCGGGCGAGGCGAGCAGCGTTTTCGCATCTCACCATTATGCGACAGTCGCAAAATTATTATTGCGACGAGGTCTGGTGAGCGAGCGATCCCGCCGGGCTGATCTTCAGGCTTACTGCGAGCGACCCCGCGAGGCCCAATCTTCGCGCTCACTGAGCGAGCGCGACCCAGTCAGGCCTCATATTCAGGCTTATTGAGCGAGCGCAGCGAGTCGAAATGAACCACCACCACCGCAGGAACGACCCCGCCCCCACTGCGCTCGCTCGACCAGGCTGAGCGGACCACTCGAATTCGGGAGTGTCGCAAAACCAAGACCCGCCCCTTTTGCGATACATTGTGAGACATGAGAGACGATGAGGCCGTCGGCGCCGGGTACCGACTCGGCTATGCACGCGCGCCCGGAGGGTCTCAGCGACTCGAGGCACAGATCGATACGCTCACCGATGCCGGCGTAGAACCGTCGCGGATCTACAGCGACAGGTCCGGCGCCGGCACCCCCTCCTCCGAGCGCCCCGGCTGGGCAGCGCTGCTCGACTACGCGAGGCCCGGAGACACCGCCGTCGTCGTCGGCGTCGACCGACTGGGCCGCACCGCACGCGAAGTGCTCTCGAGTGCGCGCGAACTCACTCGGCGGCGGATCGGACTGCAGTCGCTGCGCGAGGGAGTCGATACCGCGGACCCCGCCGGAGCGATGATCGTCGGCGTCCTGGCGTCCCTCGCCGAGCTCGACGACGAGGAGCCGACATCGGAACACCGTCGGTCTCCGCATCGGCGCTCCCACGCCGCTTCCGGCGTCGGCCGGCCCCGCGCGCTGGACGAGACCCAAGCCGCCGCCGCCGAGCGCATGCGTGCCGCCGGCCATCCCGTACCCGCGATAGCCGCCGAACTCGGAGTCAGCCGAGCCACCCTGTACCGAACCCTCGCTGAAAGACGAACCCGCCGATGACCGCTCACTCCGCCGACCCTCAGACGACCGCGCCGCTCAGCGGTCACGCCACCGTGACGCGTCTGCCGACGTCGTATCCGCTCGTCGATCCGGAACTCGACGTATGCCTCGATCCGGACCTCTTCCAGCAGGGGTTCGACGAGTCGCTCGCCTACCTGTCGAGCCTTCCGCCGACGTGGGCGCGGCACCACGCGGCGTCAGTTCTCGAGAACGGCACCGACCCCGACGACGACCTGAGCTATCAGCGCGGTTACCGCGCCGGCCTCTACGGATTCCTTCGCCACGGCACCACCTGACACCCTCGCGTCGGTCTTACCTGCCGCGCGGCGTGAGAATGACCACGGGGATGTCCCGATCGGTCTTGCGCTGGTAGCCCTCGTAGCCGGGGTTGATCTTCACGATCGACGGCCACAGCCGCGACTTCTCCTCGGCGCTCGCCCGTCGCGCGGTCCATGAGGTCGTCGTACCGTCGACAGTCACCTCCACGTCGGGGTTCGCTGCAAGGTTCTTGTACCAGTCGGGGTGGTCGGAGTGTCCGCCCTTCGAGGCGACGACCACGATCTGATCGGCCGAGTAGATCGGTGCCGTGAGCATCGTCGACCGGCGCTGCCCCGACTTCCTTCCGATCGTGTGAAGCTCAAGAGTCTGCATCCCCAGCATGCGCTTCGGGAAGCGCCCGCCGGTGATCGCCAGGAGCGCACGATGACCGTTCTCCAGAACCCAGGCACCGGCGGACGCGATCGTGTCAGAGAGCTTCATGCGGCCCATTGTGCCGGAACGGCGCGTTCAGCGCCCTCGGCAGTCATGGATGACCGCTCAACCGACCGAACAGCTCACCATTCGTAGAATCCCTGCCCAGTCTTGCGGCCGAGATGCCCGGCTGCCACCTTGTCACGGAGGATCGCGGGCGGCTCGAACCTCGGTCCGATCTCCTTGGCGAGATGCTCGGCGATGGCGAGACGGACGTCGAGTCCGACGATGTCCGTAGTGCGCAAGGGTCCGGTGGGATGCTTGTAGCCGAGGGTCATCGCCGTGTCGATGTCCGCCGCGGAGGCGACACCTTCCTCCACCATCCGCATCGCCTCGAGTGCGATCGCCACTCCGAGCCGCGACGAAGCGAACCCCGGCGAGTCCGTGACGGTGATACCGGTCTTCCCGATGTCGCGCACCCACTGCTGAGCATCGGCGACCAGTGTCTCGGACGTCTTCGTGCCGACGACGATCTCGACGAGGTCGCTGGCCGGCACCGGGTTGAAGAAGTGCAGACCGATGAACTTCTCCGGTGAGGTGAGTGAATCGGCCAGACCGTCGATCGACAGCGAACTGGTGTTGGTCGCCACGACGGCGAGCGGAGCGGTCTTCTCTATGCGCGCCAGGACCTCCGCTTTGACCTCGACCATCTCCGGCACCGCCTCGATGACCAGTCCGCATTCGGCGAGGTTCTCAGCGCCGGTGGTGACGTCGGCTCGGCGAAGTACGTCGTCGACGGAATCGGCGAGCACGCCCCTCTCCGCCGCTTTGGTCAGACTCGAAGCGATCCGATCGCGAGCGCGGTCGGCGGCGGAGTCGTCCGCTTCGATCACCGTGACCGCGGTGCCGGAACACAGGAAGGCGTGCGCGATCCCGGCTCCCATCCGTCCGCCTCCGTACACCCCGACCCTGGTGGGCAAGCTCATCTTCGTCTCCGTCTCTTGCATGGTCTGGTCCGGCCTGCGGGAGTTCCGCAGCACCTCGATGTAGTCGTCGATACATGACATGGCGCGTCGATTCAGCCCGCGCCACCGACTCCGTCAGTCAGCGATTCCCGCAGTCGGAACTTCTGAATCTTGCCGCTGGGCGTGATCGGCAATTCACCGCGCGTGACAATACGTTCGGGGAGGTAGTGCTTCGAGAGCCCTTGCGCGAGAAGGTATTCCGACAGCCCTGCGAGCGTGCGCGCGGGCCGGCCGTCCTTCATCACGAGCACCGCGCAGACACGTTCACCGAGCCGTTCGTCGGGAATGCCGATGACGGCCGTGTTCAACACGTCGGGGTGGTCGAAGATCAACGACTCGATGTCGGTCACCGGGATGTTCTCGCCGCCCCGGATGACGATGTCCTTGCTCCGTCCCGACAGGGAGATCCAGCCGTGTTCGTCGATGCCGGCTCGGTCGCCGGTCGAGAACCACAGTCCCGGGCGATAGTCTCGCGATGTGGCATCGGGTCGGTCGAAGTAACCGTAGACCACACCGGGGCTCCGCATCAGGAGGTCGCCGACCACTCCGGCCGGGCACTCGTTGCCGTCGACGTCGACCACGCGCATCTCCGAGCCCTCGAAGACCGACCCGTCGGTGCGCAGAATGGCGTCCGACTCCTTCGGCGTACACGAGACGAGGATGCTGCACTCGGTCATCCCCCAGGCGGGAGCCACGTAGGCGCCGAGAGCCTCCGCGGCTTGGACCGGCAGATTCCGCGGTACCGACGATCCCGCGATCACCAGGCACGAGAGCGGGTTGTCCGCATCGCCGGCGAGATCGGTGCGCATCATGTCCTGCAGGAACGTGGGTGCGCCGAAGAAGGTGGTCACCCCTTCCTCCCGGATCACCTGCACGCCCCAGTCCGGATCCCATCGGTCGACGTGCACGGCGGTCCCGCCGAGAACGACGGTGAACACGATGCCGGCGCCACGAGCTCGCCGCCGGTCTTGTACAGTTCTCGTCTACGGCCTGGACAAGGCCCTGGAGGTCGAGGTGATCGGCGGAGACGGCACCGGCGCCCACCTGACCGGACTCCTCAACACCAGCGGCGTGCAGATCCAGGCGTTCGCCACCAACGCCCTGACGTCCATCCGTAAGGCCATCACGGCCCAGGAAACCCTCGGCTACGAGCCGAGCGTCCTGTTCATCTCCCCGGCCGATTGGGAGGCCGTGGAACTCCTGGCCACCTCGGACGACGCCATCGCATTCCGAGTCGTCCCGATTGACCTCATGGAACGTGAGCTGTGGGGACTCCGCGCGGTCCTGACCACCGCGCTCCCGGCAAAGACAGCCGTGGTCCTGGACCCGTCGGCAGTGAGCGTGGACGTCGTGGGCGCGGCCGTCGATATCGAGTGGGACACCTCGGGCGAACTGTTCGAGCGCAACCAGACCCGCGTCCGTGTCGAGGGCCGGTTCGGCGTGAGCGTCTACCGCCCCGAGGCCATCGTCAAGGTCGGCACCGCCGCCTGACAATGACCCTCTGACTCCGAGGCCCAGGTTCCGCACTCCGCCGCGCGGCGCCTGGGCCTCGGTTCCGTTTCAACACAAGGAGATTCACGCCGTGGGCATCATGGACCATATCCCGCACTTCGGCATGGAGTGGAGCGGATCACGAGTCACCTGGCTGGCGAAGAACCTACCGTTCGTTGGGGACGTCGATCTCAGTTCCGCTGGCATCTCCCCGTTCCGCGATGGCGGCCAGATTCCGAACTTCCGCAACGGGGGCCAGATCCCCGACGACCGAGCCGCCCGGCCCCAAGTCTCACTAGCCCGTCTCCACCGCCAACACGGCACCAGCGGAGAGCGCGCGACGTCTGCGCAGCGAGCCGGCGGAGCACTCCCGACCAACCGCGCCCAGGCCACGGAGGCCAACATGGCCGCCCGCCGGCGCCAGGGCGGGGCGTCGGCACCGACCCGACGCCGGCCGAACCCACCACGAGCTCCACGGCACTCCGCCGGCCAGCACACCGGCATCGGCGCCGACATGGCCGCCCTCACTCCGGCATCGGCCGGACTCAGCGGAGGCGGACCCGTCGGACTCCACGCCGTCACCGGCGCGCGGCGCCAGAAACACGAGTTCTGTCCCGGCGTGGCCTGACCGTCATGCGCGGCCGGGATCACCACGCCTGTGAGGTAACGCGCTACCGCCGAAAGAGCTTCGGATTACTCGCCATGAGGTCCCGCGTGCGCTCGCCCAAGTGATAGAACTGGGTGGACTGACGGGACTGCTGCACGAGTAGGTGACAGGTTGTAGTCACGCCGCGAGAGCGACGTTGTTGGCCATGATGGTCTCGAATTCGATGGGCGTCAAACGGCCGAGGCGGGCCTGTCGGCGGCGGCGGTGGTAGGTCCGCTCGATCCAGGTGACGATCGCGGTGCGCAGTTGCTCGCGGGTGGTCCAGGAGCGGCGGTCGAGGACGTTTTTCTGCAGGAGTGCGAAGAACGATTCCATGGCGGCGTTGTCTCCGCTCGACCCGACTCTTCCCATGCTCCCGACTATGCGATGACGGGTCAGGGCGCGCCGGAATTTGCGGCTTCGGAATTGAGATCCCCTGTCCGAATGCACCACACAGCCGGCGACATCGCCACGCATCGCGACGGCGTTCTCGAGCGCTTGGACGGCCAATCGGGACTTCATCCGGAAGTCGATCGAGTACCCGACGATCCGGCCACTGAATGCGTCCTTGATCGCGCAGAGGTACAGCTTGCCCTCCGCGGTCCGGTGCTCGGTGATGTCGGTCAGCCACAGTTCGTTCGGTGCGTCCGCGGCGAACACGTGCCGTGTCCGGCCGTGCTCGTCGACGACGGTGCAGAGGTCGTCGTGGACGGGCGGGCCGGGCTTGCGGTGTTTGCTCCGCTTGGGCTTGCCGAACGCGCTGAACCAGCCGTTCGCCGACGCGATACGCCACGCGGTCCGGTCCGCCATCGCTTCGCCATTGTCGCGGGCCTCGTCGGCCAGTAGCCGGTGCCCGAACTCGGGGTCGTCCTGGTGGGCGTCGAAAAGGGCGTTCGCGCGATAGGCCTCCACCACCTCGCTCGGGGTGATGGGATCGGCCAGCCACCGGTAGTAGGGCTGGCGGGAGAGCTTGAGCACCCGACACGTCACCGTCACAGGGACCCCTGCGGCGGCGAGCTCCGTCACGAGCGGGTAGAGCCTTTTCCCGGCAGGTTCGCCTGCGACAGATACGCCGCCGCACGGCGCAGCACCTCGTTCTCCTGCTCGAGGAGCCGGTTCCGTTTGCGCAGCTCACGGATCTCCGCGGACTCGGTCCGAGACGGGCCGGGCCTGGCGCCGTCGTCGATATCGGCGCGACGCAACCACTTCTGCAACGTCATCGGGTGGACCCCGAAGTCTTTCGCGATCTGCTCGATCGTGACTCCGGGTTCGCGGTGCTGAGCGACGCGCACGACATCGTCACGGAACTCGGACGGGTAGGGCTTGGGCACAGCAACATCCTTCCAGGCCCACCCCACGGGCAAGCCAGATCAGATGTCACCTATCCGTGCAGCAGTCCCGACAGATCCATCTCGTGGGCGCTTTAGAACCTGCTACCCGGTTGAGTAGAGCACACATCAGGAGTATCCGTCCGCTCCTCATCAGGGTCGAAATCTCGTACGAGTCATACGAAACCAATGGGTCGTGTTTCAGAGCTGTGTATCGGTCCCAGAACAGCCGCGCCCACTTGCACTCATCACCACCGACGAACTTCCGGAACGCTGAACCAACGTGCATAGCCAGCAA
>NZ_BANU01000004.1 GCF_000333035.1 Gordonia sihwensis NBRC 108236
GCCACTCGGGCTGGGAGCTCGATCGCTCGGTTCCCAGCTTCACTCGCGGCGGTTTCGACTCGCTACGCTCGCTCAACCAGCCTGTTAGGCGCTCAACCAGCCTGTTAGGCGCCCAACCAGCCGGTGAGGTGTCCAACCGGCCAAGAAGTAGCTCCAGCCGCTATCCCTGCTCGGCGATCAGATCGGTCTGCGCCGAGCGGCCGAGGAAGCCTGAGACGTCGTAGAGGTCGGCGAAGCTGGCGCCGTAGCCGCGCGCGCCGACGGCGAGATCGGAGTCCACACCGAGCCACGGTGAGGTCGGCTGGGTGATCAGATGGACCGTCGTGTCCATGTTCATCCACGACCACTGCGTCGGGTCCAGACGCGTCCCGACGCCGTTCGCGACGTCGAGCACGGTGAACACCGACTCGAGGTGCGACATCTCCTCGCCGGCCACCAGCGGGATCGCGGGCCGGATCCAGATCGCCGGCGTCTTGCCGTTGCGGCCGGGCTGACGGGCGGTGACGGTGGTGCCGATGAACCCGACCTTTCCCCATGCGACCGCGTCCGTGTCCTGTGTCGGGAATCCGACCGTCTGCGGAAGCTCGTCCGGCGAGGCGGGCAGCGGATCGAGGGGAGCGTCGGCGACGGCCGTCGAGTCGGACCCGAGCAGACGCCACGCCACCGACCGGGCCACCGTCCGGTAGGTGCCGTCGGGCCCCTGCGCCTCGAGGTCGGCCTGAACCATCGAGATGCGTCGGCCCGGCCGCGGGATGCTGGTGCGGATCCGGTTCACGCCCAGCCCCACGGGTCCGATGATCTCGGTGGTGATGCGGCTGAACTCCTGACCGTCGTCCGGCACGGCTCGCATCATCGCGCGCATCAGCAGGCCGGCGGGCGGACCGCCGTGCTGCATGTCCTGCGACCACACGCTCGCCGTGGCCGGTGTCGGCTGGAAGTACTCGTAGCCCGGATCGTCACCGCCGGGGACGGGGATGGGCTCGTAGTAGCAGCTGTAGGGCACCTCGCTCATGTCCATACCGGCACTCTATGACAAGGTTGTCTGAGCGATTCCCGGGCCTCTCCACTCCTCGCGAAGGCCCCGAATCGGCCCTGCCGACCGACTTGAAGGACACCAGCACGATGGCGACAACCGGCCCGTTCGCCGTAGGCGATCGCGTACAGCTCACCGACGCGAAGGGACGCAAGTTCACCGTCGTCCTGGAGGAGAGCAAGCAGTTCCACACGCATCGCGGCGGCATCCTGCACGACGATCTGATCGGCAGCCCCGAGGGCTGCGTCGTCGAGGCGACCTCGGGCACCCAGTACCTGGCGCTGCGACCGCTGCTGACCGACTACGTGGTCTCCATGCCCCGCGGGGCGCAGGTGATCTACCCGAAGGACTCCGCGCAGATCGTCGCCGAGGGCGACATCTTCCCCGGTGCCCGAGTCCTGGAGGCCGGCGCGGGATCGGGAGCGCTGACGCTGTCGCTGCTGCGCGCCGTCGGCACCGAGGGCTCGGTGCTGTCGTACGAGGTGCGAGAGGATCACGCCGAGCACGCCGTCCGCAACGTCGAGACCTTCCTGGGCGGGCGCCCCGACAACTGGACCCTGCGCGTCGGAGATCTCGTCGATCACGACCCCGCCGAGCAGTTCGACCGCATCATCCTCGACATGCTCGCGCCGTGGGAGTGCCTGGACGTGGTGTCGAAGACGATCCGCCCCGGCGGCGTGCTGACCGTGTACGTGGCCACGGTGACGCAGCTGTCGAAGGTGATGGAGGGCCTGCGCGAACAGCAGTGCTGGACCGAGCCGCGCGCATGGGAGTCGCTGGTCCGCGAGTGGAGTGCGGTGGGTCTCGCGGTCCGCCCCGAGCACCGGATGCAGGGCCACACCGCCTTCCTGATCACCGCGCGCCGACTCGCCGACGGTACGGAAACGCTTCGGGTACAACGGCGTCCCACACGCGGGTAGCGTGGAGTACGTACCACCGGCAAAGGAGAGACGATGACCGAGTCCGACCGTTCGCCCAGCAGCAGCGTCGAATTCTCGACCATGCAGCAGCGCGTCGAGAGTCTCACCGTGCGCAACAGCAAGCTCACCGAGATGCTCAAAGAGGCGAGACAGCAGCTCATCGCCCTGCGCGAGGAAGTCGACAACCTGGGTCAGCCGCCCAGCGGATACGGCGTGCTCCTGCAGGTCTTCGACGACGACACCGTCGACGTGTTCACCTCCGGTCGCAAGATGCGGCTGACGCTGTCACCCAACATCGACGCCTCCGCTCTCCGGCGGGGCCAGTCGCTCCGCCTCAATGAGGCATTGACCGTCGTCGAGTCGCTCGACTACGACACGGTCGGCGAGATCAGCACCCTGCGCGAGGTCCTCGCGGACGGACGGCGAGCCCTCGTCGTCGGCCACAGCGACGAGGAGCGGATCGTCCAACTCGCGGGCTCGCTGATCCACACCGACGAAGGCGGCGAGTCGACCCGCAAGCTCCGGCCCGGCGATTCGCTGATGATCGACGGCAAGGCCGGCTTCGCCCTCGAGCGCATCCCGAAGGCCGAGGTGGAGGATCTCGTCCTCGAAGAGGTTCCGGACGTCGATTACGAGGACATCGGCGGACTTCGCCGTCAGATCGAGCAGATCCGCGACGCCGTCGAACTCCCGTTCCTGCACAAGGACCTGTTCCGCGAGTACTCGCTGCGCCCCCCGAAGGGCGTGCTCCTGTACGGACCTCCCGGATGCGGCAAGACGCTCATCGCGAAGGCCGTCGCCAATTCACTGGCGAGGAAGATCGCCGAGGCGCGCGGAGACAACGCGCACGAGGCCAAATCGTACTTCCTCAACATCAAGGGCCCGGAGCTGCTGAACAAGTTCGTCGGCGAGACCGAGCGACACATCCGGCTGATCTTCCAGCGCGCCCGTGAGAAGGCGTCGGAGGGCACTCCGGTGATCGTCTTCTTCGACGAGATGGACTCGATCTTCCGTACCCGCGGCTCCGGCGTGTCCTCGGATGTCGAGACGACGGTGGTGCCCCAGCTGCTGAGCGAGATCGACGGCGTCGAGGGCCTGGAGAACGTGATCGTGATCGGCGCCTCCAACCGCGAGGACATGATCGATCCGGCGATTCTCCGGCCGGGCCGTCTGGACGTCAAGATCAAGATCGAGCGGCCGGACGCGGAGTCGGCGATCGACATCTTCTCGAAGTACCTGACGCCCGATCTGCCGGTGCACCCGGAGGATCTGGCGGAGTTCGACGGCGATCGCCGGCGGTGCATCGACGCGATGATCCAGCGCGTGGTGGAGCGGATGTACGCCGAGTCCGACGACAACCGGTTCCTGGAGGTCACCTACGCCAACGGCGACAAGGAGATCATGTACTTCAAGGACTTCAACTCGGGAGCGATGATTCAGAACGTCGTCGACCGAGCGAAGAAGTACGCGATCAAGGCGCATCTCGACACCGGTCAGAGCGGACTGCGGATCAGCCATCTCCTCGACTCGATTCTGGATGAGTTCTCGGAGAACGAGGATCTGCCGAACACGACCAACCCGGACGACTGGGCGCGCATCTCGGGGAAGAAGGGCGAGCGCATCGTCTACATCCGGACGCTGGTCACGGGTAAGACCGGCGGTGCCAGCCGGGCCATCGACACCGAGTCGAACACCGGCCAGTATCTCTGATCCCGGGCTCTGGTCCGCGGCCCGCCCAACCGCGTTCGCCGGAGCCCGGATCCGGCTTAGTCATTCCGTCGGTCTAGGCCGGGCGCCGGGACTCGCTAGAGTTACCGGCGATGAACACGACAGCAATCACCCCGCTGCAGGTCCGGGTCGCACAGGCTCGCCCGCATGTGGTGCGGACCTCACCGGCGACGCTCGGGCGCACTCCCGACAACGACGTCGTGGTGAATCACCCGCTCGTGTCCCGCGTGCACCTGGCGTTCGAGTGGTCGGACGGCTGGAGCGTGGTCGATCGCGGAAGCACGAACGGCTTCTTCGTGGCAGGCGTCCGGCAGTCCGCGGCCCGGATCGACCGGCCGGTCCAGATCCGCCTCGGTGATGCGGCGACCGGACCCGTGGTCGAGTTGGCTCCGCAGGGAGCCGCGGCTCCGACGGTGGTGCCACCCTCGCGTCCGGTCCCGGGCCGGCAACCGCCCGTGCCGCAGCCTCCGGCGCCGCAGTCTCGCCCGCTGCGATCCGCAGCCGGACCGCAGGCGCCGACGCCGTACCCGTCCGGGCCGCAGCGGCCGGACCGGCCACCCGTGCGCCCGGCGAACCGTCCGGCCACCGCACCGCTCTCGGCTCAGCGTCCGCCCGGCGGATACCGGCAGGCGCCCCCGCGATTCGGCGCGCTTCCCGACGCCCCGCACCTGGCGGCACTGCATCAGAACGCGTCGGCCGTCTACGAAGTGCCCGGCGACCTGCGCGGGCGCGAGACCATCTCGCTCACCGGCGTGCAGACCATCGGCCGCACGCCCGACAACGACATCGTCGTCAGCGACGTCCTGGCCTCCCGGCACCATGCGCGGATGACGAGTACCCCGCAGGGGTTGCTCCTGGAAGACCTCGGGAGCGTGAACGGCACCTTCGTCAACGGCCGTCGCGTGATGGCGCATCGCCTCAGCGAGAACGACGTCGTCACGATCGGCAACTCCGACTTCGTGCTGACCGACGGCCGCCTGGTGCGCGGGCGGCCACAGGCGCAGGTGGCCGGTGGCCTCGAGGTATCCGGGATCGGCTTGACGATCGACGGCAAGGCACTGCTCAACGACGTCTCCTTCTCCGCGGCCCCCGGCACGCTCACCGCGATCATCGGCCCGTCCGGAGCGGGCAAGTCGACGGTCTCGAAGATCGTCGCGGGCCTGAACAACCCGACAGTCGGAGTCGTGACCTTCGAGGGGCGCGGAGTTCACAGCGAGTACGAGGCGCTGCGCTCCCGTATCGGGATGGTGCCGCAGGACGACGTGCTGCACCAGAAGCTCACCCTCCGACAGGCGCTGCGCTATGCGGCCGAACTGCGGCTGCCCGCCGATCTGTCGACCGCCGACCGCGACGTCGTGATCGACGGCGTGCTCTCCGAACTCCAGCTCACCGAGCACGTCGACACCCGCGTCGACAAACTCTCCGGCGGCCAGCGCAAACGCGCTTCGGTGGCGATGGAGCTGCTCACCGGGCCGTCGCTGCTCATCCTCGACGAGCCGACCTCGGGTCTGGATCCGGCTCTCGACCAGCAGGTGATGAAGACGCTGCGCCGGCTCGCCGACGCGGGTCGCGTGGTGCTGGTGGTGACCCACTCGCTCACCTACCTGAGTCTGTGCGACCAAGTGCTGCTGCTGGCGCCCGGCGGCAAGACGTCGTTCTGCGGCGCCCCCGGGGATGTGGCCGGCGAGATGGGCACCGCCGACTGGGCGGAGATCTTCAGCTACGTCGCCGAACAGCCCGACCAGGCCTGGGCCCAGTACCGCGGGCGCCATCCGCATCAGCCGCCACCGCAGGCGCCCGCGCCCGGGGCACCCGTCACACCGGTCAAGATGGGCCTGATGCGGCAGACCAGCACGGTGGCCCGACGGCAGTTCCGCCTGGTGTGGGCCGACAAGGGGTACCTGGTGGTGCTGCTGGTGATGCCGATCGTCCTGGGACTGCTCACCCTCGTGATCCCGGGTGACAAGGGATTCAGCCGGGCGGTGCTGCCGCCGACGAACGACTACGTCCCGCCGAAGGATCCGGGGGAGGCTCTGCAGATCCTCACCGTGCTGGTGATCGGCGCCGCCTTCATGGGCACCGCGCTCGCCGTCCGCGATCTGGTCGGCGAGCGGGGGATCTTTGAGCGCGAGCGCGCGGTGGGACTGCGTCCGGGCGCATACCTGACCGCCAAGATCCTGGTGTTCTCGCTGATGAGCGTGGTACAGGTGGCGATCATGATCGGCATCACCTATGGGCTTCGGGCGATGCCGAAGGCCGCCGACATCGTCAAGACCGGCGGCGCCGAACCCGCGATCCCGCCCGCGGTGACGCTGTTCATCGCGGTCGCCACACTGGCGTGCGTGAGCGTGCTCGTCGGCCTCGCGATCTCGGCGGCCGTGCGATCGACCGAACAGACGATGCCGCCGCTGGTGATCGTGGTGATGGTCCAGTTGGTCCTCTCGGGCGGGTTGTTCGCGATCGGGTCGGCCTTCGTCAAGCCGATCACCTGGCTGTTCCCGACCTACTGGGGGTACACCAATGCGGCGCAGTCGGTGAACATCCCGTGGATCGCCGATCAGGTTCCCCAGGTGAAGATCGACGAGCCCGGTGGCGAGATGATGTATCCGCTCTGGGAGCCCTCCCTCGCGCACGCGCTCATCAGTTATGCGGCGCTGGTGGCCATCGCGCTGGTACTCACGCTGTTCATCTTCTCCCGCCTGCGGTTGCGCAGACGCTGACCGGCGCCGCGCCGGGCGCAGATCGCCACGGTTAGGCTGGGTTCCATGCAGCGCATCATCGGAACCGAAGTCGAGTACGGCATCTCCGCGCCCGGCGATCCGTCCGCGAACCCGATCATGACGTCAACCCAGGCCGTCCTGGCGTACGCCGCCGCGGCGAACGTGCCGCGCCGTGACCGCCGGACCCGCTGGGACTACGAGGTCGAGTCACCGATGCGCGATGCGCGCGGATTCGACCTCGGCCGAAGCGGCGGTCCGGCACCCATCATCGACGCCGACGAGATCGGCGCCGCCAACATGATCCTCACCAACGGTGCTCGGCTGTACGTCGATCACGCGCATCCGGAGTATTCGGCACCCGAGGTGACCGACCCGCTCGACGCGGTGATCTGGGACAAGGCGGGGGAGCGGGTGATGGAGCAGGCGGCTCGGCATGTCGCGAGCGTTCCCGGCGCCCCTCGGCTGCAGTTGTACAAGAACAACATCGACGGCAAGGGCGCCTCGTACGGCACTCACGAGAACTACCTGATGCGCCGCGACACGCCGTTCGACTCGATCATCACCGGATTGATGCCCTTCTTCGCGTCGCGTCAGGTGATCTGCGGTTCGGGCCGGGTGGGCATCGGCCAGCGCGGCGAGGACTCCGGTTACCAGCTGTCGCAGCGTGCCGACTACATCGAGGTCGAGGTCGGTCTCGAGACCACACTGAAGCGGGGGATCATCAACACCCGCGACGAACCGCACGCCGATCCCGAGAAGTACCGCCGCCTGCACGTCATCATCGGTGACGCGAATCTCGCCGAGACGGCGACCTACCTCAAGGTGGGCACCACGGCACTCGTGCTGGACCTGATCGAGGCCGGGGTGGACCTGTCCGATCTCGCGCTGGCCTGGCCCGTCGAGGCGGTTCACGCGATCAGCCACGACCCGACGCTGCGCACGGCCGTGGCGCTCGAGAACGGCCGTGAGATGACCGGGCTGGCCCTGCAACGCGAGTACCTCGACCGAGCGCAGAAGTTCCACGACGCCCACCACTCCGACGACGAGCGCGCCGCGCACGTGCTGGCCTCGTGGGCCGATGTCCTCGACAAGCTCGAACGCGATCCCATGGAGTGCGCCGATCTGCTGGACTGGCCGGCCAAACTGCGGCTGCTGGAGGGTTTCCGCAACCGCGAGGGACTCACCTGGTCGGCGTCGCGTCTGCAGCTCATCGACCTGCAGTACTCGGACGTCCGTCTCGACAAGGGTCTCTACAACCGTCTGGTGGCACGCGGGTCCATGAAACGAATGACCACCGAGGACGAGGTGATGCGCGCGGTCGAGACGCCGCCGGAGAGCACACGGGCCTTCTTCCGCGGCGAAGCCGTCCGCCGGTTCGGCGCCGACGTCGCCGCCGCCAGCTGGGACTCGGTGATCTTCGACCTCGGCCGCGACTCGCTGGTCCGGATTCCCATGCTCGAACCGCTTCGCGGCACCGCTGCTCACGTCGGTGAACTGCTCGACGCCGCCGACTCGGCCGCCGATCTGGTCGACCGCCTGACCGCGTCGTGAACGGCCGGAATCCCACCGGCGCAAGACGATCGCCGACCGGACCGACGCGTCGGCGACGCTGGGACCGCGCCCACCGGTAGGGTTGAAGTCACAACATTCTCTTCTCAGGAGGCGAACATGGCGCAGGAGCAGACCAAGCGAGGCGGCGGCAGCGACGATGACGACGCGATCGGTGGTGGTGCGGCCGGCCAGGAGCGGAGAGAGAAGCTCACCGGCGAGACCGACGATCTACTCGACGAGATCGACGACGTGCTGGAGGAGAATGCGGAGGACTTCGTCCGCGCCTACGTCCAGAAGGGCGGGCAGTGATCTCGGTACCGGGCGAGGCTGGAGCCGGCGGGATCTCGTCGTTCACCGAGTACCTGCGCGTTCATGCGCCTGATCGATTGCCGCACAACATGATCGACGGTGGCGGCCGGGCCGGCGTGGAGCAGATCCCGCACGGCACCACGATCGTCGCGGTCAGCTACCCCGGTGGCGTGGTGCTGGCCGGCGACCGCCGGTCGACGATGGGCAACCTCATCGCCACCCGTGATGTGCAGAAGGTGTACGTCACCGACGAATACTCCGCGGCGGGTATCGCGGGCACCGCGGGCATCGCGATCGAGATGGTCCGGCTGTTCGCCGTCGAATTGGAGCACTACGAGAAGATCGAAGGAGTGCCGCTGACCCTCGACGGCAAGGTGGCACGCCTGGCGACGATGGTCCGCAGCAACCTGGGCGCTGCGCTGCAGGGGCTCGCCGCGATCCCGCTGCTCGTCGGTTTCGACGCCGAAGCCGACGCGGGCGCACGGGGCCGGATCTTCTCGTTCGACGTCGCCGGCTCCCGTCACGAGGAGACCGGCGGCTACGACGCGATCGGCTCGGGATCGGTCTTCGCGAAATCGTCTCTGAAGAAGCTGTACCGTTCGGACCTGTCCGCCGACGAGGCGCTGGCGGTCGCGGTCGAGGCGCTCTACGATGCGGCCGACGACGACTCCGCGACCGGTGGCCCGGATCTGGTGCGGCGGATCTTCCCGACCGCCGCCCGGGTGAGCGCCGAGGGCGCCGACCTGGTGGCGGAAGCGGAGATCGAGAGTGCGGCCGAGGCGGTGGTCGCCCGCCGCAGGAGCGCGGCGGCGTCGGGTACGGCACCGTCCGAGTCGGCCGGCCAGACAGGGGAGCGCGCATGACTTTTCCGTACTATGCAAGCGCCGAGCAGATCATGCGAGACCGCTCGGAGCTGGCGCGCAAGGGCATCGCCCGGGGCCGCAGCGTGGTGGCGCTCACCTACGCCGACGGCGTCCTGTTCGTGGCGCACAATCCGTCGAACACGCTGCGCAAGGTCAGTGAGATCTACGACCGCATCGGTTTCGCGGCCGTCGGCAAGTACAACGAGTTCGAGGGCCTGCGGAAGGCCGGCATCCAGATGGCCGACCTGCGCGGCTACAGCTACGACCGCGCCGACGTGACCGGACTGTCGCTGGCCAGTGCTTACGCGAACACCCTCGGCGCGGTGTTCACCGAGCAGGCCAAGCCCTTCGAAGTGGAACTCTGCGTCGGCGAGGTGGCCCGGGCCGGACGCACCACCCCGTCGCAGCTCTACCGGATCGGCTACGACGGATCGATCGTCGACGAGACCTCGTTCATCGTGATGGGCGGCAGCACCGAACCCATCAACGCGGCGATGAAAGACGCATACGAGCCGAACCTTCCGCTGCCGCGCGCCCTGCAGATCGCCGTGCGCGCACTGTCCACACCGGCCGAGTCGGCCAACGGCGACACCGCCGCCGCACCGACACTCACCGCCGCCGACGTCGAGGTGGCGATCCTGGATCGCAACCGACCGCGGCGGGCGTTCAAGCGGCTGCGCCGCACCGACATCGCCGGCTACCTCGAGGAGTGAGCGCCGTGGAACGACGGATCATGGGCATCGAGACCGAATTCGGTGTCACCTGCACGTTCAAGGGACAGCGTCGCCTCAGCCCGGACGAGGTCGCGCGCTACCTGTTCCGGCGCGTCGTCGCGTGGGGCCGGTCGTCGAACGTCTTCCTCACCAACGGTGCGCGGCTGTACCTCGACGTCGGCTCTCACCCCGAGTACGCCACCGCCGAATGCGACTCGGTGGCGCAACTGATCACGCACGACCGTGCGGGCGAGCGGATCCTGGAGGAACTGCTCGTCGACGCCGAGGAACGTTTGGTGGCCGAGGGCATCGGCGGCGACATCTACCTGTTCAAGAACAACACCGACTCCGCGGGCAACTCCTACGGATGCCACGAGAACTACCTGGTCAGCCGGGTGGGGGAGTTCGGCAGGGTCTCCGATGTGCTGCTGCCCTTCCTCGTGACGCGCCAGCTGATCTGCGGGGCGGGCAAGGTGCTCTCGGTGGGCCACGAGGCGCGCTACTGCCTGTCGCAGCGCGCCGACCACATCTGGGAGGGCGTCTCGTCCGCGACCACCCGGTCGCGGCCGATCATCAACACACGCGACGAGCCCCACGCCGATGCCGAGAAGTACCGTCGGCTGCACGTGATCGTCGGCGACTCCAACATGTCCGAGACCACCACCATGCTCAAGGTCGGTTCCGCACTGCTGGTGCTGGAGATGATCGAGTCGGGGATCTCGTTCCACGACTTCGCGCTCGACAACCCGATCCGCGCGATCCGGGACATCAGCCACGACCCGACCGGCCGGCGCGAGATCCGGCTCGCGGGCGGACGGACGGCGACGGCGCTGGCGATCCAGCGCGAGTACCACGCGCGGGCCGTCAAGCACCTGCAGACGCGCACGCCCGACCCGACGCTCGATCGCGTGGTGGACCTGTGGGGCCGTGTCCTCGACGCCGTGGAGCGCGACGACTTCAGCGGTGTCGACACCGAGATCGACTGGGTGATCAAGCGCAAGCTGATGCAGCGCTACCAGGACAAGTACTCGATGGAACTGACCGATCCGAAGATCGCGCAACTCGACCTGGCCTACCACGACATCCGCCGGGGCCGCGGCGTCTTCGACCTGCTGTCCCGCAAGGGGCTCGCGGCACGGGTCACCACCGACGAGGCGATCGACGAGGCCACCTCGACGCCGCCGCAGACCACCCGGGCCAAGCTCCGCGGCGACTTCATCACCGCGGCCCAGAAGGCGGGACGAGACTTCACCGTCGACTGGGTGCATCTGAAGATCAACGATCAGGCGCAGCGGAACGTGCTCTGCAAGGACCCGTTCCGGAACGTCGATGAGCGCGTCGATCGGCTGATCGCGTCGATGTGACGCCTAAAGTGGACGCGTGACTGCGAAGAACGAGAGACTCGTCAACCTCGTCGTCTGCTTGATGTCGGCGCGGACGTACGTCCCCGCAACCTATGTGCGTGCGAACGTGCAGGGATACATGGAGTCGGACCGGAGCGACGACTCGTTCAAGCGGATGCTCGAGCGCGACAAGGCGCTGCTGCGAGAGATGGGCATTCCCGTCGAGACCGGCCGCAACCCGCAGGGCGAGGAGGGCTACCGGATCGATCCGGACCAGTACGCGCTGCCCGACATCACCCTCGATCGTGCCGAGGCGGCCGCCGTGGCCGCGGCCTCGGCGCTCTGGCGCGATCCCTCGGTGGCGGCCGTCTTCCAGACCGCGGTCCTCAAGCTCCGCGCGGCGGGGATCGAAGTGGTTCCCGACGACGAATCGGTGGTGACCCTCGGCGGCGCCACCAGATCACTGGGCGACGAACGCACGATCACCGATCTGCTCTCGGCGATCGACGCCGGCCGCCCGGTCACCTTCACTCACCGCTCGTCGAAAGGCCGCAAGACGCGGACCCTCGAACCGTGGGGGATCGCCGGCGGCGGCGGACGCTGGTACGTCACCGGACACGACCGCGACCGCGGAGCTGTGCGGACCTTCCGGATCTCCCGGATCTCCGATGTCGAAGCCTTCGGCGATGCGGGATCGGTGGTGGTGCCGGCGACGGTCGACATCCAGGCGATCGTGAACGAGGCGGTCGACGTGGCGACCGCGGACGGCGGCGCCACCGCGGAGATCTGGGTCGCCGCCGGTCGGGCGCACGGCCTGCGGCGGATGGCGACGTCGACGGTCCCGCAGCGGTTCGGAGACGAGGACGGAGATCTGCTGACCGTGGAGATCCATTCGCGGTCGGGGCTGCGCAGGGTGATCCTGGCCGCCGGACCCGACGCGGTGGTGCTCGCACCGGACGATCTGCGCGCGGAGGTGGTCGCCGACCTGGACCGCCTGATCGCGGCGGAGGTGAGCGCATGAGCGACGCCAATCCGAGCCGGCTGTCGCGTCTGCTGGCGATGGTGCCGTACTTCCTGGCCCGTCCGGGAATCAAGGTGTCGACCGCAGCCGACGACCTCGGCGTCAGCGAACACCAATTGCAGACCGATCTCGAGCAACTGTACGTGTGCGGTCTCCCGGGCTACGGTCCCGAACACCTCATCGACATCCAGTTCTGGGACGGATACGTCAGCGTGGTCTTCACCGCAGGAATGGACCGGCCGCTGCGGCTGACCGGCCCCGAGGCCAACGTGCTGCTGATGGCGCTCAACATGCTCTCCGAGACACGGGGAGCGGTCGACGCCGATGCCGTGCGCAGCGCGATCGCGAAGATCGAGGAGGCGATGGGTACCACGCGGCGCGCGGTGAGCGCCGACCTGCCCGCCGCTCCGGCACCGCCCGTCGACGGCGTCATCCGCCAGGCCCTGGAGGACGGCCAGTCGCTGAGGATCACGTACTACACGGCCAGTCGCGACGAGGTGACCGAGCGGACCGTCGATCCGATCCGCATCCGGGCGGTGGACGGCAACAGTTATCTGGAGGCCTGGTGCCGGTCGTCGGAGGGCGTGCGCCTGTTCCGATTCGACCGGATCGAGTCGGCGCACGGCACCGGCGAGGTCTCGCAGCCTCCGGTCGAGGCCCTCCACCGGACGGACCCGACCGATCTGGGCGCGCTCACCGGGGAACTGCCCACGGCGCACATCGAGATCGATCCCGAGGCGGTCTGGCTGCTCGAGTACTTCGCGGCGGAGCCCGACGACGAACTCTCCGAGGAGCCGACCGAGCCGATCACCGCGACCATCCGCTACGGCTCGCCCCAGTGGCTCGCGCGATTCGTGCTCGGATTCGGCGGGCGCGTGCGGGTTCGTAGCGACGTCGACGGCGTGACGTCGCTGATCGCGAGCACCGCGAAGGCTGCGCGGAGCCGGTACGGTTCCTGACCGCAGTACCGGCCGACGAATCTGGGCGCGCCGATGACGCCGCTGTTCGGTAGACTCGAACACGTCTGAGACTGTTTACTCTCGAAGGGTTGAATTATGGGTGCGATGTCGCCGTGGCACTGGGCGGTCGTTCTGCTCGTGCTCGTGCTGCTGTTCGGCTCGGCCAAGCTCCCCGGGGCGGCTCGCGGCCTCGGCCGGTCGCTGCGCATCTTCAAATCGGAGATCCAGGAGATGCAGAGCGACGGCAAGCCGTCCGCCGAGACCACTGAGACCGCGCGCGAACTGCCGACCGCACCTCAGCCGAGTCCGGATCCCGCCGACCAGGCGACACGATCCGACAAGAAGACGGCCTAGCCGCGCACCACCGGAGTGCGCAAGCGATTCTCACTCGCCCGTCTCGACCCCCGGCAGCGACGGAGCCGAGTCAACCCCGACGGCTCGATGCCGTTGGCCGAGCACCTCTACGAGCTGAGGACCCGGCTCGTCATCTCGATGGTGGCGATCGCGGTCACCACCGTCATCGGTTTCGTCTGGTACAGCCACGGCGTGTGGCGGATCGAGTCACTGGGTGAGCTCCTCCGCGGTCCGTACTGCGACCTCCCGGCGTCCACCCGCGCCTCGCTGACCCCCGACGGCGAATGCCGGCTGCTGGCCACCGGGCCGTTCGACCAGTTCATGCTGCGCCTTCAGGTCGCCCTGACCGCGGGCGTGGTACTCGCATGCCCGATCTGGCTGCTGCAGATCTGGCGTTTCATCACACCGGGGCTGCACAAGAACGAGCGTCGATACGGCATCAGCTTCGTCGCAGCTGCGAGCGTCCTCTTCGTCGCCGGCGCAGTGCTGGCCTACCTGGTGGTGTCGAAGGCGTTCCACTTCCTGCTGACGGTGGGCAACGACGTTCAGGTCACTGCGCTCGCGGGCGACCAGTACTTCAGCTTCATGCTGCACCTGCTGATCCTCTTCGGCATCAGCTTCGAGCTTCCGCTGCTGATCGTCGCGCTGAACCTGGTCGGAGTGCTCACCTACGAACGACTCAAGCGGTGGCGCCGCGGGCTCATCTTCGCGATGTTCGTCTTCGCCGCGGTCGTGACACCCGGCCAGGACCCGTTCACCATGTTGGCGCTGGCGGCGGCGCTCACTGTGCTCCTCGAGATGGCCATTCAGATCGCCCGTTTCCACGACCGCCGCAAGGCCCGCCGCGATCCCGACTGGATGAGCGTGCCCGACGATCAGGCCTCGCCGCTCGAACACGACGGCTCCGCCCCGGTGACCGACGACGTCGGCCGTCCGGCACCCATCGAGCCCGCGGGACCGATCGGCGCGTCGAGCGAGCGTCGATCCGTTCGGACTCCGGGCGCATTCGATGACATCCTGTAGGTGATGACCACCGACGACTTCTCCGGCCCCGGCCCGCAACTAGCGGCGTTCACCGCTCGACTCGGCTTTCGACTCGACCCCTTCCAAAGGGAGGCGTGCGCCGCTCTGGAGGCGGGGCAGGGCGTGCTCGTGTGCGCCCCCACGGGCGCGGGCAAGACGATCGTCGGTGAGTTCGCCGTGCATCTCGCGCTGGCGCAGGGGACGAAGTGCTTCTACACCACTCCGATCAAAGCGCTGAGCAACCAGAAGTACCACGACCTCGTCGACGTGCACGGTGCGGCGAATGTGGGACTGCTGACCGGCGACAACTCGATCAACTCGGGGGCACCGGTGGTCGTGATGACGACCGAGGTGCTCCGCAACATGCTGTACGCGGAGTCGTCGTCGTTGCAGGGCCTCTCGCACGTGGTGATGGACGAGGTGCATTTCCTCGCCGACCGTTTCCGGGGCGCCGTGTGGGAGGAGGTGATCCTGGGGCTCGATCCGTCGGTGCGCGTGGCGAGCCTGTCGGCGACGGTGAGTAACGCGGAGGAGTTCGGCGACTGGATCACCACGGTCCGGGGCGACACCGCGGTGATCGTCGACGAGCACCGGCCGGTACCGCTGCACCAGCACATGCTGGTCGGAAACAGGATGTTCGAGCTCTTCGACCGCAAGCATCCGAAGCAGGTGAACCCCGAGCTCAACCGCTTCATCAAGCACCGCCTGCTGTCCGACGACGCTGTCGGCGGTTACCGCGAACGTCTGGCGCGCGAACGCCGGCGCGGCGGGACCGGAGTCTCGCGGCCCAGACTGATCCGGCTCCTCGAGGAGAACGGGCTGCTGCCCGCGATCACCTTCATCTTCTCCCGCAAGGGCTGCGACGGCGCGCTCGC
>NZ_BANU01000003.1 GCF_000333035.1 Gordonia sihwensis NBRC 108236
CGCAGCGGAGCGACGGAGCGTGTCGAGATTGCGGGTGGGTCTCGATGTGCCCGTGTCGCTTTGCTTCCCTCGGCTTTCTCGACGGGCCTGGATAACAGGGTTATCGAGTAGCGGAGGAGCGCAGCGACGGAGCGTATCGAGATCGCGCGGGTGTGTCTCGATGCGCCGTGTCGCGTCGCTCCCTTGGCTCGACGAGCCGGGGAGCAGGGGCACTCGTGCTCGGGCTATTCGGTGATCGAAGTCGACTTGATCTGCAGCGGGGTCTTCGGGAAACCGTTGGTGTCGGTGCCGATCGGACCCGGATCGATGCCGCCCGCGACCACCTTGTCGATGATCTTCATGCCGGCGTCGTCGACCTTGCCGACCACGGCGAGGGTCGGGGTGAGCTGGGTGTCCTTGGTCACGATGAAGAACTGGGCGCTGCCGGTGTTGGCGACGCCGTTCTGTTCGTCGTTCCGGTTCGCGATCGCGACGGTGCCGCGCGGGTAGACCACCGGGGGAGTCATGCCCATCTGCAACATCTGCGGGCTGATCTCGCCCTCTTTAAGGTTCGTGGGGTTCTCGTCGGGACTGCTCCAGCCGGGGGCGCCGGCGCCGGTGCGCGTCGGGTCGCCGCACTGCAGGATGTGGAGCTGATCGCTCTGCGCGAGCCGGTGGCAGTCGGTGCCGTCGTAGTAGTGGTTGTCGGAGAGCGAGACGATCGCGTTCACATTGCACGGCGCCTCGGAGCGGTCCAGGGTGATCGGCACCTGTCCGAGGTTGGTGTCCAGCGTCCATCCGACGGTGCCGGTGTTGAGCGTCCGGCTCTCCGGCATCGGGGAGGTGCGCAGCTTGCCTGCACCCTCGCGCATGAATGCGATGTACTGCTCGCCCTTGGCCTTCTGATCGGCCGGCGCGGTCTTGAGCTGCTCTTCGAGCGACTTGAGCTGCTGGTCCAGATCGTTGGGCGTCTTGGTGTACGTGCATTCGGTGTGCCGCTGGTCGTCCCAATGCCGGTAGTAGAAGTAGCCGCCGACGGCGACCGCGGCCAGCACCACCACGCTGCACACTGAGATGATCGTGATCCGCCGCTGCCGTGCGGCACGGCGCTCGCTCTCGAGCCGCTCTTCCAGCTTGCGGCGGGCAGCGTCGCGACGCTCTTCGTTGGACGACACGCTGGTGGAACCTCCTGTGCGGCATGTGGGACTGAGCACTGTCACGGCAGCGCGCCCCATGCTATCGCAGCGGTCTTCGGGGCCGATGAGACAATGGACTCCGACGTGTCGCCCTGCAGATCGCCGGGCGTTGACGAGGAGGTGTGCCACCGTGCTGATCGCCGGATTCCCCGCGGGCATGTTCCAGACCAACTGCTATCTGGTCGCCGAGGACCGGGGAAGCGACGCGGTCATCATCGATCCGGGCCAGGACGCGGCGCCCCAGGTTCGCGCGGCGCTCGCCGAATACGACCTGACGCCGGTGGCCGTCTTCCTGACCCACGGTCATCTCGACCACACCTGGAATGCCGCCGAACTCGCCGACGAGTATTCGATCCCGGTGTACATCCACGCCGACGACCGCCCGATGCTGACCGATCCCGGCATGGGCCTGGGCAGCGCGCTCTCGTCGATGATCGGCGACATGACCTTCGACGAACCGGAGAAGGTCATCGAGTTCGTCGACGGCGAGGACGTGGACGCGGCGGGAATCCGATGGTCGGTGGACCACGCGCCCGGGCACTCGCTGGGCAGTGTGCTGCTGACGCCGGACTCGGGTGAGGTCTGCTTCTCCGGCGACGTACTGTTCAATGGGTCGATCGGCCGGACCGACCTGCCCGGCGGCAGCCACCGCACGCTGCTCGAGTCGATCGCGGACAAGCTGATGGTGCGCGGCGACGACGTCGTGATCCTCCCGGGTCACGGACCCCAGACCACGATCGGAGCCGAGCGGGCCTCCAACCCGTTCCTGCTCGATCTTCCCGATGCGAACAAGAAAGGACGTTTCGGACTGTGAGTGGAGAATTTGCGGCGCCGAAAGGCATCCCCGACTACTTCCCGCCGGCCTCGGCGGACTTCCTCGCGGTACGGAACGCACTGACCGGCGCGGCGCACCGCGCGGGCTACGGGCACATCGAACTGCCGATCTTCGAGGACACCGCGCTCTTCGCCCGCGGCGTCGGCGAGTCGACCGACGTCGTCAGCAAGGAGATGTACACCTTCGCCGATCGCGGCGGCCGCTCGGTGACGCTGCGTCCGGAGGGCACGGCGGGCGTCATGCGCGCGGTGATCCAGCACGGTCTCGATCGCGGCCAGCTCCCGGTCAAGCTCTGCTACGCGGGCCCCTTCTTCCGGTATGAGCGGCCGCAGGCCGGCCGCTACCGCCAGCTCCAGCAGGTCGGGATCGAGGCCATCGGCGTCGACGACCCCGCGCTCGACGCCGAGGTGATCGCGGTGGCCGACGAGGGATACAAGCGTCTCGGTCTGTCCGGCTACCGACTCGAACTCACTTCGCTGGGCGACGACACCTGCCGCCCGCAGTACCGGGAAGCGTTGCAGCAGTTCCTGTTCGGTCTCGACCTCGACGAGGCGACGCGCGCGAGAGCGGAGATCAATCCGTTGCGCGTGCTCGACGACAAGCGGCCGGAGATCAAGGAGGCGACCGCGAGCGCGCCGCTGATGCTCGACCACCTGAGCGACTCGGCACGCGATCACTTCGAGCAGGTCCGGGGTCACCTCGACCGGCTGGGCGTCGAGTACGTGATCAATCCGCGCCTGGTGCGCGGGCTGGACTACTACACCAAGACCACCTTCGAGTTCGTCCACGACGGTCTCGGCGCGCAGTCGGGGATCGGCGGCGGTGGGCGCTACGACGGTCTGATGCGTCAGGTGGGAGGCAAGCAGGATCTCTCGGGCATCGGTTTCGGGATCGGCGTGGACCGGACGGTGCTGGCGCTGGAGGCCGAAGGCGTCTCGGTGGCCGGCGAAGGCCGGGTTCAGGTATTCGGCGTTCCCCTCGGAACCGCGGCCAAGAGTGAGTTGGTCTCGCTCGCAGCGCAGTTGCGTGCCGCGGGCGTCAGCGTCGACCTCGCCTACGGTGATCGCGGGCTGAAGGGCGCGATGAAGGCGGCCGACCGCTCGGGGGCCCGCCTCGCCCTGGTTCTCGGTGATCGCGAACTCGAGGAGCGCACGATCGAGCTCAAGGATCTGTCGAATGGCGAACAGCGCCGGATCGGCCTGGACGACGCGGTCGCGTCGGTGGTCGCCGCGCTGGCCTGAGCCGGCGCGATCAGAGGTCGTTGGTCGCGAAGGTGTCGCACCGGCGGGCGTCGCCGCCGTCGTAGCCGATCTTGAACCAGCGGACGCGCTGCGCCGCCGAACCGTGCGTCCAGCTCTCCGGGTTGGAGCGCGAGCCCTGGATGGTGTCGTCGCCGATGGCCTTGGCGCTCTGGATCACGGTCTCGATCTGCTCGTCGGACAGCGGTTCCAGCATTGCGTCGGGACCCTTGTCGGCATGATGTGCCCACACACCCGCGAGGCAGTCGGCCTGGAGTTCGATGCGCACCGAGCCGGCGTTGCCCATGCGCTGCCCCTTCGCCAGCACGCCGGTCAGGTTCTCGACGTGATGGCCGAACTCGTGCGCGACGACGTACTCCTGGGCCAGCGGACCGTCGGACCCGCCCATCCTCTTGAGGTCGGCGAAGAACGACGGATCGAAGTAGGCGGTCTCGTCGCCCGGACAGTAGAACGGCCCCATCGCCGACGACGCGGCGCCGCACGCCGTGTTCACGCTGCCGCTGAAGACCACCGTCTTGGGCTGGGTGTAGCCCGGCATCAGGTTCGACCACACCTTGTCGAGGCTGATCGTCGTGGCTTTGATGCGGCACGCGTCGTCGGTGTTGGCCATCTCGACGGTGCAACTGTCGAGATGGCGCTGCATCTCGGCGTTGTTCGAACCGGCGCCCGAACCGGCGACCTGCTGGTTCGACGACGAGTCCGAGCCTCCGCCGAGAATGTCCCCGGGGTTGATACCGAACAGCAGCGCCACGATCGCCACGACGATGCCGGCCGCGCCCCCGACGACCATGCGCCCGCCGCCTCCTCCCGAGCCGCCGGCGCTGACATTCCCGCCCTCGAGCGGGCCGCTCCCTCGAAACGTCATGGGCTTACAGTAGCCGCGACATCGGCGGCCGGCCGTGACGTCGATGCGACTGTCGCTTTGTCGGTGGGGGTCCGTAGAATCGGCTGGAACAGCGTGAACCCTGGCAGCTCTGTGCTGCGCAGAAGGAAGGAACCCAGTGCTCCGCACTCATTTCGCCGGATCGTTGCGTCGTGAGGACGCCTCGCAGACCGTCACCGTCGTCGGATGGGTGGCGCGCCGGCGCGACCACGGTGGAGTCGTCTTCATCGATCTGCGTGACTCGTCCGGTCTGGTGCAGGTGGTCTTCCGCGACGAACAGGTCGCCGAAGCGGCTCATCGGCTGCGCGCCGAGTACTGCGTCCAGGTCACCGGCGAGGTGGAGGTCCGGCCGGAAGGCAGCGAGAACGCCTCGCTCGCCTCCGGTGCGATCGAGATCAACGCCCGCGAACTCGTGGTCCTCAACGAGTCGGCTCCGCTCCCGTTCCAGCTCGACGAGCAGCCCGGCGAGGAGGCGCGACTGCGCCATCGCTACCTCGATCTGCGCCGCGAGGGACCGGCGAAGGCCATCCGGCTGCGCTCGCAGGTGAGTGCGGCGGCGCGGTCGGTGCTGGGTGCGCACGACTTCGTCGAGATCGAGACGCCGACGCTGACCCGGTCGACACCCGAGGGCGCCCGCGACTTCCTCGTGCCCGCGCGACTGCAGCCGGGATCGTTCTACGCACTGCCGCAGAGCCCGCAGCTGTTCAAGCAGTTGCTGATGGTCGCGGGCATGGAGCGGTACTACCAGATCGCACGCTGCTACCGGGACGAGGACTTCCGCGCCGACCGGCAGCCGGAGTTCACCCAGCTCGACATCGAGATGAGCTTCGTCGACGAGGACGACGTGATCGCCCTCGCCGAGGAGATCCTCGCGGCGCTGTGGAAGCTGATCGGCGTCGAGATCACCACGCCGATCCCGCGGATGACGTACGCGGACGCCATGCGGCGCTTCGGCAGCGACAAGCCCGATCTGCGCTTCGACATCGAACTCGTCGAGTGCACCGAGTTCTTCGCCGACACCCCGTTCCGCGTCTTCCAGGCGCCGTACGTCGGCGCCGTGGTGATGCCCGGCGGCGCGTCGCAGCCGCGCAGGCAGCTCGACGCCTGGCAGGAGTGGGCCAAGCAGCGCGGCGCCCGCGGCCTGGCGTACGTGCTGGTCCAGGAGGACGGCAGCCTCACGGGGCCGGTCTCGAAGAACATCTCCGACGCCGAGCGCGAAGGTCTGGCGGCTCACGTCGGAGCCCAGCCGGGCGACTGCGTCTTCTTCGCGGCCGGTGCGGTCAAGAGCTCGCGGGCGCTGCTGGGCGCGGCCCGCGGTGAGATCGCCGAGAAGCTCGGGCTCATCAAGGACGGCGACTGGGCGTTCACCTGGGTCGTCGACGCCCCGCTGTTCGAGCCGGCCGACGACGCCACGGCCGCCGGCGACGTCGCGGTGGGGACGGGCGCGTGGACTGCCGTCCACCACGCCTTCACCTCGCCGAAGCCCGAGTCGATGGATCTGCTCGAATCGAACCCCGGCGAGGCGCTGGCCTACGCCTACGACATCGTCTGCAACGGCAACGAGATCGGCGGCGGTTCGATCCGCATCCATCGTCGCGATGTGCAGGAGCGTGTCTTCAAGATCATGGGCATCAGCGAGGAGGACGCGCAGGAGAAGTTCGGCTTCCTGCTCGACGCCTTCTCGTACGGTGCGCCGCCGCACGGCGGCATCGCCTTCGGCTGGGACCGGATCACCGCACTGCTCGCCGGCGAGCCGTCGATCCGCGAGGTGATCGCCTTCCCGAAGTCGGGAGGCGGCATCGACCCGCTGACCGACGCTCCGGCGCCGATCACTCCCGAGCAGCGCAAGGAGACCGGCATCGACGCGAAGCCGCAGAAGCCGGAGAACAACTCGGACAAGAAGAAGGTGGACGAGGCCGGTGCGGCCGCCGGAACGAAGGCGTCCGAAGCCTGAGGAAGCCATGACTGTAATCGCTGACGAACGGATCACGTCAGTTCTGGAGGCCGCCGAAGGCGTCCTCGCCAAGCGCGCGGGCACCGCGGTGCGGCTCGACGGACCCGAGGACCTCGGCGGGACCGGGCGGTCCACCGTCATCCGGGCCCGCGTGCTCGACAACCCGGTGTCGCTGGACCGAACCGTCGTCGTCAAGGCCTTCGACCAGCAGACTCCCGCGTCGCAGGTGCTCCGCGAGATCGCGTCCTACCGTTATGCCACGGCGCTGCCCACCCGTTCGCGGCCCGGGCCCCAGCTCCTCGCCTCCGAACTGGAGGCGCGCATTCTGGTGCTCACCGACCTCGGCCACGGCCGGCCGATGGTGGAACTGCTCGGCTCCAACGACGCCGACGAGGTGGAACGGGGTGTGAGCGCGTGGGGGCAGGCGCTCGGCCGGATGCACGCCGCCACTCTCGGGGGCGAAGAGGACTTCCGCACCCTGATGCACATCAGCGGCAAGGACCGCGGCGGCACCGCCTCGCGCATCTTCGCCTCCGACGGCGGCATCGTCGACGAGGCCGCGGCCTCGGTGGACGCGTATGAGCAGATTCTCGAACGCATCGACGTCGAGTTGCCGGCAGGCGCCCGCGAGACGCTCGAGAACAGCCTGCGGCTGTTCGACGAAGGGGACTTCCGGGCGTTCAGTCCGGCCGACGTCGGCCCGGAGAACATTCTCATCAACGGTGACGGCGTCCAGTTCATGGATTACGAGTGGGGCGAGTTCCGCGATGCGGCACTCGATGTGGCGTACGCGCTCGCGACCTTCCCGGCCCGGCTCGCCGTCGATGTGGTGCCCGAGCGGCTCGAGTTGGAGAAGTCCCTCGCGGACGCCTGGCGCGGCGAGGTGAAGCCGCTGTGGCCGTCGATCAGCGATCGCGGCCTCGCCGAACGGATCTTCCACGCGCGTGCGCTGTGGGTGTGGCTGTCCACCTACTGGCTCATCCGCGGCGACTCCAGCGGACACGACTGGGCGCTGCACACCACGGACGCGCGCGTGGTGCTGTCCCGGTGGGCCGACCTCGCCGATTCGGGGGACTCGTACGACGTCGGCGGCGAGTTCATCGACGCCGCGGACCGGATGCAAGAGGCCCTGCGGATCTACTGGTTCGGGTGATCGGGAGCTGTGGACGACGGTCTGTTCGGGACACCGGACGATTCCGGTGACGCGGTCGAGTCCGGTGCGGCCGGTCGGCCCGCGCCGCCGCTCGCCGTCCGGATGCGTCCGGCGTCGCTCGATGAGATCGTCGGCCAGGAACATCTGCTCGGCGGGCGTTCGCCGCTGCGGCGGCTGATCGCCGGTTCGGGTGCCGCGTCGGTACTGCTCTACGGTCCGCCCGGCACCGGCAAGACCACGATGGCCTCGCTCATCAGCCAGGCCACCGGCGGTCGTTTCGAGGCGCTCTCGGCACTCTCGTCGGGCGTCAAGGAAGTCCGTGCCGTCATCGACATGGCCCGGCGACGGCTGGCGCACGGACAGCAGACGGTGCTGTTCATCGACGAGGTCCACCGGTTCTCGAAGACTCAGCAGGACGCGCTCCTCGACGCCGTGGAGAACCGGATCGTGCTGCTGGTGGCGGCGACCACGGAGAATCCGTCGTTCTCGGTGGTCGCGCCGCTGTTGTCGCGGTCGCTGGTGCTCCAGTTGCGGTCGCTGACCGACGACGACGTCGAGACCGTGCTGCGCCGGGCCGTCGCCGATCCGCGCGGCCTCGACGGCTCCGTGGAACTGTCCGACGAGGCGCTCGACCACCTGGTCGCGGTGGCGGGCGGTGACGCGCGGCGCGCGCTGACCGCACTGGAGGCGAGCGCGGACGCGGCCGAGGCCGGCGATGTGATCGAGGTCGCCGACGTGGAGGCCGCCATCGACCGCGCCGCGGTCCGCTACGACCGCGACGGCGATCAGCACTACGACGTCACGAGTGCCTTCATCAAGTCGATCCGCGGATCGGATGTCGACGCCGCGCTGCACTATCTGGCGAGGATGATCACCGCGGGGGAGGATCCCCGATTCATCGCGCGGCGATTGATGATCCACGCCAGTGAGGACATCGGCATGGCCGACCCGACGGCGCTGCAGGCGGCGGTCGCCGCCGCGCAGGTCGTGCAGATGGTTGGGATGCCCGAGGCGCAGCTCGCGTTGGCCCAGGCCACCGTCCATCTGGCGACCGCGCCGAAGTCCGGTGCGGTGACTTCGGCGCTGGGGAAGGCGATGACCGATGTGGCGGCGGGCAAGGCCGGCGCCGTCCCGCCGCACCTGCGCGACGGTCATTACGCGGGAGCCAAGAAGTTGGGCAACGCGATCGGATACCGGTTCCCGCACGACGACCCCGACGGGGTGCTGGCGCAGCAGTACGCACCGGACGCGCTCGTCGGCGTCGACTACTACGAGCCGACCGACCACGGATTCGAACGGGAACTCGCCCCGCGCGTGGGTCGTCTGCGCTCCATCGTGCGCGGGCTCACTTCCCGGGGGCGCTCCCGCAGGTGACGCGCCGGTGGGGCGTAAACTCGACTGTTGATTCTCTGCCCGACTTCTACGAAGGACACCGCCGCAGTGCAGACGCATGAAATCCGGAAGCGATTCCTGGATCACTTCATCCGCGCCGGACACACCGAGGTGCCGAGCGCCTCGCTGATTCTGGACGATCCGAACCTTCTGTTCGTCAACGCCGGCATGGTGCCTTTCAAGCCCTTCTTCCTCGGCGACCAGACACCGCCGTACACCCGCGCGACGAGCGTGCAGAAGTGCGTGCGCACCCTCGACATCGAAGAGGTCGGGATCACCACCCGCCACAACACCTTCTTCCAGATGGCGGGCAACTTCTCCTTCGGCGACTACTTCAAGCGCGAGGCGATCCGGTTCGCGTGGGAACTGCTGACCAATTCGGTCGAGGACGGCGGGTACGGCATCGACCCGACGCGGCTGTGGCCGACGGTGTACCTCGACGACGACGAGGCCGAGAGCATCTGGCGCGACGAGATCGGCGTGCCGTCCGAACGGATCCAGCGGCGCGGCATGGCCGACAACTACTGGTCGATGGGCGTGCCCGGACCGTGCGGTCCGTGTTCGGAGATCTTCTACGACCGCGGTCCCGAGTACGGCGTCGAAGGCGGTCCCGAGGCCGACGAGGACCGGTACATCGAGATCTGGAATCTCGTCTTCATGCAGAACGAACGCGGTGAGGGCACCAGCAAGGACGACTACGAGATCCTCGGTCCGCTGCCGAAGAAGAACATCGACACCGGCATGGGCATCGAGCGGGTCGCCTGCCTGCTGCAGGGCGTCGACAACGTTTACGAGACCGACCTGCTCAAGCCGATCATCGACCTCGCGTCCCGCCTCACCGGCCGCGAGTACGGAGCGGGCAAGCACGAGGACGACGTCCGCTTCCGCGTGGTCGCCGACCACGCCCGCACCGCGGCGATGCTGATCGGCGACGGTGTGGTTCCCGCGAACGACGGTCGCGGGTACGTGCTGCGCCGACTGCTGCGTCGCATCGTGCGGTCCATGCGGCTGCTGGGGTCGGGCACCACCGGCGGCGGCGAGGCCACGATGGAGCGGATCATCGCCGAAGTGATCGATGTGATGAGCCCGTCGTACCCCGAATTGGAGCAGCAGCGGGCCCACATCCTGTCGGTCGCGGTGGCCGAGGAGACCACCTTCGCCCGGACGCTGGCAGCGGGCTCCAAGCTGTTCTCGGAGGCGGCCGATGCCACCAAGAGGGCCGGAAGCACCTCGATCAGCGGCAGCGACGCCTTCACCCTCCACGACACCTACGGCTTCCCGATCGACCTGACCCTGGAGATGGCGGCCGAAGCGGGTCTGGAGGTGGACCGCGAGGGCTTCTCCGAGCTGATGGGCGAGCAGCGCCGCCGCGCGAAGGCCGATGCGAGTGCGCGCAAGTCGTCGCACGCCGACCAGTCGGTGTACCGCGAGTTCCTCGACCGCGGACCCACCGAGTTCACCGGTTTCGACGAACTGGTGTCGGAGGCTCGCGTACTGGGCCTGGTGGCCGACGGTCAGCGTGTCCGGTCCGCCGCCCCCGGCACCGAACTGGAACTGATCCTCGACCGCAGCCCCCTCTACGCCGAGTCGGGCGGCCAGATGGCCGACCGGGGAACGATCACCACCGGAGACGGTGTGCGGCTGGCCGTCCGAGACGTCCAGAAGGTCGGCAAGAAGGTGTGGCTGCACCGGGTGGTGGTCGACGAGGGCGAGATCGTCGAGGGCGACGAGGTGCTCGCCGCGGTGGACGCGGGCTGGCGTCACGGCGCCACTCAGGGGCATTCGGGGACGCACATGGTGCACGCCGCACTGCGGGAGGTCCTCGGTCCCACCGCCACCCAGGCCGGTTCGCTGAACCGTCCGGGTTACCTGCGTTTCGACTTCCATGCAGGCAGTGGGCTCACGGACGCTCAGCGCGAGGAGATCGAGCGGATCGCCAACCAGGCGGTGGAAGCCAACTACGCGGTGAACACCTTCGAGACCGATCTGGCGAAGGCCAAGGCGATGGGGGCCATGGCGCTGTTCGGCGAGAACTACGGTGACCGCGTCCGGGTGGTCGAGATCGGCGGACCGTTCTCGATGGAACTCTGCGGCGGCACCCATGTGGCGAGCTCGGCGCAGATCGGTCCGATCACGGTGATCGGCGAGTCGTCGGTCGGGTCGGGCACGCGCCGCGTCGAGGCATACGTCGGCATGGACTCCTTCCGCTACCTCTCGCGGGAGCGTGCCCTGATGGCCGGCCTGGCCGCGTCCCTCAAGGTGCCCTCCGAGGAGGTGCCCGATCGGGTCGAGCAGTTGGTCCTGAAGCTCAAGGAGGCCGAGAAGACCGTCGCGGCACTGCGGGCGGAGCAGTCCCGGGCAGCGGTCGCGGGCCTGATCGACGAGGCCGTCACCGTCGGTGACACGCTGCTCGTGGCGGCCCGCGTCGCGGACGGTGTGGACGCGAACGGCCTGCGCGGACTGGTGACCGACCTCCGTGGCCGCGTCGCCGACCGCAATGCGGTTGTCGCACTCTTCTCGTCGGCCGACGGCAAGGTCCCGTTCGCGATCGGCACCACCGACGCCGCGCGCGCGGCCGGTGTCAAGGCGGGCGACCTCGTGAAGGAACTGGCACCGCTGGTGTCGGGCCGGGGCGGCGGCAAGCCGGACCTGGCACAGGGCTCGGGCACCGACGCCGCGGGCATCGACGCCGCTCTGGCGCGGCTGCGCGAGGTCGTCGGCGGCCGGTGATCTCACCTCGCGGACGCCGCATCGCCATCGACGTGGGAAGCGTGCGCGTCGGGGTCGCGGTGTGCGACCCCGACGGAATCCTGGCGACCCCGGTCGAGACGGTCCGGCGCGCCAAGGACGGTTCCGACGTGGCGCGGATCGTGGAGATCATCGCCGAGTACGAGGCGATCGGCGTGGTGATCGGCCTGCCGCGGACACTGCGCGGCGAAGAGGGACCGGCGGTCCGTGCCGCGCGGTATTTCGGACGTCAACTGGCGGCCGAAGCCGACGGAGTCGCGATCGAGTTCTACGACGAGAGGCTCACCACAGTCACTGCGACTGCTGCGCTGCGTGCGTCGGGAGTGAAAGCGAAAGACGCGCGTGCCGTCGTGGATCAGGCTGCGGCTGTCGCTATCCTTCAGGGATGGCTCGACGCGCAACGATGAGCCGCCAGCCGACGAGGAGGAATCTCTCAAGTGTCTGACCAGGACGACCCGCGCAGCGAAGGATCCGGCGGACGATTGCCGTCTGACGGAGACCGGCGCCGCTACTTCGCGGAGTCGATGGGCGCCGGACAGTCGGGCAACCGGCATCGCCGCCGGCGTGCGCCCGGTGATCCGACGACGACGGGCAGCATTCCGATCGTCCGGGTGGGGGATTCACTGCCGGATCCGACGATCGAGTACCGGACCCCGGAGCCGCCTGCCGGCGAGCCGTCGCCGTACTTCCAGGTCCAGTACCGCCCGACCGAGGTGGAGGGGCTGAGCTTCACCGAACCGCGGACCTCGCCGCACTCGACGGAACCGCCGACGATCGTGAACCCGCCGGCACGTCACGCGCAGGAGCAGCAGACTCAGGTCCCGCAGACTCAGGTGCCCCAGACCGAGGTCCCACAGACTCAGGTCCCACAGGCTCAGCCGGTGCAACAACCCGAGCCGACCGGTCTCTTCGACATCCTGGATGTCACGCAGGACGACGTCACCCCGGGCGAGACCACCGGATCGCACGCCCGGTACGACGCGCCGCCGGCGGAGTACGCCGCCACCGACTATGCGCCGACCGACTATTCATCGGCTGAGTATGCGCCGGCCGACCATGCACCTGCCGAGTACGCGTCCGCGGACCCTCGAGCCGCGGGCACCGTGGGCCAGGACGTCGCGGCGGCGGGCTATGCGCCGGCCGGCGCCGCCGATGAGGACGCCGATCTCGTCGATCGTCCGATGCCCGCCCGCAAGCGCAACCGCAAGGTGGTCGTCGCCGTTCTGGCGATCCTCCTCGTGGTCATCCTGGTCCTGGCGGGCATCGCGCTGAAGGCGCTCGGCGTCTTCGACTCCAGCACCGACTACGACAGCAGCACCGGGCACGGCTCGGCGCTGGTGGAGATCCAGAGCGATGCGACGGTGCGTGACATCGGCGACACTCTCACCGACGCCGGCGTTGTCGGCAGCCGCAAGGCCTTCGTCAACGCCACCGGCAACGACACCGTCGCCGCGGGCTTCTACAAACTGCCCAAGGGCATCTCGGCCGAGGCGGCGGTGCAGAAGATGCAGGGCAGCGACAATCGCGTCGGTTTCATGGTGGTGCCCGAAGGTCTGCAGCTCGATACCAAGAAGGGCGTCGACGGCAAGACGACGCCGGGCATCTTCCAGCGGATCGCCGACGCGACGACGGTGAAGACCGACGATCAGACCTACGGGGTCACCGTCGATCAGCTGATGGAGGCCGCCGCGACCGCCAGCGCCACCGAACTCGGCATCCCGTCGTGGGCGCTCGAGGCGTTCAACCGGCTCGGCAACGACCATCGCCGGATCGAGGGGCTCATCGCCTCGGGTGCGTGGGAGGATCTCGACCCGCGGATGTCCGCCGTGGAGATACTGCACACCCTGATCACCAACTCCGACAAGCGCTTCACGGCATGGGGCCTGCAGTCCGACAACAACACCGGACTCACGCCCTACCAGAACCTGGTGACGGCGTCGATCGTCGAACGCGAGGCGAACAAGGACGAGGACTTCCCCAAGGTCGCCCGCGTGATCTTGAACCGGCTCAAGGCCGGACAGCGGCTGGAGATGGATTCGACGATCAACTACACCGCGGCCGTCACGGACGTCGATGTGCGCGGTGACGTCTACAAGGACGAGAACGCCTGGAACACCTACCAGCACGAGGGCTTGCCGATCACACCGATCGGTGCGGTCGGTGAGCGTGCGCTCCACGCCACGCTGAATCCCGCCAGCGGCGACTGGCTGTACTTCGTCACCGTCGACAAGCAGGGCACCACGCTGTTCTCGAAGACCTTCGACCAGCACAAGAAGAACCGTCAGGTGGCGTGCAAGAACAAGCTCCTGACCACCGGCTGCGAATGACGGGCGAGAATCCCGTGGACCCCGTACCACGCAAGGCCGCGGTGCTCGGCTCGCCGGTGGCGCACTCCAAGTCCCCGGCGCTGCACCGTGCGGCCTACCGGGCGCTGGGTCTGCGAGGCTGGACGTACGAGGCCATCGACACCACGGCGGAGCAGCTTCCCGACCGTGTCTCCCGCGCGGGTGCCGAATGGATCGGTTTCTCGGTGACCATGCCCGGCAAGCTCGCGGCGCTGGCCTTCGCCGACGAGCGGACGCGCCGAGCCGAATTGATCGGATCGGCCAACACCCTGGTGCGCACCGACGCCGGGTGGCGGGCCGACTGCACCGACGTGGACGGGATGACCGGCGCGCTGGCAGCGGCCGGACTCCCCGCCGGGGCATCGCGAGCCGTGGTGATAGGCGCGGGCGGAACCGCGCTGCCGACGCTCGCGGCGCTGGCCGACGCCGGCGTCTCAGCGGTGTCGATCGTCGCACGCAGTGCCCAGCGGGCGCGCGGCGCGTGCGACCTCGCCGAGCAACTCGGCCTGTCGGTGGAGGTGGTGCCCTTCGACGGCGGCGCGACGGTGCGTCAGGCGTGCGCGGCCGCCGACGTCACCGTGTCGACGGTGCCGGCGCCGGCCGCCGAGGCGCTGATTCCGGCGGTGACCGCCACGCCGCGCCTGATCGACGTGATCTACGACCCGTGGCCGACGCCGCTCGCCGCCGCGACGGCCGCCGCCGGAGGCACCGTGGTCGGGGGACTGGTGATGTTGTTGAACCAGGCCTACAGCCAGGTGGAGCAGTTCACCGGCAGACCTGCCCCGAAGGCCGCCATGGCTGCGGCGGTCGGTCTGGCGCTCTGAGTCGACCCCCGTCGGGCGCCGGGGCCTGTGGATCGGGTGATTGTCGCGGTCCACAGGGGACGGGGACGCTCGAGCGATGGTCCCCGAACTCCTGGCAGCCGCCTGGCTTCTGCTCGTCGCCGCGATCGACCGCCGGACCGGGCGCATCCCGAACTCCCTGGTCGTTCCTGCGATGGTGGGCACCGCCGCCGTGGCGGTGTGTCTGCCCGTCGTCGGAGCATCGGCGGCGGTCGCCGTCGTGCCGTATGTGCTGGCCTTCGCGCGCGGACACTGCGGTGGCGGCGACGTCAAGCTCGCCGTGCCGTGCGGCGCGTTGGTCGGTGAACCGATCGTGAGCGGCCTCGTCGTGGTGGCGGCGGCGGTGATCTCCCTCGTGACCTGCGGTGTCGCCAGAAAGACCAGCCTGCCGCACGGGCCCGCCCTCGCGGCGTCGACCATCCTCTTCCTGCTGCTGACATGACCGGTGCGCGGCGGCGGAACCGTCCGGAGTGCCTGCCTGTGCCGCCGGTGGACCCTTCTGGAACAATTGACCATTGTGTTGCGCTGGATAACTGCCGGAGAATCCCATGGCCCGGCCCTGGTGGCCCTCGTCGAGGGGATGGTCGCCGGAGTGGAGATCACCTCGTCCGACATCGCCGAACAACTGGCCCGCCGCCGGCTGGGCTACGGCCGCGGCGCCCGTATGAAGTTCGAGGCCGACAAGGTCACGATGATCGGCGGAGTCCGCCACGGGCTGACGATGGGCGGCCCGGTGGCCGTCGAGATCGGCAACACCGAGTGGCCCAAGTGGGAACAGGTGATGTCGGCCGATCCGGTCGACGCCGAGGAACTCGAGGGCAGCGCGCGCAATGCGGCGCTGACCCGTCCGCGACCCGGGCACGCCGACTACTCCGGCATGCTGAAGTACGGCTTCGACGACGCCCGTCCGGTGCTGGAGCGGGCGAGCGCACGGGAGACGGCGGCGCGCGTCACCGCGGGCACGGTGGCCCGGAACTTCCTGCGGCAGGTCTTCGGCATCGAGATCGTCTCGCACGTCGTCTCGATCGGTGCGAGTACGCCGTACGACGGTCCCGCGCCGACCGCCGCCGATCTGTCGGCGATCGACGAGAGCCCGGTCCGCGCCTTCGGCAAGGACGCCGAGCAGTCGATGATCGACGAGATCGAGGCCGCCAAGCGCGACGGTGACACGCTCGGCGGCGTCGTCGAGGTGATCGCCACGGGTGTCCCGATCGGACTCGGCTCCCACGTCAGCGGCGAGACCAGGCTCGATGCTCGGCTGGCCGCGGCCCTGATGGGCATCCAGGCCATCAAGGGCGTCGAGGTCGGTGACGGCTTCGAGACGGCGCGGCGTCGCGGCAGCCAGGCCCACGACGAGATGGTCCCCGGAGCCGATGGGGTGCTTCGCTCCACCAATCGTGCGGGCGGGCTGGAAGGCGGGATGACCAACGGCGAGTCGGTCCGTGTCCGGGCCGCGATGAAGCCGATCTCGACGGTCCCTCGGGCGCTGTCGACCGTCGACATGACCACGGGCGAGCCCGCCACCGCCATCCACCAGCGCAGCGACGTGTGCGCCGTGCCCGCCGCGGGTGTGGTCGCCGAGGCGATGGTCGCGCTGGTGCTGGCACAGGCGGCGCTGGAGAAGTTCGGCGGCGACTCGGTCTCCGAGACCGCCGCCAACCTGCGCAGCTACCTCGACGTGATCGAGAGCCGTCCGCCGCACCCGCAGTCGTGACGGCACAGGCCACCGGCCGTCCGGCCGCGGTTCTCGTCGGCCCGATGGGAGCGGGCAAGTCGACCGTCGGCCGCGCACTGGCCAACGCTCTCGGCGTCGCCTTCTGCGACACCGACGACGAACTCGAACGCCGCTCCGGCAGAAGCATCCCGGACATCTTCGCCGCCGACGGCGAACCGGCCTTCCGCCGGCTGGAGGCCGAGGTCGTCACCGACGTTCTGGGCCGGTTCGACGGTGTGGTCTCGCTGGGCGGAGGAGCGGTGATGACCGACACGATCCGCGAAGCGCTCGCCGGCCACGCCGTGGTGTATCTCAGGGTCGGCGCCGACACCGGGTTCGCGCGCGTCGCTGCGTCCGACCGACCGTTGCTCGCCGACCCCGACCCACGTCGGCGCTATGCGGACCTGCTGTCGCGCCGAGAACCGACCTATCGCGCCGTCGCGGCCGTCGAGGTGGACGCGGCCCGGAACCCGCAGACTGTCGTCGACGACATCCGGGCCCGACTGCAGGCGGTGCGGGCCGACCAATGAACGCCGACCAATGAACATGGGAGATCAGGCATGACCGAACCGGTGAAGGTCGCCGTCCGCGCGGCGAGTCCCTACGACGTGACGATCGGCCGGGGTCTGCTCTCCGACGTCGCCGAAGCGGCGCAGGGCGCCGATCGCGTGACGATCGTCTATCAGCCGACCCTCAAGGCCACCGCCGAGCAGATCCGCGAGTATCTGGCCGAACAGGGCTTCGATGCGCATCGCGTCGAGATCCCGGACGCCGAGGAGGGCAAGGATCTCTCCGTCGCCTCCTTCTGCTGGGAGGTCTTCGGACGCATCGGCATGATGCGCAACGACAAGGTCATCAGCCTGGGCGGCGGTGCCGCCACCGACCTCGCCGGTTTCGTGGCCGCGACGTGGATGCGGGGGATCGGCGTCATCCACGTGCCGACCACGCTGCTGGCGATGGTCGACGCCGCGGTGGGCGGCAAGACCGGCATCAACACCGATGCCGGAAAGAACCTCGTCGGGTCGTTCCACGAGCCCGACGCCGTGCTCATCGATCTCGCGACGCTGGAGACGGTCCCGCACAACGAGGTCGTCGCCGGGCTCGCCGAGGTCATCAAGACCGGATTCATCGCCGATCCGGTGATCCTCGACATGATCGAAGCCGACCCCGGTGCCGCCCTCGACCCGAAGGGGACGGTCCTGCCGGAGCTGATCCGCCGGTCGGTCCAGGTGAAGGCCGACGTCGTGTCCGCGGATCTGAAGGAGTCCTCACTGCGGGAGATCCTCAACTACGGTCACACGCTCGGCCACGCGATCGAACGCCGTGAACGCTACAAGTGGCGTCACGGGGCCGCGATCTCCGTCGGCATGGTCTTCGCCGCCGAACTCGGGCGGCTCGCGGGCCGGCTCGACGACGAGACCGCCGACCGCCATCGCCGGATCCTCGAACTCGTGGGTCTGCCCACGACCTACGACGAGGACGCGCTCGGCGAACTCCTCAAGACGATGGCCGGCGACAAGAAGAACCGGTCGGGCATGCTCCGATTCGTGGTGCTCGACGGTCTGGCGAAGCCGGGCCGTCTGGAGGCTCCGGACCCGTCGCTGATCGCGGCCGCCTACTCGGCCGTCGCCTCCGGCGGAGCCTCGGGCCCCGCCCCGATCATGCTGTGAGCGGTTCGAGGGTGGGATGATTTCGACTCGCTCCGCTCGCTCAACCACCCTGGATGTGAAGTGCCCACCGGCAGGCCGGCTGAGCTGGCTGCCCGGCAGGCTGGTTGAGCGGGCCGCTCCTTAGGCTTGTTGAGCGGGCCGCCCGGCAGGCTGATTGCGCGCGCTGCTCCTCAGGCTGGCTGAGCGGGCTGCTCCTTAGGCTGGTTGAGCGGGCTGCCCGGCAGGCTGGTTGAGCGGGCTGATCCTTAGGCTTGTTGAGCGAGCGAAGCGAGTCGAAACCCCCTCACAGCACAAACAACAGCGGGCCGGGAACCTCGAAGGTTCCCGGCCCGCCGTCGTGGAGACGATGCTCAGGCAGTGGTCGCCAGCTGAGCGGTCTGCGCTTCTGCTGCTTCCTGCGCCTTCAACTCGGCCTTCCGCTGGTCGCGGCGGACGAAGAAGCGCCCGAGGCTGACGCCGAAGAACGCCGGCAGGTAGACGATGAGGGTGATGAACGAGACGCCGGCGGTCATCTCGATCCAGAAGGAGGCCTGGCCGATACCGTTCAGCCAGAAGGTTCCGAGGATCCAGCACACGAGGCACGACACGACGGCGGCCACGAGGCCGACCTTGAGCCAGCGCATCGTGAGATCCTCGTAGTCGTCGGGGTCGCTGTGCGCGCGGGCGTCCCTGATGCCGTCGTATCCGCCCCAGATCACCGCGATCAGCACCACGGCGATCACCGCGAGCCAGCGTCCGAGTGGCGAGGACAGAGGTGCCGTGATGACGACGACACCGAGAATGATTCGGGCGGCGATGTGCACAATCGACATCACGGCGCCACGCAGTAGCCACGAACTCATGGATGCACCATACCGGGGAGGAACATGTTCAACAACGCTGACATGCGGAAAGAACCGGCGCACGCCGAGGCCGGCGCGACGATCGCGGCCAGGCGCGCTCGATTGTCCCGGGCATTGGGAGACGACGCGGCGGGGGACCAGGTGGACGCGATCGTCGTGTCGAACCTGGTCAACGTGCGTTACCTCACAGGTTTCACCGGCAGCAACGCGGCGGTCCTCGTCTGGGCCGAGCGGCCGGAGCGGCCCGAGGACACGATCTCGACGGACGGCAGATATGTGTCGCAGGTGGCCGCACAGGTACCCGACCTGCCGGCGCTGATCGCCCGCGACTGCCCGCGCGCCCTCGTCGAGCACGCCGCCGGCCTGCGCCCGCGCGTTCGGATCGGCATCGAGGCGGACGCGATGTCGGTGGCGGCGTTCACCGACCTGTCGCAGCACGCCGGCGCGGAACTGGTCCCGCTGCGCGGAACTGTGGAAGCGCTGCGCGCGGTCAAGGACGCCGGTGAAGTGGAATTGATCACGTCAGCGTGCCGGATCGGCGACGAGGCCCTCGCCGCTCTGATCGAACGCGACGCGATCGTCCCGGGCCGCACCGAGCGCGCCGTGGCGCGCGACCTCGAGTGGGAGATGTACGTGCGCGGCGCCGACGCCATCGCCTTCGAGACGATCGTCGCCGCCGGGCCGAACTCGGCGATCCCGCACCATCGCCCCACCGATGCGGTGCTCGCCGACGGCGACCTGGTCAAGATGGATTTCGGCGCGGTCGCCGGCGGCTATCACTCGGACATGACCCGCACGTATGTGCTGGGGGCCGCGGCGGCGTGGCAACGCGAGATCTACGAGATCGTCGAGGCCGCGCAGCTCGCCGGCCGCGAGGCCCTCGTTCCCGGCGCCGACCTGGCGGGGGTCGACGCCGTCGCCCGCGAGGTGATCGCGGACGCGGGGTACGGCGAGTACTACGTGCACGGTCTGGGGCACGGGGTGGGGTTGGAGATCCACGAAGGTCCGGGAATCGGGGCCGCCGCGAGCGGTACACTGCCTGTCGGCGCAACGGTCACCGTTGAACCCGGGATCTACGTGCCCGGGCGCGGCGGCGTGCGGATCGAAGACACCCTGGTGGTCACCGATGCCGGACCGCGATTGCTGACGACCACCCCGAGGGCGCTCCGCGCCCTGTGACTTTCCGAGGAGACAACACATATGGCGTCGACCGCCGACTTCAAGAACGGCCTCGTCCTCAAGATGGAGGGCGACCAGCTCTGGCAGATTCTGGAGTTCCAGCACGTGAAGCCGGGCAAGGGCCCCGCGTTCGTGCGCACCAAGATCAAGAACGTCCTGTCGGGCAAGATCGTCGACAAGACCTTCAACGCCGGAGTCAAGGTGGAGACGGCGACCGTCGACCGTCGCGACATGACCTACCTGTACAACGACGGCACCGACTACGTCTTCATGGACGGCGAGACCTTCGACCAGATCACCATCGCCCCCGAGGTCATCGGCGACGGTGCGCGCTTCCTGCTGGAGAACATGACCGTCCAGGTCTCGACCCACGAGGGCGCGCCGCTGTCGGTGGAGCTCCCGGTCACCGTCGAACTCGAGGTCCAGCACACCGACCCGGGTCTGCAGGGCGATCGATCCACCGGCGGCTCCAAGCCCGCCACGCTGGAGACCGGCGCCGAGGTCCAGGTGCCGCTGTTCATCAACACCGGCGACAAGCTGAAGATCGATTCCCGCGACGGCAGCTACCTCGGCCGCGTCAACAGCTGACACACCGCACCACCGACGTTCCCCGAGCAAGACAGGCACTGCGACTCACGTGAAGAAACCCGGTACCCGCCACAAGGCGCGCAAGCGCGCGGTGGACCTTCTGTTCGAGGCGGAAGCCAAGGGCGTGAAGGCCACCCAGCTGATCGCTGAGCGGCGCGAGATCTACCCCACCGACGACAGCGTCGGAACGATGTACGAGTACACCGTGCGCGTCGTCGAGGGTGTCACCACGGACGCCTCCCAGGTGGACGCCGTGATCGAGTCGCATCTGGAGAACTGGAAGCTGCACCGGCTCCCGGCGGTCGACCGCGCCATTCTGCGGCTGGCCGTCTGGGAGCTGCTGTACGCGACCGACGTCGACATCGACGTCGTGCTCGACGAGGCCGTCGAGCTCGCCAAGGAGCTCTCGACGGACGATTCCCCGTCGTTCGTCAACGGCGTCCTCGGCAAGGTCGCCGAACTGGCCCCTCAGGTCAGGGCGGCGGCCTCGGCGGAGTAGACTGGCTGCTCGAGAGCAAGTTCTGGCTCGACAAGAGAATTTCCTTTAACGACCCGTCCAGTGAGGCGGAGAAGGAGGTCGACTTGGCTCCGCCGGTCGATCGTGCGCGCCCTCAGCGTGTGTTACTCGACGCTTCTGACGTCGGGCGCACGGTGGCACGCATGGCACATCAAGTGATCGAGAAGACCGCTCTGGACGCTCCCGACGCCCGTCGGGTCCTGCTCATCGGTATCCCCACGCGGGGCACCTCGCTGGCAGTGCGGCTGGCCGAGCGGATCGCCGAGTTCTCCGGCGTCCGGGTGCCGACCGGCTACCTCGACATCACGCTCTACCGCGACGACCTTCGCGACAAGCCCCATCGCCCGCTCGAACGGACGCTCGTCCCCGAGGGCGGCGTCGACGGCGCGCTGGTGATCCTCGTCGACGACGTCCTCTTCTCCGGCCGCACCGTGCGCGCCGCGCTCGACGCGCTGCGCGATCTCGGCCGTCCGTCCGCGGTGCAACTCGCGGTGCTGGTCGATCGCGGCCACCGGGAGTTGCCCCTGCGCGCCGACTACGTCGGCAAGAACGTCCCGACCTCCCGGGACGAGGACGTCGAAGTCCACCTGGTGGAGCACGACGGGATCGACGAGGTGGTGCTCCGATGAAGCACCTGCTCTCCGCCGCCGACCTGTCCCGCGGCGACGCGCTCGACATCCTCGACGAGGCCCAGCGGTTCGAGCAGGCGCTCGCCGGCCGTGAGGTCCGCAAACTCCCCACCCTCCGCGGCCGGACGGTGATGACCGTCTTCTACGAGAACTCGACGCGCACCCGCGTCTCGTTCGAGGTCGCCGCCAAGTGGATGAGCGCCGATGCGATCAACGTCAGCGCATCGAGTTCGTCGGTCAACAAGGGCGAGTCGCTGCGCGACACCGCCAAGACGCTGCGCGCCCTCGGCGCGGACGCCCTGGTGGTGCGGCACCCGGCATCCGGCGCGGCCGCCCAGGTGGCGCGGTGGACCAACGACGGCAGCGATGTCACCGGCCTGCCGACCACCGGCCCGTCGGTCATCAACGCCGGCGATGGCACGCATGAACACCCCACGCAGGCGCTCCTCGACGCCTACACGATTCGCCAGCGTCTGGGCGGTTTCGAAGGTCGCCGCGTGGCGATCGTCGGCGACATCCTGCACTCGCGCGTGGCGCGGTCGAACGCCCGGCTGCTCGCGACCCTCGGTGCCGAGGTGGTCCTCGTGGCACCGCCGACCCTGCTGCCGACGGGCGTGCAGACGTGGCCGGTCCGGGTCGCCACCGATCTGGACGCCGAGCTTCCGGCCGCGGACGCGGTGATGATGCTCCGGGTCCAGGCCGAACGCATGAACGGCGGATTCTTCCCGAGCGCGCGCGAGTACGCGGTGCGCTACGGGCTCTCGGACACCCGCATGGCGATGCTGCGCGACGACGCCGTGGTGCTGCATCCAGGCCCGATGCTGCGCGGCATGGAGATCGGCTTCAACGTCGCCGACACCCCGCAGGCCACCGTCCTCGAACAGGTCCGCAACGGCGTCCACGTCCGCATGGCGGTGCTGTTCCGCCTCATCGCGGGAGCCGAGGAGTCCATCGGCGGACCCGACAGCAGAACACCCGACAGCAGCGCCCCCGACGATTCCCGAGGAGTGAAGTAGTGTCCGTCACCGGTTCGGTCCTGATCACCAACGTCCGGCCCTACGGTGACGGCGACCCGGTGGATGTCGCCGTCGTCGACGGCGAGATCACCGCGATCGGCGCCGGCCTGCCGGCTCCCGAGGGGGCGGACACGATCGACGGCGGAGGCGGCGTACTGCTTCCCGGCTTCGTCGATCTGCACACGCATCTGCGCCAGCCCGGCCGCGAGGACACCGAGACCGTCGAATCGGGCTCGCGAGCGGCGGCGCGCGGCGGCTACACGGCGGTCTTCGCGATGGCGAACACGGACCCGGTGGCCGACAACGCCTCGATCACCGATCACGTGTGGCGCCTCGGCCGGGAGATCGGTCTGGTGGACGTGCACCCGGTGGGTGCGGTCACCGTCGGACTCGCCGGCGAGCAACTCGCCGAGATGGGCATGATGGCCGACGGCGACGCTGCGGTGAAGCTGTTCAGCGACGACGGGAAGTGCGTGCACGATCCGGTCATCATGAAGAGGGCGCTCGAGTACTCGAAGGGGCTCGGAGTGTTGATCTCGCAGCACTCCGAGGATCCGCGGCTGACTGTGGGAGCCGTCGCGCACGACGGTCCGACCGCCGCGCGGCTGGGTCTGACCGGCTGGCCGCGTGCCGCCGAGGAGTCGATCGTCGCGCGCGACGCGCTGCTGGCGCGCGATGCCGGGGCCCGGGTGCACATCGCGCACGCGTCCACGGCGGGCACGGTCGAGCTGATCCGCTGGGCCCGCGGCCAGGGGATCGAGATCACCGCGGAGGTCACTCCGCACCACCTGCTGCTGGACGACTCGCGGCTGGAGACCTACGACGGCGTCAACCGCGTCAACCCGCCGCTGCGCGAGGAGACCGACAAGACGGCGTTGCGGGCGGCACTCGCCGACGGGATCATCGACTGCGTCGCCACCGACCACGCACCGCATGCGGCGCAGGAGAAGTGCTGCGAGTTCTCGCAGGCGCGACCGGGGATGCTGGGTCTGGAGACGGCGCTGTCGATCGTGGTGGAGACGATGGTCCGGCCCGGACTGCTCGACTGGCGCGGCGTCGCGCGAGTGATGAGCGAACGGCCGGCGCAGATCGTCGGCCTCGACGACCAGGGGCGGCCGATCGCCGTCGGTGAGCCGGCGAATCTGACGATCATCGATCCGGACGGTTCGTGGGAGGTCCGCGGCCAGACACTGGCCAGCAAGTCCGGCAACACCCCCTACGAGTCGATGCGGCTGCCGGGCGTCGTGCAGGCGACGGTCCTGCGCGGTCGGGTCACGGCGGCGCGGGGACCCGCGGCGCTCGACGACACGGTCTTTGACCCGGCGTTCGGCGAGACGGCGGGTGAGTGGCGGTGAACGAGGTCCTGTACTACGTGGTGGTCACCGTCGTCGCCCTCGCGGTGTGGCTGACGCTGGTGGCGATGGTGGTGCGCGGCTGGCGCAACCGGGGCCGCAGGCAGGCGGAGAGCGTCGGAGAACTGCCGGTGGCGCCCGCCGACCCGGGAGAGCTCATCCGCGGCCCGCACACCGGCCTGTACCTCGGCAGCACGATGGCGCCGAGCTGGCAGAACCGCATCGCGGTCGGCGACTTCGGAGACCGCGCCAACGCTCAGCTGTCGGCGTTCCCGGCCGGATTGCTCATCGAGCGCTCGGGCGCCTCGCAGATCTGGATCCCCGAGGAGTCGATCGTGGCGGTCCGCACCGAACGCGGGCTCGCGGGCAAGGCGATGAGCCGCGACGGTGTGCTGGTGATCCGCTGGGCGCTGCCGACGGGGATCCAGGTGGACTCCGGGCTGCGCGCCGACGACAAGTCGGTCTATCCGGAGTGGGTGGCGGCCTACGAGGAGATCACCGAGAAGGCTTTCCGCGAGCTCGAACTCACGGACGAACATGAATCTGGCACCAAGAAGACGAAGAAGAGAGACAAGTGATGAACAAAGCGGTGATGGTGCTGGAGAACGGCCAGGTTTTCACCGGTCAGGCGTTCGGCGCCACGGGACGCACTCTGGGCGAAGCGGTCTTCTGCACCGCGATGACCGGATACCAGGAGACGTTGACCGACCCGAGTTACCACCGGCAGATCGTCGTCGCGACGGCGCCGCAGATCGGTAACACCGGCTGGAACACCGAGGACAGTGAGAGCCTGCTCGGCAAGCGTTCGTCGGTCCGGTGGTCGGCGGACTTCATCGACCACCAGGATCCGGGGAAGATCTGGGTTGCCGGATACGCGGTCCGCAACCCCACGCGACGCGTCTCCAACTGGCGAGCCGGCTCGTCGCTCGAAGACGAGCTGATCGGTCAGGGAGTGGTCGGCATCGCGGGCATCGACACCCGCGCACTGGTGCGCGTGCTCCGGGACAGCGGATCGATGCGCGCCGGGATCTTCTCCGGCGATGCGATCGGCAGCACCGAGGAGATGCTCGACGCGGTCCGCGCCCAGCCGTCGATGGCCGGTGCCGATCTCGCGGCGCAGGTCAGCACGTCCGAGCCGTACATCGTCGAGGCGGCCGGCGGGGAGGCGAAGTTCACCGTCGCCGCGCTCGACATGGGCATCAAGGCCAACACCCCGCGCATGCTGGCCGCCCGCGGAGTGGAGGTGCACGTGCTCCCGTCAGACGCCACCTACGCCGACATCCGCGCTCTGAACCCGGACGGTTTCTTCCTGTCGAACGGGCCGGGCGACCCGGCGACCGCCGACGCGGCCGTCGCGCTGACCAGCGAGGTGATCGACGCGGGACTGCCGACGTTCGGCATCTGCTTCGGCAACCAGATCCTGGGACGGGCCTTCGGCCGCAGTACCTACAAACTCAAGTTCGGTCACCGGGGCATCAACATCCCGGTCCTCGACACCACCACCGGCCGGGTCGCCATCACTTCGCAGAACCACGGCTTCGCCCTCGAGGGCGAAGCGGGCGAGGAGTTCGACACCGACCTCGGCCGTGCCCGCGTCTCCCACGTCTGCGCCAACGACGGCGTCGTGGAGGGTGTGGAGCTGCTGTCCGGCCAGGCGTTCTCCGTGCAGTACCACCCGGAGGCCGCGTCCGGACCGCACGACGCCGCCAATCTCTTCGACAAGTTCGTCAACGTGATGGAGAACTCCGCCATGAAAGGAACCCGCGCGTAATGCCTCGCCGTACAGACATCTCCCACGTTCTGGTGATCGGGTCCGGCCCGATCGTCATCGGCCAGGCCTGCGAGTTCGACTACTCGGGCACCCAGGCCTGCCGGGTGCTCAAGGCCGAGGGCCTGCGCGTGTCGCTGGTCAACTCCAATCCGGCCACGATCATGACCGATCCCGAGTTCGCCGACGCCACGTACGTGGAGCCGATCACTCCGGAGTACATCGAGAAGGTCATCGAGACCGAAGCCGCCGGCGGCCACCCGATCGACGCCGTGCTCGCGACCCTGGGCGGTCAGACCGCGCTCAACGCGGCGGTCGGCCTGCATGAGAAGGGCATTCTCGCCAAACACGACATCGAGCTGATCGGCGCCGACTTCGACGCCATCCAGCGCGGCGAGGACCGCCAGATGTTCAAGGACATCGTCACCGAGATCGGTGGCGAGAGCGCCCGCTCGCGGGTCTGCCACACCATGGAGGAGGTGCACGCGACCGTCGAGGAGCTCGGCTACCCGGTGGTGGTGCGGCCGTCGTTCACCATGGGCGGACTCGGCTCCGGCATGGCCTACGACGAAGCCGATCTGGACCGGATCGCCGGCGGCGGCCTGGCGGCCTCGCCCACGGCGAACGTCCTGATCGAGGAGTCCATCCTCGGCTGGAAGGAGTACGAGCTCGAGCTGATGCGCGACAACAAGGACAACGTCGTCGTGATCTGCTCGATCGAGAACGTCGATCCGGTCGGTGTGCACACCGGCGACTCGATCACCGTCGCACCCGCGATGACGCTGACCGACCGCGAGTACCAGATCATGCGCGATCAGTCGATCGCCATCCTCCGCAAGGTGGGCGTCGACACCGGCGGTTGCAACATCCAGTTCGCCCAGAACCCGCGCGACGGCCGACTGGTGGTCATCGAGATGAACCCGCGAGTGTCGCGCTCGTCGGCGCTGGCGTCGAAGGCGACCGGCTACCCGATCGCCAAGATGGCGGCCAAGCTGGCCATCGGCTACTCGCTCGACGAGATCATGAACGACATCACCCGGGTCACGCCCGCGTGCTTCGAGCCGGCGCTCGACTACGTGGTCGTCAAGGCTCCGCGTTTCGCGTTCGAGAAGTTCCCGGGCGCCGACGACACGCTGACCACCACGATGAAGTCGGTGGGCGAGGCGATGAGCCTGGGCCGCAGTTTCGCCGAGGCCTTCGGCAAGGTGATGCGATCACTGGAGACCAAGGCGGCGGGCTTCTGGACCGAGGCCGACCGGCCCGACCCGGCGACCATCGACACCGAGGCGCTGCTGTCGGAGGTGTCGGTCGGCAGGGACGGCCGCATGTACAAGATCATGCTGCTGCTGGAGGCGGGCGTCGGCATCGACCGGATCTACGAGGCGACCTCGATCGACCCGTGGTTCCTGGCCGAGATCGACGGCATCCGACAGATCGGTCACGAGGTCCGCGACGCCGAGAGCCTCGACGAGTTCACCCTGCGGGTCGCCAAGAGCAACGGACTCTCGGACCGCCAGATCGCAGTCCTCCGCGGTACCGACGAGGACGCGATCCGCGAACTGCGGACGGGCATGGGCGTGCGCCCGGTCTACAAGACGGTCGACACGTGCGCCGCCGAGTTCGAAGCGAAGACCCCGTACCACTACAGCTCCTACGAGCTCGATCCGGCGGCGACCACCGAGATCGCCGCGCAGACCGAACGGCCCAAGGTGCTGATCCTGGGCTCGGGACCCAACCGAATCGGCCAGGGCATCGAGTTCGACTACTCCTGCGTCCACGCCGCGCTCACGCTGTCGGAGGCCGGCTACGAGACGGTCATGGTGAACTGCAACCCGGAGACGGTCTCCACCGACTACGACACCGCCGACCGCCTGTACTTCGAGCCGCTGACCTTCGAGGACGTCCTGGAGGTGTACCACGCCGAATCGCAGTCGGGCACCGTCGCGGGCGTCATCGTCCAACTCGGCGGGCAGACTCCGCTGGGGCTCGCCGCACGGCTCGAGGCCGCGGGCGTGCCGATCGTCGGCACCAGCCCGGCCGCCATCGATCTGGCGGAGGACCGCGGCGAGTTCGGCAAGGTGCTCGTCGAGGCGGGCCTGCCCGCACCGCAGTTCGGGACCGCCACCACCTTCGAGGGCGCCAAGGACATCGCGGCCGGAATCGGCTACCCGGTGCTGGTCCGCCCGTCGTACGTGCTCGGCGGCCGCGGCATGCAGATCGTCTACGACGAGCAGGGGCTGGCCGACTACATCGCGAACGCCACCGAGATCTCCGACGACCGCCCGGTGCTCGTCGACCGGTTCCTGGAGGGCGCTGTCGAGATCGACGTCGACGCGCTGTGCGACGGTGACGAGGTCTACATCGGCGGCATCATGGAGCACATCGAGGAGGCCGGCATCCACTCAGGCGACTCGGCGTGCGCGCTGCCCCCGATCACGCTCGGCGCCGATGTGGTGGAGCGGGTGCGGACCTCGACCGCGGCGCTGGCCAGGGGTCTGGGCGTGCGCGGCCTGATGAACGTTCAGTACGCGCTCGCCGGCGACGTGCTGTACGTGCTCGAGGCCAACCCGCGGGCGAGCCGCACGGTGCCCTTCGTCTCGAAGGCCACCGCGGTGCCGCTGGCGAAGGCGTGCGCGCGAGTCATGCTGGGCATGTCGATCGCCGAACTGCGCACCCAGGGCATCCTGCCCGCGGAGGGCGACGGTTCGGTCACCCCGGCGAACGCCCCGGTGGCGGTCAAGGAGGCCGTGCTGCCGTTCAACCGCTTCCGGCGGGAGGACGGGACCGGCGTCGACTCGCTGCTGAGTCCCGAGATGAAGTCGACCGGTGAGGTCATGGGACTCGACGACGATTTCGGCCGCGCCTTCGCCAAGTCGCAGGAGGCGGCCGGGGGAGCGCTCCCTCGCTCGGGCACGGTCTTCGTGTCGGTGGCCGATCGCGACAAGGCCTCGATCATCTCCCCGATGAAGCGCCTCGCCGACCTGGGCTTCACCGTTCTCGCCACCGGCGGTACCGCGGACGTGCTGCGCCGCAACGGTATCCAGGTGGAGACCGTGCGCAAGTACTTCGAGGCCAAGGAGGGTGAGCGGACCGTCATCGACGCCATCAGAGAGCGCAAGGTGGACCTCATCATCAACACGCCGTTCGGCACCGCCGGACCGCGCGTCGACGGGTACGAGATCCGTGCCGCCGCGATCGCCGCGACGGTGCCGTTCATCACCACCGTGCAGGGTGCGGGCGCCGCGGTGCTCGGCATCGAGGCGACGCTGAACGCCACGATGAGCGTGCGATCACTGCAGCGCCGCCACGCGGAGATGCAGGCGGGCAAGTGATGGAAGCTGTCAAGTGATAGAGGCGACGGCACGATCGTCCGGTTTCGCGGCGCGATACCGGGCGGTCGTCGCCGAGCGCGGACGGCTGTGCGCGGGAATCGACCCGCACGCGGCGCTGCTCGAGCAGTGGGGTCTGCCGGTGACCGTCGACGGGCTGCGCGCCTTCGCCGACGCCTGCGTCGAGGGCCTCGGTCCCACCGCCGCCGTCATCAAACCGCAGGTCGCCTTCTTCGAGGTCTTCGGCGCCGCGGGCTTCGCGGTCCTGGAGGATGTGATCGCCGGCTGCCGAGAGGCGGGGGCGGTGGTCCTCGCCGACGCCAAGCGCGGCGACATCGGCTCCACCATGGCGGCGTACACCGCGGCATGGCTCAACGACGCGTCGCCCCTGTGCTCCGATGCGGTGACCCTCTCGCCGTACCTGGGTTTCGGATCGCTCGAACCGGCTGTTCACAAGGCGCGGACCACCGCGCGCGGCGTCTTCGCCCTCGCCCGCACCTCCAATCCCGAGGGCGGCTCGGTGCAGACGGCCGACGCCGGCGGTCGGACCGTCGGACAGTCGATCGTCGACGCCGCCGCGGAGGTGAACGCCGATGGCTCCGGAACGGTCGGCGTGGTGGTCGGCGCGACACGCGAACACGGATTGGATCTGAGCCGTCTGGCCGGTCCCGTGCTGTCGCCGGGATTGGGCGCCCAGGGCGCCACCGCGGCCGATTTGGCCCGGATCTTCGACGGTTCGGATCCGTCGTGGCTGCTGCCGGCGGCCAGCCGCAGCATCCTGCGCGCGGGACCCGATCCGGCGGCCCTCGCGACTGCGGCGTCCGCGACCCGAGACGAGGTCGAGGCGGCGCTGCGGTAGCCGCTCACCACTGACGCGACACTCGACGACGGAACCCCCGTCCCGGACGGGGGTTCCGTCGTCGAACATCGCGGCTGTGCGGGGTCTGCGGGTTTCGCGGATGGCGCGGAGCCTCGGGGCCGTTCAGTAGCGGCCGATCTCCTCGCGGAAAGCGGCGATCGCGGGCCAGGTCTCCTGTTCGGCGATGGCCCCGGTCAGCAGTCCGAGGTGGCTGGTCTCGACGGTGTGGAACTCGGCGTGGACGGAGTCGGTGAACAGGCTCAGTCCGTGCTCGGCCGCCGCGTGGCTGACGATCGCGTCACGGTGCGAGCCGGCCATGAACACCGGCGCCGTGATGGACGTGAGATCGACGGTGACCGATCCGAAGTGCAGTTCGCCGCGTGCGATCTCATCGCGCAGGATGAGATTCACCAGCATCTGCTCGCTGACCTTTCCCGGGTAGCCGGGCAGCGAGTTCTGGAAGCGGTCGATCACCTGCATGCGGACCAGCGCGTCGGTGTCTCGGAGGTTCGCCAGGATGTACTGAGGCTTGCGCAGTTCGCGATCCCACGAGCTCGCTCGGTAGGCGAGTTGTACGGCGATCGACGGGATGCCGCCCAGCGCGCGGAGCAGATAGGTGACCGGCTTGCCCTGCGTGGGGCCGAGCAACCTCCGGAGCAGGGGATAGGGCTCGATCTTCTGGTAGTTGAGCGGTGTGCCGACGGTGATGACCGAGCGGATCGGCAGGTCGCGCTGTGCGGCCGCGGTCATCAGCGACAGGGTGCCGCCGAGGCTCCAGCCCATGAGGTCGACCGCGTCCGGCCCGGCCCGGAAATCGTCGATCACCTCGCCGATCGCGCGGGGGATGAAGGTGCCGAAGTAGTCCTCGAAACCGAGCCGGCGGTCGGCGTAGCCCACGTCGCCGAAGTCGATGACGTACGGAACGGTACCGGTGCCGAGCAGGAACTCGACCACCGAGTTGCCCGGCTGGGCGCCGGGTGCCAGGTCGTAGCAATGGGCGGGCACCGCCAGCGGCGGGACCAGCAGCACCGGGACCTGACCGGACTCCCGAGCCGCCCGGAGTTGGTCCGCTGAACCGAAGCGGATCAGCTTGGCGTGCGGACGTTCCGAGAGCACCACCGACTCGCTGGCGCTGGACGGGGCGAGGTCGTCGGTCAGGACACGAGCAAGGGTTCGAAGGTCACTGAGCATGGAGGGCACGGTACCTTGTGCCGCATCCGCCGTCGCACGCCGTGTTGTTCCCGGACGATCGATGTGGTTCCGAGGTGATCGGCGCTCTCCTGCGACACCGAGTGCGGGCGCGCCCGGTGCGCTTCACCGGAAACGGCGGCGGAGCGGGTACCGTTTGTGCTGGTCCGATTGCATGGGACTCCGATTGCATGGGACAAGGCGTCGAGCGTTAGGCTGGATCCGATTCGCTCGTAGGGGCCGCACGGCCCCGAAGCGGAAAAACACGAGATGTTCGTATAGCGTCGCGTGGACAAACCGAACTGTAGACACGAAAGACGGAGGAACCGTGGCTCTTCCCCAGTTGACCGATGAGCAGCGCGCTGCAGCGCTCGAGAAGGCGGCTGCCGCTCGCCGGGTGCGCGCGGAGCTCAAGAACCGCCTGAAGAGCGGCGGCACCAACCTGCAGCAGGTGCTGGCCGACGCAGAGAACGACGAGATCCTCGGCAAGATGAAGGTCTCGGCCCTTCTCGAGGCCCTGCCGAAGGTGGGCAAGGTGAAGGCGCAGGAGATCATGACCGAGCTGGAGATCGCTCCGACTCGTCGTGTCCGCGGTCTCGGTGACCGCCAGCGCAAGGCGCTTCTCGAGAAGTTCAGCTCCTGAGCGTGACCCGGGAGCACACCCGACGGAGGGGCCGACTGGTTGTACTGGTCGGCCCCTCGGCTGTCGGAAAGTCGACCGTCGTCGCACGGCTGCGCGAGCTCGTTCCCGATCTGTGGTTCAGCGTGTCGGCGACGACCCGCGATCCGCGGCCGGGTGAGGTGGACGGTCACGACTACCACTTCGTGAGCCGAGAGAAGTTCGACTCGATGATCGAGAACGGCGAACTCCTCGAATGGGCCGACATCCACGGAGGACTGCAACGTTCGGGAACACCCGCGGCTCCGGTGCGCGAGGCCCTCGAGTCCGGCTCGCCCGTGCTGCTGGAGGTCGACCTGGTGGGATGCCGCAACGTGGTGACGGCGATGCCGGAGGCGACGACGGTGTTCCTGGCGCCGCCGAGCTGGGAGACTCTGGTGGAGCGGCTGACCGGCCGCGGCACTGAATCCCAGGAGGTGATCGACCGTCGACTGGAGACGGCGCGGTCGGAGATGGCCGCCCGCGAGGAGTTCCAACACGTCGTGGTGAACGACGATGTCGACGCGGCCGCCGAACAATTGGTAAACTTGCTGGTTGGGCCGCCGTTAGAGGAGCAGACCCAAGCAGAGACTTCGCAGGAGAATTGAGTGAGCACTCAGACCGAGACCGAATCAACCGTGGTTGTGGACGAGCCCGTCTACGACGCCCCGCTGGGTATCACCAATCCGCCGATCGACGAACTGCTCGAGCGCACCTCGTCGAAGTACGCCCTGGTGATCTACGCGGCCAAGCGCGCCCGGCAGATCAACGACTACTACAACCAGCTCGCCGAGGGCATCCTCGAGTACGTCGGCCCCCTCGTGGAGCCGGGCGTCCAGGAGAAGCCGCTCTCGATCGCGATGCGTGAGATCCACTCGGACCTGCTCGAGCACACCGAGGGCGAGTAGGCCCCACAGGTGTCCAAAGCGCACATCCTGATCGGTGTGGGCGGCGGTATCGCCGCATACAAGGTGTGTTCGGTCATCCGGCACTACACCGAGGCGGGGCACGACGTCCGAGTGATGCCGACCAGGGCCGCCCTCAACTTCGTCGGGGCCGCCACCTTCGAGGCGCTGTCGGGCAACCCGGTCAGCACCGAGGTCTTCGACGACGTCGACGAGGTGGCGCATGTGGCGCTGGGACGCCGCGCCGACCTGGTGATCGTCGCGCCGGCGACGGCGGACCTGATGGCCCGCGCGGTCGCGGGTCGCGCCGACGACCTGCTGACCGCATCGCTGCTCACGGTGAGCTGTCCGGTGCTGTTCGTTCCGGCGATGCACACCGAGATGTGGGAGCATCCGGCTACCGTCGCCAATGTCGCGACCCTCCGGAGTCGCGGCGTGACGGTCATGACTCCGGCCGTGGGGCGTCTCACCGGCACCGACAGCGGTGCCGGGCGCATGCCCGAGCCCGCCGAGATCGCGGCGCTGGGGGATCTCCTGCTGACCCGCGCCGACGCTCTGCCCTACGACCTGTCGGGTGTGCGCATGGTGATCAGCGCCGGCGGCACCCGCGAGGCTCTCGACCCGGTGCGATACCTGGGCAACCACAGTTCCGGCAAACAGGGGTACGCCCTGGCCCGGGCGGCCTCGCAGCGCGGAGCCCGGGTGACGCTGGTCTCCGGCGCCACCTCGGATCCGGGTGAGCCGGCATCGGTCGAGATCGTTCACGTGGACTCCGCACGCGAGATGCAGTCGGAGATGACCACGCGGGCCGCGGATGCCGACGTGGTGATCATGGCGGCCGCCGTCGCCGACTTCCGGCCCACGGCGGTGGCCGGCGCCAAGATCAAGAAGGGCGACGACGGACCCTCTCCCATCCACTTGGACACCAACCCCGATATTCTCGCCGGCCTGGTCGCCGACCGTGCGCAGGGCCGGATTCCCCGGAGTACCGTGATCGTCGGATTCGCCGCAGAGACCGGTGACGCCGACGGCGGAGTCCTCGACCACGGCCGCGCCAAGCTCCGCAGAAAGGGCTGCGACCTGCTGGTCGTCAACGCCGTCGGCGGCGGCAAGGCGTTCGGCACCGAGGACAACACCGGCTGGCTGCTGACCGCGGACGGCCGCGAGACCGGACTGCCATTCGGCTCAAAAACTTTGATGGCGAGCAGAATCCTTGACGAAGTGGCCGCTCTCGTGCCAGATGGACAGGTGCCCTCGCGCGCCGGCACCGGCGAACGAGACGGCAACGAATTGACACACAACCCCGAGAGGAACCGATGAGCGCCTCAGCGTCCCGTCTATTCACGAGCGAATCCGTCACCGAGGGTCATCCGGACAAGATCTGTGACGCGATCAGCGACTCGATCCTGGACGCGATGCTCGCGAAGGATCCGAAGGCCAAGGTGGCCGTGGAGACCCTGGTCACCACCGGTCAGGTGCATGTCGCGGGCGAGGTCAGCACCACCGCCTACGTCGACATCCCGACCATCGTGCGCGAGAAGATCCTCGAGATCGGCTACGACTCGTCCACCAAGGGCTTCGACGGCACGTCGTGCGGCGTCAACATCGCGATCGGCGCGCAGTCGCCGGAGATCGCCCAGGGCCTGACCCACTCGCACGAGAAGCGCACCGGCACCCACGACGACGACATCGACCAGCAGGGTGCAGGCGACCAGGGCCTGATGTTCGGTTACGCCACCGACGAGACGCCCGAGCTGATGCCGCTGCCGATCGCGCTGGCCCACCGGCTCTCGCGCCGGCTGACCCAGGTCCGCAAGGACGGCGTCCTGCCGTACCTGCGTCCCGACGGCAAGACTCAGGTCACCATCGAGTACGCGGGCGACACCCCGGTCCGTCTCGACACCGTGGTGGTCTCCACGCAGCACGCCGCCGACATCGACATCGAGGGCATGCTCGCCCCCGACATCCGCAAGCACGTCCTCGAGCCGGTCTTCGCCGAACTCGACCTCCCGGTGAAGCTCGACACCTCCGACCCGCGTCTGCTGGTGAACCCCACCGGCAGCTTCGTGCTCGGCGGACCGATGGGCGACGCCGGTCTCACCGGCCGCAAGATCATCGTCGACACCTACGGCGGCATGGCGCGTCACGGCGGCGGTGCGTTCTCGGGCAAGGACCCGTCGAAGGTCGACCGCAGCGCCGCCTACGCGATGCGCTGGGTGGCGAAGAACGCCGTTGCGGCGGGCCTGGCCAGCCGCATCGAGGTCCAGGTGGCCTACGCCATCGGCAAGGCCGCGCCCGTCGGTCTGTTCGTCGAGACCTTCGACACCGAGAAGGTGGACCCCGGCACCATTCAGAAGGCGATCTCGCAGGTCTTCGACCTTCGTCCCGGGGCCATCATCCGCGATCTGGACCTGCTGCGGCCGATCTACGCACCGACCGCCGCGTACGGACACTTCGGCCGGACCGATGTGGATCTGCCGTGGGAGCGCACCGACCGCGTCGCCGCACTCCGCGAGGCCGCAGGCCTGTAAGAGTGCGCGAGGCTGCAGGTCGGGGAGCGGTCCGCCGCGGCGCGGTCTCAGGCGATCGCTAATCTCGACGTGTGACAGCCGAGACCGAGCGCGTGGCCGCGAAGCCTCCGCGCAATCAGCGGGTCGCCGCACCGCAGCGACCGGTGGCCCGTGTGCTGCCGATGCTCGGGCTGGCTCACCTGGACCGGCCCTTCGATTACCTCGTGGACGCCAAGACGGACGCGGACGCCCAGCCGGGCGTCCGCGTCCGTGTGCGTTTCGCCGGCCGGTTGGTGGACGGCTACCTCTTGGAACGGCTCGACCGCAGCGAACACGAGGGCGCGCTGTCGTGGCTCGATCGCGTCGTCTCGCCCGAACCCGTCCTCACCCCCGAACTGGCCGCGCTGTGCCGTGCGGTCGCCGACCGGTACGCGGGCACGATGGCCGACGTCCTGCGGCTGGCGATCCCGCCGCGGCACGCACGGGTGGAGAAGGAGGCGGCCAGTCACGACGTGGCGCGGCCGATCGCCGAGCCGGCCGCAGCCGGCTGGGACGTCTACGACTCGGGGCGGTCGTTCATCGAACAGGCGGTCGCCGGAGGGCATCCGCACGCCTGCTGGCAGGCGCTGCCCGGCGAGGACGTGGCCGCCCGGCTGGCCGAACTCGCGGCGTCGGTCGCGGCATCCGGGCGCGGGGTGGTGATCGTGGTGCCCGACCAGCGGGATCTCGATCGTCTCGAAGCGGCGTGCGAACCGCTGCTCGGCGACGCCTGCGTGACTCTCGCCGCGGGCCTCGGTCCCACCGCGAGGTACCGGCGCTGGCTGTCGGCGCTGCGCGGACGGGCACGGGTGGTGATCGGCACGCGCAGCGCCGTCTTCGCACCCGTCGTCGATCTCGGCCTGGTGGTGGTCTTCGACGACGGGGACGACAGTCTCGACGAGCCGCGGTCGCCCTATCCGCACCCGCGCGAGGTGGCCGTTCTCCGCGCCCACGGCAGCGGGGCGGCGCTGCTGATCGGCGGACACTCCCGCACCACCGACGCGCAGGCATTGGTGGAGTCGAGCTGGGCGTTCGACGTCGTCGCCCCGCGGGCCGCGGTCCGGGAGGCGATGCCGCGCGTCGACGGACTCTCCGACGAGGATCGCCGCGTGGCGGGCGATCCGATGGCGCGGACCGCGCGGATACCGGCGATCGCCTTCGACGCGGCCCGGCGAGCCCTCGCCGCCGACCAGGCGGTGCTGTTCAGCGTGCCTCGGCGCGGTTACCTGCCGTCGGTGGCGTGCGCCCGGTGCCGCGCGCACGCCCGGTGCCGAGCCTGCAACGGTCCGCTGCAGATGAGCGAACGCGGCGACCTCGCCTGCCGGTGGTGCGGACGACCGGAGAACCGCTTCGTCTGTCCGGTGTGCGCGGGCACCGCGGTGCGCGCGTTGATGATCGGGGATCGGCGCACCGCCGAAGAACTCGGACGCGCCTTCCGCGGCGTCCCGATCGTCACCTCCTCCGGCGACAAGATCGTGGACGAGGTGCCGGCCGGGCCGCGGGTGGTGATCGCCACGCCGGGCGCGGCGCCGCGCGCGCCGGGCGGCTACGGGGCCGCGGTGCTGCTCGACACCTGGGCGCAGCTGGACCGGGAGGATCTGCGTGCCGCCGAGGAGGCGGTCCGCGCCTGGATGGCGGTGGCGACGCTGGTGCGGCCCCGTGCCGAGGGCGGCCGCGTGGTGGTGGTTGCCGACGCGGCCGCGTTGCCGGTACAGGCGCTCATCCGGTGGGATCCGGTGGGATTCGCCACCGCCGAGCTGCGGCAACGGCTGGAGTTGAAGTTCCCGCCCGCGGTGACGATGGCGTCGGTGGACGGACCGCCCGCGGCCGTGTCGGCGTTCCTCGACCTGCTCACCATGCCGCCGGAGGCCGAGACGCTGGGGCCGGTGCCGCTGCCCGCGGGGGTGCGCCGTCCCGCCGGCCTGGACGAGTCGGGGCCGGTGGATCGCATGCTGTTGCGCACACCGCGCAGCGCCGGGCGGTCACTGGCCGAGGCACTGCGTAACGCCCAGGCGCTCCGGAACGCCCGGCATGACGACACCGCGGGCATCAGGGTCCAAGTCGATCCCCCTACGATTGGTTGACATGAGGCTGGTGTTCGCCGGCACGCCCGAGGTGGCGGTGCCGACCCTGCAGGAACTGCTCGATTCGCCCGACCACGAGGTGGTCGGCGTCATCACCAGACCGGACACCACGGCCGGCCGCGGACGCCGGATGATCCGGTCGGAGGTCGGGACGCTCGCCGACAGCCACGGGATCGAGGTCCTGACGCCCCGCCGGATGTCCGATCCGGAGGTGTCCCAGGCGCTGGTCCGGTGGAACGCCGACCTCGGGGTCGTCGTCGCATACGGCGGACTGATCCCGCAGAGCGTGCTGGACATGCTGCCTCGCGGCTGGGTGAACCTGCACTTCTCGGTACTGCCCGCGTGGCGGGGAGCCGCTCCGGTGCAGGCGGCCATCGCCGCGGGCGACGAGTTCACCGGGGCGAGCGTCTTCGCTCTCGAAGCCGGACTCGACACCGGACCCGTCTACGGCACGCTCACCGAGCGGATCCGCGACACCGACACCGCGGGCGATCTCCTCGAGCGGCTCTCGGTGTCGGGCTCGGGCCTGCTCCGCGCCGTCGTGGACGGGATCGCGGCGGGCGAACTGGCTCCGGTGCCCCAGGACGCCGAAGGCGTCTCGCACGCCGGGAAGATCACGACCGACGATGCGCGCGTGCGCTGGGACCTGCCGTCGCACATCATCGGGCGCACGGTGCGCGCCCACACCCCGGCACCGGGCGCGTGGACGATGCTCGGCGACGCACGTATCAAACTCGGCCCGGTGATCCCGGTCGACGGCGACGCCGATGTCCCGGGAGCTATGGAGTGCGGAGCGCTCGCGGTCACCAAGAAGGCGGTCTTTGTCGGCACGGCGTCCGGTGCGGTGCGGCTGACGACGGTGCAGGCGCCGGGAAAGAAATCGATGAACGCCGCCGACTGGGCACGTGGCAGCCGGCTCGACGGAACGGAGCACTTCGGATGAGCCCTGCGGAGCATCGGAGCGGCGATCGGCGCCCGGAGCGCAAGTACCGCGAGAAGGATCTCGACCCGGCACGCATCGTGGCGCGCGATGTGCTGCGGGCGGTGCGCGAACGCGACGCGTACGCGAATCTACTGCTGCCCAGACTGCTTCGCGAGCGGAGGATCACCGGCCGGGACGCCGCGCTGGCCACGGAGCTGACCTATGGTTCGGCTCGGTCTCTCGGCCTGCTCGACGCCGTGATCGCCGCCGCGGCGGGCCGCCCCGTCGACGAGATCGACGGAAGCCTGCTCGACGTACTGCGGCTGGGGACCTATCAGCTGTTGCGGACGCGGATCGGGTCGCACGCGGCGGTGTCGACCTCCGTCGACATCGCGCGCAGCGAGAACGGGATGGGACCGTCCGGATTCGTCAACGCGGTCCTGCGCAAGGTGAGTCAGCGCGACGAGCAGCTCTGGATCGAGGAACTCGCGCCGTCGATGATGGACGATCGCATCGGCAACCTGTCGTTCACGTATGCGCATCCGCGGTGGATCGGCGAGGTCTTCCACCGGGCGCTCGGCGGGTCGACGGGTGAGCTGCAGGCGGCGCTCGCCGCCGACGACGAGCGGCCGATCGTGCATCTCGTCGCACGGCCGGGACAGATCACCGCCGAGGAACTCGCGTTGATCAGCGGCGGCGACGAGGGACGCTATTCGCCGTACTGCGTGTACCTGCCCGAGGGCGGTGATCCGGGCGAGCTCGACGCGGTGCGGGAGGGCTTCGCCGGAGTCCAGGACGAGGGGAGCCAGCTGGTCGCGGTCGCGCTGGCACGTGCCGACGTCGGCGACGACGGCGGCCGGTGGCTCGACCTCTGCGCCGGTCCGGGCGGCAAGGCCGCGCTGCTGGGGTCGCTCGCCGAGGTGTCGGGCGCTCATCTGGACGCCGTCGAGATCTCTGCGCATCGTGCCGAGCTGATCGAGAAGGTGGTCGACTCGCTGCCGGTGACCGTTCACGTCGCCGACGGCCGGTCATCGGGACTGGAGCCGGGCTTCGACCGGATTCTGGTGGACGCCCCCTGTTCGGGACTGGGGTCGCTGCGACGGCGCCCGGAGGCCCGCTGGCGTCGGCGGCCCGAAGACCTCCCGGAGCTGGTGACCCTGCAGAGGGAGCTGCTCGCCGAAGCCCTGCATCTGGTGAAGCCGGGCGGTGTGGTCGTGTACTCGACGTGCTCGCCGCATCCGGCCGAGACCGTCGAGGTGGTCGACACGGTGCTCACGGAGGTGGCCGGGGTGAGCCGCCTCGACGCTCGCCCGCTGGTCGCGGGCGATGTCTTCGATCCGGAGTCGCTGGGAGACGGGCCGTACGTTCAGCTCTGGCCGCACCGCCACGACACCGACGCCATGTTCCTGGCCGCACTGCGGAAGGACTGACGCGCTGCCGCGAGAGCGCCGGCCGCGTTCTCGTAGAATCAGCGCCATGTGCAACCCCGGCCGCCCGGCACCGATGATCGCCCCGTCCATCCTGTCCGCCGACTTCGCCAATCTCGCCGCGGAGATCGCGGCGGTCGGCCCGTCCGACGTCGATCCCGGCGTCGACTGGGTTCACGTCGACGTGATGGACAACCATTTCGTGCCGAATCTGACGCTCGGCCTGCCGGTGGTCGAGAGCCTGCTCAAGGCCACCGACATTCCGCTCGACTGCCACCTGATGATCGAGGACCCGGGCCGCTGGGCGCCGCCGTACGCGGAGGCCGGCGCCTACAACGTGACCTTCCACGCCGAGGCCGCCGACGATCCGTCGGCCGTGGCCCGCGACATCCGCGCGGCCGGAGGCAAGGCCGGCCTGGCCATCAAGCCCGGCACGCCGCTGGAGCCGTACCTGGAGATCCTGCGGGACTTCGACACGCTGTTGGTGATGAGCGTGGAGCCGGGCTTCGGTGGGCAGAAGTTCATGCCCGAGGTGCTCGACAAAGTCCGCACCATCCGGAGCCGGGTCGACAGCGGCGACCTGCGCCTGCTGATCGAGATCGACGGCGGGATCAGCGATTCCACCATCGAGCAGGCCGCCGAGGCCGGGGTGGACTGCTTCGTCGCGGGGTCGGCCGTGTACGGCGGCGACGATCCCGCCGCCCGCGTGGCGCAGTTGCGCCGCAAAGCCACCCTCGTCCGCGACGGTCGGTAGCGCGGTGGTCGATGCGGCCACCGTCGCCGCCGCGATGCGGCGTGCGATCGCCGAGTCTGCGGACTCGCAGGGACTCAGCTCACCGAATCCGCCCGTCGGCGCGGTGATCCTCGACGAGCTCGGCGAGGTGGCGGGAGTGGGCCGGACCCAGCCGCCGGGCGGACCGCACGCCGAAGTGATGGCCCTGCGCGAGGCGGGGGACCGGGCGCGGGGCGGCACGGCCGTCGTGACCCTCGAACCCTGCGATCACACCGGTCGCACCGGCCCGTGCTCGCAGGCGCTGCTCGCCGCCGGCGTCTCGGCGGTGCACTTCGCCGTCGGCGATCCCAATCCGGCGGCGGCGGGCGGCGCCGCCACGCTCCGGGCCGCGGGCGTCGACGTCCATGAGTCGGTGCTCGAGCACGAGGCTCGCCGAGGTCCGCTGCGGCAGTGGCTCTTCCAGCGTGAGCGGGGGCGTCCGTTCGTCACGGCGAAGATCGCGGCGACTCTCGACGGCCGCGTCGCGGCACCCGACGGCACCAGCCAGTGGATCACCGGCGCCGCCGCACGCGAGCATGCGCATGCGCAGCGCGCGCGGATCGACGCCATCGTGGTCGGGACCGGAACGGTGATCGCCGACGACCCGGCGCTCACCGCCCGGCGGCCGGACGGGACGCTGTACAGCCACCAGCCCACCCGCGTCGTCCTCGGGCTGCGCGACGTGCCCCCGACGGCACGGGTGCGCAGTGGACCGTCCCCGCTGCTGCACGTCGCGAGCCGTGACCCGCGCGAGGTGGTGGCCGCGCTGCCGGACGCACTGCACGTCCTGGTGGAGGGGGGCCCGGCGATCATCGGAGCGTTCCTCGCAGCAGGTCTCGTCGACGAACTGCACTGCTACCTGACACCCACTGTGCTGGGAGCGGGCCGCGCAGCGGTGGACGACGGCACGGTCGGAACACTCGCGGATGCGCACCGCTTCATCCGGACCGGCACGCGTGGACTCGGCGACGACCTGCTGGTCACCCTCGAGCGCCGCGACTGAGCACAGGCCGGCGTTTCGCGCACTGCGCGCTTAACGGTGCGAGGCCCTCTGACGTGCCCGGACCCGGTGTACGGGAGAGCGGGTACGCGGCTGGGCCCGGCTGCGTGCTAATTTCAATATTGAGTTCTCGGGGCGGGGTGAAATTCCCCACCGGCGGTGATGCCCTCCAAGGGATGAGCCCGCGAGCGCCCTCGCGACAGCGAGGGGACGAGCAGACTCCGGTGCGATTCCGGGGCCGACGGTCAGAGTCCGGATACGAGAGAATGGCAGTGCGGCGCCGTGCCGCGATCTGTCTCTCCCGAGCACACCTGGCAAAGGAGAGACGGTGTTCACGGGAATCGTGGAGGAACGCGGCGAAATCACCGCTCGCGACGACCTCACTGAGGCCGCGCGTTTTCGTATTCGTGGGCCGCTGGTCACCAGCGATGCCTCATTCGGAGATTCGATCGCCGTCAACGGCGTCTGTCTCACAGTCACCGAGCTGACCGACGACGAGTTCACCGTCGACGTGATGGCCGAGACGCTGCGGCGCAGTTCACTCGACCGCCTGGGTCCGGGCGCGAGCGTCAACCTCGAACGCGCGATGGCCGCGGGCGGCCGTTTCGGCGGGCACATCGTTCAGGGACACGTCGACGGGGTCGGCGTCATCGTCTCGGTGTCGCCGAGCGAGAACTGGACCGTGGTACGGATCGGCATTCCCGAGCAGCTCGCACGCTACATCGTCGAGAAGGGGTCGATCACCGTCGACGGCATCTCGTTGACGGTCTCGTCCGTCGGTGTCGACCGGGAATACGGGGACTGGTTCGAGGTGTCGTTGATTCCGACGACTCTGAGTGAGACGAACCTCTCCGGCGCCCGAGCCGGGGTGCGCGTGAACTTGGAAGTCGATGTCATCGCGAAGTACGTCGAGCGTCTCACCGGCGCCGGCCGGCTCGCGACCAGTGGTGTGGAAGGCAGTGAGCCGAATGAGTGAGATCGGGACCGGCGGGGTGCGCGAGAGCGCCGAGGGCAGCGGGTCGACAGTCGGCGGTGAGACGGGACGCGTGGTCCTCGACAGCGTGGAGCGCGCCATCGCCGACATCGCCGCGGGCAAGGCCGTCGTGGTCGTGGACGACGAGGACCGCGAGAACGAGGGCGACCTCATCTTCGCCGCCGAGAAGGCGACTCCGGAGCTGGTGGCGTTCATGGTGCGTTATACGTCGGGCTACCTGTGCGTGCCCCTCGCGGGCGACGACTGCGACCGGCTCGGGCTGCCGCCGATGTACTCGGTGAACCAGGACAAGCACGGCACCGCGTACACCGTCACCGTCGACGCCCGCGAAGGCATCGGGACCGGCATCAGCGCGGCCGACCGGGCGACCACCATGCGCAAGCTGGCCGACCCGACGTCGGACGCCCACGACTTCACCCGTCCCGGGCACGTGGTGCCGTTGCGCGCCAAAGAGGGCGGCGTGCTCCGCCGCCCGGGCCACACCGAGGCGGCCGTCGATCTGGCCACCGCCGCGGGTCTGGCGCCCGCGGGCGTGATCTGCGAGATCGTCAGCCAGAAGGATCCGGGACACATGGCCCGCACCGACGAGCTCCGGGTCTTCGCCGATGAGCACGAACTGGCCCTGATCTCGATCGCCGACCTGATCTCGTGGCGCAGGCATCACGAGAAGCACGTCGAGAAGGTCGCCGACGCGCGCATTCCCACCGAGTACGGGACCTTCCGCGCCGTCGGGTACCAGAGCCCCTACGACGACGCCGAGCACATCGCGCTGGTGATGGGCGACATCGCCGAGAACGGCGAGGACGTCCTGGTGCGCGTGCACTCCGAGTGCCTCACCGGCGACGTCTTCGGCTCACTGCGGTGCGACTGCGGGCCGCAGCTGCAGGCGGCCATGGAGATGGTGGGCCGCGAGGGCCGCGGCGTGGTGCTGTACATGCGCGGGCACGAGGGCCGCGGCATCGGTCTGATGCACAAGCTGCAGGCGTACCAGCTGCAGGACAGCGGTGCCGACACCGTCGATGCGAATCTGGAACTCGGTCTGCCCGCCGACGCCCGCGACTACGGTCTCGGCGCGCAGATTCTGGTAGACCTGGGCGTGCGATCGATGCGCCTGCTGACCAACAACCCGGCCAAGCGCGTCGGCCTCGACGGGTACGGGCTGGAGATCGTGGACCGCGTGCCGATGCCGGTGCGCGCGAACGCCGAGAACCTGCGCTACCTGCGTACCAAGCGCGACCGCATGGGCCATGTGCTCGACGGTCTGGACGACATCCTGCCCGAGGCGGCAGAGGGAACTGGAGAAGGTGCATGAGCGGCGTCGGTGAACCCACCCTCGATCTCGCGGACGCGAGCGGACTGAAGGTCGCGATCGTCGCCTCGCAGTGGCATGAGACGATCTGCACCGCGCTGCTGGAAGGCGCACTGCGCGCCGCGGCGGCCAACGGCGTCACCGAGCCGACGGTGGTGCAGGTCGCCGGTGCCATCGAGCTGCCGGTGATCGTTCAGGCGCTCGCGCGCACCCACGACGCGGTCGTCGCGCTCGGCGTCGTCATCAAGGGCGAGACCCCGCACTTCGAGTACGTCTGCGACGCGGTCACCGCGGGCCTCACGCGTGTCTCGCTCGACGAGTCGACACCGGTGGGCAACGGTGTCCTGACCACTTTGAACGAGGCGCAGGCCCTCAATCGCGCGGGCCTGCCGGATTCGGCCGAGGACAAGGGCGCGCAGGCGATGACCGCGGCCCTGGCCTCCGCGCTCATCCTCCGGGGACTGGAATGACCGACGCCGCGACCGACGACACGTGGGAGTACGTCTACCGGCCGCGGTGGATGCGGATCGCCGCGTGGGTGGCGGTCGCGGTGGTGATGATCATCCACCTGACCTTCGGGCTGCTCCTGGACATCTCATACACGGGCGTCAACGTCGGATGGTCGGACAAGGTGGCGTTGATCGGCGTCGGCGTCGTGATCAGCGGCGCGATCCTCTTCCTGACCCGCGCGCGGCTGCGGCTCGGGCCCGAGGGCGTCGGAGTTCTCAACCTCGTCTCCGAGCGGGTATTCCCGTGGGATCAGGTGCTCGGCCTGGAGTACCCGGAGAAGGGGTTCTGTGCGCGGTTGCTGTTCCCCGGCGACGAGCACATCCCGGTGATGGCCGTGCAGGCGCGCGACGGCGACCTCGCGGTGGACGCGATGGAGCGCTATCGCGAGTTCCAGACTCGATACGGGGTGGCACAGAACGCCGAGTGAGCCGGAAGCCGGAGCGCGCGGCCGTCCGACATCGTCGTCGCCTCATGCGGCGACCGCGATCTGCGCGGGCAGACCGATCTCGGCGGCTCGCGCCCGTATCGATTCCACGACCGTGTCCGGCGTGGTCCGGGACACCGTGAGATAGACCGCCGCCGCGGGTTCGGGCCGCTGCGAGGTGGCCCGGCAGTGCACGGGGGAGGTGCCGGCCGGCAGCAGTGCGAGCAGGTCCCGGTACCGCCCGAGATCGGCCGGCGTGTCTCCGGCGTCCCACTGCAACACGCAGTCCGAACCGGTCACCGAGAGTTCGCGAATGCCCCCGGAATCGTCGGCGATGAACCGGTCGAGGCTCTCCGCCAGCGGGTACGCGTCCCGCGACGACTCGGCGGCGATCGCCGTGCGCCAGGCGCGCACCGCAGTGACCCCGGGGTTCGACGCGGTGAACTGCCGGGTCCGCCGGACCCAGTCCAGATACCTCGCCGGATCGCCGAGGCGCGGGTTGTCGGAACCGGGTACCAGGTAGATCTCGGCCGCGACGGGTCCGCCGGAGGAGTCGCGTGCCGAGAACTCGACGCGGATGCGGTGCTCGTCGATGACGGCGCCGCCGCGGTGGGCGGCGAGCTCACGCGCCGCGCGCGCGACGTCCTCGTCCGGCAGTCCGGCGCGCAGTGAGACGACGGTGTCCACCGAACCGCGGCTCAGGACCGCATTGTTGGGGTGCACGCGAAACGAGGTCACGTCGGACCGGCCGCGCAGATAGGTGGTGTAGTCCTCGGCGAAGGAGTCGGCGGAGTCGGTGGCGCAGGCCCCGAGAGCCACCGCGCTCATCAGCGCGCCGGCGAGCGCGAACGCCGCCGGCCGCCGGTGTCTGCGGTGCCGACCGGTCATGCGACAAGGCTAGGCGCGGCGGGCGTCTCGCCGCAGCGGTACCACCGCGCGGTGTCGTGACCGCGTCCGGGCCGAACCCGTGTCACCGGCGGCGACTAACCTGGGGGCGTGGCTGATCCATCGACTTACCGACCGGCGCCGGGCACCATCCCGACCGATCCCGGCGTCTACAAGTTCCGCGATCAGCACGGCCGGGTCATCTATGTCGGCAAGGCCAAGAATCTGCGGCAACGGCTCACGTCGTACTTCGCCGACATCACCGGCCTGCATCCGCGCACCCGGCAGATGGTCACCACCGCCGCCTCAGTGGAGTGGACCGTCGTCACCACCGAGGTGGAGGCGCTGCAGCTCGAATACAACTGGATCAAGGAGTTCGACCCGCGGTTCAACGTCCGCTACCGCGACGACAAGAGCTACCCGATGCTCGCGGTCACCCTCAACGAGGAGTATCCGCGCGTCTTCGTCTACCGCGGGGCGCGCCGGCCCGGCGTCCGGTACTTCGGCCCGTACTCGCACGCCTGGGCCATTCGCGAGACGGTCGACCTGCTGACCCGCGTCTTCGGCGTCCGGACGTGCTCCAAAGGGGTATTCCGCCGCAGCGAGCAGATGGGCCGGCCGTGCCTGCTCGGCTACATCGACAAGTGCTCGGCACCCTGCGTCGGCCGTGTGTCGGCCGCCGAGCACCGGGAGATCGTCGAGGACTTCTGCGACTTCCTCGGCGGGCGCACGGACAGTCTGATCCGGAACCTCGAACGCGAGATGAACAGCGCGGCAGAGGAACTCGACTTCGAGCGGGCGGCCCGGCTGCGCGACGACGTCTCCGCGCTGCGGCGCGCGATGGAGAAGCAGGCCGTGGTGCTGGGGTCGGGGACAGATGCCGACGTGATCGCTCTGGTCGGCGACGAACTCGAGTCGTCCGTGCAGGTCTTCCACGTCCGGGACGGACGGGTGCGCGGTCAGCGCGGATGGGTGGTCGAGGTCCAGGAGAACGCCTCGCTCGCCGATCAGGTCGGCACCTTCCTGACCCAGTTCTACGGCGCCGAGACGGACATGAGTTCGGGCATCCCGCGCGAGGTGCTGGTTCCCGCACTGCCCGACGACGCCGCGGACGTCGAGAAGTGGCTCGCCGAACGACGCGGGGCGCACGTGAGTCTGCGCGTTCCGCAGCGCGGCGACAAGCGCACGCTGATGACGACGGTGGAACGCAACGCCACCGAGGCCCTCGCGCGGCACAAGCTGCAGCGTGCGGGGGATCTGACCACTCGGTCGGCGGCGCTGACCGAGCTGCAGGAGGCACTGGGGCTCGACACGGCGCCGCTGCGGATCGAGTGCATCGACATCTCGCATGTCCAGGGCACGGACGTCGTGGCCTCGCTCGTCGTCTTCGAGGACGGTCTGGCACGGAAGTCGGACTACCGGCATTACTCGATCAAGGAGGCGGCCGGCGACGGGCGCTCCGACGACGTCGCGTCGATCGCCGAGGTCACCCGGCGCCGCTTCGCCCGACACCGCGACGGGGCCATCACCCCGCCGCCGGAAGAGTCCGCCTCGGATCAGGCGGGCGCATCGGGGCAGACGGCGGCCGACGACGAGGCCACTTCGCGCCGACCGAAGAAATTCGCATATCCGCCGAATCTGTTCGTCGTCGACGGCGGCGCGCCCCAGGCGCACGCCGCCGCCTCGGTCCTCGACGAGCTCGGCGTCACCGACGTGGCCGTCGTGGGTCTGGCCAAACGACTGGAAGAGGTGTGGATTCCGGGTGATGATGAGCCGGTGATCCTGCCCCGCAACAGCGAAGCCCTGTTCCTGTTGCAGCGCGTGCGCGACGAGGCGCACCGGTTCGCCATCACCTTCCACCGCAGCAAGCGCAGCAAACGGATGACCGCCTCGGCGCTCGACGGGATCGCCGGCCTGGGTGCGGGGCGGCGGACGGCGCTGGTGACTCATTTCGGTTCCGTGGCCAATCTGAAGAAGGCGACCGTGGCGGAGATCGGCGAAGTGAAGGGCATCGGCCCGGCCACCGCGCAGGCCGTCCACGACGCGCTCCACGACTCCGACCGCGAAAGCCCTGAGACGACCGTCCCCGACATGGAGGAATCGCAGAGTTGACTGAAACGGATAGCCGTACGACGGTGCTGTTCGTCACCGGCATGTCCGGTGCCGGCCGCACGTCGGTGGCCAACGTCCTCGAGGACGACGGCTGGTATGTCAGCGACAACGTGCCGATCTCGTTGATCTCGCAGCTCGTGCAGATGGTGCGGAGCAGCGAGGTGGGTGCGCAGCGGATCGCGATGGTGGTCCGGGGCGGCGATCCCTCCTTCGCGGCCGAGATGGCGGCGCTGCGCCGCGATCTGGAGGACGGCGGCGCCACCACGTCGATGATCTTCGTCGACGCCTCCGACGAGGTGCTGGTCCGCCGGTTCGAGCAGGTCCGCAGGCGGCACCCGTTGCAGGGCAACGGCACGCTGGGAGAGGGGATCGCCGCCGAACGTGCGGTCATGGCACCGCTCGCGGCCGGAGCCGACACTGTGATCGACACCTCCAACCTGAGTTCCACCCGACTGCGGTCGATCGTGGAGAACGTCTTCCCCAACGTCGCGGGCCGCCGGCTCGCCATCGCGGTGCAGTCGTTCGGGTTCAAGTACGGACTGCCGATCGACTGCGATCTCGTCGCCGACGTGCGGTTCCTGCCGAACCCGTTCTGGATCCCGGAACTGCGCGAGCATAACGGCCGCGAACCGCAGGTCCGCGACTATGTGCTGGGACAGGAGGACGCCGCGGAGTTCCTCGACCGGTACGTCGACATCGTGGGCATCGTCGGCCGCGGCTACCTGCGCGAGGGCAAGGGATACATGACCCTCGGCATCGGCTGCACGGGCGGGAAGCACCGCAGCGTCGCGATGTCCGAGGATTTGGCGCGACGACTGTCGGAGGTGGTCGACGCCGACGGCCACCGGCTCTACGACGTCGAAGTGACCCACCGCGACCTGGGCAACGAATGAGCGCCGGCGAAGGCGCACCCGAGATCGCCGTACCCGACCTGATCGAGGGGCTCAAGGTGGTGGCGCTCGGCGGCGGCCACGGTCTGTTCAACACGCTCACCGCGCTGCGCTACCTCACCGCCGACGTCACGGCCGTCGTGACGGTCGCCGACGACGGAGGATCGTCGGGCCGCCTGCGCGCCGAACTCGGCCTGATTCCGCCGGGCGATCTGCGCATGGCGCTGGCGGCGCTGATGGCGGCCCCGGCCGCGCTCGAGGCGCGACGGCGCGTGGACCCGGCCTCCGCGGACCGGCACCAGCGCTGGGCGCGCGTGCTGCAGCACCGCTTCGGCGGCTATGGCGCGCTCGCCGGCCACCCGATCGGCAACCTGCTCCTCAGCGGGCTCAACGAGGTGACCGGCGACGTGGTGAAAGCGTTGGACGACCTCACCGACCTCTTCGACGTCGACGGCCGGGTGCTGCCGATGGCCGACGTCCCCCTGGTGATCGAGGCCGACGTGTCCGGACTGGAGAAGGACCCCCGGGTGAGTCGCGTGATCCGCGGCCAGGTGGCGGTCGCGACCACACCGGGAAAGCCGCGGCGGGTGCGGCTGATCCCCGACGCTCCGGCCGGTTGTGCGCAGGCCGCGGCGGCGATCCGGGAGGCGGACGTGGTGACCCTCGGTCCGGGATCGTGGTTCTCCAGCGTGATTCCGCATGTGCTGGTGCCCGATCAGCTCGATGCGCTGAGCGAGACGTCGGCGCGCAAGATCCTGTTCGTCAATCTCGCAGCCGAGGCGGGGGAGACCACCGGATACTCGGTGGAGCGGCACCTGCATGTGCTGCACGCGCACGCTCCCACCCTTCGGGTGGACGACGTCGTCGTCGATTCCGCGTCGGTGCCGGAGGGCGCCGAACGCGAGTATCTCGAACGCGCGGCGGGCCGGTTCGGGGCCCGTCTGCGGGTGGCGGATCTCGCGGTTCCGGGAACCGCCGTGCACGATCCGGCGAAAACCGCCGCGACGGTGGTCGGGCTGATCGACTGAAATGATCGCCGGTAAGGTTGGACCAGCACATCTGGCATGCTTCCGGGACTCGAGACGCTCGGCGCGGCTGTCGGGCAACGGGGGATATCAGGGGACAGGAGGCTTTGAACCGTGGCTATGACTGGGGCGGTCAAGGACGAGCTGAGCCGGTTGTCGGTGACGCAGATCAGCTGCCGCAAGGCAGAGGTGTCGGCGCTGCTGCGATTCGCCGGGGGGATTCACATCGTGGGCGGCCGCGTCGTGGTGGAGGCCGAGGTGGACCTCGGCAACGTGGCGCGGCGGCTGCGGCACGAGATCCACGGTCTGTTCGGCTACAACGCCGACGTCCACGTGCTCCGCTCGGGCGGAATGCGGAAGGGCGCGCGCTACATCGTGCGCGTCACGAAGGACGGCGAGGCCCTGGCGCGCCAGACCGGACTGCTCGACATGCGCGGTCGGCCGGTGCGCGGCCTGCCCGCGCAGGTGGTCGGCGGGAGTGTCGGCGACGCCGAAGCCGCCTGGCGCGGAGCGTTTCTGGCGCACGGCTCGTTGACCGAGCCGGGCCGGTCGTCGTCCCTGGAGGTCAGTTGCCCCGGCCCGGAGGCCGCTCTGGCGCTCGTCGGCGCGGCGCGGCGGCTCGGCATCTCGGCCAAGGCCCGCGAGGTCCGCGGCAGCGATCGGGTCGTCATCCGTGACGGCGAGGCGATCGGCGCGCTGCTCACCCGGATGGGCGCGCACGACACCCGCCTGGTGTGGGAGGAACGCCGGATGCGGCGCGAGGTGCGCGCCACCGCGAACCGTCTGGCCAACTTCGACGACGCGAACCTGCGCCGCTCGGCGCGGGCCGCCGTGGCCGCGGCCGCCCGCGTGGAACGTGCGCTCGAGATCCTGGGCGACGACGTGCCCGACCATCTGCTCGCCGCCGGCCGGCTGCGCGTGGAACACCGTCAGGCCTCGCTGGAGGAACTCGGACAACTGGCGGATCCGCCGATGACCAAGGACGCGGTGGCCGGCCGCATCCGTCGCCTGCTGTCGATGGCCGACAAGCGGGCCCGGACCGACGGCATCCCGGACACCGAGTCGGCGGTCACCGCCGAACTCCTCGACGAGGCGTAGGGGCGCCCGCCCGGCGTGGTGACGAACACCCCATCGCTCACAAGTGACCTTCCGGTGACCTCGCGAGCGGCGGCTATTAGGCTGGTGGGAGCGGGCCGGTAACGAACCGCCGGCTCAACACCACCGCTTAAGGAGCAACTTGTGACTGTTCGGGTAGGCGTCAACGGCTTCGGCCGCATCGGCCGCAACTTCTTCCGTGCCGTCGAGGCGCAGAAGGCGCTCGGAACCACCGACATCGAGATCGTCGCCGTCAACGACCTGACGGACAACGCCACACTGGCTCACCTGCTGAAGTTCGACAGCATCCTCGGCCGTCTGCCCCAGGACGTCCGCCTGGAGGGCGACGACACCATCGTCGTCGGCGACATGAAGATCAAGGCCCTCGAGGTCAAGGAGGGCCCCGCAGCCCTTCCGTGGGGCGATCTGGGCGTCGACGTCGTCGTCGAGTCGACGGGCATCTTCACCGCGCGCGCGAAGGCCCAGGGTCACCTGGACGCCGGCGCCAAGAAGGTCATCATCTCCGCGCCGGCCTCGGACGAGGACATCACCATCGTGATGGGCGTCAACGACGACAAGTACGACGGCAGCCAGAACATCATCTCGAACGCCTCGTGCACCACCAACTGCCTCGGCCCGATGGCCAAGGTGCTGAACGACGAGTTCGGCATCGAGCAGGGTCTGATGACCACCATTCACGCCTACACGCAGGACCAGAACCTGCAGGACGGCCCGCACAAGGATCTGCGCCGTGCGCGTGCCGCCGCGATCAACATCGTTCCGACCGGCACCGGTGCGGCCAAGGCCATCGGCCTGGTCCTGCCCGAACTGCAGGGCAAGCTCGACGGTTACGCGCTGCGCGTGCCGATCCCGACCGGCTCGGTCACCGACCTCACCGCGGAGCTGAAGAAGACCGCCAGCGCCGAGGACATCAACGCCGCCATGAAGGCCGCCGCCGAGGGCCCGCTGAAGGGCATCCTCAAGTACTACGACGCGCCGATCGTCTCGAGCGACATCGTCACCGATCCGCACTCGTCGCTGTTCGACTCGGGTCTGACCAAGGTCATCGGCAACCAGGCCAAGACCGTCTCCTGGTACGACAACGAGTGGGGCTACTCCAACCGCCTCGTCGACCTCATCGGTCTCGTCGGGAAGTCGCTGTAGTCACCATGGCAGTCCGAACTCTGGAAGACCTGCTGGCCGAAGGAGTCGAGGGCCGCGGCGTGCTGGTGCGCTCGGATCTGAACGTGCCGCTCGACGGCGGCGCGATCACCGATCCGGGGCGCATCGTCGCGTCGGCTCCGACCATCGCCAAACTCGTCGAGGCGGGTGCCAAGGTCATCGTGACCGCGCACCTGGGCCGCCCCAAGGGGGCGCCGGATCCCGCGCTGTCGCTGGCGCCGGTGGCCGCCCGGCTGTCGGAGGAACTGGGCCGCAACGTCCAGCTCGCCGGCGACGTGGTGGGCTCGGATGCGCTCGCGCGCGCCGAAGGACTCACCGACGGTGACGTCCTCCTGCTGGAGAACATCCGCTTCGATCCGCGCGAGACCAGCAAGGACGATGCCGAGCGCAACAAGCTCGCGAAGGCGCTCGTCGAGCTCGTCGGCGACGACGGCGCGTTCGTCTCCGACGGATTCGGCGTGGTCCACCGCAAGCAGGCGTCGGTGTACGACGTCGCCCGGCTGCTCCCGGCGTACGCCGGCGACCTCGTGGCCACCGAGGTGGAGGTGCTGCGCAAGCTCACCTCCGACGTCGAGCGTCCCTACGCCGTCGTCCTCGGCGGTTCGAAGGTGTCGGACAAGCTGGGCGTGATCGAGGCGCTCGCGCCCAAGGTCGACACCCTGGTGATCGGCGGCGGCATGGCCTTCACGTTCATCAAGGCGCAGGGCAGCCCGGTCGGCGATTCGCTGATGCAGGAAGACATGATCGACACCTGCAAGGACCTGCTCGAGAAGTACGGCGACGTGATCCACCTGCCGCACGACATCGTCGTCGCGGACAAGTTCGCCGCCGACGCGGACACCAGCATCGCGATGACGGCGGACGGCTTCGAGCAGGGCATGGGCCTGGACATCGGTCCGGGGACGGTCGAGCGATTCGCCGCGGTGCTGCGCGGTGCCAAGACGATCTTCTGGAACGGCCCGTCGGGCGTGTTCGAGTTCGAGAAGTTCGCCGAGGGCACCCGCGGGGTGGCCGAAGCGATCGTCGAGGCCACCCGCGACGGCGCGTACAGCGTCGTCGGCGGTGGCGACTCCGCCGCGGCAGTGCGCGCGCTCGGCATTCCGGACGAGGCGTTCTCGCACATCTCGACCGGCGGCGGCGCCTCCCTGGAGTACCTCGAGGGCAAGGAACTGCCGGGCCTGGCCGTGCTGGGAGTGCAGCAGTGAGCGGGGCGGGCGCGCGCAAGCCGCTCATCGCCGGAAACTGGAAGTGCAACCTCAACCACTACGAGGCCATCGCACTCGTCCAGAAGATCTCCTTCGCTCTTCCCGAGAAGTACTTCGAGAAGGTCGACGTGACGGTGATCCCGCCGTTCACCGACATCCGCAGCGTGCAGACCATCGTCGACGGCGACAAGCTGCTGCTGACCTACGGTGCGCAGGATCTGTCCGAGCACGACTCGGGTGCGTACACCGGTGAGATCAGTGGCGCGTTCCTGGCGAAGCTCGGCTGCACGTTCGTCGTCGTCGGACATTCGGAACGTCGCACCCTGCACTCGGAGACCGACGAGGTGGTGCTGGCCAAGACCAAGGCCGCGCTGCGCCACGGGCTCACGCCGATCGTCTGCATCGGCGAAGGACTCGAGGTTCGCGAGGCCGGTGATCACGTCGCGTACAACGTGGCGCAGATCAAGGCGTCGCTGGCCGGGCTGTCGGCCGCCGACATCGCGAAGGTCGTCGTCGCCTACGAGCCGGTGTGGGCCATCGGCACCGGCCGGGTCGCGAGTGCGGCCGACGCTCAGGAGGTCTGCGGTGCGGTGCGCGGCGCGCTCGCCGAGATCGCCGACCAGGCCACCGCCGATTCGGTCCGCGTTCTCTACGGCGGTTCGGTCAACGCCAAGAACGTCGGAGAGATCGTCGCGCAGTCCGACGTCGACGGTGCTCTGGTGGGCGGGGCCTCGCTCAAGGCCGACGAGTTCGCGCAGCTGTCGGCCATCGCCGCGGGCGGTCCATTGCTGTGACGCGCTGCAGGTGGTTTCACTAGTCACGACCACCATCGCGTAGACTGTGGCAGGTTGCATCCGAGAAGGACGCGACCTGCCACAGGCGTTTTCGCAAGATTCGACGAACAGGACCACCGACCCGTGACTATCGCGCTCGACATCGGCTTGATCATCACCAGCGTGCTGCTGATCGTTCTGGTTCTGCTGCATCGCGCCAAGGGTGGTGGCCTGTCCTCGCTGTTCGGCGGCGGCGTGCAGTCCAGTCTGTCCGGCTCATCGGTGGTCGAGAAGAATCTCGACCGGCTCACCGTCTTCGTCGGTCTCGTCTGGGTCATCCTGATCATCGGCGTCGGCCTCGACATCAAGTTCTCGTAGTCCGCTCGCTCGGTGAGCCGTGAGGCTGCGCAGCGCGTAGTTTTGTGCGCATGGCCTCCCATTCGCTGACTCCCGAGACCCTCGCCCGCGCCATCGCCACTCCGATGGTCGATCGCATCAGCGTCGACGACACCGGGCGCGCCCTCACCGAACCGCTGCGCGAGGACATCCGCTTCCTCGGTGGACTGCTGGGCGAGGTGATCCGCTCCCACGCGGGAGAGGCGACCTTCGAGCTCGTCGAGAGTTCCCGCCGCGACGCCTTCGGCATCCGCTACGCCGAGGTGACGCGTGATCAGCTGGCCGGACGGTACGACGGACGGGCGGTCGCCGATCTGATGCCCGTCATCCGGGCGTTCACCAATTTCGCCCTGCTCGCCAATCTCGCCGAGGACCTTCACCGCGAACGCCGACGGCGTATCCACCAGCGCGCGGGCGACCCGGCTCCGCCGTCGTCGTTGGCGGCCACATTCGGCAAGCTCGCCGACGCGGGTCGCACGGACGCCGACGTCGCCGCCGCGCTGCGGTCGGCGGAGGTGGTCCCGGTGATCACCGCGCACCCGACGGAGACCCGGCGGCGCAGCGTCTTCGACGCGCAGAACCGGATCACCGAACTGATGCGCGTGCGGGCGCGGACCGAGCTGACTCCGGAGGAGGACGCCCGGTTGACGGAGGACATCCGCAGGCAGATCCTGGTGCTGTGGCAGACCGCCCTGATCCGGTTGCGCAGGCTGACCATCTCCGACGAGATCACCACCGGGCTCCGCTACTACGGGGCGTCCTTCTTCGACGTGGTGCCCGCCCTGAACAAGGACGTCCGCGCGGCCCTGGTCGAGGCCTATCCCGACGCCGGTCTCGACGGCCTGTCGATGATCAGCATGGGTTCGTGGATCGGCGGCGACCGTGACGGCAATCCGTTCGTCTCGGCAGAGGTGGTCGATGAGGCGGCCACGAGTGCCGCACGCACCGCGATGCGCCATCACCTGGACGAGCTCGCTGCGCTGCATCAGGAGCTGAGCCTGTCCGCACGGCTGTTCTCGCCGGTCTCACCCGCACTGTCGGCACTCGGCTCCGGGTTCGCCCCGCCCGACGAACCGGGGGACACCGACGACGAACCCTTCCGTTCGGCGGTCTCAGCGGTGCGTTCGCGCGTTCTCGCCCGTGCGCTGCGCACGCTCGGCGAGGATGCCGTCGACCCGGCGGAACTGGACACCGCGCGTGCGGCGGCACCTTACGGCGACGCCGACGAATTCCTCGCCGACCTCGACGTGATCGACCGGGCGCTGCGCGCCGCTCATGACGACTCGATCGCCGACGACCGCCTCGCGACGCTCCGGGAAGCGGTGCGCACCTTCGGTTTTCACTTGTCCGGACTCGACATGCGGCAGAACTCCGAGACACATGAGCAGGTGGTAGCCGAACTCCTGTCGTGGGCCGGGGTGTGCGCCGACTACCCGGCGCTGCCGGAGGCGGACCGGATCGGCCTGCTGACGGCGGAGCTGGCCTCGCGCCGCCCGCTCACGACTCCCGACGCCGAACTGAGCGAGCTCGCGATGAAGGAGCTGGGGGTGGTGCACGCCGCGGCGGGTGCGATCGAGCGGTTCGGCCCCCGCGCCGTCCCGAACTACGTCATCAGCATGTGCTCGTCCGTATCGGATCTGCTGGAGGTGCTGATCCTGTTGAAGGAGGCGGGGATCTATCATGCCGCCGGACCGGGCGACGCCGGGCCGTCGTGCTCGGTGCGCGTGGTGCCGCTGTTCGAGACGATCGAGGATCTGCGCGGCGGCGCGGCCACACTGACCGCGGCGCTGAACCTGGGCTTCTACCGGGCATTGGTCCGCGCGCAGGGCGACGTCCAGGAGGTGATGCTGGGCTACTCGGACTCCAACAAGGACGGCGGCTACCTGGCGGCCAACTGGGCGCTGTATCGCGCCGAACTCGACCTGGTGTCCGCGTCCCGCGCGGCGGAGGTGCGGCTGCGGCTGTTCCACGGCCGCGGAGGGACCGTCGGACGTGGCGGCGGACCCAGTTACGACGCGATCCTGGCTCAGCCGCCCGGTGCCGTCACCGGCTCGCTGCGCCTCACGGAACAGGGCGAGATCATCGCGGCGAAGTACGCCGAGCCCGTCAGCGCGCGGCGGAATCTGGAGTCGTTGCTCGCCGCCACCATCGAGTCGTCGCTACTCGACGTGGAAGGCCTCGACGATCCCGAGCGAGCGTACGCCGACTTCGACGAACTCGCCGAGTCCGCGCGGCGGGCGTACAGCGCGCTGGTGCACGAGACTCCCGGCTTCGTGGAGTACTTCACCGCGTCGACGCCGCTGTCGGAGATCGGGGCGCTGAACATCGGCAGCCGGCCGACCTCACGCAAGCAGACCACCGCCATCTCCGACCTCCGCGCCATCCCGTGGGTGCTCTCGTGGACGCAGTGCCGCGTCATGCTCCCGGGCTGGTACGGAGTCGGCAGCGCGTTCGCACAGTGGACCGGCGGGGACGACGCGCGGATCGCCGACTTGCGGCGGTACTACGAGAACTGGCCGTTCTTCCGCTCGGTGATGTCGAATATGGCGCAGGTGCTGGCGAAGTCGGACATGGGTCTGGCGTCCCGGTACGCCGAACTCGTGCCGGATGAGGAACTGCGCCGCCGCGTCTTCTCGATGATCGTCGAAGAGCACGAGCGGACTCTCGAGATGTACACCGCGATCACCGGCACCACGGATCTGCTGGCCGACAACGACGCGCTGAAACGGTCGGTCTACAACCGGTTCCCGTATCTGGAGCCGCTCAACCTGCTGCAGGTGGAGTTGCTGCAGCGGTTCCGGTCGGGCGAGGACTCGCCGCTCATTCGCCGCGGTATTCAGCTGACGATGAACGGTCTGGCGACGGCGTTGCGCAACAGCGGGTAGGACGTCAGCGGATCGCCTTGAGGAACTCTCGTGTGCGTTCCTCCCGCGGGTCGCCGAAGATCTGCTCGGGCGGACCCTCCTCGGCGATTCTGCCGTCGTCGAACATCATCACGCGGTCGGAGACCTCGCGAGCGAAACGCATCTCGTGCGTCACGATCAGCATCGTGATGTCGGTGGTGACCGCGATGTCGCGCAGCACCGACAGGACGCCGTCGACGAGTTCGGGGTCGAGTGCGGAGGTCACCTCGTCCAGCAGCATCACCGACGGACTCATCGCGAGGCAGCGGGCGATGGCGACGCGCTGCTGCTGACCGCCCGACAACTGCGTGGGATGCGCCGACTCCTTGTCGCTGAGTCCGACGGTGTCGAGCAGGCTCCGCGCATGCTCGACCGCCTCGTCTCGACTCCGGCCGAGGACGTGGATCGGAGCCTCGGTGATGTTCTGCAGCACCGTCATGTTGGGGAAGAGGTTGAATTGCTGGAAGACCATCCCGATGTTCTTGCGGACCTCGCGAAGGTACTTCTCCTTCGCGGGGACCAGCCGGTCCCCGCGCAGCTGATGGCTCAGCGGCCGGCCGCCCACCCAGATGACGCCGTCGGTGACCTTCTCCAGGGTCATGAGCAGCCGGAGAATCGTCGTCTTCCCCGAGCCGCTGGGGCCGATCAGGGTGACCTTCTCGCCGCGGTCGACGGTGAAGTCGAGATGGTCGAGAACCAGGTGATCGCCGAAGCGTTTCACGACGCCGTCGAAGCGGATCATGGCATCCGCGGATTCGGCTGCGTCGGGGGCGTTCGGAGGGTTCCGGTCGTCAGCGGGCAAGGCGTTTCTCCAGTCGTCGGATCAGGACCGAGGTCGGGTAGCTCGCCACCAGGAAGAGGGCGCCGGCGAGGGTGAACGCCTCGAGGTAGGCGAAGTGGGCGGCGCCGTAGGTCTGTGCGGCGGTGACCAGTTCGACCACCGAGATCGTGAACAGGTAGGGGGTGTCTTTGAACATCGACACGGCGTTGTTGCCGAGTGCGGGCAGCGAGTTCCGCAGTACCTGGGGCAGGATCACCGCTCGCCAGGTCCGGCCGGCCGGCAGCGACAGCGCACGTGCCGCCTCCCACTGTCCGATGGGAACCTCCTCGATGCCGGCCCGGTACACCTCCGCCATGTAGCTCGAGTAGTGCACTCCGAGGACCGTGACACCGATGGACAGCGGCGTGAACTGCGGGAACAGGGCGAATACGAAGAGCAGTTGCACCACGATCGGGGTGAGACGGATGAACTCGGCCACCGCGTACACCGGCGCGGACAGCCAACGCGGCGCCGACCGTCTGATGACGGCGATCACGAGCCCCAGCGCAGCGGCGATGAAGAAGCCGATCACCGTGGCCAGCAGGGTGATCTGGAATCCGTCCCACAGCACCGGGAGCGCGTCCTGTGCGCGTTGCCAACTCCACTCGATCACAGCGCACCCCCGGGAGCGTCCTGGGACTGCGGACGGAGGCTGAGGATCTCCCGAAGCGTGGGACCGCGGCCGAGACGGTGCTTGGCCCGCGCCTCGGCCAGGTTGATGAACAACGTGACCACGTAGGCGAGCACGAGATAGATGACCAGCCCGACTCCGAAGGAGAACAGCGTGTCGCCGGTGGTCTTCTGCAGGTCGACGATGCCGGCCGTGAGGTCCTGCAGGGTGATGAAGGACGCGAACGCGGTGCCTTTGAGCAGATGGATCAGCAGGTTGCCCAGCGACGGGATCATCATCGCCCAGGCCTGGGGGAAGACCACTCGGGTGAGGCGCTGCCGGGCGGTGAAGTTCAACGCGACGGCGGCCTCCACCTGGGCCGGTGGTACCGCGTTGAGGGCACCGCGGACCACTTCGGCCCCGTAGGCGCCGTAGTTGAGTCCCAGTGCGAGGACGCCGCAGAACACCGGATCGAGTTGATAGCCGAGCAGGGGGAGCACGTAGAACAGCCAGAACAGCTGCACGACGAGGGATGTCCCGCGGAAGAACTCGATGAGCACGCGGGCCACGAACCGGATGGGAAGCGACCTCACCCGTACGAGCGTGCCGAGGGTGAGTGCGAGTGCGAAGGCGAGCAGACCGCCGCCGGCCGTCAGTTCCAGCGTGACGACGATGCCGCGCCCGAGGGCGGGCAGGGCGTCGACGAGCGCGTCGAGATCGTGGCTCATCTCGATCGGAACCCGGTCACTCGCCGCGGCACAACCGGTCGGTGGTGAGTGACGGATCGGGGATGTTCTCCTCGGTGAAGCCGAACGGGCCGAGGATCTTCATGTACTCGGTGCGGTCGGCGAGGATCTTCTTCACCTCGGCGTTGTACGCGTCGCGCAGGGAGGTGTCCTCCTTCCGGAACACCGTCGCACCCGCCGGGTTCTGGGGTTTGCCGTCGATGACCGCGATGAACGGCTGCGTGACTTCGACGTTGAGGCCGGGCGTGTGCGTCTTGGCGTAGTTCAGGGATACCGCCGTCAGAGCGAAGGCGTCCACCCGGCCGGAGTTCACGGCATCGATCCCGGACTGCTGGTCCTTGACGAGCATCGGATCGGGGATGTCCAGTTCGGAGGCGTAGTCGGCCTCGATGGCACCGGTCATGGCCGCCATCTTCGCGCCGGAGCGTTTGATCGAATCCATGTCCGTGAGGTGCTTCGGATTGCCCGGCTGCACCATCAGCGCGGTGGTGTAGTTGATCTCGGGAACGCTGAACGCGGCTTGGCCGCACCGCTCCGGCGTGATCGACATTCCGGCGCTGACCAGGTCGTATCGTTTGGCGTTGAGTCCGGGGATGAGGCCGCCCCAGTCGGTCTTCACGCCCTTGAGTTCGTTGACGCCGAGCCGCCGGAACACTTCGCGGTGGAGTGCGATGGTGCCGCCGGTGAGCTGCCCGTCGGCGTCGAACGAATACGGCGCTTCATTGGCGTAGGCCACGGTGACGGTTCCGGCCTTCCGCAGATCGTCGAGCGTGGTCTCGCTGCCGGTGTCGGTCTTGGTGCACGCGGTCAGCGCTGTCGCGGTCACGATCATCGTGGCCGCCACGGCCGCCGCCGTGCGGAACACATGTCGCCGGTCGCCGGCGATCCGTCGCTTGGTCGTGTGTGTCTGCTTGATCTTCTTTGCCACTGTGTTCTCCCGCCGGGCCCGGTCCGGACGGAGCCGATGGCGGAGGAGCTCTCAACGGCGAGTGACGTACGGCGGCCCTTGGTTTCGTATGATCGCACTCTTGACTATCGGGTGAATCGACCGTAGCAAGGTGGATCACTTCTGATGAGCGCTTTGAGAAGCCCATCGCATCATCGTCGGCGGGCGCGGGGGTGCGGACCGGAGGTCAGGACAGTTGCGAGGCCGCGGCGCGATCGAGGAACCACACCGTGTTCTCGACCCCGTGAGCGCCGGCGCACGGCCAGTCCTCGCGCGCGGCGCCGGACGCCGCCGCGGCGACCGCCTCCGCCTTCTCGGCGCCCGAGACGAGGAACCAGACCTCGCGGGAGGCGTTGATGACCGGGAAGGTCAGTGTGATGCGGCGAGGCGGCGCCTTGGGGGAGTCGGTGACCGCGACGACCGGACGCGAGTCCTCCGCGGTTGCCGCGCTGTGCGGGAACAGGGAGTTGACGTGCCCCTCACCGCCCATGCCGAGCAGATGGATGTCGAAGACGGTCCCGGAACCCAGGCGGCGAGCGTAGTCGGCGGCCGCGGCGTCGATGTCGTCGCCGAACTCGCCGTCGGAGGGCGCCGCCACGTGGACCCGCGCGCCCTCGACCGGCACGTGGTCGAGCAGTGCCTCACGCGCCTGCAGCGAGTTCCGCTCCGGATCCTCGGCGGGGACGAAACGTTCGTCACCCCAGTACAGTTCGACGCGGGACCAGTCGAGGGCGCGGGGGTGGCGGGCGAGCTCGCGCAGCAGTGCGATTCCGTTGCTTCCGCCGGTGAGCGCGATCGTCGCGACCCCGCGGGCGTCCTGCGCCGCGGTCACCGTCGCGATGAACCGTGCGGCGGCCGTCGCCACGAGTTCGGCCGACGAATCGAAGACCAGGTGCTCCACCGGGGCGCTCATCGGGTCGGCTCCGCCGTCGTGCCGCCCGCTGTCGCCCGGTCCTCATGGGTGACGCCGGACAGTCCCTGCAGCGCCAGCTCGTACACCTCGTCGGCGTCCAGGCTGCGAAGTTCCTCGGCCAGGCATTCGGCGGTGGTCCGGCGAGCGAAGGCCGACCGTCCGTCCGGGTGGCCGGAGCTGCGGATGATGCTTCCGTCCGGTCCCTGACTCATCGACAGTTCCCCTCCGGTGTGGACCAGGGTCACCGACATGTCGCCGACGGCGCGCACCACCGGGACGCCGAGTTCGGCGGCGAGCCACCCGGCGAACAGATCGAGTCCCGTGACATCGTGCGGTCCCACCACTCGGGCACGGAGGATCTCGTTGTGCGGGGGACGGTCCAGTGCGGACACCAGCATCGCTCGCCACTGGGTGATGGCCGACCACGCGAGATCGGTGTCGCCCGGTGAGTAGCCGATCCGGCGAGCGCCCAGAAATGCGCCGGGGTCGTCGGTGAGGCGGCCGTCGGTGATCCGTCGCGAGGCGAGCCGTCCCAGCTTGTCGTCGGCGGGCCGCGCGGGAGCCCGGCTCGGCCACCAGGTCACGACGGGGGTGTCGGGAAGCAGGAAGGGGGTCACGGTGGCGTGCGGATGATCGGCGAGCGAACCGTGGAGGTGGAGCACCACCACCTCCGACGCTCCGGCGTCGCCGCCGACGCGGATCTGCGCATCCAGCCGCGTCGGTCCCGAGCGGTCGTGGCGCACCACCATGATGACGCGGCACGGATGCTCGCGGCTGGCGCGGTTCGACGCCTCGACGGCGTCCTCCGCATCGTCGTCGGCGTCGAGGTCGATGACGAGCGTCAGGACGCGACCGAGCGTCACAGCGCCCCCGGTGCGCCGCATCTGGACGAGCTTCTTGCTGGTCTCGAGGGTCGAGGTGTCGGGGAGATCGACGATCACGGGCGCCTCCAGGCTCGTCCGGTGCGGTTCATCATCTCGTCGGCCGAGGCCGGCCCCCAGGTGCCCGACTCGTATTCGTCGGGTGTACCGGACCGGGCCCAGTCCTCGAGTACGGGGTCGAGGATCTGCCAGCTGAGCTCCACCTCTTGCGCCACCGGGAACAGGGACGGTTCGCCGAGCAGCACGTCGAGCAGGAGCCGTTCGTAGGCCTCCGGCGACGACACGGTGAACGCGCCGCCGTACGAGAAGTCCATGTTGACGTCGCGGACCTCCATGCTCGTGCCCGGCACCTTGGACCCGAATCGCAGGGTGACGCCTTCGTCGGGCTGCACTCGGATCACCAGGGCGTTCTGGCCGAGTTCGGCGGTCATCGTGTCGTCGAAGGGCAGGTGCGGCGCTCTCTTGAAGACGATCGCGATCTCGGTGACCCGCCTTCCCAGCCGCTTGCCGGTGCGGAGGTAGAAGGGCACGCCGGCCCAGCGCCGCGTGTCGACCTCCAACGCGATCGCGGCGAAGGTCTCGGTGGTGGAGTCGGGGGAGAAACCCTCCTCGTCCTTCAGCCCGACCACGGGTTCGGAGCCCTGCCATCCCGGACCGTACTGTCCCCGCGCCGAGTTCTCGTCGATCGGGGTGATGTTGCGCGTCGCCGAGAGGACCTTGATCTTCTCCGACTGCAGATGCTGCGGCGAGAACGACACCGGCTCCTCCATGGCGACCAGCGCCAACAGTTGCAGGAGGTGGTTCTGGATCACATCGCGTGCCGCGCCGATGCCGTCGTAGTAGCCGGCCCGGCCGCCGAGTCCGATGTCCTCGGCCATCGTGATCTGCACGTGGTCCACGTAGTGCGAGCTCCACAGCGGGTCGAACAGCTGGTTGGCGAATCGCAGGGCCAGGATGTTCTGAACGGTCTCCTTGCCGAGGTAGTGGTCGATGCGGAACACCGACTCCTCGGGGAAGACGCTGCCCACGAGGGCGTTCAGTTCCCGGGCGCTGTCGAGGTCGTGGCCGAAGGGCTTCTCGATGACGACTCTCCGCCAGCTGTCGCCGTCCTGGTCGGCCATCCCCGTGCGCCGCAGTTGGCTCAGGACCACAGGGAACGCCTTCGGCGGGATCGACAGATAGTAGGCGTGGTTGCCGTCGGTCCCGCGTTCCCGGTCCAGATCGGCGAGCGTCTGCTGCAGAGCGGCGAAGGCGTCGTCGTCCTCGAAGGTGCCCGCGACGAAACGGATGCCCTCGGCGAGCCGATCCCACACCTCCTGTCGGAAGCCGGTGCGGCTGCCCGCCTCCACCGCCTCCCGAACCACGTCGGCGAAGTCTTCGTGCTCCCAGTCGCGCCTCGCGAAGCCGACGAGCGCGAAGCTCGGCGGAAGCAGACCCCGATTGGCGAGATCGTAGATCGCCGGCATGAGCTTGCGGCGCGCGAGGTCGCCGGTGACGCCGAAGATCACCAGGGCGGACGGCCCGGCGATCCTCGGCAGCCGCGTGTCATGCGGATCGCGAAGCGGGTTCTTCCACGGCTTGTCGACCGCACGTCCCATATCGCTCTGGCCTCTCGTATCGTCCGGGCGTCGTGTCGGCTAGCGCTGCGCGGCGTCGAGCTGCGTCCGGGTGGCCTCGAGGAGGTCGTTCCAGGCGTCCTCGAACTTGCTGACCCCCTCGGCCTCCAATACTGCGAAGACGTCGGGCAGATCGACTCCCACGCGAGTGAGTGAGTCGAACACCTCCTGGGACGCCTCGGCCCGGCCGAGGATCGAGTCGGTGTCGACCCACCCGTGGTCAGCGAAGGCGTTCAGAGTCTTCACCGGAACCGTGTTGACCGTGTTCGGCGCCACCAGTTCGCTCACGTACAGGGTGTCCGGGTACTGGGCGTTCTTGGTCCCGGTGGACGCCCACAGCGGGCGCTGGGGCAGCGCCCCGTGCGCTTGGAGATCGGGGAAGCGGATCCCGGTCTCGAACACTTCGCGGTAGGCGGCGTAGGCAAGGCGGGCGTTCGCGAGACCGGCCTTGCCTCGCAGCTCGAGCGCTTCGGGCGTTCCGATGGCGTCGAGGCGCTTGTCGATCTCCGAGTCGACGCGGGAGACGAAGAACGAGGCGACCGACTCGATCTTGGCGGCGTCGTGGCCGTTGCGGAGTGCGGCGTCCAGCCCGTCGAGGTACGCGTCCATCACTGCGCGGTAGCGGTCCACCGAGAAGATCAGGGTCACGTTGACGCTGATGCCCTCGGCGATCACCCGGGTGATCGCCGGCAGCCCGGCCTCGGTGGCCGGGATCTTGATGAACAGATTCGGGCGGTCGACGATCTTCCACAGCTCGATCGCCTGCGCCACGGTCTCATCGGTCTTGTTCGCCAGTCGCGGATCCACCTCGATGGAGACGCGGCCGTCGTGGCCGTCGGTGTCGACGAAGACCTGCTGCAGGACGTCACACGCCGCACGGACGTCGTCGGTGGTGATGGCGGTGACGGCCGCATCGACGTCGGCGCCCACCGACGCGAGATCCTTGACCTGAGCCGCGTAGCTCTCGGATTTGGAGATCGAGTTCTGGAAGATCGCGGGATTGGTGGTGACGCCGACGATCGAGTGAGTGTCGATCTCATCCTGAAGAGCGCCCGAGGCGATCAGGTCGCGGGACAGGTCGTCGAGCCAGACGGACACGCCGGCCTCCGAGAGGGCGGCGAGGTTCTTGTTCTGAGACATGGGGATGACTCCTGTTCTCCGGATCGGGTCGGATGTCGTGTTGCGGTGGTTTCGACTCGCTGCGCTCGCTCGACCGCAGGAGGTCAGCGGTTGAGCACGCGGCGGGCGGCGGCCGCGACGGCGTCGGCGGTGATGCCGAACTCGTCGTACAGCTTCTGGTACGGAGCCGAAGCGCCGAAGTGCTCCAGCGAGACGATCTCGCCGCCCGCGACGATCGCATGCCACGGCATGGCGATGCCGGCTTCCACGGCGACGCGCGGAATGCCGGTCGGCAGCACCGACTCGCGGTAATCGTCGTCCTGCTCGGCGAACCACTCCAGCGACGGCATCGAGACCACGCGTGCGCCGATGCCCTCGGCGGCGAGCGTCTGCGCCGCCTGCACCGCCAGCGACACCTCCGAGCCGGTGCCGATCAGCACCACCTCGAAGGTCCCGTCGGCGTCGGACAGGACGTAGCCGCCGCGGGCGACTCCTTCGAAGCTGGTGCCTTCCAGGACCGGCACGTTCTGGCGGGTCAGGGCCAGCCCGACCGGCCGGTGACGGCGAGTCAGCAGATGCCGCCACGCGTGAGCGGTCTCATTGGCGTCGGCGGGACGGACCACGTCCAGGTGGGGAATCGCGCGCAGCGCGGCGAGATGTTCCACCGGCTGGTGGGTGGGACCGTCCTCGCCGAGGCCGATCGAGTCGTGGGTCCACACGTAGATCGGGTCGATCTCCATCAGCGCGGCCAGACGCACCGCGGGCCGCATGTAGTCGGAGAACTGCAGGAAGGTTCCGCCGTACGCGCGCGTCGGGCCGTGCAGGACGATGCCTGACAGGATCGATCCCATCGCGTGCTCGCGGATGCCGAAGTGCAGGGTCCGGCCGTACGGATCGGCTTTCCAGGTCCCGGTGCTGATGGTTTCGGGACCGAACGAGACGGCACCGTCCATCGTGGTGTTGTTGGAGCCTGCGAGGTCGGCCGATCCGCCCCACAGCTCGGGCAGGACGGGCGCGAGCGCCGAGAGGACCTTGCCCGAGGCCGAGCGGGTCGCCACATCCTTGTCGCCGACCTCCCAGGACGGCAGCACGTCGGTCCAGCCCTCGGGCAGCGCATGCGCGGCCAGCCGGTCGAACAGCTCCTTGCGCTGGGGGTTCTCGGCGGCCCAGACGTCGAAGCCCTCCTGCCACGCGGCTCGCTCGGCGGCGGCCCGAGCCTGCAGCGACCGGGTGTGCCCGAGCACGGCCGGGTCGACGTCGAAGCTCTTGGCCGGGTCGAATCCGAGGATCTCCTTGGTCGCGGCGACCTCGTCGGCGCCCAGGGCCGAGCCGTGCGAGGCGCCGGTGTTCATCTTGTTGGGGGCCGGCCAGGCGATGATGGTGCGCAGGCAGATGATCGACGGCTTGTCGGTGACGGCCTTCGCGTTCTCGATCGCCTCTTCGATCGCGACGATGTTCTCGCCGCCCTCGACGATCTGGACGTGCCAGCCGTACGCCTCGTAACGCTTGGCGGTGTCCTCCGAGAGCGCGATGCTGGTGTCGTCCTCGATCGAGATGTGGTTCTGGTCGTAGAAGACGATGAGGTTCCCGAGTTCCTGCGTACCCGCGAGGGAACTGGCCTCGGAGGTGACGCCCTCTTCGATGTCGCCGTCCGAGGCGATCACGTACACGTGATGATCGAACGGGCTCTGGCCCGCCGGTGCGTCGGGATCGAACAGGCCGCGCTCGCGCCGGGCCGCCATGGCCATGCCGACCGCCGACGCGAGCCCCTGTCCGAGCGGGCCGGTGGTGATCTCCACACCCTTGGTGTGGCGGAACTCGGGGTGGCCGGGCGTCAGCGAGCCCCAGGTGCGCAGCGCCTCCAGATCGCCCAGTTCGAGGCCGAAACCACCGAGATACAGCTGGATGTACTGGGTGAGGCTCGAGTGGCCGCACGAGAGGACGAACCGGTCGCGTCCCACCCAGGCCGGATCGGACGGATCGTGGCGCATCACGCGCTGATACAGGGTGTACGCCAGCGGTGCCAGACTCATCGCCGTGCCGGGGTGGCCGCTGCCGCACTTCTGTACCGCGTCCGCGGCCAGAATGCGAGCCGTGTCCACGGCCTTGGTGTCCAGGTCGCTCCAGTCGGCGGGGTGAACCTGCTGGGTGAGCTCGCGGATCTCGTCGGTAATCGCCACGGTGGTGGAGTCTCCTGTGCCTTGTCGTGGGTGCTCGGACGCAATGGTGATTTCCAGCCTAGCGGTCCGCCGCACGCTCGCGCGCGACTGGCTGGGGACTTTCCGGTGTGATGGACCACCTTCGGCGGGCGCGGTCGCCAGGATTGAGTGCAAGTGTGATCTGGGCAGTGCGGATTCTGTTATGAGAGACCTCCGGGTCTACCATCGGTTGTAGTAGCCCGTCGGTGTGCCCAGTGTCGCGTACAGACCGTCGCCCGGATCCGTCGTGGACGGATCGCGCGGCGCGATGACGCCGGGTCTTATGTGAGGAGCATCTGTGAGTATTGGGGAAAGCGCGGACACCGACGCCTCCTCGACCTCGATGTCTACCGAGAACCCGGCCGGGAACGCCGGCCTCGGTGCGCGTGCGTGGGGCATGGTCCTGGCGTACATCGCGCTGACCAAGCCGCGTGTCATCGAGTTGCTTCTGGTCTCGACCATTCCGGTGATGCTCCAGGCGGAGCGCGGAACGGTCGACATCGGCCTGATCCTGATCACCGTGGTCGGCGGGTGGCTCGGTGCCGCGAGCGCCAACAGCCTGAACATGGTGGCCGACGCCGACATCGATCAGAAGATGAAGCGGACGCAGCGCCGGCCGCTGGCCCGTCACGCGGTGCCGGTGCGCAATGCGCTGATCTTCGGCATCGTCCTGGCGGTCGTGTCGTTCGTCGTGCTCTACTTCGGTACCGCGAACGACGCGGGGGAGCGGTCGTTCCTGCCGTCGATCCTGGTTTTGATCACCATCGGCTTCTACGTCTTCGTCTACACGCTGGTGCTCAAGCGCCGCACGTGGCAGAACGTGATCTGGGGCGGCGCCGCCGGCTGCATGCCCGCACTCGTCGGATGGGCGGCGGTGACGCATTCGCTCAGCTGGCAGCCCTTCGTGCTGTTCCTGGTGGTGTTCTTCTGGACCCCTCCGCACACCTGGGCGCTCGCCATGCGCTATCGCGAGGACTACCGCGCCGCGGGCGTGCCGATGTTCCCGGTCATCGCCAGTGACGAGCGCGTCACCACGCACATGGTGGTGTACACCTGGCTGACCGTCATCACGTCCTTCGTGCTCATCCCGGCCGCGTCGTGGATCTACCTCGTCGTCGCGGTCGCCTCCGGCGTGTGGTTCATCTACATGGTCACCAAGCTCTACGTCGAGACCCGCAAGGGCGTCGAGGTGAAGCCGCTCAAGATCTTCCTGACGTCCAACGAGTACCTGGCGCTGCTGTTCTGCGGCCTCGCTGTCGACGCGGTCATCAATCTGCCGACCGTCGCCGGCTACTTCTGACCGACACTCGCAGTCTCAAGGCGCCCGCAGGTGAAAGAGTGAGGACTGCACGCGGCGTGAAGCAGCCGGGCCCGGCCGTCACGAGGACAGCGCTCGCGGCGGTCGTCGCGACACTGTGCCTGGTGGTCGCGGTCGTCGTCGATCTTCCCGTCACCTCGGTTCTGTTCGCGGTCGCCGGCGCCGGTGTCGCCATCGGGCTGATCGGCTCGCTCCGTCGATACGGCCAGAAGTCCGCCCTGCGCGGTGCCGCGGTGGTCGTGGCGACGGTTCTGCTCGTCGGTCTGCCCACCGTGGCGGTGCTGGCCGATCCCGAGACGGCGAGCGATTCGCATGCCGCCGACGGTGACGCGGTGCTCGAGGGCGGCGGCGATCCCTCGGCAGCGCTGGCGCGCGCTCTGGACCGCGCTGACCGCCTCGTTCCCGGCGGCTCGTCCTCGATCAGGCAGATCAGCATCGACGACGATCGGGAGACGGTGCGCGTGCTCGATCCGCGGACCGGGCGGGAGATCGCCTCGTATCGATCGGGAACATCGTGGAGCGACTCGGATCCGGCGCGCACCGGCGAGCGCACCGTGTTCACCCGCGCCGATGTCGCCCACTTGGACCTGAACGCCGCGGCCGCCCGGGTGAGCGCCGCGCGCCAGAAGATCGGCTATCCGGAGCCGACCTCCAGCGGCGGCATCGAGATCGGCCCGCGCTCGGTCGACGACAAGGTGGTGGCCCGATTCGGCCAGTCCGGCGGGGAGAGCATCGAGACGGATCTGCACGGGCGGGTCGCCGACACCGTCGGCGCCGCGTCCCTGAGTGAGTTCCTCTCGGTTGCCGAGCGTGTGCTGAAGGACGAGGGCATCGATCCCGATGGGGCCGTGCTCCGTTCGATCGCGTACAAGGCCGTCGATGAGGCCGCGCCGTGGATCGGCGTGGCGCACCCCGGTGTCGAGCTGGAACTGGACGGCGGCGGCATCTACCGGATCTGGGTGCAGCCCGGTCGGTTCCCGGAACTGTCCGAGACCGACTCGGCGTCCGACCCCGATGGTTTCTCGCTGACCGGACTGACCGGAGCGACGATGGTGCGGATCCGCGACGACCTGGTGCGCAGACATCGGGTGGCGGCCTACGACCGCGATGCCGTCGGACTCAAGATCGGCGTCGCGCCCGGCGACGACGATCCGGCGGCGGATCGGCTGCCGGTCACGGTGCAGATGCAGGTCGGTCCCGACGCGGTCGGGGCGACGGGCGTCTACTCGCCGAACGGGAAGTTTCTGCGCGAGGGACGCCGCTAGCGAGGGACGCCGCCGCAGAGGCCGGCCCGCACGGGCTCACGCCTCGATCGCGCGCCGGAGCTGCGCGGTCAGCCCGGCCCGGACGCGTTCGGTCTGGGGAACCACACCCCGTTCGGTGAGACGATCGACGGTGGTCAGCACCTGCTGCAGATAGGCCGCGCGTTCCTGGCTCCGGGCCCCGTCCGCGTGGGCGAGCAGCTTCAGCGCGCGTCGGCAGTCGCGGGCGTCGGCGGGGTCGAGGTCGTCGGTCCCGGTACTCCGCGCGAAGCGGTCGGCCGCGGCCCAGGTGCTGCGCAGGTCGGTCACGGCGGCGATGTAGCGCTCACCGGCGGCGTCCCCGGGGAAGCGGTCGGTGCGGAGCTCACCGGCCGTGGCCAGACTGTCGTGGAATGCGATGATCGCGGGCGCCGACAGGTCCCAGAGCCCCGGATACCGCAGGAGCATGGCCGGATCGAGTTCGAAGGAACCGTACGCGCTGAGAACCTCGTCGTGGTGGGCCGCGCTGCGCCGCCAGCGCTCCTCCACCGAGACCGGCGAGGGTGCAGCCGGACGCGCGGTGGCGGCGATCCGGGACGGCATCGGCACCGAGACCGCCAGCAGACCCACGGCCAGTGCGACGGCGAGGGCCACCATCAGTGCCACCGGACCGAAGGGCCGAGACGCCGCCAGCAGAGCGATCGCGGCGACGGCGACCACGGCCCAGCGCAGACCGGCGGCCGGCCCGCCGGCGCTCTTCGCTGCCGGCTCAGTCATCGTCGGCGACAGCGAGCATCGTCGACCCGACCGTGCTTCGGGATTCGAGTGCGCGGTGGGCCTCGGCGGCCTGCTCCAGCGGGAACGACTGTCCGACGGTCACGGTCAGCTCACCGCTAGCGACGGCGTCGAAGAACTGACCGGAACGCCACGCGAACTCGGCGGGGTCGGCGATGAAGTGGGTCAGCGTGGGCCGGGTCACCGACAGTGATCCGGCCGGATTGAGTCGTTGCAGGTCGAACGGGGGCACCGGTCCGCTGGCGGCGCCGAAGAGCACGATGGTGCCGCGGACGGCGGTCGCGGCCAGGGATTGCTCGAAGGTCGCCGCTCCGACGCCGTCGTACACCACCCGCGCCCCGCGCCCGTCGGTGAGATCGCGGACCCGTGCGGCCACGTCGTCGCCGTAGCGCAGGACCTCGGCGGCACCGGCCGCGCGCGAGAGCTGTTCCTTCTCGTCGGAGGAGACCGTGGTGATCACCCGGATGCCCCGCGCGCTCGCCCACTGGGTCAGCAGCAGCCCGATGCCGCCGGCCCCGGCATGCAACAGCACGGTGTCGCCCGCCTCGGGATGTGCGCTGCCGTCGAGCAGATAGTGGACGGTGTTGCCGCGCAGCATCGACGATCCCGCGGCGGCGAGGGAGACGCCGTCGGGTACCGGAAGTGCCCGATCGGCGCGGATACGGACGTACTCGGCGTAGCCGGCCGAGGCGTCGCACCAGGCCACCCGGTCGCCGACGGCACGGTGCTCGACGCCGTCGCCGACGGCGACGATCCGGCCCGCGCCTTCGCTGCCCGGCACGAACGGGGTGGGCGACGGGTACATTCCGGTGCGCAGGTACGTGTCGATGAAGTTCACCCCGGCCGCGGAGACGGCGACCACCACCTCGCCGGGCGCCGGTTCGGGATCGGGGAGATCGACGAGTCGAAGGACTTCCGGACCGCCGTGAGCGGACACTTGGATCGCACGCATGGGTCCATTTTCGCACGCCGCTATACTCGGCAGTCATGAGCGATGACACCGCTGCGTCCACAGCCACTGCTTCCGAATCCGTCGCGGCCGCGCCGAGCGCCGTAGTCTCCGCGATCGGAAAGTTCGTCGCCGCCGAGGGCGGTTCGGCCAAGGCCGTGGTCCAGCCTGCGGGTGCCGCGGGAGTGCGGATCACCCTGGTGGGTGAGGCCGGCGGGATTCTGGGCGATCAGGTGGTCGACAGCGTGCGGACCGCGGACGCGGTCATCGAAGCGGTCGACGGACTCGAGCGCGCGGAGTGGGACCGGGATCTGACCTCGGTCACCGAGGTGAAGCCGTCGCACTGGCGCCAGATGGCCGGTTGGGTGGCCCACCAGTCGCGGTTTCCCAAGGCGCGCAACCGCAAGATCCTCGACTGACGACGTACGCGCACTGCGACACGTGCGCACAGCGCAGAACCCGGCGACCGTACGCGGTCGCCGGGTTCTCGTGTCAGATCCGGCGGATCAGCGGCGCGTCGTCGCGAGCACGAGCTGCGTCGCGCCGATCATGAGCAGAGCGCTGCCGAACATGTGGAGGATGACGAGCACCTCGGGAAGACCGGCCGCGTACTGCACGTAGCCGATGATCCCCTGTACCACGATCACGCCGCCGAAGATCAGTGCGGCGCGGCGCAGCGACGGCACCGCAGCCACCGCCAGGAGGATGAGCGCGGCCGTCAGTCCCACGAGTGTCCAGACGGCGTCCACGTGGAGCTGAGTGGCCTGCGTCGGCTCCAGACCGTTGCGGTGCGCCTTGATGTCGCCCGCGTGCGGTCCGGAACCGGTGACCACCGTGCCGAGATAGATGGTGACCCACGTCAGTGCGTACAGAGCCCAGGCGAGCAGGACTCCGAACCGTCGGAGAACCGCGGATTCGGCATCGGTCGCCCCCGGCTCGCCGGCGTCCGGTCCACGGGCGGCCGACCCGGTGTGCACCACCATCCAGGTGGCCAGCGAGATGATCACCATCGTCGCGAGGAAGTGGAAGGCCACGATCCACGGGTTCAGGTTGGTCAGCACCGTGATGCCGCCGATGATCGCCTGCAGCGGAACACCCATCGCGACCCCGGTGGCCAGCCGCCGCGACAGTCGGTCGACCGGGACGCGCCGCATCGCGGCCACCCAGGTGGCGATCGCGATGACCACGAGCACCCAGGTGAGCATCCGGTTGCCGAACTCGATCAGCCCGTGGATGCCCATCGCGGCGTGCGGTGTCACCGAGCCCGAGGTGCACTGGGGCCACGTGGGACAGCCGAGGCCCGAGTCGGTGACCCGCACCGCGCCGCCGGTCACCACCAGCAGCACGTTGGCGGCGAGGTTGGCGATCGCCCAGTAATAGAGGTATGTCGCGGTCGGCCTCTTGAAGCCGAACCAGGAGTCGATCATTGGAAGCGGAACCACCTAACTGCCAGCGCGCCGCCGATCGCGGCCCACACGATCAGGACACAGAAGCCGAAGACGTCGAACGACGAGTCGAGGGCCCGGGTGAGCGCCTCGGTGAGAGCACCGGAGGGGGAGAGGCGGGCGACAGTCCGCGCCGCGTCGGGCACATGCTGATCGAAGACGACGAGCCCGGCCAGACCGAGCAGGACGAACCAGATCAGGTTGCCGAGGGCGAGTACCACCTCCGCTTTGAGCGTGCCGCCGAGGAGCAGTCCCAGGCTGGCGAACGCGACCGTGCCGACCGCGATCGCCACCGCGCCGAGCAGCAGACCCGCGATGCTCGGCCGCCAGCCGAAGGCCATGCCGATGCCACCGATGATGATCGACTGCAGGACCACCACGATGAGTACCGCGAGTGACTTGCCGGCGATGATGCCCCACCGCGGTATCGGGGTGGCGCCCAGTCGCTTGAGCGCACCGTAGCGGCGGTCGAAGCCGACCGCGATCGCCTGCCCGGTGAAGGCGGTCGACATGATCGCGACCGCCAGGATCGCGGGCACGAAAGTGGCGGCGCGCGCGGCGGGCGTGTCGCCGGCCTCGGTGTCGAGGGGGAGCAGGCTCAGACCGATCAGCATGGTGATCGGGATGAACATCGTCAGCAGCAGCTGTTCGCCGTTGCGGAGCAGCAGAACCAGCTCCATGCGAGTCTGAGCCGCCAGCATCCGGGTGAGCGGAGCGGGCCGCGGACGCGGAGTGAACGTTCCGCTCGGAAAGCGATTGGTCGCGGGTACCTCGGTGCTCATGCGCGCACCTCCCGTCCGGTGAGGCTGAGGAAGACGTCCTGCAGGCTGTTGCTGGCCACGTTGAGCGAGTCGATCAGGATTCCGCGGTCGGCGCAGAACTGTGCGATCGCCGAGACCACGGCGGGCGTGATGTCGCCGGTCACCACATGCTCACCGGTCGGCGAGAGCGTGCAGCGGTAGCCGGCGGGGAGTGCATCCTGGAGCCCGTTCCGGAGTTCGGTCGCGTCGACCCCCGAGACGCTGAGCCGCAGCCGGCGCTCGGCATCGCGCCGGACGAGGTCGGACGGTGTACCCGCGGCGACGGCGCGCCCGCGGTCGATGATGACGATCTGGTCGGCGAGTTCCTCGGCCTCATCGAGCAGATGCGTGGTCAGCAGAATCGACACCCCGTCGGCGCGGAGTCGGGAGATCAACTCCCACACCATGATTCGCGCGTGTGCGTCGAGGCCGGCGGTGGGCTCGTCGAGGAAGACCAGTTCCGGCCGGCCGACCAGCGCGCACGCCAGCGAGAGTCGCTGCTGCTGGCCGCCGGAGAGGCGGCGGAATCCCGTGTTCGCGACCTCCGTGAGGCCGAGGGCGTCCATCAACCACTCGGGATCGAGGGGATCGGCGCTGTACGCGGCGCAGAGGCGAAGCATCTCCTTGGCCTTCGCCCCCGGATACGCTCCGCCGCCCTGCAGCATCACGCCGATCCGGGTTCGCAGCGCGTCGTTGTCGGCGATGGGATCGAGGCCGAGCACTCGGACCTCGCCCGCGTCCGGCCGGGTGAATCCCTCGCAGATCTCGACGGTGGTGGTCTTACCGGCGCCGTTCGGGCCGAGCAGCGCGAGCAGTTCGCCGCGTGGCAGCCTCAGATCGAGCCCGTCGACGGCGGTCTTGTCCCCGAACTTCTTCACCAGACCCCGGACCAGGAGCGCCGCGTCGCCCGAAGCCGGTCGGTGATCCGGCCCGGTACCGGGCGAAAGAGCTTCATGCACGCCCAACAGCCTAGGCGAGCGACGCAGGTCACCGGGCTGCGGGGCGGTGCCGGCCGAACGGTGCGCATCGCGCCGACTGATCCGGCCGCACACGGTCCTTACTGGCGATTCCGGTCGTGACGCTGCCTGACCCACATGCGGATCGGGCTGTCGATGAAGAAGACCATCGCCGTGATTGCGACCATGATCACACCGGTGGCCAGGCCCTGGGCCACCACGAGGGGGCTGGTGTCCGAACTCGTCGGCATCACGACGATCGCGATGATTCCGGAGATGACGACGGTGCCGACGCGGAACCAGCGGGTGGTGGCCCATGCGGCCAGCGGGATCACGGCCCACAGCAGGTACCACGCCTGCACGAAGGGGAAGAAGATCACCACGCTCGCCATCGCGATTCCGAGGCCGCCGATCGGATGGATGCGGCCCGCGAGGCATGCCAGCAGCCAGCGGACCACGAGGACCGCCGCCACGAGTTGCCCGATGGGCCGGGCGATGTCCAGGATCGCCTGGGTCTGCTCGCCGAGGCCGAGCCACAGTCCGACGCGGCCGGCGACCACCGAGAGCAGGGTCGGCATCGACATCCACGACCGGACGATGCCGCCGGTGCTGAGAGTGTGGGTCCATCCGAAGCCCAGGCCGGTTCCGAGGCACGTCACCACGACCACCGCGCCGGCGACCACGCCCATCACTCCCGCGCTCGCCGCCAGGGCGGCGAGCGAACGCCGCGACCGTCGCCACCATTGACTCACCGGCGCGTGGCGCAGAGCCGGAAGCGTGGCACCCCAGCGCCGGGCCAGGGCCACGCCGACGAAGCCGAGGGCGAGCATCGACGTCACCTTGATCATCGCCGACGCCGCGATGACGGCGACACCGGCGAGCAGGACCCATCCCGCCCGTGACGGCAGCGGACGGTCGGGTCTGCGGAGACGCTGCGTGCCGTAGACGGCGCGGAACGACCATTCGAGGCCGACGAGCATCATGCCGATCATCAGGGACTCGTTGTGGATGCCGCCGACGAGGTGGAGGATGAGCAGCGGGTTGAGCGCGCCGAGCCACAGCGCTGCCACGGCCGAGACGCCGCACCGCCGTGCCAGCCGGGGCAGCGCCCAGACGATCATCAGGACGCCCGCGATCGCCACCAGCCGGTGCAGCAGCACGGCGACGGTGATGTTCTCGCCGGTGATGGCGGTGATCTGCTCGCCGATCCACAGGAACAGCGGCCCGTACGGTGCCGGCGTGTCCTTCCACAGGTTCGGCACCGACAGGGTGAGCGCGTGGTCGACGCCCAGACCGCGCATCGGACTGTAGGTGTACGGGTCCATGCCCTTGTACGCGATCGCGCTCTGTGCCAGATAGGAGTAGACGTCCTTGCTGAGCAGCGGCGGCGCGATGATCAGCGGCGCCACCCACATGAGCAGGGTGCGGTCGGTCTGGCCGCGCGTCATGCGGCGTGCCGGGCTGCGGCCCTCGGCGACCTCCACCCGGTAGCGCCCGACGGCGTATCTGCCGAGCATCACCCACGCGACGACTAGCATGATCGCGCCGCCGATGGAGATGGTCAGAGCGGTGGAGTACATCCGGGAGGGCAGCGACAGGACTCGGGTGCCGACGATCGGATTCTGCAGCACCGGAAGCATGCCGGTGCCGAGCGAACCGATCAGGATCAGAATCGATCCGGTGGTGCCGAACAGCCTGATCCGACGCATCCGCAGCGTCTCCAGGCGGTTGAGCGGGCCCACCTCGCGTTCGTCGTCGTGCATCCGCGCGACGGTGGTGCCGAAGTCGCCGATGCGGTCGGCGTCGTGCTCGACCGCCGGCTTGCCGAGGCCCACGTAATCGAGCGTCCGGCGCATGAGGGGGAGTTCTGGCACATCGAAGACTCTAACGGGTGGGGTCCGCCGCCCCGTCGGGCCGGAGATTTAGGCGACCCTTGCTAGCCCGGTGGAAGTATTTAGGTAACAATATTGTTGTGAAAAGCATGAGCGGTGACGAGCGGCAGCTGCGCGAGCAGCATGCGGAGGCGGGCGGCCACGACGGCCAGACCCGCGCCGCCGTCGTGTCGCTGCTGGTGGACGAGGGGCCGATGACCGCCGGCGACATCGCCGAGCGGTTGGGGATCTCGCCCGCGGGCGTCCGCCGTCATCTCGAGATCCTGTCGGCCGACGGGGACATCGAGGTGGCGCCGTCCGGCTTCTCCAGGGCTGGTCCCGGCAAGGGTACGCGGGGCCGCCCGGCCAAGTGGTTCCAGCTCACGCCGGCCGGCCGGGGCAAGCTCCGGCACGCCTACGACGATCTGGCCGGTGCCGTGCTGCGGAAGCTGCGCGACGTCGCCGGTCAGCAGGCGGTCGACGAGTTCGCTCATGAGCGGATCTCGGATCTCGTCTCCGGCGTCGAGCCGGCGCGCGAGTCCGGTTCGGTGATCGCGACGGTTCAGCAGATCGCCGACGCTCTCACCGCGGGCGGCTACTCGGCCGACACGCGCGAAGTCGGCGCGGGCGTCCAGATCTGCCAGCACCACTGCCCGGTCGCCCATGTGGCGTCCGAGTTCCCGGAGCTGTGTGAGGCCGAGACGGCCATGTTCACCGAGCTCCTCGGTACGCACGTGCAGCGGTTGGCGACCATCGCCAACGGCGACTGCGTGTGCACCACGCACGTTCCCGTGCATCTCACGACTCCGGAGGCCGCTCAGCCCGCAGCCTCCGACACCCCCGATGGAAAGGTTCTCCGATGACGGTCACCGATCCCGCCGCCACCCAGTTGACGCAGGAAGAGACCATTGCTTCCTTCGATCGCTACGGTTACGGCTGGTCCGACAGCGATGAGGCAGGTGCGTCCGCCAAGCGCGGTCTGTCCGAGGCCGTCGTCCGCGACATCTCGGACAAGAAGAACGAGCCCGAGTGGATGCTCGACCAACGGCTCAAGGCGCTCCGCATCTTCGACCGCAAGCCGATGCCCAGCTGGGGCGGCGACCTCGACGGCATCGACTTCGACAACATCAAGTACTTCGTGCGCTCGACCGAGAAGCAGGCCGAGTCGTGGGAGGACCTGCCCGAGGACATCAAGAACACTTACGACCGCCTCGGCATCCCGGAGGCCGAGAAGCAGCGTCTGGTCGCCGGCGTCGCCGCGCAGTACGAGTCGGAGGTCGTGTACCACCAGATCCGCGAGGACCTGGAGGAGAAGGGCGTGATCTTCCTCGACACGGACACCGGCCTGCGTGAGCACCCCGAGATCTTCCAGGAGTACTTCGGCAGCGTCATCCCCGCAGGCGACAACAAGTTCTCCGCGCTGAACACCGCGGTGTGGTCGGGCGGCTCGTTCATCTACGTTCCGCCGGGTGTCCACGTGGACATCCCGCTGCAGGCCTACTTCCGCATCAACACCGAGAACATGGGGCAGTTCGAGCGGACGTTGATCATCGTCGACGAGGACGCCTACGTCCATTACGTCGAGGGCTGCACGGCCCCGATCTACAAGTCCGACTCGCTTCATTCGGCCGTGGTCGAGATCGTCGTGAAGAAGGGCGGCCGCTGCCGCTACACGACCATCCAGAACTGGTCGAACAACGTCTACAACCTGGTCACCAAGCGTGCGAAGGCCGAAGAGGGCGCGACCATGGAGTGGATCGACGGCAACATCGGTTCCAAGGTCACCATGAAGTACCCGGCCGTGTGGCTGACCGGTGAGCACGCCAAGGGCGAGGTCCTGTCGGTGGCGTTCGCCGGCGAGGGCCAGCACCAGGACACCGGATCCAAGATGGTCCACCTGGCGCCCAACACCTCGAGCAACATCGTCAGCAAGTCCGTCGCTCGCGGCGGCGGACGGTCGTCGTACCGCGGCCTGATCAAGATCAACCCCGGCGCCCACGGCAGCCGGTCCACCGTGCAGTGCGACGCCCTGCTCGTCGATCAGATCAGCCGCAGCGACACCTACCCGTACGTCGACATCCGCGAGGACGACGTGACGATGGGACACGAGGCCACCGTCTCGAAGGTCAGCGACGATCAGCTCTTCTACCTGATGAGCCGCGGACTGACCGAGCAGGAGGCCATGGCGATGGTGGTCCGCGGATTCGTGGAGCCGATCGCCAAGGAACTCCCGATGGAATACGCACTCGAGCTCAACCGGCTCATCGAACTGCAGATGGAAGGATCGGTCGGCTGATGGCGGACGCTTCCCAGACCACCGCCTCGCCCGTGGTGGTCAACAAGGGTGAACTCTTCACCTCCTACGACGTCGACGCCTTCGAGGTGCCGTCGCAGCGCGAAGAGGCGTGGCGCTTCACGCCGTTCCGCCGGCTGCACGGTCTGCACGACGGCACGGCGCTCGCCACCGGCACCACCTCGGTGCAGGTCAGCGGCGACGCCGAGGGCGTCACCGTCGAGACCGTCGGCCGCGAGGATCCCCGTCTCGGTGAGGCCGGGGTGCCCTTCGACAGGGTCTCCGCCCAGGCTTACTCGTCCTTCGAGAAGGCCACCGTGCTCACGATCGGCCGCGAGGCGCAGATCGCCGATCCGGTGTTCGTCACCGTCGACGGTCCGGGAGCCGACGAGGTCGCCTACTCGCACATCCAGATCCGCGCCGAGGCCTTCTCGAAGGCGGTCGTGGTTCTCGATCAGCGCGGCAGCGGCGTGATCGGCGAGAACGTCGAGATCCTCGCCGCCGACAGCGCGCATCTGACCGTCGTGAACGTCCACGAGTGGGAGGACGACGCGACCCACGTCGCCACCCACCACCTGTCGCTGGGACGTGACGCGGTCGTCAAGCACTTCGCGGTCAGCCTCGGTGGACACACCGTGCGGCTCTCGCCGCACGTGCAGTACACCGCGCCCGGCGGCGACGTCGAGCTGTGGGGACTGTACTTCGCCGACGGCGGGCAGCACCTGGAGCAGCGTCTCCTGGTGGACCACTCGCAGCCCAACTGCCGCTCGCACGTCACCTACAAGGGCGCTCTCCAGGGCGACCCGTCGGGCGACAAGCGCAAGGAGGCCCACACCGTCTGGATCGGCGACGTGCTGATCCGGCCGGCCGCCGAGGGCACGGACACCTACGAACTCAACCGGAACCTGGTGCTCACCGACAACGCCCGTGCCGACTCGGTCCCCAACCTGGAGATCGAGACCGGTGAGATCGTCGGCGCCGGTCACGCCAGCGCCACCGGCCGGTTCGACGACGAGCAGTTGTTCTACCTCCAGGCGCGCGGCATCCCCGAAGATCAGGCGCGGCGCCTCGTGGTCCGGGGCTTCTTCGGCGAGGTCCTCGCCAAGATCGCCGTCCCGGAACTGCGCGAGCGGCTCGAATCCGCGATCGAGGCCGAACTCGAGTCGGCCGGCGCCTGACCATCCACACATACTTCGACAAGGAATCACCACAGATGACGACCCTGGAAATCCGCGACCTGCACGTCGACGTCGCGCAGTCCGACGCCGACGCCGAGCCGATCCACATCCTCAAGGGTGTGAACCTCACGGTGCGCTCGGGCGAGACCCACGCGATCATGGGCCCCAACGGGTCCGGCAAGTCGACCCTCTCGTACGCCATCGCCGGTCACCCCAAGTACGAGGTCACCTCGGGATCGATCACCCTGGACGGGGAGAACGTCCTGGAGATGAGCGTCGACGAGCGCGCCCGCGCCGGACTGTTCCTGGCGATGCAGTATCCGGTGGAGGTGCCCGGCGTCTCGATGTCGAACTTCCTGCGCAGCGCGGCCACCGCCGTGCGCGGCGAGGCCCCGAAGCTGCGGCACTGGGTCAAGGAGACCAAGCAGGCGATGGCCGAACTCGAGATCGACCCCGCGTTCGGCGAGCGCAGCGTCAACGAGGGCTTCTCCGGCGGTGAGAAGAAGCGTCACGAGATCCTGCAGCTCGGGCTGCTCAAGCCGAAGATCGCGATTCTCGACGAGACCGACTCGGGTCTGGACGTGGACGCGCTGCGCATCGTCTCCGAGGGCGTGAACGCCTACAAGGAACGCGAGAACGGCGGGATCCTGCTCATCACGCACTACACGCGGATTCTGCGGTACATCAAGCCCGACTACGTCCACGTCTTCGTCGACGGCCGCGTGGTGGAGTCCGCCGGACCCGAGTTGGCCGACGAGCTCGAAGAGAACGGCTACGTGCGGTTCACCGCGGCCGCCGCGAAGTGACGGCCGCCATCTCGATCAACGCGACGAAGGGGAGTGACATGACCACCGCAGCCGCACTCGACGTCACGGCACTGCGGGCGGACTTCCCGATCCTGTCCCGCACCGTCCGCGACGACAGGCCGCTCGTGTACCTCGACTCCGGGGCCACGTCGCAGCGGCCGCTGCAGGTGCTCGACGCCGAGCGAGACTTCCTGCTGAACCACAACGCCGCGGTTCATCGCGGTGCGCACCAGCTGGCCGAAGAGGCGACCGACGCGTACGAGCACGCGCGCGCGGCGATCGCCGGCTTCGTCGGCGTCGCCGTCGACGAGGTGGTCTTCACCAAGAACGCCACCGAGGCGCTCAACCTGGTGGCGTACACCCTGGGCGATGACCGTTCGGCGCCGGTCTTCGGCGGCAGGGCCCTCGGCCCCGGTGACACGATCGTGGTGACCGAACTGGAGCATCACGCGAATCTGGTGCCGTGGCAGGAGCTGTGCCGCCGCACCGGAGCGACCCTGCGCTGGTACGGAGTGACGGCCGAGGGCCGCATCGACATGGACTCGCTGGTACTCGACGAGTCGGTGAAGGTGGTCGCGTTCACTCATCAGTCGAATGTCACCGGCGCCGTCGCCGACGTCGCCGAACTGGTGCGCCGCGCTCACGAGGTGGATGCGCTGGCGGTGCTCGACGCCTGCCAGTCGGTGCCTCACATGCCCGTCGACTTCGCGGCTCTCGGGGTCGACTTCGCGGCCTTCTCCGGGCACAAGATGCTGGGTCCGTCGGGTGTCGGCGTGCTGTACGGCCGCGCTTCGCTGCTGGCTCAGCTGCCGCCCTTCCTCACCGGCGGTTCGATGATCGAGACGGTCACCATGGAGGTGTCCACGTATGCCGCGCCGCCGCAGCGTTTCGAGGCGGGCGTCCCGATGACCTCTCAGGTCGTCGGTCTGGGCGCGGCCGTGGAATACCTTGAGAAGATCGGCATGGACAACGTCGCCGCGCACGAGCACGAGCTCACCGCGCACGCGCTGGAGCGGCTGACGGCGATCGACGGTCTGCGCATCGTCGGTCCCACCACCGCCGAGCGGCGAGGCGGCGCGGTCTCGTTCGACGTCGAGGGCATCCACGCCCACGACCTCGGCCAGATCCTCGACGACGAGGGGGTCGCGATCCGCGTCGGACACCACTGCGCCTGGCCTCTGCACCGGGCCTTCGGCGTTCAGGCCAGTGCGCGCGCATCGTTCGCCGTGTACAACACGCTCGACGAGGTGGACGCGCTCGCCGACGCGATCGGCGTCGCCCAGCGGTTCTTCGGGGGTCGCTGATGCGGATGGAGCAGATGTACCAGGAGGTGATCCTGGACCACTACAAGCATCCGCACGGCCGTGGTCTGCGGGATCCGTACGACGCCGAGGTGCACCACGTGAACCCGACGTGCGGTGACGAGGTGACGCTGCGGGTGTCGGTGGTCGACGACGCGGTCGCCGACATCTCATACGACGGCCAGGGCTGCTCGATCTCCCAGGCCTCGACCTCGGTGCTCTACGACCAGGTGGTCGGGCTGCCCGTCGACGAGGCGCTCGCCACCGTCGATTCGTTCAACGCCATGATGACCTCGCGCGGGACCGATCCCGGCGATGAGGAGGTCATCGGCGACGGCATCGCGCTCGCCGGTGTCAGCAAGTATCCGGCGCGCGTCAAGTGTGCTCTGCTCGGGTGGATGGCGTTCAAGGACGCGCTCTCGCAGAGCCTCGCCACCGAAGTCCCCGATCCCGCCTAGGAGCGACCAATGACCGAGACCAACACCGAAACCACTGCGCCGGCCGAGCCGGTCGCCACCTCGCTCCCGTCGATCGACGACGTCGAGGAGGCGATGCGCGACGTCGTCGACCCGGAGCTGGGCATCAACGTCGTCGACCTCGGGCTCGTGTACGACGTCGCCATCGACCAGGACGCGGCGGTGAAGCTCGATATGACCCTCACCTCGCCGGCGTGCCCGCTCACCGACGTCATCGAGGACCAGACGCGCAATGTGCTGGTGACCTCCGGTCTGTGCACCGAGGTCGACATCAACTGGGTGTGGATCCCGGCGTGGGGGCCCGACAAGATCACCGACGACGGACGCGAGCAGCTGCGCGCCCTCGGCTTCACGGTCTGACCGGAGGCCGCTCGAGCGCCGTGACCGCGGCGCTCCCGAACGGCGACGATCACCGGCACGCGTTCCGTGTGCTGGTGGGTCTGGTCGTTCCCACTGTCGCACTTCTCGTCGCCGGGCGTCCGGAGCTGTTGGTCTACGCCGTCTTCGGTGCCTTCGCAGGCATGTACGGCCGGGGAGAGGGCGGTCGGCGCCGGATCACGCATCAGCTGCAGGCGGCCGGTCTCCTGACGGCGGGCAGCGCGATCGGCGTCGGTCTCTCCGCAGTCTCCGCGCCCGTCTGGGCACTCGTGGTGGCCGAGACGGCGTTCGCGGTCGTGGGCTCGCTGCTCGCCGACGCGGTGCGGCTGCGTCCGGCGGGCCCGTTCTTCTTCATCTTCGCGCTGGGCGCCACCGCGACTGTCCCGGCGGGGCTGGTGGCTCCCGGGGCGGCCGTGGCGATCTGCGCAGGCACGGCACTGCTCGCCGTGGCGATCGGAACGGTCGGTACCCCGGCGCCGTTGCGGGGCAGGCACGGGTGGTTCGCCGGAGTCCGCTCGGTGGTGCGCCGTCCGCCTGCCGGGGTGCGCCTGCACGCGGTCCGGTACGGCGTGGCCGTGGGGACGGCCGGGTCCATCGGATTGGCGATGGGCTTCGAGCACGCGAATTGGGCGATGGCCGCCGCGGCCGTTCCGCTCGCTGTGATCGACACCGGCCGCCCGGGCGATGCGGAGGTACGCCGAGTCCTCACCCGCGCCGCGCATCGGACAGTCGGCACGATGGCCGGACTCCTGCTGGCGGCGGCGCTCCTGGCACTGGATCTGGGTGCCGGTGCGGTGGCGGTGATCGCGGTCCTTCTGCTCTGGCCGACAGAGTTGTTCATGACGCGCCACTATGCGGTCGCCATCGGGTTCTTCACGCCGCTCATCATGCTGATGACCGAGCTCACCGCTCCGTCGCCGCCGCTGCGGATGCTCACCTTCCGCGCCGTGGACACGTTGATCGGCGTGGCCGTCGGCGTTCTCGTCGCCCTGGTGATCCGCCTGCCCGATCGACGAAGCAGACTGCCCGCCTTCGACGTCCCCCTCGATCCCGTCGGGCTCGATCGGCCGGAAGGAGACGGTCACTCGGGAAGGTGAGCGCGTTCGCCGTCCCGGTCGAAGATCGTCAGAATCTCGGCGGTGGTCCCGTGGGCGACGAAGGCATGCGGCGTCATCGTCGAGAACTCGGCCGCCTCGCCGGCCTGGACGTAGATGATCCGCTCACCGAGAGCCAGCCGCACGCTGCCGGAGAGCACGGTGAACCACTCATGACCGGGATGCACGCGAGGTGTGGGCCACTCCGCCGGCGGTTGGAGCCGCATCTTGGCGACGACGACGCCGGCATCGGCGCGATCGCGCGAGAGGAGCCACGTGATCGCGTCTCCGGCGGAGTGGGCTTCCGGCCGGATGACCACGTCTTCATCGGAGACGGGTTCGACGAGCTGGTCGAGAGACACCCCGAGCGCACGGGCGATCGGCACCAGTTGGTCGAGGGCTACGCGGCGCCCGCCGGTCTCGATCCGGGAGAGCGTCGACGCGCTCATGTCGCATCGGCGGGCGAGTGAGTCGAGGGTCCATCCGCGGGCGAGCCGAAGACTCCGAATCCGGCTCCGCACCAGGGCGTCCAGGTCGGGATCGGAACGGCGATCGAGTTCTTGCGTCATGCGCAAGAGTGTATGCGTTATCTGCAATACCGCGCATACGGTCGATCCATGACGAATTCACGGGAGGCCGGCCCGAACCGGCAGTACGACGTGCTCATCGCGGGCGGGGGACCGGCGGGACTCGGCGCCGCGGTGACCCTGGGCCGCTCACTGCGGACCGTCCTCGTGGTGGACGCGGGTGAACAGCGCAATCGGCCCGCCGAGGCTGCGCACAACGTGCTGGGCCGCGAGGGTACGGCACCCACCGATCTGCTGGCGGCCGGTCGAGCCGAGGCGGCCGGGTACGGCGCCGAGATATTCGAGGGAACCGTGCTCAGTGCCGAGCGCATCTCCGGCGGGTTCACGCTGAGCCTCTCGTCCGGGGAGACGGTCGGTGCGTGCCGGGTGCTCCTGGCGACCGGAGCGGTGGACGAACTGCCCGCGATCGAGGGACTGGCCGCTGGTTGGGGGCGGAGAGTGCTGCACTGTCCGTACTGCCACGGTTGGGAGGTTCGCGGACGGCGCATCGGCGTGGTCGCGACGAGCCCGATGGCTGAACACCAGGCGCTGCTGTTCCGGCAACTCAGCGAGCATGTGACGGTCTTCGATCACGAGTCCGTCCTCGGTGCGCAAGCGCGTGAACGCTTGACGGGGATGGACGTCCCGATCGTCGACGGCCGCGTCGACCGGGTGCTGACCGACGGCGACCGAGTCCGGTCCGTCCGCGTCGCGGGTGCGGCGCACGAGGTGGACGCCGTCGCGGTGGCGACCCGCGTACACGCGCGGGGAGAGCTGTTCCAGACCCTGGGCGGCCGCGTGTCGGACCACCCGTTCGGAACGTACATCGAGACCGATGCGACGGGCCGGACGGCAGTCGACGGAGTGTGGGCGGCGGGCAACGCGCGCGACCCGATGGCGATGGTGGGCGCGGCCGCCGCGTCCGGGGTGGCGGCGGGTGCGGCGATCAACGCCGACCTCGTGGACGAGGCGGTCCGGCGGGCCGTCGGCGCGGAACCCCGCGTGGAGAAGTGCCGCGTGCAGGAATAGCACGGCGGCGGATCCGGTTAGATACAGACATGACAACAATTGATCTGACCGGTGACGACTTCGAGCAGACCATCGTCGACAACGACATCGTCCTCGTGGACTTCTGGGCGAGCTGGTGCGGCCCGTGCCGGCAGTTCGCACCCACGTACAAAGCGGCCTCCGAAAAGCACGACGACATCGTCTTCGGCAAGGTCGACACCGAGGCCGAGCAGCAGTTGGCGGCGGCCGCGAGCATCCGCTCCATCCCGACCATCATGGCGTTCAAGCAGGGTCGGTTGGTCTTCAACGAGGCCGGTGCGCTGCCTCCCCAGGCGCTCGACAGCCTGATCGACCAGGTGAAGGCACTCGACGTCGAGCAGGCCCTCAAGGAGAGCGGCCAGGAGTGACCGGTCGGGACTGACACGGGTGCCACGCCCGGCGAGTGACGGTGTCATTCGCCGGGCGTAGTGCTGTTCGTGGGGCCGGGCCGGGCCCTTTAGGATCTGCCTATGCAGTGGAAACGAGCGGCCGCGGCCGCCGGAGCAGTCGTAAGCCTCTCGGCGGTCACCGCGTGCACCGTGGACGGCACCGCGACGCGCGGACCGATCCAGCTCGATACGGGGAAGTATGCGACCAGTCTGCAGCCTGCTGCGGGGACCGCTGATACGGAGTCGGAGATGAACCGGCTGCGGGCCATGCGGCTGGGCGAAGACATCGCGTTCCGTGACGAGGTCGATCCGGTGCTGACCAAGTTCAGCATGCCGACCTACCCGATCTCCGGCGCGAGCGGACTGCGGGGCGTCTTCTCCGATGCGGCCGACCTGCCGGTCTCGCAGAAGCTGCGTTACGGCTTCACCATGGCCGGCGGGGCGCCGGACGACAGCGACGGTAAGAACCTGCATCAGGGGCTCAATCATGCCGTGCTGGTGTATCCCGATGCGGAGACGGCCGGCGAGGCCGTGTCGGCGATGTCCGGCCAGATGCTCAAGAAGACCTACGGTTCACCGATGCGGCGCACCGACGTCCCGGGGATGCCCGCCGAGACGGTGGCGCTCACGGGGAAGTCGAGCGGCGGCGGTCAGATCACCGTGGCGTTCACCCCGGTGGCAGAGAAGGTGGTCTACACCTGGGCCGACGCCGACGACGGCGGATGGACTCTCGCCGCGGTGCGGTCTGCCTTCACGAAGCAGAAAGCCCTGCTCGATGCGATGAAACCGATCAGCGACGACAAGCGGATCGACCCGAACGGCCTGTTGCGCGCCGTGCTGCCGACGGAGTCGAACGGCGGTTCCGCCTTCTCCGGCTCGGTCGCCGGACCGCGGGCCATCTCGCAGCTGGCGAGCAAGTCGACCGCCACCTTCGCCGACTTGCAGAAGACCGGCGTCACCGAGGCCGCGGTCGGGGGCTCCCTGGTCTTCCGCGCCGGCGGCGACGACCAGGCCGCAGAACTGCTCAAAACCCTCTCCGACGACTCCGACGATCCGACCGCCAAGAAGGCCGACAGCCCGCAGGATCTGCCGTCGGCGGTGTGTCAGACCAGCAAGTCCTCGTTCGGCGACGATCAAGCGACCTGCTTCGTCGCCTACGGCAGCTACGCGGCCCAGGCGGACGGCTCCGATCTGCATGAGGCGCAGCAGAAGATCTCGGCGCAGTACCTGCTGCTGAAACAGCTCTAGCCCTCCTCAGCCGACCCCGACGCTCAGACGACCATGAGGCGGACCACTTCGACGGCGGCGCGGGCCGAGGCGACGGCGACGCGGGCCTTCAGCCGCGGCGGGGACCGCCGGAACACCGCCGCCATCGCGCGCAGCACGCCGGGGGCGTCGGCGTGCGACGACACATAGGCGCGCTGCAGCGGAACCGGGACGCCGAAGAAGGCGTCGAAGAAGCCGACGAGTTCGGCCGGTCTGAGCCGGATGAGGACCAGCAGTCCCAGCAGTCGGAGCGTGAACGCGATACGAGCGGCGCGAGGCCACAACGCGGCGCGTGGATCCCGACGGCCGGCGACAGCCTCGACGACCAGATCAGCGGCGCGCAGAGACTGCGCGACGCTGTATCCGGTCGCCGGATTCATCAGACCGCCGACCGCGCCGATCGCCAGGGCGCCGTCGCCACGCCACGGTCGTGCGTTCGGGTACATCGGAAAATCGACGATCTCGTCCATCCCGCCGTGCTGAACCTCCTCGTCGCCGGTCGGCGCGGACAGACGCAGGCGCAGGCGCGCTCGACGGGCCAGTTCGGCGATGCCCAGGGGCGGGCGGGCGGCCAGGCAGGTCTCCTCGACGAGGCGTCCGCGAGCGGTGTCGATCCGGTAGCTGAACGAGGCCGGGCCCGATGAGGTGAGGTTCGATGAGACGGCGTTCGGCCCGGTATCGGCGGGCCGCCAGTCCATCAGCACGGTGGTGTCGGGGTCGTCGCCGCCGTCCGTCGCCCCGACCCGGCCCGCGAGGATTCCGACGGCGGTCTGGCGCGGCGTGTCGGCTCGGCGGTGCCCGGCGGTGCCGCGGGCGTCGACCACATGTCGGCCGGCGAGTACGGAGCCGTCGGCGAGCGTGACCGACGTCGCGGTGAGAGCGGTCGCCGACGAGGCCACGACCGTCACCTCCGACAGCGACAGGGACTGCTGGAACCGCTCGGAGTCGAGCACCAGGTACTCGCGGTCCACCGCCCGCCGCTGCGGGGTGAAGACGCAGAACTCGGCGGTGCGGGCGGCCACCGCCCCGGGCTCGAGCCAGGCCGGTGCGTCGTCGGCGTACATGCCGAAGGTCTGCCGCCACACTCGGTGCGGCGCCGGGTCGACGAGCGTCGCGCGCAGTCCCGCAGCGGCCGCGCGGTACGCGAGCGACCGTCCCGCGGGCCCGGCTCCCACGACGATGATGTCGGTGGCGGGCCCCTCGACGGGCGCGGTCACATCCCGCCGGTGGCCAGCTTGCCGCCGTCGACGCGGATCGTCTCACCGGTGATCCACGACGCGGCGTCGCTCACCAGGAAGGCCACCGTGGCCGCGATGTCCTCGGGGGTGCCCACCCGGTTCATCGGGTAGGTCTGCCCCACGACGTCCTCACCGGCCGCGAGAAGGACGTCGGCGAACTTGGTCTTCACCACGCCGGGGGCGACGGCGTTCACCCGGATCGACGGACCGAGCTGCCACGCGAGTTCCTCGGTGAGGTGGATCAGCGCCGCCTTGGATGCGCCATAGGCCGCGATCAACCCGGTCGGCCGCAGGCCCGCGATCGACGCGATGTTGACGACGGCACCGCCCGTGTCCTTCATTCCCGCTCGGTACGCCTCCTGGACGTAGCCGAGAGCCGCGACGACGTTGGTGTCGAAGGTCTTGCGCACCGCGCCGAGATCGGCGTCCATGAGCGGACCCGCAGTCGGATTGATCCCCGTGTTGTTGACGAGGATGTCGATACCGCCGTTCGCCACGGCGGCCGCGACTGCGTCCGTGCGGTGCTCGGGATCGCCGGTGTTGCCCGCGACCGCGGTGACCACCGAACCGGGGACCGCGTCGCGCAGCGCTGCCGCCGCCTCGTCCAGGGGCTCGGGTTTGCGGCCGGTGATGACCACCGCGGCGCCTCGGCGCGCGAGTTCGAGGGCGATGGCGTACCCGATGCCTCGGCTGCCGCCGGTGACGAGCGCGGAACGGCCGGTGAGATCGGTGGAGGCTGTATCAGTCATGACTCAACGGTAGTCCGGGCGCGGGTCCGAGTCCGCGGCCGTCCGTGCGCTGAGAACCGATTCGGGGACCGGGCCCGTCATCGGTAGACTGGATCGACGTGATCACCGCGACCGACCTGGAAGTACGAGCGGGCGCGAGGACTCTTCTTTCGGCGCCCGGAGACCACCTGCGCATTCAGCCGGGCGACCGCATCGGGCTGGTCGGCCGTAACGGTGCGGGCAAGACCACCTCGCTGCGCATCCTCGCCGGCGAGACGCAGCCGTACGCCGGAACCGTCCGCACCTCCGGCCCGGTCGGTTACCTGCCGCAGGATCCGAAGGAGGGCGACCTCGACGTCCTCGCGAAGGACCGCGTGCTGTCCGCGCGCGGACTGGACGAGATCCTCGCCTCGATGGGCAAGCAGCAGGCGCTGATGGAGGAGGCCGCAGACGACCGGGTCCGTGACCGTGCGATCGCCAAGTACGCCCGTCTCGAGGAGAGGTTCTCGGCGCTCGGCGGTTACGAGGCCGAAAGCGACGCCGCCCGCATCTGCAAAAGCCTCGGTCTGCCCGACCGTGTGCTCGGGCAACCGCTGCGTACCCTCTCCGGCGGTCAGCGTCGCCGGATCGAGTTGGCGCGCATCCTGTTCGCGGCGTCGGACGGCTCGGGCAAGTCGGATACCACGCTGCTCCTCGACGAGCCGACCAACCACCTCGACGCCGACTCGATCGCCTGGCTGCGGACGTTCCTGCAGAACCACGAGGGCGGCCTCGTCGTCATCAGCCACGACGTCGACCTGCTGGCCGACGTGGTGAACCGTGTGTGGTTCCTCGATGCGGTCCGCGGTGAGGCCGACGTCTACAACATGGGCTGGAAGCGGTACCTGGACGCCCGCGCGACCGATGAGCAGCGCCGCAAGCGCGAGCGGGCCAACGCCGAGAAGAAGGCCGGGGCGCTGCGCGTGCAGGCGGCCAAGCTGGGGGCGAAGGCGACCAAGGCCACCGCGGCGCAGCAGATGCTCAAGCGTGCCGAGCGCATGATGGACGAGCTCGACGAGGTGCGGGTGGCCGACAAGACCGCGCACATCCGGTTCCCGGAGCCGGCGGCGTGCGGCAAGACGCCCCTGATGGCGTCGAATCTGACCAAGGTGTACGGCTCGCTGGAGATCTTCACCGGCGTGGACCTCGCGATCGACAAGGGGAGCCGCGTGGTGATCCTCGGCCTCAACGGCGCGGGCAAGACCACGCTGCTCAAGTTGCTCGCCGGTGTGGAGAAGCCTGACCTCGGTGAGCTGGAGCCGGGTCGCGGCCTCAAGATCGGGTACTTCGCACAGGAGCACGACACCCTCGACGACGACGCGACGGTCTGGGAGAACATCCGGCACGCGGCGCCCGACGCCGGCGAGCAGGATCTGCGCGGGCTGCTCGGAGCCTTCATGTTCACCGGTCCGCAGCTGGACCAGCCGGCCGGGACGCTCTCGGGCGGTGAGAAGACTCGTCTGGCGCTCGCCGGTCTGGTGTCCTCGGCCGCCAACGTCCTGCTGCTCGACGAGCCGACGAACAACCTCGATCCGGTCTCCCGAGAGCAGGTGCTGGAGGCACTGCGCAGTTACACCGGGGCCGTGGTTCTGGTGACACACGACCCCGGTGCCGCGGAGGCTCTGGAGCCTCAGCGGGTGATCCTCCTGCCCGACGGTACCGAGGACCACTGGTCCGACGAGTACCAGGAGCTCATCGAGCTCGCCTGAGCGGACGCGCCCGGTGCGCCGGGTTCAGTCGATGCGCCCCGAGGGCACCGACCGCAGGGGCACCCGGTCGGCGGGGTTCCGCGGTGCCACATAGTCGACGGGGATGTCGTACACGGTGAGGTCGGTCTCCTCACCCTTCTTGATCCACACCCGGTGCGGTGTCAGGTCGAGCTGGTATCCCGCGGGGGCCGCGTCCTCGAGGAGGTCGTAGCAGCCGGGATCCAGACCGCGGAACGCTGTTCCCTGGTCGCCGGAGGTGAGTGCCGCGACATAGTTGCCGCTGCACGTGACGACCCGGAACTTCGCTCCCTGCAACGGTTCTCCGGTGACGCGGTCGCGCTTGGTGACCCCGAGGATGCCGTTGGTCGGTTCCTGCTGGTCCTTAGCGACGCGGATCCGGCGCTCCAGGTTGCGACCGGCGACGATCACGCCGTCGAAGTCGTCGGCGGGCTCGAGCAGATGGTAGCCGGCCGGTGGCGCCACGACGGTGAACCGGTAGTAGCCTTCGGGCAGAGTCACCTGCGCGGGCGTGGTGACGGTGCCGGGATGGTGCCGCGGGGCGTCGAATGCGATGACGGCGCCCGGGACCATCAGTCCGGCCTGCACGTCGTCCGCCCAGACCACCAGCACCCCGGTCTTCTTCTCGGGCTGGGTGGTCGGCGGCGCGGTGCTCGTCTCACTGGGCGGCGTGCCGGTGTCGGACGAGGGCGGCGTCGTACTCTCGGTCGGGCTGCCGGTGGGGGTCGCGGTCTCCGTGGGGCTCGACGTCACCTCGGTCGGAGCGGCCGTCTCGGCAGTGGTCTGCGCCGTGGTGGGCGCGGACTCCGTGGCGGGAACGTCCGCCCAGGCGGCGGCCGGGGTGAGAGCCGCGCACATCACGGCGGCGGCGAGGATCGCGGGTACTCCGCGGCGGTTGATCTTCATGGTGGTCTCCTGACGAGTGTGTGAATGGTCGGTAGCGGTCCGCGTCACGCGGGTGCGGCGAAGACGACGACGTTGTCGCGGTAACCGAGGGGCGGGCCGATGAACGGGCCGCCGCAGGTGATGAGTGCGAGAGTCTCCGGGCCGGTCCGTCGATTGAGTTCGTCCACCGGCAGTCCGTCGCGGCCGGTGGACTCCTTGTCGGCGAGCACCGACCGGGTGACGTGGTAGACGTGCCGGTGTCCGTCCGCGGTGGTGACGTCGACGGCGTCACCGGTTTTGAGGCCGGAGAACCGTGCGGCGAAGCCCTTTCCCTGCTTCACGTCGTCGACGTGCCCGGTCATCACCACGGTCCCGGAGCCGGACCCGGGCAGCGACGAGTCGACCCACCAGCCGAGGCGGTGGACGTCCTGGGGAGGCAGGAGAACCCCTGCCGTGTCGGTGGCCACCGCGTCGGTCGGCACCGTCGCACCGTCGACGGTGACCCGGATCGGCGACGACGGTTCGTCCGAGCGGGCGGACACCGGAGCGGGCAGATTGGCCTGAGCACTGCCGGATGTGGGCGCCTGCCGGTCGGAGGTCGCCGAGCATCCGGACGAGAGGGCGAGCGCGGCGGCGACCGCGACTGCGGCCGCCGCCCGATGGATCTTCATGTGGGCTCCTCGCTGTGCGCGTGGCCGCACCTGCTGTGCGGCCGCTGTGCGTGCCCCGACACTGGTGAGATCGGGTCCGCGCACGCGGCGTTAACGAGGATCAGACGTCAGTCGTTCAGCTGAATGACTCCAGTACCCGCTTCCGGAGTTCGCCCTTGACCAGCTTGCCGGTCGGGGTCCGCGGCAGGTCGTCCACGAAGCGGATCTCCTTGGGGACCTTGAACGACGCGAGTTCGGCCTTCGCGAAGTCGACGAGTTCGGCGGCGAGGCGATCGGAGGCCTCGGCGCCGTCGACCAGTTGGACGAAGCCCACCGGTCGCTCTCCGAGATCGTCGTCGGGCAGGCCGATCACGCCGACGTCGTATACCGCCGGGTGGTTGATGAGGACGTTCTCCGACTCCTGCGGGTAGATGTTGACGCCGCCGGAGATGATCGTGAAGGCCTGGCGGTCGGTGAGGTAGAGGAAGCCCTCGTCGTCCACGTAACCGAGGTCGCCGGTGGTCGCCCAGTTCGCATGCCCCGGGTGCTGCGCCTGCGCCGTCTTCGACGGATCGTTGTGATAGACGAAGGGCATCTCGTCGCGCTCGAAATAGACGGTCCCGACCTCTCCGGCGGGCAGCGGTTCACCGTCGGGACCACAGATGTGCACCACTCCGAGGACGGCTCTGCCGACCGAGCCGGGGTGGGTCGACGAGTCCGCCGATCCGATCAGCGTGACGCCCGCGGCTTCGGTGGCCGCGTAGTACTCGTTGATCACCGGTCCCCACCAGTCGATCATTCTGCGCTTCACCTCCGCCGGACACGGAGCGGCGGCGTGAATGGCGACCTTCATGCTCGAGACGTCGTACCGGTCGCGGACCCCGTCCGGCAGCTTCAGCATCCGGACGAACATGGTGGGCACCCACTGACTGTGCGTCACGGAGTATTCGTCGATGTACCGCAGGGCCGTCTCCGGCTCGAAGTGGTCCATCACGATCACCGTCCCGCCCAGAGCGTTCGTCATCGCGCAGTACCGAAGGGGAGCGGCGTGGTACAGCGGCGCAGGCGACAGGTAGACGGTGTCGGGGCCGAATCCGTACACCGGGCCGAACACCTGCGATATGAGGTCGGGGGCCTCGTCGACCTGGACGCCGGGCAGCGACGGCTTGATTCCCTTGGGCCGCCCGGTGGTTCCCGAGGAGTAAAGCATGTCGGCGCCGCGGGGCTGGTCGGTCAGCGGGGCGTCCGACGCAGCGGCCAGCACCTCCGGGTAGTCGAGGAAACCGTCGACCGGCCCGCCCCAGGCCACCCGCCGGGAATCGTCGGACAGGGCCTCGATGCGGTGGGCCTCGGAGACGGCGCCCGCCACCGCGGCCGAGGCGAAGACCGCGCGCGCATCGCAGTCGTCGAGGATGTAGTTCACCTCCGCCGGGGTGAGGTGGTGGTTCACGGCGGTGACGTACATGCCGGAGCGGACCGCGGCCCAGTACACGTCGAAGACGCGCAGATCGTTGTCGGAGACGATCGCTATGGTGTCGCCCCGACCGATTCCCAGGTCGTGCAGGTGATTGGCGATTCTGGTGGAGTTGTCCGTGAGCTCTCGATAGGTGACGCGCTCACCCGTCGACGGGCGGATCAGCGCAGGCTTGTCCGGTGTGGTCGCGGCGAAGGTTCCTGGGTACACGGGCACTCCTGAAGTGAGGGACGTCTCACCGACGACCGTACCGAGTAATCGCTCGCTCAGGAGTGCTTTGCCGTCACGCCGCTTCCACGCGGTAGGAGACCGCCTGCAGCAGGATCGCGCCCACATCCTTGGGGTCGCGTGCGATGAACGAGCTGCCGCCGGTGGCCTCGGCGATCTGCTTGAGCGCACCGGCGTCGGCGTCCTCCGAGATGCCGACCGCGATGATCGGGATGCGCCGCGCGGGGTTCTTCATGATGTTCAGCTCCGACACCAGATGCCCCAGCGTGATGCTGTCGCGATCCTCGTTGCGGCCGTCGGTCATGATGATCACGCTGTTGGAGTACGCGGGGTCGTATGAGTCGTACACGGTCTTGAACGCCGCGAGCGCGGTGTCGTAGAGACCGGTGCCGCCGCCGACGTGCCCCAGCGTGTCGCGGATGGAGTCGGCGAGGCGGTCGCGGTTGGTACGGCCTCCCTCGATCTCGGAGATCGGCGCGATCGGCATCACCTCCCGATAGTCCTGGCCGGGGCCGCCGCGGTCGATGCTGAACTCCCAGTAGCCCAGCGCGGTGTTCTTGGGGAACCGGCCCAGTCCGAACAGCGAGGCCTCCCGGAGGAAGGCCGCGCGCGAACGGCCTCCGGCGTCGAGCGCCATCGAGCCGGACACGTCCTGCACCACGAGCGCCCGGATCGGCTGGGTGAGTGCGGTCCACTTCCGCAGGATGTTGTCGACGAGTTCCCTGGCCGGCTGCTTGATCACGGTGACGTCCTGGACGCCGGTTCCGTCGGCCGGCGGCTCGCCGTCCGGAGAGCGGATGCCCATCTCCTCCCGGATCCGGCGACCACTGTCGGTCTGCAGGGTGGCCACCAGCGCGTCGATCGCGTCGCCGGCCAGCGCTTGATCGTCGGGCTGCGCGACATTGGCGGCCCGATAGTCCAGGGCCACCGTGCCGGACCGCGGCACGGCCACCTCGAGATCGGACGCGGGATGGGCGCGCTTGAACTCGGTGTAGGCGCGTTCGGTGGTGAGGGTGGCCGTCGGCGCGGGAGCGGCGGCGGTCTGCGCGAGATCGGGGGAGGCGTCGTTGTCGTTCATCATCAGGGCCCGCTTGGTCAGGAACTCCACCAGCTCCCGGTGCGTCAGCGAGCCCGACGACACCTCGGAGAGCGCTCCGATCACCGCGGCGTTGCTGACGTCGCTGCGGGCCGGCGGAGCCACTCGCAGTCCGGGCGAGGTGAGCACGTCGGTCCACGCGGGCATCGCCGGGAGTTCACGGCCGGCCACCACCACCGGGGAGACGCCGAGCGACGGTCCGACGTCGGCCCACGTCCGGCCGAGTGCGGCGCGCACCTGCCGGACGCGCGCCTGCGACTCAGCGATCCAGATCTGCGGTGCGTTCCGGTCGGTGAGGCGTTCGGAGGTGTGGCTCGGCGGCACGGCCTGCACGGTGAAGTCGAAACAGCTGTCCGCCTCGGTCTGCTTCGACAGGGCGGTGACGTAGTCGGCGACGTCCTGGTCGGCGATGACCGACACCGGTCGCACCTGAGAACAGCCGCCGTGCCCGCCCCGCCAGACCGCGTACACTCCGCCCGCCAGCAGCGCGGCCAGCACCAGGGAGAGCCCGACCCGCGCGCGGGTGCCGGGGCGCCGTCGCCGGCGGCTCCCGGCGGACTCCCGCGGTGGATCGGAAGCGGGACGCGCGGCGTTTCGGTGTTGGCCCATGTCGGGTCGACCCCTCCTTGTGAATTCCTCGAGAGTGCGAGAGAAGGCTAGCCCATGCGTGAGATGGGACACGTCGGGGGTGCCGAGTACCGCCGATTACGCCCGTCGGCGCGACGGGCACGGACGTCATGAGCACCACGGCCGCGCACAGCAACGGGCCCGGACCTTCGGCGGTCGAAGGTCCGGGCCCGTTGCGCCGGTCACTCGCCCGCGGGTACGCGGACCGAGGCCTCGACGAGGTCGAGGACGGCATGCAGATCGTCGGTCGACTGACCCGAGGCCAACCGTGTGACCAGGCCGTCGAGGATGACGTCCAGGTAGGTGACGAGCACCTCCGGGGGGACGTCCTTGCGGAGACTGCCCGCACGGCGCTTGCGCTCCAGGCGGGCGAGGGTGGCGGCCTCGCGGTCGGCGCTCTGCGCCTCCCAGGCCTCACGGAAGCCGGGATCGGTGCGGATCTTCCGCACGATCTCCAGCCGCGTGCTCAGCCAGTCGAAGTCCTTCGGCCGCGCGAGGATGTCGCGCATCACCTGGACCAGACCCTCGTGCGAGGCGACCTCGGCCATCCGCTCCGCGTCTTCGCGTGCCAGCGCCAAGAACAGGGCTTCCTTGTCCTTGAAGTGGTGGAAGATCGCACCGCGGGAGAGGCCGGTCGCCTCTTCGAGACGTTTGACCGTCGCTCCGTCGTAACCGTATTCGGCGAAACAATGCCGCGCGCCGTCGAGGATCTCTCGACGACGCGCGGCAAGACGGTCATCGCTGACCCGTGGCATGAATCAGCTCTTGATCATGTTCCGCAGGACGTACTGCAGGATGCCGCCGTTGCGGTAGTAGTCGGCCTCACCGGGCGTGTCGATGCGCACCACGGCGTCGAAGACGACCTTGTCGCCGTTCTCCTTGGTCGCGGTGACCTTCAGCGTCTTCGGGGTCACGCCCTCGTTGAGCGCAGTGATGCCCTCGATGTCGAAGACCTCGGTGCCGTCCAGTCCCAGCGTCTTGGCGCTCTCGCCCTCCGGGAACTGCAGCGGGACCACGCCCATGCCGATGAGGTTGGAGCGGTGGATGCGCTCGAACGACTCGGTGATGACGGCCTTGACACCCAGCAGCACCGTGCCCTTCGCCGCCCAGTCGCGCGAGCTGCCGGAGCCGTACTCCTTGCCGCCGAGGACGACCAGCGGGATGCCGGCCTTCTTGTAGTTGACCGAGGCGTCGTAGATGAACGACTGCGGACCGCCCTCCTGGGTGAAGTCACGGGTGTAACCGCCCGAGACGCCGTCCAGCAGCTGGTTCTGCAGGCGGATGTTCGCGAAGGTGCCGCGGATCATCACCTCGTGGTTGCCGCGACGGCTGCCCAGCGAGTTGTAGTCCTTGCGGGCCACACCGTTGGCGTCGAGGTACTGCGCGGCGGGGGTGCCGGGCTTGATGGGTCCGGCCGGGCTGATGTGGTCGGTGGTGACCGAGTCGCCCAGCAGCGCCAGGACGCGGGCGCCCTTGATGTCCTCGACCGGCGCCGGCTCGGGGGTCATGCCGTCGAAGTACGGTGCCTTGCGAACGTAGGTGGACTTCTCGTCCCACGCGAAGGTGTCGCCCTCCGGCGTGCTCAGTCCGCGCCACCGCTCGTCGCCCGCGAAGACGTCGGCGTAGGACTTGCGGAACATGTCCTGGCTGATGGCGGTCTTGATGGTGTCGTCGATCTCCTGGGCCGACGGCCAGATGTCCTTCAGGAAGACGTCGTTGCCGTCGGTGTCCTGGCCGAGCGGCTGGGTCTCGAAGTCGAAGTCCATGGTGCCCGCGAGCGCGTAGGCGATGACCAGCGGCGGCGACGCCAGGTAGTTCATCTTCACGTCGGGGGAGATGCGTCCCTCGAAGTTGCGGTTGCCCGAGAGGACCGCGGTGACGGTCAGATCGTTGTCGTTGACCGCCTTGCTGATCTCCTCCGGCAGCGGACCGGTGTTGCCGATGCACGTGGTGCAGCCGTAACCGCCGAGGTAGAAGCCGAGCTTCTCGAGGTACGGCCACAGGCCGGCCTTCTCGTAGTAGTCGGTGACGACCTGCGAACCGGGGGCCATGTTGGTCTTGACCCACGGCTTGCTGGTGAGACCCTTCTCGACCGCGTTGCGGGCGAGGAGGCCGGCGCCGATCATGACCGACGGGTTCGAGGTGTTGGTGCACGAGGTGATGCCCGCGACGGCGACGGCGCCGTGATCGAGGACGAACTCGCCGCGCTCCTCGCTGACGATCTTGATCGGCTTGCTCGGGCGTCCCTCGGCGCCGTTGGCCGCCGACTGGACCTTCACCGCTCCGTCGTCGGCGAAGGACAGCGCGGCCGGATCGGACGCCGGGAACGACTCCTCGACGGCCTCGTCGAGCTGCGTGTGCGCGGCGGGATGCTGCTCTTCGACGTAGTTGTGGATGTCCTTGCGGAAGGCCACCTTCGACTCCGACAGCAGGATGCGGTCCTGCGGACGCTTCGGGCCGGCGATCGACGGGACCACGGTGCCCAGGTCCAACTCCAGGTACTCGGAGTAGGCCGGCTCGTGGTCCGGGTCGTGCCACATGCCCTGTTCCTTGGCGTAGGCCTCGACCAGCGCGAGCTGGTCGTCGTCGCGGCCGGTCAGGCGCAGGTAGTTGATGGTCTCGGAGTCGATCGGGAAGATCGCGCAGGTGGAACCGAACTCGGGGCTCATGTTGCCCAGGGTGGCGCGGTTGGCGAGGGGGACCTCGGCGACGCCCTTGCCGTAGAACTCGACGAACTTGCCGACCACACCGTGCTGACGGAGCATGTCGGTCACAGTGAGCACCACGTCGGTGGCGGTGACACCCGGCTTGATCTCGCCGGTCAGCTTGAAGCCGACGACGCGCGGGATCAGCATGGAGACCGGCTGGCCGAGCATCGCGGCCTCGGCCTCGATGCCGCCGACGCCCCAGCCCAGGACGCCCAGGCCGTTCTCCATCGTGGTGTGCGAGTCGGTGCCGACGCAGGTGTCGGGGTACGCCTGGCCGTTCCGGACCATGATCGAGCGGGCGAGGTACTCGATGTTGACCTGGTGCACGATGCCGGTGCCCGGGGGCACCACCTTGAAGTCGTCGAAGGCGCCCTGGCCCCAGCGGAGGAACTGGTAACGCTCGCCGTTGCGCTCGTACTCGAGTTCCACGTTGCGCTCGAAGGCGTCGGCGCGGCCGAAGACGTCGAGGATCACCGAGTGGTCGATGACCATCTCGGCGGGGGAGAGCGGGTTCACCTTGTTGGGGTCGCCGCCGAGGGCGGTGATGGCCTCGCGCATGGTGGCGAGGTCGACCACGCAGGGCACACCGGTGAAGTCCTGCATCAGGACGCGGGCCGGGGTGAACTGGATCTCGATGCTCGGGTCGGCCGACGGATCCCAGTTCGCGAGGGCGTTGATGTGATCTTCGGTGATGTTGGCGCCGTCTTCGGTGCGCAGGAGGTTCTCGGCGAGGACCTTCAGCGCGTACGGCAGCTTCTCGGTGCCGGGCACTGCCGACAGGCGGAAGATCTCGTAGGAGTTCTCACCGACCTGCAGGGTGCCGCGGGAGTCAAAGGAATTGATGCTCACGTGTGCTCCACTCGTTTCGTGCAAGTTCCGCCGACGGGCTGCGCCGACGGGAGTTCGTCAGAAGCGTCGCAGCATGCGGCGGGCTGCGGCCGCGGTGCTACCTCTCCAGCATAGCAGTACGCGCGTACTGGTTGGGCGGTACGGGTCGCTCGGCCGTATCGGCGTGCGGCTGTCGTATCCTGGGCGCCGAGTGCCACCCGTCGCCAGCGGCCAGCCGGCTTCTGCGCGCACCCCGCCATGTCGAGTCAGCAACCGTTCAGGGAGCCACATCTGATGAATCCGGGCCCATCCGCGTTCGTTCTCGCCGAGCCCGCGTCCCAGCCGCCGGCCGACGTGTGGTCGAACCTCGACATGGCTGCGATCACCGACGCGCTCACCGGCTCCGGAGTGTGGGCCCCCGCCGACCAGCAGCTCGCGCTCAAGCAGCTGGTGAAGCAGGCGGCGGCCGACGGGCACAGCCTGCACGTGGTGGTACTGGACCAGTCGTACCCGAAGTTCACCGCCTACCGGGACATCGCGACCCACCTGCAGTCGGAGGTCGGCGGGACGGTGCTGGTCTTCGGCCCGTCCGGCAGCGGCACCGCGTCCGACGAGTTCAGCCGAGTTCAGCTCGAAGACGCCTCGAACGACGTCTCCAAGGGGGCCACGGCCTCCCAGGCCGCCGCGCAGATGTACCACAAGGCCGTCGATCCCAACGTGAACTGGAACGGCGTCACCATCGGCCTCATCGTCCTCGTGGTGATCGGCGCGGTGATCGCCCGCTGGCGGATGAAGCGCCGGCGGACGACGGCCGAGCCGGCCGCGGTCGGGCAGAACGGCGACGTCTCCGGCCCGGCGACTGCGGAGGGCGACGAGGATCCTGACGGCCGCCGTCCGGCCGGGACTGACTGACCCCTCGGGGTCCCGCCGTCCGGCGTCCGCGCTCGTCGCGGACGCCGCTTTCTTCTGACGCGTCACGATTCGTGCGTTATCCAACTGTGACAGGACTCTAAGGTTCCGTCTTTGCGCTGCTGACGCGTGTTTCCGCAGGTAATCACCTATTTGTAATTCAGGGCTTCAGGTTCTCACAGAGACTGATGTGACGTACGGTGCAGAAGACACTTTATGGTGTACGGGGGATAGATGTTGCGAGGGAGTTCTCGACTTGAAGCCAGCTAAGAACGGCGCACGTTGGGCGGCGCGAGGTACCACCGTGGGTGCCGTGATGCTCGTGAGCGTTCTCGGAGCCGGTCCGGCCCTCGGTGACCCCAACAACGCCAATCCCGTGGCATCGCTGATCAACCAGATCGCCGACGTCGATCAGAATCTGTCCGACCTCGCGAGCGCGGTCGCGGCGAAGCAGGAGAACGTCAACCGCACGCTGGTGGACTTCCAGAACGCGCTCGCGGCTCAGCAGGTCGCAGCCGCGGCCAGCCGAAGCGCCAAGGACTCGCTCGGCGAGGTGAGCGCGAAGGTCGAGGCAGCGCAGAAGGACTTCGACGCCTTCGTCCGGTCGGTGTACCGGCAGGGCAACAATCGCGGGGCGATGACCAAGTACGTCGCGTCCGACGATCCGGAGAAGGTCCTGGACCAGATGTCTGCCGTCGACCAGGTCACGCGACAGCAGCAGGCGACCATTCGCAAACTCCAGGTGGCACGCAACCAGCAGGCCAACCGGGTGGCGGCCACCGAGGCCACCCGCCAGCAGACGGCGATGGCCGCCAAGGACGCGTCGGCCCGGCGCGATGAGGCGATCGCCGCGGTCAAGGCCGCCCAGGACGCGGTCCGCACTCAGCAGACCAAACGCAACGAATTGGTCTCCCAGCGCACGTCGCTGGCGTCGAAGCTCGAGAAACTGCGCAAGTCGGCCCCCAAGAGCGAGGTGGACGCCCAGGCCTCGCCGGGCACCGTCGCCGACGTGGCGGGCAAGGTGCTCGACCGCATTCCGGCCAAGCCCGTGGAGGGCGATGATCTGGTGGCCCAGGCCGCCCAGGCGGCCGCGAAGCTCGCGATGGAGACCGGTCAGGCGCTGTTGGCCGGCGCCATCGGCAAACTCCAGATTCCGCATTCGGAACTGTTCGACCTGCTCGGCATCGGCGGGTCGTATCCGTTCGGTGAGGGCCAGGACAGCACCTACGGCCGACTCCAGAACGGCTCGCTCGGTCCGCTGCTGACCAATCCCGAGTCCGGGGTCCCCGGCGGTGGCGGAGGGCCCTCGCAGCCCGGTCTGCGCGGCCCGGCGGCCGTCGAACTCGTGGTCAACCGGATGAAGTCGCAGCTGGGCGTCACGTACGCCTGGGGCGGCGGCGACGCGAACGGCCCCACCCTCGGCATCCGCGACGGCGGCGTCGCCGACAGCTACGGCGATTACCGCAAGGTCGGCTTCGACTGCTCGGGTCTGATGATCTACGGCTTCGCGGGAGTGGGCATCGACCTTCCGCACTACACCGGCTACCAGTACACCTCGGGACCGCAGGTGCCGCTGTCGCAGATGCGGCGCGGCGACATGATCTTCTACGGGCCCAACGCCAGCCAGCACGTGGCGCTCATCCTCGGTGACGGGACCATGATCGAGGCGCCGCAGTCCGGCGACGTCGTGAAGATCTCGCCGGTGCGGACCGCGGGCGCCATGCCGTACGTGGTCCGGCTCCTCTGACACGTGCGCGGTCCCGATACTCCCCGCCCCGCTAGTGTGGGTGTCGGTACATCGCAGGCCTCGACCGGTAGGAGCATCGGCTTGACTTCAACAGGCAGCAGCGGACAGGACCGCAGCGGCGCGGCGACGGAGGGATCCGCCGCCGGGACACTGTCTTTCACCCCGGAAGACGCGAAACTGATCGAACGCGCTCTGTTCGAGGTCAAGCGGGTGATCGTCGGCCAGGACAAGCTGGTCGAGCGCATCCTCACCGGTCTGCTGGCCCGCGGCCACATCCTGCTCGAGGGGGTGCCCGGCGTCGCGAAGACGCTGGCGGTCGAGACCTTCGCCACGGTGATCGGCGGCAGCTTCTCCCGCGTGCAGTTCACTCCCGACCTGGTGCCCTCCGACCTGATCGGTACCCGCATCTACCGGCAGGGACGCGAGGAATTCGACACCGAGCTCGGCCCGGTGGACGCCAACTTCGTCTTGGCCGACGAGATCAACCGCGCCCCGGCCAAGGTGCAGTCGGCGCTGCTCGAGGTGATGGCCGAGCGGCACGTGTCGATCGGCGGCTCCACCTACCCCATGCCCGATCCGTTCCTGGTGATGGCGACGCAGAACCCCATCGAGAACGAGGGCGTCTATCCGCTGCCGGAGGCGCAGCGCGACCGCTTCCTGTTCAAGGTCCTCGTCGACTACCCGTCGGTGGAGGAGGAGCGCGAGATCGTCTATCGGATGGGCAACGTCCCGCCGACGGCGTCGCAGATCCTCGACCCGGCGGCGACCATCCGACTGCAGCAGCTCGCGGCCAACGTCTTCGTTCATCATGCGCTCGTCGACTACGTGGTCCGGGTCATCAACGCCACCCGGCGGCCCGCGGAGGTCGGGCTCGGCGAGGTCGACCAGTGGCTGGCCTACGGTGCGTCCCCGCGCGCGACGCTCGGCATCGTCGCCGCCGCTCGCGCCCTCGCGCTGATCCACGGGCGCGACTACGTGATCCCGCAGGATGTCGTCGAGGTGATTCCCGACGTCCTGCGGCATCGCCTCGTGCTGTCGTACGACGCGCTGGCGGACGAGGTGACGCCCGATCACATCATCACTCGGGTGCTGCAGACCATCGGTCTCCCGCAGGTCTCCGCGGCGCCGGCCCAGCCGGTCCAGAGCCCGCCGGTCCAGCAGCCGCATGCGGCGCAGCAGCCCGTGCAGCAGGCGCACGTCCAGCAGCAGTCGGGTCCGCAGGCTCCCGCGGCGCAGGCCCCGGCCGCCCAGCAGTCGCCGACGGTTCAGCCGGGCAATGCCGGCCACTGACGGGCTGCCGTCGTTCGCGGCGGGAACACTGACCGACCCCGAGTTGACGGCTTCGCTGAAGTCTCTCGAGCTCACCGTCCGGCGCAAGCTCGACGGTGTGCTGCAGGGCGAGCATCTGGGCCTGATCCCCGGACCGGGATCCGAACCGGGCGAGGCGCGCGAGTATCAGCCCGGCGACGACATCCGGCGGATGGAGTGGTCGGTGACAGCCCGCACCGGTACTCCGCATGTACGGCAGATGATCGCCGACCGGGAGTTGGAGACGTGGTTCGTGGTCGACGCCTCGGCCAGCCTCGACTTCGGGACCGTCGGGCGGGCCAAACGCGACATCGCGATCGCCGCGGCGGCCGCGATCGTGCATCTGACGGCGGGTGGCGGTAATCGGCACGGCGCGATCATCGTGACGGGCGACGACGTGGTGCGGATACCGGCTCGTGCCGGCCGCGCTCACGACCAGGCCCTGCTGAAGGCGATCGCGACCACTCGGCGGAGCGCTCCGGGAGTGCGCGGCGATCTGAACACCGGACTGGAGGCGTTGCGCCGCCCGTTGCGCAGGCGCGGACTGGCGGTGGTCGTGAGCGACTTCCTCGGCGAGATCGACTGGGCCCGCTCGCTGCGCGCGATCGGCGCGCATCACGACCTGCTGGGCGTGGAGGTGCTCGACCCGCGTGATGTGGAGTTGCCGCCGGTGGGACCGGTGACGCTCCGGGACGCCGAATCCGGTGAGGTGGTCGACGTCGACGTCACCGCGCAGGTGCGGGCCGACTACGCGCGGGCCGCCGCCGAACACCGGGCCGAGGTGCTGCGGACCTTCCGCAGCGCGGGCGGCCCGGTGCTGTCCCTGCGCAGCGACCGTGACTGGATCGCCGACACCGTCCGCTTCGTCGGCATGCGCCGCCGGACGATGGCGGCGGGGGTGCGTTGATGAGCGATCTGTTCGCCCACCCCTGGTGGCTGTTCTCCACGCTGCTGGTGGTCGCGTTGATCGTCGCCTATGTCTACGTGATGCGACGGCGGCGGGCGCGGGCGCTCGCCTTCGCGAACCTCGACCTCCTGCGGTCGGTGACTCCGAAGAACCAGGACCGCTTCCGCCATGTGCCGGTCGCGGTGCTGCTGACCGGTCTGGTGCTGCTGACGATCGCGATGGCCGGACCGATGGCCGAGCGCGACGTGCCGCGCAACCGTGCGACGGTCATGCTCGTCGTCGACGTGTCGAATTCGATGAAGTCCACCGATGTGGCGCCGTCGCGGCTCAAAGCGGCTCAGGCCGCAGGTAAACGGTTCGCCGACGAACTCACCGACGGAGTCAATCTCGGGCTCATCTCGTTCGCGGGCACGGCGTCGACCCTCGTCTCGCCGACACCCGACCACGCCGCGACCAAGAACGCGCTGGACCGGCTCAAACTCGCTGACAAGACGGCGACCGGAGAAGGCATCTTCGCGGCGCTGCAGCAGATCCAGACACTGAACGCGGTGCTGGGCGGGCCCGAGGGTGCTCCACCGGCACGGATCGTCCTCCTCTCCGACGGCAAGCAGACCGTCCCCGAGAGCCCGGACGACCCCCGGGGCGGCTTCACCGCCGCGCGCAAGGCCAAGGAGGAGGGCATTCCGGTGTCGACCATCTCCTTCGGAACCCTGACCGGCACCGTCGATCTCGAAACTCCCGGCGGAGGCGTGGAGCGGGTGCCGGTCCCGGTCGACGACGAATCGCTGCGGAAGATCGCGAACCTCTCCGGCGGCGAGTTCTTCACCGCCTCGAGCCTCGACGAACTGAACAAGGTGTACTCCACGCTGCAGAAACAGATCGGTTACGAGCGTGAACGCGGCGACAATTCGAGGCCCTGGCTGATCGCGGGCACGCTGCTGGCGGTCGCAGGCACATTCGCCGCCCTGCTCCTGAACCGGCGCCTCCCCTGAGATAGGTTGATCAACCATGGCAGAGCATTCATCGATTCCCGCCCAGACCCCGCGCTCGGTGCTCGTCACCGGCGGCAACCGCGGCATCGGCTTGGCCGTCGCGCAGCGTCTGGCCGCCGACGGGCACAAGGTGGCGGTGACCCACCGCGGCTCGGGGGCGCCCGAGGGCCTGTTCGGCGTGCAGTGCGATGTGACCGACACCGAGTCGGTGGAGCGGGCCTTCGCCGAGGTCGCTGAGCATCAGGGGCCGGTGGAGGTGCTGGTCGCGAATGCGGGCATCACCGACAACATGCTGCTCATGCGGCTCAGCGAAGAGAGCTTCGAGAAGGTCATCGACGCCAATCTGACCGGTGCCTTCCGCTGCGCGAAGGTCGCGACCAAGGGGATGCAGCGCGCGCGGTTCGGTCGCATGATCTTCCTCGGCTCGGTGGTGGCCACCTCCGGCATCCCGGGACAGGCCAACTATGCGGCGTCGAAGGCCGGCCTGATCGGCCTGGCTCGCTCCATCGCGCGCGAACTCGGGTCGCGGAACATCACCGCGAACGTCGTCGCTCCCGGATTCATCGAGACCGACATGACCGCCGCGATGGAGGACCGGTACATCGAGATGGCCAAGCAGGCCATTCCGCTGGGCCGGACCGGCAAGCCCGAGGATGTCGCGGCGGCCATCAGCTTCCTGGCGTCCGATCAGGGCGGATACATCACCGGTGCGGTCATCCCGGTCGACGGCGGCATGGGCATGGGCCACTGACGAGCCGGTACCGGCGCCGCCTTCCACACTTCTTCACTCACCCCCCACAGGAGCTTTTCGTGAGCGGAATCCTCGCAGGCAAGACCATTCTGGTGACCGGCATCATCACCGATGCATCGATCGCCTTCCACACCGCCAAGGTCGCCCAGGAGCAGGGTGCCACCGTGATCATCACGGGCATCCCCGAGCGGCTGCGCCTCATCGACCGGATCGCCAAGCGGCTGCCGCAGGAGGTGCCGCCGGCCATCCCGCTCGACGTCACCGACGAGGAGAGCCTCGGGGCCCTCGCCGACAAGGTGCGCGAGCTCGCGCCCCAGGGGATCGACGGTCTCGTGCACTCGATCGCGTTCGCGCCCAAGACGCTCATGGGCCCGGATGCGCTGCCCTTCCTCGAGGGGCCGGGCCCGGACGTCGCGAAGTCGTTCGAGATCTCCGCGTGGAGCTATGCCTCGCTCGCCCGCGCTGCGCTGCCGGTGATGAACGAGGGCGGCTCGATCGTCGGCATGGACTTCGATCCGCGCACGGCACTGCCCGATTACAACTGGATGGGCGTTGCGAAGGCCGCCCTCGAATCGGTGAACCGCTACGTGGCGCGCGAGGTGGGGGAGGCCAAGCGCATCCGCTCCAACCTCGTGGCGGCCGGACCGATCAAGACGCTGGCGGCCAAGGCCATCTCCGGCACCGCGACCGACGATGCGCGCAAGCTCAACATGCTCAACGAGTACTGGGACGGAGCCTCGCCGATCGGCTGGAACGTCGACGACCCGGGCGTGGTGGGCACTAGTGTGTGCGCCGTGCTGTCGGACTTCCTCCCGGGCACCACGGGATCGATCATCTACGTCGACGGCGGAGCCAGCCACAACACCTGGTTCCCCGAGAACTTCCTCGGCTGAGATGCACGGATCGGAGGACGGCGGCGCATTCGATGCGCTGCTGTTCCTGTCGTTCGGCGGGCCGGAGAAGCCGGCGGATGTGCGGCCCTTCCTCGAGAACGTCACGCGCGGCCGCGGCGTGCCGCGCGAACGCCTCGACGAGGTGGTGGAGCACTACCTGCACTTCGGCGGGGTCTCGCCGATCAACCGTCTCAACCTCGACATGATCGAGGCGCTGCGCGCCGAGCTGGGGCGACGTGGCCGGGACCTGCCGATCTACTTCGGCAACCGCAACTGGCATCCGCTCGTCGCCGACACCACCCGCCGGATGTACGACGACGGGCACCGGCGGGTACTCGTGTTCCCCACCTCGGCGTGGGGCGGGTATTCGGGCTGCCGGCAGTACCACGAGGACATCGCGGGAGCGCTGTCGGCGACGGGGCTGGACGACGCCGGGCTGGTGCTGCGGAAGCTGCCGCAGTTCAGCGCCGAGCCGAAGTTCATCGAGGCCTCGGCGAATGCGCTGCGCACGGCCCTGGGTTCCTTCGGCACGGCGCCACGCGTGGTGTTCACCGCGCATTCGATTCCTGCGGCCGCCGACCGGAACGCCGGGCCCGCGGCCGAGGGCGGACACCTGTACTCGCTGCAGGTGAAGGCCGCCGCCGCGGCGGTGGCGCACTCGGTGGGCCTGCAGGAGTACGACGTGGTGTGGCAGTCGCGATCCGGTCCGCCGCAGGTGCCGTGGCTGGAGCCGGACATCTGCGATCACCTGCGAGAGCTGCGCGAGAGCGGCGTCACCGATGTGGCGGTGATGCCGATCGGCTTCGTCTCCGATCACCTCGAGGTGATCTGGGATCTGGACTCCGAGGCCAGGGAACTGGCAGCCGAGCTCGGCATGGGATACGTGCGCGTACCGACGGTCGGCACCGACCCCGTCTTCCTCTCGATGATCGTCGACCTGATCGAGCGGTATGCGGACGGCGGGGGAGACGTCACCGCGATGGGCTGTGGCGACAACGGTGCGCTGTGCCGGCCCGACTGCTGTGTTCCCGCGCGGCGGCCGAGCAGCCGGCCGTGATGTCCGGCTAGCTCGGATCCACCGTCACGAAGTCGATCAGCTCTTCCACGCTGCGCAGCAGCGGGACTTCCAGATCCCGGAAACTCGACACGCCCGCCAGAACGCGCCGCCAACCGTCTTGCGGTGTGCCCCAGCCGAGTTCGGAACAGATGCCGGTCTTCCAGTCCGTGCCCATCGGGATCACCGGCCAGGCGTCGATGCCGACGGACGCGGGCTTCACGGCCTGCCAGACATCCACGTAGGGGTGGCCGCAGACGAGGACGTGCGGACCCACCTCGGCGGTCAGCTTGGCCTCCTTCGTGCCGGCGACCAGATGGTCGACCAGCACACCGGCCCTTCGATGCGGTGCGGGCTCGAAGTCGGCCAGCGCGTCGTCGAGGTTGTCGAGGCCGTCGAGACTGATGACGACGACGCCCTCGCCTCGGAGGTCGTCGCCCCAGACCCGTTCCAGGAGCGTGGCGTCGTGCACCCCCTCCACGAAGATGCGGCTGGAGCGCGCTGTGCGGGCCCGTTGCTTGGGCGCCGCGCGCGAGCCGGAGGCGGTCCGCGTGGGCTGGACCGGGCCGCGCCCGCGAGGCCGGACCAGAGTCACCGGCTTGCCGTCGATGAGGAATGCGGCCGGATACATGTGAAACACGCGGGTCCGCCCGCGGCGATCCTCGAGCCGGACCATGTCGCCGGCGTAACTCTTCTCCAGACCCACCACGGCGCCGCAGAATCCGGTCGCCGCGTCTTCGACCACCAGATCGCGCTCGGCGGCCACTTCGGGGGCCTTCGGCTTGGTCTTGCGGGGCGAGGACAGCACGTCGCGGCCGTATCGATCATCGAACACGGATTCCAAGGGTAGGGGCCGGCGTCGGGATCGGCGGGCGCGACGCTCCGGTGACCGCCGAGTCGCCGAGTATTCTGGCTTGGATGACCAGTTCCTCCCTGATGCTGCGGTCGTGGCCGGCGAGCGCGTTGGCGGTGTGGGCGGCCGCGCGTGAGGCCGGCCGCTGCTCGGCCGACGACGTCCTGCACACCCTTCACGACTACGCGCAGGTGCACGAGCTCGACCCCGGAGGCGACATCCTCGACCTGCTCGGCGCGGTGTCGGGCGCCAACGCGATGTGCGTGCGACTGCCCGCGCCCGGAGATGCCCAGGGACTGCCGCCGGGACGCCCCACCGATGCCGCGATGGCGGCGGGTGAGGTGATTCTGATCGACGACCGCGAACCCGAAGGTCCCAGTACGCCCGCCGCCGGAGCGATGCGTGCGCTCGCGCTCGTCCCGATCAGCACGGCCGAGCGCTGCCGATGGCAGTCGATGCGCTACGACCGTGACGTGGCGGTCGGGGCGTTGCTCTCCGACAGCCCGCTGGGGGAGGTCGAGTACGAACTGCGCAGCGCGGTCGCCGAGGCCGCGACCTCGATCGCCGCACTCGGCGGCAGGCGTGGTTCGCCGGCCGACCTGCGCGATGCGCTGGCCGCTCGGGTCTCGGCGTCGACCATCGATCTGCCGCCGCACGACAATCCCCGTGTCGACCGGGTGCTGGCGAGCGCCGCGCAGATCGACGCGATCGTGTCGTTGACGGGAACGGGGGAACTGGGCGACTCCGGATCGCAGTTGGCGACCGCCGACGAGCGGTTGCGCGGTCTGTCGGCGCTGGCGCGCCGAGCGCGGTCGGCGGCGGTGAACACACTGATCGCCGATTACCGGTTCCGCGCCGGCTGACCGCTCAGACGCCCGCCAGCCAGCCGACTCCCGCGAACGCCGCCGCCCACAGCACAGAGGCGAACGTGCCGAGAATGAACTGTTCGCTGGCACGCGGAGCGCGGAGTTCGGAGAACCGGGCCAGGCTCTTCACCGCGAGGATGATCCCGATGCCGGCGGGCCACGCGAGAAGCAGCGACGCCGCCACCGCCGTGCGTTCGAGCATGCCGATGATCCGGCCGCCGCGCAGCGGTGCCTCGGGTTCGTCGTCGTGGTTGTCGGCCCGGGTCGGGATCCCGCCGAGCGCCAGCACGACGCGGACCGCGCTCGATCCGGTGGTCGCCGCGGCGATCACCGCCACGACGTGGACGGCGAGCAGCCCGGCGCCGGACGACGGCGCGCCGACCGCGGCGACGACGGCAGCCGCGGCGATGAGCGCCGCGCTCGCCGCCGCCGCGATCACATCGGTCGCCAGCACGGCGGAGTCGGACCGTTCGGGGTCGTCGACGAGGCGGCGCCGAACCAGCGAGGTGCCCGCGGACACCGCGATCGCGAGCAGTAGCAGGACGATGATCGCGATCATTCACTCACCTCCGGCAGCGGGCTGACGCCGTCTGCGGTCTGAAGCAGTCGGCGGAACAGCTCCTCCGCCGGACGCTGCACATCCCAGCGCGCATGCCGCAGTCGCAGCGACATGGCCTGCGGCGAAATGCCCAGGGCATCCGCCGCCGCGGACTGGCTCGACCCGGCCGCGACCAAGGACACCGCCTCGCGACCGGCCTCGGAGCGGTCGAGCAGGACGTCGAGCAGGAGCCACGCGGCGGTCTGGGCATGATCGCACCACGGCGACACCCCGCGAACGCACAGATGCCAGCGGTTCTTCTTCGCCGCCTCCACGGCGTCACGGGCGTCGAGGAAGGCCTGCCCGCGCCCCGCGCGTGTCTGCGGCGGCAGCGGAGCCTCCAGGGTGCCCACCCCGATGCCGACGCTCCAGTCGCCCGAGGCGGCGAGGTCGACGGCGAGCACAGCCAAGTGATCGGGGGACTCGAACACCGCTTGCACTTCATCGCCCGCGGTCCGCTCGAACGGTCGGATCATGCCCGGGCCGGAGCGGGCGAGCACCTCGGGCACCCGATCGCGTCCGGTACGGCTGCCCCGTTGATCGGCGGTCAGAACGAACACGGTCACCTCCCGAGTGAGTCCGCTTGGCGTGGGCGCGCGACGAATCCATCAAGCATAAAGGCTTGAAACTGGGAGAATCAAGTGTTTTTGCTTGATTGTGACCCGTTGACGGGCATGCGGGTGTCGACGATCAACCCGATGACACCGATAGAGAACAGCACCGCGGAGAAGACCAGGCTGATCGGGCTGCCTTCGCCGGTCAGTGCATTGCCGAGGAAGATCAGGGCCGCGTTGCCCGGAGTCATCCCGATCACGGTCGCGGCCGTGTAGGGGAGGAGTCGGATGCTCGACAGCCCCGAGAGGTAGTTGAGCAGTGAGAAAGGACACACCGCGATCAGGCGCAGAGACCCGACCGCCAGCCAGCCGCGGCGCTCGAGGCGATACTCCACGGTGGCGATCACCGGATGGCGCAGGTACGGGCGGATCCGTTCCCGTCCCAGCCGCCGCGCGAGCAGGAAGGCGGCGACGGCGGCGATCGTCGACGACACCGTCGCTCCGGCGAAGGCGAGAGCCGGCGCGAACAGCACACCCGCCGTCACGGTGAACGCCGTCCGGGGAACCGGACCGATCGGGACCACCGCGTAGGCGAGGAAGAACAGCGCCGGAAACCACGGCCCGAGCGATTCGGACCAGGCGCGCGCGGTCGCTATCGACGGCAGTGGGATGAAGTACGCGGCGACCAGTATCGCCACCACCGCGGCCATGACGATCCCGCCGCGGATCAGCGCTGTCCGGGTGACATCCGTCCGCCTGCGGGCCGGCCGGTCCCGGCGCGCCTCGGCGGTCGTGCCATCGAGGGACACCGGCTGTTCGACCGGAGCGGCGGACCGCGGTGAATTGATGCGCACGAGGGAGTAGTTTACGGGTCAGATCACATCCCCAGGTTCGCCCGAGCGTTTGATCGGTTATCGTTCCCTACGACGAAACTTCAGATGGTCGAGCTTTGGAGGTAGGCGAGCCGATGACGGCAAGTGACGACCCCGCGGCGCCGCGCGGCGCCGACGCGCTGCGGCAGGCGTACGACGAATGGTCCGAAGCGGCCGCCGGTGTGCTGGCGAAGGCACGCAAGGTCTCGGCGGATGAACTCCCCGACACCGCGGAGGCCCTGCTGTCCACCACGACGGGCGACGGCACCGTGGTCCGCCCGCTCTACACCCGGAAGGACGAGGTCGCCGAGTCGGGACTGCCCGGACAGTTCCCGTTCGTGCGCGGCGCCGATCCGGTGCGAGACGTCAACGTCGGCTGGCGGGTGACCGAGCGTTTCGGCGACGAGGGCGGCAGCGCCGAGGAAGTCAACGAGCAGATTCTCGACGCCGCGGGCAATGGGACCAGCGGGCTGTGGCTCAAGGTGGACGGCGGCATCGGCGCCGACGGGATCGCCACGGCACTGCGCGGCGTGTACCTCGACCTGATGCCGGTGACCCTGGACGCCGGCGCCGAGGGGATCGAGGCGGCTCGGGCGTATCTGGAAGCTCGCGTCGCGGCACCCGTGGCGCCGCAGGCCGCGCCCTCCACGATCGCGAACGTGCAGAGCCTGGGGCTGTCGCCGTACACGGCGCAGTTCTCCGGACGGGCCACCGTCGACGTCGACGCTGCGACCGCGCTGGCCGCCGACGCTCCGGAAGGAGTACGCACCTTCCGGGTCGACGGCACCGACTTCAGTCAGGCGGGAGCGAACAACCCGCAGGAACTCGGGCTCTCGGTGGCCGCGGCCGTGGCACATGTCCGCGACCTGGTCGCGGCCGGCCGCAGCCGGGCCGAGGCGCTCGGACAGATCACCTTCGGAGTCTCGGTCGACGACGACCAGTTCGCCGGCATCGCCAAGTTGCGGGCACTGCGCACCGTGTGGGCTCGGGTGGCCGACGTACTCGGCGAACCGGACGCCGGTGCCGCCGTGACCCACGCGGTGACCGACCTGGCGATGCTGACGCAGCGCGACCCGTGGGTCAACATGCTGCGATCCACCGTCGCGGCGTTCGGTGCCGGCGTCGGCGGCGCCGACCAGGTGACCGTCCTCGGCTACGACGCCGCGCTTCCGGCGGGCGAACGGTCCTCCAGCGCGTCCTTCTCCCACCGGATCGCCCGCAACACCCAACTGCTTCTGCTCGAGGAGTCGAACCTCGGCCGTGTTCTCGATCCGGCGGGTGGCTCGTGGTACGTCGAGTCGCTCACCGCCGATCTCGCCGCGGCGGCATGGGACGTCTTCACCGAGGTCGAACGCCGGGGCGGGTACCAGACGGCCCTGTCCGACGGGTGGATCGGCGAGCAGATCGCCGAGTCCCTCGCGGCACGCGACCTGCGAGTCGCGCACCGCACAGCGCCGCTCACCGGTGTCAGCGAGTTTCCGAACCTCGACGAGGCCGCCCGCCCGGCGGGCACGGCGCAGACCGTCGACCTCGCGACGGCGACGCCGAAGCTCGCTCGCGTGGCACGACAGTTCGAGGCGCTCCGCGACCGAGCCGACGCGGCGCGGACGCGCCCGAGCGTCCTGTTGCTTCCGCTCGGAAGTGTCGCCGAGCACAACGGCCGCACCACTTTCGTCGCGAATCTGCTTGCAGCGGGCGGGATCTCGGCAATCAATCCGGGTCCGATCGAACCCGACCAGATCGCCGGCCTCACTGCCGAGAACGCCGCCACGGTCGCCGTTCTGTGCGGCACGGCCAAGCGATACGCGAGCGACGGTCCCTCGGCTCTGGCCGCGGCGCGTGCGGCGGGAGTCGACCGCGTGCTGCTGGCCGGACCCGATCGTGAGTGGCCGGAGGCCACCGACCGGTGTGACGGCTCGCTGCGAGTGGGCATCGACGCGGTCGCGACCCTCACCGAACTTCTCGACCACCTGACCGACGGCGGGAGTGTATCCGCATGAGCAACACAGTTCCGAACTTCGCCGATGTCGCGCTGACCGGCGACCGCGCCGCGGAGCCCGCGGGTTCGGGCGCGGCGCAGACCGAGGCGCTCGCCCGCGCCAACGGCTACACGGCCGATCAGGTCACCTGGAGCACGCCCGAGCAGATCGACGTGCAGCCGGTGTTCACCCGCGCGGACCGCGACGCGGCCGCCGAGGACGGCGGCTACCCGCTCGATTCGATCCCGGGTGCGGCGCCCTTCATCCGCGGCCCGTACCCGACGATGTACGTCAACCAGCCGTGGACCATCCGCCAGTACGCGGGATTCTCGACCGCCGCCGAGTCGAACGCCTTCTACCGGCGCAATCTCGCCGCCGGACAGAAGGGCCTGTCGGTAGCCTTCGACCTCGCGACCCACCGCGGATACGATTCGGACCACCCCCGGGTGGCCGGTGACGTCGGCATGGCCGGCGTGGCGATTGACTCCATTCTCGACATGCGCCAGCTCTTCGACGGCATCGACCTCGGCAATGTGTCGGTGTCGATGACGATGAACGGCGCCGTGCTGCCGATCCTCGCGCTGTACGTGGTGGCCGCCGAAGAGCAGGGCGTGCCGCCGGAGAAACTGGCCGGAACCATTCAGAACGACATTCTGAAAGAGTTCATGGTCCGCAACACCTACATCTATCCGCCGACGCCCTCGATGCGGATCATCTCGGACATCTTCGCGTACACCAGCGCCAAGATGCCGAAGTTCAACTCCATCTCCATCTCCGGCTATCACATCCAGGAGGCCGGCGCGACCGCCGACCTGGAGCTCGCGTACACCCTCGCCGACGGTGTGGAGTACATCCGGGCGGGACTGGAAGCGGGCCTGGACATCGACAAGTTCGCTCCGCGGCTGTCGTTCTTCTGGGGCATCGGGATGAACTTCTTCATGGAGGTCGCCAAGCTCCGCGCCGCCCGCCTGCTCTGGAGTGAGCTGGTGGCGAAGTTCGAGCCGCGCAACGCCAAGAGCCTGTCTCTGCGTACCCACTCGCAGACCTCCGGCTGGTCGCTGACGGCGCAGGACGTGTTCAACAACGTCGCACGCACCTGTGTCGAGGCGATGGCGGCGACTCAGGGGCACACCCAGTCGCTGCACACCAACGCGCTCGACGAGGCCATCGCGTTGCCGACCGACTTCTCGGCACGGATCGCCCGCAACACCCAGCTGCTGCTCCAGCAGGAGTCGGGCACCACGCGGCCCATCGACCCGTGGGCCGGCTCCAACTACGTCGAGTGGCTCACGCACCAGCTGGCGGAGAAGGCGCGCGCACACATCGCCGAGGTGGAAGAGGCCGGCGGTATGACGCAGGCCATCAACGAGGGTCTGCCGAAGCTGCGCATCGAGGAGGCCGCCGCACGCACGCAGGCGCGCATCGACTCCGGGCAGCAGCCCCTCGTCGGCGTCAACAAGTACCGCGTCGACGAGGACGAGGAGATCGAGGTCCTCAAGGTCGACAACTCCAAGGTACGGGCCGAACAGCTCGCCAAGCTCGAGAAGCTGCGCGCCGAGCGGGACTCGTCGGCCGTGGAGGCGGCGCTGGCGAACCTGACGCGCGCTGCCGCCGAGCCCGGCGGCAGCGACCTCGACAACAACCTGATGGCGCTGGCCATCGACGCCGCTCGCCACGGGGCCACCGGCGGCGAGATCTCCGATGCGATGGAGAAGGTCTTCGGCCGTCACCAGGCGGAGATCCGGACCATCAGCGGCGTGTACCGCAACGAGGCAGGTGAATCCGTGAGCAACATCGATGAGGCGATGGCCGTCGTCGACGCCTTCGCCGAGGCGGAGGGCCGACGCCCCCGCGTGCTGGTCGCGAAGATGGGCCAGGACGGCCACGATCGCGGACAGAAGGTGATCGCCACCGCCTTCGCCGACCTCGGCTTCGACGTCGACGTGGGCCCGCTGTTCGCCACGCCCGAGGAGGTCGCCGCCCAGGCCGCGGACAACGACGTGCACGTCGTCGGTGTCTCGTCTCTGGCGGCCGGCCACCTCACGCTGGTGCCTGCGCTGAAGAAGGCACTGGCCGACGTCGGCCGCGACGACATCATGATCGTCGTCGGCGGCGTCATTCCCCCGGGCGATTTCGACGAGCTGTACCGGGCCGGGGCCGCGGCGATCTTCCCGCCGGGAACGGTCATCGCCGACAGCGCGGTGGATCTGATCCGGAAGCTGGCCGATCAGCTGGGCCTGGAACTGGCTGCAGCAGCGGAATGAGCGACGCGCAGTCCCGCCGGGCCGACCGCCCGGCGGGTCGCCGGATCGATGTCGACGCGCTGAGCGAGGGCGTCCTGTCCGGAAACCGAGCCCAATTGGCGCGCGCCATCACGCTCGTCGAATCGACCCGGCCGGATCACCGGGCGGCGGCACAGCAACTCCTGCTGAACCTGACGCCGCACGCGGGCAAGTCGTTCCGCGTGGGGATCACGGGCGTGCCCGGTGTCGGCAAGTCGACGACCATCGAGGCCCTCGGCATGCATCTCATCGAGTTGGGGCATCGGGTCGCCGTACTGGCGGTCGACCCCTCGTCCACCCGCACCGGCGGTTCGATCCTCGGTGACAAGACCCGGATGGGCCGGCTGTCCGCCGCGGACGAGGCCTACATCCGCCCGTCCCCGAGTTCGGGAACTCTCGGCGGCGTCACGAAGGCGACGCGCGAGACGATCGTGCTCGTCGAGGCGGCGGGCTATGACGTCGTGCTCGTCGAGACGGTCGGCGTGGGGCAGTCGGAGGTGAGCGTCGCGAACATGGTCGACGTGTTCACCTTCCTCACGCTGGCGCGCACGGGCGATTCGCTGCAGGGCATCAAGAAGGGTGTCCTCGAACTCGCCGAGATCGTGGTCGTCAACAAGGCCGACGGCAAACACATCAACGAAGCGCGCGGTGCCGCCCGCGAACTGCGCAACGCGCTGGGGCTGATCTATCCCCACGACGTGCTGTGGCATCCGCCGGTGCTGACGATGAGTGCGCTGGAGAACACCGGCGTTCACGAGTACTGGGAGGCGATCCTGCGGCACCGTGAGACGCTCTCGGCCGCCGGACAGTTCGAGAGGCGCCGAGCGCAACAGCAGGTGGACTGGATGTGGAGCATGGTGCGCGAGGCGATGCTCAATCGCCTCGAGGAGGATCCGGCCGTCCGTGCGGTACGGCGCGAAGTGGAGGCCGGAGTGCTCTCGGGCACGCTGACTCCGACGCTCGGAGCCGAGCGGATCGCGGGGGCCGCGGGTTTCTGACCCGCGCCGCGCGTCGGTCGCACCCTGTTCTCGGGGGGGAGACTCCCTCATCGTTAGACCGCCCTCATCGCTGTTCAAGCCTGAATGCTTGATCTCTGGCAACTTAAGTCTCTGAGCTTGCGCTTAGACGACGGCGGGCGCCGAGATGTCACATGCGTCCGAATCGCCCGATCACGCAAGCCTTTGTTGCAGATCTCACATGCGCTGAACTTTTTGAACGGACCTCTTCCGGGTCTAGTCTGGCTGAGTATTACTTAACTGCAGTCAACTATCTAAATGTCGGAGCGTGCGAACAGTGACGGACAACGGCGCGGACCGTGAGGCCGGTGAGCACCGGATCGCCGACGGTGCGCTGATGTCGCTCTCGGTGATCCGCTTGACCCGCGCCGTGCGGCGCGGTGTCGGTCAGCAACAGCTGACCTCGTCGCAGGCGGCCACCCTGTGGGCCATCGCCGAGCTCGCCCCGGTGCGGCCCACCGATCTCGCGGAGCGGGAGAAGGTGACCACGGCGTCGATGTCGAAGAGCATCGCCTCGCTGGAGAGCGCGGGCCTGGTGTCGCGTACACCCGATCCGCACGACGGTCGAGTCAGCATGCTCGATCTGACGCCGGCCGGGCAGGCATACGTCCGGGACGCCAACTCGGAGCGGATCTCGTTGTACGAGACCGCCCTGAATCGGCTGCCGGAGTGCGAACGGGAATCGGTGGTCCGGTCGATCGCACTGTTCGCCGACACGATGTGTGAGCTGGTCACAGCCGGTGCGGCCCAGCCGTCCGCGCACCCGGCCAGTCGTTGAATGCCTGAGAAACGAGGGAGGAACTCTGTGCGGAATGCAGTCGATGGACATTCTCGGCTGATTCGCGGCGTCGTCCGAGACGAGCGCGGCGGATCCGTCCCGGATGCCACCGTCACGGTGATCGACCAGCAGGGGAGTCAGGTCGCTGTCGCGTCAGCGCGGCACGACGGGTCGTTCACCGCCCACGTCGCGGCCGACGGCCAGTACGTGCTCGCCGCGTCGGCGACCGGGCACGAACCGGCGGCGGTGACGGCGATGATGGCCGGTGCCCCGATCCAGACGCAGATCGTGCTGTCCGCCCATTCCTCGCTCGGCGGTCTCGTCCGCGCCGCCGACGGCGCACCGATCGCCGGCGCGGTGGTGACCGCGACCGCCCCGTCCGGGCACGTGGTCGCGACTGCGGTCGCCGGCGCCGACGGCCGATGGGAACTGCGCGGCGTGGCCGAGGGCGGATACACGCTGGTGGTGAACGCGCCAGGGTTCGAGGCGACTGCCAGAACCGTCGCTCACACCGCGGGTTCCTCGCAGCCGGTGGTCGTCGAGATGCGCTCCGCCGTCGCTCTGTCCGGTCTGGTCACCGACGCGCACGGGGGAGTGATCGGCCACAGCCAGGTGTCGCTGCTGGCCGCCGACGGCTCCATGGCGGCCAGTGTGTTCAGCGACGAGGACGGGCGCTACAGCTTCACCGATCTCACCCCCGGCGACTACACGGTGCTGGCCAACGGTTACGCGCCGGTGGCCGCGACCGTCGACGTCCGGGCCGGACGATTCGTCAATCACGAGTTCGTCCTCGGCGTGCAGGGGCGGTGACCATGACCGCACAGCTCACAGCACGCGTGGCGACTCCGGCGGGCCGCGGCATCGACACCGCCGTGGTGACCGTCATGTCGCAGGAGGGACAGCAGGCGGCGATAGTCAGGTCCGACGGCGACGGACACATTCGCGTCGACGACCTGGCCGCGGGGATGTACACCGTGGTCGCCGCCGCGGACGGCTTCCAGCCGGCCGCTCGCACCGCCGTCGTGTCCGGTCCCGGCGCGGTCGGTCTGGGTGAGGTCACTCTCGCCCGGGTCGGCGGATCGCCGACCCCCGAGGCCGGCCGCTGGGAGATCGACGGCTCGCATTCGACCATCGACATCAGCGTCCGTCACCTCGGGATCGCGACCGTCCGCGGCCGTTTCACCGAGTTCACGGGCACCATCGTCGTCGGCGACGATCCGGAGCAGTCGTCGGTGACGGCGGAGATCTCGACCGCCAGCATCGACACCGACAACCGGATGCGCGACGAGGTGCTGCGATCGAGTGCGTTCTTCGACGCCGAGCGCTACCCGACGACCCTCTTCCACGCCGAGCGGGTGCGACCGGCGTCCGACGAGACCTGGACGCTCGAGGGAACGCTTACCCTGCGTGACGCCGCCGTCCCGGTCTCGCTCGAGCTGATCTTCCTCGGGCAGACCGAGGACCCGTGGGGCGGCGTCCGCGCCGGCTTCCAAGCCACAGCGACCCTTCGGCGCCGTGACTTCGGGATCAGCTTCGACGACAAACTCGTCAGCGGAGCCGCGCAGATCGGCAACACCGCTCGCGTCCGGCTCGACATCCAGGCCGTCCGCTCGCCGGAGACGTGATCGACGCCTCCGCGGCGCACGGCCGCCCCGATCTTCGACGTAGCCGTCGCAAGCACTGATTCACCGCATTAGTCCCGAAAGGTTCGCATGTCGACCAAAACAGTTGCAGACACCGCCGGCGGCACAGGCCCGGCCGGCGGTTCCCGCCAGCAGACCCTCGAAGAACTCGGTCCCAACTACAAGTGGGTCGCGCTCTCCAACACCACCCTGGGCATGTTGATCGCCACGATCAACAGCTCCATCGTGCTGATCGCCCTGCCCGACATCTTCAAGGGCATCAACCTCAATCCCCTCGAACCGCAGAACACCAGCTACCTGCTGTGGATGATGATGGGCTTCCTCGTCGTCACCGCGGTCCTGGTGGTGAGCTTCGGCCGGCTCGGCGACATGTTCGGCCGAGCGCGCATGTACAACATGGGCTTCGCGGTGTTCACCGTCTCGTCCATCTTCCTGGCGATCACCTGGTTCGACGGGTCGCAGGCCGCCATCTGGCTGATCTTCTGGCGCGTCATCCAGGGTGTCGGCGGCGCCTTCCTGATGGCCAACTCGTCGGCCATCCTCACCGACGCCTTCCCGGCCAACCAGCGCGGTCTGGCGATGGGCATCAACGGTGTCGCGGCGATCGCCGGCTCGTTCCTCGGCCTCCTGATCGGCGGCGTGCTGGCCCCGATCCAGTGGCACTACATCTTCCTCGTCTCCGTTCCGTTCGGCGTCGTGGGCACCATCTGGGCCTACCTGAAGCTGCGGGACACCGGCGAGCGCCGGAAGGCCAAGATGGACTGGTGGGGCAACCTCACCTTCGCCGTCGGCTTGATCGCGATCCTCGTCGGCATCACCTACGGCATCCAGCCGTACGGCTCATCGGACATGGGCTGGAGCAACCCCTGGGTGCTCGCCGCACTGGTCGGCGGGGCCTTCGTCCTCGCGGTCTTCGTGTTCATCGAGATGCACGTCGACAGTCCGCTGTTCGAACTGTCGCTGTTCCGCAACCGGTCGTTCACCTTCGGCAACATCGCGAACCTGATGGCGTCCATCGGGCGCGGCGGTCTGCAGTTCATCCTCATCATCTGGCTTCAGGGCATCTGGCTGCCGCAGCACGGTTACGACTACTCGCAGACACCGCTGTGGGCGGGCATCTACATGGTGCCGATGACCGTGGGCTTCCTCGTGTCCGCGCCGGTGTCGGGCGCGCTCTCGGACAAGCTGGGCACCAAGTGGTTCACCACCCTCGGGCTGCTGATCACCGCCGGTACCTTCGCGGCCCTCATCGCCATCCCCGTCGACTTCGACTACTGGGTGTTCGCCGTGATCCTGCTGGTCAACGGCATCGGCATGGGTCTGTTCGCCTCCCCGAACCGTGCCGAAGTGATGAACAGCCTGCCGGTCACCTCGCGCGGCTCCGGTGCCGGGATGATGACGACCTTCCAGAACGCGGCGATGGTCCTGTCGATCGGTCTGTTCTTCTCGCTGATGATCGCGGGTCTCTCGAGCACGCTCCCGTCGGCGATGTTCGACGGTCTGACCGCCAACGGCATGCCCGCGGAACCGGCGCAGGCCATCGCCGGTCTGCCGACCGTGGGCATCCTGTTCGCCGCGTTCCTCGGCTACAACCCGATCCAGCAGGTCGGCGGCCAGGCGCTGAACGGATTGCCGCAGGCCAGCGTCGACCACCTGACGGGGCTGGACTTCTTCCCGCACCTGATCAGCGACCCGTTCGCGGACGGTCTCACCGCCGCGTTCACCTTCGCCCTGATCTGCTGCGTGCTCGGTGCGATCGCGTCGGTGTTCACCGGCGCCCGGAAGCCGCTGACGGCGAGCCATGAGACGGTCGGCGCCGAGATCGCCGCGGTCGCCGGAGACGCCGGTGTCGGATCGCCGGTCGCCCTCGTCGCCGAGACGCCGTCGGAGAGCTTCGCTTCCCCGTCGGGCGCTCAGCTGTCCGGAACCGTGACCGGTCCGGACGGTGCGCCGCTCGCCGGGGCGGCCATCACGGTCACCGACAGCGAAGGACGGCAGGCCGGCGGCGCGACCGTCGCCGAGGACGGTTCGTACCGAGTCGGCGGACTGGAGAGCGGGGCGTACACGGTGATCGCCACCGCGCCAGGACGCGGCCCCAAGGCCGTCGGTGTGTCGACTGTCGGGGACGTGGGACTGCGCCGGGACTTCTCGCTCTCGGGCGCAGCCGTGCTGACCGGGCGCGTCCGCGACGCGCAGCGCCCGCTGCCCGCACGGCTGGTCGTGACCGATCAGACCGGTTCGGTGCTGGCCACCGCGCAGGCCGGCTCGGACGGCGAGTTCTCGATCGGCGGACTCACCGACGGCGACACCGTGGCCGTGACCGCCTCGGCGCCCGGCTACCAGGCGAGCAGCGAGTTGGTGACCGCCGGAGACGCCGTGGCGATCGACATCGTGCTCGACGCCATCGGCGGCGTCCAGGGCTACGTGCGCGCCGCGGACGGCGCCCCGCTGGCCGGAGCGACCGTGTCGGCGATCGGCTCGGATCGGACCATCGTCGCCACGGCCCGGACCGACGCCGACGGGCGCTACCGGATCGAGGGTCTCACCGATGACAGGTTCACCGTCGTCGCGAGCATGTACGAGCCGCGCGCGGTGCAGACCACGGTGACCGCCGACGGCGACAACACGCTCGACATCACGCTCGGAACCGGGGTCGGCAGCAGACAGGGCTGACCGCGGCAGACCCGGCACGCGGCGCGGGCGTCACCGATCTTCGGTGGCGTCCGCGCCGCTGTCAGTCGTGCGGGCGTACGGCGGCGCCCGAGACGCCGATGTCGCGCAGGTATCGTTCGCGCAGTGCGTCGTAGACCGGCTTCGACCCGGCCAGCGAGGCGGTCGCGACACCGGCGGTCACCGCCACCGCCATGGGCACCGTCAGTGCCGTCACCGCGGTCATTTCCATCACCAGGACGATCGCGGTGAGGGGTACGCGGACCACCGCCGCGAACAAGGTGCTCATTCCGACCACCACCAGCGCAGGAGTCAGATCGCCGAAAGGTGCATATAGTGCTTCGAGGATCCGGCCGAAGCCGGCTCCCGTCAGCGCTCCCAGTGCGAGCATCGGGGCGAAGAGACCGCCGGGCGCTCCGGTGCCGTAGGAGACCGGTCCGGTCACGAAACGCATGGCGATGATCGCGAGGATCATCCAGAACGCCGTCCGCTGCGCGTCCAGCAGCCGTTGGGCGAGGTCGTCGCCGCCACCGACCGCCGCGGGCACGGTGATCGCCAGGATGCCGATGACCGCGCCGACGAGGGCGCCGAGAACCACCGCGGACACTCTGATGCGCGCCGAGAGATCCACGAACAGGAGCAGCAGCCGGCTGTAGACCACTCCGAGGGCGCCGACGACGACACCGAAGACGAGGAAGACCCACAGACGATCCGGGGACGGATTGTCGATCCCGCCCGCCCGGAAATCGGGAGCGTCGCCGAGGATCAGCCGGCTGCAGGCGACGGCAGCCGCCACCGCGGTGAGCGTCCACACCGCGTAGCGCAGCCGGATCTTCTTGGCGACCTCCTCGAAGGCGAAGAGTGCACCGCCGATCGGGGCGTTGAAGGCCACGGCGAGTCCGGCGCCGGCGGTGGCGGTCTGCATCACCCGGATCTCGTCCGACGTCGCACGGATCAGGCGTGCGGCGGCCGCGCCGATCGCCGCGCCCATGTGCACGGTGGGGCCCTCGCGGCCCAGCACCATTCCCGCGAAGCCCATGCTGAGCACGCCGCCGGCGAACCGGGCGGGGATCACCGACCACGGTGCGGCGGGCGCTTCATCGTCCTCGACGGCCTCCACCTGCTGGATGCCGCTGCCCGCGGCGAGGGGGATCCGTCGCACGATCGCCACCGCCGCGGCCGCGGAGGCCGCGGCCACGGCGATGACGATCAGGGCGCCGCCGAGTCCGTGATCACCGGCCCAGTCGACCAGATCGGCGCGGCGCTCCTCGGCCCACGAGAGAGTCCAGCGGAAGGCCCCGCCGACCAGCCCGGTCAGCGCGCCGGCGACGAGGGCGACACCCGTGAGGAGCACCAGAACGCGGGTGCCGGGAAAATCGGAGTCTTCCGTCTTGCTCGCCGGGTGCCTGTCCACGCACATGACTGTATCGTCGCCCGGCTGCTCGCGGTCGCGCCGAACCGCAGCGGACGCGACCACCGTCGAAGTCGAAAACGACGGCGGCGACATCGATTCGATCGATGTCGCCGCCGCCGGAGAAGTGTGTCCGAGGGGGGACTTGAACCCCCACGTCCGTTAATAGGACACTAGCACCTCAAGCTAGCGCGTCTGCCATTCCGCCACTCGGACTTGTTCTGTTGTTCGTGCGCTCCGCACCGCTTTGCGCGGGATAACAATAACCACGGTTGCCCCCGTATCCCAAATCGCCTACGAATGAAGAGGTGACAGGCTTGCGAGCGACCGATGAAGTTGTCGATCTGGTGAGTGCGCTGATCCGATTCGACACGTCGAACACCGGACAGCCGGAGACCACCAAGGGGGAGGCGGAGTGCGCCAGATGGGTGGCGGCGCGGCTCGAGGAGGTCGGCTACGCCACCGAATACGTGGAGTCGGGCATGCCCGGACGCGGGAATGTGTTCGCGCGGTTGCCGGGCGCCGACCCGGACCGCGGTGCGCTGCTGATCCACGTGCATCTCGACGTGGTGCCCGCCGAGGCGGAGGACTGGAGCGTCCACCCGTTCTCCGGCGCCGTCCGCGACGGCTACGTCTGGGGCCGAGGCGCGGTCGACATGAAGGACATGGCCGGCATGGCGCTCGCACTGGCGCGCCAGTTCAAACGTGAGGGCACCGTTCCGCCGCGCGACATCGTCTTCGCCTTCCTGGCCGACGAGGAGGCCGGTGGCACGTGGGGATCGCACTGGCTGGTGCAGAACCGCCCCGATCTCTTCGAGGGCATCACCGAGGCCGTCGGGGAGGTCGGCGGGTTCTCCCTCACCGTCGACCGCCCGGACGGAGGTGTGCGGCGCCTGTATCTCGTGGAGACGGCCGAGAAGGGACTGTCGTGGATGCGGCTCACCTGCGACGCGCAGGCAGGCCACGGCTCGTTCCTCGCCGCCGAGAACGCGGTCACGGAGATCGCGACCGCGGTGGCCCGCATCGGCGCGCACCGCTTCCCGCTGGTGATGACCGAGTCGGTCCGGGAGTTCCTGGAGGCACTGTCGGAGGAGACCGGCCTCGATTTCAGTCCCGAGACGCCGGATCTGGAGTCCGCCCTGTTCAAGATCGGGAATATCGCCCGCATCATCGGCGCCACCCTCCGGGACACCGCGAACCCGACGATGCTGTCGGCCGGCTACAAGGCGAACGTCATTCCCCAGCACGCCGAGGCCGTCGTGGACTGCCGCGTGCTGCCCGGCAGGCAGGCCGAGTTCGAGCGCACGATCGACGAGTTGATCGGCCCCAAGGTGAAGCGCGAGTGGATCACCCACCTGGATCCCTACGAGACGCGGTTCGACGGCGATCTCGTCGACGCGATGAACGATGCGATCCTCGCGCACGACGAGGACGGCCGGACGGTGCCGTACATGCTCTCGGGCGGCACCGACGCGAAGGCCTTCGCGAAGCTCGGGATCCGGTGCTTCGGCTTCGCTCCGCTTCGGCTGCCCCCCGAACTCGATTTCGCCGCGCTCTTTCACGGCGTCGACGAACGCGTGCCCGTAGACTCGATCGTGTTCGGTACCAAGGTTTTCGAGCATTTTCTCCGCAACTGCTGACGACAACGGCCGGGTGCGGACAGTCGAAAGGATGCGATAGTGACGACATACGACCCGTATGACGCGTTACCCCAGTTGCCGGCGATCACGGTGACATCGAGCGACTTCGCCGAGGGTCAGACCCTCCCGACGCCGCAGGTCTCGGGGATCTTCGGCGCGGGCGGAGACGACGTCTCCCCGCAGCTGAGCTGGTCGGGTTTCCCCGCCGAGACCAAGAGCTTCGTCGTGACGTGTTTCGATCCGGACGCTCCCACGGCTTCCGGCTTCTGGCACTGGGCCGTCGCCGACATCCCGGCGTCGGTGACCTCGCTGCCGACGGGCGCCGGGTCGCCGGGGTCGGCGGATCTGCCCGCCGGTGCCGTGACGCTCAACAACGATGCGAGCCTCAAGCAGTTCATCGGTGCCGGTCCGCCTCCCGGTCACGGTCCGCACCGCTACATGTTCGCCGTGCACGCCGTCGACACCGAATCGTTGGAACTGCCCGCCGAGGCGACTCCGGCCTTCCTCGGCTTCAACCTCTACTCGCGCGCGATCGCGCGCGGGATCCTCACCGGCGTCTTCGAACAGCCCGCCGAGTAGGGCGCGCCGCCGGGCGGCTCACTGCGCCGCGGAGCCGACGGCTTCGCGGATCGAGGAGTAGCCGCCCGCGCGCAGCCGCGCAGCGATGCCCTCGTGCAGTTCCCGGAGGCGGACCGGTCCGCCGTAGATGAATCCGGTGTACATCTGAAGCAGGTCGGCGCCGGCGCAGATGCGTTCCCACGCCTGGTCGACGGTCTCGATCCCGCCGACGCTGACCAGCGCCACCCGGCCGCCCACTCGTCGGTACAGGCGGCGCAACACCTCCAGCGACCGGTCGGCGACCGGCGGTCCGGAGAGTCCGCCCGCGCCGCAGGCCTCGACCTCGGCCCGCGGAGTCACAAGGGAATCGCGCCGGATGGTCGTGTTGGTGGCGACGATGCCGGCGACGCCCAGCTCGACGGCGAGGTCGGCGACGGCGTCGACGTCCTCGTCCGACAGGTCGGGTGCGATCTTCACCAGCACCGGCTTGTCGACCACGTCCAGGACCGTCGCGAGGATCGGCCGCAGCGAGTCGACGGCCTGCAGGTCGCGCAGTCCAGGAGTGTTCGGCGAGCTGACGTTCACGACCACGAAGTCCGCCAGGGGCCCGAGTGTCCGGGCGCTGTGCCGGTAGTCGTCGACGGCATCCTCGACCGGAACCACCTTGGTCTTGCCGATGTTCGCGCCGATCGGGACCCGGACCGGTCCGGGCCGGGGCTGGGCCAGCGAGCGGGCCGCGGCGTCCGCACCGGGATTGTTGAAGCCCATCCGATTGATCAGCGCCCGATCGGCGGGCAGCCGGAACAGACGGGGAGCGGGGTTGCCCGGCTGCGCCTGACCGGTGATGGTACCGATCTCGGCGAAGCCGAAGCCCATCTGTCCCCACGCGTTGACGCTCGACGCGTTCTTGTCGAAGCCGGCGGCCAGTCCGATCGGTGCGGGGAACGAGACCCCGAAGACCTCGTTGCGGAGAATCGGGTCATCGGTGGCGAAGAGCTTCGCCATCAGCGATCGCACTCCCGGCGCGTAGCCGCAGCGGCGGATCACCTGAGCGGTGATCGCGTGGATCCGCTCGGGGTCGAGCAGGAACATGGCCTTCAAGACCAGCGGGTAGAGGATCCGGTTCAGTGTGCTGAGCATCGTGAGAGCCTTCGTCGTGTGTGCGAGGTCGGGTACGGGGCGGTCACCGGACCGCATCAGGCGCGATCACCTGGAGTGAGCCGTCGCGGCCCGAGGCCGCCAGAAGTGAACCACTGACCGGGTCGACGTCCATCGAGGTGACCTGCGGGACGCTCGCGAACCGGTGCTTCTCGATGACCTCTCCGGTGGAGACGTCGTAGGCGGCGATCTCATTGGTGGCCGTGCTGGAGACCCACAGCAGGTTGCGCCGGTCGTCGAAGGCCAGCGCATACGGGCTGTCGGCGACCGGGGCACGCATGCGCATCACGATCGGCTGCCCGTAGAACGCGTACACCTCGTTGTTGCGGGTACCGGCCACCAGCACCCGGCCGTATCGATCGACGATGGAGGTGGTCGCCCCGTCGCCGGCGCGCAGCGCCGCCTTGAGTTCCCCCGAGTCGATGTCGACCGGGGTGACCGCCGACTGCGCCCGATCGAGGACCACGACCTGCCCGGCACGATCGCCGGCGGTCGCAGGTGCCACGGTGATGTCGTCGACGCGGACGAACCCGCCGATGTCGCGCTGCTGTTGTCCGTCGCGGTCGAGCACCAGCACGTGGCCGCGGTCGGTGCCGACCAGCGTCCTGCCGTCCTCAGTGGTCGCCACCGACAGTGCGCCGGGCAGATCCGCCTTCGTCACAGTCACCGAGCCGGCGGGATCGATGCGGACGATCCCGCTCTCTCCGGCACCGACGAAACCGTCGCCGGAGGCGGTGAGCGCGGCGAGACCGGGCACCGGAACCGAGGTCGGCGCGGGCGCACCCGGGGCGCCCGGATCGGTGAAGATCTGCACGGTTCGGCCGTCGTTCGACAGCAGCGCGACCCGCGACTGCTGACCGTGCCCGGCCACCACGGCGCGTGCGGCGTCCGCGGCGACGACCGCGCCCGCCGGGCGGGCGGCGTCGGCCGGGGATTCGGCAGGTGTCGCGGGTGTGACAGTCGGCACATTCTGTGCGGAGCCGTCGTCGGACTGACCGCAGGCGGTGAGGGCGGAGGCCGTGGCCACGGCCACGAGCAGGGCGGTGAGTCGGGTTCGCGCGCGCATGACACCATCTTGCGCGATGCCGATGTGTGACCCGTTCGATGGGTAGCATCAGCCCCCGTGACTGAGACCATGACATGGCTCCAGGCGATCGTCCTCGGAGCGGTCCAGGGCCTGACGGAGTTCCTGCCGATCTCGTCCTCGGCCCATCTGCGCATCATCTCGGAGATCTGGTTCGGTGACGACGCCGGTGCCTCGTTCACCGCGGTCACCCAGCTTGGCACCGAACTCGCGGTTCTCATCTTCTTCGCCAAGGACATCTGGCGGATCGTCGGTGCGTGGTTCGCGGGACTGCGGGACCGGACGAGGCGCGGTCTGGACTACCGGCTGGGCTGGTACGTGATTCTCGCCACCATCCCGATCGGCGTGCTCGGATTCGTCTTCAAGGACCAGATCCGCACCGCAGGCCGGAACCTCTGGCTGGTGGCGATCATGCTGATCCTGTTCTCCTTCGTCTTCCTCGCGGCCGAGTACGTCGGAACGCGCGAGCGGCCCCTGGAGAAGATCACCCGGCGCGATGCCCTCGTGATGGGCGCGGCGCAGTGTCTGGCGCTGATCCCCGGAGTCTCGCGGTCGGGTGCGACGGCGAGCGCGGGTCTGTTCGTCGGCCTCGAACGCGAGGCGGCGTTCCGATTCTCCTTCCTGATCGCGATTCCGGCGGTTCTCGCCTCCGGACTGTTCAGCCTCAAGGACGTCTTCGAACCCGTGGGGGAGGGCCTGGCCGCGAGCGGTCCGCAGATCGCGGTGGCCACTCTCATCGCCTTCGTGCTCGGTTACGTCTCGATCGCGTGGCTGCTCAAGTTCGTCTCGCACCATTCGATGGTCTGGTTCGCGACCTACCGCGTGGCGCTCGGCCTGCTCGTCATCGTCCTGCTGCAGGTGGGCGCGATCGCGGCGTGACCGCGTCGACGGGCCCGATTCACGTGCGGCAGTAACCTGTGTGACATGACGGTGATCCTGGTCCGGCACGGACGCTCCACGGCCAACACGTCGGGACTTCTCGCGGGTCGGACGCCGGGTGTGGGGCTCGACGGTCACGGACGCACGCAGGCCGGTGAACTCCCGGTCCGGCTCGGCAGCGTCCTCGGCGACCTCACCGCCGTCGTCCGCTCGCCGTTGCAGCGATGCGCGGAGACGGTCGCACCGCTCGTGGCGGCGCGCCCGGAGCTGCCGCACCTGACCGACCCGAATCTGGAAGAGGTCGATTACGGCGACTGGAGCAATCGCAAGATCTCCGAACTGCTCGGCGAGCCGCTGTGGAAGGTGGTGCAGCAGCAGCCGTCGGCGGTGGTGTTCCCGGGCGGCGAGGGCCTGCTCGACGTGTCGCGCCGCGCGACCAGGGCGATCCGGGAACTCGACCGGGTACACGGCGGTCCCGACGGGAAGGGCGTGTGGGTGGCCTGCTCGCACGGCGACGTGATCAAAGCGGTGCTCGCCGACGCACTCGGCATGCATCTGGACCAGTTCCAGCGGATCGTGGTGGATCCGGGTTCGATCAGCGTGATCCATTACTCGGCTGCCCGGCCCTACGTGCAGACCGTCAACAACAACGGGGTGCTCGAGCTCCCGCGGCCGCCGATGGCCGCCGGCGCCACGGTGGGCGGGTCCACCGGGGCATAGTCGGGAGCACGGCTCGCCGTCCGGGTACCGTTGAGTCATGGCTCGTACGATCCACGAATTCCGGAGTCCGCGGCGTTTCGTCGCGGGCACCGTCGGTCAGCCGGGGGATCGCACCTTCTACATTCAGGTGTCGCAGGACTCTCGGTTGATGAGCGTCGAACTGGAGAAGCAGCAGGTGCTGATCCTGGCCGACCGCCTCAGCTATCTGCTCGACGAGGTGCGCCGGCGCTTCGGCACGCCGATTCCACCGGAGGCCGAGGACGTCGGCGACGTCTCGCCGCTCGAGAGCCCGATCGATTCCGAGTTCCGGGTCGGTTCGATGGGTCTGGGCTGGGACGCCGATGCGGCCGCGGTGGTGATCGAACTGCTCGCGGTCACCGAACAGCCGTTGGACGAGTCGGTGATCCTCGACGACACCGAGGAGGGACCGGACACCGTCCGCGTCTTCCTGACCGCCGACGAGGCGCGCGAGTTCAGTGCCCGCTCTATGCGCGTGATCGCGGCCGGCCGCCCGCTGTGTCCCCTGTGCGACCAGCCGCTGGATCCGTCGGGGCACATCTGCGCACGCAGCAACGGCTACAAACGCGACGCCGAGTTCAGCCGGTCAATCGAGTTCGTCGACCCGGAGGTGCTCGCGAGTCTGAGTCGGCTGGTGCCCGGATTCGACTCGTCGTTCACCGTCGAGGACGAGGACGCCGTACTGGACGACGACACTGATGACGACAGCGACGACGACGGCACCGACGAGCGTGGTGACGGCGCGGACGACGGCGACTGGGGCGGGGACGACACGCACCGGTGAACGCCGACTGCCTGGAGCTGCTGGCCACCGGCGAGCTCACCGTTTTGGGCCGCATCGCCTCGGCCAGCAACCTCACGGTGGCCTGCGCCGTGTCGGACGGACGGACGGCCATGCGCTGCGTGTACAAGCCCGTACGCGGTGAGGAACCGCTGTGGGACTTCCCGGACGGGACCCTCGCCGGCCGCGAAGTGGCGTCCTATCTCATCAGCGACGCACTCGGATGGGATCTGATACCCGAGACCGTGCTGCGCGAGGACGGTCCGACCGACATCGATCTGGGTGCGGGCATGGTCCAGCGGTGGATCGAGCAGCCGCCGTCGGACGACGGCCGTCTCGACCCGGTGGATCTGGTGCCCGCCGGCGAGGTGCCGGAGGGGTATCGCGGGGTCCTCAACGCCTACGACCACCGAGGCGATGAAGTGATCCTCGTTCATTCGGTGGAGGAGAGGCTGCGCCGCCTCGCGGTGCTCGACGCCGTCCTCAACAACGCCGATCGCAAGGGCGGGCACATCCTGACCGACGGCGACGGCCGGCTGTACGGCATCGATCACGGGATCTGCCTGCACAGCGAGAACAAGCTTCGGACCATCCTGTGGGGATGGGCGGGCACCCCGGTGCCGCCCGGCGAGCGTGCCGACCTGGCGCGTCTGAGCGGCGTGCTCGAGGACGTGGACAGCGCGCTGCATGTGCGTCTGTCGACGCTGATCACCCCGGAGGAGATCGCCGCGCTGCTGCGTCGTGCGAAGTCGCTCGCCGATGTGGGCGTGATGCCGCTGCCGCCCCACAGCCGCGCGATCCCGTGGCCGCCCTTCTGACCGGGTACCCGGACTGCCGGACACCGGCCGCGGGCACATACAGTTGACGGCATGCATTCGTGGCCGTCGCCCAAGATTCCGTCCGTGCCGGGCCCCGCTGTCCCGCTGCGTCTCTACGACACCTCCGACGCCCAGGTGAAGCCGGTCAGCCCGGGTGAGGTCGCGACGATGTACGTCTGCGGCATCACCCCGTACGACGCCACTCATCTCGGTCACGCCGCCACCTACGTGACCTTCGACCTGATCAACCGGATTCTCCGGGACGGCGGGCACGACGTGCACTACGTGCAGAACATCACCGACGTCGACGACCCGCTGTTCGAGCGCGCCGAACGCGACGGTGTGGACTGGCGCGACCTCGGCTCGCGTGAGATCGATCTGTTCCGCGCCGACATGGAGGCGCTGCGAGTCCTGGCGCCGCGCGACTACGTCGGCGCCGTGGAGTCGATCGGCGAGGTGGTCGACGCCGTCGGCGAGCTGCTGGCGCGGGGCGCGGCCTACGTGGTGGACGACGAGGAGTTCCCGGACGTCTACTTCAGCGTCGACGCGACACCGCAGTTCGGGTACGAGTCCGGATACGACGCGCAGACGATGGCGACGTTCTTCGCCGAGCGCGGCGGCGACCCCGACCGTCCGGGCAAGCGCAATCGGCTCGATGCCCTGCTGTGGCGCGCCGCGCGCGACGGCGAGCCGTCGTGGGAGTCGCCGATGGGCCCGGGCCGTCCCGGCTGGCATATCGAGTGTTCGGCCATCGCGCTGCGACGGCTGGGCATGGGTTTCGACATCCAGGGCGGCGGCAGCGATCTGATCTTCCCGCATCACGAGTTCTCGGCGGCCCACGCCGAAGCGCTCACCGGTGAGCGTCGCTTCGCCCGTCACTACGTCCACACCGGGATGATCGGACTCGACGGCGAGAAGATGTCCAAGAGCCTGGGGAACCTCGTTCTCGTGTCGAAGCTGCGGGCGGCGGGCGTCGATCCGGGAGCCGTCCGACTCGGTCTGATCTCGCAGCACTACCGTGCCGACCGCATGTGGACCGACGACATCCTCGCCGACGGTGAGCGCCGACTGGCGACGTGGCGCCGGGCAGCCAAGCTCGCGACCGCGCCCGACGCCGCCGACACCGTCGCACGACTGCGTCAGCATCTGGCCGACGATCTCGACACCCCGAAGGCACTGGCCGCCGTGGACGCGTGGGCGGCCGACGCGATCCTGGGAATCGGTGCGTCGACCACGGCTTCGCGGCTGGTCGCCGACGCCGTCGATGCGCTGCTGGGTGTCGACATCGCACCGGTCGGCTAAGGTTCGCTCGTGGCTCGTGCTCAGCAGATCCCGATCGACGGTCCCGAGGGTGTGTGGACGGTCGTCACGCGTACCTCCACCTACGTCATCGATTTCGGGGAGATGACCCTCCTGCGCGCACCCGGCGTCGGGCGCACCGACGATCACCGGTGGGAGGTCAGTGAACTCCGGCGCGATTCGGAGGACATCCCGCTGCTGGACGTCAAGATCTGCCGCGTCGGGGAGCCCGCCCAGTTCTGGGTGCGCGCCGCCGACGACCCGGAGGTGCGCACCTGGCGGGTGACGACGCCCGTCGTCGAGATCGAGCGCATCGGCTGATCACTCTCACCGTGGGGGAGCCGGTCAGTCCTCGTCGTCCCGCCGACGAAGGTACTTCTCGAACTCCGCCGCCAGCTGTTCACCGTCGATCCGGAGCATGGTGTCGTCCAGATCCTCGTCGGAGGCCTGCTCGAGTTCATGGACGTACGCGGCCATGTCCTCGTCGTCCGAGGTCATCTCGCTGATCGACTGCTCCCATTCCTCGGCCCGGTGCGGCAGCGTGCCCAGCGGGATCGGGAGACCGGTCACCGAAGCGACGTTCGTCAGGAGCGCGAGCGTGGCCTTGGGGTTGGTGGTGTGCGCCACGTAGTGGGGGACGGCCGCCCACAGGGAGACCGACGGGATGCCCGCTTGGACGAAGGCGTCCGACAGCACACCGGTGATTCCGGTGGGTCCCTCGTATCGGCTGAGCTCCAGACCCAGCCGCTTGGCGGCGTCGCTGGTCTCGGCGGTCCCCGAGACCGGCACCGGACGAGTGTGCGGGGTGTCGGCCAGCAGGGCACCGAGCATCACGGTCATCTCGACCTCCAGTGCCTCCGCGAGTTCGACGATGCGGGCGCAGAACGACCGCCAGCGGTAGTTCGGCTCGGGACCGAGGACGAGGACCACGTCGCGGTCGTGCGCGGACAGGACGCACACCGACATGCTCGTCACCGGCCACTCGATGTGCCGGGTGACGCCGCCGCGCTGCCGAATCGTGGGACGTGTGGACTGGTAGTCGTAGAAGTCGTCGGGTTCGATCTCCCAGATGGAGGTGGCGTCCCACTCCAGCGCCAGGTGTTCGACCGCCGCGGTGGCGGCGTCGGCGCCGTCGTTCCACCCGGAGAACGCCGCAATTAAAATCGGCGTGCGTAAAATGGGCAGTCCCGCGCGGCCGGCCGAATCGTCCTGCTCAGCTGCGTTTCCGTCCGGTGTGGAGTTCATTCCACCGAGCCTACGACGGCCGTCGATTCGCCGCGAACTAACCTGCTAGGTATGGCATCGCACTCCACCGCACATGATAACTACGACTCGACATTCCTCCAGGCGATGTCGCGTCGGGTGCTGATCGGTGACGGGGCGATGGGAACGATGCTCCAGGCCGCCGATCTGACGCTCGACGATTTCCGGCAGCTCGAGGGCTGCAACGAGATCCTCAACGACACTCGTCCCGATGTGCTGGCAGGCATCCACCGCGCCTACTTCGAGGCGGGCGCCGACGCCGTCGAGACCAACACCTTCGGCTGCAACCTGTCGAACCTGGGCGACTACGACATCGCCGACCGGATCCGGGAACTCGCTTACAAAGGGGTGTCGATCGCCCGCGGGGTGGCCGACGAGTTCGGGCCGTCGGCCGACGGGACCGACCGGTTCGTGCTCGGCTCGATCGGTCCGGGCACCAAGCTTCCCAGCCTCGGGCACACCACCTTCGGCGCCATCCGCGACGCGTACGTCGAATGCGTGCTCGGCATGTTGGAGGGCGGTGCCGACGCCATCCTCGTCGAGACCAGCCAGGATCTGCTGCAGCTCAAGGCCGCCGTCGTCGCGGCACGCCGCGCGATGGAGCAGTTCGGCCGCCACCTGCCGATCATCACCCACGTGACCGTCGAGACCACCGGCACCATGCTGATCGGCTCGGAGATCGGTGCGGCGCTGGCGGCGATCGAGCCGCTCGGCGTCGACGTCGTCGGACTCAACTGCGCCACCGGTCCGACCGAGATGAGCGAACATCTGCGGTACCTGTCCAAGCACGCGCGGATCCCGGTCTCGGTGATGCCGAACGCCGGCCTGCCCGTTCTCGGCAAGAACGGCGCCGAGTATCCGCTGACCCCGGAGGACATGGCGTCCGCGCTGTCGGGATTCGTCGCCGACTACGGTCTGCAGTTCGTCGGCGGGTGCTGCGGCAGCACTCCCGAGCACATCCGCCAGGTGGCCGAGGCGGTCAAGGACGTCACCCCGGCCCCCCGCCACCCCCAGCACGAGTCGGAGACCTCGTCGCTGTACACCGCGGTGCCGTTCCACCAGGACGCGAGCTTCCTGGTGATCGCCGAACGGACCAACTCGAACGGCTCGAAGGCCTTCCGCGAGGCGATGATCAGCGGCGACTACGAGAAGTGTCTCGAGATCGCCAAGGACCAGACCCGCGACGGCGCCCACATGCTCGACCTCAACGTCGACTACGTCGGCCGCGACGGGGCGGCCGACATGACCGAGCTCGCCTCCCGGTTCGCGACCGCGTCGACGCTCCCGATCATGATCGACTCCACCGAACCCGACGTGATCCGCGCCGGCCTCGAGCACCTCGGCGGCCGTTGCGCGGTCAACTCGGTGAACTACGAGGACGGCGACGGGCCCGACTCGCGGTTCACCCGAATCATGTCGCACGTCGTGGAGCACGGCGCCGCCGTGGTCGCGCTGACGATCGACGAGCAGGGGCAGGCACGCACCGCGGATCACAAGGTGGCCATCGCCGAGCGGCTGATCACCGACCTCACCCAGAACTGGGGTCTCGAAGAGGAGGACATCATCATCGATGCCCTCACCTTCCCGATCTCGACCGGTCAGGAGGAGGTGCGCCGCGACGGCATCGAGACCATCGAAGCCATCCGGCGCATCAAGGAGGCCCATCCGCAGGTCCACTTCACGCTCGGCATCTCGAACATCTCGTTCGGTCTCAACCCCGCCGCGCGTCAAGTGCTGAACTCGGTGTTCCTGCACGAGTGCGTGAAGGCGGGATTGGACACGGCGATCGTGCACGCGTCGAAGATCCTGCCGATGGCGCGGATCCCGGACGAGCAGCGACAGACGGCCCTCGACCTCGTCTACAACAACCGCACCGACGATTACGATCCGCTGCAGAAGCTGATGGAGTTGTTCGAGGGCGTGTCGGCGGCGTCGGCGCGCGAGTCGCGGGCCGCCGAACTCGCGGCGCTGCCGCTGTTCGAGCGGTTGGAGCGACGGATCGTCGACGGCGACAAGAACGGCCTGATCGAGGATCTCGACGAAGCGCGACAGACCGTGCCGCCGCTGTCGATCATCAACGACACCCTGCTGTCGGGTATGAAGACCGTCGGCGAACTGTTCGGGTCGGGCCAGATGCAGCTGCCCTTCGTGCTCCAGTCCGCCGAGGTGATGAAGTCGTCGGTGGCGCATCTCGAGCAGTTCATGGAGGCGACCGACGAGGACGGCAAGGGCAAGATCGTGCTCGCCACCGTCAAGGGCGACGTCCACGACATCGGCAAGAACCTCGTCGACATCATCTTGAGCAACAACGGGTACGACGTCGTCAACATCGGCATCAAGCAGCCCATCGCGACCATCCTGTCGGCGGCCGAGGAGAATCGGGCCGACGTCATCGGCATGTCCGGACTGCTGGTCAAGTCGACGGTGGTGATGAAGGAGAACCTGGAGGAGATGAACTCCCAGGGCAAGGCCGACTACCCGGTGCTGCTGGGCGGGGCGGCACTGACCCGCACGTACGTCGAGGGCGATCTCGCCGACGTCTACGAGGGTGATGTCCGGTACGCGCGCGACGCCTTCGAGGGGCTGTCGCTGATGGACGAGATCATGGCCATCAAACGCGGAGAGGGGCCCGATCCCGACAGCGAGGAGGCCAAGGCCGCCGCGGCCAAGGTCGCTGAGCGCAAGGCCCGTCGCGAACGGTCCAAGCGGATCGCGGAGAAGCGCAAGGCCGCCGAACCGCCGGTCGAGGTCCCGGCGCGGTCGGATGTGGCCGCCGACAACGAGGTGCCGACACCGCCGTTCTGGGGGACGCGGATCGTCAAGGGCATTCCGGTCGCCGATTATCTGGCGATGCTCGACGAACGCGCGCTGTTCCTCGGACAGTGGGGACTGCGCGGCACCCGCGGCGAAGAGGGACCCGACTACGAGGAACTCGTCGAGACCGAGGGGCGGCCGCGGCTGCGCGAGTGGATCGACCGTCTGGCGACCGAGGGGATTCTGCAGCACGCCGCCGTCGTCTACGGCTTCTTCCCGGCCGTCAGCGAGGGCGACACGGTGCACGTGCTGGAGTCGCCCGACCCCTCCGCGCCCGTCCGGCACAGCTTCGATTTCCCGAGGCAGCAGCGCCCCCGCTTCCTGTGCATCGCCGATTTCATCCGTTCCAGGGAGCAGGCGCTCGCCGACGGGAAGGTCGACGTCCTGCCCTTCCAGCTGGTCACGATGGGCACCCCGATCGCCGACTTCGCGAACAAACTGTTCGCCGAGAACGCATACCGCGACTATCTGGAGGTGCACGGCATCGGCGTGCAGCTCACCGAGGCGCTCGCCGAGTACTGGCATCAGCGGGTGCGCAGCGAGCTGACCTTCGCCGACGGGGTGATGGCCGACGAGGACCCCGACCGCCCGCAGGGCTTCTTCGACCTGGAGTACCGCGGTGCGCGCTACAGCTTCGGCTACGGTGCCTGCCCGAACCTCGAAGACCGCGCCAAGATGATCGATCTGTTGGAACCGGGCCGCATCGGCGTCGAACTGTCGGAGGAACTGCAGCTGCATCCGGAGCAGTCCACCGACGCCTTCGTGCTGCACCACCCGGAGGCCAAGTACTTCAACACGTAGTCCGAGGGCCGCGCCAGCGGAGTCCCCGCTGACGGCGGGGCCGCCCAGGGCGTGCGGTCCGCGACCGGCTCGGCGCTCCGATAACGTCACAGCATGGCCAAACGGGATGTGCGCGGGATGACGCGCTTCATCGTCGGACTCGCGGCGGGACTGGTGATCGCCGCGGTGGTCTGGCCGGCGACCGGACTGTGGCAGCTCGCGCCGATGCTGATGGTGACGGTCACGTCGGCGGTGTATCTGGTGTGGTCGGTGGCGATGCTGTGGCCGATGGACGCGCCGACCACCCGCGCCCACGCGGAGGCCGCCGACGTCCGCGACGAACTCGGCGATGCGGCGCTGATCGCAACGCTCGCGGTGAGTCTGTCCGCGATCGGTGTGCTGCTGCTGGCCGCCCGGGACCGCAACGGCAGTTGGTACGCGATGCTGGCGGTGGTGGCGGTGCTCGCGGCATGGGGGATGCTGCACACGCTGTTCGCGTCGCGGTACGCCCGGATCTACTACGCCGGCGAGCCGGGCGGGATCGACTTCAACACGAGCGATCCGCCCTGCTACGCGGACTTCTTCTACTTCGCCTTCAACCTCGGCATGACCTATCAGGTCTCGGACACCGCCGTCGGACCCACCGCCATCCGGCGCGAGGTGCTCAAGCACTGCCTGCTCAGCTACGTCTACGGAACGGTCATCATCGCCACGACCATCAACCTGGTGATGAACCTGGTCAGTTGAGGGGTGCGGCGATCCGCCCGCGCCGACGACCGCTGGCCTACGCTGGTGCCCGATGGCCGTGGCCCGTCGCCGGCCGATCGGGAACCGACGTCGAAAGGCAAGAGGCAGTGACAGACGACCGTGTGCTTCCGCGCGCCGTGCTCTGGGACATGGATGGAACGCTCCTGGACACCGAGCCGCTGTGGGGCCGGGCGATGGAGGAGTTCGCCCGCGGCATCGGCGCCGAGATGACTCCGGAGCTGCGCAACGCCACCATGGGCAACAGTTCGGTGGACGCGCTGACCAAGGTGTACGAGGCGGCACGGGTGCCGGAGTCCGGGCGCGACTTCGAGGCCGACGAGGACGCGATGGTCGCCCGGGTCCTCGAACTGTTCGCCACCGATCTGCGGTGGCGGCCCGGCGCACTCTCCGCGCTCGACCTCGTGGCGGGTGCGGAGATCCCGATGGTGCTGGTCACCAACACGGTCCGCGAGGTCACCGATGTGATGCTCGAGACGCTGGGGCGCGACCGGTTCGTCGCCACCGTCTGCGGCGACGAGGTGGCGGCGGGCAAGCCCGAGCCGCACATCTATCGCCGGGCCGCCGAACTGGTCGGATTCTGCGCGTCCGAGTGTCTGGCCTTCGAGGACTCGCCGGTCGGCGCCGCCGCGACGCACGCCGCCGGCGTGCCCGCGATCGTGATCCCGTCGGCGATCCCGGTGCCGCCCAAGCCGACGTACACCTACCGCGAGACGCTCGAGGGTCTCACCCTCGACGATCTCGCAGCGGTCTTCGCCGCACGCTGACCGGACCCCGTCGCGCGCCCCGGGAGGGCACCGCGCCCCGGCCAGGGACCGATCGACTCGACGTGCAAAAATAGTCGGTGTGAAAACCTTCGACGAACTCTTCTCTGAGCTGGCCGACAAGGCCCAGACCCGCCCCGAGGGCAGCGGTACCGTCGCCGCTCTGGACGCGGGCGTCCATACGCTCGGGAAGAAGATCATCGAGGAGGCGGGCGAGGTCTGGCTGGCCGCCGAGCATGAGTCGGACGAGTCGCTCTCGGAAGAGATCTCCCAGCTCGTGTACTGGTTGCAGGTGATGATGGTCAAGCGCGGGCTCACCCCCGCGGACATCTACCGCTACCTCTGAGCGCCGGCCTCCGGTCACCGACACCTCCCGCCGATCACATCCTCTAGGAGTCACCGCAATGTTGCGCGTCGCCGTCCCCAACAAGGGCGCCCTGTCCGAAGCCGCCGCCGGAATCCTCTCCGAAGCCGGGTACCGCAAGCGCTCGGACCCCAAGGACCTCAACGTCATCGACGTCAACAACGACGTCGAGTTCTACTTCCTGCGTCCCAAGGACGTCGCGATCTACGTGGGTGCGGGCACCCTCGATCTCGGCATCACCGGGCGCGACCTGGCCGCCGACTCCGGCGCCGAGGTGATCGAGGAGGTGGCGCTCGGTTTCGGTTCCTCGGTGTTCCGCTACGCCGCTCCGGCCGACCAGGAATGGACCGTCGCCGACCTCGCGGGCAAGCGGATCGCGACGTCGTATCCCAACCTGGTCCGCCGCGACCTCGCCGCCCGGGGGATCGACGCGGAGATCATCCGCCTCGACGGTGCCGTGGAGATCTCGATTCAGCTCGGCGTGGCCGACGCGATCGCCGATGTCGTGGGAACCGGACGCACGCTGCGGCTGCACGGTCTGGCGGCGTTCGGCGACTCCCTCTGCGATTCGGAGGCGGTACTGATCCGCAATCCGGAGTCGGCGGAGGCCTCCCGGGCCGCGAAGCAGTTCATCGCCCGCGTACAGGGCGTGGTCTTCGGTCAGCAGTACGTGATGATCGACTACGACTGCCCCAAGGCACTGCTCGATCAGGCGGTCGCGATGACGCCCGGCCTGGAATCGCCGACTGTGTCGCCGATGCTCGACCCGGAATGGCTCGCGGTCCGCGCGATGGTTCCGCGTAAGACGCACCAGCCGCTGATGGACGACCTGTCGGAACTGGGCGTCCGCGCCATCCTCGCCTCGGACATCCGCTCCTGCCGCTTCTAGGACACGCTCGCCTTCCCCCAGGCTGATTGAGCGAGCGCTTTCCTCAGGCTGGTTGAGCGAGCGTAGCGAGTCGAAGCCAACTGTCACCCAGGCTGATTGAGCAAGCGCTTTCCCCAGGTTGGTTGAGCGAGCGTAGCGAGTCGAAGCCAACTATCACCCAGGCTGGTTGAGTGAGCGCTTTCCTCAGGTTGGTTGAGCGAGCGTAGCGAGTCGAAGCCAACT
>NZ_BANU01000002.1 GCF_000333035.1 Gordonia sihwensis NBRC 108236
CGTCGTCACCTTCGTCGACGAGATCGTCGACACCCCCGTCGACGTGCCGCGCGTCATCGAGAAGCCGATCGTGACGGTGAAGGACGAGATCGTCGACAACGAGATCGACATCCCGCGGTTGGTGGAGAAGCCGATCGTCACGATCCTCGACGAGATCGTCGACAAACCGATCGAGATCCAGCGGCTCGTGGAGAAGCTGCTCGTGACTGTGGTGGACGAGATCGTGGAGCGGCCCACCGAGGTCTCGCGCATGGTGGAGAAGCTGCTGGTCGAGATCACCGACGACGTCGTCGAGAAGCCCATCAGCGTCGAGCGGATGGTGGAGAAGCCGATCGTCACCATCGTCGACAAGGTGGTGGAGGTCCCGGTCGAGTCGGTCGTCGAGAAGGTGATCGAGAAGCCCGTCGAGAAGATCGTCGAGGTGATCCGCGAAGTTCCCGTCGAGAAGATCGTCGAGAAGGAGATCGAGGTCCCGGTCGAGAAGATCGTCTACAAGCCCGTCGAGAAGGTCGTCGAGAAGCACGTCGACGCGACCGAGGAATCGGCGGCGGAGACGACGGTCGAGAAGGAGATCGAGGTCCCGGTCGAGAAGATCGTCTACAAGACGGTCGAGAAGGTCGTCGAGAAGGAGATCGAACTCGTCGTAGAGAAGGCGGAGATCAAGACCGTCGAGGTGCCGCGCGAGGTGATCGTGGAGCAGATCGTCGACAAGCCGATCGAGAAGCCGGTCGACCATGTGGTCGAGCGGATCGTCGAGAAGCCGAACGTGGTCGAGAAGGTGATCGAGAAGCCCGTCGACCGTGAGGTGGAACGGATCGTCGAGATCCCCAACGTCACCGAGAAACTGGTCGAGAAGCCGGTGGACCATGTGGTCGAGCGGGTGGTCGAGAAGCCGAACGTGGTCGAGAAGATCGTCGAGAACCCCGTCGAACACGCCGTGGAGCGCGTGGTCGAGAAGCCCGAACTGGTCGAGAAGATCATCGAGAAGCCCGTCGAGCACGTGGTGGAACGGGTTGTGGAAGTGCCCAACGTCGTCGAGAACGTGGTGGAGAAGCCCGTCGACCGTGTCGTCGACAAGGTGGTCGAGATCCCCAACGTCATCGAGCAGGTGGTGGAGCGGCCCGTCGACCGCGTGGTGGAGCGGGTGGTGGAGCGGCCGAATGTGGTCGAGAAGATCGTCGAGCAGCCGGTGGACCATGTGGTCGAGCGGGTGGTGGAGCGACCGAATGTGGTCGAGAAGATCGTCGAGCAGCCGGTGGACCATGTGGTCGAGCGGGTGGTGGAGCGACCGAACGTGGTCGAGAAGGTCATCGAGCAGCCGGTCGACCGCGTGGTGGAACGCGTCGTCGAAGTGCCCAACGTGATCGACAAGGTCGTCGAGCGCCCCGTTGACCGCGTGGTGGAGCGGGTGGTGGAGCGGCCGAATGTGGTCGAGAAGGTCATCGAGCAGCCGGTGGACCGGACCGTCGAGCGCGTGGTGGAACAGCCCAACGTGGTCGAGAAGATCGTCGACAAGCCGGTGGAGCACGTCGTGGAGAAGATCGTCGAACGGCCGGAGATCATCGAGAAGGTGGTCGAGCAGGAAGTCCGCCGCGAGTTCGACAAGAACGTGCAGACCCCCGTCCTGGTGGAGAACGTGATCGAGAAGCGGTTCGACCACGTCGTGGAGCGGATCGTCGAGAAGCCCGTCGAGCACATCGTGGAGAAGGTGGTCGAGAAGCCGGTCTACGTCGAGGTCGAGAAGGTGGTCGAGAAGCCCATCGAGCAGATCGTCGTGGTCGAGAAGCCGGTCATCGTCCGCAAGGTGGTCGAGAAGCCGGTGGAGACCTACGTCGAGGAGTCCGAGGACACCGTCCGGACCGTGACCCACGACCAGCCGGAGCCGGCGACCGGCGGCGAGACGCAGTACGTCCAGCCCGAGCCCGACACCGGCAGGCATCACTGGGTGGACGCCGGCACCGGGCAGCACCCGGACCACGGCTTCGCCGGCTCCGAATCCGAGGAGACGCGGCCGCGCGTCAAGGTGGACCCGACGTACACCGTTCGCCGGGCGCGCCACCGCAGTCCCGACTGAGATCAGTAGGCACGACGGCATCCGAGGGGAATGTTCCCTCGGATGCCGTTGTGCGTCCTGATGCCGGCACGCACCCGGCCCTACAGTGGACGCATGAAAGCTGTGGTGTGTCACGAAGGTTCGCTCGACGTGCGCGAGATGGAGATTCCCCGCCCCGGTCCGGGCCACGTATTGATCAAAGTGCTCCGCGCCGGGATCTGCGGGTCCGACCTGCATGCGCGGGTTCACGGAGACGTCGCCGCCGACATCGGGGAGAAGGTGGGCTACGACCACTTCATGCGCCCCGCCCACGAGGTGGTGATGGGCCACGAGTTCGTCGGGGAGGTGGTCTCGTACGGTCCCAAATGCCGCAAACGGTGGAAGCCGGGCACAGCGGTGGTCGCGCTGCCGATCATCCGTCACGACGGCGAGGTCGAAATGGTGGGGCTCTCGGCGCAGGCGCCCGGGGCGTACGCCGAATACATGGTGGTCCAGGAAGATCTGGCGATGCCCGTCCCCGACGGTGTGGACGTGGAACTCGCGGCCTTGACCGAGCCGCTCGCGGTGGCGCATCACGCGGTCCGGCGCAGTGAGATCGGCCGGCGCGACGTGGCCGTTGTGGTCGGCTGCGGCCCCATCGGCCTCGCGGTGATCCTGATGCTGAAAGCGGCGGGAGTGCGCACGGTGGTCGCCGCCGACCTCTCCGAACTGCGCCGCGACCTCGCCCGTCAGTGCGGAGCAGACGTCGTGGTCGACCCCGCCGTCGACAGTCCGTGGGACGCGGCGCCGCAACAGAGGAAGCACTTCACCCGCGTCGGAGATCTGTTCTCGGTGGCGTTCGACGCCATGCACGCACTTCAGACCATTCCCCGGACGCCGTGGTGGTCGCTGATGAGCGTCGCCGACAAGCTGTCGCTCACGCCGCGCGGGCCCGTGGTCTTCGAATGCGTCGGCGTTCCCGGAATGATCGACGACCTCGTCGCGCACGTGCCCTTCCGCTCGCGGGTCGTGGTGGTCGGAGTGTGCATGGAGCCGGATGTCTTCCAGCCTGCGATGGCAGGCAACAAGGAGATCGACCTGCGCTTCGTCTTCGGCTACGACCCCGCCGAGTTCCGGGCCACGCTGCACATGATCGCGCGCGGGACGGTTCAGCCGAGGCCGCTGCTCACCGGCACAGTCGGGCTCGGCGGTGCCGCGGGGGCATTCGAGGCGCTCGCCTCGGCACGCAGTCACGCGAAGATCCTCATCGATCCGGCGAGCGACGTCGTGGACGTCTGAGCGTCCGGACGTGATCCGACGGTACTTTCCGTGATTGGCGCCACAACCGGAATTATCCGGACCACGGTCCGGTTATGCTCTGTGTGTGTGCGGCACACGCCGCCGCAGAACCACAGACGCCATCGAGATCGCTTCCGCAAGGAGAACCGTCATGACTGCAGCAACCGTCACCCCCGCTGACCTGACCCCCGGCACCTGGACCATCGACCCGGTCCACTCGACCATCGGCTTCTCGGTCCGCCACCTGATGGTCTCGAAGGTCCGCGGCACCTTCGACGCCTTCACCGGCACCATCACCATCGCCGAGGACGGCACGCCGTCGGTTCAGGCCGAGATCGACGTCACCTCGATCAACACCCGCAACGAACAGCGCGACGGCCACATCAAGTCGGCCGACTTCTTCGACGCCGAGAAGTTCCCGACCGCCACTTTCACCTCCACCTCCGTCGTGGAGAAGGGCGGGGACTACGAGCTCACCGGCGACTTCACGCTCAAGGGCGTCACCAAGCCGGTTACCCTGAAGATGGAGTACAACGGCGTCAACGCGGGAATGGGCCAGGGCCCGGTCGCGGGCTTTGAGGCCTCGACCGTGATCAACCGCAAGGATTTCGGCATCGACATCGAGATGCCGCTGGAGACCGGTGGAACCGTGGTCGGTGACAAGATCACCATCACGCTCGAGATCGAGGCGACGCACACCGCCTGATCGCTCCACCCCGACATCACCTCCCGGTCTTCGGTAATCTCAGTGAGATTCCATTGGGCCGGGAGGTGATTGCTTGTGCGTGGCGAGACTCGCACTGAGCTGCACCGTTTTGCCGAATGGGTGGACCGCAGGCTGAAACTGGCCTACTTCGGCGGGCGGCTCGTGGAAGGCGGAAGCGAACGCGTCGCCACCGAGTGGCGGGCGATGGACGTGGCGACCCGCCGCGGAATCGTCGCCCGGGCCATGGTGCTCGGAAGCGCGATTCTCGGCGGGGCCAAGATCCTGATCAGCATCGAGACCTTCATCGCGGTGTTCCTCGCGTTCAGCGGCGGCGAACTCACGCTGCACTCGGGTTCCGAGGATCCCGGCATGCTCGCGGTACTGTTCTCGACGCTGGTCGGACTGATCGTCAGTCTCGCGATCTCGCTGCTGTTCCTGAAACCGCAGTTCGCGTGGTTCGTCAGCGGCGGTCCCGCCGACGACGACCGTCGAAGACAAGTGCAGGTGATCCCGACCCGCGTGGTGTACGCCGACCTGGTCGGCTGGCTCGCCGCGTACCTGATGTACGTGGTGCTCTCCGACGCCGAGCCGGTGTTCCTGCTCGCCATGCTCGTGGCGTTCATGCTCGCCGCCATAACCTCGGCGTGCCTGAACTACATGTTCATCGAGAGCGCGGTCCGGCCGTTGACGGTGCTCGCCTTCGGCGGGCGGTCGATGCGGTTCGCGATGCACGGCGTGCGCGAGCGCATGGCGGTGATCTGGCTGGTCTCCTCGGCGGTGCCGATGGTCGGGATGGTCACGATCATCGTCGGGCGGGTACTCGGCCTGGTCCCGCAGGTGGAGGATCGTTTCGACTGGCCGATCGCGTTTCTGGCCTTCATCGCGCTCGCCTCGGGCGGGCGCGTCGTCGGACTGGTGGGCCGTGCGATCCGCGATCCCCTCAACGAGATGAGCGATGTCATCGAATCCGCTCGCGACGGCGACCTGACCAGGCGCGTCGCCGTCTACGACTCCTCCGAGATCGGTGTGCTCCAGCATGGCATCAACGGGATGCTCGACGGCCTTCAGGAACGTGACCGGATGCGCGAGATCTTCTCCCGCCACGTCGGAGTGGGGGTCGCCGACCTGGCTCTCGAACACGGCGGAGATCTGGTCGGATCGAACACCGAGGTCGCGGTGATCTTCGTCGATATCACCGGGTCGACGTCGTTCGCGGCACGGCGCGACCCGCGCGAGACCGCGGTGGTTCTCAACGCCTTCTTCTCCATCGTCGCCGAGGTGGTGGAACGGCACGGCGGCTTCATCAACAAGTTCGAGGGCGATGCGGCGCTCGCCGTATTCGGTGTGCCCGCGCCACTGGACAATCCCGCCGAATCGGCGTTGGGGGCCGCGCGCGAACTCGGTGTGGCGCTCGGTGAGAAGCTCCCGCTGGAGTGGGGGATGGCCGTGGCCTACGGTCCGGTGTTCGCCGGCAACATCGGAGCGCGGACCCGGTACGAGTACACCGTGATCGGGGACCCGGTGAACGAGTGCGCGCGGTTGTCCGACCGGGCCAAGGAGGGATACTCGCCCGTCTACGCCAGCGGCGCGGCCATCGACCGTGCCGGCGCCGACGAGGTGGCGAAGTGGCGCCGCGTGGATCGGGTGACCCTGCGCGGTCGGCCGGAGCCGACCGAGATCTTCGCGCCGCGCGAGTTGCTGATCCGCGCCGAGCCGCCGTCGCTCGGTAGTGTGCTGGCTGACCTGGTGAAGTTCGCCATACCGCGTGAGCGTTCGCCGCGTGCGGCCGCGAAGGAGCAGTGACATGAGCGATCGGCCGACAGCCGGATTACCCGACCAGAGCGGCCGCACCTGGGTGATCACCGGCGCGAACAGCGGGCTGGGTGCCGAGATCGCCAGGGCTGCCGCGGCGGCCGGCGCCGACGTGACCCTCGCCTGCCGCAACCTGGACAAAGCCGAACGTGTGGCGGGCCGGATCGGCGCGTCGGCGCGCGTCGCGCATCTCGATCTGGCCGATCTGGGCTCTGTGCGCGATTTCGCGGCCGGCGTCGAGCCGTTCGACGTCCTGGTCAACAACGCCGGAGTGATGGCACTGCCGCACAGGCGTACGGCCGACGGTTTCGAGATGCAGATGGGCACCAACCACCTGGGGCATTTCGCCCTCACCGGACTGCTGCTGCCCAGAGTGCGCGAGCGGATCGTCATCATGTCCTCGCTCGCGCAGAACTGGGGAAGGATCCACGCCGACGACCTCAACTGGGAGCGGCGGCGCTACAACCGATGGGCGGCGTACGGCGACTCCAAGCTGGCGAACACCGTGTTCGGACGAGAGCTGGCGCGCAGGCTCACCCAGTCGGGATCCCCCGTGCGGGCGGTCCTGGCTCATCCCGGCTACACCTCGACCGGTCTGATGGGGCAATCCGAGACGCCCGTGGACTACCTGATGAAGGCGGGCGCGATGCTTCGCGTGGGGCAGCCTGCGGCTCAGGGGGCGTTGCCCGCACTGTTCGCGGCGACGGCCGACGTCCCGAACGGCAGCTATTGGGGGCCCAACCGGGTGCTGCGCGGTACACCGTCGCGTGCACGTTATCGTGCGGCGGCCGACGATCAGCGGGTTCGCGACCGCCTCTGGTCGGCGTCCGAGGAACTGACGGGCGTCACTTTCGACGTCTGAGAGCGCGCGGGTCAACGCACCCCGGCGGGACGGAACTGGACGCTGATCCGCGGGCCGGCCCCGGGCGTCTTCGGGACCGCGTGATCCCATGTGCGCTGGCATGAGCCACCCATCACCAACAGATCGCCGGAACCGAGGATGAATTTCCGTGACGGTCCGCCGCCCCGCGGGCGCAGCAGAAGGGTGCGCGGAGCGCCCAGGGAGACGATCGCGACCAGGGTGTCGTCGATCCGTCCCCGACCGATCCGGTCACCGTGCCAGGCGACGCTGTCGGAGCCGTCCCGATACAATGCCAGACCCGCGGTGGCGAAGCCCTCGGGCAGTTCTCGTCGGTAGTGGTGCGTCAGTGCACCGCGGGCCCGTTCGAGGATCTCGTGCGGCAGCGCGCTGCGCTGATCGTAGAAGGCCAGCAGTCGCGGGACGTCGACTACCGACTCGTACATCTGCCGGCGTTCGGCTCGCCACGGCACATCGGCGCGTAGGGCGTCGAACAGGTGCATCGACCCGGTGACCCAGCCCGGGCGCACATCGACCCAGGCGCCGTCGGAGAGCGGGTGTCGTACGGTGCTCGCGCTCAGTGCGGCCAGGCCGACGTCCGCGTCAGCCGAGTCGAACAACGAGGCCTGAACTCCAGTGCCCATGGCTGGAGCCTACCAGGGTATCGAACGTATGTTCTAGTACGAACGGCGCGCGGTCATCGCAGACTGCCGAGTCGCTCGGCGGCCTCGGCGATGACCTCGTCGCGCTTGCAGAAGGCGAAGCGGACCAGGTGCCGCCACGGCTGATCGTCGTCGACGAATGCGCTGACCGGCACGGCGGCGACCCCGATCCGCGCCGGCATCTCGCGGCAGAACTCGAATCCGTCCGAATACCCGAGAGGGCGCGGATCGGCGCAGACGAAGTACCCGGCCTCGCTGCGGTGGACGTCGAACCCGGCCGTGCGCAGCGCGTTCGACAGGACGGTCCGTTTGCGCGCCAGGTCGGCGGCGTTGGCCCGCACCCAGTCCATCTCGGTGCGCAGCGCGTGCGCTACCGCGGGCTGGAACGGTCCGCTGCCGACGTAGGTGAGGAACTGCTTGGCCGCACGCGCCGCCGCCACCAGATCGGCGGGACCGGTGATCCAGCCGACCTTCCACCCCGTGCACGCGAAGGTCTTGGCGGCGCTCGAGATCCGCAGGGTGCGCTCGGCCATCCCGGGCAGCAACGCGAGCGGGTGCTGGCCGCGGCCGTCGAAGAGCAGGTGCTCGTACACCTCGTCGGTGATGGCGACGGCGTCGTACTCGATCGTCAACCGTGCGATCTGGGCGAGGTCGTCGTCGGTGAGTACCGTGCCCGTCGGATTGTGCGGCGAGTTGACCAGCACCGCAGCGGTATTCGGTCCGAACGCGGCGGCCAGCGCCGATCGGTCGAGCACGAATCCGTCGCCGTCGCGCACCAGCGGAACGGTGCGCCGGACACCGCCCGCAAGGGCGACGCAGGCCGCATAGGAGTCGTAGTACGGCTCGATCATCACCACCTCGCGGCCGGGCTCGACGAGCCCGAGCAGGGCACCGGCGATGGCCTCGGTGGCGCCGACGGTCACCAGGACCTGCGAATCGGGGTCGCGGTCGATGCCGTAGTGATCGCGCTCATGTGCGGCGATCGCGTGGCGCAGCGACGGCACACCGATCCCGGGCGGGTACTGATTGCCGCCTGATTCGATCGCGTCGACGGCCGCCGCCAGCATCGATGCCGGCCCGTCGGAGTCGGGGAACCCCTGACCCAGGTTGATCGCGTCGTGCTTCACCGCGAGGGCCGACATCTCCGCGAAGACGGTGGACGTGAACGGGCGCATGCGGTCGACCAATGGCATGGCTCCAGGTTGGCACACACCCGACCCATGCGGTCAGCGGACGTGCGCCACTCCCGTGCACGTCGGCGCGGCCAGGGTGAGGAAGGGCCCTCGGTTCATCGCTCGCGTGGTGATCCGGACCGGTCCCGGACCCGTGGCGATCTCCGCCGAGAACCCGGCGCCCTCGGCGTCGTGGGTGAAGTGGGCATTGCTCTGGCCGCTCCGGCCGGTGCGCAGGTTCTTCCAGGTCAGGGTGCCGTCGGTGCGGTAGCCCCAGATGCTGGGATTGCCCCAGGTGACGCTGATGCGCCCATTGCCGTCGGGGTAGACGGTGACGCCGCCGTAGTAGGGATTATCGATGATGTTCGGTGACAGGCCGATGCAGTTCTGCGCGACGTACTCGCTGGTCTCGATGTCGGCGCCGGCCGCGCCGGCCCCGGCCGCGGTTCCCGCGACGACGGCTCCCGCTGCGAGAGCGACGACAGTTCCGGTGACGAGACGGTTCACGGTTCCCCCTTGGAATCGACGATGGTGTTCGAACCCCCGACAACCGGTATGTCGCACGAACAGACGACGAGTGTTACGTGCGTCTCACGGCAGCGGCGGTCCGACGATGTCGTCGGCGTCGACGATCCGGTACGCGTAGCCCTGCTCGGCGAGGAATCGCTGGCGGTGCGCGGCGTAGTCGGCGTCGAGGCTGTCGCGCGAGACGACCGAGTAGAAGTGCGCTTGACCGCCGTCGGCCTTGGGCCGCAGCAGACGGCCGAGGCGCTGGGCCTCCTCCTGGCGAGAACCGAACGTACCCGAGACCTGAACCGCCACCGAGGCCTCGGGGAGATCGATGGAGAAGTTCGCGACTTTCGAGACCACCAGGGTCTGCAACTCTCCCCGGCGGAAGGCGTCGAAGAGCTTCTCGCGTTCGGCGTTCCGGGTGGAGCCCTGGATCACCGGGGCGTCGAGTTCCCGGCCCAACTCCTCGAGCTGGTCGATGTAGGCGCCGATGACGAGGGTCTGGGAGTCCCGGTGGCGTTCGAGGATCGACCGGACCACGCGGATCTTGGAGTGGGCGGTGGAGCAGAGCTTGTACTTCTCCTCTGGTTCGGCGACGGCGTACTGCAGCCGCTCCGAATCGGTCATCGTCACCCGGACCTCGATGCACTCGGCCGGAGCGATCCAGCCCTGCGCCTCGATGTCCTTCCACGGGGCGTCGTAGCGTTTGGGGCCGATGAGGCTGAAGACGTCGCCCTCGCGTCCGTCCTCGCGGACCAGCGTGGCGGTGAGGCCGAGGCGCCGTCGCGACTGGAGGTCGGCGGTCATGCGGAACACCGGGGCCGGAAGCAGATGCACCTCGTCGTAGATGATCAGACCCCAGTCGCGCGAGTCGAACAGGTCGAGGTTCTTGTACTCGCCCTTCGACTTGCGGGTCATCACCTGGTAGGTGGCGATGGTGACGGGCCGGATCTCCTTGCGCTCGCCCGAGTACTCGCCGATCTCGTCCTCGGTCAGGGAGGTCCGGGCCACCAACTCGCGCTTCCACTGGCGGCCGGCGACCGTGTTCGTCACGAGGATCAGCGTGGTGGCGCCGGCCTTGGCCATCGCCGCGGCGCCGACCATAGTCTTTCCCGCACCGCACGGCAGGACCACGACGCCCGAACCGCCCGCCCAGAACGAGTCGGCCGCCAACTCCTGATAGTCGCGCAGATGCCAGTCGGTCTGCTCCAATTCGATCGGGTGCGCCTCGCCGTCGACGTAACCGGCGAGGTCTTCCGCGGGCCAGCCGACCTTCAGCAGGATCTGCTTGAGGCGCCCGCGCTCGGACGGGTGGACCACGACGGTGTCGTCGTCGATCCGCGCGCCGAGCATGGGCGCGACCTTCTTGTTCCGCAGGATCTCCTCCAGCACGGCGCGATCCAGACTCACGAGGGTGAGCCCGTGCGCGGGGTTCTTCATCAGCTGGAGCCGCCCGAAGCGGCCCATCGTGTCGACGATGTCGACCAGCAGCGGCTGCGGAACCGGGAAACGCGAGTGCGTGACGAGGGCGTCGACCACCTGCTCGGCGTCGTGGCCGGCGGCCCGCGCGTTCCACAGTGCCAGCGGAGTGACCCGGTAGGTGTGGACGTGCTCGGGAGCGCGCTCGAGTTCGGCGAAGGGTGCGATCGCGGCCCGCGCGGCGGCCGCCCCCGGATGGTCGACCTCCAGCAGGAGGGTCTTGTCCGATTGCACGATGAGAGGTCCGTCGGTCACCGGTCCATTGTCCAGGTTCGGGCGCGGTGCGGCCACCTGCCGTCGGGAGTCAGAGCACCTCGACCCGGGTGATCCGGTGCAGCGCGAACCGGAGGTCGGGCTCGCCGCCCTCCTCGTCGGCCACCAATTGTCCGGCGGCCAGCGAACGGGCGTGCACCACATGCCGACTCGCCGCGCCCTGCGCGTCCACATAACCGATGCGCAGGCGCCTCCCGGTGCGCAGGGCCAGTTGGATCAGCGTGGACACGGTCTCGCCGGCGGCACCCGACGCCGAGGCCGCGGCGACCGGTCCGGCGGCGCGGTCGGCGGTCCGCATCCGGGAGACGACGGCGTGCGCCTGACCGGGACCGAGAGCGGCGCGTCGATGCGGTGGGGACGACGCCGCACCGCGGGCCGGGACGCGGACGCCTCGGCTGCGCAGGTCGATCAGCGCTCCGGAGGAGTCCTCGCCCGCGGGGCTGAACCCCGATGCGCGCAGCCGGTCGATCACATCGCGCAGCGGTGCCGCCGACACCGCGACCGTCGGGGCCAGGGCGCGCAGGGCCAGCTCGGTCGCGGCCTCGCTGCGCAGCACCTCGGTGAGCGTCGCGGTGTCGTCGCAGCGGATGAACGACGCCGCCACGCCCACGCGCAGCCGGCCGTGTCTGCGGGCGACGTCGTCGATCAGATATGTCAGCGACTGCGGCACGGGCGTCCGTGAGTGCTCGTGGAGGAACGTGGCGATCTCGGCGCTGGTGCGGCCGGTGTCGAGCGTGCGCCGCACACTGTCTTCGGTGATCCGGTACATCGAGGCGGCACCGCCCGATTCGAGGTCGGCGATCAACCGGAGCCGGTCGGCCACGTCCGGATCGAGCGGCCCGGGCACCACGACTGTCAGGTCGGCCTGGACCAGAAAGTAGTCGATGAGGTCGGGCAGGGACGCGTCCATCGCCGCGAGCACGTCGGCCGCCGACTCGGCGTCGGCGGGAACGTCGAGGAGCAGCCGCCCGGCGGTCGTGAGCGAGCCGTGCGCCACGAGTCCGAGTTCGGTCGCCTCGCGCAGGGTCTCGGACACCACGTGCACGTTGAGCCGGCGGAGACGGCGCGGATGACGCCATCCGAGTACCGCGGTCAGCGCTTCGGGGGACACCGGGTGGGCGGGCTCGGCGTCGGCGAGCGGAGCCAGCACCGCGCGGCGCGAGGCCGCGGCGGTGGCGTCGAACAGTTCGGACGACAGCGCCGCGAGGGTGTTCCCCTCGCGGTCGGTGTCGCCGATCTGCCAGGGCTGCCGCGGCAGATCGAGCCACGCCCGCGCCATGCCGAGCCATCGTCGCCCGGAACTCAGATGCGCCCAGGCGTCGACGGCGCCGGTGGGCGCGAAGACGTCGTCGGCGAGGTGGTCGCCCGCGTCGGAGTCGGGCGCACCCGCGTCGAGCAGCCGCTGCCTGGCCAGCAGCTCGACGAGCAGGCCGACGCGGCTCACGGTCAGGGCGGTGGTCTTGGCGAGGCGCCGGAGTTCGCGGATGCCCAGGCCGCCGGACCGCAGCAGGGCCGCCGGCGCGGTGCCGAGCGCCTCGATCAGATCGCCGGAGTGACGGAGCAGTTCGAGCGCCTCGCCCGCACCCGCGGCGTCGACGGCCTTCGCGTCGAACCGCCCGGGGCCGTCCGCACCGGTGAGTGGCGGTTCCCGCAGGACCGCGGTCTCGAGCGGCGGCTGACCGCGAAGCAGTTGTCCCACCTGGGGCGGAAGCTCCACGGTCTGCTCATCGATCCGTGCGAGCAGACCGAGGGAGATGAGGGTGGGCACCGGCGCGCTCGGATCGGCATCCGGTGCGGCGTCGCGACTGCGCCCGAGAGACGACCCCTGGGCGAGTGTGGTGAGCAGTTCCCTGGGCCGCTCGGCGGCCGATTCGATGCGCTCGCGGATCTGCGCGGGAGTCGACTCCGCGATGGGGCCGAGCAGATTGTGAGCCCGCCACGGCAGGGCGTCGGGCAGATGCGCCCCGGCGATCCAGTCGGTGTGCCTGCCGCGTCGACGCGGCCCGGTGCCCCACAGCAGTGCACGGGTGACCATCTGGTCGAGACGCGCGTCGACGTCGCCGCGCCGCGCCCGCCGACCGAGACGGGCGACGATCGCGTCCCGGCTCACCGGCCCGAGGAGTTCCTTGCGTTCGCCGATCGCACTTGACGCGTCGAGAAAGGCCTCGATCACCGCGACCGCCAGAAGGTCGAGCCCTTCGCCCGCCAGGGAGATCGACGCCGCCGACAGCGCGCGCTGGGCGAGGACACCGGTGCCGCGGGGCGGGGGAGAGGCGAGGTCGGGCCGGGCGATCAGCAACTCGACGAGCGCATCGTCGGACCGCTCGGCGAGATCGTCGGCCAACCCGCGCAGCGGCAGGTCGGGACTCATTCGGACAACTGTACCGCCGGTTCAGCGGGCATGGCACAATGAGGCCGTGGCTAAGAAGAGTGGATACGTGGACAACGGTTGGCCGACGGATATCGGTGAGCAGCACGCGGTGACGGAGTTCACCTCTCACCTGGCGGGTGCGCTCTCGCCGTTCGGCGATTACTACGAGCTGCCGCAGCCCGTCGACAGCCTGCCGTACATCCAGTCGAAGACCGTCGTCAACCGCTGACCTGACCTGAGCTCTGCCGAGACCGGCCGGACCGTGTGGTCCGGCCGGTTTTCGTGCGCCATGTGTCACGTCGGTGCGGGGGCGGTCGCGAAATGCGAGAAGACCCCCGCCGAAGCGGAGGTCTTCTCGGATGAACTTCTCGGGTGATCAGGGGAGGTTGATCAGGCCCTTGTTCTGGTTGTACAGCTTCAGCTGGTCCGGGGTGAGCTGGTAGCCGGAGTCCTTGGCGGCCTTCCAGGCGCTGCGCACCTCGGGGCTCACCTTGGAGTCGTTGACGACCTTGTCGATCTGCTGCTTGGCCTCTTCGGTGTTCTTGGCGTCGGCAGACTTGGCCAGGCCGGTCTTCGGGGCGTCCTGCTGCTTCGGTGCGAGCGGGTTGGCCGGCTTGGGGGTGGCCGGGGCGCTGCGCTGGGTGGGGCCCGAGAGGGGACCGCCGCAGGTGGGCCATGCGCCCTTGCCCTGGGTGGCGAGAACGCGCTCGCCGACGGCGATCTGCTGCTCGCGGGTGGCCTGGTCGGCGCTCGGTGCGTACTGGGTGCCGCCGTGGGCCGCCCAGGTGCTCGGGCTGAACTGCAGGCCGCCCTGGTAGCCGTTTCCGGTGTTGATGGCCCAGTTGCCGCCGGACTCGCACTGTGCGACCTGATCCCACTCGGAATCGGTCGCTGCCGAGGCGTGACCGCCGCCCATCAGGGCCGCGCCGCCGCCGATGATGGCCGACGTGAGGGCGATCTTCGCGAAAGTCTTGGTATTGGTCGTCTGCTTCGAGTGACGTCCGGACATATGTCTTCGTTTCCTCTCTCCACGCGCCTACGAGGTGAGCTGTCGGGTTCGGGCTGAGAGGTGCCCGGTCCGGCTCGCGTCACTGGGTGCGACGTCTGCCGGGCTTAACCCCAAGGCCGACCACCGAGGTGATCGACCGCTTCCCGGAGGATTGTGGGTCCCCCGTCCTCGCTCCTGAAACTGCATCAGCGGGTGTCCTGCCGGCGGAGCGAGGTTGGGCGCGACCGGCGGAACGGGCGTTCGGGTGGTCGCCTGGGTGGCGGCCGTCATGAACACTACGTCGTCGGGCCCGCGAGAACATCTGATGCGAAGAGGTGCTCTGAGGTGGCGTGAAGCGGCCGATCGGGCGTCGTGGCACGTCCGTGCTGCTCACGGCACTGATACCCGTCTCGTATCCCGTTTGTTATCGGGTTGTTATGTGACAAAGGTCACATCCTGTTTGAGAGTTCCGACACGCCGGTATGTCAGGATTGCGCGCGTCGAGCTTCGAGTGCGCGGAAGCTGCTGGCGTGGAAGACAAGTGGTTCGACGTTCGGGTCGCAGCGCAGGGCGTCGATGGTCAGAAGCACCACGAGGTGGTCGCCCGCGGGGATCTCTGAGAACACCGTGCATGCCAGGTGGGCGGCGGCGCCGGGGATGAAGACCGCGCCCGAGTCGTCGGCGATGGGGCGTACCCCGGTGAACCGGTCCTCCGGCGGCCCCGCGAGCCTGCGGCAGACGTCGCCCTGGTGCGCGGCGAAGACACTCACGCCGACGGTGCCGCCCCTCAGTGCGGGCCAGGTGGTGGAGCCGTTGCGGACGCACACCGACACCAGCGGCGGATCGAGCGAGACGGTGGTGAAGGCGCTGGCGGACATCCCGATCGGGTCGCCCCCGGGATCGTCGCCTGTGCGACACACGGCCACCACGCCGGATGGGAAGCAACTGAAAGCTCGTTTGAGTTCGGTCTCGTCGCTGACGGGCCGCAGCGGCCGGTCCGGGTCGATGCGGTTCACCGGCTGCGCCGGCCGGACAGCAGGGCGAACACGATCCCGAGCAGCAATCCCAGCGGTGCGCCCATGGCCAGAACGTAGACGGTCGTGACGACGGCCGTCCCGGTGTCCCGGACCGCCGGGAACAGCAGGGCGATGCTCGCGATCATCCCGATGCCGAACATGACGACGGCGACCCCGAGCAGGCGTGAGGACTTCTGGGTCTGCATGGCGTCAACGGTAGCCCGAACGCTAGAATCTGTTGCAGCGCGCCTCCGCTCGGACTGCCATCGGGCCAAGGCGCTTTTGTCTGTGGCAGACCAGATCAGTTGTGAAGGTGAGCACTGTGCCGACCGGCCGGGTGAAGTGGTACGACTCCGCGAAGGGCTTCGGGTTCCTGTCGCAGACCGACGGCGAGGATGTGTACGTCCGGGCCAACGCGCTGCCCTCGGACGTCTCGGAGCTGAAGGTCGGACAGAAGGTGGAGTTCGACATGGCGGCGGGACGCCGCGGCCCGCAGGCGCTGCGCGTCACGGTCCTCGAACCGGCGCCCAGTGTGGCGCGCAACACGCGCGAGGCGGCACGCCGCGAGCGGGACGCGAAGCGTCTCTCGCCCGACGAACTGCACGGGCTCATCGCCGATCTCATCACCTTGCTCGAAGGCAAGGTGCAGCCGGATCTGCGCAACGGCCGCTATCCCGACCGGAAGACCGCCCAGCGGATCTCGGAGGTCGTCCGCGGCGTCACACGCGAACTCGACCGCTGACGCGGGCCTCCGTCCGGCCGAGCTAGCCGCGCTGGTCGGGCAGCGTCGCGGTGTTCGGAATGCGGAAGTCGACCGGCAGAGTCCGGATCGAGAAGGTGCCGCGGATCGACAGGTCGACGTCGAGCGAGTCGTTGTCCTGGCCGGGGGTCTTCTCCCGGTACGCCGAGATCGACGACACCTCCACGCCCATCAGCACCCGATCGGGTTCGCTGTGCAGAATCTGCGTGAAAGTGGTGCCCGGCAGGTGCAGCCACATCACGCGTGCGATGCCCCGTGGTGTCGCGTATTCGGCGATGAGCGTCCACGGCCCGTCTGAGATCTCCTTCGGAACGCTCAGGGTCACCCGCTCGCCGATGGCGACCGGGTGGTCGTAGGTGCGGAGCTTGAACTTGCCGTTCCGGTCGACGAGTCGGCAGTCGTCCATCTTCACCGAGCACCAGTACGACGGTTCGGCCCGGGTCAGGTGGTCGCCGGCCTGGAACGAGATGGTCGGCAGCGGCTTCTCGTGTCCCCGGACGAGCAGCGTGGTGGCGCCGGCGATGATCACCAGGGCCGCGACCACCACGGCTCCGATGATCGCGAGGGCCTTCTTGTCTCCCGGTTGCATCACGTCGAATACGTCCTTCGGTTAGGGGGCGGGGGCTGGGGGATGTGCGGGCTCGATCAGGGGCGTGTCGGCCGCGGCTCAGCGCGGTGCGCGCAGATGGTCGGGCACTTCGATCGGCATCGTCGGGGCCGCGTGATCGGGGCGGCGGCCGCCGAAGCCCGGCACCATCGTGGAACCGCGGCTGGTCAGGAAGGTCTGGACGAGACCGATGCCGACGAACACGGTGACCACGGTGAAGCCGATCCACAGCTCGGTGGGCAGGAGCACACCCAGGGTGGCGCCGAAGACCCAGCAGAGTTGGAGCACCGTCTCCGACCGGCCGAATGCGGACGCCCGGGACTCCTCCGGTAGATCGTCCTGGATGCTCGAGTCCATGCAGACCTTCGCGATGGCGCTGGTCGCCGAGCCGATGAAGCCTGCGGCGACGACGAAGATCAGCGAGTTGAAGACCGCGGCCAGCAGACATCCGACGAATGTGGCGGCGGTGGACCACACGACGATCGCGGTGGGATTGCGCAGCTCGATCCGCGTGCCGAGGCCGTTTCCGACGGCGTTGCCGACGCCGGCGGCGGCACCCACCGCACCCAGCATCATCAGCTGCGCCCAGCCGGAACCCAGGTGGTCCTGCGCCTTGGCGTAGAAGGCGATGTACAGGGTGAGAAACCCGGTCAGGATGCGGATGGTTCCGTTGCCCCACAGTCCGGTCACCACCGAACGGCCCAGCGGCTGGCGCATCTTGGCCGCCAACCGCTTCGAGAGGCTCGGCTTGTGGGCCCGCTCGGTGGGGGCCTCGGCGTCCGGACTGCCGCGGTAGGTGATCGTCGTCGGGACCTCGCCCTCGGTCACCTCCACCCACGACGGGATCTTCATGCAATAGTAGCCGCCCATCGCTGCGACCAGCACCAGCCAGATCATCGCGCCCGGAACGTGGAAGGGGAGGAACTTGCCGAGCACCATCTCGAGCGCGCCCGCGATGCCGCCGCCGACGATGGTGCCGCCGATCAGGCCGAACGTGGTGAGCCGGGAGTTGACGCGGGGCAGATCGATCGAGGGCGGCAGCACGCGCGGTGCCACGGCCGATTTGAGCACCCCGAACGATTTCGACAGGACCATGAGCCCGAGGGCGCACGGATAGAGCACCCACGGCTTGTACGTGAGCTGCCCGGATGAGGAGTCCCACGAGGAGTTCACGATGATGAGCAACCCGAGGACCGCGCGGAGGCCGAAGGTCGCGGCCATCGCGATTCGCCGCCCGTTCTGCAGCCGGTCCAGAAGCGGCCCGATCAGCGGTGCGATGAGCGCGAACGGTGCGATCGTCAAAGCCAGGTACAGGCCGACGTTGACCTTCGATTCGCCGGTGGCCGCGGCGAAGAACAGCGTGTTCGCCAGCGCGACCGCCATCGCGGCGTCGACGGCGCTGTTGGCGATCACCGGCAGCGTGAGCGCGGTGAGTCCGGACCGGTCGGCGCCGTCGGCCGTCGCCGCGCGATGCACCATGTTCACGCCGCGGGCGGTGAAGTACTTCGACCGCCGCGCGAAGACCCGGACCACCGTGACCTTCTCGGGTGGAACGTATTCGGTGCCGCGGCGACGGTCCTGCGCGCCGGCCTCCGGCTTGATCCGGGTGGTCGGCTGGTCGACGGGTTCGGTCTGCGGGTCGAGCGGGGGCAGATGCGGGTTGCGGGTGCGCGGAGGCAGATAGCCCTCGCTGGCCGGACGTTCGCGGGACTCGAACGGTCGGGTGGGCACGCGCGGTCGCGGGTCGGCCGGGTAGTTCGCCTGGCCGGGATGCGGCGCCGGCCGCCGCGGAGACCGCGGAGACTGCTGCCGGTCACCGCCGTGGGGGCGGTTGTCACCGGGTTGACGAGGATTCACGTCATCAATTGTTCCCTATGACGCGGACAAGGCTGGGAACAGGCGGCGCCCGATGCTTCGTGCGTGCCTCGCCGATCCCGCGAATCGTCTGCGAAAGGTGCCTGACGTGCATTACCCCGGGCCGCTATTGCACACTGGAAGGGTGAGTGTTGCATTCGAGAACGGCGCCCTGGTGGATGCTGTCGCCTTCGCGCGCGAAGCATTGATCGCCGACGGCGAAACGCCTGGTGAGCATCTGGGGGCGCGCTCGGAGGGCGAGTACGCCGCCACCCACTACTTCGCCGCCGAAGTCCCCGGCTACCGGGGTTGGCAGTGGTGCGTCGTCGTCGCGGGTGCGCCCGAGTCGAGGGAACTGACGGTCAGCGAGACCGTCCTGCTCCCCGGCGACGGCGCTCTGCTCGCCCCCGAATGGGTTCCCTGGGTGGATCGCGTCGCGCCGGGCGATCTCGGTCCCGGCGATCTGCTGGCCGCGCCCGCCGACGATCCGCGGCTGGTCCCCGGGCAGATCGACACCCTCGACGTCGATCCCATCGACCGGGATCAGGTGGGGCAGGTCTCGGCGGAGATCGGCCTCGGACGCAAGCGCCTGCTCTCCTTCGAGGGCCGCGCCGACGCCGCCCAGCGCTGGTACGACGGCGAATTCGGTCCCGATTCGGCGATGGCCCGCAACGCCCGGCACTCGTGCGGGACCTGTGGTTTCTACCTGCCCCTCGCCGGAGCGCTCCACGGCGCCTTCGGCGTCTGCGCCAACGAGCTGTCCGCCGACGGCCGCGCGGTCTCCGCGGAGTACGGTTGCGGCGCGCATTCGGACGTACGGCCCGCACCGGGCAATGGCAGCCCGGCCTACGACGCCTTCGACGACGGTGCCGTCGAGGTCGTGACGCTGCCGGCCGTTCCGGCGAGCGATGCCCCGGCCGGAGACTGATCCCGCGGATCCGTTCGGGACCGCGGACCTGCGCCGGAGCACCCTGCAGGGCTGGCTGTCGTCGCCCACCCGTCTGGCCGAGGACGCTGCGGCCGAGGCGGAACTTCTCGAGATCGGTTACCGCGACCGCCTCTTCACCGAGCTCGCGGCCAATGCGGCCGACGCGGCGAGCCTGGCCGGCATCGACGGCCGAGTGGCGGTGTGGGCCGACGGCGCCACCGTCCACGTCGCGAACACCGGTGCGCCGCTGACGGCCGCCGGAGTCCGGTCGCTCACGGCGCTGCGCGTGTCGCCGAAGAGCCCGCTGATCCACGGCGGGACCACCGTCGGCCGCTTCGGCATGGGTTTCCGTGCCACGTCGCTCGCCGCGCGCGTCACCCTCGCCTCACGCAGCGGATCGATCGAGTTCGACGCCGATCGGACTCGCGGACAGATCCGCGCGCTGATCGACGATCCCGATTCGGAGCTGGATCTTGATCGGGTCCCCGCGCAGCGACTGGCCTGGCCCTCGGCGGCCCAGCCCGCTGCGGGATTCGACACCGAGGTGGTGCTGGAGACGGCCGACGAGGAGGCCGCGGCCGCGATCGTGTCGGCGGCGCAGCACCAGGCGCCCGACCTCCTGCTCGAACTGGAGGCGCTCGCGCGGATCGACGTCGCCGGGCGGAGTTACGAGCGTCTGGCCGACGGCGACACCGTCGTCATCACCCGCGACGGCACCGAGCACCGGCGCTGGCTGATCGCGCGAGCCGCCACCGCCCGATGGCTGGTGCCGATCCGGGACGGACGGATACGGCCGCTGTCGGGCGACGCGCTGCGCAGCCCCAACGCCACGGATATCGAACTGACCCTTCCCGCGCGCGTGATCGCCGACCTGCCGTTGACGCCCGATCGCCGGGAACTGCATCCCGACGCCGACGTCGAGGCGGCGGCCGCGGGTTATCCCGAACTCGCGGCACTGGTTCCCGACGACCAGAAGCAAGCGGTGATTCCCCCGCCGGCGCTCGCATCGGGCCGGGTGGACGCGGTGCTCCGGGAGGCGGTCCGGGACCGGCTGCGCACTGCCCGGTGGCTGCCGTCTGCCACCGGGGAGGCGCTCTCGCCCGAACGGGCGTGGGTGCTCCCGGGCCTGACGGCCGACCTCGCGGCGCTGCTCGGCGACCTTCTCGAACCGTTGGCGCATCCGGATGTCAGTGACCGGGTGACGGCGTCGCTGCTGGTGGGGTTGGGCGCTCGGCGCCTCGGCCTGGCCGATCTGGCCGAGCTGCTGTCCGGTGCCGGCGGCGAGGACACCGCATGGTGGTCGCGGCTCTACGCGGCGCTGGCGCCGATGGTCCCGGACGCACGGACCGCCGAGGAACTGGGAACGCTGCCGGTTCCGCGCGCCGACGGCCGCATGAACGTCGGGTGCCGCGGGCTCTTTCTCATCGACGGGCTGGACGGGCTCGACGATCCGCCCGTCCCGAGCTGGGTGCCGACCGTCGATCCCGCCGCCTACGACCCGCTCCTGGACCGCCTCGGACTCACGCGCATCTCGCCCGCGGCGGCTCTGGCGCTGCCCGAGCTGATCGCGGAGCTCGACGCCGGCCCCGATTCCGACGACCGCGCTGCCGACCCGGACGCCGTGACCGACGTGGTGCTCAGGATCCTCGGACTGCCCGACGCCGGTCGCGCGCCGGCCGAACTCGGCGGTCTGGAACTGCTCGGAGCCGACGGCGAGCGGTGGCCGGCGGACGAACTCCTGCTGCCCGACAGCCCGCTGGCGCAGGTGCTGGTCGACGACTCTCCGTTCGGAACCGTCGCCGATTCGGTGGTCGAGACGTACGGGCCGACGGCTCTGCGCCGACTCGGCGTCGGATGGGGATTCACGCTCGTGCGCGACGACGCGCCCGTCGCGCCGGATCACGACCTGCCCGACGAGGAGCGATGGTGGGAGGAGCACGAGGTGCCGCCCGAAGAACTGATCGCCGTTCGCGACCTGGACCTCGTCGACCCTCGGCAGTGGCCGGCCGCTCTCGCGCTGCTGGCCGACGACCCCGACACCGCGTCCGCGCTGACCGGCGGGTACACGCGGTGGTGGCTGCGCCGATACGCCGAGATCGACGGCACGGCGCTACGGGGTCTCCGATCGGTCGACGAGACGTCGCTGCGCGGGCTGTTCGACCCCGTCGAGGTGCCCGTGGCGGCCGCCGGACTCCTCGCCGCCGGTGAGCCGGACGACGCCGACGACGCGGCCGACTGGCTGGCAAGGCTCGCCGATCCGGCACGGACGGTCGCACCCGGCGTCGCAGTCCGTGCCCATGCCGCGCTGATCAGTGCCGTGCGTTCCGGGGCGTTCGCGGTCGACGACGTCGAACCGCCCCGAGGCGCCCGGACGGTCTCCGGCGAAGTCTCCGACGATCCCGTGGTGGTCGGGGCGCCGTGGTGGATGAGCGTGGTGCCCGCCGGTCGCGCCGTCCTGCCTGCGATCCCGCCCGACGCCGATTCAGCCGCTCTGCTGGCCGATCTCCTCGATGCACCTACCGCGGCCGAGGTCTACCGGGTGATCCCGGACCAGGGCGGCGAGTCCGTCGACCCCGACTCCGCCGACGCCGTCCGGCTGTCCGCGGCGGCCGGACTGCCCGCGCCCCACCGCGTGCGGCTCCACGACGATCTCCATGTCACGGTGACCGGTGAGACCGACGACCGGCGGCGCGTGCCCCTGTGGGTGGACGACGACGGGACGGTGCATCTGAGCCGATGTCGGGGGCGGGCGGACGATGAGCCAGTACCGTGAGCGGCGAGCCGCGAACGACGAGTTCCCTCCAGAGACACCAGCGAGGCAGTAGTGCAGCAGTTCCCGATCGACGAACGCATCACCGACTGGGTGGTGCACTCCCGGCACGAACCGCTGACCTCGGTTATGCAGTTCCTGACCGTCCTCGGTGACACCCTGACGGTGGTCCTGGTGGTCATCGGGGTGCTGGTGCTCGCGTGGGTGGGCAACCGCATCGACCTCTCGGCACTCATCGTGGTCGGCAGCCTGAGCGGCTACGTGCTGATGGTGCTGCTCAAGCTCTTGTTCGCCAGACCCAGACCACCGGTCACCGACCGGCTCATCGACGTCGGGGGAGCGTCGTTCCCCTCTGGGCACGCGATGCTCAGCACCGTCGTGTACGGGCTCTCCGCCGTCATCCTGTACCGGCTGTATCCGCGCGTGCGGGCGCGACCGCTGATCCTGCTGTGGATTCCCGCGCTGATCGCGGTGATCGGTCTCAGCCGGGTGTACCTCGGCGTCCACTGGACCTCCGACGTCGTCTTCGGCTGGTTGTTCGGACTGATATGGCTGCTCGTCTGTCTCGTGGCCCATGCGCAACTGGTCCGGCGACCCGCCCTGCTGCGGGTGGGAACCAAGCGGGTGACGAATTCGGTGGCCCAACAGGCCCAGCACGATCAGCAGGTGAAGAACGCCAGGGATCAGCGCACGTCGAGCCCTTCCTGAGCGCCGCGGGAACCGCGCCGCACGGCGGCCTTCTGGAGGAGTACCACGCCGGTGCCGAGCACACCGACGCCGAGCCCGACCAGGCACACCGGCAGCGCGCTGTCGGGACCAACACCGCCGAGCCACACCACCAACGTGGCCACCGTCCAGATCAGCATCCCGGCCACGATGACCGGTTCGGGTGCCCTGAGCCTGGCCGGGAGTTGCGGGATCTCGGACTCGTCTGACATGGGTTCAGACTAGCTTTCCCGCCCGTGGTGGTTCGCGCGCGGCGCATGCGCAACAATTATCCGGTCCATTGAATGCCCGACACTGAGAGGCCCGCCGATGACCGATCCGGCCGACAACGAACCGCAGGAGGCGAACGGCACCGACACGGCGAAGACGTCGCAGTCCGTGCTGGATCGGTACTTCAAGATCCGCGAGCGCGGTTCGACGGTGGCCCGGGAAGTGCGCGGCGGACTGGTCACGTTCTTCACGATGGCGTACATCGTCGTCCTGACGCCGATCATCATCGGCGGTGTCCCCGGGAAACCGATCAACGCCGACTCCCTCGGCAACGTGCTCCCGATGCTTCAGGTGGCCGCCGTGGTGGCACTGGCCGCGGGTGTGATGTCCATCGTCTTCGGCCTGGTCGCCAACTATCCGTTCGGCCTGGCGGCCGGCATCGGGATCAGCAGCCTGCTGGCGGTGACGATCGCGCCGCAGATGAGTTGGCCGGCGGCGATGGGCCTGGTGGTGATCGACGGTGTCATCATCGTGCTGCTCGGCCTCACCGGTGTCCGGACCGCCGTCTTCAACGCCGTGCCGGCCGAACTCAAATCGGCGATCGCTGCGGGCATCGGCGCGTTCATCGCCTTCATCGGTTTCATCAACGCCGGCTTCGTGACCCGGCCGGAGGCTGCCGGCGCCCCGCCGGTCCAGCTGGGGCACGACGGGTCGATCGGCACCGTGCCGACGGTCGTCTTCGTCGTCGGCGTCCTGCTGATGGCGGTCCTGGTGGTTCGGAAGGTGCCCGGCGGACTGCTGCTCGGGATCATCGTGATGACCGTGGTCTCGATTATCGTCGAGGCCGTGATGCATCTCGGCCCGGCGTCCGAAGGCCACGGGGGCTGGGCGATGAACGTTCCCAAACTCCCGAGCGGCATCGGCGGACTGCCGGACCTGTCCCTCGTGGGCGATGTGGACCTGTTCGGCGCGTTCACCGGACAGTTCGACGATGTCAGCGTTCTGATCGCCTGCGTCTTCCTGTTCACCCTGCTGCTGTCGAACTTCTTCGACGCTATGGGCACGATGACCGGTCTCGGCAAGGAGGGCGGTCTCGCGGACAAGGACGGCAATCTCCCGGGCATCGGACGGGCGCTGATGATCGAGGGTACGGGCGCCATCGTCGGCGGCGCGTCGTCCGCGTCGTCGAACACCGTGCTGGTCGAGTCGTCGGCGGGCATCGCCGAGGGCGCGCGCACGGGATTCGCGAACATCGTGACCGGTGTGCTCTTCCTGGCGGCGATGTTCTTCACCCCGCTGTACAGCGTGGTGCCGATGGAAGCTGTCGCACCCGTGCTGGTGGTCGTCGGCGCGATGATGATGGGCCAGATCAGGGACATCGATTTCACCCGGTTCGAGCTCGCGCTCCCGGCCTTTCTGACCATCGTCACCATGCCGTTCACCTACTCGATCGCCAACGGCATCGGCGTCGGCTTCATCAGCTGGGTGGTGCTCGGAGCGGCGCGGGGACAGTGGCGCCGGATGCATCCGCTGCTGTACGTGGTGGCGGTCCTGTTCCTGCTCTACTTCGCGAGAGGGCCGATCTCCGATCTGATCTCGGGCTGACGCGTCAGAAGAACGTGCCCGCGAAGGGCGCCTCGTCGACGGCGAACATCGCCGCCAGCTGCGCTACGACCTCCGGATCCGCGTCGATCCGTCCGGCGGCGGCCATCTCGCGGACGCCGACACCCCCGAGGTAGACGCTCGAGAGCGTGGCGATGTCGATGCCGGCCTGCGGGGCGTCGTCGGTGCGCGTCACCGTCGCACGGGCATCGGCGACCGTCAGCCGGTAGCGTCCCGCACGGTCGCCGAAACCGTCGGTCACGTCCAGGACCAGGTCGCCGTCTGCGCCGTAGGTGCGCAGTTCCAGGGCGGCGACGACGTCGAGGATCGACACCCACAGCTCGTCCGCCCGTCCCTGCACCTCGAGGGCTCGCGCGTTCACCAGCTTGTGCGGCAGCGGGTCGTCGACCGGGATGGACGCCGTCACGGCCGAGACCAGGTCCAGGCTCGACAGGACGCGCCACAGGTCGGTGTGTGCCTCCGGCGTGGCGGCGACGAAGTCCTCGACGATCGCGGTCTTGTCGCGGGCATCGATCCGGTAGGCCGCATAGCCGTCGGCGTGCAGTAGATAGTGCAGGCCGCTGGTCTGCGAGTTCCGGCGGAAGGCACGGTCGGCGATGATCGACGGCCACCAGGTCTCCGGGCGGGTGATCGCGCCGTTGCGCCCTGCGGCCCAGCGGCGATGGACCTCGGGGACGTGCCGGACCACCTGCTCGCTGTTGCCGTAGCGGACCCGGGAATCGGCCGGCGGGGGAGTGCGGAACTGCGCGGACGCGGGAGTCACGCGGACGCGATGAGAGAAGATCGCGGGCCCGAAACCGAAGCGTTCGTAGATGCCGCCCTCCGACGCGGTGAGCGTGGCGAGGGGGAACTCGCGTTCGCGCCAGGTCCGGTACTGCTCGGTGATCATCCGCCGCAGCAGACCGCGGCGCCGATGGGTGGCCGACACCGAGACCCACGACAGTCCGGCCGTGGTGGCCGACTCGCCGCCGGGGACGGTGAGCGGCACGGGGAAGTACAACGAGACGGCGACGATCGGACGTCCGTCGGAGCCGGTGTCGCGGATGATGACGGTGTCGCCCTCACCCGCCCGGTTGCGGAACTCGATCATCTCGTCGGCGGGCAGCGGCTTCGGCAGGGCGAACGCACGGGCGTCGATCTCGAGGATCTCCGGCCAGTCGGTGCCCCTGGGGCGTTCGAGCGAGAGCGGATCGGCAGCGTCAGACGACGAATTGTTCACCCGTCCAGTGTGCCAAAGCTCACCGACGCCGGTGCAGAGCACCGCTGACCGGCCACGATGTGGCACCGTTGACTGGTGACCTCGACAGACGCAGTCCGGCCGACCGACCACCTCGCCGTGGACGTCATCGACATCGTCGACCCGTCCGATCCGCGGATCGACGACTTCCGGGACCTCAACTCGGTGGACCGCCGCCCGGATGTACCCGCGCTGCCCGGCGGCCGGGTGGGGAAGGGGCTTGTGATCGCGGAGGGAGTGCTGGTGGCGCAGCGGATGATCGCCTCGAGGTTTTCACCGCATGCCTTCTTCGGCGTCGACCGCCGGCTCGACGAACTGGCCTCGGACCTCGAAAACCCGGCGCTGGCCGGGGTGCCGTTCTACCGTGCGAGCGCCGAGGTGATGGCCGAGGTGATCGGCTTCCACCTCAATCGCGGCGTCCTCGCCGCGGCCCGGCGGCCCGTCGAACTCTCGGTTCCCGAGGTGATCGAGAACGCGCGCACCGTCGCCGTCCTGGAGGGCGTCAACGATCACGAGAACATCGGCAGCATCTTCCGCAACGCCGCGGGCCTCGGCGTGGACGCAGTGATCTTCGGGACCGGGTGCGCCGACCCCCTGTACCGACGGTGCGTGCGCGTGTCGATGGGGCATGCGCTTCTCGTGCCCTTCGCTCGCTCGCAGGCGTGGCCGGCCGATCTGGACCTGCTGCGGTCGGCCGGATTCACCACGGTGGCACTGACTCCCGGCGAGGGCAGCGTTCCCCTCGCCGAGGCGGTGACCGACGACAGGGTGGCCTTCCTGGTCGGGGCCGAGGGCCCCGGCCTGGCCGAACACACGATGCGCCGCTGCGACGTCCGCGCGCGGATCCCGATGAGCCGGGGCACCGATTCGCTGAACGTCGCGACCGCGGCGGCGGTGGCCTTCTACGAGCGCGCCCGCTGATCTGTGCCGATGGTGTTCCCGCCTGCTGGTTGAGCGAGCGCAGAGAGTCGAAACCCTCCCAGGCTGGTTGAGCGCGCTTAGCGAGTCGAAACCGACGTGTGCCGGTTCCCTCCCGCCCGCTGGTTGAGCGAGCGTAGCGAGTCGAAACCAAACGCGAGCCGGTTTCGACTCGCTGCGCTCGCTCAACCAGCGGCGGGGGGGCTGCGCTCGCTCAACCAGCGGCGGGGGCTGCGCTCGCTCAACCAGCGGCGGGGGCTGCGCTCGCTCAACCAGCGGCGGGGGCTGCGCTCGCTCAACCAGCGGCGGGGGCTGCGCTCGCTCAACCAGCGGCGGGGGCGGCGCTCGCTCAACCAGCCTGGGAGGGGCTAACCAGCCTGGGAGGGCCGGTATTCGCTCAACCGGCGTCGACGGCCGTCACAGACGACCGCGGAAGCCGAAATAGCGGGAGATCGGTCCGGGAGTGCGCGCGGGCGGGGAGTCCGGCTGCTGCTCCGACTGCGGCTCCGGGGTCGCGACCGGCGCGGGAATCCGCTGGATCGGCTCGGTCTCCTCGGTCGACCCCTCCGGAGCGGCGTGCGCGTGATGCGGCTCGGTCGGGGCGTCCGCGCGGAGGGGCACCGATGATTCGATCACGTTGTCGAATCCGTCGTCGGGCCCGACGCGGTAGACGGTGACGGGGATGCGCGCGGGGTCGACGGCCGACGATGTGTCGCCGTGGAAACTGAAGCCGAACCAGGCGCCGTGCGCGGCGTCCGCGAGTTCGCCGGGATGGAAGGGCAGCGCGAGCGGATCGTGTTCGGCGGCGGCCTGCGGGTGGTCACCCGCCCAGAACGGCCCTTCGAACGGATACGGCAGCCCCACGTCGGTGCGGATCACCGTCGGCGTGCCGACGAAGGCGCGCTGCAGTTCACCGTCCTGCCAGCGGGCCACACATCCGGTGTCGGTGTCGGGGTCGAGCGAGACGAGAGCCCAGGTCTGGCCGACACCGAGATCCTCGAGATAGGAGGTCAGCTCGTCGGGGTCGGTGGTGCGAAGGCTGGCGCCCGCGAGCACCGCCAGGCGGCCGAAGTGCGCGGCGAACACCCGGTTGTCGGCGCCGTCGACGGCAGCCGCGAGATCGGAGGTTCCGATGGGCGTGATCTCGGTGTCGGCGAAGGCCTTCTCGATGAAGTCCGCCGTCTTCTCCGGATCGATGTACACGCCGCCGGCCAACTCCGCCGCCGGATCGGGGCAGGCGATTAACCAGAGGGCAGATATGTTCGGCAGCACCGAGTCTCCAAGTCGCATCAGTCGTTCGGGTGGCTTCGGACGCCGAGCAGTACGTCCTCCCACGCCGGCACGGTGGGTGTCGCACGCTTGCCGCGGTGCCGCGGTGCCGTCGACTCCCTCTCCTCCTGCGGCGTCGATGCCTCCACTCGACGCTCGTCGTCGTACCGCAGATCGAGGACCTCTCCGAACGGGTCCCGTCGGTGACTCTGCCGTCCGGTGAGGTCGTCGGCATCCACCGTGACGTATTCGTGCCCGTCGGGCGCCACCTCGTGGGCCGGAGGCTTCGGTACCGCCTGCACTGTGGGCCTGCGGCTGCTGCGCGCCAGTTCCGGTTCGGTCAGCTCGACGGCCAGATCGTCCATCGGGTCGGTGGTCCCGCCGTGCGAACCGGGCACGAAGCGCCAGTGTGCGAAGAGGTCCGAGCCCGGTTCCGGCGACACCTGGACCACCCACTGACCCGACTCCGTGCGCCACGCGTCCCATTCGGCGTTCTGTGGTGAATGTCCGCGCAGCACAAGGCATTCGGCCACCATTTCGCCGAGTGTGCCTGCGACGGGACCGTCCACCCCCATCGGATGCGAGGCGCGCGCGAGTTCCGCGGCCCGGCTCCGTTCCAGGATCACCGGATGCGCGAACCGATTGATCTTCTCGACTCCGACCCCGGTGGCGGCGGCGAGTTCTTCGACGCTGGCACCGGACCGGACACGAGCCTGGATCTCCCGGGGCGTCAGCGACAACGTCGCCTGCGCATCGGTCGGCTGGTCGGCCACCGACTGAGCGGGCCCGGAGGGGGTCGACTCGGGCCGGGCGGCGTCGGTCGACGCGCACTCGCACTGGGCGGGGACATCCGCCTCAACCGATTCCGGCGGGTGGACGAGCGCGCGCAACGTGCTGTCGATCGGGATCTGAAACTCTTCGCCGGAGTCGAGGTCCATCACGACGATGAACGCACCGTCTGAGTCGGCGCGATCGGCGTGCAGTTCACGCATCGACTCCTCCTCCGGTCACCAGGTACGCGGATACCGCACTCAACACTAGTGAATTTCTGTGCCGGAGCGCGAGAGGACACGCGGCCCTTCTGTGAAGATCAGATCTTCGATCCGGGTCAGAGGCGCTCGACGATGTAGTCGATGCACTGGGTCAACTTGGTGACGTCCTCGGGGTCGATCGCCGGGAACATGCCGATGCGCAGCTGGTTGCGGCCGAGCTTGCGGTAGGGCTCGGTGTCGACGACCCCGTTGGCACGCAGCGTCTTGGCGACGGCCGCGGCGTCCACCGAGTCCGCGAAGTCGATGGTGCCGACCACCTGGCTGCGGTGCGCCTCGTCGGCGAACGGAGTCGCGAACTCGCTGGCCTCGGCCCAGCTGTAGAGCCGCGAGCTGGAGTCGGCGGTGCGGCCGGTGCAGAAGTCCAGACCGCCGTTGTCGTTCATCCACTCGATCTGGTTCTTCAGCAGCAACAGCGAACCGAGCGCGGGCGTGTTGTAGGTCTGGTTCTTGGAGCTGTTGTCGACCGCCGTCGGCAGAGACAGGAACTCGGGGCACCAGCGGCCCGACTCCTTGATCTCCTCGATGCGAGCCAGTGCGGCCGGGCTCATGATCGCGATCCAGAGCCCGCCGTCGGAGGCGAAGCTCTTCTGCGGCGCGAAGTAGTAGACGTCGGTCTGCGCGATGTCGACCGGCAGCCCGCCCGCACCCGAGGTGGCGTCGATGGCGATCAGCGCATCGCCTGCGGCGGCCGGGCGGACCACGGGAACCGCGACGCCGGTGGAGGTCTCGTTCTGCGCCCAGCCGATGAGGTCGACGCCTTCGACGTCGCCGGCGGTCAGCGCAGCCGGGTCGGGTGCGGTTCCGGGATCGGTCGAGACGACCTTCGGATCCTGAAGGAACGGGGCCTTCTTGGACACAGTGGCGAACTTGGAGGAGAACTCGCCGTAAGTGAGATTGAGGGCGCGCTCGCGGATCAGGCCGAATGCCGCGGCGTCCCAGAACGCGGTGGTGCCGCCGTTGGAGAGGACGACTTCGTAGCCCTCCGGCAGCGAGAACAGCTGTGCCAGACCCTCGCGGACCGCGCCGACGACGTTCTTGACCGGTGCCTGACGGTGGCTGGTGCCGAAGACCGAAGCGCCGGTGTCGACCAGCGATTGCAGCTGCTCGGGGCGGACCTTGGACGGGCCGCAGCCGAAACGGCCGTCTGCGGGAAGGAGTTCGGCGGGCAGCGTGATCGCGGTATCGGTCATGACGACGATTCTAAGACAGCCCAGCACGGCATTGCGCAGCAGCGGGCGCCGTGCAAGAGCAGGATGACTCTGGACACCGTTTCGCTGTTTCGTCGAAGGTGAGGAAATGGACACGTCGAAGGTGATCGATGTACGAGGTCTGCGGAAGAACTTCGGCAGGTTCACCGCGCTCGACGGGCTCGACCTCAGTGTCGAGACCGGCGAGATCGCCGGATTCCTGGGGCCGAACGGCGCGGGTAAATCTACTACCATCCGCATCCTGCTCGGCATGCTCCGCCACGACGGCGGGCAGGTCCGGCTTTTCGGTGCCGACCCGCATCGCGATGCGGTGTCCGTGCACCGCCGGCTGGCCTATGTGCCCGGCGACGTCACGCTGTGGCCGCAGCTCAGCGGTGGTGAGTCGATCGACCTCCTGCTGCGGCTGCGGGGTCTGGACCCGGCAGCCACGCCCGCGCGCGACGAACTGATCGAGCGGTTCGAACTCGATCCGACGAAGAAGGCGCGGTCGTACTCCAAAGGGAACCGGCAGAAAGTGGCGCTCGTCGCGGCCTTCGCGGCCGACACCGATCTGCTGGTGTTCGACGAGCCGACGTCCGGGCTCGACCCGCTGATGGCGCGCGAGTTCATGCGCTGCGCTGCCGAGCGCGCCGCACGCGGGGCGGCCGTCCTGATGTCGTCGCACCTGCTCTCCGAGGTGGAGGAGCTCTGCAACACCGTCACGATCATCCGGGCGGGAAAGACCGTGCAGGCGGGCCGGCTCGAGGATCTGCGACATCTGCGCCGGTTGCGGGTCACGGCCACCCTCCCCGGTCCGAGCGACCTGTCCGCGGTGCCGGGGGTGCACGATCTCGACACGACGGCTTCCGGGGACGTGACCTTCACCGTCGACGACGATGCCCTCCCCGCCGTCACCGCGGCGCTGTCGGCCGCGGGGGTCGCCCGGCTGGCGATCGAACCGCCGAGCCTGGAGGAGTTGTTCCTGCAGAACTACCGCGATCAGGACGATCAGGACGCGGTCCGCGGCAGCCGGGAGCGGGCATGACTTCGCCGACTACGCGCTGGCCGCTGCTGGCGCGCATGGACGTGCGCCGTGAGCGGCTGATCATCCCGGTGACAGTGGTGCTGTTCGCGGCCATCAATCTGTCGACCGCCGCGATGATCCAGAATCTCGCCGGCGATCCCGCTCAGCAGCAGAGCCTGCGGACGGTCGCGGGGACCAATGCGGCGTTCCGGTTCCTCTTGGGAAGTGTTCCCGGAGACGACTCTCTGGCGGCGCTGGCGTCGTGGCGGGCGGGACTGTTCATGATCGCCGCGCTCGGCGTCTGTGCCGCGATGGCGGTGGTTCGGCTGACCCGCAAGGAGGAGGAAGAGGGACGCACCGAGTTGGTCCTGGCCGGGTCGGTCGGACCGGTGGCTCCCGCCGTCGCCGCGGTGAGCGTCGTCGTCGGTTTCGTGCTCGTCGTGTCCGCGGCGATGGCGGCGAGCCTGCTCACCGTCGACGGCGCGGACCCGGTGTCGCTGCTCGCGGTGTTCGCGCAATACGCCTCGACCGGTCTGGCCGCCGCCGGCCTGGCGCTGGTCGCCGCCGAGGTGTTCCCCTCGGCCCATTCGGCGAATCTCGCCGCGTCCGGCGTGGTGCTCGCCGGATACGTCCTGCGCGGCGTCGCCGACACGGTGCCCGCCGCGGCCTGGTTGAGATGGACGAACCCGGTCGGCTGGGCCGAGGCGATCGAGCCCTTCGACGGCAACAGTTTCTGGCCGGCGCTGGCCTCCGTCGCGGCGTTCGTCGCAGGTCTCGCGCTGGCTCCGGTGGTCCGCAGGCGCCGCGACCTGGGGGCGGGGCTGCTCGCCGCCAGACCCGGCCCGGCGACCGGACCGCACTTGCGGTCGCCGCTGGCTCTCGCGTGGCGGCAGAGCCGTTCGACGGCGGCGGCCTGGATCGGCGGCGTCGCGGTGTACGGCGTCACGGTCGGCGTCATCACTGATCAGGTGGATCAGTTCGCGGGTACCAACAAGGCGATCACCGACTTCCTCGAGTCGTCCGGAGCGGCGGGCACACTGAAACAGGTCTTCCTGTCGACGATGACCGGGTTCCTCGCGGTAGCGGCGGTGGGTGCGGGCGTCTCGCTGCTCACCAAATGGCGGTCGGAGGAAGTGAGCGGTCGCCTCGAGGTGCTGCTCGCCACCCCGGTGTCCCGGCGACGCTACTTCTGGACCCAGGCGGGTGTCATCGGTGTCACCGTGGTGATCGTGATGGCGGCGGCGCCGGCATCGGTCCTCCTCGGCGCCGGACTCTCCGGCGCGGGATGGGGGAGCACGGCGGAGGTCGCATTCCCGATGGCGGCGGCTTCGGTCCCGGCGGCCGCGGCGACCATGTCGCTGGCCGTGCTGCTGTACGGCGCCCGGGGACGGCTCGCCGTGGTCGGCTGGCCGATCCTCATCGCCTCGTGGCTGCTGGGCCCCTTCGGCGGGATGCTCGGCCTGCCGCAGTGGGTGCGCGACGTGTCGCCGTTCACGCACGTTCCCCAGATTCCGCTGCAATCGGTCCAGGCGCTGCCGCTCGTGATCCCGGCGCTCGCCGCAGCGGCCTTCGTGGTCGCCGCCGCGGCGCTCTGGGAGCGGCGGGATCTGGGGCAATAGCGGGTTCTGAAGAATTGGGCAGACCTGCGGCAGAGGTGTGGGCCGCGTCCGTGACGCGGGTCTCGCCGGCCACCGCGCGATCGACGCGCATCAGCCGGGCGAACAGTTGGATGAGCGGACCGACTGCCACCGCGTAGAGCACGGTGCCGACCCCGAGGGTGCCGCCGAGAGCGAACCCGACCGCCACCACTGCGACTTCCAGGACGGTTCGGACCACGCGCACCGACCATCCCGTCCGCGCAACGATCCCGGTCATCAGGCCGTCGCGCGGCCCGGGGCCGAGCCGTGCGCCGATGTACAGCGCGGTGGCGAAGCCGTTGAGGACGATGCCGCCCAGCATCATGGGGACCGCGACCGCGAGCCCTGGCCGGTCGGGCAGGTAGGGCGAGACCGCGTCGAAGGTCAGGCCGAGGACCACCACGTTCGCCACGGTGCCCACGCCGGGCCGTTGTCGGAGCGGAAGCCATGCGAGCAGGACCACCGCACCGACGATGATCGACACCGTGCCGATCGAGAGGCCCACCTGGTCGGCGATTCCCTGATGCAGGACGTCCCAGGGGATGTTGCCGAGTCCGGCGTGCAGGATCATCGCCATCGAAGCGCCGTAGAGCACGAGGCCGACGGCGAGTGCGAGGAGTCTCTTGAACATGAGACCACCGTGGCCGAAACTGGCCATTGAATCCATAGCCAGTTGTGGAACACTGGACTTGTGATCACTCCTACCGGCGCAATCGGTGCGGCCGCACTGGCACGACATCTCGGGGCCTGGCGCCCGGACGGTCCGCGGCCCGGCTATCAGGCGCTTGCGGACGCGCTGCGGATGCTGGTGCTCGACGGACGCGTTCCGGTCGGCACCGCGCTGCCGAGTGAACGCACCCTCGCGCAGGCGCTGAACGTCTCGCGCACGACGGTGGCGGCGGCCTACGCGGCGCTGCGCGACGGCGGCCATCTGCAGTCGCGGCAGGGGGCGCGCAGTGTGCTCACCCTGCCGGTGCAGGTGCCGCCGGAGCCGATCGATCTCGGGGCCGAAGCCGACATGATCAAGCTCAACATCGCCGCGCCGACCGCTCCCGAACAGATCGTTCACGACGGATTCCGCCATGCACTCGAATGCGCGCCGGGCTACCTCGCCGGAACCGGGCTGTATCCCAACGGCCTGCGTGCACTCGCGGAGACGATCGCCGAGAGGTACACCGCGCGCGGTCTGCCGACCACGCCTGATCAGATCCTCGTCACCTCCGGCGCTCAGCACGCGTTGCGCCTGGTGCTCGACGTCCACGTCGCGCCGGGTGATCGCGTCCTGCTCGAGCAGCCGACTCATCACGGGACCATCCTGGCCCTCGCCCGGCATCGTGCCCGGCCGGTCACGGTGGGACTGCATCCCACCTATGGCTGGGACCTCGACCAGCTCGAATCGGTGGTCCGGTTGCAGCAACCGCGCCTGATCTTCGCCATTCCCGATTTCCACAATCCCACCGGACTGCTGCTCGACGAGGCCGGGCGCCTGCGCCTCGCCGAGATCTCCGCGCGTCACCGGGTGCCGGTGATCGTCGACGAGACGATGGTGGAGTTGGGGCTCGACGTGAGTGCGCCGCCGCCGGTGGCGGCCTTCGCTCCCTCCGCACGGGGACCGAGGCACAGGTCGCAGATCATCACACTCGGTTCGGCCAGCAAGACCGTCTGGCCGGGTCTGCGCGTCGGCTGGATCCGCGTCGACGGCAGGCCGGACGCCTACGCGCTGGCTCGCTACGAATCCGACCTCGGGGGAGCGGTGGTGGAGCAGTTCGCGGCTCAGTACGCACTCGCGAATCTCGACGCCTTCCTTCCCGCACGCCGGGCGGTGCTCCGCGCCCAACGCGCGGCCGCGTTGCGGGCGATCGGCCGGCACCTGCCCGGCGCGGTGCCGGTGCGCGGTGTGGGCGGTCTCTGCCTGTGGGTGGCGCTGCCCCGCCCGGTGGCGACCGCGACGGCCGCGGCGGCGGCCGAACTCGGCGTCCGACTGATCCCCGGCGGCTCGTTCGGCCCGCTCGGCGGCTTCGACGGCCACATCAGGATCCCGTACACGCTCGATGCCCAGACGCTCGTGCGTGGGATCGAACTGGTCGGTCGGGCCTACCGGGCGGTGTCCGGAGTCGACGCGCCGGCGCCGGTGCCGGGCGGCGACGGACTGCCGGATCGGCTGGTGGTGTGATCGGAAGTAGCATGCAGGGCGTGAAGAAGCTGGTAGACCTGCCGAGTATGCGAGTCGGATACGGGTCGGGTGCGGACGGTCCGGGTGACGGGGCGGCGGGTGCCGACGGAGTGCGAGCGAACCTCGATCCGTCATGGCTGACCGGGGACCCGCCCTGGCTATCGCTCTTCGAGACATGGCTGGCCGAAGCCATCGCCGCGCGCATCCCCGAACCCAACGCCATGGTGCTGGGAACCGTCGATGCGCAGGGCCGTCCGGCGACGCGCACCGTGCTGTGCAAGGGAGTCAGCGAAGCGGGCATCGTCTTCTTCACCGGCTACGACTCGCAGAAGGGACGGGCCATCGCTGCCAATCCCCATGCGTCGGCGACGTTTCCGTGGATCGCGCTGGAGCGCCAGGTCCACTTCCGCGGCCGCGTGGTGAAGGTGGACTCGGAAGAGACCCGCCGCTACTGGGAATCGCGGCCGCGCGGATCGCAGCTGTCGGCGTTCGCATCGGCGCAGTCGCAGCCGATCGGCTCCCGTGCGGAACTGGAGGAGGCCGCGGCGGCGGTCGCGGAACGATTCGGCGGTGCGGACGAGGGGGAGCCGGTACCGGTTCCGCCGGGCTGGGGCGGATACCGCCTGGAGCCGGACGTCGTCGAGTTCTGGCAGGGGCGCGCCAACCGGTTGCACAACCGGGCCTGCGCCGTCCGGACCGCCGACGGCTGGCGGTTGGAGCGGCTCCAGCCCTGATGGCGCGTGGAATCCTGGCCGATACCCGGCCGCTGCAGAACGTCTACTTCCGCCGGCTCTGGACCGCCAACATCATCACGGTGGTCGGTGCGCAACTGACCATCGTCGCCGTGCCCGCACAGTTGTACGCGATCACCGGAAGCTCGGCGTACGTCGGACTCAGCGGTGTCTTCGGCCTCGTCCCCCTGGTGGTCTTCGGGTTATGGGGCGGGGCGCTCGCCGACACCTTCGACAGGCGCCGCATCCTGATGGTCACCACTGTCGGCCTGATCGTCACCTCCGCGGCCTTCTGGGCACAGGCGGCGGCCGGAGTCGGCAATGTCTGGCTCCTGCTGGTGATCTTCGCGCTCCAGCAGGCCTTCTTCGCTGTCAATCAGCCCACTCGCACAGCTGTTCTGCCTCGCATCCTGCCGCTCGAACGACTGCCCGCCGCGAACTCGCTGAACATGACCGTGATGCAGGCCGGTGCCATCGCCGGACCCCTGGTCGGCGGTGCGCTGATCCCGGTTCTGGGCTTCTCGACCCTGTACTTCGTCGACGCCGTCTGTCTGTTCGCGACCCTGTGGGCGGTGGTGAGCCTGCCCCCGCTGCCGCCGGAGCACGGCGTCCCCGACGCGGGCGACGGCGGTACGCCGCCCGCGCGGCCCACCGCCGGCTTCCGGTCGGTGGTCGACGGCCTGGTGTACCTGAAGGGCCACCCGGTGCTCCTGATGTCGTTCGTCATCGACCTGATCGCCATGATCTTCGGGATGCCGCGCGCGCTGTTCCCGCAGATCGCACATGAGAGCTTCGGTGGACCGTCCGACGGCGGCGTGGCCTTCGCGCTGCTGTTCATCGCCATCCCGCTCGGCGCGGTGGTCGGCGGCGTCCTGTCTGGCTGGGTGTCGCGGGTGCAGCGGCAGGGACGCGCGGTGGTGGTGTGCGTGCTGATCTGGGGTGTCTCGATCGCGGTGGCGGGCGGGGTGTTGGTGTTCGCCCACGGCTCCATGCTTCCCGTCCTCCCGATCGTGGTGCTGGCCCTGATGATCGGCGGTGCCGCGGACATGGCGTCGGCGGCCTTCCGCCAGACGATGCTGCAGTCGGCGGCCAGCGACGACGTCCGCGGCCGACTGCAGGGCGTCTTCATCGTGGTGGTCGCGGGCGGCCCGCGCATCGCAGACGTGACCCACGGCGCCGCGGCGGCCGCGGCCGGGACCGCTGCGACCTTCGCCGGAGGCGGTGTGCTGGTGGTGATCTTCACGGTCGTCGCGACGCTGGCCGTGCCGGTGTTCTATCGGTACCGGGTATCGACGGGTTAGCTGTGATGTCCGGGGACGTTCAGTCGAGCGATTGCAGGAACTCGATCATCGCCGCGCTGACCCGGTGAGCGGGAGGCGACGACTACCGACGCGGGGCCGCGTCGTTGCTCTGCCACGGCAAGTTGGCCCTGCGCGAGGCGTGCACCGGACAGTAGTGGATGGGATTGCCGCGTTCTGATTCCGGCGGAAGGTTGCGAAGCGGGCTCTCCAGCAGCGGCGCGTCGGCCGCGACACGGCCCGACAGTCGGTCGACGGCGTCCCGGCGGCGGGGATGACTCTCATAGCGCGGCGGCAGCAGCCCCATCACCGCGTTCACCGCCTTCCCGAAGAGCCGGAACCGGCGCTCGTCGGCGGGGGTCCACGTCAACTCCATCATCTCGCGGACCGGTTCGTCGTACAGACCGGTGGTGATCCACATGAAGAACCGCCCGACGACTCGGATCTGCTTGCGCCACAACCACATAGGCATCCACGCGCGCATCCAGGGCGGAGGCGGCAGCTGCGAGATGTCCAACACGGTGCGCACTGCGGCATGGTCGCGGAGCACATGCCGGCACATGTGGTCCCAGTACTCGAGGAACTCCTCGTAGGTGTCGGGGCACGGACGCATGCTGACGCCGTACTGGGCGTACCAGCCACGAGACTCCTCGAACAACGCTCGCTTGTCCGCCTCGGAGATCGGTGGGCCGAAGGCCTCGGCGCACCGGATGTTCCCGTACCAGAACGTCGCGTGCGCCCAGTAGAAGACGTCGGGATCGAGCGCGTGATAGCGCTCGCCGTTGTCCATGGTGCCTTTGATGGTGAGGTGGTAGTCGCGCACGCTGCGGCCCGTCTCCGGGGTCTGGTCGAAGACGACGCCGCTGATCGGGTAGAGCGAGCGCATGAGGCGTTCCCAGCGCTCGCCGAAGAAGTCGGAGTGATCCCAGACTCCGGCGGCGAGCTTGGGGTGCATGTTCTGCATCGAGCCCGACCACAGGCCCATCAGCATCCCCCGCCAGCTTCCGAAGTAGCGCCAGGTGACCGAGCCGGGTCCCGGAGCCGGAATGTCGGATGAGGATCGAGCGCCCGGGACGCGGCCGTTGTCGTCGAATCGCTCACTGCCGGACGGGGCTGTCACCTGGGTCATGAGACAAACGTTAATATCCGTCTCACCGCTAGTCAACGATACTGCTAGTCAACGATCTCGACAGCCAACGATCTCGACAGTCAACGCTCTCGACAGTCAACGATCTCGACAGTCAATGGCCCGGGGTGCGGGACTCATCGCAGGACGAACCGCACCTCGTCGCCCGCCGTCAGTTGCGCTGCCCGCCAGACCGACTCCGGGTTCAGGACGGCCACCACCGGGTATCCGCCGGTCACCGGGTGGTCGGCGAGGAAGATCACCGGCTGGCCGCTCGGCGGGATCTGCACACCGCCGAGCGGGACGCCCTCGCTGCGCATCTCCGGCAGGTCGGAGCGGTGCTCGAGCGGCGGGGCGGAGTGGGCTCGGTCCAGGCGGACTCCGACGCGGTTGCTCGCCGGCGCCACCCGCCAGCGTCCGGTCCCGAGAACTCCGACGTCGACGAGCCGGTCGTCGCGCGGTCCGGGGGCGGCGACCAGTTCGACGATGTCCGCGATGCTGCCGACGGGTGCGAGCGAGGTTGCGGGCCAGTCGTCCTCGCAGGTTCCGACGGTCAGCACGTCGCCGGCGCGCAGGGGGGCCGGGCCCAGTCCGGAGAGGGTGTCGGTGGATCGGGAACCGAGTTCCGCCGGTACATCGAACCCGCCGCGCACCGCGAGATAGTTCCGGCAGCCGCGAGACGGGGTGTGGATGCGGATCACGCCGCCGTCGTGGACCGCGACGACGCTGTGGCTGCCGACTTCGACGCCGTCGACGGTGAGGCTGACCGCCGGGCCGGTGACCGCGATCAGCATCCGGCCCGTGGCCCGCGCCGCCCATCCGCCGAGCGTCACCTCGATCGCCGCGGCGTCCTCGGGGTTCCCGACGAGTCTGTTCGCCTGCGCGAGGGACGGGAGGTCGGCCGCGCCGGATCGTGGTACGCCGAGATGCGCGAGGCCGGGGCGACCGAAGTCCTGAACGGTGGCGAGCGGGCCCGGAGCCTCGATGCTCAGGCGCGCCTGAGGTTGCTGTGCCGGAGTGGCCGGAGTGGGATGTGTCACGATGGCGCCTCGGTCGGCTCGAAGCGGACCGTCATTCCCGCGGTCAGCAGTGACGGCGGACGGGCCTCGCTGTCCCACATCGGCAGATCGGTGCGGCCGAGCAGGAACCAGCCGCCCGGACTGCTGCGCGGGTAGACGGCGCTGTAGCCGGCGGCGACGGCGACCGATCCCGTCGGCACGGCGGGCCGCGATTGGCCGCGGCGAGTGATGCGAGCGAGGGCGTCGGCGTCCCGAGCGCTGGTCTCGGGGCCGGGTACGAGATAGCCGAAGCCGGGCGCGAACCCCATGAACTGCACGGTCCACAGCACTCTCGAATGCGTTGCGATCAGCTGTTTCTCGGTCATTCCGGCGAGTGCTGCCGCGTCGGCGAGATCGTCGCCGTCGTACACCACCGGGATCACCAGATCCGGCGGTGAAGGAGTCGGGGAGTGCTCGTCCGGGGGAGTGAAGGACCGCCGTGCGTCGTGGACCACCCGCAGCACCGACAACTCGTCCAAGCCGGAACCGGGTCGGGTCTCCACGAGGATCGTGTGTGCGCCGGGCACGATGTCGCACGGCATCAGGCGACCCTCGTCGAGGGCCTCGCGAAGGGCACGCGCGGTGTGTGCGGCTTCGGCTTCGGGGGCCCGGCCGGTGCTGAAGTCCAGGAGGACGGCGTCGCTTCCCGCTCGGAGCTCTCGCATTCCAACACGGTACCGACATGTGAGTAAGCTGAGCACGCGACAAGCGTCGCGGGCGCCGAGGTGACCCTCATGCGGCGTCTCAGTCGAACCACGACTAGGTTGTTACCCAGCAACTGCTCACCCGCGAGTCAAAGGGGTTTGTGTGTCCGTTGACAATGACGTGACCGAACAGGCGACAGGAAAGTTCACCTACCCGGGTGGCGAGATCGACCTGCCGATCCTCAAGGCCACCGAGGGCAGCGATTCCGTCGCTCTGGGCCCGTTCCTCGCCCAGACCGGGTTGACGACCTTCGACGGGGGCTTCGTCAACACCGCGTCGACGAAGTCCGCGATCACCTATATCGACGGTGATGCGGGCATCCTGCGGTACCGCGGTATCCCGATCGAGCAGCTGGCGGAGAAGTCCACCTTCATCGAGGTGAGCTACCTGCTGATCTACGGTGAGCTGCCGACTGCCGCGCAGTTGGAGGAGTTCGCCACCAAGATCCAGCGGCACACCCTCCTGCACGAGGACCTCAAGCGGTTCTTCGACGGCTTCCCGCGCAACGCGCACCCGATGCCGGTGGTCTCGAGTGCGGTCAACGCGCTGAGCGCCTACTACCAGGACTCGCTCGATCCGAAGGATCCCGAGCAGGTGGAGCTGGCCACGATCCGGCTCCTCGCCAAGCTGCCGACCATCGCGGCCTACGCGTACAAGAAGTCGCAGGGGCAGCCGTTCCTGTACCCGGACAACTCGCTGAGCCTGGTCGAGAACTTCCTCCGGATGACCTTCGGCTTCCCGGCCGAGCCCTACGAGGTCGATCCTGAGGTCGCCAAGGCCCTCGACATGCTGTTCATCCTGCACGCCGATCACGAGCAGAACTGCTCGACGTCGACGGTGCGTCTGGTGGGCTCGTCGCAGGCCAACCTCTTCACCTCCATCTCGGGCGGCATCAACGCGCTCTGGGGCCCGCTGCACGGCGGTGCCAACCAGGCGGTACTGGAGATGCTCGACGAGATCCGCGCTTCCGGCGGCGACACCAAGGCCTTCATGACCAAGGTGAAGAACAAGGAAGACGGCGTGAAGCTCATGGGCTTCGGTCACCGCGTGTACAAGAACTACGATCCGCGTGCAGCGATCGTGAAGAAGACCGCCGATCAGATCCTCACCTCGCTGGGTGTGGAGGACGAGCTGCTCGACATCGCGAAGGGCCTGGAAGAGGTCGCGCTGCACGACGACTACTTCGTCGAGCGCAAGCTCTACCCGAACGTGGACTTCTACACCGGCGTCATCTACCGGGCGATGGGCTTCCCGACCCGCATGTTCACCGTGCTGTTCGCTCTCGGCCGGCTGCCCGGCTGGATCGCTCACTGGCGTGAGATGCACAACGATCCGACCACCAAGATCGGCCGTCCGCGTCAGCTGTACACCGGTTACACCGAACGTGATTACGTCCAGATGGGGGACCGCTGACCATGAGCAAGCCCGAAGTCGACTTTCCGGAGGGCCCGGCCCCGACGTCGCTGGAGATCACCGACCTGGTGATCGGCGACGGTCCCGAAGCGCAGCACGGCGGCACCGTCGACGTGCACTACGTCGGCGTGGAGTTCGACTCCGGCGAGGAGTTCGACTCGTCGTGGGACCGCGGGCAGTCCGCCCGATTCCCCCTCGACGCGTTGATCCCCGGTTGGCAGGAGGGCATTCCCGGAATGAAGGTCGGCGGTCGACGCCGACTGGTGGTTCCGCCGGAGCTGGCCTACGGTCCGGCGGGCGCCGGACACCGGCTCTCGGGCAAGACCCTGATCTTCGTGATCGATCTGCTCGGCGTCTGACCTCGGAATGACAGACAAGGCCGCGTCGCTTCCCTGCGACGCGGCCTTCGTCGTTCCCGGACGGACCGGTCGGCGAGGCAGGCCGGAGCGGTCCGCTGGTTGGGCGAGTCTCGTAGTTCCGCTGGTTGAGCGAGCTTCGTAGTCCCGCTGGTTGAGCGAGCGAAGCGAGTCGAAACCCCCACCCCCCACACCCCACACCCAAGGAGCGAAGATGACATTCACCGCGATGGTGGCACGCGAGAGCGCTGACGGCATCAGCCTGGCCGCGGAGACGGTCGACGACACCTTCCTCCCTCCGGGCGAAGTGACCATCAAGGTCGAGTACTCGAGCATCAACTACAAGGACGCTTTGGCCGTCACGCCACGCGGAGGCGTGGTCCGCGAGTATCCGATCGTTCCGGGCATCGACATCGCTGGAGTGGTGAGTGAATCGACCTCACCGGAGTTCGCGCCGGGCGACCCCGTGGTCGCTCACGGCTACGACATCGGTACCGCCCGTCACGGGGGGTACGCCGAGTACGCGCGGGTCCCTGCCGACCAGGTGGTTCGTCTCGAATCTCTCTCGACTCGGGAGGCCGCCGCGATCGGCACTGCGGGATTCACCGCGGCGATGAGTGTGAAAGCGATCTTGGACGGCGGCTATCGTCCCTCCGACTGGCCGATCCTGGTCACCGGCGCCAGCGGCGGTGTCGGTTCGGTGAGTGTGGATCTGCTCTCGAAGTTCGGTTTCGAGGTCGTCGCATCGTCGGGCAAACCCGATGCTGTGGACCTGCTCACCCGGTTGGGGGCGTCGTCGGTGATCGGCCGGCTCCCGGAGGACCCCGAGGCGCGGATCCGTCCGCTCGACAAACAGCGATGGGCGTCGGCCGTCGACTGTGTGGGCGGAAGGACGCTCGCCTACGTTCTCAGTACTGTCCGTTACGGCGGTACTGTCGCCGCGAGCGGTCTGACCGGCGGGGCGGACCTGCCGACCACGGTGATGCCCTTCATTCTGCGCGGGGTGACCCTGGCCGGCATCGACTCGGTCCAGCTCGGCATCACCGCCCGGCGTGCCCTGTGGCAGCGACTCGAGACCGATCTGCGCCCGCAGCATCTGGATCTGCTGACCTACGAGGTGGGGCTCGACGAGTTGCCGCAGGCACTCGACCGCATTCTCGCCGGCGGAGCGACCGGTCGAGGAGTCGTCACGATCTGACAGCCGGCTCAGTTGGCCGTGAGGTCGGCCCCGAACTCGAGGAACTGAACTGATCGCGCGGGATCGGTGTTCTGTTGGTTGGCGCGCAGTGCTTCGAGTTCGGTGGCGAAGACCCGCTCCACGCGCGGGCCGCCGTCGTCGCGCACGATGGCCCACACGCCCGGCTCCGCGTCGATGATCCCGGCATCCTGTTCAGGCTCCGGCGACGTGCGCGGGCGAGTGGCAGAGGCCGCGATGTCGGCCCAGGTGAGCGTGGTCCGAGGATTGTCGAGGGCTTGACGGAGCAGCTTCCGCAAGCCTTCTCCGGCTTCGCGAGCGAAGCGGTCGAAGTCGTCGGGACCGAAGTCGTTCGATGGAGCCATGCTGTCCATCGTCCCCACGATCCGGCGCCGGCGCCAGCGGTGTGTCCGGTCAGGCGGCCAGGAGGGTGTCGAGGTAGTTCTCGATCCGGGATTCGCTGGGTTCGGGCGGCGGCTGCGGTTCGTGGTCCGGGAGGAGTTCGGCGTGGTGGATCTGGTTGATCCGCCATCGTCGGGCGGTGCGGTTGCCGCTGGGTCGCCAGGCGACGCGGCCGGCGTGGGGTCCGTCGATCAGGATCATCGTCTGCCATTGCCCGGGGCGGGGGCCGACGGAGCGATTGTGGCGCCCGCATGCGGCGCCGAGGTGGTCGATGTCGGTGGGTCCGCCGTCGGCCCAGTCGGGGAAGTGATGGGCTTGGGTGCGGGTGAACGGGGCGTCGCAGCCGGGGGCGGTGCAGCCGTGGTCGCGGGCGAAGAGCATCAACCGCTGCGCCCGCGACGCCAGCCGGCGACCCCGACCGAGATACAACGCCTGCCCGGCGTGGGCGGAGAAGACCGCCAGATGCGGGGTCGCGGTAGCAGCGACCTCGATCAACTCCGCCACCGGCAGCCGAGTCCCGGTCGCGGTCAACGCCACCCCCGCCCGCTCGGCCAACTCCCGGTCGGTGACGGTGATGACCAGATCACCCGACCGCCGACCACCCCCAACACCACGGGAGGTGCGCAGCAGGGCTTGCAGACCGTCATGGGTGCGCTGCCCGGGCGTGCGAGTATCGCGTTCGACGGCGGCCGCCAGAGCGGCCGGGTCGGCCGACTCCACGGTCCCCGACGGGGAGTCCGGGTCGTCGGGATTGTTCATCCCCGGTGCCGCCCACGACGGCAGTGCCGCCTCCATTTCCGCCCGCAACGCCGGGGTCAGATACCCGCGGACTTTGCTCATCAGCCGCAGATCCTGCGGCAGGATCGTGAAGCCGCGCAGGCGTTTGCGGTCGCGTTCGTCGGTGACGGTTCCGTCCGGATCCAGGTGCGCGAGCAGTCGGATGCCGGCGGTGCGGACTCCGGCCGGACTCAGCTCGCGCGCGACCGACGCCAGCTGTGCCTCGGCGCGTGCTCGGGTGTCGGCGTCGATGGCGGTGGGGATCTTGTCCATGACGGCGTCGATCTCGCGGACGTGGTCGGCACCGATCGCTCCCTCGCCGACCGCGACCGCGGTCGCCGGCAGTACCGGTTCGCGGGTTTGGCCTTGCAGGTCGGTGAACCGTCCGATCCCGGCGGCGCTGACGCGCCGGCGTCGGGCGGCACCGTCACCGAGCCGCAACCCCTGCGCCAAATACTGATGCACCGACAGGTATCCGGCTTTGCGGTAGGCGCCCGGTCGGAGACCTCCACCAACACCGCGGCGTCGACACCGTCGAGACGACGATGCGTACGTTCCAATGTCTCGACGGTTTCCAGCAGGGTGTCTTCTGGGACCGCGGACAGCGGCAGGGACGCGAACTTGGTCGCCGCAGCTTCCAACAGCCGCGCGAGGGCGGCCGGGTCGTCCGGGAGCAGCACTTCTGACGCGACCATCGAACCCACCCCCTTTCGACCTGCACAGTGTCCGAGAACACTTCTGCTGTGTTTCTATGTTCGAATCATACCGATCCCCTCCGACAAAACCTCCGACAGGACCTCTGGCAACCTCTGCTGCTCAAGCCGGGCGCGCAGCCTCGGCTCACTTCCGGCCCGACACCATCGCGGCCACCTCACCCCACTTGATACGACTGCCGGTGCGCAGGATCGACCGCGTGTAGATCCGCGATGCGACCCAGACGGCGAGCAGGCAGGCGGCGACCATGATGGCGAAGGTGCCGATCACCTGCCCCGGATCGGTGTCTCCGGTCGCGATGCGGATGGGCATCAGCACTGCGCTGAACGGCGGGATCCAACTGAGCGTCTGAATCAGCGTGGAATCGAGCGCCTGGATGCCGAAGGTGCCGGAGTACAGTGCGGCGAGCACGAGGATCGTCAGCGGTGCCGAACTGGAGTTCAATTCCTCCTGCCGGCTCACCATCGCGCCGGTGGCCGCATAGAGCGCGGCGAAGAAGAGGAATCCGAGCAGGAACCATGCGATCACGGCGGCGAAGACGGTGGTCGCGGTGCCGGTCAGGGTGAGGAGCCCGGTGGCGCGGCCCGCGATGAGCGCGGTCGCTCCGATCAGCACCACCTGTGCCAGAGAGATGGCGCCGATACCGAGGATCTTGCCCCAGAGCAGCTGGAGCGGACGCACGGCCGACAGCAGCAGTTCGACGATGCGCGACGACTTCTCCTCCACCACGCCCACTGCCACCATCAGCCCGCCCATCATGATCGTCATGATCAGCAGGATCGATCCGATCAGGGCGACGGTCACACGCTGCGCCTCGTCGGGCTTCTCGGCCTGCGTCCGGTCCAGCGTGAAACGAGGCTGCGGCAGCGAGGCGGCGTCGACGCCGCGGGCGGACAGCGCCTCCGACAGATCTCGCTGGGCGACGGCACCGCGCAGGACGCCCTCGATCGTCGGATCCATGCCGTTCTTGCTGACGGCGGTGTAGGCACCGGGTCCGGTGACGATGAGAGCCGCGGCCAGATCCCCGTCGCCGACGGCCGACCGCGCCGCGTCGGCGTTCGGCAGCACTTCGGTCTCGATCCGCTGTCCGGCGGCGTCTCCGCCGGACTCGATGGTCGCCGACAGTCCGGCGTCTGCGCCGACGATCCCGACCCTGTCGACGCTGTCGCCGCCGGACAGTGCGGACCAGACGATGGCGCCGATGATGATCACCGCCATCATCACGCCGGTCGAGATGATGAACGACTTCTCCCGCGCGCGGGTGTTGATCTCGCGCCCGGCGACGAGCTTGATGTTGTTCAACGTGGAATTCATTTCGTCACACCAACTCTCGGAACAGCTCGGTCAGGGAAGGGGCGGTGGTGGCGAACCGGTGCACTGGGCCGGCGGCCATCGCGGCGGTGAGAATCTGCTGGTCGTCGGTTCCGTGGTCGATGTGCAGCACGGCCGAAGCGTCGCGGTACTCCACATCGGTGACGCCCGGCAGGCCGTCGGCCCAGCGGGTCTCCGACCGTGGGCCGCGCACCTCCAAGCGAAGGCCGTCGCGGGCACGGAGGTCGTCGACGGTGCCGAGTGCCTTCATCACCCCGCCGGAGATGACGCCGACTCGGTCGCAGAGACGCTCCACCAGGTCGAGCTGGTGCGAGGAGAAGATGACCGGGATGCCCTGCGCGGCCTTGTCGGTGAGGACTTCGCTCATCACGTCGACGGCCACCGGATCGAGCCCGGAGAAGGGCTCGTCGAGCACCAGCAAATCGGGGTCGTGCACCAGTGCGGCGGCCAACTGCACGCGCTGTTGGTTGCCGAGCGAGAGGTCGTTGACCTGGTCGCCGAGCCGACCGTGGATGCCCAGCCTGCGAGTCCACTTCTCGGTCGCGTCGGCGGCCTCGGACTTCGACAATCCGTGCAGCCGTGCGAGGTAGGCGAGCTGATCGCCGACCTTCATCTTCGGGTAGAGACCGCGCTCCTCGGGCATGTACCCGATTCGCTTGCGGCCGTCGAAGTCGATGGGCGCGTCGCCGAGCCGCACGTCGCCGGAATCGGCGGCCAGCACGCCGAGCACGATGCGCATCGTGGTCGACTTGCCTGCCCCGTTGCTGCCGACGAATCCGAAGATCTCGCCCGGCGCCACGGAGAAGGTGACATCGTCGAGCGCCCGCACGGAGCCGTACGACTTGGCGAGGTGATTGATGTTCAGTGCTTGTGGCACGGGGATCTCCTAGATCTCGTCGCTGGAGTGTTCGGGTTCGGGGTCCTGCATCCACCAGGACATGAGGACGTCCGGAACGCAGGAGAGCGCGTACACGGACGCGATCAGCAGCCACGCGATCGACATGACGGTCTCACCGGAGACGTAGTCGCGGTAGCCGAGGACGATGAGGATGGCGTAGACGACCATCATCGGCGGCAGGAGCAGGTTGTAGCTGAGCGCGCGGGCGGCGTTGCGCTGAGTCAGCTGCAACTCGTCGAGGGTGTCGGCGGGTGCGCCCGCGATGGATTCGGTGACCACTCGCAGCATCATCAGCACCACGAGGGAGGTCACCAGGCCGATCGCGAAGGGCACGGCCGACCACAGCGGCGCCCAGAACGATGCGATCGAGGAGATCACCACCACGCAGAGCAGGATCAGCAGGACCGACGACAGCAATCGTCGGCCGCGGCGGTTGCGAAGGCCGGGCAGCCACGTACCGGTGGTTCGGACGAAGGTGTCGTGGCGTCGCGCCGCCGACCGGCTGTACCGCCGCACCCATTCGGGGATGGCGGAGTCTGGAAACACGTAGTTCGGGTCATGCATGGTCGGGTCCCCCGTACAGTTCCGTCGACATGGCGGTGAACTCGGTCCGGCTGAAGACCGCTTCGACCGGCAGGCCGAAGACGTCGCAGATCCGGAACGCCAGGTCGAGGCTCGGATAGTTGTCGCCACGCTCCAGCGCGCCGACCGACTGAACATTGATGTCGACCAGTTCGGCCAACTGTGCCCGTGACATCTTCCGCTCCGCGCGCAGAACGGCGATGCGGTTGTAGATGGGGAGCTTGGGTCCCCGCCTGATCGGACTCACAAAACATAGTGTTGGGAAAACACAACAAATTGTCAATGGTTCAGTATCAAGTCGGGCCCGGAAGGCACTGCTGAAGCGCGGTGGATAGCATGCCCGCATGATTGTGAGCAGCACCGTGGGATCCGTGACGACCATCGAACTCGCCCGCGAGGAGAAGCGGAACGCCCTCGATCAGGACATGGTCCAGGGCCTCTCGGAGGCGTTCACGGCCGCGGTCGACGGCGGCGCCCGCGCCATCGTGCTCACCGGTCGGGGCAATGTCTTCAGTGCTGGCGCCGACCTCTCCGGTCCCGTCTACGACCAGTCGTTCCTGGACCGGCTCGTCGCGCTCATCGAGCAGATCGAATCGACTCCCGTCCCCGTCATCGCCGCACTGAACGGCGCCGCGCTCGGAGCCGGATTGCAGCTGGCGATGGCGGCCGATCTCCGGGTGATGGCCGATGTGGCGTTCGCGGGGATTCCGGCGGCCAAGATCGGCGTCGCCGTCGACGAGTGGACCATCAGGAGGCTCGTGTCGCTGGTGGGTGCGGGCCAGGCGCGCGGGATGCTGCTCGGCTGCGAGCCGCTCTCGTCGGACCGTGCCCTCACGCTCGGCTTCGCCAACAGGTTCGGTGATCTGGCCGTCGCCCAGAAGTGGGCCGCCGAGATCGCCGAGTACGCGCCGCTCACCCTGCGGCACTACAAGCTCGTGCTCACCGGAGACGGGGCGCGAGACGACGCGCCCGAGGAACGAGCGGCCGCCATGCGCGCGGCGTGGCTCAGCGAGGACGTTCAGGAGGCCCGTGCCGCGCGGGCGGAGAAGCGTGCCCCGGTGTTTCAGGGACGCTGAGTTTCAGGGGCGCTGATCAGTCGCCGAGGGTCTGCCGCAGATAGGGGTTCGCGAAGGTGCGGTTCGGATCGAAGTGATTCCGGACGGCGAGGAAGTCGTCGAACTCGGGATACACACTGCGGAGGTACTCCGCGTCGCGGGTGTGCATCTTGCCCCAGTGCGGCCGGCCGCCGTGCGCGACCATGATGTCCTCGACGTCGCGGAAGTAGGCCTCGGAGTCGCGCACGTCGTCGCGGTGATAGCGGTGTACCGCGATGTAACCCGACGCCCGGCCGCTCGCCGTCGAGAGCATCAGGTCGTCGGCCGCGGCCGCGCGCACCTCGACCGGGAAGCTCACCTTGTGCCTGCGCCGGTTGATGGTGGCACGCAGTTCGCGCAGCGCCTCCGGTACCGCTTCGAGGGGGATCGCGTACTCCATCTCGCGGAACCGAACGTTGCGTGCGGAGATGAAGATCTTGTCGGAGCGGTCGGTGTATGTGCGCGCCGACAGCGCCCGCCCCGACACCTGATTGATCGCGGGGACCACGCGCGGCTGGGTGGCGCTGAGCGTGCACAGCACCCGGAACATCCCGTTCGAGAGCAGTTCGTCGTCGATGTAGCGGCGGATCTTGGACGGTCCGTTCGCGGGGGTGCCCGCGGGCAGCCGGGTGTTGGTCTTGGTGAGGGTGCGGGTGGTGTGCGGGAACCAGTAGAACTCGTAGTGATCCACGGAGGCGACTCGATCGAGGAAGCCGTCGATGGTCTCGTCCGCGTCGGCGGGTGCCTCCACCGCTTCGATCGCGAAGGCGTCCACCAGCTGGAGCGTGACATCGGTCAGCACGCCGAGTGCGCCGAGGCCGAGAGCTGCGGCCTTCAGGTCGGGGTCGTCCTCGCCGACGGTGCGGACCTGCCCGGTTCCGTCGACCAGCGTGACGCCGCGGATCTGCGTCGAGATGCCGCCGAACGCCCCGCCCGTGCCGTGCGTGCCGGTGGACGTGGCTCCGGAGACCGTCTGCCGGTCGATGTCGCCGAGATTGGTCATCGCCAGACCCAGCGGCTCGAGCATCGCCGGAATCTGGTGCAGGTGGGTGCCCGCTCCGAGGGTGATGCGCTTGCGGTCGGCGTCGACGGCGCGAACGCCCTGGAATCCCGACATGCCGACCTGGATGCCCGGTGCGACGGCGATCTCCGAGAAACTGTGGCCTGCGCCGACCGGCTTCACCGTCTCACCGCGTTCGGCCGCGGCCCGGACGGCGGCGGCCAGTTCGTCGACGCTCTGCGGGACGATGAGCCTGCTGGGGGCGCAGTGCGCGGTCCCGCCCCAGTTCGTCCACGTACCCGATGCCGCTCGGCTCACAAGAAACACTTCCCTTCTCCACGGTAGGTCGGAACCACCTCGACGACGTCCGCACGCCCGCCGGAGTCTCGTTCGATGAGGGCCACCGACTCCGACCTCTCGCACACTTCACCCGACTTGGTGTGCCGGAACCACACCCTATCGCCGACCGTCAGCGACCGTGCGGCCGAACCACGCAGCGGAGTCTGCACCTCGCCCGCGGCCTCGGTGCCGATGAACTGCAGGCCGGCGGGCCAGACCGGCTTGGGGAGACGGTCGGGTCCCGGGGGTCCGGAGGCGATCCATCCACCCCCGGCACATGTCACGATTTCGTCGTCGGGACGGCGCAGAACGTCGAGTCCGAAGGACAGCGCGGGCGCCGGACGGAAGTGCTTGTACGTGTCGAAGAGATGTCCGCCGAAGAAGCCGCTGCCCGCGGCGATGTCGGTGATCGCCCGGTCCTTGGCCGTCTCCTCCAGCGATCCGGTGCCGCCGGCGTTGACGAACTCCAGGTCGGCCACCTCGCGCAGCGCCGCGATCGCCTTTCCGCGGCGGCGCCGCAGTTCCAGCATCGACACCGCCTGCATGGTCTGCACCGCGGTGTTGGTCAGGAACTTGCCCGCGACCTCGTTTCCGACCCCCGCGACCTGCGCTTCGTACGACATCGCGCCCACCAGACGGAACCCGTCGCGCGCGACGACCGTGCGCGCCAGGGAGCGTGCCTGCTCCACGGTGTGAACGGGGGAGCGGCGGACCCCGACGTGGACGTGGCCGGCGGCGGCGCGCAGGGAGGCGTCGAGGTCGATCGCGATCCGGACCTCCGGTCGCCGCCGCGCGGCGGCGACGTCGTCGACGATGTCGAGTTGAGCCGGGTCGTCGATGAGCAGGGTCACCCGCTCGCACGCCGTCTCGTCGGCCAGCAGCCGTTCCAGGGCGCCCCGTCTGACCGTCGGGTATCCCAGGAGTACGTCGGTGATCCCGGATTCGGTGGCCAGCCAGTGCGCTTCGGCGACGTCGTAGGCCAGGACGCCGGCGAATCCGTCGCGCCCGAGGACGTCGTCGATGACCGAGCGCACACGCAGCGACTTGCTGGCCACCCGGATCGGGACGCCCCCGGCGCGGGCGCGCAGATCGGCGATGTTGTGTTCGAGTGCCCCGAGATCGAGTGCGAGCACAGGGGAGTCGAGTCCGGCGCGGCGCACCGCGTCGTCGATCCCGCCCCAGTAGTCCGCGGGATCGGTGACGTACGGGCTTCGCGTGGGCGGCATGGCGCGGCACTCCTTGTGTAGAACTCCGGCGGTTTCGACAACGATTACGCTAGACAAGCGTGAGGACACTGGGAAACACCGTCGCCGAAAGCGCTTCGGCAGTACAGGCGAGACTCGCGCGGACGGCACGGATCTTGCCGCCCGTGCACGCGGTGGGCGCGAGCCGCGAACAGATCGCACCGATGACCGCGGCTTCGCGGTTCGCGACGGACGGAGTCTTCGCCAACCGCGAGGCCGCCGCTCAGGTCCAGGGCCCGGACATGTCGGTGATGATCGACATGATGCGGCGTCGGGGGAGGCCCGGCCACCGCGTCCCGGTTCTGCGTCCCGAGTTCTCCGGCGAACCCGGTGCGCTGTCAGCCACCTGGCTGGGCCATGCGAGCATGGCCGTCGAACTCGACGGCGTGCGGATCGTCACTGATCCGGTGCTGTCCGACCGTTGCTCGCCCTCGCAGAGCATCGGTCCCCGGCGCATGCACCGGGCGCCCCTGACGGCCGGCGAGCTGCCCCCGCTCGACGTCGTGCTGATCAGCCACGATCACTACGACCATCTGGACACCCCGACGGTGCTGACCATCGCGCTGACACAGCCGAACGCGATCTTCGTCGTGCCGATCGGTGTCGCGGCGCATCTGATCTCATGGGGCGTCGATGCCGCGCGCATTCGGCAGGCCGACTGGTTCGAACAGGTGGATCTGACGGTCCGCGGCACCACGATCAGCTTCCACGCGGTGCCCGCCCGGCACTTCTCGGGCCGTGGACTCTCCCGCAACCTGACCCAGTGGGTCAGCTGGGCGGCCGTGGGACCGCAGCACCGCTTCTTCTTCTCGGGCGACACCGGATTCACGGAGAGCTACGCCGACACCGGCGCGGCGCTCGGCCCGTTCGATCTCAGCCTCGTGGCCGTCGGCGCCTACGATCCCGTGTGGCCGGACGTCCACGTCGACCCGGAAGAGGCACTCGTGGTCCATCGACTGCTGAACGGCGACGAGCGCGACGCGCTCTTCGTCCCGATCCACTGGGGTACGTTCAATCTCGCGCGGCACTCGTGGGCCGACCCCGTCGGCAGACTCACGACCGAGGCGGACCGGGTGGGCGTCGACATCTGCGTGCCGCGGCCCGGCGCCACGCTGGTCGCGCACAGCCGCAGCGGCACAGCCTTTTCCGATCCGACCTGGTGGGAGCGATCCGCATGACCACATCGACGACCACCGAGCGCGATCCGGGGCTCACCGACGAGCAGGTGGCCGCACGCGTCGCGGCGGGGCAGGTCAACGTCACCTCCGACAAGTCGGGCCGCTCGGTCGCCGACATCGTCCGGGCCAACGTGTTCACCAGGATCAACGCAATCCTCGGGGTGCTGTTCCTGATCGTCGCCGCCACCGGCTCGTTCATCAACGGACTGTTCGGGCTGCTGATCGTCGCCAACAGCGGCATCGGCATCATTCAGGAGGTCCGCGCCAAGCGCACCCTCGACCGGCTGGCGATCGTCGGACAGACCAGACCGGTGGTCCGGCGCAACGGAATCGCCGCCGAGATCCCCTCCGATCAGGTGGTGCTGGGCGACGTCATCGAACTCGGTCCCGGCGATCAGGTGATCGTCGACGGCGAGACCATCGAGTCGGAGTCGCTCGACATGGACGAGTCGCTGCTCACCGGCGAGGCGGACGCCGTCGATAAGTCTCTCGGCGACGAGATCATGTCCGGCAGCTTCGTGGTGGCCGGCTCGGGTGCGTATCGCGCCACCAAGGTCGGCGCTGATTCGTACGCCAACAAGCTCGCCGCGGAGGCCTCGAAGTTCTCGCTCGTGTCGTCGGAGCTGCGTTCGGGAATCGATCAGATCCTCCGGGTGATCACCTGGCTGCTGATCCCGGCGGGCATCCTGACGATCATCAACCAGCTGTTCATCAGCCAGAACGGGCTGCGCACCGCACTGCTGGGCATGGTCGCCGCGCTGGTTCCGATGGTGCCCGAAGGCCTCGTGCTGATGACGTCGATCGCCTTCGCGGTCGGTGTGGTCCGCCTGGGGCAGCGGCAGTGCCTGGTGAACGAACTCCCGGCCATCGAAGGTCTGGCGCGCGTCGATGTGGTGTGCACCGACAAGACCGGCACGCTGACCGAGAACGGCATGCGGCTGTCGGAGGTGCGGATCGTGGCACCCGGCTCGGGTCCGGGCGCGGTGAAGCAGGGGGATGTGGAAGCGGCCCTCGCGGCGATCGCCGCGCACGATCCGCGGCCCAACGCCAGCATCGCGGCGATCCAGGAGGCGTTCCCGGACGCTCCCGAGTGGTCGACCTCCGCGGTGCTGCCGTTCAGTTCGGCCAACAAGTTCTCGGGCATGTCGTTCATCGACGCGTCCGGCGTCTCGGTGGGGAACTGGCTGATCGGCGCACCCGACGTATTGCTCGACCCCGACAGCGACACGGCCCGGCTGGCGTCCGACCTCGGATCGACCGGATTGCGGGTGCTGCTGGTCGCGACCACCGATGTTCCGGTCGATACCGAGCCGACGGCCGACACGGCGGTGCCCGGAACGCTCGTGCCCACCGCCCTGGTGGTGTTGGAGCAGCGTGTGCGACCCGACGCCCGCGACACCATCGAGTACTTCGAGTCGCAGAATGTCGCGGTCAAGATCATCTCCGGCGACAACGCCCGATCGGTGGGCGCCGTCGGGGAGTCGCTGGGACTCGGCTCGCCCGAGACCGCCGTCGACGCTCGCGAGTTGCCGACCGACGACGCCGAACTGGCCGGTGTGATCGCCGACCACGATGCCTTCGGCCGGGTGCGCCCGGACCAGAAACGCGCGATGGTCAAGGCCCTGCAGTCCAAGGACCACACCGTCGCGATGACCGGCGACGGCGTCAACGACGTGCTCGCGCTCAAGGACTCCGACATCGGCGTCGCGATGGGTTCGGGTTCGTCGGCCGCGCGTTCGGTGGCGCAGATCGTCCTGCTGGACAACAAGTTCGCGACGCTGCCCTACGTGGTCGGCGAGGGCCGCCGAGTGATCGGCAACATCGAGCGTGTGTCGAACCTGTTCCTCACCAAGACGGTGTACGCGGTGCTGCTGGCGCTGCTCATCGGCGGCGCGGGGCTGCTCGCCAAGGTGATGGGCTGGGCGTCGATCAGCTACCCGTTCCAGCCGATCCATGTCACCATCTCGGCCTGGTTCACCATCGGGGTGCCTGCCTTCATCCTCTCGCTGGCGCCGAACAACGAGCGCGCTCAGCCGGGCTTCGTCCGCCGGGTGCTGACGCAGGCGGTGCCGAACGGCATCATCGTGGGCCTGTCCACGTTCGTCTGCTTCTTGCTGGTGAACCGCGACTACTCCGCGGCCCTGGGCGGGTACGTCGCGAATGCGGCGACCCGGCCCTCCGACGGGATCGCCGCCGTCGCCAACGCCACGCAGACCGTCGGCGCGGTCCAGACACAGGCGGCCACGGCCGCGCTCGCGACCATGATCGCGGTCGCGGTGTACGTGCTCGTGGTGGTCGCGCGTCCCTACAACTGGTGGAAGATCCTGCTGCTCGCGGTCTCGGTCGGGATGTACGTGCTGATCTTCATGCTTCCGCTGAGCCAGCGGTGGTTCCACCTCGACTCGTCGAACGGTCCGATGATGGCGGTCGCGGGAGTGTGTGCGGTCGTGGGCATCGTCGCGGTGGAGGTCTCCACACGCGTGCTCGACGGCGTGCTGAATCGGCGGTCGCGCACCGCTGAACCGCTGGTGTGACTGGACCGCCGGTGTGACGCGCGCCCGCCTGAGTCGACGTACCATCGGCACATGGATCTCAAAGGACTCGTGGACAAGGCCAAGGACGCGCTGAAGTCGAACCCCGATCTCATCGAGAAGGGCGGCGACCTAATCGACAAGGCCACCGGCAACAAGTACGCCTCGCAGGTCGACAAGGCTCAGGACGCCGCGCGCAAGGCGGTCGGTGCCGAGCAGTCGAAGCCCGAGGACCGCAGAGCCGAGCACGCCCCGGCCGAGCAGCCCCAGGCCGAACAGGCCGAACCGCCGAAGGGCGAAGGCCCGGCCCAGTAGGCAACTCCCGGGGGTCGGTCAGGCCCGTGGATGCCGCCGGTACGCCGACACCGACGGCTCGCCGTCGATCCAGAACCGCCACGGTCGGTCGGCGGCGAGCCGGACGCCCACGCGCGGCCCGGCGATCACGTGCCCGCCGGCGGTCGGATCCGACGCCGGGTCGGCGGGCAGCAGGTGCACGCCGACCGGATCGAGCAGATCGGTGTCGAGGTCGGCTTTGGTGATTCCGAGCGCGCGGGTGAGATTGCCCGGGCCGCGTGCGAGGAGATGCTCGGCGACGCCTCCGCGGCGGTCGCGGGCCGCCTGCACTCCGTCGATCACCGCGCCGGCTCGGATCAGCACCGCCGAGCCCTGCCCCTCCGGACTGGTGACCACGTTCGCGCAGTGGTGGGTGTGGATCTGATACACGTACAGGCGGTTCGGCGGACCGTACATGATCTCCGACCGCGGCGTCCGGGTGAACGCGTGCGAAGCGGGGTCGTCGGGCCCGTTGTAGGCCTCCACTTCGGTGATTCGCACCGACACGCCGTGCCCCACCAGGACACGGTTCAGGAGCGACCGCGCCGCCGCGAGGATCGTCGGCTCGGGTGCCGTCCCGGCGTGGGCCGGATCTACCTGTGACGCGCGGTGGCGGTTAGTCTCTGTACTCATGGCAAAGACCAGTGACTCCATTCATGTCGCGCTCTCCCCGGAAGACGCCTTCAAGTGTGCCGCCGATCTCGCCCGGTACGACGACTGGCTGGTCCTCCACGACGGCTGGCGCAGCCCGCTGCCCGCCCCCGACGACCTCAAGAAGGGCACCGCGGTCTCGTCGGTGGTCTCCGTCAAGGGGGCGCGCGTGCGGTTCGCGTGGGAGATCGAGAAGCTCGACCGGCCCGGCGAGGTCGTGCTCAAGGGTAACGGCAAGGGCGGAGTGAAGGCCAAGATCAACCTGCTCGTGAAGCCGGAGGGCGACGGCTCCCGGGTCACGTTCCTCATCGACCTCGGCGGTCTGCCGCTGATCGGACCGGCGGGCAAGGCCGCGGCGATGGCGGTCAAGGGCGACATCGAGAAGTCGCTCGTCAAGTTCAACGAATTGTTCGGCTGAGCCCGGCAGAGCGGAGCCGACCGATCAGTACGCCGACACGGTGATCGTTCCCGTGTAGGTGCACATCGAGGCGCCGTTCGGGTAGGCGACGGTGAGCGCCGGAGTCCAGGTGCCGGTGTTGAGAACACCGTTCAGCCCAGATCCGCCGCTGGTGAACACGGTCTTCGGCGACGCGAGCGTCTGCGGGCCGGTCGCGGTGCCCGCGACGCCGGCGGGCGCCGTCGCACTGTAGGTGACCTGCGATTTAGGAATCACTGCGCCGTTCGGGCAGGTGAAGTCCGTCGAAGACGCGCTCGCGGACCAGCCCTGTCCCTGCCACGTACTCACCGTGACGGCGGGCAGGATGCCGGTGGCGCTGGTGGCGTACGGCACGATGGTCCCGTAGGAGCCCGCCGAGACCGACAGATCCGATGCCGCCGACGGCGCGACGGCGGCGCGTCCGTGTTTCACGTCCTCGGTGGACGGGTTCGAGGAAGTCGTCGAGGTCGCCGGGGACACCGACGACGGGGGACGGCTGGTGGCGGCCTCGGGGGTGGTCTCGGTGATGGGCTCAGTGGTCTCCGCGGTAGGCGTGACAGTCGGCTCCGCGGTCGGAACCACGGCCGTCGTGTCCGGAGCCGGCGACTCGGAGAACTGCGCATCCGCGGAATCGGCCGGCGACGTCGTCGACGTGGTCGATTCAGAGGGTGTGGCCGAGGCGGGGCAGACGCCGACAGCCAACACTCCGGCAGTCGCGAGGGCGACGGTGCCGAGCGCGGCCCTCAGTGCGCTGTTCACACGGACTCTCCCGGCCCGGACGACGATCCCCGGCGTCGTCGGAGCAGCCACGCGGCGATGCCCGCCAGTGCTGCGGCGGCGATGACGACGATCGTGACGATCAGCGCGGTGTTCGACGATCCTTCGGTCTGATCCGACTGGTCGAAGGTGATCGATGCGGTCGAGTCGTGCGTGTGCACCCCGCTCTCCAACTGCACCTCGGCCTTCCACGGGCCGTCCGGGAGCTGTGCGCTGTTCGGGACTGCGAACACGACGTCGGCCGACTCACCCGGAGCGATGGTCATGCCCTTCGACGAGACCGCCTTGGCGGAGAGCCCTCCGGGTCCCTCACTCAGCTTCAGGGTGCCGGTGACGTCGACGGCGCGCCCTCCGGTATTCGTGACGTGGGCGGTCACTTCGGCGCCGTTGTCCGCACCGCGACGTCCCTCGAGCTTCTCGATCGCGAAGTCCGACGGCGGGCCGTTGCCGGGTCCGGTGGAGAGGTACATGCGGACGCCGACACGGGATGCGAGGCCGATGCCGGTCTCCTTGTTCTGGTTCGGCACCGTGGACGCCCAAATGACGCCGTACTGCTCCATCTCCGGCGCGTCCTTGGGTACGGCGATCGTCACCGCGACTCTGGCCTTCTGTCCCGGCGCGAGGTTCAGATTCGGCTTGTCGACGCTCGTCCACGACGTCAGGAGGTTCTTCGTTCCCGGCTCGCCCGGGACGAAGCTGCCGTCGACGATGCCGGCCGGTCCCGGGTAGACGGCGATCTTCATCGCGGTGTCGGTGCCGTTCGTCACCTGGACATGGCGTGTGATCGTGGTGCCGGGGTTCAGGTTGTCGATGATGTAGAGCTGCGCCCGAGGATCGTCCTTCGACTTCGCGGGGACGTCGAGCAGTCGGATACCGATGGAACCGTCCGGCGTTCCGCGGTCGGCCGGTGCCGTCGACGATCCGGGCGCGGCACCGGCGACGGCGGGACCGGTGAGGAGGACGACACCGGTCAGGAGGGCCGCTGTCAGCGTCGCGAGAAGTGCACGGAGGGAGGAGGTGGGGCGCATGCTGGGCTTTCGAGTGCGGTGGCCGGGACACGCGCGGTGCGTGTCCCGGCCACGAGGTTCTAGCCTGTCGGGGTCAGGCGACGGAGACGGTCACGGTGCCGGAATAGCTCCCAATCGGCAGACCGCCGGTGGGGAAGTCGACCGTCAGAGCCGGACTCCAGGTGATGATCTCGAGCGGCCAGGTGAGGCCGGTCCGGGTGACGACGGTAGCGGGGGATCCGAGGCTCTTCTCTCCCTGCCCGGTGACGTCGCCGCCGCCGACCTTGCCGATGATCGCGTTCGCCTCGTACTTCACGTCGGAGGCGGGAATCGTGACGCCCTGACCGGTGAAGTCGGTGGAGGATGCCGTGGTCTCCCAGGAGCGGGGAGAGCCATTGCGATTGTCGGTCACCGAGGCCGTCGGGAGGCCCCCGGTCGCCAGGGTGCCGTTCGCGTTCGGGACGATGGCGCCGAGCGGCCCCGCGGTGATCGACAGATCGCCGCCCTGGCCGGCCACGACGAAGGTCACCTGGGTGTCGGCCGATGGTGCGGCCTCGGCAGCGCCGGAGGGGACGAGGATTCCGGCGGCGGCAGCGGCGGCCACCGCCGCGACGAGTGGGAGTTTGCGCATGTTTCGGGGCTCTCTGGTGATGTGGCCGATCGGGTGGGAGGAACCTCGGCGACCTGATCGGGTAGACGGCGAGGTGTGCCCGACAGGCGGGCGCGCCGACGGGTGTCAGCGCGCGAAACATAACGCGATGTGCCGACTATGAAGCGGGGTCGGGCCGCACTTCGTGTGATCGTCGGACAGTTCCTGTGCCGCAGTGCCGGCCGGTGGCACAAATCAGCGGTTCCGCCGTCGTGTGGAGAGCCGTCGTGTGGAGCCGTCGTGTGGTGGTGCGTCCTCAGGGGGGCGCGGCCCGGATCGACGGTGTCAGTCCCCAGCCGGCGCGAAGCCGCCTTTATCTGCGGTCGGAGCCGTGGCGAACCAGAGGTCGGGTGTCACTGACGCATACTCGGCGTCGGCCGGTCGGTAGTACAGGCCCGATTCGACGATCGCCTTGATCGGGTACCCGTCGGGTGCTTGCATCGGATCGTTCGGCAGCGGGCGCGACGCCCCGATCGGCAGCGGCACCTCTCCGCCCTGGGAAGGGACTCGCGCGCCCGGCCGCACGGGCACCTCGGCGGCCTTCGCCGCTGCGGCGGCCGCCTCGGCCCTTGCGATCGCGTCCGCGGCGCTCGTCTCCCGGCCGTCCGCCAAGGCCCGCAGCCGGTCCGCGCGCTCGTCGGTGACCGGAGGGAATCCCGGGCCGGTCGCCGGGGAATATGTCTTGTAGTTGTAGGAGTTCAGTCCGCGCAGCCACGCCAGCATCAGGCCGACGAGCGGGATCAGCAGCAGGAGCATCCACCACCAGGCGGAGATGCCGTCGTCTGAGGCTTCGGCCTCACTCGCGGCAGCATTCGTGGAGAAAAGAACGATGTGGGACCCGTTGGACGGCGTCCGAACTCTGTTCGTCTGCTCGTTCTTCGCGCCTGCATCTTCGAACACGACTTCCTGCGCGCCCGACTCCGCGGTCCACACGATGACGCCGTTCTCATACAGCTGCCGGTAACCGTCGCCTGATTGGGTCAGATCGCCCTGCTGCTCACCGAGGGAATCCTCCATGGTGACCGAGAGTTGGTTGATCGCCTGCCGTGCGTCGTCGCGCGTGTCGGCGTGAGCGGGGGTCGGAACCGACAGCGCGGCGGTGACCGCGACGGCCAGTCCGAGGGTGAGTGCGCGGATTCGCGACGTCATCACTGAGAGATCCTCCTGAGCTGAGCAGCACTGCGGGTGCTTCGCTCACGACTCTAGACACAGCACTCTGGACACTGCGTGCTCCCGGTAGGATTCGAACCTACGACACCCGCTTTAGGAGAGCGGTGCTCTATCCCCTGAGCTACGAGAGCGGGGACCGCGGTGAGCGTCATCGGTTCGCCGCCGGCCCGGTCGGCGGCCGAGATGGGGACGCGGTCGCCGACGAGGAGAAGTCTACGTCACCGGCTCGGCTGCGACGCCGAGCGCCTCTGCTCCTCCGCACCCGCGACGCTCACTCCACATCGCCGGTGTCCGGACCGGTCGTTCGCCCCGCGGCCCGCTGTCCCGGCTACCGTAGGTGCCATGACCAAATCGATCACCGGGCAGCGGACTGTGCTGGTCACCGGAGCGAGCAGCGGAATCGGGGAGGCCGTGGCGCGACAGTTCGTGGCGCTCGGACACAAGGTGTACGGCACCAGTCGCAACCCGGACTCGGTGCGCAACCCGATCCCGGGTGTCACGTACCTGCGCCTCGACAACGAGGACTACGCGTCGGCCACCGAGTGCGCCGAGGCTGTCGGCGATCTCGACATCCTCATCAACAACGCGGGAGAGAGTGCCGCGGGTGCCTTCGAGGACACGCCGATGGACGCCGTCGAGCACCTGTTCAAGGTCAACGTCTTCGGGCCGGTCGCGCTGACGAAGGCGGTGCTGCCGCGTATGCGCCATCGTCGTACCGGGACCATCGTGATGGTGGGGTCGATGCTCTCGAGCTTCCCGGTCGCGTTCCGCACCAACTACGCGGCCACCAAGTCGGCGCTCAAGGGCTACGCGATGGCGCTGCGCCGCGAGGTGGCGCCGTACGGAATCCGCGTCACCACCGTCGAACCCGGCACCATCGCGACGGGGATCGGCGAGCGGCGCACCATCCACATCAAACCCGACTCGGTGTACCGGGAGGAGTACGAGACCCTCGCGGCGGCGACGCGCCGCAATGAGGCGAAGGGGATCTCGGCGGCGTCGATGGCGCAGGAGATCGTCGAAGCCGCGCTCGCGGAGCACCCGCGACCGCTGTACGCCCGCGGCAATCGGGCGCCGATCGTCTTCGCACTGCGGCGTCTGGTTCCGCGTCAAACGGTGCTCGACCTCACCGCGCGCATCCACGGCTTGAAGAAGGTGCGGCTCTGAACGCCGTGTTGCTGCGCGTCATCGGGATCGGACCGGGGTCGCCGCGCCAGATCACACTGGAGGCGGTGGACGCTATCGGCGCCACGGACGTCTTCTTCCTGCTCGACAAGGGCTCTCGCACAAGCGAACTGACCGCCCTCCGGGAGAAGTTCCTGACCGAGTACGGTGCGCCCGGACATCGCGTGGTGGCGATCGCCGACCCGCCGCGCGATCGTCGTCCCGACGATTACGAGGCCGAGGTCCGGCGCTGGCACGCCGCGCGCGTCGACGCGGTGCGGGCCGCGGTCTCCGAGCATCTGCGTCCCGGCGAGACCGGCGGTTTCCTGGTGTGGGGCGATCCCGCTCTGTACGACTCCACACTCCGCATCCTGGACCAGCTCGCCGCGCGCGACGACGTCTCCGTCGAGGTCGAGGTGATCGCCGGTGTGACGAGCGCGTCGGCGCTGACCGCCGCGCACGGGATCGTCGCGCACGGCATCGGCGAACCGATCCTGACCACCACGGGCCGCCGGCTCTCGGCCACGCCCGCGGGTGCCGACGCCAATCAGATCGTCATGCTCGATTCCGACCTCGCCTTCCGGGAGACGGCCGCGCCCGACGACCTGGTGTACTGGGGCGCCTACCTGGGCACCGAACACGAGATCCTGGTGAGCGGCCGGGTGGCGGACGTGACCGCGGAGATCGAGGAGAAGCGGGCGCGAGCGCGTGAACGGCTCGGCTGGATCATGGACATCTACCTGCTGCAGAAGGCTCGCTGAGCGGCCCCTTCACCAGGGTGTCGCGACCGCCTCGAGAACGGCGTCGGCGATCTCCGTGCGGCAGATGACGAAGTCGGGCATGTACGGCTGCGGGTTGTTGTAGACGATCGGCCGTCCGTCGAGCCGGCTGCAATGCAGTCCCGCCGCCAGCGCGACGCCGACCGGCGCGCAGTTGTCCCACTCGTACTGGCCGCCGGAGTGCACGTAGGCGTCGACATCGCCGCGGACCACGGCCATCGCCTTGGCGCCCGCCGAACCGATGCGGATCGCGTCCATGCCGAGCCGATCGGCGACCGCCGCGGAATGATACGAGTGTCCGTACCGCGACACCGCGAGTCGGCCCGTGAGCGGCCCGTGAGTGGCCGGTACGTCGTCGCTGCGGAACACCTCGTTCTTCGCCGGGAGCGACACCGCGGCCGCGGTCGGCGTGCCGTCCACCGTGAGCGCGACGTGCACCGCCCAGTCCGATGTACCCATCGCGAACTCGCTCGTGCCGTCGAGCGGATCGATGATCCACACCCGCTCGGCGCGCGAGCGGTCGCCGACGTCCTCGGCCTCCTCCGAGAGCACGGCGTCCCGTCCTCGGTGCCTGCGCAGGACGGTGGAGATCCACGCTTGCGCCAGTGCGTCTCCCACATCGCCGACCAGGGGACCGGTGAGCAGATCCCGGTGGCGGATGCCCAGGAGGATCTCGCCCGCGCCTTCGGCGATCGCGGCGGCGAGTTCGGCGTCGGACATCGCGGGAGGGGACGGGCGCATCCTCTAACTAGAACACACCGGCGCAGGCTGGAGCACCGGCGGATTTCCGGTCGGGTCGGTCCGGCGCACGTGAGAAAGTCCGACCCGTGGCGCACACTGGGGGCATGCCGGAGCTTCCCGAAGTGACCGCCATCGCGACGTACCTCGACTCGCGGGCCGCCGGCCTGCCGATCCGGCGGGTCGACGTCGCCTCGCTCGCCGTGCTCAAGACCGCCGATCCGCCGTACACGGCGCTGACGGGCCGCATCGTGTCGAGCGTCGACCGTATCGGGAAGTACCTGGTGATCCGGACCGCGCCCGGGCCCGCGGCCGGCGATGCCGCGGTCGACGACGAGATCGACCTGGTGATCCACCTGTCCCGTGCCGGGTGGGTGCGTTGGAGCGACTCGCTCTCGCAGACTCCGCCGAAACCGGGAGGCAAGGGCCCCATCGCGCTGCGCGTTCACTGCGGGCTGCCCGGTGAGGGCTTCGACGTCACCGAGGCCGGGACACAGAAGCGGCTGGCGGCCTGGATCGTGCGCGACACCGCAGAAGTGGAACGGATCGCCGGCCTCGGGCCCGACGTTCTGGCGCTGGACCGCGACCAGTTCGCTGCGCTCCTCGCCGGCAGCAGCGCGCGGATCAAGAACCTGCTGACCGATCAGCGGGTCGTCGCCGGGGTGGGCAACGCCTACTCGGACGAGATCCTGCACACCGCTCGGCTGTCGCCCTTCGCCACGTCGAAGAGCCTCTCGGACAAGCAGATCGACGACCTGTACCGGGCCGTCCGCTCGGTGCTGCACGATGCGATCGAACGGCTCGAAGGACAGGAGGTGGCCCGCCTCAAGTCGGAGAAGCGCACCGGGCTTCGGGTCCACGCGCGCACCGGCCTGCCCTGTCCGGTGTGCGGCGACACCGTCCGTGAGGTGTCCTTCGCCGACCGCTCGTTCCAGTACTGCCCGACGTGTCAGACGGGCGGCAAGGTGCTGGCCGACCGCCGGATGTCGCGGCTGCTGAAGTAGGGGATCGACGCGCGTGGCCGCTGCGCTCCGGTCGTCGACCGCCGCTCCTACACCCGCGTACGCACTAGGAGCACGTTGTAGTCGTCCCAGCGGCTCGCGTTGAAGTAGAGATCGGGACCGGTGCCGCGCAGGGCGGGTGAGTTCGGGAGCATCATCGGCGCGTACAGATCCAGGCTCGCCGGAGCGATCCGGCGCGGGCCGCTCCACGGGCCCTGCGGAGACGGTGCCGTGCGCATCAGCACGCCGCGCGGGCTGTCGAGCATCACGTACTTGTTCAGGAAGGGACTCCAGGCCACCGACAGTTCGGTGACCGGTCCGCGCACCACCGGTCGCGCGGCGTCGGGCGACGGCGCCCAGCCGCGCCCGGTCCAGTACTGATACCTGCCGAGGTCGAGGATGTCGGCGGGCCGGAAGCGAGCGACGTACGCGGAACCGAAGCGGCCGTTCGGGGTGCCGTACTGGTAGATCCAGCCGGCGTCGGCGCCGCGCCCCTTCACGTAGGCGCTCTGCTGGAAGTGCGCGTCACCGGCCCGGATCGACGGCGAGCCCGCTCCGGTGGGCACCGTGACTCCGGCATTGACGCGGATGGTGTTCTGCGGGGTGGACCAGGTGCGGCCGTTGTCGTTCGAGACCGCCGTCGCCGAGTAGTTCGTGTACCAGACACTGGGCGGGCCCCAGGCTCGGACCGACATGTAGTTGACGTACTGCCGGCCGCCGACCGAGATGCCGGCGGTCGGAATCGTGGTCTTCTCGATGCCGTCGAACCCGAGCGCGCCGAACATCTGGCCGGCGTAGCCGCTGCCGTCGAGGCGCAGCCCGTCGGACAGGTTCCGGTCGGACGACCGCAACAGCGCGTTGTGGCGCCACTGCTGATCGCCGGTGAGGCAGTTGCCGAAGGTGTCGCCGAAAGCGAGGAGCGTCTGCCCGCGGCCGTTGTCCCAGGCGACTCCGACATCGGTGCCGGAGACGCCGAACCGTCCGAAGGTCCTATTGGGGCTGCGGGGACCGGTGACCCACGCGACGGTCGCGGTGGTCCCGTCGTCGTAGGCGGGCATGGCCTTCTGCGGACCGGCCGGGGCGCCGCCGCGGGGCAGGAACTTGCCGATCACCGGAATCGGGACCACCGGGCCGCTGTTGCTGCAGGCGCGAGCGTCGGCGGGTGCGGTCACCGACAGTGCCGCCGCCGCGGACGCGGCCGTGATGACACAGGCGGTGAGCATCTGGAGCGTTCGGAGTCTCAGACGGCGCATGGTTCCTCATCTGTGGCTGGAGTGCTTACCGTGCCTCTCTTTGGTAACAGGCGGGTTCGGTGCTCGTACAGCGATACGGCACCGGTGTCGCCGACTCGAGGGAAATGGGCGATATCACCGTGACAGGCGAGTTCGCACCAACGCGACGTTGTAGTCGTCCCATCGGCTGCCGTGGAAGTAGAGGTCGGGGCCGGTGCCGGTGAGCGCGGGCGATTGGGGGAGCATCATCGGAGCGTAGAGGCCCAGCGTCCCGGGGACGAGCAGCCTGGGTGCGCTCCACGGTCCTTCGGGATGGTCGGCGGTCCGCATCTGGACCCCGGTGGTGGGACTGTGCAGCATCACGTACTTGTTCAGGAACGGACTCCACGCCACCGACAGTTCGGTGACCGGTGCGGGAAGGACCCTCCCGGCGGAGCCGCCGGGGATGTCGTCGATGGAGTCGGACCAGCCACTGCCGGTCCAGTAGTGATAGCGGCTCAGGTCGAGGACGTCCGACGGCCGGAATCGGGCGAGGTAGGCGCCACCGAACCGGCCGTTCGGGGTGCCGAACTGGTACACCCAGCCGTCATCGTCGCCGTGCCCCTTCACGTAGGCGGCCTGCTGGAACTTGCTGTCGTTGGCGTGAACAGACGGCCATCCCTCCGGGATGGGCAGCGAGACGCCGGCGTTCACGCGGATGGTCGCAGGCGGCGTGGTCCAGGTCTGTCCATTGTCGGAGGAGACCGCGGTCGCGGAGAAATTGGTGTCCCACTGGCCGGGGAGTCCCCACTTCCGGACCGACATGTAGTTCAGGTACTGCTTGCCGTCGATGGCGATCGCAGATGTGGGGATGGTGGTGACCTCGACGCCGCTCCAGCCGATCGCGCCGATCATCTGACGGGCGAAGGCCGGCGCGTCCGCGGCCACCGACGCGCCGGAGTGGACGTCGCCCGGAACGCCGTCCGGCACGGTGAGTCCGTTCGTCAGGTCGTCGTCGGTGGTGCGGAGCAGAACGTTGTGCCGCCACTGCCTGCCCGGTGCCGTGCAGTCACCGAATGTGTCGCCGAAGGCCAGGAGGGTCTGGCCCGCGCCGTTGTCCCAGGCGATGCCCAGATCGGTGCCCGAGATGCCGAAGCGGGTGAAGGTCCGATTCGCGCTGCGGGGTCCGGTGGTCCACGCGACGGTGCGGGTGACTCCGTTGTCGAAGTGCGGGAGTGGGCCCTGTGGTCCTTGCGCGGCACCCGAACCGGATCCCGACGAACCCAGCGAGCCAGATGAGCCCGGCGATCCCGATGAGCCCAGCGATCCGGTGTCGAAGAAGGGCAGGCTCGACCCGTTGCCCTGGGTGCCGCAGGGTGCCGCGGCGGCGTCTCCGGCTCCCGGAACCGTCACGAGGACGGCCGCAGTGATCGTCGCAGCCGACACAGTGAGGCTGCGGAAGCGGAGGAGGCTGCGGAAGGGAAGGAGGCGGCGGAAGGGAGGCATGGGCTCACTCCTGTTACGCAAGGTGAAATTGTGATCGAAGTTACTAGAGTGACGTTGATCGTCTCATCTCGTCGGTTCGCCGCGCAACGGCGCGTCGGGCCGATCACGCCGCGGTGCCGACCCTCGTCACGGCCGGTAGATTCGGCTGCATGGTTCGCGAGAAGATCATCATCACCGGTGCGAGTTCAGGTCTCGGAGAGGGGATGGCCCGCGAGTTCGCGGCCCGCGGCCGCAGTTTGGGACTCGCGGCGCGACGGATCGATCGGCTGGAATCGCTTGCCGGGCAACTCGAATCATCCGCGCGCCGGGTGGCAGTCAGGCAACTCGACGTGACCGACGCGGATGCGGTCCCAGTGGCCTTCGAGGCGCTGTCGGAGGACCTCGGCGGTGTCGACCGGGTGATCGTGAACGCCGGGCTCGGCAAGGGTGCTCCGATCGGAACCGGACACGCCGCGGCCAACATGGAGACCGTTCAGACCAATCTCGTCGGTGCGCTCGCGCAAGCCGAAGCGGCGATGGAGATCTTCCGCAGGCAGAACGCAGGACACCTCGTCCTGGTGAGTTCGATGAGTGCGGTCCGGGGCCTGCCGAAGGCTCAGACCGCGTACTCGGCCTCGAAGGCAGGAGTCTCGGCCCTCGGACAGGGGCTCAGAGCCGAACTCGCGGGAAGCCCGATCACGGTGACAGTGCTGCTTCCGGGTTACATCGAGACGGACATCAACCGCGGAGTGAAGACCTCGATGATGACCGACACCGAGCGCGGGGTGAAGGCGATGGTCGCGGCGATCGAATCCGAACGCGCCCGCGCGGCGGTTCCGGCGTGGCCGTGGACGCCGATCTCGTGGGCGCTGCGCTACCTGCCGGAGTCGCTCTCGGCGAAGCTGATCTGAGCCACACCTCGCGAGGAACTCGTTCGACCGAATAATGTGGGGACAATGATGACGAATCTGCGTGGACGGCTCGACGGGACGGACGATTTCGACATCACATCGACTGTCTCGTGGCACGCTCTGGCTGCTCACCAGCAGCATGTGTACTCGCTGCACCTGCGTGAACTCTTCGTGATGGATCCTGATCGCGGACGTGATCTGACGGTCGACGCCGCCGATCTGCACATCGACTTCTCCAAGAACCTGATCACCCGGGAGACCGTGGAACTGCTCGCGGCACTCGCCCGTGAGGCCGGTGTGGAAGAGCAGCGCGATGCCATGTTCGCCGGGGCGCATCTGAACACCTCGGAAGACCGTGCCGCGCTGCACATCGCGTTGCGGCTCCCGCGCGACGCCGAACTCGTGGTCGACGGCCAGGACGTGGTGGCCGACGTGCACGCGGTCCTCGATGCGATGGGCGAGTTCACCGACCGGGTGCGCAACGGCGAGTGGACCGGCTACACGGGCAAGCCGATAACCGACGTGGTCAACATCGGTATCGGGGGCAGCGACCTCGGTCCGGTCATGGCGTACGAGGCGCTTCGCCACTACCGTCATCCGGGGATCACCGGGCACTTCGTCTCCAACAGCGACCCGTCCGATCTGGTGTCGGTGCTCGAGGGACTCGACCCCCAGACCACGCTGTTCGTCGTCTCGTCGAAGACCTTCACCACCCTCGAGACCATCACCAACGCGACCGCGGCGAAACGGTGGCTGCTGCGCGAGCTCGGGGTCGACGGGGCCGACTCGGACGCGGTCGCCAAGCATTTCGTCGCCGTCAGCACCAACACCGACGAGGTCGCGAAGTTCGGTATCGACACCGCCAACATGTTCGGATTTTGGAACTGGGTGGGCGGCCGCTACTCGATCGACTCGGCGATCGGGCTGTCGTTGATGATCGCCATCGGCCGTGAGCTGTTCGGCGAATTCCTCGCCGGTTTCCACGCGATGGACGAGCACTTCCGGACCGCGCCGCTGGAGCGGAACGCGCCGGCGATCCTCGCGCTGGTGGGTCTGTGGTACTCCAACTTCTGGGATGCGCAGTCGCAGGCCGTGCTGCCGTACTCCGACGACATGGCTCGGTTTCCGGCATACCTGCAGCAGCTGACGATGGAGTCGAACGGGAAGTCGGTCACCGCCGCCGGACATCACGTCACCTCGCCGACCGGCTCGATCTACTGGGGTGAGCCGGGGACCAACGGGCAGCACGCCTTCTACCAGCTCCTGCATCAGGGGACCTGGCTGATCCCGGCCGATTTCATCGGGTTCGCGCAACCGCTCGACGACCTGCCCGCGGCCGACGGACGTTCGATGCACGACATCCTGATGAGCAACTTCTTCGCACAGACGCAGGTGCTCGCCTTCGGCAAGACCGCCGACGACATCGCCGCCGAGGGGGTGCCGCCGAAGCTGGTGCCGCACAAGGTGATGCCCGGAAACCGCCCGTCGACGTCGATTCTGGCGCCCAAGCTCACGCCCTCGGTCCTCGGACAACTGATCGCACTCTACGAGCACGAGACCTTCGTGAAGGCGATGATCTGGGGGATCAACCCCTTCGACCAGTGGGGTGTGGAACTCGGGAAGAAGCAGGCCGTCGATCTGCTCGGCGTGATCAGCGACGACGCCGCGCCTGCGCCGCTGCCGGACTCGTCGACCGACGCACTGGTGCGCTGGTACCGCACCGAACGCGGCCGGCCGTCCTGAGGCCGCCGGGAGGCAGGGAGGTCGCTAACGCCCCAGCGGTCCACGGCCCAGTCTCAGGAGCAGCATCGCGAGGGTGTGTCCCTCGGACCCCAGCGCGGAGAAGCGGTCGAGGACCTTCATCTCGCGGCTGTGCACCAGGCGCGGTCCACCCGTAGCCATGCGGTGCGCGCCGATCTTCTTCGACACGGCGCTGCGCCGCTGAATGGCGGCGAGGATGACGGCGTCCATGCGGTCGATCTCGACTCGGAGTTCCTCGATGTCGTCGGGCAGGGCGGTGACATCGTCGCTCAGCCCCAGCGCTTCCAGATCCAGCGCGAACCGTCCGCCGCCGTCGTTTCCGTGGGCCGCGCCGTCATTGGTCTGCTGATCATCCTGGTCACTCACGTCTTCCGATTTTGCCACGCAGGGTTCGCAGGCGTGGCGGCGCGTAGTGAACAATGCAGTGATGACCACCGCCGCGATGACCACCGCGAGAACGACCGCCGCGAGAAGAGTCGGAGCACTGGCACTGGCGCTGATCATGGTGCAGCTCGTCGTGCGCGCGGTGCTGGTGATCTGGGGAAACTTCTACTGGGACGACCTCATCCTCATGGGGCGGGCGTCCACGTACCCGATTCCGTCGTGGGATTTCCTGGGTTACAGCCACGACGGCCACTTCATGCCCGCCGCGTTCCTGGTCGCCGGGCTCACCACGGCACTGGCCCCCGTGCAGTGGTGGCTGCCCGCGCTGACGCTGGTGGTCCTGCAGGCGGTCGCCTCACTGGCGGTGTGGCGGATGATCCGCATCCTCGCGCCGCGGGCGGGGGGCTGGGCGCTGGCCGCCCTGTGCTTCTATCTGTTCGTTCCGATGACCGTCAGTGCCTACGTCTGGTGGGCGGCCGGTCTGAACACCCTGCCGATGCAGGCCGCGATGGCAGTCGTGGTCGGCAACGCGGTAGCGCTGGTCCGCGACCGCCCGGACCCGGTGCGCAGCCGGCGTCTGCTGATCGGCGCGGTGGCCGCCTTCGTGGTCGGTCTGCTGTTCTTCGAGAAGTCACTGTTCATCCTGCCCGTCGCCTTCGTCGCGGCGGTTCTCGCGCTCCGCAGTCGCTCATCGGCCCGCTGGGACGATGAGGCCGACTACCGATCGTCACCGCTGAGCCAGGCCTTTCTTCGGGCTCGTCCGCTGTGGCTGATCCTCGGCGGCGTGTTCGTGGTGTGGGCCGCGGTCTTTCTCGCGACGTCGACGGCCACGGCCGGCGTCCACTCCATCGGGCAGACGGCCCATCTGGTGTGGCGCAGCATCAACAACGCGATCGTGCCCTCGTTCACCGGCGGTCCGTGGGTGTGGGAGCGGTGGACGCCGTCGCCGCCGATGGGATTCCCGAGCGTGTGGATGATCGTCCTCGGGTGGGTGGTGCTGGCGGCGGCGATCGCGATCACCGTGCGCCGCAGACGCGGCGTGGCGCTGATCTGGTTCTTCGCACTGCTGTACGCGGTGGCGGCCCAGATTCCGGTGATGTGGAACCGGTCGAGCGGCAACACCGCGCTCGAGCTGGCGCAGACCATGCGGTACCTGCCCGACACCGCGCTGGTGCTGGCGATCGCGTTGGCCCTGATCGCCGCGGCGCCGTCGATCGGTGCCCACACCGCGGGACCCTCACAGCCCGACCGGCGGATGGCGGTCGCGGCCGCGGTGGCGGGTGTGGCCTTCCTGGTCTCGGCGGTCACGGCCACGATGTCCTTCGGGCAGTCCTGGCGTGACGATCCGACCGGCGACTATCTGCGCACCGCGCGTGCGTCGCTGGCGTCGATGGACGGCAAGACGATGTTCGATCAGCCGGTGCCGCTCGAGGTGCTGCTGCCGGTCGCTTATCCGAACAACATGATCAGCCATGTCTTCGGCCGCCTGCGCGAGCGTCCCGGCTTCGGGAAGGTCACCGATGAGTTGAAGGTCCTCAATCCGGAGGGTCGCCTGGTCGCGGGAGCGGTGTCGCCGGTGCGAACCTTCGAGCCGAGCCGGGGCAGCTGCGCCAAGCCCGGCATCGACGACCTCACCAGGCTGCCGCTGAGCGGCCCGCTGATCGACTGGCAGTGGACCGTCGGTTTCAGCTACTGCGCCGACCGAGCCGGCACCGTGGAACTCCGTCTCGAAGGAGGCGACCCCGTCGAGGTCCCGGTGCGGTCGGGACTGCACGCGGCCTACGTCCAGCTCGACGGGCACGGCACCGAACTCCGGATCCGGCCGGTGACGCCGGGGCTGCGCCTGCACACCGGGGACGGCAGGGTGGGGGCGCCGGTGATGGCCGAGGCGGCGCCGTGACCGATGGTCGGGGGACAGGCGTGACGGCGAGGACTGTCGGGGGCCGAAGGTAGCCTGAAGAGGCCATGAACTCTTCACCTGCCGCCATCGACGAGACCCAGCTGAGCGACCGGGGACGCGAACTCCTCGACGGACTGAACCCCCAGCAGCGAGATGCGGTGCTGCACACCGGGTCGCCGCTGCTGATCGTCGCGGGAGCGGGATCGGGTAAGACGGCCGTGCTGACCCGGCGCATCGCCTTCCTGCTCGCCGAACGGAACGTGACGCCGGGACAGATCCTCGCGATCACGTTCACGAACAAGGCCGCAGCCGAGATGCGCGAGCGGGTGATCGACCTGGTCGGACCGCGCGCGGCCTACATGTGGGTCTCGACCTTCCACTCCACCTGCGTTCGGATTCTGCGGGCGCAGTCGAGCCTGCTCGGTGATCGCAACTCGAACTTCTCCATCTACGACGCCGACGACTCGCGCAGACTGCTCGGCATGGTGGTCCGCGACCTCGACCTGGATCCCAAGAAGTTCAGCCCGCGCGGTGTGGGCACGTTGATCTCCAACTTCAAGAACGAACTGAAGGATCCCGACGACGCCGCGGCGGAGGCGGCGGCCGACGGCCAGAGTGATCTGGCGGCGGGCACCGTCGCCCAGATCTACGCCGAGTACCAGCGTCGGCTGGCGGCGGCGAACGCCTTCGACTTCGACGATCTGATCGGCGAGACGGTGTCGTTGCTGCAGCGGCACCCGAATGTCGCCGAGTACTACCGGCGCCGCTTCCGGCACGTGCTGATCGACGAGTACCAGGACACCAACCACGCACAGTACGTGCTGGTGCGGGAGCTCGTCGGCGAGCAGACGACCCCGAGCGGCCTGGAGCCGTCGGAGCTGTGCGTGGTCGGCGACGCCGACCAGTCGATCTACGCCTTCCGCGGCGCGACGATCCGCAACATCGAGGAGTTCGAGCGCGACTACCCGGACGCCGAGACGATTCTGCTCGAACAGAACTATCGCTCCACCCAGACCATCCTGTCGGCGGCCAACGCCGTCATCTCACGCAACGCGGGACGCCGTGAGAAGAAGTTGTGGACCGATTCGGGCGACGGCGACCTGATCGTCGGTTACGTCGCCGACTCCGACCGCGACGAGGCCGCGTTCATCGCGAAGGAGATAGAGGAACTCGTCGATTACTCGATCGGGGGTTCGGCGAGCCACACGTACGCCGACGTCGCGGTGTTCTATCGCACCAACACCGGGTCGCGGTCGCTGGAGGAGGTCTTCGTCCGCCACGGAATCCCCTACAAGGTGGTCGGCGGCACCAAGTTCTACGAGCGCAAGGAAGTGCGCGACGTGATCGCTTACCTGCGCGTGGTGGCGAACCCCGACGACTCGGTCAGCCTGCGCCGGATCCTCAACACACCGCGGCGCGGGATCGGCGATCGTGCCGAGGCGTGCGTCGCCGTCCATGCGGAGAATCTCGGCATCAGCTTCTACCAGGCGCTGGTGGAGGCGACCGAGAACCGCGTCCCATTGCTCAATACACGCGCGGTCAAGCAGATCACCCTGTTCGTCGACCTCATCGAAGGACTGCGCAGCGACTTCCTGATGGCCTTCGGCGCCGTCGGCGGCGAATCGGTCGACGACGCCGTCGCCGACGCGACCACGGAGGGCGGCGACATCGGCGAACTGGTCGACGCGATCGTCGATCGCAGCGGCTACCGTGCCGAGTTGGAGGCGTCCAACGACCCGCAGGACGCCGCACGGATGGACAACCTCAACGAACTGATCGCCGTCGCCCGAGATTTCAGCATGGAAGCCGCGCAGCGGGCCGATGAGCCGACCGACCCCGACGCGGACGCGGCCGGCGAGGTCGTCGGCGACGGTGAACCCGAGCCCGGCTCGCTCGCGGCGTTCCTGGAGAAGGTGTCCCTCGTGGCCGATGCCGACCAGGTGCCCGACGAGGGAGAGGGCGTCGTCACCCTGATGACGCTGCACACCGCCAAGGGGCTGGAATTCCCCGTCGTCTTCGTCACCGGCTGGGAGGACGGGCACTTCCCGCATATGAGGGCTCTCGGCGATCCGGCCGAACTCAGCGAGGAGCGACGGCTGGCGTATGTCGGGATCACTCGAGCCCGCCAGCGTCTCTATCTGACCCGTGCGATGTCGCGCGCATCGTGGGGACAGCCGGTGTCGAACCCGGGATCGCGGTTCCTGCAAGAGGTTCCGCAGCACTTGATCGACTGGCGGCGTAGCGAGCCGAAGCGTGGCATGCGAGAGTTCGGCTCCCGCGGCGGCAGCTTCGGATTCGGTTCGGCCGGCGGAGGATCGTCCAACGGTTCCGAGTCGGGTTTCGGCTCGGGGCTGCGCGGACGGTCGTCGTACTCGTCCGACCCGACCCGTGGGCGGAACAAGAACGTCCACTACGAGATCGGCGACCGGATGAACCATCCGCAGTACGGGATGGGGAAGGCCGTGGCGAAGGAGGGGAGCGGTGTCACCGAGCGCATCACGTTCGACTTCGGCGGGAAAGTGGGCCGCGTGACGCTGATGACCGTCGGCGGACTGCCGGGGGAGAAGCTGTAGGGCAGGGGTGGTGGGCAGAGCAGACGTCTCGATACGCTCGCTCACTACGTTCGCGTGCTACTCGACCAGCCTGGGGGGGCTGGTGCTGCTCGGCAAGCCTGGGGGGGCTGGTGCTACTCGACCGGCCTGGGGAGCTGGTGCTGCTCGGCAAGGTCGGTGGGCCGGTGCGGCTCGGCGAACTGAACCCGTCGGTGTCTGACTAGCCGGTGAGTGCGGAGAGGCGGACGCCCTTCTTGGCGAGCCAGATGGCGGGATCGATCTTCACGTAGGCGCCGCTCGGGCCCTTGATCCACACCTCGAAGTGGCAGTGCGGTCCGGTGGAGAAACCCTCGGAGCCCACCAGCGCGATGGTGTCGCCGGCGGTGACCTGCTGGCCCTTGTGGACCAGCACACCGGAGGAGGCCATATGGCCGTAGACGGTGATGGTGCCGTCCGGCGCCTTGAGCCGCACCCAGTTGCCGAACCCGGAGGCCGGTCCGGCGTCGATCACCACGCCGTCGGTGGCGGCATGGATGGGCGTACCGAGCGGTGCGGCCATGTCGATGCCGCCGTGGAAGGTGCCCCAGCGGGGCGCGAAGGCCGACGTGAGGTTGTAGACGCCCATCGGGATCGGGGAGACCACGAGGGGCTTCTGCTTCGCGGCGATGGCGGCCGCCTGCTCCTTGGCGATCTTCACGCCCTGCGAGAGCTGATCGCCGAAATCGCTCATATCGGCCTGCGAGGCGGCCGGAACGGCTCCGGGGCCGGTGTCGCTCGCGGAGGTGTTCGCCACCGGGACGACGTTCGAGCCGTCGACCGGCGCGGGGTCGGCGGGGGCCTGGGCGAGTGGGCTCGCCTGGCCGTCGGATCCGGAGCCGGTGACGGCGATCGCGGTGGCGCCCGCGGCGATGGCGAATAGGGCGGTACGAGCACGCAGGGCCGACGAGGGGGCGCGGAGGCGGTGCTTCGGCTTGCCTGTCTCGGGCTGCGCGGCCACCGCAGTGGCGGTGGTGTCGGCAGCGGTGTCGTCGACCGCTGCGCCGTCGGTGAGAAGGATCTCGGTGGTGCTGACGGTGTCCTGGTTCAGCGCGGACCCGCCGAGGCCGATGCGCAGCGAGCGCGAAGGGAGCGGGAAGTCGTGAGTGCTGGGGGTGTCGAGAGGAGTGGGGTCGGCTTGGCCGGCTGTTGCGCCGTCACGGTCGAGAAGGCTCCGTGCTGCCAAGTCGTTCACCTCAAATCCTCAGCGCTGCCGCTCGAGGCAGCGGCTCGCATGTCGTGACCTAGTTGTTACCAACCCTGACGACGGTAACGAACGGTCGGCGCTAAGTCCACCGCCTCTCTCTATGACGTCCTCATTCTGGCTGCTCAGCGGCCACAATTGCGGTGCATAAGGGGTTACTGGTCAGTAGCGCGTGAGATGCGGCACAAGGTTGGGGTCGCGTTCGAATGCGACGGCGCCGGGGGTTTAGAGTCGCCTATGGCCCGCGTTACACCGGAGCGGGCGAAACATTACTTCAGATGGTGAGCTGAATGGATCTCTTCGAATACCAGGCGAAGGAACTGTTCGCCAAGCATGGGGTACCCACCACACCAGGTCGGGTGACTGACACTGCCGCCGATGCGCGGGCGATCGCCGAGGAAATCGGCAAGCCCGTGATGATCAAGGCGCAGGTCAAGGTCGGCGGCCGCGGTAAGGCCGGTGGCGTCAAGTACGCCGCAACCCCTGATGACGCACAGACGCACGCTGAAAACATCCTCGGGCTCGATATCAAGGGCCACGTTGTCAAGAAGCTCCTCGTTGCCGAGGCCAGTGACATCGCCGAGGAGTACTACATCTCCTTCCTGCTCGATCGCGCCAACCGCACCTACCTGGCCATGTGCTCGGTCGAGGGCGGCATGGAGATCGAAGAGGTCGCCGCAACCAAGCCGGACCGGCTGGCTCGCATCGCCGTCGACGCGGTCAAGGGCGTCGACCTGGCGTTCGCGCGCGAGATCGCCGAGAAGGGCCATCTGCCCGCCGAGGTCCTCGACGCGGCCGCCGTGACCATTCAGAAGCTGTGGGAGGTCTTCGTCGCCGAAGACGCACTGCTCGTCGAGGTCAACCCGTTGGTGCGCACGCCGGACGATCAGATCCTGGCGCTCGACGGCAAGGTGACGCTGGACGGCAACGCCGAGTTCCGGCAGCCGGGCCACGCCGAGTTCGCGGACAAGGACGCCACCGATCCGCTCGAGCTCAAGGCCAAGGAGAACGACCTCAACTACGTCAAGCTCGACGGTCAGGTCGGCGTCATCGGCAACGGTGCGGGTCTGGTCATGTCGACCCTCGACGTGGTCGCCTACGCCGGTGAGAACCACGGCGGCGTGAAGCCGGCCAACTTCCTCGACATCGGCGGCGGTGCGTCCGCCGAGGTGATGGCGGCCGGTCTGGACGTCATTCTCGGCGACGAGCAGGTCAAGAGCGTCTTCGTGAACGTCTTCGGCGGCATCACCGCCTGTGACGCGGTCGCCAACGGCATCGTCGGCGCGCTCGCCAAGCTGGGCGACGCCGCCAGCAAGCCGCTGGTGGTCCGTCTCGACGGCAACAAGGTCGAGGAGGGTCGCAAGATCCTGGCCGAGGCCAACCACCCGCTGGTGACCCTGGCGGACACCATGGACTCGGGTGCCGACAAGGCCGCTGAGCTGGCGAACCAGTAGGAGACGAAGAAGACTCATGTCGATCTACCTGAACAAGAACAACAAGGTCATCGTCCAGGGCATCACCGGCGGCGAGGGCACCAAGCACACCGCGCTGATGCTGAAGGCCGGCACCAACGTCGTCGGCGGTGTCAATGCCCGCAAGGCAGGCACCACCGTCTCGCACGTGGACGCCGACGGTAACACCGTCGAACTGCCGGTGTTCGCATCGGTCGCCGAGGCCATGGAGAAGACCGGGGCCGACACCTCGATCGCCTTCGTGCCGCCCGCCTTCTCGAAGGACGCCATCATCGAGGCCATCGATGCCGAGATCCCGCTGCTCGTGGTCATCACCGAGGGCATCCCGGTCCAGGATTCGGCCTACGCCTGGGCGTACAACGTCGACAAGGGCGCCAAGACCCGCATCATCGGCCCGAACTGCCCCGGCATCATCACGCCGGGCGAGGCGCTGGTCGGCATCACCCCGAACAACATCACCGGCAAGGGCCCGATCGGCCTCGTGTCGAAGTCGGGCACCCTGACCTACCAGATGATGTACGAGCTGCGCGACCTCGGCTTCTCGACCGCCATCGGCATCGGCGGAGACCCGGTCATCGGCACCACCCACATCGACGCGATCGAGGCCTTCGAGAAGGATCCGGAGACCAAGCTCATCGTCATGATCGGCGAGATCGGCGGCGACGCCGAGGAGCGTGCGGCCGACTACATCAAGGCCAACGTCACCAAGCCGGTCGTCGGCTACGTCGCGGGCTTCACCGCGCCGGAGGGCAAGACCATGGGCCACGCAGGCGCCATCGTCTCTGGCAGTTCCGGCACCGCGCAGGCCAAGAAGGAGGCCCTCGAGGCCGCCGGCGTCAAGGTCGGCAAGACCCCGAGCGAGACCGCCGCACTGGCGCGCGAGCTCTTCGACGCACTCTGATCGGACTCCGGTCCGGACGGACCTGAGAGTCGGACGACGAAACGTCCCGGTACGGCTGCATTGCCGCACCGGGACGTTTCGCATTCAGCCATAATCGTCGAGTGATAACCGATCTGGTCTCGGGTGCCGTGAACCGCGTGCTCGATGTTCCGCGTGCAGTGATCCGCGGCGTGCTGTCCGAGGCGATCGCATTCCTCACCGAAGAGATCGACCTGACCGAGGTGCTGCTCGCGGCCGTCGACCTCGACCGGGTGCTCGGCGAAGTGAATCTGCAGGCCGTCGTGGAACGACTGGACCTCAACGCGGTGATCGACACCATCGATCTGCAGAAGGTGCTCGACGGCATCGACCTGACGCCGATCCTCGACCGGCTCGATCTCAACCCGGTTCTGGCCAGACTCGACATCGACGCGGTGGTCGACGGAGTCGACCTCGACAAGGCGGTCCGGCGCATCGATCTCGACGCCGTCCTCGCGGGCGTCGATCTGGTCGTGGTCGGCAACCGGGTGATCAACGGCGTGGATCTCTCGTCGATCGTGCGCGACGCCAGTTCCACCGTGACGACCGAGATGATCTCCGACGTCCGGACCAGCAGCGAACGCGCCGACGACGCCGTGGAGGGCTTCGTGAACCGGGTCTTCCGCCGGAAGTCCGACGATGACTGAGCCGCGCGACGCGCGGCCGCGGACCGCGGGGATCGTGACCAGGCTGATCGCCGCCGTCATCGACGTGGTGCTGGTGGTCGCGCTTCTCGGTCTCGGTTATCTGGGGACGGCCTTCGTCCTGTTCACGATGGATATCACCAACTTCGCCTTCCCGCAGGTCGGGTGGTGGTTCACCACCAGCGGATTCCTCGGCATCGCGTTCGTCTATCTGGTCGCCGGGTGGTCGGTGACCGGCCGGACGGTGGGGAACGTGTTGATGGGACTGCGTGTGGTGCGCGTCAGCGGACGGCCGATGCACTTTGCGCAGATCCTGCTCCGGGCGTTGACCTGCGTGGTGTTCCCGGTCGGACTGTTCTGGGTTGTGCTGTCTCCGCGGCGGATGTCGTTGCAGGACGCGGTGCTGCGGACCAAGGTGATCTACACCGACGGATGAGAGAGGGGCGGACCGCCGCCGTCGACCGGGCCCGCAGTGTCGGATCCGGGTGGTTAGATACGGACATGACCAACCCGCCGCATCCGAATCAGCCGGACCCGAAGCCGGACCCGAAGCCGGACTCGCAGCAGGCCCTCGGCCAAGAGACGAATTCCTGGACTTCCGCCAACCCGATGCCCGGATACGGTCCGGGACCGAGTGCGCAGCCGGGACCGCCGCCGATGATGTACGGCGCGCCCGGTTACCCGCCGCCTCCCGTCAGGCCCCCGCTCCTCTCGCGCACTCCGACGCCGGTCCTGATGGCTGTCGGGTCCACGGCGGCCGGACTGGTCACGTTCTTCATGGGATTCCTCGGCTGGGTGACGGTCTCCGACGAGATCGACCACAAGGCCGAGGTCTGGGCCACTGGCATGAACGGAACCTTCGATGTGCCCGCTTACCTCAGCCCGTCGCTGATTCTCAGTCCCGGCTGGTTCTTTCTGCTGCTGGGGACAGTCGGTGTCGCGGCAGCGGGGCTGGCCGCACCGAGGTGGCGGCGCTACCTGCCGTTGCTGGCCTTCCTCGCGATCTTCGGCTGGCTGGGTCTGCTCGTCTGCGCACTGGGTCTTCCGCCGTTCCTGAGTCTCGGGGCCGGTGCCTATGTGGCGCTGACGGTCGGTTTCATCCAAGCGGCGTTGTTGGCGATCGCCGCGGTGATCGACGGTCGTGCTCCCGCCGACCAGGGGCCGCCGCCCCGATTCTGAGCTCGGTCGGACGCGAGCGGTGATCGTTCGGCCGAATCGTGCTGCGCCCTGGACGAGGCTCGTCGCTCGTCGTAGCGTCGAGGACAGAGCGTTCGCCGGAGGCAGTCCACAGGGGATTGGAGGCTCGCCATGATCCGCAGAATCACGCTCCTCGCCGCCGTGGCGGCGGTCGGACTCACCGTCGCCTTCGCCGGGGCACCGGCCGCGTCGGCCGCACCGACCCACGCGCCCCCTCCGCGGATGTACTGCACGGGTACGGTCTGCTTCTGATCTGCGCGGCCATCGACGCGATCTCGCCGGTCCCGCAGCGCTGGTGCTACCCGTTGTGGACGCCGAACATGAGTTGACTGCCCGAACGCCCGGCGTCAGGCATCATCGGGCATATGGGTACTGAGCGGCCGGGTAATGGGCGGCCGGGTAATGAGCGGCCAGACGCCGCGGCGATGATCGACGCCGTGCTCGACGACGGGACGTGGTGCAGCTGGGATCGGTCCACCGAGCCGGAGTCGGTCTGTACCGGCTCGGGGCGCGTCGGCGGTCGTCCCATCGCCCTGGTGGTCAGCGAATTCGGCGTATCGGGCGGGTCGATCGGCGCGACGGCCGGTGCGCGGATCGTCGAGGCGGTGCGCCGCGCCACGGCGGAGCGGCTGCCTCTCCTGGCGCTCCCGGCGTCCGGCGGAACGCGCATGCAGGAGGGCACGCCCGCGTTCCTTCAGATGGCCGCCATCACCGCTGCCGTAGCCGAGCACCGCGACGCCGGGCTGCTCTACCTGGTGTATCTGCGACATCCGACCACGGGCGGGGTCTTCGCCTCCTGGGGGTCGCTCGGCGACGTCACCTGGGCTCAACCCGGAGCGCTGACCGGATTCCTCGGACCCAAGGTGTACGCGGGCATCTACGGCCGCCAGTTCCCGGCGGGCGTGCAGACCGCCGAGAACCTGCACCGCCTGGGATTCGTCGACGACGTCGTCGACCACCGCCGCCTCGGCGCTCGGGTCGCGAGCGTCCTCGCGGCGCTCGATCCCGCTGCGGCGGCCGTCCGGCACGAGGCGGCGGGACCGCTCGCCGCGAAGGTCGACGACGCGTGGTCGGCGGTGGCCGCCACACGTGACCGGATGCGCCCCGGGCTGACCGAACTCGAGACTCACCTCGGGGCGGTGCGGCTGGCGGGCGACGGGCCGATCCGTATCGCGCTCGCGAGGTTCGGCGGCCGTCCAGTGGTGCTGGCGGGGCAGGATCGCCGAATCCAATCGGAGGGCCGGTCGATCTCGGCCGACGCCCTTCGCGTCGCTCGCCGGGGTATCGCGCTCGCCGTCCGGTGGGGACTGCCGCTGGTGACCGTCGTCGACACCAGCGGCGGCGAACTGTCGCGGGCGGCCGAGGAATCGGGCCTGGCTCGGCAGATCGCCGCGTGCACGATGGAGCTGCTGTCGGCCGCGACTCCCACGGCGTCGGTTCTGCTCGGGCAGGGCACGGGCGGCGCGGCGCTCGCGATGTTCCCGGCCGATCGGGTGATCGGTGCCGCTGACGGCTGGCTCGCACCGCTTCCGCCCGAGGGGGCGAGCGTCATCATGCACGGAGACGTCGGCCATGCGGCTGAGATGGCCCGGGCTCAGCACGTCTGGGTGCGCGAGCTGCGCCGGCTGGGAATCGTCGACGAGGTCGTGACGACACTCGACGAGACGGTGGCGGCCATCGACCGCTGGATCGCCACCGACCCCGTCGCCGATCGCTCGGGGCGGGTGCGGGTCGGGCGGTAGAGTCGGCAGCGTCATGTCTTCGCAACCCGTCCCGACGCCGCGACCGGCCACTCGCCGTGAACAGGCGAAGGCGGCGCGGCGCGTGGAGATCCTGTCGGCGGCGGCCAGGCAGATGGCCCAGCGCGGCTACAACGGAGTGCGGCTGGAGGACATCGGCGCCGAGGTCGGGATCAGCGGCCCGGCCATGTACCGGCACTTCCAGTCCAAATCCGAGTTGCTCGACACGATTCTGATCGACATCAGCGAGCGGCTGCACGACGGCGGCGTGGCCGCGGCGGCCGAGGGCGGAACACCGGTCGAGGTGCTCGAACGACTCATCGAGTTCCACATCGACGTGCTGGTGACCCGGCCGGACCTGATCAGTGTGCAGGACCGCGATCTGTGGTCGCTGTCGCCGCAGGCGCGGCACCGCGTGCGTTCGTTGCAGCGCCGTTACGTCGAGGTGTGGGTGCGAGTGCTGATGGACCACGCCATCGACCGCGGCGTCGAACTCGAAGCGGTAGAGGCGCGGGTGCGCATCCACGCCATGTTCGGTCTGCTCAACTCCTCACCGCGGCTTCCGGAGTTTCCCCGGGACCGGCTGCGCGGATTGCTGACCGGAATGGCGATGGGCGCGTTGCAGGGCTGACGGCACGCCGGCCAGGCTCCCACGAGACCGTTTCGGGTCCGTGCGAGGGCGCCTCAGCTGCACAATTCACTCATTCCGCTGTGAGACCCGGCCAGGGACTGGCGAATGTGGGCGCCGTCACCTATCCTGTATTTCAGTTAATCGAAGCTAACTGAAAGGGCGGCATGACGGCGACATCCTCTTCAGACGCGCATCACGCCAACGTGGCCGTGTTGCGGACCCGGCTGCTCGCCGCGGCGCAGGGCGGCGGCGAGAAGGCGCGAGAGCGACATCTCTCGCGCGGCAAGCTCCTCCCACGTGACCGGATCGACGCCCTGATCGATCCGGGTTCGCCGTTCCTGGAGGTGGCTCCGCTCGCGGCCTACGACATGTACGACGGCAAGGCTCCGGCGGCCGGCGTGGTGGCCGGCATCGGCCGGATCCACGGCCGCGAATGCATGATCGTCGCCAACGACGCCACGGTGTCGGGCGGCACGTACTACCCGGTGACCGTCAAGAAGCATTTGCGCGCGCAGGAGATCGCGTCGCAGAACCGGCTGCCGTGCATCTACCTGGTCGACTCCGGCGGTGCGATGCTCCTCAACCAGGACGACGTCTTCCCGGATCGGGAGCACTTCGGCCGCATCTTCTACAACCAGGCCACCATGAGCGCGGCCGGGATTCCGCAGATCTCGGCAGTCCTCGGTTCCTCGACTGCGGGCGGCGCCTACGTCCCGGCGATGAGCGACGAGAACGTCATCGTGCGGAACCAGGGCACCATCTTCCTGGCGGGCCCGCCGCTGGTGAAGGCGGCGACGGGCGAGGACGTGACCGCGGAGGAACTCGGCGGCGGAAGCATGCACTCCACCGTCTCCGGCGTCACCGATCACCTCGTCGACAACGACGAGCAGGCACTGGCCAAGGTGCGCGAGATCATCGCCACCCTCGGCCCGCGCGAGCCCGCGCAGTGGGAGACGGTGCCCACCCGCGCGCCGCAGCGCCCGCAGACCGACATCTACGACGTGGTGCCGACCGATTCGCGGATCCCGTACGACGTGCGCGAGGTCATCGAGATCCTGTCCGACGGCGGCGAGTACACCGAGTTCAAAGCCGGCTACGGCACCTCGCTGGTGACGGCGTTCGCGAAGATCCACGGTCACCCGGTCGGGTTCGTGGCCAACAACGGCGTGCTGTTCAGCGAGTCGGCGCTCAAGGGAGCGCACTTCATCGAACTGTGCGACCAGCGCCGCATCCCGCTGATCTTCCTCCAGAACATCACCGGTTTCATGGTGGGTCGCCAGTACGAGGAGGGCGGCATCGCCAAGAACGGCGCCAAGATGGTCAACGCCGTGGCCTGCGCACGCGTGCCCAAGCTGACCGTGATGATCGGCGGCTCGTTCGGCGCGGGCAACTACTCCATGTGCGGCCGCGCATACTCGCCGCGCTTCCTGTGGATGTGGCCCAACGCCCGGATCTCCGTCATGGGCGGACCGCAGGCCGCAGACACCCTGGCCACGGTCCGTCGGGGCGGTATCGAACGTTCCGGCGGCACTTGGTCGGCGGAGGAGGAAGAGGCCTTCAAGGCGCCGATCCGCGATCAGTTCGAGCGTCAATCCGACGCGTACTACTCCACGGCGAGACTGTGGGACGACGGGATCATCGATCCCGCCGATACCCGAACCGTGCTGGGGCTGGCCCTGGAGGCCTGCCGGTACGCGCCGCTCGACGATCCCGCCTACGGCGTCTTCCGGATGTGAGGGACATGCACGTGAACACCACTACTGACACTCGCAGCATTCGCAAGGTCCTCGTCGCCAACCGCGGCGAGATCGCCTGCCGTGTGATCGCCACGCTCCACGACATGGGCATCAAATCGGTGGCCGTGTACTCGGACGCGGATGCGGACGCCCCGCACGTCAAGGCCGCGGACGAGGCCGTCCGGCTCGGCCCGGCACCGGCGACGCAGAGCTATCTGCGGATCGACGCCGTCATCGAGGCGGCCCGGCTCACCGGTGCCGACGCCGTGCACCCCGGCTACGGCTTCCTGTCGGAGAACCAGCAGTTCGCCGAGGCACTGGCCGAAGCGGGCATCATCTTCATCGGACCGCCCGCATCGGCGATCGCCACGATGGGCGACAAGATCACCGCGCGCGACGCGGTCACCAAACGCAGCGTGCCCGTTGTCCCGGGCATCTCCCGTCCGGGCCTGACGGATCAGGAACTGATCGACGCCGCGGGCGGCGTCGGCTTCCCCGTACTCATCAAGCCGAGTGCGGGCGGCGGCGGCAAAGGCATGCACCGCGTGGAGGACCCGTCCGGACTTCCCGAGGCGCTGGCCACCGCGCGTCGCGAAGCGGCGTCGGCGTTCGGCGACGACACCCTGTTCCTCGAACACTTCGTGCTCACGCCGCGGCACATCGAAGTGCAGATCCTGGCCGACGAGCACGGCAACGTGATCCATCTCGGTGAGCGCGAGTGCTCCCTGCAGCGCCGCCACCAGAAGGTCATCGAGGAGGCGCCGTCGGCGCTGCTCGACGAGGCCACCCGGCAGCGGATCGGCGAGGCGGCCTGCGATGCGGCCCGCAGCGTCGGCTACACCGGGGCGGGAACCGTCGAGTTCATCGTCTCGGCCACCGCGCCCGAGGACTTCTTCTTCATGGAGATGAACACCCGGCTGCAGGTGGAGCATCCGGTGACCGAGATGGTGACCGGTGTCGACCTGGTGGAGCAGCAGGTGCGGATCGCCCGCGGCGAGAAGCTGGCCTTGACGCAGGACGACATCGTGATGACCGGTCACGCGGTGGAGGCACGCGTCTACGCCGAGGATCCGGCGCAGGGATTCCTGCCGACCGGTGGCGAGGTGACGCGGCTGTCGTGGCCGCGTGCGGCCTCGATGGAGCCGGCTCGGCTCGCCACCGGGGCTCAGCGGCCCGGTGTCCGCGTCGACAGCGGCATCGAGGAGGGGTCGGTGATCGGCAGTGATTACGACCCGATGCTGGCCAAGGTGATCGCTTACGGCACCGATCGCGCCGAGGCGCTCGACCGTCTCGACGAGGCCTTGTCGGAGACCCGGCTGCTCGGCGTCGTGACCAACATCGGCTTCTGCCGTTACGCGCTCGCGCAGCGCGATGTGCGCGACGGTGTGCTCGACACCGAACTGCTCGACCGGATCGCCGCCGACTACGCCGCCCCGATGCCCGATCCGCACGCGCTGGTCGCGGGTGCGCTCGGCGCTCTGGACCTCGGCGACCCGGACGATCTCTGGTCGTCCGCGATCGGCTTCCGCATCGGCGCACCGTCACCGGTCCTCGCGCGGCTGGCCGAGTCCGGGCACGTCTACACGGTGTCGGCGCAGATCGATCAGAACCGCACGCCGCGGCCGGGGACCCTCGACGCACACGTGACGATCTCCTTCGAGGATCTCGACCGCGAACCGTGGCAGGCCCCGGTGCGGCTGCGCCAGGTGCCCGGCGACGCCTTCGACCTGATCGTCGACGGACGTTCGCACCGCTGGGAGGTGGCGGTCGACGCCCGCGGCGGTCGCCGCTGGGTGTCGGGCCGGCCGGGAACCTGGATTCTGCACACGGTCCGTGCGCTGTCGGAGCACGATGAAGGCGATGCCGCGGGCCACATCGTCAGTCCGATGCCGGGCACCGTGGTCGCGGTGCCCGGGGTCGACGGCGAGCAGGTCGCGGCCGGCGACCCGCTGGTGGTGGTCGAGGCGATGAAGATGGAGCACACCCTTCGCGCTCCGATCGACGGAACCGCGTCCATCAAGGTCCGGGTCGGGGACAAGGTGGACGCGCAGCAACTGCTCGCGCACGTCCAGGTCGACGACTGAGCCGCTTCGACGCGAACCACGTCAACGACACACGGCTCCACAGCTAGAGACTTTCAACCCCAGACAGCGATCCACAGACAGCGCCGGACCGATGGACCCGGCCCCACATACGACGAGGAATCTCACTCCATGGAACTGACGCAGGAATACACCGACCTGGTGAGCACGGTGCGCGACTTCGCACAGCAGGTGGTGGCGCCCGTCTCCGCCGAACACGATGAGAAGAAGACCTTCCCGTACGAGGTCGTCGCGCAGATGGGCGAGATGGGCCTGTTCGGCCTGCCGTTCAGCGAGGAGTTCGGCGGGATGGGCGGCGACTACTTCGCGCTCGCCCTCGCACTCGAGGAACTCGGGAAGGTCGACCAATCGGTCGCGATCACGCTCGAGGCCGGGGTCGGTCTCGGCGCGATGCCGATCTACAAGTTCGGCACCCAGGAGCAGAAGGAGACCTGGCTGCCGGATCTGCTCGCGGGCCGCCGTCTCGCGGGCTTCGGTCTCACCGAGCCCGGCGCCGGTTCGGACGCCGGCGCCACCGCGACCACGGCACGCGAGGACGGCGACGAGTGGGTGATCAACGGTGGCAAGCAGTTCATCACCAACTCCGGCACCGACATCACCTCGCTCGTGACCGTCACGGCGGTCACCGGGCAGCGCGACAACGGCAAGAAGGAGATCTCGACGATCATCGTGCCCGCCCGAACACCGGGTTTCACCGCTGAACCCGCGTACAACAAGGTCGGCTGGAACGCCTCCGACACCCACCCGCTGAGCTTCGACGACGCGCGCGTGCCACGGGAGAACCTGCTCGGCGAACGAGGCCGCGGCTATGCGAACTTCCTGTCGATCCTCGACGAGGGCCGGATCGCCATCGCCGGTCTCGCGACCGGCGTCGCCCAGGGCTGCGTCGACGAATCGGTCAAGTACGCCCGCGAGCGCAAGTCGTTCGGCAAGGCGATCGCCGAGTTCCAGTCGGTGTCGTTCGCGATCGCCCGCATGGAGGCCCGGGCGCACGTCGCGCGGATGGCGTACTACGACGCCGCCGCCAAGATGCTCGCGGGCAAGCCCTTCAAGAAGGAGGCCGCGATCGCCAAGATGATCTCCTCGGAGGCCGCGATGGACAACGCCCGGACGGCGACGCAGATCCACGGCGGCTACGGCTTCATGAACGAGTACCCGGTGGCCCGGCACTACCGCGACTCCAAGATCCTCGAGATCGGCGAGGGCACCACCGAGGTGCAGCTCATGCTGATCGCGCGATCGCTGGGACTGCCGGCATGACCGCGGCCGACGGCGGCGCCAAGCACGTCACGCAGCGTGGGCTCTGGTTCGAGGAGTTCGAGATCGGCACCGTCTACGAACACCGTCCCGGGCGCACCATCACCGAGGCGGACAACACGTTCTTCACCACGCTGACGATGAACACCCAGGCCCTGCACTTGGACGCGGCGTGGTCGGCCACGCAGCCGGGCTTCGGCGGTCAGCGGCTGGTGAACTCGATGCTCACGCTGTCGACGATCGTCGGGCTGTCGGTGGCACAGCTGACTCAGGGGACGCTGGTCGCGAATCTCGGCTTCCACGACATCGCCTTCCCGGCACCGATGTTCGCCGGCGACACCCTGTACGGCGAGACCGAGTGCACCGGCAAGCGGCTGTCCAAGTCGCGCCCGGGCGAGGGGATCGTCGACCTGACGCACATCGGCCGCAATCAGGACGGAGTGATCGTGGCCCGTGCCTCGCGCTCGACCCTCGTGCGCGTTCGACCCGAAGGGGAATGACAGTGTCCGGAGTGAGAGGGTCGGGAATGACAGGGTCCACAGCGCAATCCTGGACGCCGGCCGGACCGGCTCTGCTGTTCTGCCCGGCCGACCGCCCCGAGCGGTACGCCAAGGCGCTCGACCGCGCCGACATGGTGATCCTCGATCTCGAGGACGCCGTCGCCGAGGTCAACAAGGCCGACGCCCGGGAGGCGCTGATCGCCGATCCGATCGCGGCCGACCGGGTGATCGTGCGGATCAACCCCGCGGGCAGCGTGGAGCATCAGCGGGATCTGGACGCGGTGCAGTGCACGCCGTATCGGGTCGTGATGCAGGCGAAGGTCGAATCCGCGGCGCAGATCACCGCGCACGGACTGCCCACCATCGCGCTCATCGAGACACCTCTCGGCGCGGTTCGTGTCGAGGAGATCGCGGCGGCGCCCAACTGCGTCGGCCTGATGTGGGGTGCCGAGGATCTCGCGGCCGGGATGGGCGGCACGTCGAGCAGATTCGGTGCGGACGAGCCGGGCACCGGCGGCTACCGCGACATCGCCAGGCACGTCCGGGCACGGGTCCGGCTCGCGGCCGCGGCCTTCGGTGTGGCGGCGATAGACGCGGTCCACATCGACATCGCGGACGTGGACGGACTCGTGGCGGAGGTCCGCGACGCCGTCGCCCAGGGTTACACGGCCACCGCCTGCATCCATCCGAGTCAGGTGGAGCACATCCGCGCCGGCTACGCACCGTCGGCCGAGCGCGTCGAATGGGCCCGCAAGGTGTGCGACGGCGCCCTCGCGCACGACGGCGGCGTGTTCGCCGTCGACGGCCAGATGATCGACGGCCCGGTGATCGCCCAAGCCCGAGCGATTCTCGCCCGGGTGATGCAGCCTCCCGCCGGCTGAGCCGGCACTCGCCCCCGGCATCCGACCGACCCACCCGACCCCCACGTGACACCTCAACCCTCACGGAGGACACCATGACCGGCACAGCCGCCGCCCCCTCGTACGCGATCGGGGAGACCGAGCCCCCACTTCTCACCCAGACGATCGGTGCGACCCTCGCCGCCACCGCGGGCAGCTATCCGGACTCCGACGCCCTGATCGACGCCGCCGTCGACCGGACCTGGACGTACGCCGAGTTCCGCCGCGACGTCGTGGCGTTGGCGGCCGGACTTCTCCGGCACGGGGTGACGCCGGGCGATCGCGTGGGGCTCTGGGCCCCGAACCGGTTCGAGTGGGTGCTGACGCAGTTCGCGGCCGCCGAGATCGGCGCGATCCTGGTCGTAATCAATCCGTCGTACCGGCGCCACGAGCTCGCGTACGCACTCAAGCAGTCGGGCACCTCGCTGGTGCTGGCGGCCACGAGCTTCCGCGACTCGGAGTACGCCGTCATGCTCGAGGACGTGCGCGACCAGACGCCGGACCTGCGCGAGGTGGTGCTGTTCGAGTCGGATGCCTTCGCCGAGATGCTGACCCCGCCGTCGGCGGCGGAGGTGGCCGAGATCGCCGAGATCGCGGCTGGACTGAACCCGGACGATCCGATCAACATCCAGTACACGTCCGGTACCACCGGAGCGCCGAAGGGCGTCACGCTCACTCATCTCAACATCGGCAACAACGGTTACCTGGTCGGATCGCTGCTGGAGTACACCCAGCACGACCGCATCTGCCTGCCGGTGCCCTTCTACCATTGCTTCGGCATGGTGATGGGCAACCTCGCGGCGATCGCCTTCGGCTGCGCCATGGTGATCCCCGCCCCGGCCTTCGACCCGAAGGCCACACTCGCGGCGGTCGAGAAGTATCGGTGCACCAGCCTCTACGGCGTGCCGACGATGTTCATCGCCGAGTTGGCTCTCCTGGACTCGAGCGCCGACGAGGGCACCACCTTCGACCTGTCCTCCCTGCGTACCGGCATCATGGCGGGCTCGCCGTGCCCGGAGCAGGTGATGCGCCGGGTGATCGACGAGATGAACATGTCGCAGGTGTCGATCTGCTACGGCATGACTGAGACCAGCCCGGTCTCGACGCAGACACGCATGGACGACGACCTCGACCTTCGCGTGGGGACGGTCGGCCGTGTCGGGCCGCACTTGGAGATCAAGATCGCCGACCCGCTGACCGGCGAGACCCTGCCGCGCGGTGAGACCGGCGAGTTCCGCACCCGCGGGTACTCGGTGATGAAGGGCTACTGGAACGATCCGGAGAAGACCGCCGAGGTGCTCGACGCCGACGGCTGGATGGCCACCGGCGACCTCGGGGTCATGGCCGACAACGGATACGTCAGAATCACCGGCCGCATCAAGGACATGGTGATCCGCGGCGGAGAGAACATCTACCCGCGTGAGATCGAGGAGTTCCTCTACACGCATCCGGACATCATCGACGCCCAGGTGATCGGTGTCCCGGACGAGAAGTACGGCGAGGAACTGATGGCCTGGATCCGGGTTCGCGAAGGCGCGGACGAACTGACCGCGGACTCGATCCGTGAGTTCGCCACCGGTCACATCTCCCGTCACAAGATTCCCAAGTACGTGCAGATCGTCGACGAGTTCCCGATGACCGTCACCGGCAAGGTGCGCAAAGTGGAGATGCGCGAACGCGCGATCGAGGTCCTGGGGCTGGGGTCGTGACCGTCTTCGATCGTTTCGCCGAGAAGTTCTCCGAGCGCGCCGGAGCGCCGCTGACCTCATACGACGACGTCTGGCAACGGTCGGTGACCGATCTGCCGGGCTTCTGGCGGTGCGTGTGGGATTTCTTCGAGCTCGACGAGATCGCCGAGACGCCGTTGGACAGAGGTGACGACGCGGTGCTCGCCGACGACACCATGCCCGGTGCCGTGTGGTTCCCCGGTACGGCACTGAATTACGTCGACGTGGTGCTGAGACATGCGGATCTGCCCGGCGAGGCGATCGTCGGATTGGACGAGGACGGCAACCGCACGTCGGTCACGTGGGCCGAACTCCCGGTTCGGGTCGGCGCCGTCGCGCACGCGCTCCGCGAGGCGGGTGTCGGCCGCGGCGACGTCGTCGCGGCGTACCTGCCCGACATCCCGGAGGCCGTGATCGCGTTCCTCGCCACCGCGTCACTGGGCGCGATCTGGTCGGGCTGCGGTCAGGACTATGCGCCGGAGGGTGCGGCCGGCCGGCTCGCGCAGTTGGAGCCCACGGTGCTCGTCTCCGCCGCGGGCTACCGATACAACGGCAAGGAGGTCGACAAGCGCGCCGACTCGGTCACGCTCGCCGGACTGCTCGGCGACGAGGTCACGCACATCATGGTCGGCGACCCCGGCGCCGGTGACGTCGGCGACCCCGGCGCCGCAGTGGTGCGCTGGTCGGAGGTGATCGCGGACGAGAGTCGCCGTCCCGAGCCGGTGAAGGTCGCGTTCGATCATCCGCTGTGGGTGCTGTTCTCCTCGGGCACCACGGGCCGCCCCAAAGGCATCGTCCACGGGCACGGCGGCGTGGTGCTCGAGCACCTGAAGGCGGCGGCGATCCAGTCGGATCTGGACACCGAGTCGGTCTTCTTCTGGCAGACGGCCCTGTCGTGGATGATGTGGAACTACCAGGTCGCCGGGCTGCTGGTGGGGGCCCGGATCATCACGTACAGCGGTTCGCCGCTCTACCCGGACGCGGACCGCCTCTGGCAGATCGTGGCCGACGAACGGGTCACCTTCTTCGGCACCAGCCCGGGACAGCTGCAGGCCTCGCGCAAGGCCGGACTCCATCCCGGCGCGGACCACGACCTCTCGGCGCTGCGGCTGCTGGGCAGCACCGGTTCGACGCTCGCGGCGGATCTGTTCGGATGGATCGACGAGAACGTGAAGGCGGGTCTGCCGGTGTCCTCGATCAGCGGTGGCACCGACGTCGTGAGCGCATTCGCGGGTGGTACCACGGGAGTGGAGGTGGTCGCCGGGGAACTGTCGGCACGCTATCTCGGCGTCGGACTCGAGAGCTGGTCGCCGAGCGGTCGGCCGCTGATCGGCGAAGTGGGCGAGATGGTCGTCACCACGCCGATGCCGTCCATGCCGGTCAGATTCTGGAACGACCCCGACGGGGAGCGCTACCGGAAGGCGTACTTCGCTCACGAATGGGAGGGCGAGGGCCCGGCGAAGCCGGTGTGGCGGCACGGTGACTGGGTCACCGTCACCGAGCGCGGATCGCTGGTGATCCACGGCCGCAGCGATGCGACGCTGAACCGGCACGGCATCCGCATGGGTTCGGCCGACATCTACGAGGTGGTCGAGGGTATGCCGGAGATCGCCGAGGCCTTCGTGCTCGGCGTCGACGGACCGGACGGCAAATACTGGATGCCGCTGTTCGTGACCCTGGTCCCCGGTGCCGAACTCACCGATGAACTGTCCGCGCGTGTCGCCGCCGAGGTGAAGACTCGGTTGTCGCCGCGGCACGTTCCCGACGAGATGATCCTCGCGCCGGGCATCCCGCACACCCGGACGGGGAAGAAGCTGGAAGTGCCGGTCACGGCGATTCTCGCCGGCCGGAGCGAGGTCAACGTGGATCCGAAGTCGGTCGACGACTACGGCCTCATCGAGTGGTACGCCGAGCAGGGAAGAGCCCATCGCTGGTGATTCGACCGATGGACGGCGTTCAGCGGACAGACAGGGACGTGTATTAGCGTGGACCAGAAGTTCGCCGGCCATCGCCCACGGTGGCCCTAGTCTCACGAGGAGTGATCGGATGACGTACCCGCAGTCGGGGTCTGGCTATGGCCAGGGCGACGCCGGATCCCAGTCGGCCTACGGTCAGCAGTACGGCCAGCAGTCCGGCTACGGTCAGCAGCAGTACGGCCAGCAGCAGTACGGGCAGCAGGCCGGCTACGGCCAGCAGTACGCGGCGCAGCAGCAGTACGGCCAGCAGGGCTACGGCTACCAGCAGCCGCAGCAGCCCGCGAGTCAGGGCCTTCCCGCCAACACGACGACCATCCTCGCCGCCGTCATCGGCGCGCTCGGCGTCATCACGCTGTTCTGCGGTTTCGTGGCGGGTTTCAAGGAGACCGGTCCGTACGGTGCCCAGTACAGCGCGAAGCTGTTCGAGACCGAGTTCGCGACCCCGTACGGTCTGATCGCCGTCGCGGGTGTGCTGGCTCTCGCGACCTTCCTGCTCGGTACTGAGAAGTGGGTCGCAGGCGTGGTGTTCGCGCTGTCGACCGTCGGTGCCCTCATCACGGTGTTCCAGTTCGCGACCGCTGACGCGGGCAAGGGAGCCGGCGCGATCATCCTGCTGATCACCTCCATCCTGGCCTTCCTGGCCGCGGTGGTGTGGCTGCTCATCGAGGCGGGTCAGATCAAGACGGCCGCAGCCGACGCGTCGGCCGCGGCCGCGGCTCCCGCCGCCGCCCACGCGGCGCCGGCGGCGGATCCCGCGGCTTCGTCGTACGGCTACGGCTACGGTCAGCAGGCCCAGCAGCAGGCGGCCCAGCAGCCGGCGGCCGGATACGGTCAGCAGGCGCAGGCCTCCTACCAGCCCGGTTCGAGTTACGGCCAGCCGTCGGCGACACCGTCGTACGGTCAGGCCGACACCCCGCCGGCCTCGGACGCCGGGGCGACCACCGCCTTCGTGAAGCCGGAGGATGCCGACAAGCAGTAGCACTGCTCGCTCAGTCAAGAAACTGTCGAGTTCGTACCCGTACGGGGTACGAACTCGACAGTTTTTCGTTCGGGGCAGGGGAGTGCGGCGCGTCGGCGGGGCTCGACTGCCGGACCGTGACACCCTGGTAAGCGATGTCCGCGCCTTCAACTTCGAATCTGGCGGCCCGTCTTCGGCAGGTCCGTCTGGCCCGCCGTGCCGACCAGGAGCCGAAACTGCCCGCCACCTGGGACGTGATCAAGGTCGGGCTCACCGTTCCGACCGTCGCCTGGCTGGTGTCGGCGGTGATCGTGCTGATCACCAAGGTCGCGGCGGGCGCGGGGTTCTCCAGCTTCGGGTCCGCGACCGCGGCCGGATGGCTCGCGGCCAATCAGACGGCGCTGACCGTCGGCGGCGTCACCATCGGGGTGCTTCCGCTGGTTCCGACACTCCTGATCGGATACGGAACGTACCGGGTGGTCCGTCGGGCGACGGTCGACGCGACCTCGTTCAACGAGCTCCTGCGCATCGCTGGAACGGCTGTGGTCGGGCCACTGGTCGCGACCGCGCTCGCTCTCGCGGTGGTCGCCGACGGCAGTTCGTCCGGTCCGGTGGGCAGTCCGAGTCCGCTCGCCGCGTTCGGCATGACGATCGTGGTCCACGGTGTGGCGGCGCTGGCAGGCGTGGTCCCTCGCGTGATCGGGCCGTTCCTCGATGAGTTCGCCGTCGCGGCGTCCGACCGGATCGGCGCCGAAGCCGGGGTCGCCGCCTTCTTCGCCTTGATCGCCGGGGGCGGGGTCGCCGTGTTCGCGGGCTTCCTCGCGCATCTCGGCGCGGTCTCCGATCTCCTCTCGCGAGGCAACACCTTCGACGGCTACCTCGGGCTGTCGGCGTTGTCGATCCTCTACCTGCCGAACTTCGTGGTGAACGCCGCAGCCGTCACCGCGGGCGCGAGCGCGACGCTGGGCGGCACGACGATCGATGCGCTGAGCACGCACCCGGGGACGCTGCCGCCGGTGCCGATCGCGGCGGTGGTCCCCGGCTCCGATCTCGGCGCCTGGGGGGCGTTGCTCTACGCCGTGCCCGCACTGGCCGGTGTGCTGATCGGCTGGCACACCCGCAGTGACGACCTCGTCGCCCATCTGCGGGCGATCGGCGTGGGGGCGGCGGTGGCCTCACTGCTGATGGTGGTGGCTGTGGCGTTCTCGGGCGGCACGCTCGGCGAGATGGGGGAGGCCGGCGTCAGTGTTCCGCTGGCCGGGGTCTTCACACTGACCGCGCTCGGGGTGACGGCGACGGCGACCGCCGGGATCCTCTGGCTCAACCGCAGGTTCGGCGGTCGGCGGGCGTCCGGGGCTCCCGACCTGGATCTTGACGAACTGCTCGACGAGCCGGAACCGGTGGACGCGGATGCGGACTCGAACCCGGGAGCGGACGCGGATTCGGACTCGAATTCGGACCAAGACCCGGACTCGGGTGACGAGGACGGGACCGAGGCGCTCGACGACGTCGATCCGGCGGTCGCGAGTGGCGCAGACCACGGACCCCCGGCGGGGGACCGACCTCCCGGTTCAGTGCGGGAGTTGGACAACTAAGCTGTAGGTCGTGACATCAGCCCAGGACGCCCGTGTGCCCGTGGTCGTCATGGCATCCGGCGCCGGATCGTTGATGGCCGCAGTCCTCGACCTCGCAGCAACCGACGACGCACCCTTCCGCGTCGTCGGCGTAGTGGTCGACCGCGACTGCGGGGCCGCCGACCGCGCCGTCGACGCCGACCTGCCCGTGATCCTCTGCGAGTTGCGGGAGTACCCCGACCGTGAGGCGTGGGACGCGGCGCTCACCGCCTCGGTCGCGGAGTTGGCCCCGGAGTGGGTGGTCACCGCAGGCTTCATGAAGATCCTCGGCCCCGCATTCCTCGACCGTTTCGGCGGCCGGATCCTCAACTCGCATCCCGCGCTGCTGCCCGCGTTCCCCGGCGCGCACGGGGTCGCCGACGCCCTCGCGTACGGCGTCAAGGTCACCGGCACCACGGTGCACCTCGTCGACGACGGCGTCGACACCGGACCGATCCTCGCGCAGCGCATCGTGGAGGTGCTGCCCGACGATTCCGAAGAGACCCTTCACGAACGCATCAAAGAAGTCGAACGTGTGCTGCTGCCGGAAGTGGTGCATGCGGTCGTGACCCGTGGCGTTGTCACAGATGGACGAAAGGCACACATCAAGTGAATGCACCTGCAGACTCCGGAGCTCGCGCGGTGAAGCGCGCGCTGATCAGCGTCTATGACAAGAGCGGGCTCACTGAACTGGCGACCGCCCTCCACGGCGCGGGCGTCGAGATCGTCTCGACCGGCTCCACCGCCAAGACCATCGCCGGTGCGGGCGTTCCGGTGGTCGAGGTCAGCGAACTGACCGGCTTCCCGGAGTGCCTCGAGGGGCGGGTCAAGACCCTGCATCCGCGGGTGCACGCGGGCATCCTGGCCGACACTCGCAAGGACGATCATCTGGCGCAGCTCGACGAGCTGGGCGTGGCGCCCTTCGAGTTGGTGGTCGTGAACCTGTACCCGTTCACCGAGACCGTCGCCTCCGGTGCCGCCCCCGACGAGTGCGTCGAGCAGATCGACATCGGCGGTCCTTCGATGGTCCGTGCCGCCGCCAAGAACCACCCGTCGGTGGGCGTGGTGGTGGATCCCGCCGACTACCCGGACGCAGCCGCCGCCGTCGCCGGTGGCGGGTTCACCCTGGCGCAGCGGAAGCAGCTGGCGGCCAAGGCCTTCCGCCATACAGCCGATTACGACGTCGCCGTCGCCTCGTGGATGACCTCGGTGGTCGCGCCGTCGGAGGAGACCGCAGGCGAACCGGGTGCGACCACCGGTGCGCAGTTCCCCGTGTGGGCCGGCGCCACCTGGAAGCGGTCGGCCACCCTGCGCTACGGGGAGAACCCGCATCAGGCGGCCGCGCTCTACGTCGACACCGACGCAGCACCGGGGCTGGCTCAGGCCGAGCAGCTGCACGGCAAGGAGATGTCGTTCAACAACTACACCGACGGCGACGCCGCCTGGCGTGCCGCCTACGACCACACCGAACCGGCGGTCGCGATCATCAAACACGCGAACCCCTGCGGCATCGCGGTGGGGGCCGACATCGCCGAAGCGCACCGCAAGGCGCACGCCTGCGATCCGGTCAGCGCGTACGGTGGCGTGATCGCTACCAACCGCGAGGTGTCGGTCGAGATGGCCGAGCAGGTGGCGGAGATCTTCACCGAGGTCATCATCGCGCCGAGCTACGCCGACGGCGCGGTGGACGTCCTCTCGCGGAAGAAGAACATCCGCATCCTCGTCGCGCAGGCTCCGGCCGAGAGCGGTATCGAGATGCGTCCGGTCTCGGGCGGGTTGCTTCTGCAGGAGCGCGACGTGATCGACGCCGAGGGCGACGATCCGGCCAACTGGACGCTCGCCACGGGTACCGCGGCCGACGAGCAGACGCTGCGCGATCTGGTCTTCGCCTGGCGTGCCTGCCGTGCGGTCAAGTCGAACGCCATTCTGCTCGCCTCCGACGGTGCGTCGGTCGGCGTCGGAATGGGTCAGGTCAACCGCGTCGACTCCGCGCATCTGGCGGTGAACCGGGCGGGCGAACGTGCGGCGGGCGCGGTCGGTGCGTCCGACGCCTTCTTCCCGTTCCCCGACGGTCTTCAGGTGCTGATCGACGCCGGCGTGCGCGCGGTGGTCCAGCCGGGCGGTTCGGTCCGCGACAACGAGGTGATCGAGGCCGCCAAGGCTGCGGGCGTCACGATGTACCTGACCGGGGCGCGTCACTTCGCACACTGAGTGCCGTACGGCACGTGAGGCGCGCATGAACAGCGCTCTGGTCGCATGACGGTGATCGGGCTCCTCGCACTCGTGGCCGCGGGATTCGGTGCGGGCGTGGTCGGCTACGTGACCGGGCTGGCTTCTATCGTGAGCTATCCGGCGCTGCTCGCGGCGGGCCTGACGCCCCTGTCCGCCAATGTCACCAACACGGTGGCCCTGGTCGCCGTCGGTGTGGGGAGCTTCGCGAAGTCGGGCCGGGCGCTCACTGCCGACGACGGCGGCCGGTCGCTGCTGCGCTCGTCGCTGATGGCGCTGGCCGGCGGAATCGTGGGTGCGGCGTTGCTGCTGCTGGCGCCCGCCGCGGCGTTCGGATACGTCGTTCCGTACCTGGTGGCGCTGGCGTCGGTCGCGCTGCTGGCGCAGCCCGGTCTTCGACGGTGGATCGAGCACGGCTCCGACCGTCCGGTGGCCTGGCCGGTCGCGGTGTTCGTGGTGTCGATCTACGGCGGCTATTTCGGTGCGGGAGCCGGCGTGATCTTTCTCGCGCTCGCGCTGCTCCTGACGAGTCTGCCGCTGTGGCACTCCATGCTGCTGAAATCGGCGCTTCTGGGCGTCGCCAATGCGGTCGCGGCCGTCGCCTTCATCGTCTTCGGTCCGGTGCACTGGCCGGCGGCGGTGGCGATGGGCATCGGCTGTCTGCTCGGCGGCTGGATGGGGCCGCCGCTGGTCGCTCGGCTGCCTGCCCGGCCCCTGCGGATCGCGATCGGTCTGTGCGGTCTCGGACTCGCGGTATGGCTGGGCCTCCGTCCGGCCGGCTGAGCCGTACGCGTACCTGAGCCGTACGCGTCCTAAGGAATCGCTCGCCGCAGAGTCGCGTACGAGACGCCCGACAGCGCCGCCACCAGGACGAGCCCGTAACCGCCTACCGCGACCGGCGTGAGACCGGTGAACCAGCGTCCGACGGCCGGCCAGCCGCCGCCGAGACTGATGCCCAAGATCGCGAGGGCGATCGCCGCGGCCAGACCGATGCCGATGAGGACCAGTGTCAGCATGCCGAACCGCTTGTACACGGTGGCGGCGAAGAAACCGATGGTGAACGTGAGCATCGGCGCCATGAAGTACAGCAGGCCGGCGGCCGCGGGTCCCTGGTTCCAGATCCACGGCACCGCGAAGAAGTAGCCGTCGATCCCCCAACCGTCGGTGGCCTTCTCGATCAGGCCGCCGATCACGTACAGCACGGCGAGGCCGATGGACGCGAGGAGGGCGGTGAGGGTGGTCCCGAGATAGAACTCGCGACGAGTGACGCTCATGGCCTGGGAGAACGGGAAGGTCAGCGACATCGCCTGGATGCCGATCACGGCGAAGTACCAGAGGGGTGCCTGTGATGCGCCGCCGTAGATCGGGTCGGTGAGGTCGCTGACCGAGGCGTAGATCGCGCCGTAGATGATCAGCGAGATCGCGAACGCGGCGCCGAAGATCGTCAGCGGCAGCCAGACGAAGATCTTCTTGTTGATCAGTTGCATGCGGACGACGTTCGCTGTGCGGTTCATCGCGAGGCTCCCATCGGACGAGAGGTTCGCTCACGCCGGTCGGCGCGAGTGGTGAGACGGACGATCAGTTCCTGCATCGAGACCGGAGCGGTGGCGATGCCGCGGGCGGACAGTTCGGCCAGGTCGGTGTCCTCGAGTCGTCCCAGGACGGTCACCGAGGCGACGGAGCCGAGTCGGTCGCGGTGCAGTTCTTCGCGGTCGCCGATGAAGGCGTCGACGGCGGATTCGGCGCCGACCACGGTGAACGCCATGCCGCGGAGGTCGTCGGCCGACTCGTTCAGGACGAGCCTGCCCTCGTCGACCACGAGCACCTGCTCGACGAGGTTCGAGACCTCGTCGATGAGATGGCTCGACAGCAGAATGGTGCGGGGGAAGTCGCTGTAGTCCTCGAGGAGACGGTCGTAGAACAGTTGTCGGGCGACGGCGTCGAGACCGAGGTAGGGCTCGTCGAAGAAGGTCACGTCGGCGCGGGAGGCGAGGCCGATGATGACTCCGACCGCGGACAGCTGACCCCGGGAGAGCTTCTTGATGCGCCGGCAGTCGGGAAGCCGGAACTCCTCCACGAGGCGGTCGGCGAGTTCTTGGTCCCAGTTCGGGAAGAACAACCGTGCCATCTGGAAAGCCTGGGCCGGAGTGGAGTCCTCGGGGTAGCGCTGGCTCTCGCGTACGAAGCAGATGCGCGGCAGGACGTGCGTGTTCTCGTACGGGTCTTCGCCGAAGATCCGGGGCTCACCGGACGTCGCGAAGTTCTGAGCGGTGAGGATCGACATCAGCGTGGTCTTGCCCGCGCCGTTGCGGCCGAACAGCCCGCAGACGGTGTTCGCCGGAAGGTCGAAGCTCACGTCGTCGAGGGCGTTCGTCGATCCGTATCGCTTGGTGAGGCCTCGCGCGCTGATGGCGGGTGCGCTGGTCTGGCTGGTCATGGCCGGACTCCTTCCGACGGCTGGTCGATGGTGGTGGAACGTTCGTGAATGAGGGCGACGACGTCGTCGGTGGTCAGGTTCAGCCGGCGTGACTCCACCAGCAGCGGAGTTACGAACCGGTCGGCGAAGGCCTCCCGGCGACGCACGCTCAACGCGGCGCGGGCCCCGGCGGCGACGAACATTCCCACGCCGCGCTTCTTGTAGAGGACGCCTTGGTCGACGAGCAGGTTGATGCCCTTCGCTGCGGTCGCGGGATTGATGCGGTAGAAGGCGGCGAGTTCGTTGGTGGAGGGCGCGCGAGTCTCCTCGGGCAGGGTGCCGTCGATGATCGAATCGGCAACGTGGTCGGCGACCTGCTGGAAGATGGCCCTCCCGTCGTCAATCATTGGACCGCCTCGGTTTCTTGGTTAATTACTCGACTAACTAACCATGCAACCAGTCGTCGGAGGTTGTCAAGGGGTGCGGTGCGATAGGTTGGCCGAATGAGCGATCGGCGATGCCCGTGCGGTTCGGGAGAGGTGCTGTCGGAGTGTTGCGGGCGCTACCTCACGGGCCTCGGTGTGGGGAGGCCGGCGCCGACGGCCGAAGCGTTGATGCGCAGCAGGTTCACGGCGTTCGCGCTCGGTGACGAGGAGCACCTGCTCGCGACCTGGCATCCGGACACCAGGCCGGACGAGTGTGCGCCCGACCCCGGCACGCGCTGGCTGCATCTCCATATCGACGAGGTCGTGGACGGGTCGCCCTTTCATCAGACGGGTGTCGTCGCCTTCACTGCCGTCTTCCGCGACTCCGGAGGCCGCGGTGAACTGCACGAGCGCAGCAGATTCGTCCGAGTCGGCCGTGTCTGGCTCTACGTGGACGGCGTGCACGCGGGGTGAAGCGGCCGCCACGCGCTGTGAACGGGCTGCCGCGGCGTTCTCCTGCGACAGGCGGCAGTCGTCGATACTCAACCAAGGGGTTGACAACGCACCTCACGCGGCGTCTACTCGTAGACAACCATTTGGTTGAATAAGGAGGTCGACGGCGATGGCCGACGAGTTGTCTCTCATATTCGCGGCACTGGCAGATCCGACGCGTCGAGACATGGTCGCGCGTCTCACGTCCGCGGACGCGACCGTGGGGCAGCTCGCCGAACCCTACGACGTCAGCGTGCAGGCGATCTCCAAGCATCTGAAGGTGCTCGAAGAGGCCGGCCTGGTGACGCGCTCACGGGACGGGCAACGACGTCCGGTGCACCTGGAGACCGAGGTCTTCGACCTGATGGCCAAATGGATCGAACGGTATCGCCGCCGAGCGGAAGCGCGGTACCAGCGGCTCGACGCAGTCCTCGCAGAGATGACGGGCGCCGATGCCGCGCACTCCACCGACACCGAAGGGGCCGCATCATGAACACCGAGACCTATCCCGAAGCCGCGATCGACGCCGACCCGGCGCTGCCGATCATCCGGATCACCCGCGACTTCCGGGCCACACCGGCCCAACTCGCCAAAGCGCACCTCGACCCGGAACTTTTCATGCGGTGGGTGGGACCCGACGCCATCACCTCGCGCGTCGTGATCTGGGATGCCCGCAGCGGCGGCGAATGGCGGTACGTCTCCGAACACGAGGGGCAGGAGTTCGGGTTCCGGGGCTGCTTCCACACCGTCGGCGACGATCGCATCGTTCAGACTTTCACCTTCGAGGGCATGCCCGACGAGGTGTCGTTGGAGACCCTCCGCTTCATCGATCTGGGCGACGGGCGCACCCGATTGGAGGCGCAGTCGCTCTGCGACTCCATCGATGTCCGTGACGCCTGGCTGCGGTCGGGTATGGAGGTCGGCGTGCGGGAGGGCTATGCGAAGCTCGACCGATTGCTCGCCGACGGCGAGGTCCGGGCGTGAGCCGACTGAGCGGTCTCACGGCGTCCGATCGTCACCGCGTGGTCGCCTCCGACTTCGGTTCGCAGGCGGCCGCCACGGCCGACTGGGACGCGCCGTCGCCCGTCGACGGCTGGCGGGCACGGGACGTCGTCGCCCACCTCACCGGGTGGTTTCCGGCGTTTCTCGCCGACGGCGGCGTTCGGTTCGACGCGGCGCCGTCGGCCGACGATCCGGCCGCCGTCTGGTCGGCGCACTCGGCGCGTGTCCAGGAGCTGTTCATGCGCGACGACGTCGAGTTCTCGCACCCGAGGGTGGGCACGATGCCGCTGGCTGATGCCGTCGACCGCTTCTACACAGCCGACGTGTTCATGCACACCTGGGATCTCGCGCAGGCGAGCGGCCGTCGCCCGGACCTGGACGCGGAGTTCGCGGCGCAGTTGCTGGACGGACTGCGGGGGATGGAAGAGGTGCTGCGCTCGTCCGGTCAGTACGGTCCCGCGAAGACCGCACCGGCCGGCGCCGACCCAGTGATGCGCCTGGCGGCGTTCATCGGCCGCGACCCGCACTTCGCCGACGCCCGATAGCCGTCCGGAGCAGGGCCCTCAGGCAGACCAGTCCGGATCCCGGCCGGCGAATCCGAGGATGTGGTCCGTCTCGTCGCGATCCGCGCCGACCTCGACGGGGGCGCCGAAAACGCCGGGCCTGCGGGTCACCTCGTCGGGGACGTGGGCGAAGACGTCGCGGATGAACTGGACGGCTTCGGCCGGGAACCGCACGCGCGAGCCGGTGGCCGCGGCGAGGTCCCAACCGTGCAGGTACAAGTCCACCGCGGGGAAGGACAGACCCTCCCTGACCGTCCGGCGTCCGACGGGGCTGTCGACCTCGCGGTCCAGATCGGTCACCTCGGCCAGTGCCTGACGGGCCTGTGCCGCTGCGGCCGCCCACCACACCGCCGGGTCGCCCTCGACCGCCGACGAGGGCGGATCGTGTCTGTTGAACTCGCGCTCGCCCCCGCGGAGTATGCGCGCGCCGACCAGTGCCGCCTCGCCCACGTGCCCGAGGACGTCCAGTGCCGTCCATCCGTCGCAGGGAGACGGAGCGGTCCAGCAGTCGGCGGGCACGGTCTCCACCACGCCGGTGAAGAAGGTCAGCCCGTTGTCGTAGGTGTCGAGGGAATCCCAGGGAGCGGTGTTCGAGGACATGATGCGAATCCTTCCGAAGAGGTGAGTAGAGCGTATCGACGAGCACTGACAGACCACGGACGAATTCGCCGCCTTCAGCGGGCGGGCCGGATCGGGAGGTAGCGTGGATGACGTGGCTGTCACCGATATCGACACTCCTGCACCGGCTCTCACCACCGTCGGCGAACTGCGTGCCTCCGGGCACGTGGAACGTGACGTCCGGGACGAGATCCGCAACAATCTGCTGACGGCGCTGCGCGCGGGCGACGACCCGTGGGACGGCATCGTCGGATTCGACGACACCGTGATCCCGCAGCTCGAACGCGCGTTGATCGCGGGGCACGACGTGGTGATGCTCGGTGAGCGCGGACAGGGCAAGACCAGGCTGCTGCGCACGCTGGCCGGGCTGCTCGACGAATGGACGCCGGTCATCGACGGCTCCGAACTCGACGAGCATCCGTACAACCCGATCCTGCCCGCCTCGATCCGGCGGGCCGCGGAGCTCGGTGACGCGCTGCCGGTGGCATGGCGGCACCGCAGCGAACGGTACAGCGAGAAGCTCGCGACCCCGGACACCTCGGTGGCCGACCTGGTCGGCGACATCGACCCGATGAAGGTGGCCCAGGGGCGGAGTCTGGGCGATCCGGAGACCATCGCATTCGGTCTCATCCCGCGGGCTCATCGCGGCATCATCGCGATCAATGAGCTGCCCGACCTCGCCGAACGGATCCAGGTGTCGATGCTCAATGTGATGGAGGAGCGAGACATCCAGGTCCGCGGCTACAGCCTGCGACTGCCCCTCGACGTCCTCGTGACGGCCAGCGCGAATCCCGAGGACTACACCAATCGAGGGCGGATCATCACTCCGCTCAAAGACCGGTTCGGTGCCGAGATCCGCACGCACTACCCGCTCGACCTGCAGGACGAGGTGGACGTCATCGAGCAGGAGGCCGACCTCGTCGCCTCGGTGCCGTCCTATCTGATCGAGGTGCTGGCGCGATTCACCCGCTACGCCCGCGAGCATCCGTCGATCGACCAGCGCTCGGGTGTGTCCGCGCGGTTCTCGATCGCCGGTGCGGAGACGGTGGCCGCGGCCGCGCTGCATCGTTCCGTGGTGGCCGGCGAGGAGTTCCCGGTCGCGCGACCGGTCGACCTGCACGCGGTGATCGAGGTGCTGCGCGGCAAAGTGGAATTCGAGTCCGGCGAGGAGGGGCGTGAGCTCGAGATCCTTGACTACCTGCTCCGCAAATCCGTCGCCGACACCGTCCGGGCCCACCTCGGCGGCGTCGACATGGCGCCGCTCGTCGCGGCGTTGGAGGCGGGCGAGGAGGTGCTCACCGGCGACCGCGTTCCCGCGGGCGACGTGCTGACAGCGCTCGGCGACACCGGCGCGGTGGCCGAGGTGATCGACGAGATCAGCCGGCGCCTGGACTCCACCGACGCCGCCGAGCGCGCCAGCGCCGCCGAACTGGCCCTGGAGGGGTTGTATCTCGCGCGCCGGATCGGCAAGGACACCGACGAGTACGGCCGCACCGCCTACCTGGTGGAACAGGTCGACGAGGACGACACGGCGTAGCTCATGAGCAGAAGGCGCTTCCACCGCTCGTCCTACCGGCGCTACACCGGCGGGCCCGACCCGCTGGCGCCGCCCGTCGACCTCCGCGACGCCCTGGAGGCGATCGGTGACGACGTGATGGCGGGATCCTCGCCCGACCGTGCGCTTCGCGAGTTCCTCCGTCGCGGGAGCGAGAACATGCGCGGGCTGGACCGGCTGGCGGAGATGGCGAACCGCAGACGGCGCGAACTGCTACGGAACCGGAACCTCGACGGGACGTTCGACGAGATCCGCGAACTGCTCGATTCGGCGGTGCTCAGCGAACGCAAGCAACTCGCGCGCGACCTCGACGACGACGCGCGGCTCGCCGAGATGCAGATCGAGAGCCTTCCGGCGTCGACGGCGCAGGCGGTCCGCGAACTCGCCGACTACGACTGGCGCAGTCCCCAGGCGCGCGCCGACTACGAGAAGATCTCCGACCTGCTCGGGCGCGAAGTGCTCGACCAGCGGTTCGCCGGAATGAAGCAGGCTCTGGAGGGCGCCACCGACGACGATCGTCGGCGCATCTCGGAGATGCTCGACGATCTCAACGACCTGCTCGCCGCGCACAATCGCGGCGAGGACACGAGCGAGCAGTTCGCCGAGTTCATGGACAAGCACGGCGAGTTCTTCCCGGAGGATCCGCGCAGCACCGAGGAGCTGATCGACTCCCTGGCGCGCCGGTCCGCCGCAGCGCAGCAGTTCTTCAACTCGCTGACCCCCGAACAGCAGGCGGAGCTCGCCGAACTGTCGCAGCAGGCCTTCGGTTCGCCTGCGCTGATGTCGCAGCTCGCGCAGATGGACGACGCGCTGCGTCAGGCGCGGCCTGACCTCGACTGGAACGGCGGTCAGGAGTTCTCCGGCGATCAGCCGATGGGACTCGGCGAGGGCGCGGCGGCGCTGCGCGATATCGCCGAGCTCGAGAACCTGGCAGAGCAGCTGTCGCAGGGATACGCGGGGGCGCAGCTCGAGGACGTGGACCTCGACGCCCTCGCGCGGCAACTCGGCGACGAAGCCGCGGCGGATGCGCGGACGCTCGCCGAACTCGACCGGGCGATGCGCGAGGAGGGCTTCTTCGACCGCGCCCCGGACGGTCAGACGAGGTTGAGTCCGAAGGCGATGCGCCGACTCGGGCAGGCGATCCTGCGTGACATCGCCCAGCAGTTGTCCGCACGCGGCGGCGACCGGCAGTCCGACCTCGCCGGCCGGCTCGGGGAGCCCACCGGAAGCAGCCGTGAGTGGCAGTTCGGCGACACCCAGCCGTGGAACGTCACCCGCACCGTCACCAACGCGGTGTTGCGCACCGTCGCCGAGGACCCGTCCGCGGCCGCTCGTCTCGCATCGGGCGACGGCGTGCGCCTCGACGTCGGTGACATCGAAGTGATCGAGACCGAGGCGCGGACCCAGGCCGCCGTCGTCCTCCTCGTCGACACCTCGTTCTCCATGGTGATGGAGGGCCGTTGGACTCCGATGAAGCGGACGGCATTGGCCCTCAATCAGCTCATCAGCACCCGGTTCCGCACCGACGAACTGCACTTGATCGAGTTCGGCCGCGTGGCCCGCGACACCACCGTCGACGTATTGACCGCGCTCGAGCCGCGGATGGAGCAGGGCACCAACCTGCACCACGCGCTGTTGCTGGCGCAGCGGCACCTCCGGCGGTTCCCGAATGCCCAGCCGGTGGTGCTGATCGTCACCGACGGTGAGCCGACCGCGCATCTGGAGCCGGACGGAGAGGACTTCTTCTTCTACCCGCCGCATCCGCGCACTATCGGGCTTACGGTGTCGGAGTTGGATCATCTCTCGCGCATGGGCACCCAGATCACGTTCTTCCGGCTGGGCGAGGATCCCGGCCTGGCGCGGTTCATCGACCGCATCGCGCGCCGGATCGGCGGCCGCGTCGTGGCGCCGGACCTCGACGGTCTCGGTGCGGCCGTGGTCGGGGATTACCTCCGGTCGCGACGGGCCCGGTAGCCGGCGGTGGGGTTCACCCGAGAGGAACTGCTCGACCGGATCGGTGCGACCGTTCCGGATCTGATCGGCTCCGACTGCCGGCTGCTGATCGCGGGCATCAATCCCGGGCTGTGGACCGCGGCGACCGGGGCCCACTTCGCCCGGCCCGGCAATCGCTTCTATCCGGCACTGCACGCCGCGGGCATCACCGATCACGTGATCGACGCATCGGCGGGGATGTCCGACGACGACGCCGCGGCGCTCACCGATGCCGGGATCGGCATCACCAATGTCGTCGCGCGGGCCACCGCGAAAGCCTCCGACCTGACTCGGGACGAGCTGCTGCGCGGCGGTCGGGAACTGGAGGCGACGGTGCTCCGGGTGCGGCCGCGCGTCCTCGCGATCCTGGGGGTCACCGCCTATCGCGCGGCGTTCGGGCGCCGCACGGCCGTGGTGGGCCGGCAGCCGGAGTCGATCGGCGGCGCCGAGCTCTGGGTACTGCCGAACCCGAGCGGGTTGAATGCGCACGAGACCGTCGAGACCCTGGCGGCTGCGTACCGGCGGGCGGCGGACGCGGCCGGGGTACGCGATCTGCGTCGCCGGTGAGCCGGGCGATTCTTGTCTAGGCTTGGGCAGATGAGCGACATCGAGCCCCGCACCTCCCGTGCTCCGCAGCCATCCGCCGGTGATGCCGCCGCGATGCTGGTCAGCGACGCCGACCGCGAACGCACTCATTCCTATCTATCGGCCGCGATGACGATGGGCGTGCTCACTCCGGAGGAGTACAGCCGGCGCGCCGGCGATGCCTCGGTCGCGCGGACGCGGGCCGATCTGGACGCATTGACTCGGGACCTGCCCCTCGATCAGCTCCGCTCGGTGGCCGCCGACGCCGCATTCGGCCAGACCCGCGTCAGTGCCTCCGGTGCCGATCCCGTCACGTCCGCGTCCGGCTTCTTCGGCGGAACCGAAGTCGGCGGGGGCGCGGTCGTGGGTGATCGACTGAAGGCCACCGCAGTGATGGGCGGCGTGGTGCTCGACCTGCGGAACGTCGAGTACACGGCGCCTGTGCTCACGGTGAAGTGCAAGGCGATCATGGGCGGCGTCGACATCGTGGTCCCGCCGGACGTCACCGTGGAGGTGCACGGGAGGGCTGTCATGGGCGGCTTCGACGGCAGCGCCGCCGGTCCCGGCGGCGAGGGCGCCCCGCGGGTGGTGATCACCGGGTTCTCGTTGATGGGCGGGGTCCGTGTGCAGCGGCGCGGCCGGGCCGACCGGCTCGGCCCCCGTCGTGCCCGCTGACGGCGGGCCGGTCAGGCCAGCGTGGCGGCGATCAGCGCGATGACGGGGATCGACAGGAGCGTGGTGATCAGGGCCGAGTCGCGGGCGAGGACCTCACCGCGCCGGTATCTGGTCGCGTAGACCAGGACGTTCTGCGCGGTCGGCAGGGCGGCGATCACGACCTGCGCGAACAACCGATGCCCGGTCATCCCGAATCCCCAGCGTGCGAGCGCGTAGGCGACGAGCGGCATCGCGACCACCTTCATCGCGGCGGCCAGCGCGACGTCTCGCCGCGGACTCTGGCCCTTCTTGAAGACGGTGACGCCGGTGAGCGTGAGACCGAAGGTGAGCAGCGCCAGCGGGACTGAGGCCTGCCCCAGCATGTCCAGTGGTTCCATCACGGCCTGCGGCGGATGCCATCCGGCCACCGAGACGATCAGGCCGATCACGCCGCCGACCAGGATCGGGTTCTTCAACGGCGTGGTCACCGTGCGCAGCGTCGAGGTCCGTCGCTCGGCCGACAGCGCGGTCAGATCGAGGGTCGCGAGGGCGACCGGGGAATAGAAGACGATCTGGAACAGCAGCAGGGGAGCGATGAACGACGCGTCGTCGAGCACGAAGATCGCGATCGGCAGACCCAGGTTCACGCTGTTGACGTACGAGGAGGACAACGCGCCGATCACGATCTCCGGTACGGCGCGGCGCAGCCAGAACCACGCGATCAGCGCGTAGACCGCGCCCACGGCGACGGCCGATGCCGAGGCGACCACGAGCGTGGACGAGAAGATCGCCGACAGATCGCTGGTGGCCAGAGAGTGGATGAGCAGTGCGGGTGTGCAGACGAAGAAGACGGTGCGCGCCAGCACCGCCGCCGCGTGTTCGCCGAGACTGCCCGTCCGGCCGAGAACGTAACCCAGGGCGACGACGATGAAGATGACGGTGAACCCCGAGATGACGCCAGACACCCGACGCATTATGCCCGCGGCGCCCGAACCCTCCGGTCACGACCTCGTCCGGGCCGCCGCGTTTTGCATCCGGGAGCCCGCGGCGGCTAACCTGGTCTGGTTGTGTGCCGCGGCCGCTGTGCCGTGGTGAGAAGACTTCAGCGGGTCTGGCGGGTCGGGAGACAGCCCGAGCCCACCCGCGCCAGGTAAGAGAAGGGCTGGAACCATGGCAGTACCCAAGCGCCGGATGTCGCGGGCCAACACCCGTAGCCGTCGTTCGCAGTGGAAGGCGGACAACGTCGCACTGCAGGAAGAGAAGATCAACGGTGTTTCGCAGCGCATCCCGCGCCGCCTGGTCAAGGCAGCGAAGCTCGGTCTGGTCGATCTCGACCGTCGCTGAGCGCGGCTGACACACAGACTTCAACGGCTGGGGCCGGCGAGAGATCGCCGGCCCCAGCCGTTTCGTCGTGGGGCCTGCGGAGGCTCCGTCTCGTCGGAGGCTACTGCGAGAGGATCTTGTTCACGCCGCGGTTGAGGACGTTGGGAATGAACTTGGCCGCGTTGCCCAGAACCGTGGTCTGCAGCCCCACCGAGTAGCTCGTGCGGCTCAGCACGCGGTCCGCGATGGTCGGATGAACCGATTCCCAGACCTTGTCGGCGACCTGTTCGGGGGTGATGCGGACACCGAGCGTCCTGGTTGATTTCGCATCGTTGTCGGCGAGCGCGGTCTTGGCCCACAGCGGCCAGATGCTCACGACGCGGATGTCGTCGGCCGCCCACTCCAACTCCAGCGCCTCGGTGAGGCCTGCGACGTAGAACTTGGTCGCGCTGTAGGTGGCGATTCCCGGCTGGCCGTAGATCGCGGATGCGGAGGCGATGTTCACCAGATGCGATCCCGGAGTCGCCTTGAGATACCGGTGGGCCGCCTGGGCGCCCAGGGTCACTCCCAGTGCGTCGATGTCGATCTGCGCCTTGATCGCGTCGGTCGAGATCTCGGTGAGGGGGCCCGCCACCAGGATCCCGGCGTTGTTGTCGAGCACGTCGAGGCGGCCGTCGGTGTGCGAGGTGAACTCGGCCAGTGCCGTCGACCACTGCTGCGGGTCGCGGACGTCGAGGTGACCGGTGATGAAGTCGGGGTGCTCCTCGCGGACGGCGGCCAGCGCCTCGTCGCTGACGTCGTAGACGCCGACCGTCCAGCCTTCGAGGGCGAATCGCTCGGCGGTCGCGAGGCCGATGCCCGCGGCACCGCCGGAAATGAAGATCGAAGGCATGACTCTGGATTCTCCCCACTGTGACCTGCGAGGACGCCCCTCGCATTGATATTACTCTCCGGTAGGAACTCTAGACCGTTTACGTCTCAGGACGCGAGTGTTACCGTGACAATGATTGTTGTTACAAGATGCGATGGAATAATGTACCGGAGGTCAACATGACGGCAGCGATCGAACGGGAGAACGCGGGCGACAACCTGATCAGCCTGCAGGACTCGGGTGCCGAGCAGGTGTCCGAACGGTTGCTGCGATCGGCCGCCCGGCTCTCGCGCAATGCGATGACCGAGATCGACTGGTCGTTGCCGATGGATCCCGACAAGTACGGATGCAGCCCGGAGTGGTCGTCGCTGTACGGCACCGACTACTGGGACGAGCTCACCCACGAGCAGCGAGTCGATCTGACGCGTCACGAGTTCGCGTCGATCATGAACATCGGCATCTGGTTCGAGATGATTCTGCAGGAGATGGTTCTGCGCGATCAGTACGTCGGCGACTACCACTCCTCCGAGTTCCAGTTCGCGCTGGTGGAGATCGCCGATGAGTGCCGGCATTCGCTGATGTTCGCCAAGGCGTCGGAGAAGATGGTCGGCACTTCGTATCATCCGCACCCGAAGATCGCCCAGTTGGGCAAGTCTTTCAAGCTCCTTGCGCGCAACGAGGTCGCCTATGCGGGCATTCTCGTCGCCGAGGAGGTTCTCGACGTGTTCCAGCGCGGATGCATGCGCGACGAGCGGGTGCTCCCCTTCATCCGGACCGTCAACGAGATCCACGTTCTCGAGGAATCCCGGCACATGAAGTTCGCGCGCGAACAGGTGCGTGAGTCGGTCGACGGGATCGGCTGGGCCCGCAGGCAGTTCAGCGCGCTGTCGGTGGCGGCGGGCGCGTACCTCATCGTGAGCAGTCTGATCCAGCCGAAGGCCTACGCCGATGCGGGACTCGACGTGAAGCGTGCGCTGGCCGAGCGCCGCGACAACGGCCACTTCCACTCGATGATCCGCAGCAGCTGCGGTCACCTCATGGAGTTCCTCGACGAGGTGGGCCTGCTGACCAAGCCGGCCATGCACTACTACCGCAAGGCGCACATGATCTAGCGGCGGATCGATCGCCGGACCCGCTTCCCGACCAGCCCGGACGCGCTCGAAGTAAAGGGGCACTCGTTGTCGTTCGTCATCACCCAGTCCTGCTGCAGCGACGCCGCGTGCGTGTCGGTGTGCCCGGTGAACTGCATCCACCCGACGCCGGAGGAACGGGGTTTCGGCACCTCCGACATCCTGCACATCGACCCCGACGCGTGCATCGACTGCGGAGCATGCGCCGACGCGTGCCCGGTCAATGCGATCTTCCCGGCCGACCGGCTCGGTGAGCGCGACGAGATCTTCGCCGACATCAACGCCGCCTACTATCGCGACCACCCCGATGTCTCGTCCGGCTGGACCGATGTGGTGTACCCGGAGATCCCGCGTTTGCCGCGCGATCTGCGGGTCGCGATCGTCGGCACGGGTCCGTCGGGCGGATACGCCCTGCGGACGGTGCTGAACCGGACGGACGCGCAGGTGACGGTGTTCGACAAGCTGCCCACACCGGGCGGATTGGTCCGCGCGGGCGTCGCGCCCGACCATCCGAGCACCAAGGACGTCATGAAGACCTTCGACATCCTGTACCGGGACCCGCGGGTCACGATGGCCACCAATGTCGAGATCGGCCCCGATGTACGGGCCGGTCAGATCACGCCGGGCGAACTGGCGCACCACTTCGACGCCGTCTTCTACGCGACCGGTGCATCGCAGGCCCGCCGCCTCGGGATCGCCGGCGAGGATCTGCCGGGCAGTACGTCGGCCACCGAACTGGTGGCCTGGTACAACGCCGTGCCCGGCGCCTCGGGTCCGAACATCCCGGTCGACGGCAGCGGCCGGGCCGTGATCGTCGGGACGGGCAACGTCGCGCTCGACATCGCCCGCATCCTCGTATCGCCGCCGGAGGCACTGGCGGTCACCGACATCGCCGACCGTGCGCTCGACCTCCTGCGCAGGCAGGACATCCATGAGGTGGTTCTGCTCGGCCGGCGAGGTCAGGACGCCGCGGCGTACACCGCGGCCGAGCACCGCGCGCTGTCGGTGCTTCCCGGCGTGGAGGTGGTGGTGCACGACGGCACGGCCTCGCTCGACCTGCTGCCCGACCTGCTGCCCGACCTCTCGGGACCCGCGTCCTCCGACCGCCGCCGGATCGTGTTCCTCTTCAACACGGTCCCCGAGGCCGCACACGGAGACGGCGCGCTGCAGTCGGTCTCGGTGAACACCGGCGGACGCTCGTACCGCATCGCCGCAGATCTGCTGGTCCGATCGATCGGTTACCGGTCCGTACCGGTCGGCGGGCTTCCGTTCGACACCGAAGCGGGCCGGTTCCCGGTGCGCGAGGGCCGAATCGTCGACGCCGAGGGCATGCCGATTCCCGGTGCGTACGCCGTCGGCTGGGCCGCCCGCGGATCCACCGGCGGTATCGGCTCCAACAAGTTGCACGCCATCGACACGGTCGAGGCGTTCATCGAGGACGCCGCATCCGGTCTGCGTCGCGCAGGCGGTACCGCCGAGGAGTTCAGTGCACTGTTGCGGCGCAGGCGACGTCAGGCGATCGGCTACCGGGGGATCGCGGCGATCGACCGGCGCGAGCGCGAGCTGGGCGCCCGTCAGGGGCGTCCCCGGGTGAAGTTCACCGAGGTGGCCGACATGCTGGCGGCGGCGGGACGGCGGCGTCGCTGAGCGCGACCGAATCGCGCCGAACGGCGTGTTCGCTCAGTCGAATCTCAGTTGTGGATATAAGACTGTAACCATGCGCATCCTGGTGGTGGACGACGATCGTGCGGTCCGCGAATCGCTCCGACGGTCGCTCAGCTTCAACGGATACTCGGTCGAGACCGCGGGCGACGGGCTGGAGGCGCTGGAGAAGGTGATCGCCGATCGCCCGGACCTGATGATTCTGGACGTGATGATGCCGCGTCTGGACGGTCTCGAGGTGTGCCGGCGACTCCGGTCGGCGGGCGACGACCTGCCGATCCTCGTGCTCACGGCCCGCGATTCGGTCTCGGAGCGGGTCAGCGGGTTGGACGCGGGCGCCGACGACTACCTGCCCAAGCCCTTCGCACTCGAGGAACTGCTGGCCCGGTTGCGGTCGCTGCTGCGCCGCACCACCCGGGACGAGGAGGAGAGCGAGGCGGTCTCCTTCGCCGACCTCACCCTCGACCCCGTGACCCGCGAGGTGACCCGCGGCGAGCGCCAGATCAGCCTCACCCGCACGGAGTTCGCGCTGTTGGAGATGCTGATGAGCAACCCGAAGCGGGTGCTGACCCGCAGCCGCATCCTCGAGGAGGTGTGGGGCTACGACTTCCCGACCTCCGGCAACGCGCTGGAGGTCTACATCGGCTACCTGCGCCGCAAGACCGAGGCCGACGGCGAGCCGCGTCTGATCCACACCGTGCGCGGCGTCGGATACGTTCTGCGCGAGGGCACACCGTAGCCGATGCGTGGTCCGTTCCGCCTGACGCGCGCGGTCTCACTGCGACGCCGCGTCGCGCTCCTGGCCGCCGCGGTGGTCCTGCTGTCGGCGGTGCTGATGGCCGGAGCCGCGTACTTCGTGGTGTCGCGCGCGATGTACAACGACGTCGACACCCAGCTCGTCGCCCGTGCCGACGGTCTCACCGCCCTCGCCAAGCTCGGCCGGCTGAGCAACGGTCCCGAGGCGCTGGTGGCGGGCACCGTGTTCTCCACGTCCATCTCGATCGCACTGATCGAGCAGGACGGCCGCGCCATCATGGTCGGCGACGTCCCCTTCGGGGATCCGGAGAAGGATGTGGCGAAGTCGACCAATCCGCCGGGCAAGCTCAATCAGAGTCTGCGAACCACCGCCAACCACCGGGTGCTGGCGCGCAAACTGTCCGACGGCAGCACGCTGGTGCTGGCGCAGTCGCTGGACCGGACGGACGCGGTCCTCGGCCGGCTCGGCTCGGTGCTGTTCATCGTCGGCGGAGCGGGGGTGGCCTTCGCCGCGATCGCCGGAACCGCGGTGGCCCGCACCGGACTGCGCCCGGTCACCCGTCTCACGGCCGCGGCCGAACGCGTCGCACGAACTCAGGACCTCACGCCGATCCCGGTGACCGGCAAGGACGAACTCGCGCGGCTCACCGAGAGTTTCAACACGATGCTGCGCGCGCTCGCCGAGTCGCGCGACAAGCAGGCCCGTCTCGTCGCCGACGCCGGACACGAACTCAAGACTCCGCTCACCTCGCTGCGCACCAACCTCGAACTGCTCATCGCCTCATCGGCACCGGGTGCACCGCCTGTACCCGCGGCCGACATGGTGGAACTGCGCTCGGATGTGATGGCGCAGATCGAGGAACTGTCGACCCTGGTCGGCGATCTCGTCGACCTCGCGCGCGACGACGCGCTGGAGGCCGTGCATCAGGAGGTCGCCCTCGAAGACGTCATCGACGCCGCACTCGAGCGGGTCCGGCGCCGGCGCGCCGACATCGACTTCGACGTGGAAACCGTTCCGTGGTTCGTCTTCGGTGAGGAGCACGGCCTCGCGCGGGCGGTGCTGAACGTGCTCGACAACGCAGCGAAGTGGAGTCCGCCTGGCCGCACCGTGCACGTGCGGCTCCGTCAGGTGGGACCGGCCAGTGCCGAGCTGACGGTGGCCGACGCGGGACCGGGCATCGCCCCGGAGGATCGCGAGATGGTGTTCGAACGGTTCTACCGCGCCGACGCGACTCGATCGATGCCGGGTTCGGGCCTCGGCCTGGCGATCGTGCGGCAGGTTCTCACCCGTCTCGGGGGCTCGGTGGCGGCCGAGGGATCCGACCAGGGAGGTGCGCTGATTCGCATGCGGATACCCGGTCTGCCGCACCATACTGAGCCCGATCCGATCGTCGTGAGACGCTGACGATCGTTCACAGGTACTCGGCAGGAACCTCGCAGTAACTCGGCAACGGGGACTGAGCGGCTTCACAGAATGGTGCAATAGGGTTTAATCCATGACCAACGGCGAACACCCCGGCAACGACGATTGGCGTCAGGTCCCCGGAGATCCGAATCAACCTCCGACCGGCGGACTTCCCACGAATCCCTACGGCAGTGCGGACGCTGGAAACCATTCACCGGGCTCGCCGTCGAACCCGCCCAGCGGTCAGTTCCCGTCGCCGCCTCCGGGAGCGACCGGCCCGCTCGGTCAGTACCCGCGGCCCGATCAGCCGAATGCGCCGTACTACCAGCAGCAGCCGGGCGGAACCGCACCGCTAGGGCAGATGCCGCAGGCGACCGGATCGTCGTCGGCCGACGTTCCGCCGGCACGGTCGAACGGGGGCCGCAAGCTTCTCATCGGCGCCGTGGCCGTCGCGCTCCTCGCGGGCGGCGCGGGAGGAGCGATCGGCGCCTCGGTCGCGGGCGGTTCAAACAAAGACGGATCGTCGACGTCGAACGTCGTCGCCTCCGGACCCACCAACACCGCGCAGCCCAGTGCCGCGCCGGGTTCGGTCCAGGCCACCGCGGCCCAGGTCCTCCCGTCGGTCGTCTCGATCACCGTCGAGGTCGGGAATCAGGTCGGATCGGGCTCGGGCGTCATTCTCAGCGACAACGGCGTGATCCTGACCAACAACCATGTCATCAGCGCCGGCGGCGGTAAGCCCGCGGACAAGATCCTGGTCAGCTTCTACGACGGCAGTCGAGCGATGGCGAAGGTGCTCGGCACCGATCCCACATCCGACATCGCGGTCATCCAGGCCGACAAGACCGGTCTGAGGCCGATCACCATCGGCTCGTCGGCCAACCTCTCGGTAGGCCAGGAGGTGATCGCCGTCGGGTCGCCGCTCGGACTCGAAGGGACGGTCACGACCGGCATCATCAGTTCCCTGAACCGGCCGGTGTCCACCTCCGGCGCCGACGGTTCGGTGGAATCGGTGATGGACGCCATCCAGACCGACGCGGCGATCAACCCGGGCAACTCCGGCGGTGCACTCGTCAACGCCAACGGTGCGTTGATCGGCATCAACACCGCCATCGCGACCGTGAACGGCGGCACTGAGCAGCAGTCCGGCAGCATCGGCCTGGGTTTCGCGATTCCGGTGGACCAGGCGATGCGGATCGCGAACGCGCTGCGCTCGGGCGGCCGTGTCCAGCAGGCGAGCCTCGGCGTCAACGTCCGGCCCAGCAGCGACGTGACGCAGCCGGGCGCCCAGGTGGTGAATGTCGTCGGCGGCGGTGCCGCCGATCAGGCGGGAATCCCGAAGGGCGCGGTCATCACGCAGGTCGAAGACCGCAAGATCGCTTCGTCGGACGCGCTCGTCGCCGCTATCCGTTCCTATGCTCCGGGGGATACCGTGAAGATCACGTACGTCGTCAACGGGCAGACCAAGACCGTCGACGTGAAGCTGGGCGCCAGCTGATCGGCACCGGGCGCCCGGAGGACAAGCCACACACGAGCGCCGCGACGGCGGTGCACTCGAGGAAGGTCGAATCATGATTGACGCCGCAGAAGCCGAAGCCGAAGCCGTGGTCCAGGGCATCGTGACGCCGCGGGCCCTGGTGGTGGTGATCGACGACCGCGCCGTCGGCGGGGAGGATCACGATCTGCTGGGGCCGCTGGTGGTGGAACTGCTCGAGGAGGCGGACTTCCACGTCGACGCGACCACCACGGTCTCCGGCGACGAGGTGGAGATCCGGAACGCGATCAACACCGCCGTGATCGGCGGCGTCGATCTCGTCGTCTCGGTCGGCGGTGTCGGGGTGGGGCCGCGGGACGTGACGCCCGAGGCGGCCGAGCCCCTGCTCGATCGTCGGCTGGCCGGCATCGAGGAGGCCATTCGCAGTTCGGGACTGTCCGCGGGCGCTACCGACGCGGGGCTCTCGCGCGGACTCGCCGGCATCTCGGGGCAGACGGTCGTGGTCAATCTCGCCGACTCCCGCGCGGCCGTCCGTGACGGCATGGCGACGCTGATCCCGTTGGCGCATCACGTCATCGCCGCGATCAGTGAGTTCTGAGACGTCTTCGGCCGACCGGTCGGAGGAGGAGGCGTGGCGTCGCAAGCGGCGCCTCGACGCCGTCTTCGGCGATGAATTGCCCGAGGTCAGGACCGACCCGGGCGAAGACGCGCATTCCGGGCGTGGTCGTCGTTGGTACGACGAGAACCGGCCCCCACACCATAACTAGCGGGTAAGTGACCCTTCTCACGTGAAATCCGGCAATCCTCTCCGGCGCCGAGCGGCGACTGTGCGGCTGGGTTAATCTAAGCCGCGGCTGAGAATCCATTATCTGCCGCACAGTCTTAAGCCGACCATGGTGTCGGTCACGTTGAAGGGTGATACGTGTGAAGTTCAGTGGTGTCGGTAAGCGCCGCGCTGCAGCCCTGGCTGCAGTCGCGCTCACCGCAGTAACCGGAGCAGTAGTCGGAGCAGGTCAGGCTGACGCAGGTCGTCTGCCGGGTGGCCACACCAAGGCCGTCGGTGTCGACGGCCAGGTGGTGGAGATCTCGCGCAGCGGCGAGAGCAGCCGGATCATGCCGTCGTTGGCCGCCAACGGTGCGGGCCGCGCGGCCGCCGTGTCGGGAACCTACAAGACGACCTTGAGCAAGGGCACCGGTGTCATGACCGTCGGTTACCTGGTCGGTTGCCAGGTGAACCTGACGGGCTTCAAGGGCACTCTCTCCGGATCGATTGATCTAACGAAAGCTAGCGTGAGCGCTGGACTGTCTGTGCCTCTGGCACCGGGCCAGGTCGTATTCGCTACGACCGACAAGCTCACCCTCAAGAAGGGTAAGGGCACGGTCATGGTCGACAGCTTCTCGATCGACGTGCAGCAGTGCGGCGGCTACGCCTCGGCACGCTCGGTGGTTCGGGTCGTCGCGGCCGACGGCTACGACGCCCAGGAGAAGTCCCTGTCCGGCAACAGCGGTTACGTGCAGGCCAACCTGCTCGGCACCCCGTTCAGCCTCGGCTGACCCGAGATCACAGACTCACGAGGTAGAAGAATGAACAAGCGCGTAGTCCGCGGTCTCACCGCGTCCGCAGCACTCGTCGGCGCCGTCGCCGCCGGCGCCACGCTCGCCGCTCCGGCCAATGCGGTCGCACTGCCGAGCGTCTCGAAGACCAAGTCGCTGCCCGAGGGCAGTGTCTCCATCAAGCTGTACGGCGAGTCGGCCAGGATCAGCCGCGCCGTCACCAGCACCCCTCTCTCGCGCGAGGTTCTGGTCTCCGGCAAGGTTCGCGTCACCACCACCGGTGGCGTCAAGGGCGGCAGTGTCAATGCCGGTTACATCGTCGGTTGCCAAGTCAATTTCGGCGCAAGTGCGAACGGCGGTGTGGGCGAGACGTACACGTTCGAGTCGGAGAAGGCTGCCCCGTCGGCGAACGCCGGCGGAGCGATTGAGCTTTCCCCGGGCAAGGCTGCTTACACGCCGGTCATCCATTCCGTGGTCGACGACTACGAGACCAACGCGTTCACCTTCAAGAACGCTCAGGGCGGCGTCGCCTACAGCAACGAGCGCTTCGGCGTCGACGGCTGCGCGGGCTACGCCCAGGCGCGTGCCAAGGTGACCGTCCGCGTCTCCACCGACACTTACGTCGGCAACGTGACGCTCTACGGCAAGCCGTTCAGCATCGGCTGACCGAGCACCAGGCGAAAAAGGGCCGCGACCTCCGAGGAGGTCGCGGCCCTTTCCTGTGCCGGTGGCTTTCGAGCCGGGCGCCGGTCAGCGGCGGTAGTCGTCCAGCAGGCCGACCAGTTCGGCGAAGAGTTGCTGGTTGAGTCGGAAGGCCACCCGGACCTCGTCGACGATGCGCTCGCGGTCGGCGGCGCTGAGCGAATCGCCGATCGCGTCGAGCTTGGCCCGGTACGCGTCCTTGTAGGGCTTGTTCGCGGTGGCGAGCTCGAAGGAGTACATCGAGACGCCCTCGCCGCCGAGCTCGAACTCCCGGTCCAGGAGGCGGCCGATGGCCTGGCCGCCGGACAGGTCGCCGAGGTAGCGCGTGTAGTGGTGAGCCACCAGATGGCCACCCCACGACGCGGATTCGGTGATGCGCGCGGCATAGGCGTCGGCGGCCGGAGAGTCGACCGGCTCGGGAACGATGCCCCCGCGCGCGCTCCAGTGAGCCAGATCGGCGTCGATCGTCGCGACCCGCTCCAGCGCCGGGTCGTGGACCAGTGACACCTGGGGGTCGTCGGCGAGGGCACGCGATGCGCGCTCGAGCGCGTCGTACACGATGCGCAGGCGCTGCAGGTAAGCGATGTACCCAGCCTCGTTGATCCGGCCGGCCAGCAGCTCAGAGATGAACTCGGAGTTCTCGGCCTGCTCGTGCTCGGAGGACGATCCCTGCTTCATCTGCTCCGACAAGCGGAGGTCTGCCGCGAGGTCGGGAGATGCGGTGGTCGGCATAACGTCCCCTTCAGAGATCGAGTTAAAGGCAAGGCTAAGGTAACAATTTCGCGTCGTACACGCGAGTCGGAGTGCCCGAAAACGACGCACGGCACCCGCCCCGCAGCGGGTGCCGTGCGTCTCGTCGAGAATTCGGTCTCGTCGATGAGTCAGCGTGAGTGACGCGGCGCGTCACCGGGATTCTGACCCGGAGGCGGCGGGTACTGGCCCGGAGCGTACTGACCCGGGGGCAGATTGCCCGGAGGCGGGTACTCGCCCGGCGCCGGATTCGGGGTCGGAAAGCCTCCGGTCGGCGGGCCGGACGGCGGCGTGAAACCCTGGTGCCCCGGCTGCTGCTCGTGCTGCGGGTGGGCCTGCGGCGGAGCCTGCTGCGCCTGAGGCGGGATGTTCATGGTCTGCGTCCGATCGCCGTAGCCGGGTGACGGGGGAGGCGCCATCGGCGCAGGCGTCGGTGCCGGCTCGCGGTTCGCGCGATCGGCGGCAGCCATCTCCGCCTCCTTCGCGGCCTTCTCGGCTTCGTCGCGCTCCTTGGCGTCGGGGTCGAGGGCATTGCGGATCTGCGTCAGCAGGACGATCTCGGGATCCGGATCCTCCTCCTTGTCCTGGAGCTTCCGGAGTTCCTGCAGCTTGTTGTACGGAACGACGATCAGGAAGTAGACCACCGCGGCGACGATGATGAAGTTGATGACCGCGGAGATGACGGCACCGAAGTCGAGGAAGGTCGCGGGGTCGTCGGACTTGATCGAGAATCCGAACCCGCAGATCTGGGCGGGGCCACTGGCGGCGCCGTCCGCGGTGGGGCAGTCGCCGCTGGGAATCGTGGCGAGGAGGGGATTGATGATCTTCTCGGTGAATGCGGTGACAATCGCCGTGAACGCCGCACCGATAATCACCGCTGTGGCCAGTTCGACCACATTGCCCCGCATTATGAAGTCTTTGAAACCTTTGAGCACGCGCGTCCCCTCTGATCTTGGTGCTATTGCTGGTTGCTGAGTCTAAACCACATATAAAGGTTTCGTGCGGTGGAACAGGACCGTTCGGCTGTCATTCAGTGGAGTATGACGGCCAAGGCCATGTCTAATCCGGTCGATGCCACTCGGCGGGCCGCCTGCTCGTTCATCGCCAGAAGAATCGGCGTCGCCGCCGAGTTCATCGGTTTGCCCGACGGATTCGACGGTTCGCCGGCGACTATCGCGCCTCGGGCCAGAACGGTGGCCTCCGAATCGAGGACGTCCACCACGTCGCCCTGGCGGACCAGGGCGACGACCGACTCGTCGGCGGGGCGGATCGGCACCAGCCGCGCTCCCGGATCGCCGGTCAGTGCGGTGGGCAGCCGCGACGTGAGCAGCCGTGTCTCGGTGATCATCTCGCCGCGGCGCACCGGTCCGGTCAGCTTGCGGCCGATCGCGGAGCCGGTATCGGTGAGCGCACCGGGAGGGGACAGGTCGGCCGGTACGGCACGCGCGGCGAGATCCGCGGCGGTGAGGAGAGTGCCCGGTCGAAGATCGGTCGCAGCCGTCAGTACGATCGGCGAACCGACGTGCCGCCGCGATACGGCGAATGCGCCGAGCGCGGCGATGACGAGAAGTGCCGCAGCGATTCGTCGAATCCGAATTGACCGAAATCGTCCAGTGCCGAGAATGGCCTGCACCCGAGACAACGCGCTCGGTGAGAGGTGGCCGGGGCGATGCGAAATCGTCATACCTCAACAGTCCGCTGGGTGGCGCCGCCGGTCGTGGGCAATTCGCCGATTGTGGATGCGCACGCTCGCTCGACAACGATTTCCACAGATTCGGTGTCTGCAAAGATGTGTACATGAGCGATCACGGGGTCTACGGCCCATCGACGACCGACTCGGGGACCGATCAGGGATCGTCGCGGCGACAGGCGTGGAAGGGCTGGATCAGCGGTGACATCCAGGGCGGCGCGGTTCTTCTGGTCGCCGCACTGCTCGGCTTCGCCCTCGCGAACTCGCCGTGGCGCGAGGGGTATCACTCGATGCTGGAAACCGTGGTGGGGCCGGCGTCGCTTCATCTCGACCTGTCGCTGGCCGAGTGGGCGGCCGACGGTCTGCTCGCGATCTTCTTCTTCGTCGTCGGGCTCGAACTCAAGCACGAATTCGTCGCAGGCAGTCTGCGTGACCCGCGCCGCGCCGGTGTGCCCGTGGCGGCGGCGGTGGGCGGGATGGTGGTTCCCGCACTCATCTATGTGGCGATCGTCGCCACCAACGATCCCGAGGCGCTGCGCGGGTGGGCGACGCCGACCGCTACCGACATCGCCTTCGCGCTGGCGGTGTTCGCGATCTTCGGCGCAGGACTGCCCAGCGCGCTGCGCGTCTTCCTGATGACACTCGCGGTGGTCGACGACCTGCTCGGAATCATCGTGATCGCCACGGTCTACACCGAGACCATCGACTTCGTGATGCTCGCGATCGGGCTGGTCTGCGTCGTGGCCTTCGGGTTCGCGGTGAGATTGCGTCGCACGCACTGGTGGATTCTGGCGCCGCTGGGGCTGGCCGCGTGGGGATTCGTCCACGCGTCCGGTGTCCATTCCACCGTGGCCGGCGTCCTCCTCGGTTTCGCGGTCCCCGCCGCTCTGGTATTCGACGAGCGTCACCCGCGCACCGAATCGTTCGCGGAGACCGTGGCGCCGATCTCGGCGGGCATCGCCCTGCCGTTGTTCGCGTTCGCCTCTGCGGGTGTGACGGTCATCGGGGTGGGGCACATCGTGCAGCCGGTGAGCATCGGCGTGTTCTGCGGTCTCGTGGTCGGCAAAGTGCTCGGAGTGGTGGTCACCACCTTCCTGGTGACACGGCTGACGCCGCTGCGTCTCGCGGAGGGCATCTCTGTGCGCAGCCTCGTGCCCGTGGGACTGCTGACAGGTATCGGCTTCACAGTCGCACTGCTGATCGCCGAACTGTCGTTCTCCGACGCCACCGGTCTCCCCGCGGATCACCAACCCGCGGCGAAGGTGGGGATCCTGCTCGGTTCGCTGGTCGCGGCCGTCCTCGGCGGTGCGTTGCTCCGGTGGGACGTGCGGCATGCGCGCGTGAACGGCGAGGCCGCCGTCGAGCTGGACGACTAGGCCGAAAGCACTCGATCCGCACCGTCGCTGGCACTCGGAATGATTGAGTGCCAGATTCGGTTTACACTAGACAACGAGTTCTCGACCTTCGGAGGTTTCCGTGCCCACCTACAGCTACGCGTGCACTGAGTGCGACAACAAGTTCGACATCCAGCAGGCGTTCTCTGACGACTCGCTGACCGAGTGCCCGCAGTGCAGCGGCCGCTTGCGCAAGCTCTTCAATTCGGTCGGCATCGTCTTCAAGGGCAGCGGTTTCTACCGCACCGACTCTCGCTCGGGCGGATCGGTGGCGGCCAATTCCTCCTCCAGCGACTCCGGCTCGACCTCGTCGTCGTCCGACTCGTCGACGAGCGGTTCGGCCTCCGGGACGAGCGCCGCGGCGGCACCGGCGGCAGCCTCCGCCTGACACGGGCTCGCGCGGGTCGCTCCGCGCAAATGTCCGATCAGCCCGGTGACACGCGGCTGAATCCGCCGCCCGGGGTCAGCACCCAGTCCATCGGGACGTCGTTGGCCTCGTGCGGGACGCCGTCGTCGAACAACTCGGCATCGTGCACCACGGCCACCACCGGCGCCTCCACAGCGGCGAGGGTGCGGTCGTAATAGCCGGCACCCCGGCCGAGCCGCGCGCCGGTGCGGTCGGCGGCCACCGCCGGGACCAGGATGAGGGCGGCGTCGTGCAGCACATCCGGATCGAGCCGGTAGCCCTGAGGTTCGAGCAGGCGCCACCGGCCCTGAGTCAGTGAGCTCTCGCCGCGGTACTCGCCCCACTGCAGTCGTGCCGGATCGCCCTCGGGGACGATCGGCAGCAGCACCCGCAGCCCCTGATCGAGCAGCGCGTCGAGCATCGCGGTCCCGCCGGGTTCGGCGCGGGTGGCGACGTACGCCGCGACCGTGTCGCCCGCGGCGAGTTCGACGGGCAACCGATACATCCATTCGGCGAGTTCCGCATTGCACTGGGCGAGAACGAAGGGCGACATCCGGGACCTGGCATCGAGGACGCGGCGCCGCATGTCGGACTTTTCGGTGCTCATGGCTCCCTTTCAGAGACTCACGTCCGATCCTGCCAGAAACGGCCATTACGCTGAGGCACATGTCCGACACCTCCGCTCGACCGTCAGGCCGGCGCGCCGTGATGCATGCGCCGCCCATCCCGTACACCGCCGTCGTTCCCGCGGCCGGTCTCGGCACCAGGTTTCTGCCGGCCACCAAGACGGTGCCGAAGGAACTGCTGCCCATCGTCGACACCCCCGGCATCGAGTTGGTGGCCGAAGAGGCGAAGTCGGCGGGTGCCGAGCGGCTGCTGATCGTCACCTCGCCGGGTAAAGACGGTGTGGTCGCGCACTTCGTCGAAGACCTGGTCCTCGAGGGCCGCCTAGCCAAGCGCGGCAAGGAGGCGATGCTCGCCAAGGTGCGGAACGCCCCGTCGCTGCTGGAGGTGGACTCGGTGGTGCAGGACCGCCCGCTCGGCCTCGGCCACGCCGTCGGCTGCGTGGAACCGGAACTGGCCGACGACGAGGATGCGATCGCGGTGCTGCTGCCCGACGATCTGGTGCTGCCCGGTGGAGTCCTCGGCCGGATGGCGGCCGCACACGCTCGGTACGGCGGCAGCGTCCTGTGCGCGATCGAGGTGCCCGGGGAGAAGATCAGCGCGTACGGCGTCTTCGACGTCGAGGAGGTCGCCGACGATCCGGAGGTCAAGCGGGTGCGCGGCATGGTCGAGAAGCCGCCCGCAGCGGAAGCTCCCTCGAATCTGGCGGCGGCGGGCCGGTACATCCTCGACCGCAAGATCTTCGACGCGTTGCGCACCATCGAGCCGGGCGCGGGCGGCGAACTCCAGCTGACGGATGCGATCGCGTTGTTGATCGAGTGGGGCGAGCCCGTCCATGTCGTGGTCCACGAGGGCAGCCGGCACGATCTCGGGAATCCCGGCGGATATCTGAAGGCCGCCGTCGACTTCGCTCTCGACCGTGACGACTACGGTCCGGAGCTGCGGGAATGGCTGGTTCGACGGCTCGCCGACGACTGACCGATCTCGCTGTGTTCAGCGCGCCTGCGGGCTCTGCGCGAAGCGGGCCGTTAGCCTCGAACTGCGCGTTGCCCGGTCGTGCGAGCGGTCGGCGCGCACCGATCTGAGACCACTCGGGGGACGTGAGGAGAACTATGCGCTCGGTCGAGGACCATTTGAGCCTCGTGACGGCTTCGGTGGTCGCACCGCGACCGGTGCAGGTGGCCATCTCCGAGGCCGAGGGCCTGCTGTGCGCGGAGGAGGTCGTCACCTCCGACCCGCTGCCCGGTTTCGATCAAGCCGCCGTCGACGGTTACGCGGTGCGCGCGGTGGATGTGGCGCCGGCCGGCGCTCCCGCCCCCGACGATGTGACCGAGCTGAACGCGGACGGGATCGAGGTGGAGGAACTCGACGACAGCGGCCGGCTCGTGGTGCATCTCCCGGTGGTCGGAGACGTGACCGCGGGTTCGCGCACCCCGACCCGGCTGCAGCCGGGACAGGCGGTCCGGGTCGAGACCGGAGCGCCGATGCCCACGCTGGCCGACGCGGTCGTGCCGGTCAGATGGACCGACGGGGGCGAATCGCGGGTGATGGTCGGGCACGCCGTCGACAGCGGCGACTACGTCCGGCGCACCGGCGACGACGTCCGTCCCGGTGACGTCGCGGTCAGCGCGGGCGCGGTGATCGGCCCCGCGCAGGTCGGTCTGCTGGCCGCGGTCGGACGGTCGCGGGTCCTGGTGCATCCGCGACCGCGGGTCTCGGTGATCGCCGTCGGCAACGAACTGGTCGACATCGATCGGAAACCCGGTGCCGGGCAGGTCTTCGACATCAACAGCTATTCCCTCGCGGCCGCCGCGCGCGACGCCGGCGCCGACGTGCACCGCCTCGGGATCGCCGAGCGCGACCCCGCCCGCCTGCGCGAAGCCGTGGAGGCCCAGCTGATCCGGTCGGAGATCGTGGTGATCTGCGGATCGATCGGCGGGGCCGCGTCGCGCGCCGTGGGCGAGGCGCTCGCCGATCTCGGCGACCTCGAGATCGGGCGTGTGGCAATGCATCCGGGATCGGTGCAGGGCTTCGGACGGCTCGGGCGGGACGAGATCCCCACCTTCCTGCTGCCCGCCAACCCGGTCAGCGCGCTCGTCACCTTCGAAGTGATGGTCCGGCCCCTCATCCGCATCGCCCTCGGCAAACGGCAGCCGATGCGGCGCATGGTGACGGCACGGACGATCGGCCCGATTCTGTCGGTGGAGGGCCGGCGCGGATTCCTGCGCGGCCAGCTGATGCGCGACGAGCGGTCCGGGGAGTATCTCGTCCAGGTGATCGGCGAGTCGGAGAGCGGCGCCTCCCATCTGCTGGCGGAGTTGGCCGAGGCCAACTGCCTGATCGTGGTGGACGAGGACGTCGAAGAACTGCGGACCGGTGATCACGTCGATGTCATGTTCTTGGCGCAGCGCGGATAGCGGGCCGGGCCGCCTGACTACAATCGCCCTGTGCTGAGGTGGTTGGTCGATTCGCCGCGGAGCCCGGGTTGGCCGGCGGAGCTGGGACCCGTCCGGGTCAAGTCCGGTGTGGTTCGCGTGCGCCCGATCCGGATGCGTGATGCGGGCGAGTGGAGTCGACTGCGGATCAAAAACCAGAACGACCTGCTTCCGTGGGAACCGACCGGCCAGGGGCCGTGGGACGCGCGCCACCAGCCGTCGTCCTGGGCGCCGCTGTTCTCGCTCCTGAAGTCCGAGGCCAAGCGCGGAACGGTGCTGCCCTTCGTGATCGAGGTGGACGGACGGTACGCCGGGCAGCTGACCATCGGCAACGTTCAGCGCGGGGCGGTGCGCAGCGCGTGGATCGGGTACTGGGTCGATTCCGACGTGGCGGGCGGTGGCGTGGCCTCGGCCGCCGTGGCGCTGGGTGTCGATCACGCCTTCGGGCCGGTCGGACTGCACCGGCTGGAAGCCACCGTGCAGCCGGAGAACGCGGCGTCGCAGGCGGTGCTGACCAAGATCGGCTTCCGTCGCGAGGGATTGTTGAAGCGGTACATGGATGTGAACGCGCGGTGGCGCGACCATCTGCTGTTCGGGCTTACCGTCGACGAGGTGTCGGGGAGCGCGGTCGACACACTGATCCGCGCCGGTCGCGCCCACGCCGTCTGAGGTGCTGATCGTTCGCTGAGAAATGGAAGTTCCCCGGCGCGCCTGAGCCGCACGCCGTCGGACGGTTCCTACCCTGTGGAGTGGATACTCGTCGCTCGACCCGGAAAGGAGCTGCCGGTCATGCCGACTTCTGTGCTGTGGGTGACCCTGATCGCAGTTTGGCTGTTCGTGCTGGTCCCCATGGTGCTGCGCGGTCGGCCTCAGGCCCGCAAGACAACCGAAGCGGCTGCGAACACCCGCCTGGTGCACCGTGGCGGCTCGAGTCGGCGGACGTCGAGCAGGACCGCGGCTCGGGCGCGCGCCGCCCAGCGCGCAGCCGCGAAGGCCGCCGAACAGGCGAAGGCCGCGCAGCGCAAGGCCGACGTCACGGCCGTTTCCGCGACGCAAGCGGCGGACGAAGCGGATGCGGCAGTCGACGATCGGGATGACGACGTCGACCGTCTGGAGGCCGATTCGGGGGTCATCGAGACCGTCGACGCGGAGCTCGTCGACGAAGCCGGAGACCAGACACCGGCGGAGACCGAGGACGACGATGTGGTCGATGTCGAACTCGACGACGCCGACCTGGATGGACTGGACGACGCCGAGATGGTCGACGCCGAAGAGTCTGCCGAGGAGCCTGAGGCGGAGTCTGAGGCGGGGCCGGATGTGGACGTCCTGTCGGCGGTCGAGATGACCGACCAGATCCCGGTGGTTGTAGCGGACGTGGTCGACCTCGACGAGGCACAGGCCGCGCGTGACGCGGATCAGATCCCGGTGGACGAGGCATACGACGAGGCGAACGACGGCGAGGTGTTCGAGGAAGACCAGTACGAGGAGCACGCCGAGGACGACCAGGACGCGTACGAGTACGACGAGTACGACGCCGAGGACGACGAGAGCGAGTACGCGCAGGACGAGTACGCGCAGGACGATGACGACGATGCAGCGGCGGCGGGCGAGTTCGGCTCCGTCCTGGACGACGACGCGGGGTCTGCTCCGACGGCGCGCGAACTGCGCGGTCGCGGCGGGCGCGGACCGGACCATGTGGCCGAACGCGAGCGGATGCAGTACCGCGAACGGCAGCGGATGGTCCTCATCCTGGCGGTGCTCACGATCGGATCTATCGTCGGCGCATTCGTCTTCCGGCCGTGGGGGATCATCGCCGCGGTCGCGATGGTCACGGTGTTCTCGCTGTATCTGGTGTTCCTGCGCAGAACGGTGCGTGAGGAGCACGCGCGAGCTGCTCAGCGCGCGGCTCGCCGCCGACGTCAGCGGTTGGAGGACGAGCGGCTGCAGTCTCGTCGAGCCGAACCCACCTACATGGAGCCGCCCGCACGCCTCCGCCGGCCCGGCGGAGCGATCGTCCTCGAGATCGACGACGAGGACCCGGCCTTCGACCATCTCCCGGCTTACGACTTCGCCTACCAGTCCGAGTACGACGACAGCGCCGACGATGATCACGACAGCCTGCAGTTCCGTCGAACGGCTGTGTAACGCTGCCGTGCGGCATGATTCGCCCTAGGCTGGAGACATGAGCGACGACGACCAGTGGTACTTCGATCTCTCCACGGGCAACGTGACGCAGGGCAAGATCGGCAACGTATTCAATCGGATGGGACCCTATCCGGATGAGGCGACGGCGCGTCGTGCGCTGGAGATCGCCGCCGCGCGCAACGCGGCGGCCGATTCTCAGGACGACGAGGAGTCGTAGGCGTCTTCCGCGAGATGCACGCTGTCAGGGCTGCTCGCCGGTGCTGATCGTGTCGGGGTGGGCGACTACCCATTCCCTGCACAGTTTGGCAGCGCGGCGAAGTGCGATGAGTTCACCGAGATAGCTCGCGGCGCCGCCGACGAACGGGATCCAGCCCAGCCAGCTCAACAGGCGTGGAGAGCCCGGTCGATCGCCGAGCGACCGGGACAGGTCGTGAAGGGTGCGGCCAACGCTCCACAGCCGGGACACGAACGCCTTCTCTCGGCGGGTCGAACCGTCGTCGAAGGGTTCGGCGTCGGCAGGGGATTCGAGTCGGACATCGAGGTTCCGGCCGAACAGGATCGATGCGAGCATCGTGACCGCGGCGTCGCGTGACACCACGCCGTACTCACGGCTCACCGCACGCAGCACCAGCGCCTGGCTGGCGAATCCCAGGTAATCGGACATCGGCAGCTTCTTGGTCCAGGGACCGAAGATGCTGGGGAACGCGACGCCGCCGGTCGTCACCAGACCGATGCGGGAGACCCACCAGTCGGCGTGGTCGCGCAGTGGCAGGTCGTCCCATCCGGCGGTACCCGGCCAGTCGAGGACGTTGAGAACGCCGGACGCTGCGACGGCACTGCGGTCGAGGCAGTTCCGCGGATTCTGGAAGGCGTGCGTCCGAGGCTTCAGGTCCAGCGGATCGGCGGTGATGAGCACGTCGAGCATCGGGTCGATCGTCGCGATCGCACGGTCGAGGACCGTCGCGACCTCTGTATCACTGAGCGCCATGCCGCTGAGCTTATCGTCGTGGGCCGGGGCGTGCAGGTCCCGTCATGGCGACGGGACCTGCGGACAACCCGGGCGATTAGCTGCTCGGCTGGCTCTCCTCGGTGGGAACGCTGTAGGTGCAGTTCGCGGTGGCCGCCGGACCCTTGCTGGTCTGGGTGTTCTTCACCTGGCCGTTCACCAGGATCTCGCAGGTGATCGTCTGGCTCGCGTCGGCCTCGAAGTCGTTCGTGGCGGTGAGGCTGGCGATCTTGCCGAACCCCTGCAGGGTCACGTCCTTGGTCCAGGGCAGCTGCGCTGCGGTGTCCTGGGCCATGTTGAAGTCCTTGTCGCTGTAGGTCACCGACGCGGTGCCCCCGCCGGTGACCCGGTAGGTGACGGTGGCGGTGCTGTTCGCGGCCTTGTCGATCTCGTTCGCGACGCCGCCGACCATGGCTGAGCAGCCCGCGATCACGGCGATGAACAGCACCACCAGTCCGCCGACGATCCACGGCCACTTCTTTCGCTTCTTCGCCGGCGGCTGCGGGGCGTACGGGTACGGCTGACCGTAAGGATTCGGCTGCTGACCGTACGGATTCGGCTGCTGAGGCTGCGACTCGGGGTTTGTCATCTCGGACTCCTGTGAAAGGTGTTGCCTGAGGGATGAAACCCTCAGTCGGACATCCGGGATGGTATGCGAAGGGTCGGACAAACCGGCTTAAGTCGTCTAGTCGGACGACAGAACGGCGTCGCGTGAACGGACGCGCGCGGTGGAATGGCGCGCTCAGTAACTCCGCGCGAATCCGAGGACGTTGCTGACGTACTCGGCGGAGTTGTTGTATCGCAGGACGGCGCGGCTCTGCCCGGCCGGATCGGCCAGGTCCAGGTTCTCGTCGCAGAGGTAGCGCGCCGTCGTCAGTGCCGCGTCGAAGAGGTTCTGCGGGTCGGCTTTGCCGTCGCCGTTGCCGTCGGCCGCATAGTGTTCCCACGTCGCGGGGAGGAACTGGGTCGGTCCGACGGCGCGGTCGTACTGTGCGTTGCCGTCGAGGCGTCCGCCATCGGTGTCTGCGATGACCTGGTTGCCGGCGAGCGAGCCGTCGAGGACGGGGCCGTATATCGGATGCCGCAACTGGCCGCGCGAGTCGGCGTCACCGAAGTTGGCGTGCTGCGACTCCACCCGGCCGATGCCTGCGATCAGCTTCCAATCGATATGGCATCGGGGCGTGGTCTTGGCCATCGTGGCCGCAGCCGAGCGGTAGGCCTCGAAGTTGATGCGCGGGATCACGCCGGTCGTCACCGAGGCGGGCAGCGCGGGTGCGGGAGGGGTGGCGTGCCGTGTGGCGGCGACCGGCCGGACTGGGGTCTGGGTGGTCGACGGTGCCGGACGGGGGTCGGCCTCGGCACGGATGGGCGTCGAGGCCGCGGCGTGGTCGGAGGATGCCACGCGGTCCGGGGAACTCGACGTCACGCCCATCAGGGCTCCGGTGACCGGAACCAGGCCGGCCGCGACGAGCAGGGCGGACTTCAGCGGTTTGCGATTCGGATGCATGGTCAGACCTTGGTGTCGGGGAGGGTGGCTTCCTCTCGACAGCCGGCCACGCAGGCGATTCGGGCCGCGAACGGCGGCTGTTCGAGGACTGCGGACGAACGTACATGAGTTCGTCGCGATACCGTTATTAGGTCGTTACCAAGCTCCTATGGTGCTTTGTAGTAGTTCGGTGATATTGCAGGTCAACGACGGCGCCTCGCCCAGTTTGTGAGGTGAGACACGAAACCGCAGGTAGCGTCCGATTTCCGGAGTTCGGGGTGGAGCTCACGCGCGGTGTGTCTCGCGCGGCTTGCACCTCACGCGACGTGAGGTTGCATGGTGGAGACATGGCGAACGTGTCGAAGCGGTGGAGCGCCGGTCAGGTCGCGGAGACGAGCGGACTGACGGTGCGGACCCTGCATCACTGGGACGAGATGGCTCGCCCCGCTACGGGTGCTGTCTGATCAACTCCGGCGCGTCGATGCGGAACTGATCGCTCTGGGCCGGTTGCGGGAACGACTGGCCGCAGTGGTCGCCGCCGGGGACGCCAGTGTCGAGTGCGTCGACCCTGCGGAGATGCTGCGGCTCATGCGAGCGGCTCGCACCGGCGCGGGCGAGGTGCTCGACCGCCACTTGAACGGGGAGCAACGCGAGCGCCTCGCTGCCGCAGCGGCGGAGACCGGTCCGGGCCTGGCCTACCGGACCGAGATCGAATGGCCTCATCTGTACCGACGAGTCGAGGAATTGCGCCTGTCCGGTGCGACCGCCGACGACCCGCGCGTGCAGAAGCTCGTGAGCCGGATGGAAGAACTCTCCGTACAGGTCACGGGTGATGACGCTGAGATCAGCGCCGCAGTGCGCGGCGCGTGGCGGGATGATCCTGCGGGCATGTCGGGGGGCCGCACAGGTAGCGGACCCGTGGCGTGCGTTGGCGGAGTTCGTCGATCACGCGCGGCGCGTCCACCTACCCGACGCCGCCGCCGGCGACGGCTCATGAGCTCGTGGCCCGGTGCGGGCTCGCTCCTCCCGCTGTTCGTGCCCCTGGTGATGCTGCTGATCTTGGCTGGTCTCGGCGTGATCGCGTGGGCGGTGCCGATCAGCGTGGCGATGGCGTGCGCCGTCTTCTCATCGCTCGTCTGTTGGCGGAAGCGCTTCCGGGGATGCGGCCGTGAGAACGAGTGAGGCCAGGTCGAGGATTTCCTCTGACCTGGCCTCACTTCTGTGGAGCTAAGGGGAATCGAACCCCTGACCTACTCGATGCGAACGGGTGAAACTGGGAGTTTGCTGCTCTTGCCTTCGTTGGCCGCATCGAGTTTGTGCAGGTCAGTGCGTTGTCGTCGTTGGTGCCGTATGAGCCGTTGTGGATCTACTGCGGGCGCACTGCGGGCTGTAGACGGTTTCCTGACTACCCGACGATGGCTTTGGTGATGAGTTCGTAGTGGTGCAGCTTCGACCCCATGTAGTGCCGTTCCACGCTGCCGTCGACGTACAGGGTCACGTAGTCACGCCAGGTGATCGTGAGGGCGTCGCCGATGTACGCGGGAATGTCGACCGTGGGTGCCAGGATCATCTGATAGCGGGTCCGAACGTACTGTCGGTCGCCGTCCAGCTTCTGCTCGGTTCCCAGCGGCCACACGTTCGCCAGGACGTTCTTCTCGACGATCGTCTCGATCGGGTTACCGTGGGCGTCTTCCTCGCCGGTGTCGATGCGGTAGGCGACCTTCACGCGGTCCCGGTAGATCACTGCGCCTTCTTCCGGTAGCGGTTCAGGACGAACAGTTCCGCCAACGTCCAGCCTTGGAATCCTCCCTTGGTGCGGTAGGAACCGATGGCGAGGTCTTCGGACTGCTCGGGGTTGGTGACCAGGCGTGCTGTGGCGGTCGTGATGACGGCCGCGATGTCCTCTGAGGGTTCGTCGTTGTTGAAGCCTGCACCGCGGGTGTATGCGCGTGCCATCGCGGTGATGATGGTGACGTGCTGTCCGGCCAGGGCGGCGAGTGTGGTGTCGTCGCCCTGGCCGAGGAATGCAGCAACGTCTGCGCCGGTCGGCGCACTCATTACGGGGTCTCGGCGGTCAGGACCGACACGGCTTCGGGGTGCAGGAGGCCGAGGTCGTAACGACACGTGACGCGCAGGCCGACCTGGTCGTATTCGGCGTACCGCTCGTTGAGGACGGTGACCGAGGGGCTGGTGTCGCGGGCGATCGCCACGGTGCTCATGTCGGCGAGGACTGCGGTGCCGGCGGGGAGCTTGTTGGTGACGGTCGCGGGGATGCCGAACAAGGTGGTGCCGGACTGCTTCGACGGATCGGGTTCGAGCAGGTATCGCTTGGAGGCGGTGCCTTCCTTCACTTTGCGGAGTGCCGCAAAGTCGGCGCCGGACAGGAACCACCGGTTCGGGGTGACCTCGATGGCGTTCAGGGCGGCGATGGCGTCGAGCAGGCTGTCGGGGTCGGTGACGTCGAGTTCGCCGGTGGTGACGCCGGTCTGCTTGGTGATGCCGGTGATCGAGTCGCCGGTGCCGGCTCCCTGCAGGAGGGCGTCGTCGAGGAGGTCGCTGACGTCCTTGACCAGGCGTGCCTTCATCACGGCGTCGATGCCGATGACGGACTGACGGACGAGTTCGCTGGTGAATCGCATGATCGTCTTGATCGACTTGCGTTCGTTGGGCATGAGCCGGACCTCGTCGAAGGCGATGTCGGCGGTGTCGGGGATGAGTCCGCCTTCGCCGACGAAGCCGGGGGTGGAGCCGGAGACGAGCTTGGGGATGCGGAGTTCGCTGGCGGTGTCGAAGATGCGGGGGCCGGAGCCGAGGACGACGCTGGCGGCTTCGAGGGGCTGGACGAGCAGCGACGAGACCTGTTCGGCGAGCAGGGACGGGTTGGTGGTGGTCGATTCGACCATGAGGAGCCTCCTGAAGGCGGTAGTTCCAGATTCGGAAGTTCACGCCACCAGGACGAGAAGAAGGGGACGTCCACCAGGAACGTCCCCTTCATCGTCTCACATAGTGAGAATGCCTTCTACCTGCCTCCGAGGATGCCGAGGAGGTCGACTTCCCGGCTCTGGGAAGTGGCTCCCTGACCGACGTCGCCGATCGGCCGGCGAGCAGCCAGGTGAGGCTTGCGCTGCAGGAGGTCGTCGATCGCTTCCCGGAGCCGGGAACCATCCTCGTCGAGGTGGTCGTCGGCGTAGTCCAGATCGGTCGGGTCCTGCAGGCGGCCATCGGCGGCGACGAGGGCACGGTGCAGGCGGTGGGCGAGTTCGTCGGCCCGCTGGGCGCGCTGACGGTACTTGCCGTTCTCCTGCCGTAGCTTCTCCACGTACTCGCGGGAGAACGTGTCAGCGTCGTCATCAGGCTTTTCGGGGTCATCCCCAACTTCTTCGCGGGGCCGCGTAAAAGCCTCCTCGTCGTTTTCCGGTTCCAAACCGGGATTCTCGTCGATGGCAGGTTCGGGCTGAACGTCTGTCGTCTGGTCGGTGTCGGTCATCGGATTCCCTTCGCTCGGGCTGTCTTCCATGTCTCCTTGATTCCCTTCTTCAGGACTGGTTTGGGGCTGCAGGTGCATCCCTTGTGATGCTGGAACGGGTGCTCGGCAGGCCAGACTCGGCCTTCGCGCCACCACCATTCGCACAGTTGGCAGGCGTTTGCTGACTTGTGCCTGATCCATCCTCGAGTGAGCCCGGACCGGACCATCGAGTCCTGCGCCGCCTCCGCAGCAGCTTCGAGGGGTTCGGACCGGGCGAGGCGACCGACGATCGCATCGGGCACCGGTGACGCTTCGGCGACAGTCAGGGTGGTGTCGGCGGCCTTCCGTAGTCGCGGGCTCTCGTCGGGGAAGTCGACGCCCGAGACGGGGAGCGGTTCGCCGAGCTCGATCATCATCTGCGTCGCCATCGCCATATCGGCGAGAGACCGTGCCCGGCCGTTGGCTTCGGCGATCAACTGCGCGATGATCTGGACTGTCTCTTCCCGGTCGAGGAGACCTTCCAGGTACGAGTGATAGGCGGCTAGGACGGTCTGCTCGGAGTCCGTCGCCAACTGGGCGAGGGTGTCTCGGTAGGCCATCAGTTCACCAGCTTCGACAGGTCGATGGCGGCGGCGTCGACCGCGGCGGTACGGCGGGCCTGCCGGATCGCGGTGATCTCGTCGTCGCCGTATCCGAGACGCTGCAGTGCGTAATCGGCCGGCAACAGACCCGAGGAGAACAGTTTCACGATGGCGTCGGCTTCCTGCCCGATCGAGCGGGTCGCGGGGTCGGCCCACACGATCCGAGGCTCGACGCGGTGCGGGTCGGCACCGTCGCGGACCGCGACGATCAGGCGGGCGACCTGCTCCCAGGCTCGGCCGAATACCTGCTGGCGGGCCTGCGCCCTGGCGGTCAGTGAGGCTTCCGCAGCGCGGAGAGCATCAGCGGACGGTGGTGTCGCCGTCAGTTGCCCGATGTAGTGGGAGGGGAGTGCCGAGACCGCCATGATCTGCCCGAGGAGGATGCGGACCGCGGCCTCGTAGCCTCCCAAGTTCGCCGAGTCGAGCTGCCCGAACTTGGAGTCCGGGTTCTCCGACACCATCGCCCGATTGCCTTCCGGGATCGGGTTGATGGCTTTGCCTTCCTCGTCCTCCTCCAACTCGATGCCGGTCGCCCAGCGGCGCGGCCGGCCAACGTACTCCGAGGTCGTCAGCATGTCGGTCAGCGTCTTGTTCAAGGCGTCGACCAACGGCTTCAAGTCCTCGATCTCCGAGACTCCCTCGTCGAGGAGGCGATCAGAGTTCGTGAGCCGGACGACCGGGACCATCCCGAGCGGATTCGCCAAGGTCTCGATGACCTTGAACCCTGCCGTCGTCGCACCGGTCTGCTCGGCCCGCAGCCGCACGATCTCGTCGCGGCCGTACAGGACAGCCTCGGTCGTCGTCGCGGTCTCCCAACGCTTCAGGGCGGCGATCACCTCACGGCTGCCGGGATCGGTGAGGACCGTGACCTGCTTCGCTGACTCGATCGTCACCTTCGGCCGGCCGAGGTGGTCGGCCCACACGATCGCATACGAGGCGCCGAGCAGCAGTGCCTCACGGTGCGCGATCGTCGAAGTCTGATCGAGGTCGTTGCGGAGCCAGTCATCCCACACCTCGACGCCGGCGAACCCGGTGACGCGAAGGCGTTCGGTCAGGGACGTGATCGCCAGTCGGGGAATGTTCGAGGCCATCCGGCCGAAGCGGTCGCCGAGAGCTTCGCGGGATTCGGGGGCCAGGAACGCGAGCGGCTGGGTGCCGTTGTAGTAGCGCTCGTTCTCGGCGTAGCGGGCCGCGGGCTCATCCAAGCGCTGCAGCAGAGTCGTCAGGGTATCGGTCATCGAAAGCTCCTCGCCTTCTTGCGGGTATTGCGGGTAGCGCGCCACGTCGCTCGTGAATGCGCCATGACCAGGCACGCGGCCAGGTCGATCTTTCGTGCTTTCCTCGACCTCGACTGTTTGGCGAGGCGGATACCCCGGGAGTCCTCCACGATCACCGCGGCACCAACGTGGGCGGCGAGAGTGGAATCTCCCGAGTGCGACATCTTGCCGTTCAGGGCGGCTGAGTAGAGGTCGCCGGTCGCAGCGGTCAGCCGCGACGGGGAATGAGGGAACTCGAGGATCGGCAGGCGTTCGGACTCGAGCACCTGCAGCGTCCTGGTCCAGCGGAACGGGTCGGCGACGATCTCCACCACGTTCCAGCGTTGGCACGCCTTGCGGATCTCGTCCTCGACCTCGGCGACCGGGACACGCCACGACTCATCGCCCGGTGGGCGTTCCCACACTTTGATCTTGTCGAAGTGCGGCTCGGTCGACACGGTGCCGACGAGCAGGGCCGTCGTGTCATCGGAGAAGCTGCCGTCGAGAGCCACCACCACGTCGAGGCCGTCCGGGACCGGCTCACCGTTGGCGAGGGAGTCCCACACGCCGGGCGGCAGGAACGCGCCGTCGACGTCTGTGGCGAACTGGCACAACCTCGCTCGGCGGAACGTCGCCTCCCGCGTCTTCGGCGGCAGGAGAGCCACCAAAGCATCACGGTGCAGGAAGTCATCCAACGCCGGATTCGCCAGGCTCCAGCAGTGCTCACAGTCGACAGGATGGTCCTCGAAGCCGACCGCGGAGAACTCCCGCCACCGTATCGACCGATCATCAGGATGAGCGAGGGCGTACTCCCGCAACGACAACAGCACCTGATCCTCGACGTTCGGACCCGGCGTGCCGATCGCCACCAGGACCGACTTGGCGCGCTTGCCCTGAGCGAGCTGCACCACCTCGAACAAGTCACGGTTCACCACGCCGGCCTCGTCGACGATCGCCAACACATAGTCCAAACCCTCGGCCGCGGCAGGCGATGCCGGATAGACCGCGAAGCTGGAGTCGGTCGCCGGAATGTACAGGCGTTCCTTGAACACCTGACAACGCTCGGCGAGTTCCGGGGACAGCTCCACCATGCGGCGGGCCGCGGAGAACGCCAGACCCGCCTGACGCTCATCGACAGCGAAGACCACCACGTTCGCGCCGTCGCCCCAGCAGAAGAAGGCATACAAGCCGATCGCGGCGTTCAGCGTCGTCTTGCCCGAGCCACGCGGAAGCATCAGGCCGACCGTGCGAGCACCCGAATCCAACACGTCCTGCGCGATCTCCACCTGCCAGTCCCGCAAGTGCAGCTTCCCTCGGCTGTTCGTACCCTTCGGCACCCGCAAAAACTTGTCAGCGAACGCCAGAAACCGTTCCGACTCCACCTCTGACCTGGGCTTAAACGGGAGCGGCTGATCGCTCACCGCAGCCTTCGGACCCGCCTTCACGCCACACCACCCCCGCCCTTGATGGTAATCATTTCCAAGTGTAACGCCTTCTGTGCCTTGCCTTCGGGTCTCTGACCTGGTCTTTTACCTTCCCTCCCCGGTCGTGCTTGGCCTCGGGCTCGGTTGCAGGGGCCGCAGACGACGTCGATGTCGGTGAGGCGGATGGGCTTGCCCCGGGCCTTGCGTGCCCAGGCTTCGGGGGAGTGGTCGGTCTGCAGGTCGTTGGTGGCACCACAGTCCGAGCAGAAGGGTTGGAGCTTGCGGGCTCGTCGGGACAGCCGGGTCCATGCGGCGTCGTAGCCACGGGAGTGGGCGGTCGGCTTGGTGTCTCCGGGGTGGCAGTCCGGGCAGTAGGTGCCGGTGGGGATGGGCTCACCGCAGCGGTGGCAGGGGCGGGCTGTCATCCCTCCTCCTGCCGGTGGAGGTGGCCTTGGAGGTAGTCGCCGAGGACGGCATGGAGGTGTTGGGCTTGCTCGATGACGGGATCGAGGAGGAGTGCGAAGTCTCCGAGTCGTTGATCGGTGAATGAGAGGACTGGACATTCGACTGGTCCGATTGATGTGTTCGCGTCGAAGACTGTGAGCTTGAGGTGTCCGATGGGACTGAGGCGGATGAGGTCGTCGTCGTGGTCGATCATGGTGTTTCCTCTTCGATGGTGTCGTGGATGGCGTCGGCGAGGTGCCGTGCTTGATCGGTGGTGAGGGTGAGGCCGGCGAAGGTGATGAGTCCGTCGACCTTCTGGACGTAGGGATGGTGTGCTGCTGGGCGGCAGTCGGCGCAGTAGCGGGTGACGGACTTGGTGTGGCGGCTGCATCCGAGGCAGGGCTTGGAGGATCGTTTGCGGGTCATTCGCCGGCCTCCCGGATACGTGCTTGCCGTGCGACCTCGGCGGCGTTCCATTCGCGTCCTGCTCGGTGGGCTCGTCGGCGGGCGCGTTCGAGCCAGGCGATGTGCGCGTCTGTGATGTTGGAGTCGAGTTCCTGTAGTTGGAGTGTCTGGTCGAGGTGGGTGTCGCTGCCGTCCCAGGGACGGCCGGTGTACTGCTCGGTGATGCGGCTCATCTGCTCGAACTCGTCTGCGGTGAGTGCCATCAGGCGGACTCCTTCTGCCAGGACTTGAACGCGGTGCGGGCGCGTTTGTCACTCCACTTGAGTCGTTCCCGGGTCTCGCGTGCCGATGTCGGTGCCGGGTCGAGATTGGCGATCGCGGCGACGTCGGCCTCTGGTGCGGTCTCCTCGGGATTCCGATCAGTGCTCAGCGGGGCCTGAACGTTGATCGTGTCGCCTAGGATGCAAAACTTCCCGGCGAGCGGTTCCCGATCGCCCGAGGGTGAATGGCGCCGAAGTCCTCCGTGCCGGTCCTTGTGGATCGACAGGTAGGCGGACCCGCCGGCGTCTGGGGTGAACGCTTGGTCGACCTTGACGCGGATGCTGGTGCCTCCGATCGCTCGTCGCTTGGCCGCGGTGCCGGTCGGACCGTAGGCGCGGCTGTCGGCACCCTTGGCGAGATGGTCGATGCCGACGACTGCAGCGCCAGTTCGAGTGAGGGGCTTGATCACCCGCGTGTGGACGTCGGTGAACTCATCGGCCGAGTTGGAATTACTGCCGTACAACGGCAGGAGTTCGCCGATGGAGTCGAGGATCACCAGGGTTGGCTTCCAGACCTCCATGTGTTCGATGATGTGGAGCATCTGGACGCGCTCGGCAGGTTCGACGTAGAGGAAGCGTTCGGCGTCGCGAAGGACTTCCTCGTCGGCACCGAAGTCGATGAGACGGGACAGGGTGCTCTGAGGACCGTTGTGATCGAGGTCGAGCCGGAGGACGCGGCCACCAGCGGCGAGGGCTTCCACGGAAGCGAAGTCGCACAGGAGAGTCTTGCCGCTCTCCGGGTCGCCGAACACGACGTTGAACTGGCCTTCGTAGAACAGGCCGATGCCGTCCGAGCGGAGGCAGACGGAAGGGACCGGAGGTTCGATTGCACTACCGTCGAGAATCGAGCCCACATCGACGTAGCCGCACAACTCGGTTGCAACTCGGTTGACACTCTCGGTGTGGAGAGTTGCAACCGTACCCATAGGTGAGTTGCAACTCTGGGTGTTGTTCACGCTGTCTTCCTCCTGAGGTCGGGATGCTGTCGGTAGAAGGCGTCGCGGTCTGCGATGTGCTTGGCGACGCGCGCCCAATCGAGTTCCTGTGAGGCTTCGATCGAGGCGTCCTTCAGAGCGGCACGCCGCTCTGACCTTTCGAGGAGGTCGGTTTCGAGTGCCCAGCGGTCGCCGGCCACGATGATCGACGCGACCTTGGCGGGGTCGCTGTCTGCGAGTGCTTGCCATTCGGCGGTGCCGAGGATCGGCAGGTATCCGTACTTCCCCCTGAGGACGCGGCGCACGTACGGGTGCACCGCGTCCCAGTCGACCCCATATGTCACTGGCGACCCTTGAAGTACATGTCGTCGAGTTCGTCCTCGAGGTCGGCGATGAACGTGCAGGTGTCGCACCAGACCACCTTTGGGCCGGTGGGTGGGAGTTTGGTTTTCCAGTCCGGTTCCGGTGCGTCGATATCGCTGCCACGGGTCTCCCAATCCGGTGCAGGTGCGTAGATACCGCAGTACGTGATGTCGCGGCCACGGATCGCCCAGTGGAGGACGGTCGGCCTGCTTGGCCGGGCCGCGGTCTCTGCGGGTGTGGGCTCGGTGTTCAAGGTAGGATCAGACATAGCTTTCGATTCCTTCGTGATCGTTGGCGGTGGCCTCGGTGCTGGCGTTCTTGGTGGGATGCAGCATCGGGGCTTTTCGCATGTCGGGGGTGTGGTCGTCCTCGATGAGGCCGAGGTCGGCGTGCTCGGCCTGCGGCCAGGTCAAGATCAAGCTGCGCCTCCGCGGGTGGTGGCGGCCTCCTGCTCGGCGATCCATCGCTCGATCTCGGACTTCCGGTAGAGCACTTTCGTGCCGAGGACGAACGACGCGGGTCCGCGGTTGGCGTGGCGCCAGTAGCGGAGAGTCGCGGCAGGGAGGAATGGATACTGCTCGCTCACCTGCTTGGTGGTGAGGATCGGATCGGTCATGTTTCGTACTCCATCGTGTCGTTGTGGGTGCATCGCCATGATGCACTCAAGTTGTATCACACGTGAAGTTGTGGGCGCATCGTCACGTGTTTAGGCTGTTGGCATGGGCGACGACAAGGACACCGAATATCTGCCGCGAGACCTCGGATACTGGGAGGAGAACTTCTTCCACGAGATGCGAGTGCGTCGGGAAGCTATGGGGTTGTCGCAGACCGAGTTTGCGAAGATGCTGACCGACTATCCCGATAACACGGGAACGAAGTTCTACCAGGCAACGATCCAGCGCATCGAAAGCGGCGAGAGACCAGTGAAACTGTTCGAGGCCGTGTGGATTGCCGCGCTGTTGAACTCGTCGGTGCACGAGATGATCAACGGTTACAGCATCGAATTTGCTTACGAAGAACTCGTCAGCCACATCGGGCCGGACGCGTTCGACCACGAGCTCGAACGCGCTGAGATGCTGCACGGTCCGGGCCGGATCGTCTCTGAACTTATCGACCAGTACAAGGCGGCGGTGGCTGCCACTTCGGGCGCGCAGGCCGACGAGAACCTCCTACGCGTGGCTGAGGCAATTGTCGAGCTAGACAAGGTGGCGAGGGTTGGACGGGTCGTGTACCGGCAAGAACTGAAGAAGGCGGCGGCGGCATGTGCTGCGCTAGAGCGGACATATCCGAGGTCGATCAGGGGGGACGTCGGCGATGACTCAGAGGCGTAATCGTCGTGCTGGTGTCGAGGACCGGTGGCGGAAGCAGGACGGCACACCCTCGGCGAACGACGGCAAGGGCAAGCGGTGGCGCGCTCGGTACGTCGACGATGATGGCCAGGAGCGGGAGAAGCTGTTCGACCGCAGGGTCGACGCGAAGGCGTTCATTGACGAGGTGACCAGCGCGCAGGTGACCGGTTCTTACGTCGATCCAGCAGCAGGTGTCCTGACTGTCGATGTCGTCTACGAGCAGTGGAGCGCGGCCCGAGGGCACGTCGCGGCGAAGACAGCGAAGACGTCGGCCTCGGCGTGGCAGAGTCGCGTGCAACCACACTGGGGGAGTAGGAGGGTCGGCGATATTCGTTCGTCGCACGTCCGGTCGTGGGTCGCGCAGATGGTCGCCAGTGATGTCGGTGTGCCGACGATCGAGAACTGTTTCGGGATACTGCGTCAGGTGCTCGGGCAAGCAGTCGAGGATCGCCGGATCGTCAAGAATCCGTGCGATGGGGTGAAGTTGCCTAAGCGGCTGCACGCGGACCGTGGATATCTGACACACGGGCAGGTGTCACTACTCGCCGAGACGGTCGACTTCCGTCCTGAGGTTGTCCGGTTCCTCGCCTACACAGGACTTCGGTGGGGTGAGATGGCTGCACTGCGTATTCAGGACTTCGACATGCTTCGTCGCCGTGTCGACGTCGCTCGATCTGTCACTGAGGCCAACGGACTCGACTGGGGCACTCCGAAGGATCACGAGCGGCGTTCGGTGCCGTTCCCGAAGGCTTTGGCTGATGAGCTGGCGGCGCTGATGGTCGGGAAGCGGCGGGACGATCTGGTGTTCACTGATTCGCGGGGCAGTGTTCTACGGAACTCGAACTACAGGTCGAGGACGTTCCGGCCGGCGGTGGCGGCGTGTCAGGTCGTCGACTCTGGGTTTCCAACGATCACGCCGCACGATCTGCGGCACACTGCGGCGTCGCTGGCGGTTCAGGCCGGCGCGAACGTGAAGGCGTTGCAGCGGATGCTTGGACACGCGAAGGCGTCGATGACGCTCGACGTGTACGCGGACCTGTTCGATGACGACCTCGATGGTGTTGCGGAGGCGTTGGACGAGGCGATCAGGTCTACTGCGGGCTGACTGCGGGCTGTCTCTGATACGACGAAAGGCCAGGCCGAGGAAAACATCCTCTGACCTGGCCTTTCTCTGTGGAGCTAAGGGGAATCGAACCCCTGACCTACTCGATGCGAACGAGTCGCGCTACCAACTGCGCCATAGCCCCTGAGCGTCTTGCCGACGACCGGAGATCAGTCTAACAGGACGCGAACGCCGGTACGCAAAGCCCCTGCGTCGAGGGGCCGCGTACCGGCGTCCAACGGTGGCCTATCCGCCGAAACCGATGGTGATGGCGACGTGCAGGAGGTCGCCGCCGAAGACGGTGAAGTCGTTGAAGAACTGGGTCAGAGCGGGGAACATGTGTTCGCCTTTCGGTAGGAGTTGGCCGCATCGGGCGATGCCAGAAAATCGTTACACAACCGGTCGAATCGGTATCTCTATGCAGACCCGAATCACATTCACCTGCGGTGGTGGCTACGAACACAGTGCCGTTCGTGCATGAAAGAAAGTGCGTTTTACCTGCGGGTTTGCTGTGAATATCTGGTGCGCGCCGCGCTCCGCGGAGATCCGGACACCCGAAGTTAACCTGACCTCACTTCTGGTTAACGCACGGGGCGCCGGGGAAGTCTTGAGTGGCAGTCGAGACTCGCTGGTTCCGGTGTCCGAGGCGCCGTCTACTCTCGCGCATGTGGGAATGACGAGGAGGCCGCGACGGACAGCTCTGGCAGTCGCCTCCGGAGCGCTCGTCGCCGGCCTGGTGTCCGGATGCTCGCTGCCCGCGCCCGCCGCGCAGGCTCCGGCAACTCCCTCGGTGACGCGCTCGCACGTTCCCGTACCGGTGTCCCCGTCCGGGGCCGTCGAGCCGGAGACGCAGGCGCCCGCTCCCGTGGGGACGGCGCGGGCCGGGCTGGCGCGACTCGCGGTCAAGGGGCGGGCGCCGAAGACGGGGTACGCGCGCGCCGAGTTCGGTCCGGCATGGACCGACGACCAAACCGCCGCCTGGGGTCGCAACGGGCTGAGTACGCGGGAGGACATCCTCTCCCGCGATCTGACCGATGTGACGTGCAAGGTCCGCGGCACCTCGCCCCGCGTGCCGCCGTGCGTGGTGCAGTCAGGGACTCTGCACGACCCGTACACCGGCTCGGTGGTCGAATTCGTGCGCGGGAACAAGACATCGGCATTGGTGCCGATCGACCACGTCGTGAGCCTGGGCGACGGGTGGCAGAAGGGCGCACAGCAGTTGAGCCGGGCCGAGCGGATCGCCTTCTCGAACGATCCGCTGAACCTGATCGCCTCGACGCGCGCCCCCAACTCCGCCAAGTCCGACTCGGACGCGGCGTCCTGGCTCGTGCCGAACAAGAGCTTTCGCTGCGCATACGTGGCGCGGCAGGTGGCGGTCAAACTCAAGTACCGCCTGTGGGTCACCGGCGCCGAGAAGGACGCGATCTCCCGGGTTCTCGAGAAGTGCCCTGATCAGCCGCTGCCGACCGAGTCGGACGCCGTGCGCCGCACCTACGGTTGACGGCGAGGTCTTATCGCCGAGTGGGGTCGTCGACGCCGGAAAGTGGCGTGACCATTCGGACGGCCGAAATCCACTGATCTGGAACACATTCCGCGCCATCGGGTGCTACCGTGCGCCGGTCTTCGGGCGAGTTGTCCAGAACTCAGCGGCGAGTCGGAGCCGGTGCTAGTTCAAATCACATGAGTCACACCGCGGTCTTCCGTGCGGAGACGGCGGCGGGATCACCGCTCGATGTCTTTCAAGGGGATGGCATGCATTTGACGCCGCGTGAGCTCGACAAGCTGACGATTCTGAATCTCGCGATGGTGGCCGAACGTCGAAAAGCCCGCGGGCTCAAACTGAACCACCCCGAGTCCGTCGCGATCATCACCGCCGCCGCACTCGAGGGCGCTCGCGACGGCAAGACCGTCGAACAGGTCATGAGCGAGGCCGCCAACGTCCTCACCGTCGACGACGTGATGGAAGGCGTCGGCGACATGATCACCAAGGTCCGAGTGGAAGCCGTGTTCACCGACGGCACCCGTCTCGTGACGGTCCACAATCCGATTCGTTGACCACCACTCGGCGAGCTTACGAAGGGTAGCGCAGCATGGCCTCGGAGAATTCGACGAACGACGATGGGGTGCCCTCGGGAGTCCCGGTGGGCGGGTACGTCCTGCGGGACGAGCCGATCGAGCTCAACGTCGGGCGGCCCCGACAGAAGATCACCGTGCGCAACACCGGTGACCGGCCGGTCCAGGTCGGATCACACTTCCACTTCACGGAGGCGAACCGGGCACTCGAGTTCGATCGGCCCGCCACCTTCGGATGGCGCCTGGACATTCCGGCGGGCACCGCGGTGCGATTCGAGCCGGGCGACGAACAGGACGTGACGCTGGTTCCGTTCGCCGGCAAGAGCCGGGTGTACGGGTTCAACGGCATCGTCAACGGCTGGGCTCCGGTGCGCGACGTCTACCGGCCGCGCTATCAGCACGTGGTGGACCTGCTCGAGCAGCGAGGCTTCAAGTCCGCGCCACAGCCCGCACAAGCCCGTACGTCAGAAATTGAGGACAAGTGATGACCAGCATTTCTCGGAAGGATTACTCGGGACTCTTCGGTCCGGTCGCCGGCGACAAGATCCGCCTCGGCAACACCGATCTGTACGTCGAGGTGGAGAAGGACCTCCGGGTCATCGGAGACGAAGCCATCTACGGCGGAGGCAAGACGCTGCGCGACGGTATGGGCCAGGACCCGTCGTCGACGAGCGACACCGGCGCCCTCGACATCGTCATCACCAACGTCGTCATCATCGACGCCGAACTGGGCGTGGTGAAGGCCGACGTCGGTATCAAGGACGGCAAGATCGCCGGTATCGGCAAGGCGGGCAACGCGTCCACCATGCACGGAGTCACGCCGGGCCTGATCACCGGGCCGGCCACCGATGCGATCTCCGGCGAGCAGTTGATCCTCACCGCGGCGGGCCTCGACTCGCACGTCCACATGATCTCGCCGCAGCAGTCGTACACCGCACTGTCCGGCGGCATCACCACGCTGATCGGCGGCGGCGTCGGTCCCACCGACGGAACCAACGGCACCACGATCACCTCCGGCGCATGGAATCTGGAGATGATGCTCAAGGCCAACGAAGGTCTGCCGGTGAATGTCCTGCACTGCGGCAAGGGCAACTCGTCGCGGCGTCCGCCGATCGAGGAGCAGCTGCTCGCCGGGGCGGGCGGTCTCAAGATCCACGAGGACTGGGGTTCCACACCGGAGGCGATCAAGACGGCGCTGGCCGTCGCCGACGATTACGACATCCAGGTGGCGATCCACACCGACACGCTGAACGAGGCCGGCTACGTCGAGGACACACCATCGCCGCATTCGACGGCCGGACGATTCACACCTATCACTAGGAGGGCGCGGGCGGCGGTCACGCGCCCGACCTGCTCCGCGTGACCGCGGAACGCAATGTGCTGCCCGCGTCCACCAACCCGACGCTGCCCTACGGGATCAACTCGCAGGCGGAGCTGTTCGACATGATCATGGTCTGCCACAACCTGAATCCGCTGGTGCCGTCCGACGTCGCCTTCGCCGAGAGCCGCGTCCGCGCCGAGACGATCGGCGCAGAGAACGTGCTGCACGACATGGGCGTCATCTCGATCGTGTCGAGCGACTCGCAGGCGATGGGCCGGATCGGCGAGAACTGGCTGCGCACCGTTCAGATGGCTGACGCGATGAAGCGGTCCCGCGGCAAGCTGCCCGAGGACGCGCCGGGCAACGACAACTTCCGCGTGCTCCGCTACGTCGCCAAGGTGACGATCAATCCGGCGATCACCTTCGGTCTGGCCCACTCGGTCGGTTCGATCGCCCCGGGCAAGATGGCCGACCTGGTGCTGTGGGAGCCGGCCTTCTTCGGCGCCAAGCCCCGCACCGTCATCAAGGGCGGAGTGATCAACTGGCATGCGATGGGTGATCCGAACGCGTCCCTGCCGACCCCGCAGCCGGTGATGTACCGCCCGATGTACGGCGCCTACGGGAAGACCCTGCAGGAGACGTCCGCGACCTTCGTCTCCAAGGCGGCGTACGAGTCGGGGATCGCCGAACGGTACGGACTCGAACGCCAGGTGATCCCCGTCCAGGACACCCGTGAGATCAGCAAGGACAACATGGTCCGCAACGACTACATACCCGACATCGAGGTGAATCCCGAGACCTTCGCGGTCACCGTCGACGGCGAGCACGCGTACGTCGAACCGGCCACCCACATCAGTCTCAACCAGCTGTACTTCTTCAGCTGAACTTCATCAGCTGACCGCACCCGCTACCGACCGCATTACGGAGGCAACTCTTCATGAAAAGTCCGGCGACCGGGCTCAACGTCGTGGAGTCGATTCTCGGCAACGAGCACGACGACGAATGGAAGGCGCGGTTGGCCGACGCCGACTGCGACTACGTCTTCCTCGACCAGTGGGAGGCGCAGAAGTCGCGGCTGTGGCGGACCACCGCCAACGGCGACGAGGTGGCCGTGTCGCTGGACCGCGGCGTGCAGCTCCGCGACGGCGACGTGCTCGAATACGACGAGGACGCAAAGACCGCGATCATCGCCCGGATCACCCTTCAGGACGTGATGGAGGTGGACCTGAGCCAGGTGGCTGGACGCGACGAGAACACCGTGATCCAGACCTGTCTGGAGCTGGGGCATGCGATCGGCAACCCGCACTGGCCCGCCGTGGTCAAGGGCGTCAAGGTGTACGTGCCGCTCACCGTCGCGCAGCCGGTGATGAACTCGGTGATGCGCACGCACGCACTCGAGGGCGTGGTGCACCGGTTCATCCCCGGCGCCGAGGTGATCCCGTACATCGCGCCGCACGAGGCTCGACGGCTGTTCGGCGGTGCGGCCCGCGAGGGCGGGGGCCACACCCACACGCATCCGCACGGCCACGCCGGTGACGACCACTGACGTGACCGAGACCGGCGCCGTCCCCGACATCACCCGCTTCATGCGGGCGATGCAGTTCTCCGACACGATGCTGCCGGTCGGCTCGTTCTCCTTCTCCAACGGCCTGGAGACGGCCGTCGCCGAAGGCCTGGTCACCGACGCCGAGAGCCTGCGGCAGTTCGTGCAGGTGTGCGTGAAGCAGGGAGCGTCCTGCGACGGCATCGCCGTGCTGCACGCGCACCGCGCCGCGCTCGCCTGCGACGACGCGGGGCTCGCGGATGCCGACTTCGCGGTGATCGAGCGCAAGCTCAACGAGGAGGGCCGCGTCATGGTGACGCGGATGGGCCGCAAGCTCGCCGAACTGGGACTCCGTCTGGCGCCGGAGTCGGCGCCGATCGCCGACTGGCTCGAGCGGATCAAATCGGGCGAGGTGCCCGGCACCTATCCCGCCACCCGGGCCCTGGTGCTCGCCGAAATCGGTGCCGGCGAACAGGAGTCGTTCGGCATCCACCAGTACGGCGTCGCCGCGACCGTGGTGGGAGCGGCGCTGCGGGTGGTTCGCGTGGACCACATGGACACCCAGCAGATCCTCTTCGATGTCGGCGCGACCGCCGACGAGGACTACCACGCGGTGAAAGACCTGAGCTTGGACGACATGTCCACGTTCGCTCCCATGCTCGACATCTTCGCGTCGATCCACGTCCGATCGCACGTACGCATGTTCATGAATTGAGGACCCAATGAAGAAGACCACTCGCATCGGCGTCGGCGGACCCGTCGGCTCGGGCAAGACGGCACTGCTGGAGGCGATCACGCCGCACTTCGTGGAGCGCGGCACCAGCGTGCTGATCATCACCAACGACGTCGTCACCACCGAGGACGCCAAGCACGTGCAGAAGGCGCTCAAAGGGGTGCTCATCGAGGAGCGGATCGTCGGCGTCGAGACCGGCGCGTGCCCGCACACCGCGGTGCGGGAGGACCCGAGCATGAACCTGGCCGCGGTCGAGGAGATGGAGGCGACCTTCCCCGACGCCGACATCGTGTTCATCGAGAGCGGCGGCGACAACCTGACGCTCACCTTCAGCCCGGCCCTCGTCGACTTCTTCATCTACGTGATCGACGTGGCCGCCGGCGACAAGATCCCGCGCAAGAACGGTCCGGGCATCGCGCAGTCGGACATCCTCGTCATCAACAAGACCGATCTGGCGCCGTACGTCGGCGCGGATCTGTCGGTGATGGAACGCGATTCGGCCGCGCAGCGCAACGGTAAGCCCTTCGTGTTCACCAACTGCAAGACCGGAGAGGGTGTCGAAGAGGTCGTCGACCTGATCGCCCACGGAGTCCTCTTCGACTCCGTCGGCGGCTGACCGAGGCCGTGGGCGCCGTGGACCTGCCCGAGCTGGCGATCTACCAGGATCAGCCCAGACAGGCCCGGGTGGGCACCCCCGGAAAGATCGGTGCGTTGCGAATGCGATTCGAACAACGGCGTGGCAGAACCGTTCTCGCCGACCTGTACCGCCAGACGCCGCTGCTGGTGCAGCAGGCCCTGTACTGGGACGAGGCCGTCCCCGACATGGCGTGCGTCTGCATCGTCTCCACCTCCGGCGGAGTGGTGCAGGGCGACCGCCTGTCGGTCGACGTCGTGGCCGAGACCGATACGCGCGTCCACATCACCACCCAGTCGGCCACCAAGGTGCAGCAGATGGACGCCAACTACGCCGTGCACGCGCAGACCTTCGTGCTCGGCGATGGGGCCTACGTCGAGTACCTCCCGGGTTCGACGATCCCGCACCGCAACTCGCGGTACGTGGTGACGAGCGACATCGAGATCGCCGAGTCGGCGACCCTGCTGTCCTCGGAGATCGTGCTGTCCGGCCGCAAGCACCACCGCGCCGACGAGGTCTTCGGGTACGACGTCTTCTCCTCGCTGATGAAGGCGCGGCGCCCCGACGGGACGCGGTTGTTCACCGAGAAGATCCTGATCGAACCGCAGCGCAGCCCCATCCGCCACCCCGGCGCCATGGGGCGCTACGACGTGTTCGGCAACGTTGTCGTGCTGACCCCGCCCGAGCACGCCGAGGCCATCCTGGCCCGAGTGCCGACCGGCCTCATCGACGGCGCCTACAGCGGCGCGAGCCGGCTCCCCGGCGACTGCGGACTCATCTTCAAGGTGCTCGGCGTGGAGCGCCAGCCCGTCACCGAACGGGTCCGGGCCTTCTGGTCGATCGTGCGCGAGGAAGTGCTCGGTGCACCGATCGGCCCCGCACAACCGTGGCGGGGCCAGCAGTGACGACGGCCGCGGCTCACCCCGCCCGCGGTTTCGCCAACCCCCTGCAGGAGGAGCCTGCAGACTCCGACAAGCCGAGGAGACGAGTGAATGTCTGAACCTTCAGCGAGCGTGCTGGCCGCCGGAGCGTCCCTGGAAGTGAGTCCGGGTGACACCGGCTGGGTGCTGATCTGCGCGGCCCTGGTGCTGTTCATGACGCCGGGTCTGGCGCTGTTCTATGCGGGCATGGTCAGCAAGCGGAACGTGCTGACGATGATGCAGCAGAACATCGTGCCGATCGGAATCGTCACTCTCACGTGGGTCGTCATCGGATACACCCTGGCGTTCGGGCCGTCGAAGGGCGGTGTCACCGGCGATCTCGAACTGTTCGGGCTCTCGGATCTGGGGTCGGTGCCCACCAACCCGCGTCACGTGGTCGACGCCGCGACGCATCTGGCGATTCCGACGCTCGCCTTCGTCGCCTACCAGATGATGTTCGCGATCATCACACCCGCGCTGATCACCGGCGCGGTGGTCGGCCGGTTGAAGGCCTTCGGGTGGGTGGTGTTCCTGATCGCCTGGTCGGTGGTGGTGTACCCGCCGATCGCGCACTGGCTGTGGAACCCGGACGGCTGGCTGGTGAAGCTCGGAGCACAGGACTGGGCGGGCGGAATGGTGGTGCACGCGTCGGCGGGAGCGGCTGTGGTCGCGTTGCTGCTGGTGCTCGGCAAGCGGAAGGTGTTCGGGAACCGCGCTCCGCTGCCGCACTCGATCCCGTTCGTGATCGTCGGCGCCGGAATCCTGTGGTTCGGCTGGTTCGGGTTCAACGCGGGCGACGGCCTGCGCGCCGACGGGCTCGCCGCGCAGGCCCTGCTGAACACGCACGTCGCCGGTGCGGCGGCCCTGGTGGTCTGGCTGTTCATCGAATGGGTCCTGACCCGCAAGGCCACCGTGCTCGGCGCGGTGACCGGCGGCGTGGCCGGACTGGCGACGATCACTCCCGCGGCCGGATACGTCAGCACCGTCAGCGCGTTGGTCATCGGCGTGCTGGCGGGCGCCGTCTGCCACCTGGCGCTGCGGCTCAAGGACGTCTTCAAGTACGACGACGCGCTCGACGTGATCGCCGTCCACTTCGTCGGCGGCGTGCTCGGCACCCTCGCCGTCGGTTTCTTCGGCAGCCGTGAGATCAACGACTCGGGCCACGACGGGCTGTTCTTCGGCGGCGGCGGGACACTCCTCGGACACCAGGTGGTGGCACTGCTGGCGGTCATCGGCTACTCGTTCGTCCTGACACTGATCATCGCGCTTCTCATCAAGTGGACGGTCGGGCTGCGGGTGGACCCGGCCGACGAGGACCGCATGGACGAGGTGGAACAGGGGGCCTGCGCCTACAACGACGACGAGTCGGTGACGGGTTCCACGTCGGTCCGGCCGACGGCCGGCAGCTGACCCGCAGCGTCGTCCGACAGGTCCAGCACACACCGGCTGCGCGCTCGCACGAGCGCGCGGCTGTGGCTCACGAGTGCGACGCCGACCCCGTCGCGCGCCAGCGCGCTGATCACCTCGACGACGGCGCGTGCCGAGATCGGGTCGAGCATCGCCGTCGGCTCGTCGCACAGCAGATATCCCGGACGCTGCACGACCACTCGTGCCAGGCAGGCGCGCTGGAGCTGACCGTCGCTCACTTGTGACGGGAACCGGTCGAGAAGATCGAGGGCGAGCCCGGCGCGTTGCGCCGCGACGGCGGCGGTGTCGCGCTCGGCGCGCCTGCCGGCGATCCGCGCCGGTTCGGTGATGGTCTGGGCGAGGGTCCATCGGGGATCGGCCACCTGTCGCGGATGCTGCGCGAGCATGGCGATCGATCCCGGCCTCGGACGGGCCGATCCGTCGTACGTGACCGATCCGCGAGCGGGCCGGACCAGGCCGGCGAGAGCCCGCAGCAGCGTGGTCTTGCCGCTGCCCGACCGCCCGAGGACACCGGTGATCGAGCCGGGACGGACGTCGACGTCCACGTCGCTCACCACCTCGACACCGTCGTAGCAGACGGTCACACCCTTCGCCTCGATCACCGGACCTCCTGCAGGAACTGCGCGATGTACTCGTCGTCGGTCAGTCGCGTCGTCGCGTCCGCAGAGTACGCAGCGTCCGCCGCGTCCGACGCCGACGTGGAGGCGAGGCCGTCGAACTCGCCGGCTGAGAACCGGGCGAGCAGTCGGCCCTCGCGCATCACGGCGATCGCATCGCAGACGCCGACCTGCCGGAGGGTCTCGATGTCGTGGGTGACGACGAGGACGCCCGCGCCGTCGGCCGCGGCTCCGGCGAGCAACCGCCAGGTCGCCGCGGCCAACTCGGGGTCGAGCGCCGAGGTCGGCTCGTCGGCGACGAGGACTCGCGGCCGGCCCGCGACGGCCGCGGCTATCGCCGCACGCTGCGCCATCCCGCCGGACACCTCGTGCGGATACCGGTCCAGCGCCCACGCCGGATACGCGACCGCGTCGGCCAGTTCACGGACCGAGCGGTCCGCGCCCAGTACCGTCACCGTCTCGGACAAGTGGCTTCCGATGGTCCGCACCGGCGTGAAGCTCGTGGCCGGCGACTGCGGGACCAGGCCCACCTCTCGTCCGCGTACCCGATGCCACGCCGAGTCGCGAGGGTCCAGCGTGCGGTCGCCGATCCGCACGCGTCCGGTGGCGACCGAGCCGACGGGGAGCAGTTCGCACAGAGCCGAGGCGACCATCGACTTGCCGCAGCCGGATTCGCCGATCAGCGCCGTGACCGTGCCGGGTGCGAGTTCGAGCGAGACGTCGTCGAGCACGCGCACCGCAGTGCGCCGCCGGCCCCGGTCCGCGGATACGTCCACCGTGACGCCGGCCAGGGAGGCGACCGCGGCCGTCACCAGACGCTCCCGGCCGGCGGTCGGTGACGCCGCGCCACCAGTGTTCCCAGGCGCGTCACCGCGAGCGCGGTGGCGATCAGCGCCAGCCCCGGCACCACCAGCGTCCACCACGCACCGGTGAGCACGTCGCCGCGGGCGTCGTCGAGCAGGGTGCCCAGGCTCGCCCGATCCGGCGACAGACCCACGCCGAGGAACGACAGTGTGGTCTCGTGCCAGACCGCGTGGGGCAGAAGCACCACCATCGCGACCAGGGCCTGCCCGGTCACCGCGGGCACCATGTGCCGGGTGGCGATGAAAGTGCGGCCCGCGCCCGCGAGCCGCGCCGACTCGATCCATCCCGCGGTCTGCAGACTCAGGAGTTCGGCGCGGACCACACGAGCCACCGCGGGCCAGTGGGTCAGCGCGATGGACGCGATGATCGCGAGCGGGGCGCCCCGCCACATCGCGGCGATGACCACCCCGAGCACCAGATGGGGAAGGGCGTTGACACCGTCGACCAACCGCATGGTCAACGCGTCGAACCAGCCGCCGAAAGCGGCCGCTCCCACGCCGACGGCGATGCCGATGGCGGTCGACACCAGGGCGCAGATCGCGGCGATGAGCAGGGAGATCTGCAGGCCCTGAGCGGTCCGGATCGCCAGATCGTGGCCCGAATGATCGGATCCGAGCAGGAAATCGTGTCCGGGCGCGGTCAGCGCTCGCGCGAAGTCGGGCTGCTGCGGGCCCGCGACGAGCGGCGCGATCACCACGACGGCGACGGCCGCCAGGCCCGCCGCCAGCCATCCGGTCCGGCCGGGGCGCAGCTTCACTCGCCCGATCATGCGGTGAGCCCGATCCTCGGGTCGATCCAGGCGGCGGCCGCATCCGACAGCGCCGAGCCGACGATGACCAGCACCGCCGATCCCAGGGTGAGCGCGGCGAGCAGCGGGAAGTCGAGTGCGACGGCCGAATCGACGAGTGCCTTCGCCAGTCCGGGCCAGCCGAAGACGGTCTCGACGATCGCGGCGCCCGCGATCAGTTCGGGCAGCCGGGTCCCGATCAGTGCGAGCGTCGGCAGCACCGACACCGGGAGCACGTGGCCGCGCAGCAGCCGCATCCCGCTGATCCCGCGCGCACGCGCCGCGAGGACGGCATCCGAGCCCGTCGCCTCGACCACCGAGGCCCGGGTGGTCAACAGCAGCCACGGGATCATCGACACGGTCAGCGCCACCGTCGGCAGCACGCCGTGCGCGAGCAGATCCGACGGCGAGTAGCGGTTGCCCGGGGTTCGCGCACCCGAGGACGCGAACCAGCTCAGACCGACGGCGAAGACGGTGACCAGCACCAGCGAAACCACGAACGGCGGGACGGCGGCGAGAACGGTGGCGCCCGCGGTGCAGCATCGGTCGAGCAGTCCGCCCCTCCGCATGCCCGCCACGGTCCCGACCGACAGTGAGATCACGGTCGCCAGCGTCAAGCTCACCGCGGCCATGCCGAAGGTGAAGGGCAGGCGTTCGGTGAGCGCCGTCGCGACCGGCTGGGACAGCGTCGAGGACCAGCCGAGGTCGCCGCTGAGTACATCGCGCACCACTGCCACCACGCCGACCACCAGCTCTGATCGACGTGATAGGCGGCGACGGTGGCCTCACGCTGAGCCTGCGTCGCGCTCTGATACCTGCTGCCCAGATACGCGGTGAGGGGATCGAACGGTGATGCCGCGGCCAGCGCGAAGATGCCGAGCGAGATGAGGCCGACGGTCGGGACCCCGATGAGGGCGCGGCGCACGAGCAGTCGGCCCGCGCGGCGCGTCCGGGATCGGCCGGCGCGCGGTTCGGGCGGTTCGTCGATCGGGGCCGGTCGCCGTACGGCGGGCCGGTTCGGCGCGATGGTCATCGTCTCACCGCCGCCAGGACGGCAGGTTCCACCACGGCCCCCACACCACCCCGTGAGCATGCGGTTCCAGCACCGGGGGATCGTAGCGCCAGCCGTCGTCGCGAACGGCGTAGGTGTGATGGACGAAGGCGAGGAACACCGAGGACGGCACCTCCCGGTACAGCCGCTGGATCTCGCGGTAGCGGGCTTCGTTCGCCGGCCCCGGAGCGCTCGCGCGCGCCTGTTCGAGCAGGCGGTCCATCTCCGGAGAGCCGAAGTCGCCTGGATTGGAGAACGGCGACGCACCGGGCGTCCGGGTGTGCAGTGCGGAGTAGACCTGGGAATCGATTCTGTACAGGAACTCGCCGCCGGCCAGGAGCACCGCGTCGTCGGCGAGCCGGGATTCGGTCTCGTCCCAGCTGGCGCCGTGCGGATCCACGGAGATCCCGACGCGTTTCACCGCGGCGGCGAACGCGACCGCCAGGTCGCGACGGAGGGTGTCGTCGGCGGGGTAGAGCAGTGTGAACTCGGCCTTGTCGCCGCCGCGCCGGCGGACGCCCGACGGCCCGCGGACCCACCCGGCGCGGTCGAGGATCGTGCCCGCGCGAGCGACGTCGACCGTGAACTGGGCGGCGGGCTCGTAGTTCTCGCCGTAGACCGCCGAGATCGGGGTGGCGGCAGGGGCGCCTCGACCGCCGAGCACATCGTCGACCAGCGCACGGCGATCGACCGCGAGATTCATCGCGAGCCGGGCGGCGACGTCCGCCGTGAACGCGTTCTGCGAGGGCAGACTCACGCTGCGCCAGTCGGCGGAGTCGGCGTCGACCACCGTGACGCCGGATCGGTCCGCCAGACTGTTCGCGAGTTTGGGCGGCAGGTTCGCTCCCGACACCTCGCCGCTGACGATCCGTTGCGCCCGGGCGTTGTCGTCGGGCGTGTAGGTGTAGACCACCTTCTTCAGGGCGGGCGCCGACCCCCAGTAGTCCTCGCGCGCGACGAAGACCGCTTGATCGGGCTGCAGGGATTCGAGTCGGTACGGGCCGGTGCCCACCGGATGCCTGCCGATGTCCCAATCCGCGGCCGGACGGTTCTCGACCTTCTCCGAGGGAACGATGCCCAGCAGCAGATACGGTGACGGATCGGCCTCGCCGGTCACGTGGACGGTCACCGCGTGCGGACCTTCGGCCGCGACTTCGGAGATAGGGCCGATCGCCGCGCTCACCGACGAGGCGACCGCGGGGTCGGTGAGCGCGCGGTAGGTGGCGACCACGTCGGCGGAGTCGAGTGCCGAGCCGTCGGAGAATCGGACGTCCTCGCGCAGCGGCAGCCGCCAGACCCCCGGGCTCACCGCGCGCGGGGGCTCACTCGCGAGCGCCGGCACCAGGTCTGGTACCCGGGAGCTGTCCGCTGCCGACGGCCGGAGGAGACCCTCGTAGAGGGGCGAGACGCCGAGTGTCCCGTAGCCGTCGAGGGGGTTGTAGCCGCCGAGCTCGACGGCGTCGGCGAGGACGATCTGGCCGGTGCCTCCGGCGTCGGACGACGTGCACCCGGCGAGGCCGAGGACGAGAGCCGGAACGAGGACGAGGGCGGGACACAGGAGGCGGCTGGTGCGCATGGAGCTGTGCCTGACGTCGAAGGAGGACGGGACATGTGTGTGAACTGACATATGTCGAATTGAACGTGTATCAGAGATTCGGCGGCGCGGCCGGATTCGCGGAAACGATCGACGGACCCGTCGCGGGCGCGGCCCCGACCGTGATGGAATGACCACACGAGTTCGAGAGGAAATGCGCATGGCGGAACGGTCTGCGCAGTCGCGGGAGCGGCTGACGCCGAGACAGATCGAGATCTGGTCGACCCGTTTCGCTCTTCTCGGTGATCCCACCCGCCTCGCGCTCCTGGTGGAGATGCATCGCAAGCCCGATCTGGCGGTGGCCGAACTCGCCGAGCGCGTGGGGATCACCGAGAACGCGGCATCGCAGTCGCTCCGTGCCCTCCGCGACAGCGGGTGGGTGCGGACCGCCCGGGCCGGGCGCCGCGTGCGCTACTCGATGATCGACGACGCCGTGGTGCACCAGATCCTGCACGACGTAGTCGGGATCGCCCACGTACACGGCCATCCGCAGCGCGCGACATCCGGGCGCGGGCGGCGACTGACGTCGCGAGGTCCCCGACACCCGCCGGTCGCTCACAGGGTCAGGGCCAGCCCCAGCAGGCACGCGACCACCGACCCGGCGAGAGTCGACGCCTGATAGATCACCGCGCGGGGTGTCAGACCGAAGAACAGGGTCTCGTACATCGAGGTGGAGAACGTGGTGAACCCGCCGCAGAAGCCGGTGGCGATGATGACGTTCCAGTTCGAGTCGAGCGAACCGGTGGTCGCCCACCCGGCGATCAGACCGATGAGCAGTGAACCCAGGATGTTGATGATGGCGGTCGGACCGATCGCGGTGGTCAGCTTGCGTGTGCGCATCAGCGCGTCGAGGACGAAGCGGGTCACGGCGCCGAGCCCGCCGCCGACCATCATGGCGAGGACGATCACGGTGTCGCCTCCGCGGGCTGCGGGACGCACCGGCGCGCGGCGGCGACCCCCACCGCCACCGCGATCAGTCCGATGAAGACGCTCGCCGCGGCGTACCCGGCAGCCAGATACGGGAAACCGTCACGACCGAGGTCGGAGAGGTCCAGGGCGAAGGAACTGTAGGTGGTGAGGCTGCCGCAGAAGCCGGTGCCGACCCCGAGCCGGATCTTCTTGCGAAGACCCGCGTCCGGCCCCAGTCGCAGCAGCAACTGCAGCAGGAAACCGAGAATCAGTGCGCCGGCGATGTTGACGGTGAAGATGTCCCACGGCCACCGCCCCTTGCCCGACGGCAGATTCTCCTCGGCGAGCCAGCGGACGAAGGTGCCGGCCATTCCGCCGAGGAACACCCAGATCACGCCGGTGCCGCGCAAGGCGTCCGGTACGTGCATGCGCTCTGACATGTCGGTCCCTCACCCCGTAGCTGTCGTGAACAAGCGAATCCTATAAGACGTGAGGCCGGTTTCGGCCGAAGCCGCCGACCTCGAATCCGGCTCGCGCGCAACGGGTGACCGACCGCCGCGCCGGGTAGCGTGGACATGTGACCCACACCTCATCTGCACGCGGCGGTGCGTCCGGACTTCCGAGCGACGGTTCCCCGGTGGTCTCGACCACCACCGGGCGTGTCCGCGGAAGGATCCGCGGCGGCGTCGCCGCGTTCCTCGGAATCCCTTACGCCGCACCGCCCGTCGGGGCCGCCGCCTTTCAGGAACCGCGTCCGCACGAGCCGTGGGACGGCGTCCGCGACGCCACCTCCTACGGTCCCACCGCACCACAGGTCGGGTATCCGGCACCGATAGCCGCGATCCTCGACAACGTCGTCGAACTCGGCGACGACTATCTGAACCTGAACGTGTGGACTCCGGATCCTTCGTCCGAAGGTCGACTGCCGGTGATGGTCTGGATCCACGGCGGTGCCTTCGCCCGAGGATCGAACCGGATCGCGATCTATGCCGGCGACACGTTCGCGCGTGACGGTGTGGTGTGCGTCGGCGTCAACTACCGTCTGGGAGTTCCGGGATTCGGCGCCTTCCCGGACGCGCCGGACGACCGGGGACTGCTCGATCAGATCGCGGCGCTGGAGTGGGTGCGCGACAACATCGCCGCCTTCGGCGGCGATCCGGCGAACGTGACGATCTTCGGTGAGTCTGCGGGGGCGATGAGTGTCGCGTCGCTGCTGTCGTCACCACGGGTCACCGGCCTGTTCGGGCGGGCCGCGATGCAGAGCGGCAACGGCATCACGGTGGCCGACGTCGACGACGCCCGGAAGGTGACCGCGCGACTCGCCGAGCGGCTCGGAGTCCCCCATGCCGCAGCCGCGTTCGGCGAGATACCGACGGCGGATCTGCTGAAGGCGCAGACTCAGGCGGTCCTCGAGTTCACGATGAACCCCGACCCGGAGATCTGGGGCAAGACCGTCACCGACATCGGCATGGGCATCATGAACATTTTCCCGGTCCTCGACGGCGAGATCTTGCCCGACATTCCGCAGAATCGGATAGCCGACGGCGCGGGCGCGGGGATCGGGCTGCTCGCCGGCTGGAACGCCACCGAGTTCCGGTTCTTCTTCGCTCCGACCGGAGTGCTCGAGGCGGCGACTCCCGAGATGGCGCGGGCGATGCTCTCACGTGCCGGAATGCCGACCGCACTGCTGGACGAACGGCTCGCCGACGGGGTGAGCGCCGGGGATGCGTTATGCGAGGCGATCACGGCGATCGCCTTCGCCGACCCCACCAGAGCACTCGCCGAACTGCGTCCCGAGTCGCCGACATACCTCTACGAGTTCGCCTGGGAGAGCCCCGTGTGCGACATCCGGGCCGGACACGCCGTCGAGCTGCCCTTCGTCTTCGATCACCTGGAAGCGGCTCACGCGCTCACCGGACCGGACCCGGACCAGTCGGTCGCCGACGCGATGCACGCGGCGTGGGTGCGGTTCGCGAAGACCGGAGATCCCGGATGGGCGCGGCACACCGAAGCCGCCGATCCCCACGTATTCGGCTGAGATCCCGATGGGCCTCCATGGGCCTCGGCGGAGTCATCTTCCGGGCGTCACCAGGCTCAGCCCCTCCTCGATCCATCCGCCGACGACGTCGAGGGCGTCCTGCGCGGCGTCGATATCCGGGGCGCGTTCGATGTACGGGGGCGGACAGCGCCCGGCCACCACGGCGGCCATCGCCCGCATCGCCCCGGAACCCTCGTCGTCGAGATAGCCCGAGTGCGCGGAGCGTCCCGCTACCGGCGTGCCGTCGCTGTAGTTCCCGGTGTCGAGCCGTGTCACACCCGGCGCGGTGTCCGGATCGCCGCCGTGGACCGATGAGCCCATCTGCTGCCAGTACTGGATCGGGTCACCGGGCGGGGTGAGCGAGTACCGCTGGACGTGCGGCTCGGCGTTGTTCCAAGGCCGGTCCTCCACACCGGTGCCCGCCGACGAGGCGTACACCACGCGATCGGATCGCAGCCCCGACTGTTCCGCCGTGCCGACCACGGCTCCGCCGTACGAATGTCCGATGACGGTGGTCTTCAGGTCGAGCCCCGACGCGTCGATCTGCCGGTCGAGCGCCGCGGCGAACTCCACCAGGCCCGGCGCCATCCGGCGTGCGGGCTCGGCGTCGGAGGCGGTGCCCGCGATCGGGCTGAGATCGGCGTCGATCAATTTCTGCGGCAGCGGGCCGTCGGCGTAGACGATCACCGGTGCGCCGCTGGCGTGCGACAGGTTGGCTGCGCGCCGCCGATAGACGTCGACGCTGTGTAACCCGGTTCCGGTGCCGGGGACCAGCACCGCCGCGCCGGTGGCGTCCGCTGTCAGATCTCCGACGAGTTCGATGAACCGGCCGTCTCCCACGTCGCGGAAACCCAGAAAGGTCCGCGGAACCGACCTGCCGGGATGCAGCGGGTCGGGTGCGGGACGCAGGAGGGCGCGCAGCTGTCGGGCTTTCGCACCGTCGCGCCGGCCGGCCGCGACTTCGGCGTCGAGCGTCCGCTGAATCGAGATGGTGTTGGCCTCCGCGCGGTCGGCGAAGTCGATGCCGTTGAGGTTCCCGACAACCTCCGGCACGGAATCGATGAGATTGCGTCGCTGCGCCGGAGCGAGTGATTCCCAGTACCGTTCCACCACGTCCGGCGGCATCAGGTCCAGCAGTCGGCCCGCTTCGGTGGCCTCAGCGTATCCGCCGATCGGGAGGGGCACCACGTTCCCCGACCCGTCGAGGTGCCGCATCAGCATCGTGAGCCTGCCGCTCAGCGCGGTGTCGGCGGCGTCGGCCTCAGTGAGGAGGGCGGTGATCCGCTCGGTGAGATAGTCGGCGTCCGCGCGACGTCGAGGATCCGGGTGGGCGACGGCGCCGTCGTCGCCGATGTTGAAGCCCGAGCTCCGCGCCGTGCGGATCTGGCCGACGATGCGGTCGCGCACCGCGGACAGCCGTCCGTGTCCCTCTCGCGTGGCGTCGGAGAGGTCGACGAGCGTCCGCTCGAATCGATGCAGCGCCGTGACTTCGGCGTCGACGCGGTGCCCGGCACTGGTTCGGGTCACTCCCGACCAGGTCGGATCGAGGTCGAAGGACCGGCGGACGGCATCGGCGGTGTTGGCGACGCTCTCACCGCCGACGTCGAAAGCGGTGGCCGTGGCCAGCAGGGTCTCCGGACGCCATCGGAGAACCTGGGCGACGCCGGTCACCGCGGCCTCCGGAGGGCGGCGAGGTCGGCGGCGCAGGCCCGGTCCGACTCCACCGTCGTCGTGTTGAACTTCTCGAGCGCCGCGGCCGAGCCGGCGAGGTGCCGTGAGAGGGCTGCGGCGGCGTCGTGCACCGCTGCGGCGCACGCTCGCAGTGATTCCGCCGACCGGCTGCCCGCCAGAGACAGATCGCCGGCCTCGCAGTCGAGGCCGGCGATCTCATCGCTGGACCGTCGCCAGAGGGCGACGATGCTGTTCAGTTGATCGGGAGTGATGCCGAATCCCATGGACGCCTCCGAATGATCGAGATGAACTCTTCATTCGTTAGACGCACGCGGAGCTTGTTCGGCTCCATCGTTCATCCACAGGCCGGCGTGGCCCGTCTCCTCTCGGGTCAGGCCGGGACCGGTGCGGTTCCGGGCCGGGGGAGGGCGCCGGCCTCGGCGTCCGCGAGCAGATTCGCCACGGTTTCGCCGGAGTCGGTCTTGTTGGTGCCGATGAATCCGGTCGGGCCGCGCTTGATCCATCCGGTCACGTACAGGCCCGGAATCGCCTCGCCGTTCTCCACCACGCGGCCGGCGACGTTCGCGACCGTGCCCTTCTCGTCGTCGAAGGGCAGACCCGGAACGGGGCGACCGCGGTAACCGATGGCCGTGAGCACCAGACCCGCGTCGATCACCGACTCCTCGTCGCCGCCGGTCTTGACGAACCGGACTCCGGAGGCATGCCCGTCGCCCAGGATCTCCACCGGGGTGAGCCCGAACGACAGCCGGATGAAGGGCTCGGCGGGCTTGCTCCGCTGCGAGATCTCCCGCAGTAGATTCACCTTGGCCGCCACCGTCGGGTCGTCGATGTTCGTCGCGTCGACACCGGACAACTCGGCGGGATCGACCCACACTCGCGCGGGACCGTCGGCGAGGCCGATCAGCTCCGGGAGCGTGAACGCCGCGTGCTCGGGACCGCGGCGCGCCACCACAACCACTTCGCGCAGATTGGATGCGCGCAGTGCCGCCAAGGCGGTGGGATCGATCGTCGTCGGTGCGAGCCGATCGGTGTCGGCGGTGAAGATCCGCGCGACGTCGAGGGCCACGTTGCCGTTGCCGATAACGACCGCTCGCTCGGCCGAGAGATCCGGTGCGGCGTACGCGAAATCGGGGTGGCCGTTGTACCAGCCGACCACCGAGGTGGCGCTCTGCACGCCTTCGCGATCCACACCGGGGATCTGCAACGGCCGGTCGGTGGGTGCTCCGCCCGCCCACAGCACTGCGTGGTGAGCACTGCGGAGCTCGTCGAGCGAGACGTCGCGGCCGATCTCGGTGTTGAGCAGGATCTGGATGTTCGGATGACGCGCGATCTCGTTGAAGAGGTCGGTCACCGTCTTGGTGGACAGGTGATCGGGCGCGACGCCGAAGCGGACCAGACCGAAGGGTTCCGGCAGACGCTCGTACACCGTGACCCTGACCTGGCGATGCTTCAGAAGCTCGTCGGCGGCGTACATGGCCGACGGTCCCGAGCCGACGATCGCGATGCGCAGTTCGTCGGGTGTCGCGCCGCCCAGCGCCGCGGGCTTGACGATGGGCGCCATCGGCAGCCGCCAGTCGGTGCGGACCGGGAAGCGCGTCTCGGTCGGCGCCGGATCCGGGTAGTGACCGGCGTTCACGTCGGCGAAGCGCGCGGCCTCCTCGGGAAGTCGGTGCCCCGGGACGATCGCGCCGACCGGGCACGCGCTGACGCACGCACCGCAGTCGACACACGTCGACGGATCGATGTAGAGCATCTCCGAGATGCCGAAGTCAGGCTCGTCTGGAGTGGGATGAATGCAGTTGACCGGGCATGCGTAGACGCACGAGGCGTCGCCGCAGCAGGCCTGCGTGATGACGTGAGGCACTGTTGTCTGTTCAGCTCGCGTTGTAGGTGGGCTCGCTGCGGTAGCGAGAGGAACGGCCGTCGATGCCCATCGCGCGCCACACCTGGCGGGAGGCCGGGTTCATCAGGCCACACTGCTCGGCGAGCATGCGGACGTCGCCGAACACGCCGGACAGGAAGATCTGCGACTGCTCCGACTTCCAGAAGATGTCCTTCATGACGCTCTTCGGCACGTCGAACTCGCGCTCGAAGTCCTTCGGCGGAACCACGATCGCGCTGCACAGCACGCGCATGACGATCGGCATCGCGATCGACAGTGCGAACTTGGTGATCGGGCCCTTGCGGGGGACCGTGTTGCGCAGGTGGTTGTGCGCGAACGAGATGTGCCGGGCCTCCTCGGCCACGTGGAGTTCCATCACCGCGGACATCGCGGGGTGCAGTTCCTCGCGTGCGCGCAGGAAGTCCTTCTGGATGTGGTCGATCGGCTCTTCGCCCGCCAGGACGCCGAAGTAGAAGATCGTCGGCCAGAAGGTGGAGAACAGCGGGATGATCGGCGATGCACGGCGCAGCCACCAGCGCATTCCCTTGGTGTCCATGCCGATGCGGTTCACCAGCTCCTGGAACATGAGGGTGTGGTTGCACTCCTCCTTGGCCTCGTGAGTGGTGTAACGGAACCGCTTGTCACCGTTCGGGAGGCGGTCGGCGTACTGCATGAGGCCGCGGATCAGGATCGACTCGAACTGAAGACCGACCTTCGCGACATTGGCCTGGCGCCACATGCCGATCTTGATCTGCTTCTCCTTGGGGAGGCTCTGGTACCAGGGATGCCGGCCGATCGGGTCCACCTTGTACGAGAGGATCCACCGCGGATCGTTCGGGATCACGGCCATGTGCGGCGCGTCCCAGTCGATGTCGATGTAGGGGTCGAAGTTGCGCCGGACCGACGCGGTCGAGAGGTCCTCGAGGACCTGCTGGTAGTCGGTCCCGGTGTCCTGCTTGGCAGGCGGTGTGTACGTGGTGGGCCGGGGCTGCGTGGACGTCATTGTCTTCTCCTGACTTGCGTCGGTGGACGAAGGCCGCCGAAGTAGAACTTGTTGTCCCAAGCGTCGCACCGCAGCCCGATCTTGTCAATGTTCGATGGCACAGTCAGCGTGGACATATGGCGGTGTCGCGGGTCACACCGCCGGCAAGGGAGAATGACCGCGTGGAGATCGTGGGAATCGTCGTCGTGTGCGTGCTGGCGGTCGCCGGCGCCAACCAACTCGCCCCCCGTGTGCGGATCGCCGCGCCGTTGCTGCTGGTCGGTTTCGGGGTCGCCGTGAGCTACCTGCCGGGAGTCCCGCCTATCTGGGTGGATCCGGAGGTCGTGTTGATCGGCGTGCTTCCGCCGCTGCTGTACGCCGCGGCCGTGGCGCTGCCCGCGATGGACTTCAAGCGCGACTTCCAGGCGATCAGCGGACTGTCGATCGTGCTGGTCGTGATCAGCGCGCTCCTGCTGGGACTGCTCTTCATGCTGATACTGCCGGACGCGGATTACGCCACCGGCGTGGCGCTCGGTGCGATTCTCAGTCCCACCGACGCGGTCGCGACCACCACCGTCAAACGGGTCGGTGCGCCGCAGCGGCTCATCACGGTGCTCTCGGGGGAGAGTCTGTTCAACGACGCGAGCGCGCTGGTGGTGCTCCGCGCCGCGATCGCCGCGATGGCGGGCGGACTGTCGATGGTGGGCGTGGCCCTCTCGTTCGTCTGGGCGATCATCGGCGCCGTCATCGTCGGCGGCGCAGTGGGCTGGGTCTTCATCGTCGCCCGCGCGCGCATCTCGAACGCCGCGGTGGCGACGGCGGTCTCGTTCACCGCGCCCTACATCGCGTACGTGCCGACCGAGATCATGGGCGCCTCCGGACTGGTGGCCGCGGTGGCCGCCGGACTGGTGACGGGCCGAGGGTCGGTGCGCAGGCTCACCGCGGCGCACCGGCAGTCGGACCAGCAGACGTGGCGAACCGTCGAGTTGCTCTTGGAGGGCGGCGTCTTCCTGCTCATGGGACTCGAACTGAAGGCCCTGGTGATGGATGTGACGGCGAGCCACGAAAGCGTCATCCACGCCTTCTGGCCCGCGGCGATCGCGTTCGTGCTGTTGATGGTGATCCGGTGGGGATTCGTGATGACCCTGGTCGCGGCCATCTCCCGGCGGTCGCGCAGGGTGATCGCCCGGGAGCCGATTCTCGAGCAGATGCAGGACCGACTGGGAGATCCCGACGCGGCCGCCGACCGGCTGACGCGGCGGTTCCAGCGCCGGATCGACCGGCGGCTCGCGGACATCGAGTACTACCGGACCGAGTCGATCGGCTTCCGCGAAGGACACGTGGTGGTCTGGGCGGGGATGCGCGGTGTCGTCACGCTGGCCGCGGCGCAGACCCTCCCCGCCGACACGCCGTACCGTTCGCTGTTGGTACTCGTCGCCTTCGTCGTCGCGACCGGGTCGCTGATGATCCAGGGCAGCACGCTGGGTGCGTTCATCAAATGGATGAGGCTGCCCGACCACCGTGCCGACGCGGCGCGTGAACTGCAGCGGCTGAACCGGGAGATGGCCTCCATCAGCGTCGAAGTGCTCACCGACCCCGCTGTCTGTTCCGACAGCATGCTCGCCCGCAATGTGGAACAGGTGCGCTCGCTGGAGGCCTCCGACGACGGCGACCCCACCGGCGACGTCCTGGACCGGCGTCTGCGCAACGCGGTCGAGATGCGGCGCGTCCGACGCGTCATCATCGACCGCCAGCGTGCCGAACTCATCGATCTCCGCGACCGCGGGGCCTACAGCTCGGAGGCCCTGACCTCCGCGCTCGCGCGCCTCGACGCGGAGGAGATCAGCCTCGACGCGCAGGCGAACCGGTGAGCGGCTGCGGCCCGGTCAGTCCACGATGACGCTGGGCAGTGCGCCGGTGAACCAGAGAAGCGAGAGCGCCAGCAGGAACCACGTCGCACCCTGCCAGATCTGCCACCGGCCGCCCGATTTCCAGTTCAGGTAGGTCCGGACCATCGCCGCCAGGGTCCCGAGGATCACGACGCTCGGGGCGGCGAGGATGAAGAACTCGTTGAGTCCGCCGCTGGTCGACATCGCCGCGATCAGCACCACGACTCCGAGTGCGACGGTGACGCAGACATGCGTCGCCGCGTCGCGGATCTCGCGCGGGGCGGTGGTGGTCGACATCGTCAGGACACCTCGATTGCGTCGGGTTGGGGACGTTTGACCTCTATTGTACGGATCGACACACCCGGACCTAGTACCGATGCGGCGGCCGGGCTCTTGGTGAACAATGGGAGCCGAGGCTTAGTACGGAAGCCGACACAAGGGCTCCGGGCCGGTGTGAAGGAGAGCAGTCGCAAATGAGCTTGATTCTGGTCGGCGTAGACGGATCGCCCGAATCGACCAATGCGGTTCGGTGGGCAGCTGCCGCGGCTGCCCTCGAGGACCTCGATCTGAAGATCGTCGCCGCATACAGCTCCACCACCAGTGACTACGCCCCCGGCCTCGTGATCCCGCAGGATGTGATCGACGCGATCCGCAGCGAAGCAACCGGGTTCGTGCAGGAGGCCGCCGCCACCGCTCGCGAGGTGGCTCCGGACGTGAAGCTGAACGGCTCGATCGTCGAGGGAGACGCCGCTCGCGTGCTCCTCGAACTCGGCGAACACGCCCAGATCACCGTGCTCGGCACGCGCGGTCTGAGCAGTGTGAAGGGTCTGTTCCTCGGTTCGGTGAGCACCAGCGTCGCCGCGCACTCGAAGGGCCGCGTCGTGATCGTACCCGGCGGGGCCCTCGGCGGTGACGGACCGGTCGTGGTGGGCGTCGACGACTCCAAGATCAGCGACCCGGCGGTGGCCGAGGCGTACCGCCAGGCCGATCTGCGGAAGAAGAAGCTGGTCGCCGTGCACACCTGGACTCCGCTCGATGCCGACGCCCTGCACGGTTTCGGTCTCGACGAGCAGGAGATCGACGAGATGTCGCAGCAGGCGGTCGAGGCCGTCGCCGAGCGCATGGCCGGATACGGCCAGGACTACCCAGATGTGGAGGTGGAGCGCGTGGTGGTTCCGGAGGAGCCGGCGAAGGCGATCCTCGACGCCGCGGGCGACAAGGCCTCGCTGATCGTCATGGGCAGCCGTGGCCGCGGCGGCTTCACCGGACTGCTGCTGGGATCGCGCAGTCAGAAGGTGCTCCATCACGCGCAGGTGCCGGTGATGATCGTCCGCCGCTGACGGCAGCGTCGGTAGCGAGACAGGGTTTCGACAGGAGCCGGGCGCGGAAGCGCCCGGCTCCTGCACGTTCGCGGCGGCCGCCGACCGTCGCCGACCGGATGAGCGGGCCGGTCGCGCGCACCCGATAATCTGAGTCCACAATGAAGAACCTGCCTCGCGGACTGTGGATCCTGCTGATCGCGAACGCCGTGATCGCGCTCGGCTTCGGTCTCATCGCCCCGGCGCTGCCGATCTTCGCCAAGACCTTCGACGTGTCGTCGGCGGCGGCCGGGTTCGTGGTCTCGGCGTTCGCGCTGATGCGGCTGCTGTTCGCGCCCGCAGGCGGCCGTCTGGTGACGATCCTCGGGGAACGCAAGATCTACCTGACCGGATTGCTGATCGTCGCGCTGAGCACCGCGGCCTGCGCGTTCGCGCAGAGCTACTGGCAACTGCTGGTGTTCCGGGCGGCGGGCGGCATCGGTTCGACGATGTTCACCGTCTCGGCGATGGCATTGCTGATCCGGCTCTCGCCCCAGGAGGTTCGGGGACGGGCCTCCGGATACTTCTCGGCGGGCTTTCTCGTCGGCAACCTCACCGGACCGCTGATCGGTGCGGCGCTGGTGGACTTCGGTCTCCGTCTGCCGTTCGTGGTGTACGCGATCGCGTTGCTGGTCGCGACCGCTGTGGTGGCGACGTTCATGCCCCCTCCGCCCGAGCCGCAGCGCGCCGACGCGGCCGACGCGGTCCTGCCCGCTGCGCCGGCGTTCTTCGCGTCGCTGCGACAGCGCGAATACCGCGCGATCCTGACTTCGAACTTCGCGCAGGGCTGGGCGTCGATGGGGGTCCGCGTGGCACTGGTGCCGATCTTCGTCCAAGACGGGCTCGGTTACGGGACGGCCTGGGCGGGCATCATTCTGGCGTGCTACGCCGCGGGCAACATGATTGCGATCCTGCTGTCGGGCCGGTTGTCGGATCGATACGGGCGACGAGCGGTGATGATCCCCGGACTGATCGTGGCCGCTGCGGGGACGCTGCTGCTGGGCTATTCGCCCGACATCTGGATCGCGCTGGCGCTGACCGCCGTCGCCGGCGTCGGCTCAGGCCTGTTCGCACCCACGCACCAGGCCGCGCTCGGCGACATGCTGGCGGGCAAGCGGCGTGGCGGATCCGCGCTCGCGGCCTACGGCATGGCCTCCGACCTCGGCGCGGTGTCGGGCCCGATCCTCACCGGTCTCGTCGCAGACGTCTTCGGTTTCGGCCCGGCCTTCATCGTGACGGGCTGTGTGGTGCTGCTGGCCCTGGCGATGTGGCTGGTCACACCGCGTCAGCTCACGACCAGCTCGGCAACCAGATCTGCTGACCCCATTCGACGTTAGAGATCGGCGCGCCGGTCAGAACCGGCCAGAGCCACACGAAGTTCGCGATCACCAGCGCGATGTACAGCGAGACCACCAGGACGCTGATCAGCCGTCTCTCCGATGTGGCGCCGCGGGGTGCGGCGCGCAGGAGGTCGCCGCAGACCAGTGCCAACCCCATCACCAGGAACGGGGCCATCGCCGTGGCGTAGAAGAAGTACATCTGCCGGTCGATGTCGGCGAACCAGGGCAGGATGCCCGCGCCGTATGCGGCCAGGACCGCCGCGTAGCGCCAGTCGCGGCGGGACACGATGCGCCAGAGCGCCCACACGATCATCGGCAGCGACAGCCACCACATCGCCGGCGTCCCGATCAGCATCTGCGCACGCACGCAGTCCGAACCACCGCATTGATCAGGCCCGTAGGAGATGGCGTAGAGCATCGGACGCAGACCCATGGGCCAGGTCCAGGGTTTCGACTCCCACGGATGGTGATTGCCCGCCGCGTTGGTCAGCCCGGCGTGGAACTCGAGGATGCCCGACTCGTAGTACCAGAACGACCGGACGGCCGCAGGCACCCAGGAGAACGGGCCGCCGGTGCCGATCTTCTCTCCGACCACGTAACGGTAGACCGAGGTCTCGGACGAGAACCACGGTGCGAAACTCGCCACGTACATGAGGAAGGGGAGCACGCCCAGTGACGCCGCCGACGGGATCAGGTCGCGTCGCAGCACACCGACCCACGGACGCCGGAGGCGGTAGGCGCGGCGTGCCGAGACGTCGAAGGCCAGTGAGAGCAGCGTGAACACGATGACGAAATAGGCGCCCGACCATTTGACGCCGCAGGCCAGCCCCAGCATCACCCCGGCGGTGAACCGGTACCAGCGGAAGCCGAAGCGCGGACCGAAGGGGGAGTCGTCCATCCGGCCCTGCAGCCACACCCGGTGCATGCGCTGGCGCATCTGATCGCGGTCGGCGATCAAGGCGGCGAAAGCGAGCACGATGAACAGGATCTGGAAGATGTCGAGCATCCCCATGCGGGACTGCACGAACAGCACGCCCTCGCAGATCGCGAAGACGCCGGCGATCGCGCCGATCAGCGTCGACCGCGCCATCCGCCGGACCGTCAGATACACCGCGAGCACGATGATCACACCCGAGACCGCCGACATGAAACGCCAGCCCATCGGGTTGTAGCCGAACATCCATTCGCCGCCCGCGAGGATCCACTTGCCCACGGGCGGGTGGACCACCAGGCCGTACGCGGGATTGTCCTCGATGAAGTTGCCGCCGGTCAGGACCTGCCATCCCTGCGGGACGTAGTGCTTCTCGTCGAAGACCGGTGTGCCCTTGTCGGTCGGGTGCTGCAGATCCCAGAACCTGGTGGCCACCGCGATGAGGACCAGGATCGCGCCGACGACGGTGCCGCGGAGCCGGTCGGTGGGCCCGAACACCGGCTCCGGGACGCGCGGACCGGGTGCCGTGCCGAGGTCTTCGGTGAGCGCGCGGTCTTCCGCGGTCGCGCGGTCGAGGATGGCGGCGGGGGTCACCTGTGCGATGGTAGCCGGATCAGTAGTCTGAGTCGGTGACCAGTAGTGACGGACAGTCGAGCGCAGCGGGGGCCGGACGGCTGGTGCTGGCCGGGACTCCGATGGGACAGCCCGGCGACGCGTCGCCCCGGCTCCGCGAGGCGCTCGGTTCGGCCGACATCGTGGCCGCCGAGGACACTCGCCGGACTCGTGCGCTGGCGGCGGCGCTCGACGTCGAGATCAACGGCCGGGTGATCAGCTACTACGACCAGGTGGAAGCGTCCAGAGCGCCGGCTCTGGTGGAGGCGATCGTCGGGGGAGCGACGGTGCTGCTGGTGACCGATGCGGGGATGCCGTCGGTGAGCGATCCCGGCTACCGGCTGGTGGTCGCGTGTGCCGACGCGGGGCTGCCGATCACGTGTCTGCCGGGTCCGTCCGCGGTGACGACCGCGCTGGCGCTGTCGGCGATGCCGTCCGAACGGTTCTGCTTCGACGGCTTCGCTCCCCGCAAACAGGGCGCGCGCCGGGACTGGCTGGCCGAACTGCGCACGCAGCCGCGCACGGTCGTGTTCTTCGAATCTCCGCACCGGCTGGCGCAGACTCTCGCCGACGCCGCCGATGTGCTGGGTCCGGACCGCCGCGCCGCGGTCTGCCGGGAGCTCACCAAGACCTATGAGGAGGTGCGGCGTGGCCGGCTCGACGAGCTCGCCGAGTGGGCGGCCGATGGCGTCAAAGGCGAGATCACCGTCGTGATCGCCGGAGCGTCCGAGACGGACGAGACGGTGGGACTCGACGAGGTGGTGGAGCGGGCCCGCCGGCTCGCAGACTCGGGGCTGCGGCTGAAGGACGCGTCCGCCCGGGCCGCCGCCGGTACCGCCTACTCGCGGCGGGACGTGTACCAGGCCGTGCTGGAGAGCCGAGGGGAGTGAGCGTGGCACGGCTGCGCGGTCTCGACGACGTGATTCGCGAGCTGAATCCCGCCTACTTCTCCCTGGTGATGGCTACCGGGATCGTGTCGATCGCGACCGAGATCGAAGGCTGGCGGCTGCTGTCGGTGATCCTGATGTGGATCACCGGTCTCGCCTTCGGCGTGCTGCTGCTGCTCAATGCGGCCCGGCTCGCCCGGCATCGCGACGCGGTGGTCTTCGACCTCCGGGTGCCGAACCGCACTTTCGGCTTCTTCACCGTCGTCGCGGCGACGAGTGTGCTCGGGACCCGGCTGATGCTCGACGGCCATCTCGTCGCGGCCCTGGTGCTGCTGGGCTTCGCCGCCTCGATGTGGCTGGTCCTGGGTTATGCGCTGCCGCCGATGGCGTTCACCGCACGCATCGGCCAGTCGCAGCTCGAGCGGGCCGACGGCACCTGGTTCCTCTGGGTGGTGGCGACGCAGTCGGTGGCCGTTCTCGCCGCCGCCGTTCAGCCCCACGTCACCAGCGGTCAGGCCGAGCTCGCGCTGCTGGCCGCGCTGTGCTGGGCGGTCGGGGTGTTCCTCTACATGGCCGTGGCTCTGTTCGTGGCCGCGCGAATATTCATGCACCATCCGAAACCGGACCAGTTGAGCGGCGCGTACTGGATCGCGATGGGGGCGACGGCGATCACCGTGGTCGCGGGCGCGAACATCGAGAGCATGGCGGACGTGCCGGTGCTGGACGTGATGCGCGGAACCGTCGAATCGGTGTCGGTCTTCTTCTGGGCGTTCGGTACCTGGCTGGTACCGCCGTTGCTGTTCGCCGGGTACTGGCGGCATATCCGCCACCGGATACCACTCCGCTACGACGCCTCGTTCTGGGCCATCGTGTTCCCGCTCGGCATGTACGGAGTCGGCAGTCACCAGATCGGCTCGGTGAACGGTATCCCGCTGATCGATCACATCGGGCACGTCGAGATCTGGATCGCCACGGCGGCCTGGTTCGTGACCTTCGCGGGGTTCGCGGCTTCGCTGGCCGGTCGGTCGCCCCGGCTGCTGCCGCTGCGGTCTATCGAGAACGCGGGCCCGGATGCACGGTGAAGCCGACGATCGAGGCCGCCTTGTCGAGGCATTCCTGCCACTCCGCCGCCGGTGACGAGTCGATGGTGATCCCGCCGCCGACGCCGAGCGTGAGGCCGCCGTCGGGGCCGACGGCCACCGTGCGGATCGCCACGTTGAGATCGAGCAGGCCGCCCGGGCCCGCGACGCCCACCGCGCCGCAGTAGATCCCGCGCGCGTGATCCTCCCAATCCGCGAGCAACTCGGCCGCGCGGATCTTCGGGGTTCCGGTGACCGATGCGGGTGGGAAGGCGGCATCGAGCAGGGAGCGGTTGCCGACCTCCGCACGCAGGGTCGCGGCCACCGTCGACACCAGATGCCACACGCCCGGGGCGCCGACCACCGTCAGCAGATCGGGCACGGTCACCGATCCGGTGCGCGCGACGCGCCCGAGATCGTTGCGGACGAGGTCGACGATCATCACGTTCTCGGCCACGTCCTTGGTGGACGCGGCGAGTACCGCTGGGTCGGCGGCGGCCGGAGCCGTGCCTTTGATGGGCGACGACGTCACCCGGTCGCCCCGCCGGTCCAGGAACGACTCGGGGCTGAAGCTCGCGACGGATCCCCAACCACCGGACAACCAGGCCGCCTTCGCCGGCGCCGTGGCGGCGGCGATGTCGGCGAAGAAATCGATGGGCCGGCCGTCGAGCTGCCCGTGGAACTGCGTGCAGACGCATGCCTGGTAGACCTCGCCGTCGGCGATGGCGTTGAGGCACTTCTGGACGGCGAACAGATGTCGGTCCCGGTCGGGGGAGACCCATTCGGCCGACCACCGCCTCGACTCGGGTGGAGCCGCCGCCTCCAGCGCCGCCCGGGCCCAGTCCGGCAGCGGGGCACCGGTGGCGGTGTTCCACGACCATTCGCCGTGCGACAACGTCAGCACTCCGTCGGTGACGCCCCCGACCACCGAGGGCAGCGGGGACTCCTCAGCCCGGACGGGGAATCCGAGTGCGCCGAACCAGTACCCGTCGGGCCGGTCGGGTGGCGCGAGCCCGGGGACCAGTTCGATCGACGGTGCGATCACCGCGTCGGCATCGGCCCAGTCACCGATCAGCCCGGCCGGGCCGGGCAGTCCGCGATCGGCGGCGGCCGCGTGGAATGAGCGGAGGACGTCGAGCGCGGAGGGTCCCCGCGCCGGATCACGAGTCATGCGTCCGCGGCGGGACTTTCCTGGCGCGGAAACACCGGGGCGGGCTTCGGCAGGGCGGTGCCCGGCGTCAGCCGGTCGGCGACGGCGGTGAACCGGCGATCGGCATCATCTGAGCCGACGGCGAGCAGATCGAGCAGGGTGGAGGCCGACTGCGGCATCACCGGCTGCACCAGCAGTGTCACGATGCGCACCACTTCGGCGCATACGTAGAGCACGGTGGCGGTGCGGTCGAGGTCGGTCTTGGCGAGCTTCCACGGCTCCTGCGCGGAGACGTACCGGTTGGCGTCGGCCAGCACCGACCACAGTGCTTCGAGCCCGAGGTGAATGGCCTGCTTGTCGAACTGTTCACGGACGCGCGGCAGCAGAGCGTCGGCGGCGTCGAGCAGGGCTCGGTCCTCGGCCGTGAACGGACCCGGCTCGGGCACCTGCGACCCGAAGTACTTGCCGATCATGCTGAGGGTGCGCTGGGCGAGGTTGCCGTACTCGTTGGCGAGATCGGAGTTGTTGCGCGAGACGATCGCCTCCGCCGAGTAGGAGCCGTCCTGCCCGTACGACACTTCGCGGAGGAAGAAGTAGCGCACCGTGTCGAGCCCGAACTTCTCGACCAGTTCGTGCGGGTCGACGACGTTGCCCACCGACTTGCTCATCTTCTGGCCGCGGTTGAACAGGAAGCCGTGCGCGAAGACCCGTTTCGGGACGTCGATGCCGGCGCTCATCAAGAAGGCCGGCCAGTAGACGCAGTGGAATCGGATGATGTCCTTGCCGATGATGTGCAGGTCGGCGGGCCAGTAACGTTCCAGCGTCTGCTGGTCGTCCGGGAAACCGACTCCGGTGAGGTAGTTGGTGAGGGCGTCCACCCACACGTACATCACGTGCTCGGGCGCGCCCGGGACCTTCACGCCCCAGTCGAAGGTGGTGCGCGAGATGGAGAGGTCGTTGAGGCCGCCCGCGACGAAGCTGCGGACCTCGTTGCGCCGCACGTCCGGTCCGATGAACTCGGGATGCTCGTCGTACAACGCGAGGAGACGGTCCTGATAGTTGGAGAGGCGGAAGAAGTAGGTCTGCTCCTCGGTCCAGGTGAGGACGTGACCGTTCTCGGTCGCAACGCGGTTGCCGTCCTCGTCGACGGTCGTCTCGTCCTCGGTGAAGAAGGCCTCGTCGCGGACGTCGTACCAGCCGGCGTAGGAGTCGAGGTAGATGTCGCCCGCCGCCTCCATCCGCTTCCAGATCTCCTCCGACGCCCGGTGGTGGTCGGAGTCGGTGGTGCGGATGAACCGGCTCAGATCGGTGCCGAGCGCGGCGTGCAGCGCCTCGAAGCGATCGGAGTTGGTCTTCGCCAGTTCCGCGGTGGAGACGCCCTCCTTCTCCGCGGTCTGCTGCATCTTCTGACCGTGCTCGTCGGTGCCGGACTGGAACCGGACGTCGAAGCCGTCCAGCGCCTTGAATCGCGCGAGGACGTCCGCGGAGATGAACTCATAGGCGTGCCCGATATGCGGGGCGCCGTTCGGGTACGCGATGGCGGTGGTGATGTAGAAGGGCGACGACGCGCCAAAGGACTCGCTCGGCATAGTAGCCCGATTGTACGTGCTCGCGATTCGTCTACCGCGCTGAGCGCTGGTACGGCTCGCATCCGGGCGGGGCCTCGGGTGCGGTGCGCGGCCCGAGCCGTGGAATGCCGAGGGTGACCGGATCGTCGCCGAGGACGAATCGCTCACCGTGATGGGCGAGTTCGACCGTCGGACCCGACAGCAGTCGGTAGGTCGCGGTGTCGGAGTCGACGGCGACGACGATGCGCGATTCGCGGATCATCATGCGGAACGACATGTAGCTGAGCTTCGAGGGAAGGCGCGGGGCGAAGGTGACCTGACCGTCGAAGTCGCGCATCCCGCCGAATCCGGCGACGCAGTCGGTCCAGGCGCCGGCCAGGGCCGCGATGTGCAGTCCCGACGAGACGTTGTTGTGCAGGTCGTGCAGATCGGTGAATACCGATTCGCTCATCAGGTCGTAGGCGAGGTCGAGGTATCCGACCTCGGCCGCGGTGACCGCCTCGCAGCAGGCCGAGAGCGACGAGTCGCGCACGGTGATCGGGTAGTAGTAGTCGAAGTTCGCCAGTTTCTGCTCAGGGGTGAAGCGGTCGCCGAACAGGTACATGGCGAAGACGAGGTCGGCCTGCTTCACCACCTGCTTGCGGTACAGGTCGAAGTACGGGTAGTTGAGCAGCAGCGGGTACCTGCCCTTCGAGCGCTCGAAGTCCCACCGGTCGAGTTTGGTGAACGACTCGCACTGCTGGTGGACGCCGAGTGCGTCGTCGTAGGGCACGGTCATATCGTCGGCGCACTGCGTCCAGAAGGCGGTCTCGTCGTGCGTCACGCCGAGCTGTCGTGCCACGACGGGCTGGCGCGAGCACGCGGCGACCGCGTCGCGCAGTGCCTGCTGGGCGGCGAGATTGGTGAAGACGTTGTTGTTGACGATCGCCGTGTACTCGTCGGGGCCGGTGATTCCGTCGATGCGGAACTTGCCCGCCGAATCGTGGTGGCCGAATCCGGCGAAGAACCTGGCGATCTCCACCAGCAGCTCGACGCCGCACTCGACCTCGAACGCCTCGTCGCCGGTGGCGCGGATGTAGCGGGCGGTGGCGTTCGCGATGTCGGCGGACACGTGGACTCCCGCGGTGCCGGCCGGCCAGTAGCCGGAGCACTCGTCACCGTTGATCGACCGCCACGGGAACATGGCGCCGTGCTGTGCGAGTTCGGCGGCCCGCGACCGGGCCTTGTCCATCGTGGCGTGCCGCCAGCGGAGTTCCTCGCCCGCGGCGGCGGGAACCGTGTACGTCAGCATCGGCAGCACGAAGCTCTCGGTGTCCCAGAACGTGTGGCCGTCGTAGCCGGGGCCGGTGAGCCCCTTGGCCGGGATGGCGCGCGATTGCCCGCGCGCACCGGCCTGCAGCACATGGAACAGGGAGAAGCGCACGGCCTGCTGGAGTTCGGGATCGCCGTCGAGTTCGATGTCGGCGTCGAGCCAGAACTCGTCGAGGTAGTCGGACTGCTCCTGTTTGAGGGCCTCCCAACCGGTCTCCTTGGCCATTGCCAGCGCGGCGTCCACCTGGGCGCGCAGCGCGGGCACCGACCGTCGGGCCGACCAGCCGTAGCCCATGTACTTGGTGAGCACCAGCTTGGTGCCCTGGGGCACGGCGGCCGCGACGGTGAGGCGTGCGAGGTCGCCGTCTGCGCGGATCGAGGTGTCCGCGGATGCGGGCAGTTCCAGTTCGTGGTCCATGCCCGCCGCCACGGCTAGTCCCGAGCGTGCGGTGTGGTGGACGAGAACCGCGGAGAAGTCTTCGCAGTCCGCGAGATCGGCGACCAGTGGGCGCTCCAGCGCCGCCGCCAACCGCGGATCCTCTTTGGCGGAGGCCGCCCCGCCCATCGGCTCGTTGGCGAGCAGATCGGACTGGAGGACCAGTTTCATGTCTTCACCGATCGGCTCCACCTCGTAGTGGATCGCGGCGATGGTGCGCTTGGTGAACGAGACCAGTCGTTCGGATCGGATGCGGACGGTGCGCCCGGTCGGGGAGGTCCACAGGGTGCTGCGCCGCAGGGTGCCGGTGCGGAAATCGAGTACACGTTCGTGCTCGACGGTGCGCCCGTACCTCAGGTCCATCGGCTCGTCCTCGACGAGCAGGCGGATGATCTTGGCGTCCGTCACGTTGACGACGGTCTGTCCGGACTCGGGGTAGCCGTAGCCGCTCTCGGCGTAGGGCAGGTCGCGCAACTCGTAGAACCCGCTCAAGTAGGTGCCCGGCTTGTCGACGGGTTCGCCTTCCTCGAAGCTGCCGCGCAGTCCGATGTGACCGTTCGACAGCGCGAACAGGGTCTCGGTGCGGCCGATCATGTCGATGTCCAGTCCCCGCCAGCGCAACTGCCACGGGCTGACGTCGAATCCCTCCACCGGGTGCACGCCGTGCTGCGGGATGTTGACCGGGTCCGTGTGGCTCGACGTGTCGCCGTGCGTGGTGTGGGCCAGCTCGCTGGTGGTCGGTTCGATCACGGACGGTCCTTCTCGGGCTCGTAGCTGCTCGGTTCGGTGGCGCGGTGGGCGGTCAGTTCTCGGCGAGAAGATCGTCGAGGTCGGTGACGACGATAGAGGCACCGGCGGCTTTCATCGCATCCGACTGGCCGCTGCCCACGCGATCGATGCCCACGACGTAGCCGAAGTCACCGGCAGCGCCCGCGGCGACCCCGGACACCGCGTCCTCGAAGACCGCCGCGGCGGAGGGATCGACACCCATCAGTTCCGCACCCCGCAGGTACGAGTCGGGCGCGGGCTTGCCCGCGAGTCGCTCGGCGACGATGGTGTTGCCGTCGACGCGCTGTTCCACGAACTGCGTCAGTCCCGCGGCTTCGAGGACCTGCTCGCCGTTGCGGGAACTGGTCACCACCGCGATGTGAAGCCCTGCCTCGCGGGCGGCGTGCAGGTAGCGGACGGAACCGGGGTAGGCGGTGACGCCGTCGCGGGCGAGCGCGGCGAGAAAGGCGTCGTTCTTTCCGTCCGCGATCGATGCGGCGGTGTCGTCGTCGACGGTGATGCTCCGCGACGCGAGGAAGGTGCGCACGCCGTCCATTCGGGGCCTCCCGTCGACGTAGTCGAAGTAGTCCTGGTCGGTGAACGGGCGGAGGCTGTCGGTCCGGCCTCCGATGTCGCCGCCGGCTCGTCGGGTGAGGAAGGTGTTGAACGCGTCCGTCCACGCGACGCGGTGCACCGATGCGGTGTCGGTGAGCACTCCGTCGAGGTCGAAGAGCGCAACCGTGATGTCATCAGGGAGTCCCAGCACGGTCACGACGCTACCCGCCGATCGGGGTCTCTACCCGTCAGACGTGTCGTGTCCCCGGCGGCTGCATCCGCACGGGCCGGCGGGTGCGGATTCGGCGGATGCAGATTCTTCGCTTGTCCGGGGTGGTGGATGGGGTTGAGGCGCCAGGGTTGGTCGGTGGTGGCTGGTCGCCAGGCCATGCGTCCGGCATCGGGTCCGTCGGTGAGGATGGTGGTCTCCCATTGTCCGCGGTTGGTGCCGACGGCGCGGTTGTGGCGCCCGCGCGCGGCGCCGAGAGCATCGATGTCGGTGCGCCCTCCCGGGGTGATCCAGTCCGGTGCGTGGTGGGCTTGGGTTTGGGCGAAGGGTCGGTCGCAGCCGGGGGCGGTGCAACCACGGTCGCGGGCGAACAACGCCAACCGCTGCGCTTTACTGGCGAACCGTGCCGCGCGGCCCTGGTAGAGGACTTCGCTGGTGTGATTCCGGAACACCGCCAGGTGCGGCACCGCGTCGGCGGCGAGCCGGACGAGTTCACCGATCGGGATGCGGGTGCCGGTGGCGGTCAACGCGATTCCGGCGTGGGCGGCGAGTTCTTGGTCGGTGACGGTGATGACCAACTCCGCTGGTATCCGGTTCGGTGCACCGAGTCCGCCGTGGGCGAGAACGTAATCACACAACGCCAGCAGCGCGTCGTGCGTGCGTTGGGCGGC
>NZ_BANU01000001.1 GCF_000333035.1 Gordonia sihwensis NBRC 108236
CCCCCGACCCCCCATCACGATCGCGGTCGCACGCCCATGAGTTGCGCGAGCTGAGTGGCGAGGGGGTTGAGGTTCAACTTGTCCGGGTCCTTCTTGGCCGTGTGATCCCACGGTTGCGCGTAGGCGGGATCGGCGAGTGCAGCGTTGTTCGCGCCGCGGACCGCCGTCGGGCTGCCGGTCGGCACCGTGCAGTGCACATCGGTGTTGAACGGGAAGTCGTCGTAGCGCTGGTCGAAATCCGGGTTCTTGCGCTTGATCTCAGCGATCATCTTCGCGGTGCTCTCGTAGCCGCGCGTGCACGACGGCGGGTTCCCCGTTTCGAGCACGATTCCGAATCGGATCGAACCGTCGGGCGAGGCCGCCGTATGGCTGCCCGCCGACAGTGCCGAGAGCATCCAGAACGTCGGCTCGGCGGCATAGGACGCCGGAGCGATCGCGTGGACCGTCCCGCCGAGCCGGCCGATCAGTTCGGTGGCCTCGTCGCCGGTCTCGTCGAGGAGACGGGAGAGCGCCGACGCAGCGCGCGGACCGTCGGTGAGGATCCGGCGGACCGCCGGATCCGATGACGCCAGCGTCGCGGTGACCGCGTCGAGATTCTTCGACCAGCGCAGAATCTCGTCGGACTGCTCGTTCTGGGTCGCCAGAACCGAGTCGGCGGAGGTGATGAGCCCGATCGTCTCGTCGAGGCTTTCGACGCCCTCCTTCGACAGACGGTCGAGGGAGTCGACGAGCCGGCTCATGTCGTCTCCGCGGCCGTTGAACGCCGCGCCCAGTTCGGTGACGGTTCTGCGCAGCGCATCGACGGGGATCGTGTCGGTCAGGTCGATGGCCGACCGCACCACTTCGTCGAGCCGAGGCGGCAGCCGGTTCTCGTCGATCACCGAGCCGTCGCGCAGGTACGGTCCCGCGTCGGAGGGCGGCTGCAGATCCAGGAACTGTTCTCCGATCGCCGATCGGTCGGCGACGACGGCGACCGCCGAGGCCGGAACCTTCGCCTCGCTCGAGTCGAGGGCCAGAGTGACGTCGATCCCGCCCGGGACGATCGACATCTTCTGCACCCGGCCGATCTCGACGCCGCGGTAGGTGACCTGCGCTTGCTCGAACAGTCCGCCGGAGTCGGGCATCCGCACGGTCACGTGGTACACCCCGACGCCTGCCGCCTGATCGAGGCGCGCGTATCGGATGCCGCCGTAGACCGACGCCACCAATCCGATCAGCAGCACGACGATCAACTGGGTGCGCACGAGACGACTGAGCGGCGGCATGCAATCCCTTTCCGGTCGGACGAGTTCGAACGCCCGTGATTCATCCAGGAGCGTAGGAATTAACGGCAGAAGAATGCCGACGATCTGCGATGACATCGTGACCGTCGGTGCTTGCTGATGTTAAACGCAGGGGTCGGAAGCGAGGCAAGCCCGGTATGTCGGGAGTGGGGCGGCTAACAGTGGTGATTCGGAGTGAGGCGGCGGGAGGAGAGGGCAGGGGGCGGGGTGTGTCACGGTGGGTGGGCGTGCGGGTGCGGATGGTTTCGACTCGCTGCGCTCGCTCAACCAGCGGGCGGGAAGCTCGCTCAGCCGGCGGGCGGGAGGCTCGCTCGGCCGGCGGGCGGGAGGCTCGCTCAACCAGCGGGTGGGAGGCTCGCTCGGCCGGCGGGCGGGAGGCTCGGTCAGCCGGCGGGCGGAGGCTCGACCGCCGGACGCTGCGACGAACCGTCCTTCACCTCGAAGACGAACCTCTCCGGGTCGAAGCGGAGCCGGCCTCGATCGAAGGCGGCGGAGACGGCGCCGGAGGAGGCCACGTCGAGCGGGGTGCCGGTGTGCATCACGCCGCCGGGGGCGAGGAGCCAGATCGCGTCCGAGAGGCGCATCGCCAGTTCCAGTTCGTGGGACGACACCAGGACCGTGAGACGCTGCTCGCGGGCCAGCGTACTCAGCAGATCCAAGAACTCGACGCGCGACGGTGCGTCCAGGTGTGAGGTCGGCTCGTCGAGCACGAGGAGTTCCGGATCCTGCGCGAGGGCGCGGGCGGCGAGGACGCGCTGCGCCTCGCCGTCGGACAGGTCGTGGAAGGGGCGGTCGGCCAGCGCCGCAGCGCGAACGGCCTCCAGCGCCCAGTCGACGCGCAGGCGATCATGGGCGCCGAGCCGGCCGGTGGCGCCCAGATAGGGAGTCCGGCCCAGCTCCACCACTTCTCGCGCGGTGAGCCGGCCCGGGTCGACGATCTGGGTCCCGACGGTCGCGATCCGGCGAGCCAGCCGGGCCGGCCTCATGCGTGTGACGTCGGTGCCGTCGGCGAGGAGAGCCGATCCCGACAGTGGTCGCTCCAGACCGCAGACGGTCCGCAGCAGTGTCGACTTTCCGGCGCCGTTCGGACCAATCAGTGTCGTCAACCGGCCCACCTGCGCCTCGGCGGTCAGATCGGAGGCGATGGTGACCGGCCGTCGGCCCCGGTAGCCGATGGTCAGCCCGGCGAGGGTGAGACCGGCCGTCATACCGCACCGCCGTTCCCACGACCGCGCAGCAGAACGGTGATGACCACCGGCGCGCCGATCAGAGCGGTGACCGCGTTGAGGGGCAGCGAACTGTCCTTACCCGGCAGATCTGCGACGATGCCGCACCAGATCGCGAGCAGCGCTCCCACGAGGACGCATCCGGGCAGAATCACCCGATGATTCGAGGTGCGGAACACTCCGCGCGCGAGATGCGGAATCACGAGACCGAGGAATCCGACGGGTCCGCAGTACGCGGTGACCACACCGGTGAGAACCGCGGCCGACAGCAGCGTGACGGTGCGGGTGAGACGCAGGTCGACGCCCATCGACCGCGCGTACTCCTCGCCGAGCAGCAGGGCGTTGAGCGCTCGCATCGAGGTCGACGACAGCAGGACGGCACCGAGGATCACCGGTGCGGCGACGCGCAGGTCGGACCACGACGTCGCGGAGAAGGTCCCCAGGCCCCAGATCATGTACTTCTGGACCGAGTCGGGATCGGCGTAGACGATGAGGACTGCGACGAGCGAGCCGGTGACGGCACCGATCATCACGCCGATCAGCAGCAGGGTCACCGCGCTGCGGACCCAGACCGCGAACAGCAGGATCAGTCCCAGCACCGCCGCGGCACCGAAGGCGGCGGCCACCACGCTTCCCGCTCGTCCCCAGCCCGCGAGGCCGCCGGCGAAGGTCGCGGCGCCGGTGACTCCGCCGCCCAGTGCGACCAGCGCCACGCCCAGGCTGGCGCCGGAGTTGGCGCCGAGCACATAGGGATCGGCGAGGGGGTTCCGGAACAGGGTCTGCATCTGCAGACCGGCCACTCCGAGCGCGGCGCCGACCAGCGCGGCAGTCGCGATCCGCGGCAGCCGCACCTCGCGCAGAATGAAGTCGCTCCCCGCGTCCAGCGCGTGACCGCCGGTCAGTACCCGGAGCGTCTCCGCGGGCGGGATCGCGACCGATCCGACCGCGGCGGCCACCAGCAGCGACGCGAGGAGTGCGACGGCGAGTCCGACCCAGACCCCGGATCGGGCGCGTGGTCGCCGGGCTGCCGCCGAGGTCCGGACCGGTGTCATCGCTGCGGCAGATGGAGGTAGAACTCGAAGGCATGACCCGGGAAGAGATCCGGGTGCGCAATTGCGGCGATGTCCGCCAACACGAGGTCCGGGCGCAGCACACCAGTCTCCCAGTAGTCGTTGCCGCCACCGGAATTGACGGCCTTGGTGCTGTTCCACGCTTGTTTCGCCGGACCGGCGAAGGCGCGGTACCGCGGATCCTGCTTGTCGAGATCGGCCACAGAGTTCACCGTCGGGTCGCTCAGCAGCCACACGGCGGAATCACGGGCGCGGGCGATGACCGATTCGATCGACAACTGCAGGCTGCCCGCGGCGCGATCGTCGATCCACGGATAGGTGGCGCCGGCGTCGGCGACGAGCTTGCCGAAGTAGCTGCCCCCGGAGGGCATGGTCCACGAGCCGTTGGCGATCGAGCCGAGCAGGACCGGCGTCTTCGGCACTCCCGACAGCCGGTCGGCCACGCTGCGGTACTGGGACTTGATGTTCTGGTAGACGCTCGAGGCCTGCTTCTCGGTGCCGGTGAGGGCGGCGAAGAACTTGAGCCATTCGGCGCGGCCGAGTGGGCTCTCCTCCAGCCAGTCGGCGTCGGCGAGGACGGGAATGCCCGCGTCGCGGATCTTGCCGAAGGCCGGACTGTCGCTGCCGTCGGTCACGAGCACGTCCGGGCGTCCGGCGATCACCTTCTCAGCGTTGACGGCGCCGGCGTCGGTGAACTGCTGCACCTTCCCTGCGTCGATCCGCTCGACGATCTCGGGAGTGGAGACGAAGCCGGTGGTCGCGACCCCGGTCACCGCATCGGCCGCGCCGAGAGCGGCGAGTCCCGGCAGATGCGTCGTCGAGCCCGCGTAGACGGTCCGCACGGGAACCTCGACCTGAGGCGCGTCCGCGAGTTCTCCGGTCAGCTCCGGGGCGGGGGCGCCGCATCGCACCAGAACGTACGACGCGGGCGGCGCTCCCTGCGCCGGATGCGCCACGGTAACGACCTGGTACGAGCGGTGATACTCGATGGTCAGGCCGGTGGCGTCCTCGATCGTCGACTTCTCCGGGAAGTAGTCCTTCGACGGGTCGAAGTCGGTGATGCAGTCGCGTGCGGCTCCCGCGGAGCGGGGCGCCGGCGACGAGCAAGCGCTCGCACCGAGCGGAATGAGGACGGCGATGCTCGCGAGCAGGGCGCCGATGCGTGGTGATCGCACGTGCAGACCTCCCTCGGGGAGGCTCCGCCCCCGGGATCTCGGTGGCGCGACGCAGGAGGGTCTGGCTGCCGCCCGCGGGGATCGTCTCCTGCCGGGCAGACCACAGTGGCGGGACCGCACCGGAATCGCACCGGATTTCCTCGTCTGGCATCGCGTGCTGGACGGCGCAAATCTAACACGCGCGGTTCGCGGGCAGATCTGGCGCGCGGTGGTCGGCGGGCCTACCGTGAGACGGTGACCAGCGTTCGGAGCAGGTGGCGCCGCGGCCTCGGCGCCGTCGCGCGATGGATTCGGAGCGCGCCGGTCACCTACGCGTGGCTGGTGATCCTGCTGGCCACCACCATCGTGGCGCACCGGGTGTCGCCGCAGCGGCTGGACCGGATCCTGGGCAAACGGTCGACGAACATCGACAACCTGCTGCACGATCCGGTCCGTGCGATCTTCGGCAGCCTGTTCTGGCTCGACGGCGCGTACTGGATTCCGTACGTCGTCGGATTCACCGTCTTCCTGGTGCCCGCGGAACGCTGGCTCGGCAGTCGGCGGTTCGTCGTCGTCGGCCTGAGCGGACACATTCTCGCGACCCTGGTCAGCCAGGGGCTCGTCGGCGCCGAGATCGCGCGCGGCGACGCCAATCCGTCGCTCACTTACGCCATCGACGTCGGGGTCAGCTACTTCATGGCATCGGTGATCGGCATCCTGGCCTACCGGTTTCCGCGGCCGCGGCGGTGGGTGTACGTCGCCGGGGCGACGGTCGCCTTCTGCGCACCGCTGGCGGTGGCTCCCGTGACCTTCACGGCGATCGGTCACGCGAGCGCGCTGCTCATCGGTTTCGCGTGGTATCCGATGGCCCGGGGACGGCCGATGCTGGACGTCGAGGCGACGGTGCGCCGGCTCCGTCAGCGCTCCGGAGCCGCGGCTCCGACTGTGCGCCACAGGAACTCGTAGGCCAGCGCCGATTTGAACGCCGCCTGGCGGTTGTCGGCCGCGCCGCCGTGCCCTCCCTCGATGTTCTCGTAGTACCGGACCGGGTGACCCTGTTCCTCCATCCGCGCCGCGAACTTCCGGGCGTGGCCGGGGTGCACGCGGTCGTCCCGAGTCGAGGTGGTCACGAGCATCTCGGGCATGGCGGCGTCGGCACTCAGCCGCTGATACGGCGAGTACCTCGAGATGAACTCCCACTCGTCCGGATCGTCCGGATCGCCGTACTCGGCCATCCACGACGCTCCGGCGAGCAACAGGTGGTACCGGCGCATGTCGAGCAGGGGGACCTGGCACACCAGCGCGCCGAACAGGTCCGGATAGGTGGTGGCCATGACCCCCATCAGCAGACCGCCGTTGGAGCCACCCTGCGCGGCCAACCGGGCCGGGGTGGTCAGTCCGCGCCCCACGAGGTCGCGGGCCACCGCCGCGAAGTCCTCGTACACCAGGTGTCGGCCGGCCTTCTGCGCCTGCGTGTGCCAGGCCGGGCCGTACTCGCCGCCCCCGCGGATGTTCGCGATCACGTAGATGCCGCCCCGGCTGATCCAGCTCCGCCCGGCGATACCGAGATAGCTGGGCGTCATCGAGTTCTCGAAGCCGCCGTATCCGTAGAGCAGGGTGGGACCGGACGCCACGTCGTCGCGTTTGACGACGAAATAGGGGATGGCCGTGCCGTCGTCGGACGTGGCGAAGAACTGTTGCGCCGACACGGCGGACGCGTCGTAGAACTCGGGGGACGATTTGATGACCGACACCCCCTCGGACGTGGAACCCTGGAGCAGGCTCGGGGCCTGGACGAAGGTGCTGGCCGACAACCAGATCTCGTCACTGTGATCGGGGTCGGTGTCGAGCACGCCGATCGTCGCGAGTTCGGGCAGCCCGTTCAGCGGCTCGGACTCCCAGGTGCCCAAGCGGAGAAGCTCGACGCGGGTGGCCACGTCGTGCAGCGTCACCATCACCAGGTGCGAGCGGGTGTACGCGAGGTCCTGCAGGCTGGTGTGCGCGTCGGGAGTGAACAGCACGCGGTGGGTGCGGTCGCCCGACAGGTACGAGGGGTAATCGAAGAGCAGCAGCGCTCCGGCCGGATGCTCCTGGCCGTCGACCGTCCACGGCGACCGCGTCAGGACGGTCAGCCAGTCGTGCCGGACGTCGAAGTGCGAGTCGGTCGGCACGTCGATGCGGAGGAGTTCGTCGCCGCGCAGTTCGTAGGCGATCTCGTTGAAGAAGTCCACCGACCGGGAGACGAAGTGCCGCACATGGCCGGGCGTCCGGTCGCAGGCTGCGCCGACGGCGACGTCGGACACCTCGCCCGCGAAGACCGTCGGGGCGTCCGCCACGTCGGTGCCACGCGACCAGCGCCGGACGGTCCTCGGATAACCGGAGGAGGTCAGCGCGGGCAGCCCGTCCGGCGTCTCGACGAAGTCGGTGCCGACGTACACCGTGTCGCGGTCGATCCAGCTGACGGACGACTTGGCCTCCGGCAGGACGAAGCCGTCGTCCACCCAGTCCCGCGCGAGTACGTCGAACTCCCGCACCACTGCCGCGTCGGCGCCGCCTCGAGACAGCGAGATCAGCGCGCGGTCGTACTCGGGCCGGTTCATGGTGGCGCCCGACCACACCCAGTTCTCACCCTCCGCCGCGGCGAGGGCGTCGACGTCGATCAGGACGTCCCATTCGGGTTCGGCGGAGCGGTAGCTGTCGAGAGTGGTACGCCGCCAGAGACCTTTCGGGTGCGCCGAATCGCGCCAGAAGTTGTAGAGGAAGCCGCCGCGCCGGCGCACGTACGGAATGCGTTCGTCGTTGTCGAGCACTTCGAGGGCGCCGGCTTCGAGTTCGGCGAAGCGCTCCGAGCCGGTCAGCTCGGCGACGGTGGGAGCGTTGTGCTCACGCACCCACCGCAGGGCGTCGTCGCCGGTCACGTCTTCGAGCCACAGGTACGGATCGTCGTCGGTCACGGTGTCCAACGTACCGGCGCCGGCGCGGCGGCCTTCCGGTGGCGGGCTACGCGCCCACCCGCGAGGTCTCGACAGCGTCCTCGACCGGCTCGGCACCCGGAGTCTTGGTTCCGGCGATCGAGCAACCGGCGGTCTCGCGCAGGAAGCTGAGGGCGATACCGCCCACCACGCACGCGGCCATCATGTACACGGCCGGGAAAAGGTTCCAGCCGGTCTGGTCGACGACGGCGTCGTTGACCAGGGGTGCCGTACCGCCGAAGGCGGCGGTGGACAGGTTGTACGAGATCGCGAAGCCCGCATAGCGCACGTGAGTGGGGAACATCGCGGGGAAGGTCGCCGAAATGGTCGCCAGCTGCGGGATGTAGAGGACGCCGAGCACGACGAATCCGACGATCGCCCATCCGAAACCCTGGCCCATCAGCCAGTACATCGGCAGCGCGAAGACGAACAGACCCACGAGGGAGACCCGCCACATCGGTTTGCGGCCGGTGCTGTCGGACCACATGCCGAACACCGGGATGAGCAGCATCATCACCACCTGGCCGATCAGGACCACCACCGAGGCGGTGTCCTCGCTCAGGCCGATGGTGCCCTTGAGGTACTGCGGCTGGTAGGCCAGCAGGGTGTAGTTCGCGATGTTGAGCGCGACCACCATGCCGAACATGATGAGGATCGGCTTCCAGTAGTGCACCAGCGTCTGACGCAGCTGACCGGTGATTCCGCCCGGATCGGCGACCTTCTTCTCCACATCGGTGTACAGCGGCGGATCGTCGAGCTGCGACCGCAGGTAGAGGCCGGCCAGACCCAGGGGGAGAGCGATCAGGAACGGGATGCGCCAGCCCCATTCCTGCATCTGCGACTCGCTCAGGCCGAGGTTCATCAGCAGGACGATGGCGGTTCCCGAGGCGAAGCCGGCCATGGTGCCGAACTCGAGGAAGCTGCCGTACCGTCCGCGCTTGTCGGCCGGCGCGTACTCGGCCATGAACGTGGCCGCGCCGCCGTACTCGCCGCCGGTCGAGAAGCCCTGCACCACTCGCAGTGCGATCAGCAGGATCGGAGCCCAGATACCGATCGACGCGTGGGTCGGCAGTACGCCGATCAGCGCGGTGGCCAGCGAGATCAGCAGGATCGTCAGCGCCAGGACGTGTTTGCGGCCGAGGCGGTCGCCGATCGGTCCCCAGACGAAGCCGCCGAGCGGCCGGAGCACGAAGGAGACGGCGAAGCCGAGCATGGTGCCGATGGTGCCGAGGTGGCCGGGGAAGAACGCCTGGGTGAGGTAGGTGGTGGTCGCGGCGTAGACGCCGTAGTCGTACCACTCGGTGGCGTTGCCGATCGCGGACGCCGCGATCGCCTTCCGGAGCGTCGCCGTGGAGGTGGCGTCGGTGGAGACGGTCGAGTCAGTCATCTGACCTCCGAATTGTCGATAGTCGTTTCTCGGGTCGGGCGAACTGGATTCATTCGACGGCGGCGACGTGGAGCGCCGCGGATCTGACTACCACTTCCCCCGGCCGGTAGGGCCCATCGACTCTCGGGTCAGTGACCCGAACGGACTAATCCTGCCTATCACGTTTCGCGGACCAGTGGAAACCGCGCGGACCGCGGGGCGGGTGGTCCCGCGGTCCGCGCGACGGCCGGAATCAGCCTGCGGCGGTCAGCGGATCGGGGACCTCTCCGGTCCGGATCGGGCAGCGGGTGTGGGAGTAGATGGTCGGCATGCAGAGGTTGCAATGCACGCACTTGCTGCGGGTGGACGGGTCCGCCTCGATGAGGTGCGGCAGATCCGGCTCGCGCAGCAGCGCGCGGCCCATCGCGACGAAGTCGAAGCCCTCGTCCATCGCCGTCCGCATCGATGCGTGATCGGTCACGCCGCCGAGCAGGATCAGCGGCAGGGACACCGCCCTGCGGAGTTCGCGGGCGAGCGGAAGCAGGTAGGTGTCGGTGTACGGATAGTGCTTCAGGAACAGACGGCCGCCGAGCTTCATACCGGTCTTGACCGGTCCGGCCATCGCCTCGGCGAACGATTCCAGCGGCGGCTCGCCGTGGAACAGGTACATCGGATTCAGCAGCGAACTCCCCGCGGTGGGCTCGATGGCGTCGATGAACCCGTCGCTCTCGAACAGTTCGGCGTATTTGATCGCATCGTCGAGATTGGTGCAGCTCCAAGGTCTGCCACCGCGTCCGCGGGCGGGTTTGCCGAGGCCGTCGAACATGTTGAGCTTGGCCCAGACAGCGGCCTCGTCGCCGACCTCGTTGCGCACCGCTTCGAGGACTTCGCGGGCGAACCGGGCGCGATTCACGGCCGAGCCGCCGTATTCGTCGCGCCGGTGGTTCAGCAGCGGTGACATGAATGCGCTGAGCAGGTAGTTGTGGCCGCAGTGGATCTCCAAGCCGTCGAACCCGCTGTCGACGGCCAGCCGCGCGGCGGTGGCGAACTTGCGCACCAGTCCGGGGATGTCGTCGCGCGCGACCTTCGCGGTCAGCGACATGCCCATCGGCGCGGGGATCCGGCCCGGACCGAGCGCCGGAAGCCTGTTGGACACGGCGTTCGCGACCGGCCCGGCGTGCCCGAGTTGAGCTGCGGCCAGAGCGCCTTCGGCGTGGATCGCCGAGGTGAGCCGCTGCAGGCCCGGGACCGCCTCGGGCCGCATCCAGATCTGATGGCGGTCGGTGCGGCCTTCGGGCGCGATCGCGCAGTAGGCGACCGTCGACATCGCCGCGCCGCCCGCGGCCACCTCGCGGTGGAACTCGATGAGCTCGTCGGTCACCAGTGCGTCGGGCGTCATGGCCTCGAAGGTCGCGCACTTGATGATCCGGTTCCGGAGCGTGAGCGGTCCGAGCACAGCTGGGCTCAGCGGGTCGTTCCCGGCTCTCGGTGCGGGATCTTTCGGATTCGGGCTGGTGGTCATCGAATGCCTTTCGGTAGGCCGGCGAGGCCGGCGATGAGGAAGTCGGACAGGGCTGCGACGTTGTCGGGGGAGATCTCCCGGGGTGCGGCGAACTCGGTCATCATCAGGCCGAACGCGAAGCGCCAGCGGCGTCGTGCGACGTCGGGGTCCAGGCCGGGCACGGTGGCGGTGAGCAGTTCGGTCCACACGTCGAGCTGGAACCACCGGCTGTCCCACGGCGCTCGCGGATGAGTGAGCACGAATTGGGCGAGGGTGCGGACCAGGGGTGCGGTCTCGGGGGCGGCCTGCAACGCGATGAGCGGGTCGAGAATCGCCTCGACGATGTCGGTGACGGTGCGCGGACCCGCTTGGAGTGTGTCGAGCTGGTCGGACCATTCCGGTTCGAGGCGGTCTTGGAGCAGCGCGGCGACCAGGGCCTCCTTCGATCCGAAGTGGTAGTGCACGGCCGCGGGGTTGGCGCCGGCCTCGCCGCACACCGCCCGCACCGACAGGTCGTCGTAGGGCACGGCGGTGAGGAGTCGTTCGGCCGCGTCCAACAGGCGCGAGCGTGTGGTGGCGGCAGTCGGGTCGACGGGCATCTGTTGAGCAGATCACATTTCAATCAGCGTTTCAATCACTGATTGAATTGTGATGCGTGACTGAGCGTGACCGGACACCTGCGTGGCACACAGGGGAGAAGTACGCTGAACTGCGTGGCTGAACATTTTCAAACAGTTGTCCTGGGAGCCGGTCCCGGTGGGTACGTGGCCGCGATCCGGTCCGCCCAGCTGGGCATGAAGACCGCCGTCATCGAAGAGAAGTGGTGGGGAGGTGTCTGTCTCAACGTCGGGTGCATCCCCTCGAAGGCGTTGCTGCGCAACGCCGAACTCGCACACGTCTTCAATCACGAGGCCAAGACCTTCGGTATCAGCGGTGAGGTGAGCTTCGACTTCGGAGCCGCCTTCGACCGCAGCCGCAAGGTGTCCGACGGCATCGTGAAGGGCGTTCACTTCTTGATGAAGAAGAACGGCATCACCGAGATCGACGGATACGGCGTCTTCCGCGACGCTGAGACGATCGTCGTCGGAGATCGGGAGATCACCTTCGACAACGTCATCATCGACACCGGTTCCACCGTCAAGCTGCTCCCGGGCGTCGCGCTGAGCGACAACGTGGTGACCTACGAGACGCAGATCCTCACCCGCGATCTGCCCGGCTCGATCGTCATCGTGGGTGCCGGCGCCATCGGCATGGAGTTCGGGTACGTACTCGCCAACTACGGCGTCGACGTCACCATCATCGAGTTCATGCCGCGCGTGCTGCCGAACGAGGACGCCGACGTCTCGAAGGAGATCGCGAAGGCCTACAAGAAGCTCGGCGTCAAGATTCTCACCGGCACCGGTGTGCAGAGCGTCGACGACAACGGCGACAACGTCACGGTGACGTACAAGGACGCCAAGGGCGCCGACGGAAGCATCACCGTCGACAAGGTCCTGATGTCGGTCGGCTTCGCTCCCCGGGTGGAGGGCTACGGCCTGGAGAACACCGGTGTCGCACTCACCGACCGCGGCGCCATCGCGATCGACGACCACATGCGCACCAACGTTCCCGGCATCTACGCGATCGGCGACGTGACCGCCAAACTGCAGCTGGCCCACGTGGCCGAGGCGCAGGGCGTCGTGGCCGCCGAGACCATGGCCGGCGCCGAGACGATGACGCTGGGCGACTACCGGATGATGCCGCGCGCCACGTTCTGCCAGCCGCAGGTCGCGTCGTTCGGTCTCACCGAGGAGCAGGCCGAGGCCGAGGGCTACCGGATCACCGTCTCCAAGTTCCCGTTCAGCGCCAACGGCAAGGCTCAGGGCCTGGCCGCCCCGGCCGGCTTCGTGAAGCTCATCACCGATGCCGAGACCGAGGAACTGCTCGGCGGCCACCTGGTCGGCGACAACGTCTCCGAGATGCTGCCCGAACTGACGCTGGCGCAGAAGTGGGACCTCACCGCTCGTGAACTGGCCCGCAACGTCCACACCCATCCGACGATGAGCGAGGCTCTCCAGGAGACCTTCCACGGCGCGATCGGTCACATGATCAACCTGTAGCGACACCCGCTCAGATCCGCTCGGCGAGGGCGCCGCACCGACACCCGGTGCGGCGCCCTCGCGTCTGCGGTCCGCGCGCACAATGGGTGGCATGCTGCAGCGCGAGTGGACGCCCGGATGGCGTGTTCCGGTGCGCGCGATGCTCTCACTGCACCGCCGGGGGCGGGCCGATCCGGCGTACCGGGTGGCGACCGACGGATCCGTGTGGCGCGCGGTCCACACGCCCGACGGTCCCGGCACGCTCGCGGTCGCGGGCCGCGCCGACGGTTCGGTGCTCGCCCGGGCGTGGGGGCCCGGCGCGGGCTGGCTCGTCGAGAACGTGCCGGCGATGCTGGGTGCGCACGACGACCCCGCGGCGCTGACCCCCCTCGATCGGGCGGTCGCACGTCTGGCGGAACGGGTTCCCGACCTCCGCATCGGGCGCACCGACCGCGTCTGGGAGGCCCTGGTGGCGGCGGTCTTCGAACAGAAGGTGGTGGGCGACGAGGCCTACCGGGCCTGGCGCTATCTGCTGACCCGATACGGCGACCGCGCGCCCGGGCCGGTCCCGGCCGACATGAGGGTGCCGCCGCCGCGCCCGAGGTGGCGGGAGATCACCGAGTCGGACTGGCACCGGAGCGGGCTCGAACCGGTGCGCGCTCGGACCGTCAGAGCCGCCGCGACGGTCGACGTGGAGCGGAAGGCGGACCGCCTCACCGCCCTTCGCGGCATCGGCCCGTGGACCGCCGCGCACACCCGGATACGCGCGGTCGGTGACCCGGACGCGGTCCCGGTGGGCGACTATCACACTCCGTCGGTCGTCGGACTCGCATTGATCGGCGAGCGGGTCGACGACGACGGGATGCTGGAGTTGCTGGAACCGTATGCGGGCCAACGCTATCGGGTGATCCGGTTGTGCGAGCTGGGTGCGGGGATGCCGGCCCGTCGCGGACCGCGGATGCCGGTGCGCGACTACCGCTCGTTCTGACATCCGAGTCAGCGTGCAGGGGTGCGAACTTCAGGTGGTGCGAACTGCAGGGGTGTGAACTCCGGACAACCGCAGCACGAGTTCGCAGTCGCCGGCCGAATCGGGCGAGACGTCGACGGCATAGGCGCCTCCCAGTGCCGGCGACGCCTGCTCGAGTGCGAACTCCACCGCGCCGCGGACGATGCCGTGGGCGATCTCGGGATTACGTGACGCGATGCTCTGCAGCGGGCAGCCGCAGACCGACAACTGGTGCTCGCCGAATGCGCTGAGCGCATCGGTCACCCGGAAGCCGAGCCGCGTCAGCATCGCCTCGACCACCGTCACCGGGTCGGGGACAGCGACCGCATCGACGTCGGCACCACGTCGGCCGCGTGCCCAGAGTCGGCCGGTCTCCGCGGCGACCCGTTCGCGTTCGGCCTCGGTCTCGCCGATGCGGCGCAGCAGCAGGTGCACGAGTTCGTCGGCGGACGGGGCGGGCACGATGCGGTAGACCACGCGCGGCCGCCCGACGCCGCGGGGTTCGGTGGTCTCGGTGACGGCCGAACCCTCGTCGACCAGGTTGTTCAGGTGGAACCGGGCGGTCGTGACGTGAACGCCCAGCGAATCGGCCACCTCATGCGCGTCCATTCCGTCCGGGGCGTCGGCGAGGAGCGCGCGGGCTCGGTCTCGAGGGCGCACGGGCATGGCGACCCCCTCCTGATGTCAGCTTCCGTGGATCATCACCAGTGTTACCGCACCGTCGGTGACCGCGTGCAGCGAGTGGGTCACCCGGGCGTCGACCCGGATCGCGGTGCCGGGTTCGAGCCGGACGGTGGCGCCCGCGACCGTGAAGTCCACGGCGCCCGACTGGCCGAGCACCACGATCGGGTGGGCGGCGAGGTGGTCGGGCATCTCCTGTCCCGCGCGGAAGGAGAGCCGAACGACGGTCTCGGTATCGCTCCGGTGGATCCGCTTCACCGCCGGCTTCGACCCGGTGTCCCCGGTGTTGGGTGCGTTCAGTCCGGTCAGATAGGTGAACGGCGCCGCCGCCGTCTCTCTGCCCGCTGTCTCACTGCTCGACATCGGGTTTCCTCACGATCACTTCGATGGCGGCCATCTGGTCACGGTACTTCGCGAACACCTTGCGCATCCCCAGGATCCGCTTGCGCGCCGACGGGTTGCGGGCCACGTTGAAGGCGATCCTCAGTGTCCCGGCCACACCCTCGTCGGCGATCATCCGTGCGGGTTCCAGGAGCGCCATCGGCGCGAACCGCACACGCTCGACGACGAACCCCGATCGCTCCAGAGCCTCGCGCCACTCGGCCTCGGTGAGCGGGCGGGCGTTCACCTTGATCGAGCGTGCCAGCGCTTTGCGGATCTCGGTCTTCGCGTCGTCCGGCAGGGTGTCGGGATGCAGCGACAACTCGTGCACGGCGTATCGGCCTCCGGGACGCAGCACTCGGAACGCCTCGTCGATGATGGCGGATTTGCCTCGATCGGACTGCATGGTCAGCATCGCCTCGCCGACCACGACGTCGGCGCTCGCCGCATCGAGCCCGGTGTCGTCGGCGTCGGCGTGAACCACTCGGCCGCGGTCGCCGATCGCGGCCGCGGTCAGTGCGACGGCCTGCTCATCGGCTTCCACGCCGAGGTAGCTCCGCGGCCGGCGGCCGAGGATCTCGACCGCGGTCTTGCCGAGGCCCGGTGCCAGTTCCACCACGTCGGCGCCGGCGAGCGCGGCATCGTCGAGCAAGGCGGCGGTGAGCTCGCGGCCGCCGGGCCGCAGCACGCGCTTGCCGACCTTGGCGAGCAGCCAGTGGCCGGGCAGATCCTCGTCGCGGCGGTCGGACAGAGGGAGCTCTCCTGTATGCGGATCGGACATGACCACTCCTGCCTATTCAGCGGAATAACTTCCTTTAAATAGGCTAGCCTAAGCTAGTTCGCTTGCCTAGGGGTCAGACGCGAGGTCGCCGCGCGTGAACGTATTGGCCGACGCCGGTGATGGTCTGCTCCACGTGTGTCATCCCGAGATCGTCGAACCGGTCCAGCAACTCCCGGCGCCCGAAGATCCGCAGTCCCGACAGCCCGGCGACGAGATCGGCGCCGGGGACTGCGGCGATCGACGATCGCACGGAGGTGAAGACGATCAGTTCGCCGCCCGGCTTCACCACGCGGGCCATCTCGTCGAGCACAGGGAGCGGGTCGGGGATCAGGTAGAGCGCGGCGAGGCACATCACGGTGTCGAACGACGCGTCCGGCACCGGCAGTCGGTGGGCGTCGCCGCGGACGTAGGCGATGCGGTCGTCGCGGTGATCGCGCTGCGCCTGTTCGAGCATGCTCGCGGAGAAGTCGAGGCCGACGTACCGGCCGTCGCCCGTGAGCCCCGAGGCGGCGTCCCGGCTGTAGTTGCCGGGGCCGCAGGCGACGTCGAGGACGAGCCGTTCGCCGGGCCTGGCCAGGTAGGCGCGCAGCGCGCGGTCGTAGTCCAGAGTCTGCGATCCGCCGAGGCTGAAGCCCCTGGTGAACACCGGCCGCCAGAGGCGCTCGTAGATCTGCGAGAACGCCGGGTTGCCCATGAGTCGTTGCGCCACGGAGGTCATCGGCGACCGCTTCCCCGGAACTCGTCACGCTGGACGCGGAGCGCGGTGATGGTGGTCGCGAGCCCGTCGTACTGCTCCACCAGCAGGACGAAGGCGACGGCGCGGCGCTCGTCGAGGTGCCGGCGCAGCGCCTGCCAGGTCTGATCGCCCAGGTCGCGCTCGGCGACGAGTTCGTCCACGGCCGACAGCAGGGTTCGCTCGCGGTCTCCCCAGCCGGCGTCGGGTCCCTCGAGGATCTGCTCGAACGCCTCAGCGGTGATCCCCGCGCGTGCCCCCAGACGTCGATGGTGGTCGAGCTCGTAGTCGCAGGAGCGCAGGTGGGCGACGCGGATGATGATCATCTCGGTCTCTTTGCGCGACAGTTCGCCGAACGGCATCATGCGCGACGAGTAGTGCAACCAACCGCGGAACAGGCCCCGGCTGCGGCCGAGCGTGGCGAAGATGTGCGGGTCGTCGGTGCCGGTGGCCAGGCCCATCGCGCGGACCACCAGCCAGTTCACCGGGCCGAGTTCGAGCAGAGTGCCGGGGGCGACGCGAGGTGTGTTCATGTCGACCCAAGGTAGTCCAGCCGCGGCTCACCCCGGCATGTACGGAGAAACCGTGCTGCGGTGTTCGTCGATCGCCAGATTGGCGCCGAGTTGTGGAAAGGCGCGCTGGGGGCAGTTGAGACGGTCGCAGACCCGGCACCCGGCGCCGATCGGCGTCGTTCGCGCATCGGTGCCGATCTCGGTGCCGTCGGAGTAGACGATGCGTCCGGCGTGGCGCAGTTCGCAGCCCATGCCGATCGCGAACGACTTGCCGGGCTGCCCGTACCGCGCAGCGCGCCGCTCCACGGTGCGCGACACCCAGAAGTACTCGCGGCCGTCCGGCATCTCGGTGATCTGGGTCAGGATCTTGCCCGGCGAGACGAATGCCTCGTACACGTTCCAGAGCGGGCAGGTGCCGCCGCTGGAGGAGAAGTTGAAGCCGGTGGCCGACTGCCTCTTGGACATGTTCCCGGCGCGGTCGACGCGGACGAAGGTCCACGGGACTCCGCGCAGACTCGGCCGCTGGAGCGTCGAGAGCCGATGGCAGATGGTCTCGTACGAGACGGCGTAGAAGGCCGAGAGCCGTTCGATGTCGTAGCGGAAGTCCTCGGCCGCACCGTGGAACTGCCCGTAGGGCAGCATCGCGGCGGCGGCGAAGTAGTTGGCCAGCCCCTGTCGGCCGAGGGCCAAGGCGTCGTCTGTGGTGAACCCGCCGTCGGCCACGAGTTCGTCGATCAGATCGCCGAGCTCGAGGTAGGCCAGTTCCGCGGCGATCTTGAAGGTGCGCTGGCCGGCGGAGAGCGCCGCGGAGAATTCCAGCTGGCGCCGCTCGGGGTCGAACCGGTGCAGCACGTCGTCGCCCAGGTCCACGCGCCGGATGATCCGCACGCCGTGCCGGTCCTCGAGGCGCGAGGCCAGGCCGGCGCGGATGTCGGCCGAGTGCATGCGCATCCGCGAGGTCAGGTCCTCGGCGGCCTCGTCCAGTTCGTGCACGTAGTTGCGACGTTGGTAGAAGAAGTTGCGGACCTCCTCGTGCGGGGCGCTGATGGTTCCGCGCGTGCCGGAGTCGCCGCGACCGGCCGTCGCCGCCGCGAGTTGCTCGGAGACCACGCGGTACCGCTGGTAGATCCCGACCAGTGCTTCGGCGATCGCCCGGTGGCTGCCGACCAGCGACGCCACCTCACCCGCCTCGCTGGCGGCGGGATCGAAGTCGAGGTCCTCGTCCAGCAGTGCCTCCCGCAGTTCGGCGACGAGCCGGACGTCGTCCTGCGGGTCGAAGAAGTCGATGTCGAGTCCGAACAGGTCGGTGATCTTCGCCAGGACCGGGCCGGTCAGCGGCCGGTTGTCGTGCTCGATCTGGTTCAGGTACGACGCGGAGATGCCCAGCATGCCCGCCAGGGCCTGCTGCGAGAGTCCGCGGTCGGCGCGGAGCCCGCGGATCCGCCCGCCGACGAACATCTTCTGGCCGGCCGGGTGTTCAGTGCTCACGCGATGTGCCTCCCTCCCCGCGGCTCTCCGCCGGGTACGGTGCCGGTGTGCTTCGCTCCATTCTGTCCCGTTCCGCACTCGCCCGTACCACCGCACTCGCGGCCGCCTGCGCGGGTCTGATCGGCGTCGCCGGATGCGGGGACGGCAGTGCGCAGGAGCCGACGTTGCCCAGCCTGCTGCTCACCAGCGATCAGCTGCCGCCGGACTTCACCGCGGTTCCGATGATGGTCAACGATCTGATCGTGTCGAATCGCAGCACGCTGGAACAGTCGAAGACGGTGGCCTTCACCCCGCCGGAGTGCGCGCCCACCGCTGATGCCGAGTTCAATCCGCAACTGACCGAGGACAACTCGGCTCTGCTGGTGGCGCGATCGGACACCGGAGTCTTCAGTGAACTGCTCTCTAGCGTCCGCCGCGACATCGATGCGGACCGTCGTGCGACGACGGGCCCGTGCGCGGTCGTGACGGCGGTTCCCAGCAAGGGCACGCTGGCCGGGGCGCACATCGTGACCACGACGGTGGAACTGCCCGCGCTCCGCGACTCGGCCGTGGAGCAGTCGTTCCTGGTGCGCAGCGATTCGGTGACCACGCTGCCCGGCGGCGCCGTCCGCGCCCGCGCGGGTCTGATGGGCAATATCCTGGTCCGGCGGCCCAGCGGCGAGACCGTCACGCTGCAGCTGGGTCTGTCGACCGACGAACGCGCCGTCAGCGAGCAGGAGCGCACGGCGGTGGTTCCGGGTTCGGCGCTCGTCGCGGCGCCAGTGACCGACGACGAGTTCGTGCGGCTCGTTCGAGACGCCGTCACGCGTGCCGCACGCTGATCTTCCGTCCTTTCGCGCCGCGGCCGTCTGTGAAGTGCCGCACTTTCGGCCGCGGTGCCCGTCGCCGCCGAGTGCCGCGGTCGGTGTCGCGCGGCCGAGCGTCCCGCGACAAGTTTTCCCAGTACGCGCGTACTTTTTTGAGATTCGGCCCGTGAGGTTCACACATCAATATTTACAAGCTTTGCAAAACCCGTCGGTAACATGCCCGTTATTTGCATCCATGTAGGGATTGAACTGCAGGTTTTCCCTATGGCAACCTGATGTCAGGCATCGCCTCAAGGTGTCAACCGGTTCGCAAGAATCGGATGGGGCCGTAAACCCTCAAAGCACTGCGATCGAGCAGTTCTAACGAAAGCGAAGGCTATGAGCAACGTCGGAAAGCCGCGTACCGCCGCCGAGATCCAGCAGGACTGGGACACCAACCCCCGCTGGAAGGGCATCAAGCGCGATTACACCGCGGAGCAGGTCGCTGAGCTCCAGGGCAACGTCGTCGAGGAGCACACGCTCGCCCGCCGCGGCGCGGAGATCCTGTGGGAAGGCGTCACCAAGGGTGACGACAGCTACATCAACGCGCTCGGCGCACTGACCGGCAACATGGCCGTGCAGCAGGTCCGCGCGGGCCTCAAGGCCATCTACCTGTCGGGCTGGCAGGTCGCCGGTGACGCGAACCTCTCGGGCCACACCTACCCGGACCAGTCGCTGTACCCGGCCAACTCGGTGCCGTCGGTGGTCCGCCGCATCAACAATGCGATGCTGCGCGCCGACGAGATCGCTCGCGTCGAGGGCGACGACTCGGTCGACAACTGGGTCGTGCCGATCGTGGCCGACGGTGAGGCCGGCTTCGGTGGCGCTCTCAACGTCTACGAGCTGCAGAAGGCCATGATCGCCGCGGGTGCCGCAGGCACCCACTGGGAGGATCAGCTGGCTTCGGAGAAGAAGTGCGGCCACCTCGGCGGCAAGGTGCTGATCCCGACCCAGCAGCACATCCGCACCCTGACCTCGGCGCGTCTGGCCGCCGACGTCGCCAACACCCCGACCGTCGTCGTCGCCCGCACCGACGCCGAGGCCGCCACCCTGATCACCTCGGACGTCGACGAGCGCGACCGTCCGTTCATCACCGGTGAGCGCACCTCCGAGGGCTTCTACAACGTCAAGAACGGCATCGAGCCCTGCATCGCTCGCGCCAAGGCCTACGCTCCGTACGCCGACCTGATCTGGATGGAGACCGGCAAGCCCGACCTGGCCCTCGCGAAGCAGTTCGCCGAGGCCGTCAAGGCCGAGTACCCGGACCAGCTCCTGGCCTACAACTGCTCGCCTTCCTTCAACTGGAAGCAGCACCTGGACGACGACACCATCGCCAAGTTCCAGAACGAGCTGGGCGCGATGGGCTTCAAGTTCCAGTTCATCACGCTGGCCGGCTTCCACGCCCTCAACTACTCGATGTTCGATCTGGCCTACGGCTACGCTCGCGAGCAGATGAAGGCGTACGTCGACCTGCAGGAGCGCGAGTTCGCTGCCGAGGAGCGCGGTTACACCGCTACCAAGCACCAGCGTGAGGTCGGTGCCGGCTACTTCGACAAGATCGCCACCACCGTCGACCCGAACACCTCGACCGCGGCTCTGAAGGGCTCGACCGAAGAGGGACAGTTCCACTAGGAACCGACGCGACCTTCGCTTGAAAGGTTGACGATCTCGTGATGATCCCGGGGCAGTGGGGTATTGAACCCCAACTGCCCCGGGATCATTGCTAAACAGGTAGTACTCCGCCGTTCGCGCGGCGCGACACGTCAGACAACACTTCAGGAGCCTTCACAATGGCAGGTGAGAAGATTTCACGCGTCGGTATCATCGGCGCAGGTCAGATGGGTGCAGGTATCGCCGAAGTGTGTGCCCGCGCGAACGCCGACGTCCTCGTCTACGAGTCGACGCGCGAACTCGCCGCGGCCGGCCGCTCCCGTATCCTCCGCTCCCTCGACCGCGGCGTCAGCAGCGGCAAACTCACCGAGCGCGAGCGCGAGCAGGCCTCGTGGCGCCTGCGGTTCACCTCCGACCTCGGAGACTTCGCCGACCGCCAGCTGGTGGTCGAGGCGATCATCGAGGACGAGGAGGTCAAGACACAGATCTTCCGGGAACTCGACAAGGTGGTGACCGACCCCAACGCGGTACTGGCCTCCAATACCTCGTCGATCCCGATCATGAAGCTCGGCATGGCGACCGAGAACGCGAGCCGGGTCATCGGCATGCACTTCTTCAATCCGGTCCCGGTGCTGCCCCTCGTCGAATTGGTGACCACGCTGATGACCTCCACCGAGGTCAGCGAGCGCGCCGAGGCCTTCGCGCACGACGTGCTCGGCAAGCAGGTGGTCCGCTCGTCCGACCGTTCCGGCTTCGTGGTCAACGCGCTGCTGGTGCCGTACCTGCTGTCGGCGGTGCGCATGGTGGAGAGCGGATTCGCCACGGTGGAGGACATCGACAAGGCGATGGTGCTCGGCTGCGCACATCCGATGGGTCCGCTCAAGCTCACGGACCTCGTCGGGCTCGACACCGTCAAGGCGATCGCCGACAGCATGTACGAGGAGTTCAAGGAACCGCTGTACTCGCCGCCGCCGCTGCTGCTGCGCATGGTCGAGGCAGGGCGTCTGGGTAAGAAGTCCGGTCGCGGTTTCTATCAGTACGGCGACGGCGCGGCCAAGTAGGCGTGCGCCATGACACGCGCTGACGGCATCGAGTACGGGTCATCGATTCTCGGGTACCCGAGAATCGGTGCGCGCCGCGAACTGAAATTCGCGCTCGAGGACTACTGGCACGGCTCCGGCGATCGCGGGAAGCTCCTCGCCGCCGGCCGTGAGCTCGCCGAGTCGACGTGGCGTGAGCTCGCCGCCACCGGTCTCGAGCAGGTTCCGGGCAACACCTTCTCGTTCTACGACCACGTTCTCGACAACGCGCTGATGTTCGGGATGGTGCCGCGTCGCTTCGAGCCGCTGCACGCCGAGCTCGATCCGATCGACTTCTACTTCGCGATGGCTCGCGGCAAGCCCGACTTCCCGCCGTTGGAGCTGATCAAGTACTTCGACACCAACTACTACTACCGGCAGCCGGAGGTCGGCCCGGACACCGAGTTCTCGCTCGGCCGAGCGGGTTGGCTCAGCGAGAACCTGCTCGACGAGCATGCGCGCGCCGCGGAAGCGGGCATCGAACTGCGACCGATCATGCTGGGGCCGGTCAGCCTGCTGCTGATGAGCAAGCCGGCGGCCGACGCACCGGAAGGGTTCCGTCCGCTCGACCGGCTCGACGACCTGCTCGAGGTGTACATCGAGTTGTTCGAGAAGCTGGCCAAGCAGAACACCAAGTGTGTTCAGCTCGACGAGCCCGCTTTCACCTCCGACCGCACCGACGCCGATCTCGCGGCGCTCGCCCGCGCCTACGACCGACTCGGCGGCGCGGGGCTGCGTCCGCGGATCCTCGTCACCGGCGAGTACGGCGATCTGGGCCCGGCGCTCCCGATTCTCGCGGCGTCCAAGATCGAGGCGATCGGTCTCGATCTCGTGTCCGCGCCCATGACGCCGAGCATGCTGATGGAGATCGCCGGGCTCCGCCGCAAGCGGCTGTACGCGGGGGTGATCGACGGCCGCAACGTCTGGAAGGCGGCCAAGGGCGGGAAGCTCGACTACCTGCTCCAGATCAAGAAGGTGATCCCCGATCTCGTCGTGTCGACGTCGTGCACCCTGATGCACGTCCCGGTCGACAAGCTCATCGAACCCGACCTTCCCGGCGATGTGGCCGACCGGCTCTCGTTCGCCAAGCAGAAGGTCGCCGAGGTGATCGCGCTGGCGAAGGCGATCTCCGAGGGGGCGCCCGAACACTGGTACACGCGTCCGGCGACCGTCCACTTCAAGCTCAAGCACGAGGTCCGTCAACGAGTCGCCAATATCCGACCGGACCAGCGCGAACGAGCTCCGTACGCCGAACGCCGGAGGGCCCAGGCCGCAGTCCTCGGGCTGCCGCCGGTGCCGACGTGCACGCTGGGGTCGTTTCCGCAGACCGCGGACATCCGACGCGCCCGGTACTACTACGGGCAGGGTCGGCTCACCTGGGACGAGTACGCCGAGCGGCTCCGCGAGGAGATCCGGCGGGTCATCGAGTTGCAGGAGGACATCGGGCTCGACGTCCTCGTCCACGGTGAACCCGAGCGCAACGACATGATCCAGTACTTCGCCGAACTGATGGAGGGCTACGCCTTCACCCACATGGGCTGGGTCCAGGTATACGGCTCGCGATACGTCCGGCCGCCGATCCTCTACGGCGATGTGAAGCGGCGGGGTCCGATGACGATCGAATGGATCACCTACGCGCAGTCGCTGACCGACAAGCCCGTCAAGGGCATTCTCACCGGCCCGGTCACGATGCTCGCACGGTCGTTCGTCCGGCAGGACCAGCCGCTGTACGAGACCGCCGAGCAACTGGCGCTGGCCGTCCGCGACGAGGTGGCGGATCTGGAGCGGGCGGGAATCAAGATCATCCAGGTCGACGAGCCGTCGATCCGGGAGTTGCTGCCTCTGCGCGAACGGGGCCGCGAAGGCTATCTCGACTGGGCGGTCGCGGCGTTCAAACTGGCGGTCGGCGGCGCGAAACCCGAGACGCAGATCCACACGCACCTCGGCTACTCCTCGATCGCCGAAGTTGTCGAGGCGTTCAACGCGATGGACGCCGACGTCACGTCGATCGTGGCGACGCGGTCCATCGACTGGGTGCTGAGCGAACTGACCGAGCACGGCACCGCCATCGAGCGCGGGGTGGGGCCGGGGGTTTACGAGAGCCGCAGCGCGGTGATCCCGGACATCGACACGATCGACGACCGTCTCACCCGGGCCGCGTCGGCGATTCCGATCGATCGGCTCTGGGCCAACCCGGACGGCGGATTGAAGACGCGGCACTACTGGCAACTGGAACCGGCACTCCGCAACATGGTTGCTGCAGCACGCAGGTTGCGGCGTCGGATGGACGCTGACAAAGCGCCTAAGGCGTAGATTCTGCTAGCAGTGAGCTAAAGGGTTGCGCTGGGGCGGACGGGTGGTAGTTGCGCAAGAAACCACGGTGAACACGACGTTTATTGCAGGCGGAAGTACTTTCAGTAGCAGTGACATCGACCACTCACACGCTCCTAGCGCTAGCATTTGCTAGCACATTGACGCACACTGGTGGTGCAAGTTAAAGCAAGCAAGGAGTTGCCATGAGCACCGCCGAACGTACTCTGCCCACCCCGGTCTACGCCGTCGTCGGCGCCGGCGACGTCGCCGTCCAGGAAGTCAAGGACGCCCTCGCCGAGCTGAAGAACCGCGCCCAGGCCTCGCGCGAGCGCACCCAGAGCCGCCTGGACGAGACCCGTAGCCGGATCACCGATCTGCCGACCGAGTTCCCGTCGATCGAGGAACTGCGCGCCAAGCTGACCGCTGACGAACTGCGCAAGGTCGCCGAGCCCTACATCGAGGCCACCACCGGCCTGTACAACTCGCTCGCCGAGCGCGGCGAGAGCGCCGTGGAGCGTCTTCGCCAGACCCCGTACGTCGAGGAGAACCTGGCTCGCGTCGAGAAGGTCTACAACGACGCCGTCGACCTGACCGAGGACGCCCTGGGCGCCGTCTCGACCCAGACCCGTGCCGTGGGCGAGCGCGCTGCCGCACTCGCCGGCCGCGCCGCCGACCGCGTCGAGGATGCGGCTGTCGCCGCCGACGAGGTCTCCGAGAAGCTGCAGGAGACCGCGGCGGACATCGAGAAGGCCGGCACCAAGGCCAAGGCCGACGCCGATGCCGCCGCCAAGAAGGTGAGCACCGCTGCCGCGCGCAAGCCGGCTCCGGCCAAGAAGGCCACCCCGGCCAAGAAGGCCGCGCCCGCCAAGAAGGCTGCGCCGACCGAGAAGTAGTTCCGGTCCGCCGAAACGGCCCCGACACTCGAGAGAGTGCCGGGGCCGATTCGTTGTCTGCGGAGCGTGGGAGACGCTCAGCGGGGAAGCGCGGCCAGGCGCGCGTGCGCTTGCGTCATGATCGAGGTGATCAGTTCCGCGCAGGACGGCAGATCGTCGATCATGCCGACCACCTGGCCGGACGCGAGCACGCCGGCGTCGGTGTTGCCGTCGACCAATCCGGCCTTGAGCAGCATCGGGGTGTTGCCTGCCATGATGATCTGCTGCCAGGTCCGCTCGCCCGACTTCTTCATCGACGCACCGTCGCGCAGCATGGTGGTCCACTTCATACCGGTGAGCTGCTTGAACTCGTTGGCGTTGCGCGCCGCGGCCAGCAGCGCCTTCGCGCGGGAACCGCTTTCGAGGGCGTTGACGAGCTCGGTCCGCAGCACGCGGTGCGGCATGCCGTCCACCTTGAGCGACACCACCGTGTCGTTCAGTCCGCGTTTGAGGTATTCGCGCTTGACGCTGTCCGGGACGGCGGAGTCACTGGTCAGGAGGAACCGGGTGCCCATCGCTATGCCTTCGGCGCCGTAGGCGAGTGCGGCCACCAGACCGCGACCGTCGAAGAAGCCGCCGGCGGCGATCACCGGGATCGACGTCGGCCCGTCGCCGCCGCCGAGGGCGTCGATCACCGACGGCAGCAGCAGCGTGGTCGCCACGCCGCCGGTGTGGCCGCCGCCCTCGCCGCCCTGCACGATGACGGCGTCGGCGCCCCATGACGCGACCTTCACCGCGTGCTTGGCGGCGCCGATCGACGGCACCACCACCAGGCCGTTGTCCTTCAGCTTCGCGATCAGCTCCTTCTTCGGAGCCAGCGCGAACGAGGCGACCTTCACGCCTTCGCGGATCATCAGATCCACGCGCTCGGCCGCATCGGTCGCGTCCGCGCGCAGGTTGACCCCGAAGGGCTTGTCGGTCAGCGACTTGGTCTTCTTGATCGCGAACTCGAGTTCGTCGTAGGTCATCGTCGCCGATGCGAGGATGCCCAGTCCGCCGGCTTCGGCGGTGGCGGCCGTCAGTGACGGTCCGGAGACCCAGCCCATGCCGGTCTGCACGATCGGATAGTCGATGCCGACCAGTTCGGTGAAGCGAGTCGACAGCGGAGCCGCGGGCGCCGGTCCGTTGTGAGGCGCGGTCACGACCGGACCTCGCGGTCGCGGAGATTCCTGGGGTCGAGGACCTCGCGGATGATCCGCAACTGTTCGTCGGTCGGGTCCGCGGTGGCCGGGGCCGATTCGAGGTCGGCCACCGGGAAGCCGGTGGCGTCGGCGACCGCCTCCGGCGTCACGCCCGGATGCAGCGACAGGGCCCGCATGGTGTGGCCGGGTCCGCGGAAGTCGAAAACGCCGAGGTTGGTGACCACTCGGTGGATGTTCAGATCGTCGAAGGCGGGATTGCGCTCGTCCACCTTGTCGAAGCCGACGCCGGAGACGATGTCGACCCGCTCCGGGAACACCCGAGCCGTATGGTTCCCGACCCAGTAGCTGGTCGGGTGGTTGATGGTGTTGCCGGGAGCGCCGCGCACGCCGAACATCTGGCGAGTCGGCTGCTGCAGCGGACCGAACGCCGAGAGGTTCTGGTTTCCGTAGCGGTCGATCTGGTTGGCGCCCATCACCACGTGCCGCCGGCCGGAGGCGACCACGTCGAACACCTTGCGGAAGGGCATCCACCCTTCCACCGGACCCGACTGGCCCACCGCGGGTGTGTCGGCCAGGATGAGCGCTTCGCCGTCGGTGATGAGCAGATCGGGTTCGGTGGTCAGTCGCGCCAGCCGGGCGCCGATCAGCGGAGTGGTGGCCATCGGCGACGCCATGATCTCGCCCGCGCCGGTGAAGATGTCGGCACACGCCGCGACGCAGTACTCGGCGCGGGTGATGACAGCGGTGGTCTCGGGACTGCTCACTTGGCTTCCTCCTGCTCGGCCTGCCACTTGGCGACCTCGGTCTGGTATCCGGCCTCGTCGACGTCGAGGAAGCGGGTCTTGAACGCCGACCAGCTCTCGTCGTCTGCCGCAGAGGTCGCGTAGTGCTTCAGGAACGCGTTGTCGCGGCCGTATCCGCCCGCGAAGGTGAAGTGTGCGCCGTTCGGGGTGTGGACCACGCGGTCGACGTTCATCCGGTTGATCAGAAGACGTTCGCGGGCGACGGAGTCCACCAGTTCCTCGGTGGGGACCACCTGGTCGGCTTCCAGATAGCGGCGCCGCGCCGCGGCCAGGTACAGATCGTCGAAGTACGGATCGACTCCGGTGTAGGCGGCGTTCCCGTGAGGATCGGCGATGTCGAGGTGGACGAATGCCGCGTCGAGCTCGAGCGCGGGCATCGCGATGAGAGTCTGGGTGCGTCCGTCGGCATCCGGATACGGGGATTCGACGGTTTTGAGCTCGCCTTCCCAGAAATCGGGGACGGCGGAGCCGAGTCCGGCGCGGATGGGCAGGAAGGGCAGGCGTGCGGCGGCGGCCTCCAGGCCGCACTTGACCATGCCCTCGTCCATCTCGCGGGCCTCGATGGCGCCGGACAGACGCGCCTTGGCGAACCAGGGATCGTAGAACGGTGCGGCGTCGAGGGAGACGAAGCCGTAGTACGCGCGCTTCACCTTGCCCGCCGCGCACAGCAGCCCGAGGTCGGCGCCGCCGTAGGTCACCACGGTCAGATCCTTCACATCCGAGCGGGCGATGGCGCGGACCAGCGCCATCGGCTTGCGCCGGGAGCCCCAGCCGCCGATGCCGATCGTCATGCCGTCGCGCAGTTCGGCGACCACGTCGTCGAGGCTCGACGTCTTGTCAGTCTTGGTGGCCATTCGGTGTCAGTTCCCCTTCAGTGTCTTACCGGTCTCGACGAACGCGTCGCGGTGCTCGTCGGCCACTCCGGCCAGATTCAGTTCGTACGTGTAACGCTGCTCGAGCAGATAGCTGGTCTTGACGTCCACCGGATCGATACCGTTGATCGCCGCCTTGGCCGCCCGGATGACACGCGTGTCCTTGGCGTCGATCAGACGGGCGACCTCGAGCGCGGTCTCCAGCAGTTCCTCTCGCGGGACGGCCTTGTAGCAGGAGCCGAACTGCACCAGCTGCTGCGCGGTCACGTTCTGCGCGGTGTAGTACAGCGTCCGCATCAGGTGCTGCGGCACCAGGCGTGCCAGATGCGTGGCCGCGCCGAGCGCACCGCGATCGACCTCCGGCAGGCCGAAGACGGCGTCGTCGGAGGCGACGATCACGTCGGCGTTGCCGACCAGGCCGATGCCGCCGCCCACGCAGAAACCGTTGACCGCGACGATCACCGGGACCTCGCAGTCGTACACGGCGGAGAAGGCTGCGGCGCACCCGCGGTTGGCGTCGATCAGGGCACCGAAACCGGTGGTCTGCTGCATCTCCTTGATGTCGACGCCCGCATTGAAGCCGCGTCCCTCTGCTCGCAGGATGACCACGGAGGTCTCCGGATCGGCGCCTGCGGCACTGATCGCGTCGGCGAGTTCGAACCATGCGGCGCTGGGCAGCGCGTTGACCGGCGGAAAGTCGACCGTCACGGTGACGATGCCGGATTCGGCGCGGGCGGTGGTGATCGGCACACCGACTCCTTTGTCTGGGCTGGGTGGGGCTCTGACGAGCCACCCAAGCAAATGCTTGGTTGTTTGTTACAGTAGCACCATGACCGAAGCAGTGCACGGCCCGGTGAATCTGGGGCTGGCAGGGAGAATCGTCCTGATCACCGGCGGTGTCCGCGGGGTGGGCGCGGGAATCGCGCAAGTGCTCGACGACCTCGGCGCCACGCCCGTCGTCTGCGCTAGACGCCCGGGCGACGACGACCGCGAGTTCTATCCCTGCGACGTCCGCGACGGTGATGCGGTGGCCTCGATGATCGAGCAGATCGTCGCCGCGCACGGCAGGCTCGACGGCGTGGTGAACAACGCGGGCGGCTCGCCGTTCGCGCCGGCCGCGGATGCCTCCGACAACTTCTCCCGGAAGATCGTCGAACTCAATCTCGTCGCGCCGCTGATCGTCGCGCGCGCCGCGCACCGAGTGATGTCGACCCAGGACGGCGGCGGCGCCATCGTCAACGTGTCGAGCGTCAGCGGGCACCGGCCGTCCCCGGGCACCGCCGCCTACGGTGCGGCGAAGGCCGGTCTGGACAATCTCACCGAGACGCTCGCCGTCGAATGGGCGCCGTCGGTGCGGGTCAACTCGGTGGTCTGCGGCCCGGTGCAGACCGAGCTGGCGCATCTGCACTTCGGCGACGAGGCGGGGGTGGCCGCCGTCGGCGCCACCATCCCGATGGGCCGCATGGCCCGGCCCGCCGACATCGGCAACGCGGTGGCTTTTCTGCTGTCGCCGCTGTCGCAGTACATCACCGGTTCCACCGTCACCGTCCACGGCGGCGGCGAGAAGCCGGCCTTCCTGTCCGCCGCGAACGCCGGCAACGACGCCTGAGAACCGCGACGGTCGGGTAACCGCCGCAGACTTCCGAGAGAGAGTGAAGAGCATTGAGCAACAAGACCAATGAGGGCCGCGTCGTCATCGTCACCGGTGCCGGCCAAGGGATCGGGCGCGCACACGCGCACGCTTTCGCCGCCGACGGCGCCAAGGTGGTGGTCAACGACTACGCGGCGGAATCGGCCGCGGCCGTCGTCGACGAGATCAGGGCGGCCGGCGGCGAGGCCGTCGCGGCGGTGGGCGACGTCGCCGACTGGGACACCGGCGCCGCGATCGTCGCGACTGCGATCGATGCCTTCGGCCGTCTCGACGCGCTGGTCAACAACGCGGGATTCCTGCGGGACCGGATGCTGCTCTCGCTGAGTGAGGACGAGTGGGATTCGGTGGTCCGCGTGCACCTCAAGGGGCACTTCGTGATGCTGCGTCATGCCGGAGCGCACTGGCGCGCCCAGGCCAAAGCCGGTGAACGCGTGCAGGCCCGGATCATCAACACCAGCTCGGGAGCCGGCATCTTCGGCTCGGTGGGGCAGGGCAACTACGCCGCCGCCAAGGCCGCCATCGCCGAACTGACGATTCAAGCGGCCGCCGAACTCGGCGGATACGGGGTCACCGTCAACGGCATCGCCCCGGCCGCACGCACTCAGATGACGATGGGTGCGGGCGAGGCGATGGCCGCGCAGATGGCGGCGCCGGAGGACGGCTCCTTCGACGCGATGGATCCCGCGAACATCTCGCCGCTGGTGGTGTGGCTGGGCTCGCCGGCGTCGGCCTCCGTCACCGGGCGGCTCTTCGAGGTCGAGGGCGGCCGCGTCACGGTGCTCGACGGCTGGCAGCGTGCGGCCTCGCGCGACAAGGGCGCGCGCTGGGAGGTCGCGGAGCTGACTCCGGTGGTCGCCGAGCTGATCGACGCTTCACCGGTCCAAGTCAAGGCATACGGCGCCCGCTGAGAGGGCTCGCAGATGTCTGAGACCGCGGAGGGATCGGTCCGCTACGAAGCGTGCGACGGCGTCGCCGTGGTGACGCTGAACCGGCCCGAGGCGCTGAACGCGATCGACGGGGCAGTCGCGACCGGGCTGGGGGAGGCGCTGGAGAGGGCCTCCGCCGATCGCGCGGTGCGGGCGGTGGTGCTCACCGGAGCGGGCCGAGCCTTCTGCGCGGGGGCCGACCTCAAGGCCGTCGCACGCGGTGAGCCGATCATCGACGACACCCATCCGGAGTGGGGGCTGGCGGGGCTGGTGCGGCACTGGACCGACAAGCCGCTCATCGCGGCGGTCAACGGAACGGCGCTCGGCGGCGGGACCGAACTCGCTCTCGCCTGCGATCTCGTGGTCGCCGCCGACTCCGCGGTCTTCGGACTGCCCGAGGTGAAACGCGGACTGATCGCCGGTGGCGGCGGTGTGATCCGGTTGGCGCGGCAGCTTCCGCTCAAGCGGGCCCTGGAGATGATCCTCACCGGCGACGGGGTCGACGCCGCGACCGCCTGCGAGTGGGGACTGGTCAACCGCGTCGTCCCGGCCGCCGAGGTCCTGGACACCGCGCTCGCATTGGCGCACCGGATAGCGGCCAACGCACCGCTGGCGGTACAGCTCAGCAAACGCGCCGTCTACCGGACACATCAGGGCCGGTCGGAGTGGGACCCCGAATGGGGCGCCGAAGAGCCCTGGGCCGTCAATCAGGAGGCCGGGCTCACGGTCCTCGCCTCCGCTGACGCGAGGGAGGGACCGCGCGCGTTCGCCGAGAAGCGCGAACCGGTCTGGCGCGGAGAGTAGGTCTCGGGTATCGGCGGTCCGATCAGTGCCTGACCGGGCATCCGGGCGGTGCGAAGGTGCCCATCCGCTCGATGTCGAAGCCGTTCGGATAGCTCTTGATCCGGGGCAGATCGTGAACATGTCGCGGCCGCCGACGCCGGGGCAGCAGTGAGACCAGCCGGCCCCGGATTCGGAGGCCTGCCCTCGACGCGAACCGCAGCGCGGCGGGCGGACGCCGGTAGCCGAAGGCGTCGAGCAGTGCGTCGTCCATCACCGACAGACTGAAGGCGCCGATCAACGGTCGCAGCGGCGCCGGGTAGAAGGTCTTGAACAGGTCGATCGTCGCGTCGCCGGTGCGGCGGACGCCCGCGGTGCCGCCGGACCGGTAGTGGGCGGCTTCGTACGAGTCCATCAGAGCTGCGAACTCCTCGTAGGTCTCCGGTACGTCCTTGATCGCCATGTGTCTGCCGAGTTGCCGGTAGTACAGCACGGTCGCGCGGATCTCGTCGTCGGTGAGCGGGCGTCTGCCGTAATCGGCGATCCAGCGGACCGGCACGACGACGAAGGTGGCCAGTACGTACCGCATGTCGTCGTTGCTGATCTCGAACATCTTGTGCATCTGGTTGATCCGGTGAATCGCGGCCCTGCCGTCGGTGCTGTCGAAGCCTTTCAGGAGCGGCACCTCGAGCAGGACGGCGGTGTCGTCGTACCGCTTCTGCGGTCGGTCGCGGAACTCGCCGGTCCGGTCGAGGAGGTCGCCGATGCTCGGGACCGCGTACGTCCGGAACAGGGCGAAGCTCAGCGCTTGATTGATGTCCCAGGGGAACTCGTACGTGGCCAGGGCACGGTAGATCTCGTGGAACTCGGTCTCCGGATCCATGCCCGCGGTCCGGGACGGTGTCTGGACCAGCGTCTTGAGTGTCATCGGTCGGCTCCTGCCTGTCGGTGAGCTCACTGTAAGTTGAGTTATAGTTTTGTGCAAGGGGTCACGTCGCAGGTGTGGGAGGCGGGTTCGCATGGTGAAGAAGCAATCGGTGCCGTCCGAGCATGCGCGCAGGCGGTTTCTGGACGCGGGCCTGGAGGTGCTGGGGGAACACGGGCACGCGGGTCTCAAACTGGCGCAGGTCTGCCGGGTCGCCGGCACGACGACGGGCAGCTTCTATCACGCCTTCGCGGACTGGGCCGAGTACAAGTCGGCGCTGATCGACTACTGGCGAGAGGAACACAGCCGCAGACCGATCGGAGACGCGATCGCCGTCGACGACCCCAGGGAGCGGATCGACTTCCTGATCGGCGTCGGCCTCGGGCTCGACCGTGCCTCCGAAGCGGCGATCCGGGTCTGGTCGACCCACGATTCCGGGGTGCGGGCGCACTTGGTGGAGGTCGACCGGGAGCGCGCGGAGGTGATTCGCGAGACGTCGGCCGAGGTCATCGGTGACGCCGACAGGGCGGAGAAGTTCGCGCAGGTGGCCATGTACCTGCTCATCGGCTACCAGATGGGGACGGTCGATTCGCTGGACGCGCTGCGGTTCGGTTTCGAGTCCATGCTGGCCGGCGCAATGGGCGACGGGCCCGGTCCGTCGTGGACCGGGCCCGCCTGAGGGTCTGCAGGGTGCCGCGTCAGGCGCTGGGGGCCCGCACCACCATCGGGACGCCGGGGAACAGCGCTGCCATCTCCGAGCGCGACTTGCGCAGCGCCGCAGTGCCGTAACCGCGCTTGCGTGATTCCGGGCGAATCCAGATGCGGACGTCGACCTCTCCGTCGTTCAGCTCGCCGAAGACGATGCCCACCTTCTGGTCGCCTTCCACGGCCACCAGCCAGACGGCGTCTTCGGCGTCGACGCGGTCGACGCCCTTGGTGATCTCGTCTGCGACGTCCCCGGCCGGCGCGCCCGACCCGTCGCCTGCGACACCCTGTTCGGCGGTGCGTTCGGCGAACAGATCGGCGTCGTCGTCGGCGGAGAAGGGACGGAGGTCGAGGCTGTCGCCCGAACTCGCCGGCCGCTCGGCGAGCGTGAAGGTGATCTCCTCGTTGAGATTGTCGAGTTCGGCCTGGTTGTGGCGCCGCTCGGTCTTGGTGAGCTGGTAGAAGGACATGTTCAGGACCGCTTCCGCGCCCAGTTTCGACTTGCCGAGAAGGTCGGCGATCGCAGTCGCCGCGGCATCGCGATCCTCTGCGTCGACGATCGCGTCGAGTACCTCGTGCCGCCGCTCCATCGCGGTCAACAGCGCGTCGGTGATGTCTCGTCGGGTTGCTGCCTGGTCCAGATCCGTCATATCTCGATACTAGGTCCGATCCCGGCCGAACGGTTGGACTTCTTTTCGCCGGTCGCGATCTCGGCGCTCTTTTCGTGACGGGATCCCGAATCGGAGACGTCTCGAGAGAGTCTGTGCGGCAACAGTTTTCGATCGAGCGCTTCCAGTCAGCTAGAACACGTTCTAGTATTTGCGCACATGGGATCCGAAATGACTGCGGCCGACGCGCTGCGCAACCCCGTCCACCTCGGCGACCTGATGGTCGCGGCCCTGCGCCGTCACCGGGACAAGCCGGTTCTGAAGCTCGGCGACGCCGAACTCACCGGCGGTGAGATGGCCGACCAGATCAGTCGCTACATCCAGGCCTTCGAGGCGGCCGGTGCAGGCACGGGAACAGCCGTCGGGCTGCTCGCACTGAACCGCCCCGAGGTGCTGTTCGTGATCGGAGCGGGCCAGACGCAGGGCTGGCGCCGAACGGCGCTGCACCCGCTCGGGTCGCTCGACGATCACGCCTACGTCCTCGCGGACGCGGGCGTGTCGACGCTGGTCATCGATCCGAATCCGATGTTCGTCGAGCGAGCGGTGGAACTGGTGAAGCGGGTCGACGGGCTCACCCGGGTCCTCACCCTCGGCCCGGTGCCCGCTGAGCTCACCGACATCGGCGTGGACATCGTCGCCGCCGCTCAGGAGTACCCCGTCCGAGAGTTGACCGCCGCGGTGCTCGACCCCGACCACGTCGTCTCGATCACCTACACCGGCGGCACCACCGGAAAGCCCAAGGGCGTCATCGGGACCGCCCGCGCGATGTCGACGATGACGCAGATCCAGCTGGCCGAGTGGGAATGGCCCGAGCGGCCGAAGTTCCTGATGTGCACTCCGCTCTCGCATGCGGGCGCGGCCTTCTTCGTGCCCACCCTCATCAAGGGCGGCACGATGCTGGTCCTGAGCAAGTTCGATCCGGCGCTGGTCCTCGAGACCATCGAGCGGGAGCGGATCACCGCCACCATGCTCGTGCCGTCGATGCTGTACGCCCTGATGGACCACCCGGACTCCCGCACCCGCGATCTCTCGTCCCTTGAAACCGTCTATTACGGCGCGTCGCCGATGAATCCGGTCCGGCTGGCGGAGGCGATCGAGCGGTTCGGGCCGATCTTCGCGCAGTACTACGGCCAGTCCGAGGCGCCGATGGTCATCAGCTACCTGCGCAAAGACGAACACGACAAGGCCCGCCTAGGCAGTTGCGGACGCCCGTCGGCGTTCCTGCGCACCGCCCTGCTCGATTCGGAGGGCAACCGCGTGGCGCGGGGTGAGCCGGGTGAGATCTGCGTGTCCGGTCCGCTGCTGGCCGGCGGTTATCTCGGGCTGCCCGAGCAGACCGCCGAGACCTTCGTCGACGGCTGGCTGCACACCGGCGACGTCGCCCGCGAGGACGAGGACGGCTTCTGGTTCATCGTCGACCGCACCAAGGACATGATCGTCTCCGGCGGATTCAACGTGTTCCCCCGCGAGGTGGAGGACGTGGTCGCCGAGCATCCCGCGGTCGCACAGGTCGGGGTGATCGGCGTGCCGGATGAGAAATGGGGAGAGGCGGTGACCGCGGTGGTGGTCCTGCGCCCCGACGCCGATGCCGGGGACGCGGCGCAGACGCAGATCGCCGCGGACATCCAGGCCGCGGTCAAGGAACGCAAGGGTGCGGTGCAGGCGCCCAAACAGGTCGTGTTCGCCGAATCGCTGCCGTTGACGGCGCTCGGCAAGCCGGACAAGAAGGCCCTGCGCGCGCAGTTCTGGGAGGGTGCCGGCCGCGCCGTCGGATAGTTCGGCGGGAGAGGAGCCGGACGAGTGTGCAGGAATCGTGACAGTTCCGGCGTCGCAGGCCGGGAGACGATGAGCCCGAACCGGCCTCGCCTCTCGGGGCCACCGACAGCGAAAGTCCTGACATGGCTATTCTCCCGAACGGTGTCCGCGTCCGGCTGACGGCTCTTCTCACCGGCCTCGTCCTGCTGACCGCCGGGGTGCCGGGCACGGCACACGCCGGCACCCCGCATCCGCGCTTCCTGCTGACCGCGGGTACCGCGTCCCAGGGGATCAGCGTCCTGCGCGTCCACGACGACGGTGCGCTCACCCCGGTCCCGGGCAGTCCCTTCGCCACCGGTCTCGGGGTGCTGTCGCTCGTGGTGAGTCCGGATGGAGAGAAGGTCTACGTTCCGCACGCACTCGACGGCGGAGTCAGCGGTTACCGGATCTCCGCCAGCGGCCGGCTCACTCCGATCCCCGGTGCCGATGTGAAGGTGGGCGGCGCGCCGACGGCCGCCCGGCTCACGCCCGACGGCAAGTATCTGTACGTGGTTCTCGGCGGCGTCCCCGGCCGGGTGACGTCGTATCGCGTCACCGGCAGCGGCGCGCTGATCGCGACGGGGAAGCCGACCGCGCCGGTCGACGGGTTCAGCATGGTCGGTATGGGCGGCATCGACCCGAGCGGCACCCGGATGCGCGTGGTCAGCTACATCGGCAACACGATGACGAATTACGCCCTCGGCCCGGGCGGCGGCATCCGCCGTCTCGGTGTGACGCGGGTGGGTCTCGGGCCGGTGGCGCCCGGTTACTCGCCCGACGGGCGGTTCCTGTACGTCAGCGACGAGTTCTCCTTGGGACTGTCGGGATTCCGCATCGGCGACGACGGCTCCGTGACACCGACCCCGGGGTCTCCGTACCCCACCGGAGGCGTCCCGCACGGCATCGTCATGACGCCGGACGGCAAGCGCCTGTACGTCCCGAACGCAGTCGGCACATCGATCGCCGCATACAACGCCCACGCCGACGGGCGGCTGACGCCGATCGCGGGCTCGCCCTACCCGGGGCCGGCCGGAACCCTCCCCGGGCAGGTGCTCCTGCACCCGAACGGGCGCTACCTGTACGACATCGACGTGCTGACCGCACGGCTGACCTCGAGGGTGACCACCTATCGGATCGGGGCCGACGGGTCGCTCTCCCGGACGTCCCGACCGGAGGTGGACACCGGCGTGGTCATGTCCGACGGCCCGATCGCCGCGATGACGCCGTGAGCGATCACACCGGTTCGCAGATCACGACCGGGATCTCGCGGTCGGTCCACGCGGCGTACGTGTCGAAGTCCGCGTACATCTCGACTAGCCGCGGCCAGAGTTCGGCGCGTTCGGCGTGGCCCGCGATTCGCGCCAGATAGTTGCGCTCTTCCCGGCCGATCTGGATCCGGACGTTCGGCTCATCGCGCACGTTGTAGTACCAGGCCGGATTGTTCGGCAGTCCGCCCTGCGAGGCGACGAGCACGATCGACTCGCCGTCGCGCAGGAACAGGAGCGGAACGGTGCGCTCCTGTCCCGACTTGCGCCCCGTCGTGGTGAGCAGGCAGACGGGTGTGGGGCGGCGCAGCGCGGCACCGACTCGCCAGGTCCCGCCCAGCCGTCCGCGCGTGAGCCGGTACAGCCGGGTGTTGAGCCGTGAACCGATCCTGATGATCCGCGCGACCACCGGCGAATCGAGTTGGGCCGGTCGGGAGCTCGCCTCCAAATCAGATCCGTTCGATGATGGTCGCGGTCGCCAGCGCGCCGCCGGCGCACATCGTGACGAGCGCGGTCTGCTGGTCGCTGCGCTCGAGTTCGTGCAACGCGGTGGTGAGCAGCCGGGAGCCGGTGCTGCCCACGGGGTGCCCGAGGGCGATGGCGCCGCCGTTGACGTTCACCTTGTCCATGTCGGCACCGTGCACCTGGGCCCAGCTGAGGACGACGGAGGCGAAGGCCTCGTTGATCTCGACCAGATCGATGTCGTTGAGATTCATCCCCGAGCGGGAGAGGACTCGTTCGGTGGCCTGAACGGGTCCGTCGAGGTGGTAGTACGGTTCGGCTCCGACGAGCGCCTGGCTCACCAGCCGGGCCCGCGGACGCAGGCCGAGGGCCTTGGCCTTGTCCTCGTCCATCAGCAGCACGGCCGCCGCGCCGTCGGAGATCTGCGACGAGTTGCCGGCGGTGTGGATGCCGCCCTCGATCACCGCCTTGAGTCCGTTCAGCGACTCGGCCGTGGTGTCGCGCAGACCCTGATCGCGGTTCACCTCGAGGATCTGACCGGTCAGCTCGCCCTCCTTGGTGCGCTCGGGCGCCTTGACCGTGAGGACCTCGCGGTCGAAGCGGCCCTCGTCCCACGCACGCTTGGCCTTGGTCTGCGAGGCGAGCCCGAGTGCGTCGACGTCGGCGCGGGTGATGCCCCGGCGCTTGGCGATCCGCTCGGCGGCGTCGAACTGGTTGGGCATGTCGATGTCCCACGAATCGGGGCGGCGGGGGCCCGCATCCGTGCCGACGTTGGCGCCGAGCGGCACATGTGACATGCATTCGACGCCGCAAGCGATGCCGATGTCGATGGTGCCGGTCGCGATCAGGCCGGCGACCATGTGATTGGCCTGTTGTGCGGATCCGCACTGGCAGTCGATGGTGGTGGCGCCGGTCTGCCACGGTAGGCCCGAGTGCAGCCATGCGGTGCGTGTGACATTGTTGCCCTGCTCGCCGACCTGCATGACGCAGCCGCCGACCACTTGCTCCACCAGGCCCGGATCGATTCCCGCGCGTTCGACGACGCCGCGCTGTGCCGCACCGAGGATCTCCGCCGCATGCAGGCCCGACAGCCAGCCGTTGCGCTTGCCGATCGGAGTACGGACCGCTTCGACGATCACCGGTACACCCATGCCAACTCCTTGTTCGAGAAACGTTTCTCCGTCAAAACTAGAACAAGTTCTTGTTCGCGTCTATCCAGTGTGGCAGAGTGTGAGTTACGCAAATTGTAACGGGTTCTCGTTCCGATCGAGACCGGAGAACATGGCCAGAGAATTGAGGTGATGACGTGACTCAGGCGCAGAGCGTTGAAGCGTCCGGCACGTGTCCGTTCATGCATCAGGAGGGGTGGGATTTCACGAACCCGGACCTCCTGGTCGAGGGTATTCCCGTCAAGGAGTTCGCCGAGCTCCGCAAGACCGCGCCGGTGTGGTGGAACGCTCAGCTGCCCGGCAAGGGCGGCGGCTTCCATGACGGCGGCTACTGGGCCGTCACCAAGCACGAGCACATCCGTGAGATCTCGAAGAACGCCGACGACTGGTCGGCGAACGAGAACGGCGTGATCATCCGCTTCGAGGACGACATGGACCCGGAGCAGCTCGAGGTCACGAAGACCCTGCTGATCAACCACGATCCGCCCGAGCACACGCGCCTGCGCAAGGTGGTCTCCCGTGCGTTCACGCCGAAGGCGGTCCACGCGCTGGAGGAGAAGCTCGACGCCGCCGCGCGAGAGATCGTTCAGAAGGCCGCGGACGAGGGTAAGGGCGACTTCGTCCACCAGGTCGCCGTCGACCTGCCGCTGCTGGCGATCGCCGATCTGCTCGGCGTGCCCGAAGTGGACCGGATGAAGCTCTTCGACTGGTCGAACTCGATGATGAACGCCGATGACCCGGAGTTCACCACGGACCCGCTCACCGCGAACATGGAGATCCTCGGCTACGGCTACAACATGGCCGAGGAGCGCAAGAAGTGCCCGGCCGACGACATCGTCACGCAGCTGATCGAGGCCGATATCGACGGTCACGGTCTCACCGAGGCGGAGTTCGGCTTCTTCTTCATCCTGCTGACGGTCGCGGGCAACGAGACCACCCGCAACGCCATCACGCACGGTATGAACGCCTTCCTGGACAACCCGGATCAGTGGGAGCTGTTCAAGAAGGAGCGTCCGGCCACGGCGGTGGACGAGATCGTCCGGTGGGCGACTCCGGTCAACGTCTTCCAGCGCACGGCCAAGCACGACACCCAGGTCGGCGGCGTCGACATCAAGGCCGGTCAGCGCGTGGGCATGTTCTACGGTTCGGCGAACTACGACGAGGACGTCTTCGAGGATCCGTTCACGTTCAACATCCTGCGCGATCCGAACCCGCACGTCGGCTTCGGCGGCAACGGCACGCACTTCTGCATCGGCGCCAACCTGGCTCGCATGGAGATCAACCTGATGTTCAACGCGCTCGCCGACCTGGTGCCCGACATCACCAAGCTCGAGCAGCCGCGCCGGCTGCGTCACGGCTGGATCAACGGCATCAAGGAACTGCAGGTCGATTATGGGACGAAGTCTTGACCGACACCCAGAACTCTCCCGCGTATCTGAACATCGACCGCGCGAACCATCCGGCGGTACTCGCCGGGCGGCGCTCGCGGGAGGCCGTCGAAGCTCGTGACAAGGCGGCATGGCTGGCGAACTTCGCCGCGAACGGATCCGTCGAGGATCCGGTCGGCCCGTCGATGTTCGACGAGGAAGGGCGGGGTCATCGTGGCGCCGACGGGCTGTCGGCGTTCTGGGACAAGGCGATCGCACCGACCGAGAGCATCGACTTCCAGTTCGAGAAGGAGATCATCTGTGGTCGCGAGGTGGCCTACATCGGCACCATCGTCACCCGGATCGGCGGCCACATCTCCGAGGCCGAAGGCGTGTTCACTTACAAGGCGGACGAGAACGGAGACCTGGAGGCGCTCCGCGCGTTCTGGGAGGTCGAAGCGACGATGAAGTCGTTCCGGCCCCAGTAGGTCTGCGGATGCAGTAACGGGCGAAGAAGTCCCGGCGACCGAGATGGTCGCCGGGACTTCTTCATGTCGAGCCTCGCGGCTGCGCCCGACGGACCCGCGTTCGCCTCGATGCGCTCCGTCGCTTCGCTCCTGCGCTTACTCGACTGGCCCTGAGCGGTGCCCCAGGGCAGTCGAGTAGGACGAGGCGCTAGCCGAGGCCGTATCGAGGCTGACGCCCGTCTCGATGCGCTCCGTCGCTCCGCTCCTGCGCTTACTCGACTGCCCTGGCGGAACGGCCCGCTTACTCGGCTGGCTTGACGGAACGGTCCGCTTACTCGGCTGGCTTGACGGAACGGCCCGCTTACTCGACTGCCCCGGCGGAACGGCCCGCTTGCTCGACGACCCTGAGCGGGTGCCCCAGGGCAGCCGAGTAGGACGAGGCGCTAGCCGAGGACGTATCGAGGCCGCCTCGCTGCTGGAATCAACGGCCGTTCAGCTGTCGGCGCCGACCTTCCCCGGGAGCCTTGTCCGCGGAGACCGCCTTGAGGAGGTGGGTGTCGACGGCCAGCACTCCCTGCTTGGCGAAACCGACGGCCAGCAGGCCGGCGATCAGGCCCAGGACCAGTTCGTAACCGCCGTCCGAGGCCCAGAAGCCCGCGTCGATGTGGGCGATGAAGATCGCGCCGATCATGTCGACGATCAGGATCACCGACACCACCGGAACCGCGAGGCCCACGATCAGCAGGCCGCCTCCGATCAATTCGGCCAGCGCGGCGAGCCAGGCGCTCACACCGGGGACCGGCGCGCCCATCATCTCGAAGTTGGCCTTGACTCCGTCCATGCCGAACGTGAAGAACTTCTGCCAGCCGTGGGCGAAGAAGATGACGCCGAGGATGATCCGGGCGATGCTGACGGCCAGGCCCTGGCCCTGCTTGAAGTAGGTCATGGTCGAGGTGACTCCTTGTGGGATCGTTCTGTTCTCGCCCACCGAGATGTGTGGGGTCCCCGGAATTCGATCACTTACTTTTCGTAAGCGCAAAAGGTCAGAGCTAGTATCTAGGCATGATCCCGTTCGACGTCTTCGCGAAGCAGTGCCCGTCCCGGGAGGTGTTCTCGCACGTCACCGGCCGCTGGGGAGCTCTCGTGCTGGGCAAGCTGAAGACCGTTCCGCAGCGTTTCTGTGAATTGCGTGAGCAGGTGGAGGGCATCAGCGACCGGATGCTGACGCAGACGTTGAAGACACTGACGAACGACGGCCTCGTCGTGCGGACGATGTCCGACGAGAGGCCGTCGCACCCGGAGTACTCGCTGACCGACTCCGGGGTGGAGGTGGCGCGCGCGGTGCGCGCCCTGGTGGAGGCTGTTCAGAACAACATGCCCGCGCAGGCGTACGTCTGACCCCCGCGCGGCGCGGCTAGGGCTTGTCCGCGCCGAGCAGCCACATCGAGAAGTACTGTGAGCCGCCGCCATAGGCGTGGCCGAAGGCCTTGCGGACATCGGGCACCTGGTGATCGCCGCCCTTGCCCATCACCTGGATCGCCGCCTCAGCGCACCGGATCATGCCCGAGGCGCCGATCGGGTTCGACGACAGCACGCCGCCGGACGCGTTGACGGGGAGCTTCCCGCCGATCTCGGTCTCTCCCGCCTCGGTGAGCTTCCAGCCCTCGTACTCCGGCATGAAGCCGAGGTTCTCCAGCCACATCGGCTCGAACCAAGAGAAGGGCACGTAGATCTCGGCCGTGTCCACCTCTTCGAGCGGATTGGTGATCCCGGCGGCCTTCCACAATGCGGCCGAGGCGTCGCGTCCGGCCTGCGGGCTGACCACATTGCGGTGCGAGTACGAGAGCGGCTCGGTGCGCATGGCGGTCGCGTGCACCCACGCCACGGGGCGTCCTTCGGCGATCGCATCGTCCGCGGATCGCTCGTCGCCGAGCACCACCGCGCACGCTCCGTCGGACGACGGGCACGTCTCGTCGAAACGGATCGGATCCCACAGCATCTGCGAGGCCATCACCTTCTCGACGGTGATATCGGGCTGGTGCAGATGCGCGAGCGGGTTCTTCGCGCCGTTGCGGCGGTCCTTGGCGGCGACCATCGCGCCGATGTGCGCCGGCGCCTTCGAATTGTTGATGTAGGCGCGCACGTGCGGGGCGAAGAACCCGCCCGCACCGGCGCCGACCGGCATCGTGAACGGCACCGGGATCGAGAGCGCCCACATGGCGTTCGACTCCGACTGCTTCTCCCAGGAGACGGCCAGCACGCGTCCGTGGACGCCGCTGCTGACCAGGGAGGAGCCCACGATCGCGGTGGACGCTCCCACCGAGCCCGCGGTGTGCACGCGGATCAGTCGTTTGCCGACCGCGCCGATGGCCTCGGCCATCGCCAGCTCCGGCATCATCGAGCCCTCGAAGAGATCGGGCGCCTTGCCGATCACGATGGCGTCGATGTCGTCGATCGAGACGTGGGCGTCGGCGAGTGCACGGTCGATCGCCTCGCGGACCATGCCCGCCATCGTCACGTCGGTGCGCTTGGCGACGTACTTGGTCTGGCCGGTTCCGAGGACGGCGACGCGATTGCGGCCCATCAGTTCTCTCCTCCTGCGAGTGTGACGACCATGTTCTGCTGCAACAGCGGTCCGCTGGTCGCGTGAGCGACCGCGGTGCGCGCGTTGCCCGCGAGGATCTCGTGCGCGGCGTAGCCGATGCGCTGAAGACCCACGGAGAACAGGGCGTTTCCGGTCAGGGCGCCGCCCGACGGGTTGATTCTGGTGCGAGCGCCGAGCCCGAGTTCGCGCGCGACGATCAGTTCCTGATGCGTGTAGGCGGCGTGGATCTCGGCGACGTCCACATCGCGCGAGCGGTCGCCGAACGCGGTGTTCGCGGCGAGTTCGGTGGACGGCGACCGCGTCAGGTCGCGTGCACCGAAATTGGGTGTGTCGATGCGGTGATCCCAGCCGGTCACCCACGCCGGGTTCGCGACCAGCTCACGGGCGCGGGCCTCGGAGGCCAACACCACGGCGGCACCGGCGTCGGCGTACGGCGCGATGTCGTGAGCGCGGAGCGGATCGGCGACGTAGTCGGCGGCCAGCAGTTCCTCGACCGAGGCTCCGGTGGTGCGCGCGGCGACCGCCGCCATGTCGGCCTCGGTCCAGGCGCCTGAATCCAGGCCTGCGCGAGCCTGCAGGCCCGCGAGCGACCGGGCGTCCGGCCACAGCGGAGCCACCGTGTAGGGGTCTGTCTGCATCGCGAGCGTACGGTCGGAGTCGCCTGCCGAGGCCTTGCCGAATCCGTAGGCCAGTGCGACGTCGACCTCGCCGGTCGCGATCTTGACCCACGCCTCGTACAGAGCCCAGGCTCCGTCCATCTCGACGTGCGACTCGTTGATCGGCGGAACGGCGCCGATGGCGTCGATCGCGGAGATGAAGGAGAACGCGCGGCCGGCCAGGTAGTCCGACGATCCACTGCACCAGAAGTCGATGTCGGTGCGGCTGATGCCCAGATCGGCGTACAGCTTCTGGAAACAGGGGATCAGCATCTCGACGCCGTTGGTGGTGCCGGTCGATGCGGGGTCGTTGGTGCTGTGCGCGAATCCCACGACTGCGATGCGCGGGAGTGTGCTGTTGCTCATGTGAATAGCTCCTTCCCGCTCAGAGGTGATTCCGGTACGCGTCGAAGTCGGCGTCCGGTTCGCCGCTCGGGGCGAAGTGGCTGATATTGCGCATGGTGTAGTCCCATTCGGCCTCGGGACGCCATACGGCCTTGACCCGCATGCCCATGCGTACCTCTTCCGCGGGGCAGTCGAGGATCAGGTGCAGGAACGGGATGTCGGCGCCGTCGAGCAGAACGTAGGCGGCGACGTAGGGCGGCTTGATCTGCTGCCCCAGGAAGGGCACGTTCACGATGCAGAAAGTGGTGACGGTGCCGGTGTCGGGCAGCTCCACCCGCTCGACGGTCGGGCTGCCGTCGGCCGGGCTCACGTACCGGGGTGGGAAGTACACCTCGCCGGTACGCACCCGACCGCCGATGAGACGGCCTGCCTTGAGGCCCTCGAGGTACCAGCTCTCGGACTCCGCGGCCGAATGCATGATGTCGGTGGTGATCGGCGTGGTGATGATGACGTCGCCCGCGTCGTCGACGATCATCTCGCCGGTCGCCTCCGGTGCGGTCTCCGGTGTCTCACCCAGGCTGAAGTGGGCGATGTCGGTGATCGCTCCGCTGCGCGCCGCATGCCACACGGCGTGGACGCGTGCGCCGACGCTCATCTGCGACGGCTCGTCGGCGTCCACCACGTGCAGCAGCGCGGTGTCGGCGCCGTCGAGCCTGATGAGGGCGAAGGCGAACGGCCGGTCGAGGATCTGGCCGTCGAGCGGCTCCGGCTGCCAGGACCAGCTCTCGACCGTGCCGACCGGCGCGACCTCCACAAGCGAGGTCGTCGGCTCCCCGGAGGAGGGGTCGAACTCGGCGGGAGGAACCGTGACGCGGCCGTCGGAGCCGCGGCTTCCGACGATGCGGCCGTCGCGCAGGGCGAGGGCGAACTGCGACAGGACCGGTCCGAGCGAGCGTGTGTAGGCGAAGGTGTTGGTCAGCTTCGCGGACAGGATTCGTGACTCGGGTGCGGGGACCTGCACCTCGGGAGTCGGGTGGGTTGCACTATTGGACACCACCAAAGTAGAACACGTTCTAGTATGTGTCGCAAGGGTTCGACGGAAGGGTTCTCGCGTGAAACTTGGCCTACAACTGGGGTATTGGAGTGCGCAACCGCCGCTGGGCGTACCGGAGATGTTGGTGGCCGCGGAGGAGTCGGGATTCGACTCGGTGTTCACCGCGGAGTCCTGGGGATCGGATGCATACACCCCGCTGGCCTGGTGGGGAGCGACCACCGAGACCCTGCGGCTCGGCACGGCGGTGGCCCAGCTGTCGGCGCGGCCGCCCACCACCCTGGCCATGGCGGCCTTGACCCTCGACCATCTCTCGGGCGGCAGGCACATCATCGGTCTCGGCGTCTCCGGGCCGCAGGTGGTGGAGGGCTGGTACGGGCAGTCGTTCGGCAAGCCGTTGGCGCGCACCCGCGAATACGTGCGGATCGTCCGCGACGTGCTGGCGCGCGAGGGCGCCGTGGTCAGCGACGGACCCCACTACCCGCTGCCGCGGCGGGAGGGCGAGGGGGTCACCGGTCTGGGGAAGCCGCTCAAGCCGATCACCCATCCGCTGCGCGCGGACATCCCGATCTGGCTGGGAGCCGAAGGTCCCAAGAACGTCGCGCAGACCGCCGAGATCGCCGACGGCTGGCTCGCGATCTTCTACACGCCGCGGCTCGCGGGCATGTACGACGAGTGGCTCGACGAGGGCTTCGCCCGTCCCGGCGCGCGCCGATCGCGTGCCGACTTCGAGATCTCGGCGACCGTTCAGTGTGTGATCACCGACGACGTCGCCGCGGCGATCGACCGCTATCGGCCGTCGACCGCGCTCTACGTCGGCGGGATGGGGGCGGCGGAGAAGAACTTTCACGCCGACCTCTATCGGCGCATGGGGTACGGCCAGGCGGTCGACGACATCGGCCGGCTGTTCCGGTCCGGCCGCAAGGAGGAGGCGCTTGCCGCGGTGCCCGACGAAATGGTCCGCGAGACGATGCTGGTCGGCACCGCCGACGAGGTGCGCGAACAGATCGGGTTGTGGGAGGCCGCAGGGGTCACCACGCTGATGGTGACCGCGCGCGATGTGCAGACCGTGCGAGCACTCGGCGAACTGGTCTAGCGACGCAGCGGCGAGCGGTTCAGGGCGCGACCACCACGCCGCCGCAGCTGCGCGCGGGTATCGCCCAGAGTGCGTTGCGGTTCACCGTGCTCAGCCGCAACTGCACTCTGCCGGGCCCGAAGGTGCTGCGGGGGAGGCTGAAATTGTGCACCCCGGTGTTCGGCGGCCGCACCTGGCTGTGGTCGATCATCGTGCCCTTCCGCCCGGTCTGCAGGTTGTGCCAGTCCAGGCGGGCCACCGAGTCGTATCCGACCCCGATCCAGAGGCTGCCGTAGTCGATCTGGATGTACGTGGTCCCGGCGTACTCGGAGACGATCGCGCGGAAGGGCCGGTAGGGCATGTCGACGATGTTCGGGCTGACGTTGAGGCAGCCGTGGAGCGGGTACTCGCGTGTCACGGCGCCGGCGCTTCCCGCCCCGGCGAGAAGCGACGAGACGACGGCAGCGGCGGCGACCGCCGCGGCGAGGACACGGGTCCGGAGTGAACGACGATGTGTCGGCAGGGTGGGCATGAGCTTCTCCTCGGCGGGCTCGTCGCGTGGCTTCGTACTCGGTATGTCGACGCCGAGGGGGCGATCTGTTAGCCGGATCACAGAATCGGTGAGCCCCGGGCGTCAGGTCTCGCGGTCGGACGGGAACGAGACCTCGGCGACCACGACGTGGCCGTTCGCCAGTCTGCGCGGGTGCCGAGTCCGGACGCCGACGTCGTCGGCGATCGATTTCAGATCGCGATCGGAGACGACGGTGAATCCGAAATCCTCCAGCAGGTCGCGCATCGCCGCCGGTCTCCAGGCCGAGACATGGCGTTCCTCGCCCATCGGATCGGGCCGCCCGGCGATCGCGAAGACCGTCTTGAGCGCATAGTGCGCCGGACGGCTCACCGTGTGGCGTTGCGGATAGGTCGCTATCAGCTGAGATCCCGGGGCCGAGCGTTCGGCGACGTCCGCGAGGGTGGCACGGACCTGGTCCGTCGTGAGATACGGCAGCACGCCCTCCCAGATCCACGTGGTGGGGAGTTCGGAGCGATGACCGGCTGATTCCAGGGCGCCGGTGAGACTGTCGGTGCCGAACTCGACCGGGACGAAGGTGAGTTCCTCGGTGACCGGCTCCAGATTCCGGACGCGCCTGCGCTTGTCGGCCTGCGATGCGGGGCGGTCCACCTCGAAGACGGTGGTCTGCGGCAGCTTTCGCATCCGCCAGGCCCGGGCGTCCAGACCCGCTCCGAGGACGACGAGTTGGCTGTGCCGCCGCTCGCGCACGGCGTCGTCGATCGCGACGGTGCGCGCCGCCAGGATCTCCACCGTCGCCGTCAGCAGTTCATAGGCCGGACGGTCGCGCCAGTGTCTCGGGGACGGCCCGCGTGCCGTCTCGACCTCTCTGCGCTCGTCGTCGTCGAGCAGGTCGATGGCGATGGGATCGCTGAACCGTCCGATCGCGATGCGCCCGTCCGCGACGGCGCGCGCCTGGCAGACCAGGACGGCGGTGCGGCTCGCTTTCGGCATGGCAACGACCGTAGGCCGGGACGGACCGATGGGCAACGCAGCCTCTCCTACTCGCCGGTGAACACCGGCTTCTCGCGGTTGGCGAAGGCGCGCGGGCCGATCTTGGCGTCCTTGGACGCGAAGACCTTGGCGCCGAGTTCGGCGTCTATCTTGAAGGCCTCCTCCTCGTGCAGGCCCTCGCTGTCCCGAATGGTCTTGAGGATGGCCTGGACTGCGAGCGGGCCGTTGGCCGCGATCTGGTCGGCGATCTCGAGAGCCTTGTCCAGCGCCGTGCCGTCCGGAACCACGTGGCCCACGAGTCCGTACTCCTTGGCCTCGGCGGCGGTGATGTGACGGCCGGTCAGGAGGATGTCGGCCGCCACGGTGTAGGGGATCTGGCGGACCAGCCGGACGGCGCTGCCGCCGAGCGGGAACAGGCCCCACTTGGCTTCGGAGACACCGAACTTCGCGCTCTCGGCGGCGACGCGGATGTCGGTGCCCTGGAGGATCTCGGTTCCGCCGGCGATCGCCGGGCCCTCGACCGCGGCGATCAACGGCTTCGACAGCCGACGTCCCTTGAGCAGTGCGGGGAGCCGCGTGAGGTCCCATCCGCCTTTCGCGAAGGAGTCGCCCGGTGCCGACTGGTTCATGGCCTTGAGGTCGGCGCCCGCGCAGAAGTAGCCGCCCGCTCCGGTCAGGATCGCGACCCGGATATCCGGATCGTCGTCCACCTGGTCCCACGCCTGCTCCATGATCCGCATCATCGGACCCGACAGTGCGTTGCGCGCCTCGGGTCGGTTCATCGTCACGATCAGCACGTGGCCGCGCTTCTCGACGAGGCACTCCGGTGCGGCGGCGGTGGTGGCGGCAGCGCTTTCTGGGGACATGTTTCCTCCTGGCCCGACGTTTTCCTTGCCGCGAACAGTAACACGTTCTAGTTTTGACGCATGGCCTTCACTGTCGCGGACCTCTTCGAGCACGCCGTGGACCTCATGCCCGACCGCGTGGCGCTGGAATCAGGCGACCGCTCGCTGACCTACGCCGAGCTCGATCGCCGGGCCAACGCGCTGGCGCACCGGCTGCGGTCGCTCGGCGTGGCACCCGGCGACGCGGTGGGCCTGTACAGCAGAAACACCATCGAAGCAGTCGAGTCGATGATCGCGATCTTCAAGGCGCGGGCAGTGATGGTGAACGTCAACTACCGCTACGTGGAGAACGAGCTGGAGCACATCTTCACCGATTCGCAGATGACGGTGCTGATCCATGAACGCCAGTACGCCACGAAGGTCTGCAACGTGTTATCGAATGCGACCACCGACATCACCGCGCGCATCGTCGTCGAAGACGGATCCGACGCGCCTGCCGAGTGTTCGGACGCGGCCGGCGTCGCGGTCGTCGGATACGAGGCGGCGATCGCCGAGTCGTCGTCGGAACGGGACTTCGAGGAGCGGTCGGACGACGATCTCTACCTGCTCTACACGGGCGGCACGACGGGAAAGCCGAAGGGCGTCGTCTGGCGTCAGGAGGACGTGTGGCGGGTGCTCGGGGGCGGGATCGACTGGTACACCGGACGGCCTGTCGAGGACGAATGGGAGCACGCACGGACCGGATCGCAGGGCGGCCAGCTGGTGCGCTTCCCGATTCCGCCGTTCATCCACGGCGGCAGCCAGTGGGCGGTGTTCCAGTCCCTGTTCGCCGGCGGGAAGGCGGTGGTCTACCCGGATTTCGACGCCGCCGAGGTGTGGAAGGCGGTGCAACGGCACGGTGTGAACGTCGTGTTCATCACCGGCGACGCGATGGGCCGGCCGATGATCGAAGAACTCGAGAAGGGTGGCTACGACACCTCGACAGTGGTGTCGGTGGCCTCGTCCGCGGCCCTGTTCTCGGCGTCGATCAAGGACCGCTACCTGGAGCGTCTGCCGAACGCGGTCATCGTCGACGCGATCGGATCGTCGGAGACCGGCTTCGGCGGCATGGGAGTGGCGGTGAAGGGTCAGAGCCGGGTCGGTGCGCCGACGGTGAAGGCCGACCCGAGCGCTCACGTCCTCGCCGAGGACGGTCGCCGTCTGGAGCCGGGCAGCGGGGAGGTGGGGCGCCTGGCGCGGTCGGGCCACATTCCGCTGCGCTACCACAACGATCCGGTCAAGTCGGCCGAGACCTTCGTCGTCTACGACGGTGTCCGCTACTCCATGCCGGGCGACTTCGCGACCATCGAGGCCGACGGCACGATCACGATGCTCGGCCGCGGGTCGATGTCGATCAACACCGGCGGCGAGAAGGTCTTCCCCGAGGAGGTCGAGGCCGCACTCAAGGGTCATCCGGACGTCTTCGACGCAGTCGTGGTGGGCGTGGCGGACGATCGCTTCGGGCAGCGGGTCGCGGCCGTGCTGCAGACCCGCGACGGGGTCCGGCCGGACCTGGTGACCCTCAACGAGGCCGTCCGCGCCGAACTCGCGGGGTACAAGTGCCCGCGGAGCGTGTGGTTCGTCGACGAGGTGAAGCGCTCACCCGCGGGCAAACCCGACTATCGGTGGGCGCGCGAGGTGACCGGCTCCCGCGAAGCCGACCACGCTCTTTGAACCCGTGACTCCCATCCCTTCTACGACCATCGCCTCTACGACCATCTCCTTTACACAATCTCTTCTACGACAAGGACATCGATGAAAACCCCATTGTGCGAGCGGTTCGGGATCGAATACCCGATCTTCGGCTTCACCCCCAGCGAGGAGGTGGCCGCTGCGATCAGCCGCGCGGGCGGCCTCGGCGTCCTGGGATGCGTGCGGTTCAACGAGCCGGATGAACTCGACGCGGTCCTGGAATGGATGCACGAGAACACCGACGGGAAGCCCTTCGGCGTCGACGTCGTGATGCCCGCCAAGATCCCCACCGAGGGATCCAAGATGGACCTCGACGCGATGATCCCGCCCGAGCACCGGGCGTTCGTCGAGCGGACGCTCGACGATCTCGGAGTGCCGCAGCTGCCGGACGGCGGCGATCGGGTGAACACCGGCGTGCTCGGCTGGCTGCACTCGGTCGCACGCTCGCATGTCGACATCGCGATGGAGCACACGCGCAAGTACGGGCAGATCAAGCTGATCGCCAATGCGCTCGGCTCGCCTCCCGAGGACGTCATCGGCATCGCGCACGACAACGGTGTGGCGGTCGCGGCGCTCGCGGGAGCGCGGGAGCATGCGCTGCACCATCTCGACGCCGGCGTCGACATCGTCATCGCGCAGGGCTATGAGGGCGGCGGGCACACCGGCGAGGTCACGTCGATGGTCCTCTGGCCGGAGTTGGTCGACGCCGCCGGTGAGGCTCCGGTGCTCGCCGCGGGCGGTGTGGGAAGCGGCAGGCAGATCGCCGCCGCCATCGCGCTCGGTGCGCAGGGCGTGTGGATGGGCACCTATTGGCTCACCGCCGCCGAGTACAACCTCGGCGCGCACAAGCCGGGCGAACCGTCGACGGTTCAGCAGGCACTGCTGGCCGCGACCTCGCGCGACACCGTCCGGCGTCGGATCTACTCGGGCAAGCCGGCGCGCCTGCTCAAGACGGCGTGGACCGACGCGTGGGACGCTCCCGGCGCCCCGGAACCGCTGCCGATGCCGCTGCAGAACCTCCTGGTGGGCGAGGCGCACGCGCGGATCTCGGCATCCGACGACCCGAAGGTGGTGGCGATGCCGGCCGGACAGATCGTCGGGCGCTGCAACGAGATCACTCCGGTGGAGAAACTGATCGACGGACTGGTCTCGGAGTACCGCGAAGCGGTCGCGAGGATGAACGCCACCCTGGACTGAGCGTCCGGGTCGGCTTTACAGCCCGTACCGCCGCTTGAACCGTTCGACGCGGCCCTCGGCGTCCACCAGACGCCGGGTGCCGGTCCAGAACGGATGGGAATCGCTCGTCACATCGACGGTGATCAGCGGGTAGACCTCGCCGTCCTCCCACTCGACGGTCGCGTCCGAGGCGGCTGTCGATCGGGTGAGGAAACTCGTGCCGGTGGTCGCGTCGCGGAATACGACGTGGCGGTACTCGGGGTGGATTCCGGGCTTCATCGGTTCTCTCCTTCGGTCTGGTCCACGGTGGCGGACCGGTCGGTGGTCTCGAGGTCGTCGCACGGGTCGCGATGGTCGGTGCCGAACGGGGACGGCAGGTTCGCCAGGGCCCGCGGCCCAGCGGCCAGTTCGTCATCGGTGACGAGCGCCGCGTCGAAGGCGGCGCGGATCTCGTCGGGCGCGGCCCGATGGCACAGGACGACGATGCTGGTGTGGCGATCACCGTGCACGTCGTCCCAGTAGAACGCCGCGGTCGCGGACTGCTGCGGATCCGCGGCGGCCGCGGGATCGGTGGCCAGCCAGGTGCCGACGCGGCGGATGCCCAGGGCGCCGCCGGCCGAGTCGAGCCACAGCACGTCGTTCGGATTCGCCGCGATCCACAGCCGACCCTGCGCGGTCACGACGCCGTCGAGCAAGGCGTCGAGCGCCACGTGCAGCCGCTCCGGGTGGAACGGGCGCGTCGCTTCGATCGTCATCAGCTCCACGCCGCAGTCGGCGGTGAGGTCCGGTCGTCCCGACAGCAGGGGATCGAACGGGCGGCGCGGGCGTCCGTGAGGTGACTCCGCCGTGCCGGAGGCGAGCGCCCGCGCCATCAGTGCGGCGTCGAGCGGCTGCCTGCTGTTGAGCGTGCGCATTCCCGCGGCCGGCGCCAACCGGACGAGCACGGCGTGCAGCCGTGCGAGCTCCCATGCACCCGCGGCCGAGTCGGCGCGCTCCACGATCACGGTGTCGGCGAATCGCACCTGCCCGACCGCCACCTGTGCGAGGGTGCGCTCGTCCTCGGCGGCCGAGAGTCCCGCCTCAGCGAGCGTGAGATCGCCGGTGGCGTCGGCGAGCCACCGTGCCGCGTCGACGCCGCAGACGGTGTGGCTCAGGCACACGTCGTCGCCCGCAGGGGCGGGTGGCAGCCCCGGCACGTGCACGACCGTCTGGTTGACCTCGAGCGCGACGTTCTCCGGTTCCACCACCGGATCGAGAACCACCACGATCCGGGACACCTGCGTCTCGCGGTGCAGGGTGCGCAGGAGCGGGAGGAGATCGAGGCGGAGTGTGCACGACACGCATCCGTGTTCCAGGTCGATGTCGTCGAGACTGAACTCGTCGTGGCCGTCGGTGTCGATCCGATGCACGGTTCGCGTGACGCGGCCGCGCTCGACGTCACGCAGATCGTGGCTCACCACCGCGGTCCCGGGAGTGGCCAGGGTGTGGGCGATTCTGGCGGAGATAGTGCGATCGAGGCCGGTGACCAGGGTCAACGGTGTTCTGTGCGAACGTTCCTGCGGCATCTCGACTCATTCCTTACTTGTAATGGTTTTCATTAATTTCGGATTTCACTGTACCGTCATCGGCGAAGTTAATGCGAATCGTTGTCAGTAAGGAGGCTTCATGTCAGCGAGATGCCAGGTGACGGGGGCAGTACCCGGATTCGGGAAGTCGGTGTCGCACTCGCACCGTCGGACGTCGCGTCAATGGCGGCCCAATCTGTTCCGGAAGACGTACTGGGTGCCCAGTCTGGGTCGCCGGGTGACGTTGCGGGTCAGCGCCAAGGGGATCAAGGAGATCGATCGGGACGGGATCGATGCGGTCGTCGGTCGCATCCGGCGGCGAGGGGAGCGGGTCTGATGGCGAGCAGCACTGATCTGCGGCCGGTGATCAAGCTCCGGTCGACGGCCGGTACCGGATACACGTACGTGACGCGCAAGAACCGCAGGAACGACCCCGATCGTCTCGTCCTGCGCAAATACGACCCGATCGTGCGGCGGCACGTGGATTTCAAGGAGGACCGCTGATGGCGAAGAAGTCGAAGATCGTCCGTGACGGGCAGCGGCGCGCGCTGGTCGAGCGGTACGCCGAGCGGCGGGCCGAGCTGAAGCGGATCGTCGTCGATGCGAGCGCCGAGCCCGCGGCCCGCCGGGCGGCTCAGGCGGAGTTGTCGAAGCAGCCGCGCGACGCCAGCGCCACCCGGCTGCGCAATCGTGACGCGGTCGACGGCCGGCCGCGCGGTTACCTCCGCAAAGCGGGAGTGTCGCGCATCAGATTCCGTGAGATGGCGCACCGCGGCGAGCTGCCCGGGATTCAGAAGGCGAGCTGGTGATGCGTGAGGTGAAACGGCGTACCGCCGATCCGAACCTGACCTTCGACTACAAGGACACGCAGACGCTCAGGCGCTTCCTGACCGACCGCGGCCGCATCCGGAAGCGATCGGTCACCGGCTTGTCCGTGCAGCAGCAACGCCGCCTCGCGGTCGCGGTGCGGAATGCGCGGGAGATGGCGCTGCTGCCCTGACGCTCAGCCGGCCAGGCGCCAGGTCGGCTCGCCGAGCGATGCGGCGAGGGCGGCGCGGGCGGTCTTGAAGGTCGCGGTCTCGGGCTGCGAATCGGTGAGCCAGACCAGGGTCGGCCACTGCTTCGGCCCGAGATCGGTCTGCGCCTTCAAGAACTCCACCAGCGACTCCCGCGTCAGTCCCGGTGCCACCAGCACGGCACCGACGGCGTCGCCGATGTCGTCGGGGACGCCCAGCACGGTGGCGTCGGCTATCAACCGATGGCGCAGCAGGATCTGCTCGATGGGACGGGTACCGAGATTCTCGCCGTCCACCCGCAGCCAGTCGCCGAGACGGCCGGCGAAGTGCACGTACCCGTCGTCATCCACCCATCCCAGATCTCCGGTGCGGTACACGCCGCCGCGCAGGCGCTGCGCCGTCGCCTCCTCATCGCCGTAATAGCCGTCGAAGAGTCCGGCACCGGCGGTGTTGACGATCTCGCCGATCCGTCCGGCGGCGACGGGTTCGAGTGTGTCCGGGTCGACGACGGCGTTCGGGGCGGTGAGCGGCCCGAGCGCATCGTCCGGGGTGTCCGCGGTGCGGGTGATCGAGACACCGCCCTCGGTGGACCCGAAACCGTCGACCACGCGCGCGCCGAACCGGCGCGCGAACTCGGTGCGATCGGCGGCCCCGGCCTCGTTTCCGTACACCAGGCGGAGGGTGCTGCGGGCGTCGTCGTCGCGCTCGGGCGTGGCCAGGACATAGCGCAGCGGCTTGCCGACGTAGTTCGCGTAGGTGACGCCGTACCGACGCACGTCCTCGCAGAACCCGGTCGCCGAGAACTTCCTGCGAAGGACGATCGACGCGCCGGCGGCCACCGCCACCGACCATCCGGCGATCAGCGAATTGGAGTGGAACATCGGCATCGACAGGTAGGCGACGTCGTCGGGTCCGAGTCCGAAACGCTGCGCCAGCATCACTCCCGGCGCACCGAACTTGCGCTGACTGCAGCGCACGGCCTTGGGGTCGCCCGTAGTGCCGGAGGTGAAGATGAGCATCACCAGATCGTCGGGTCGCACGGGCGCCGGTGCGAACCCGTCGGACGACGCCGCGGAGACCGTCTCGGCCCACTCGGCGCCGTCGACGTTGAGCACCGGGACCGGGAGATCCGCCGGAATCAGCTCGGCCGTCTCGTCCGAGACGATCACGATCTGGCAGTCCGCCCGGGCCACGTCCGCGGCCAGCGCCGCACCCCGGCGCGTGCTGTTGAGCCCGACGAGGACGAACGCGCCCAGTGCGGCCGCTCCGAACAGGAAGCTGAACTCGGGGACGTTCGGCAGCAGCACGCCGACGTGCGGAGGACGGACGGGATCGAGTCGTTCGCGCAGCGCCGCAGCACGTTTCCTGCTCGCAGTGAAGTGATCGCGCCACGGGGTGAACCCGCCCTCGAAATGCATCCCGCGGTCGGTGACCTCCGACAGCGAGGCGTAGAGGTCCGACAGGCAGCGGGCGTCGGTGACGGCAGCGGGCGGCGCGGTCATCGAATCACCGCGTCGCCGTCAGCAGGTCGCCGAGTTCGGCGAGCACCACCGGGGCGCTGCCCAGCGTGAATTCGTTCTGCTTGGCGCGCAGGAAGTACCGGTGCACCGGGTGGCTGGTGTCCAGACCGACGCCACCGTGCACGTGAACCGTGGTGTGGGCGACGCGGTGTCCGGCTTCGGCCGCCCAGAACTTGGCGGTGTCGACCGCGGCGGTGGCCCCGTCGGCGTCGGTGTCGGCGAGTCCCGACAGCAGCCACGCGGCCTGCAGCACGCTCAGCGTGAGTGCCTGGACATCGATGTAACCGTCGGCGAGCCGCGCGGCCACGGCCTGGAACGAACCGATCGGCCTTCCGAACTGCTCTCGTTCGCGTGCGTAACGGGCGGTGGCGTCGAGGGCTCCGGCGATCACGCCGGCCTGGTCCGCGCTGACGGCCAGTCGCAGCAGGTCGAGTGCTCGATCGACGGTGCCGGCGCCGCCGTCGAGGATCTCGTCGGCCGCCACCTCCACCGCGTCGAATTCGACGAGATAGGTCGGGGTGAGGCCGGTCGCGACGGTCTCGGTGATGCGCACGCCGGACCGGTCCGCGGGTACGACGGCGATCAGCGGCCCGCCCGCGCTCGCGGCGGTGACGAGGAGGGTGTCCGCGGCCGCCGCGTAGGGGACGTTGACTTTGGAACCGGTGAGGGCCGAGCCGTCGAATGCGGTGAGCCCGTCGACGGGTCCGTAGGCGCCGTCCTCCTCGACCGCGGCGGTCAGCACCTGCTCGCCGGAGACGGCCCGCGGCAGCAATTCGGATCGGAGCCGGTCGCTCGCGTGCGCGCAGAGCAGCGGAACGCCGGCCACCGCGTGCGGACCGAACGGCACTCGGGCCAGGGCGCGGCCCAGTTCGGTGGCCACCGCGGTGGTCTCCAACGTGGTGAGACCGGCGCCGTCGACGGCCTCGGGTGCGGCCAGGCCGAGGAGGCCGGCCGCGGCGATCTCGGTCCAGAGCCGCCGGTCGATCGGCGCGCGATCGCTCTCGAGTTCGGCGACCCGCTCGGCGGGGCTGAGCCGGTCGACGATGTCGGACGTCAGCTTGGCGAGGTCGGTCGCAGCTTCGGTGGGGTTGAAGTCCATGGGTTCGTCCTTTTGAGTACGGCGGCGGTTCAGCGGCGGGCCGGCGGGAGCTTCAATGCGAGCATGCCGATGATGTCGCGCTGGATCTCGTTGGTGCCGCCGCCGAAGGTGAGGATCAGGGAGGTGCGCGCGAAGCGCTCCAGCCGGCCGAGCAGATGTGCTCCCGGACTGCCCTGCCGCAGTGTGGCGGCGGGTCCGACCACCTCCATCAGCAACCGGTAGGCCTCGGTGGCGAACTCGGTGCCGAACACCTTCGTCGCCGAGGCGTCGGCGGGCGACGGCGAGCCGCCCGAGGCGGCGATCGACGCGATCTTCCAGTTCACGAGCTTGAGGAACTCGACCTTGGCGTGGACACGTGCGAGGTTGGCCCGGACCCAGGCTTGATCGGCCGGCCGCCGACCGTCGGTCTCCGCGGTGGCGAACGCCAGCGTCTCCCGCAGTGCGGTCTGGATGGGGGCGGCACTGCACAGCGCCACCCGCTCATGGTTGAGCTGGTTGGTCACCAGGCTCCATCCGCCGCCCTCTTCGCCGACGCGATTCGTGACCGGAACGCGTACGTCCTGGTAATAGGTGGCGCTGGTGTCGACGCCCGCCATCGTGTGGACCGGGGTGTACGAGAAGCCCTCGGCGGTGGTCGGCACGATCACCATCGAGATCCCCTTGTGCTTGCTCGCCTCCGGATCGGTGCGGCAGGCCAGCCAGACGTAATCGGCGTAGGGGATCAGCGAGGTCCACATCTTCTGCCCGTTGATGACGTACTCGTCGCCGTCCCGGACCGCGGTGGTGCGCAGCGCTGCCAGGTCGGTGCCCGCACCGGGCTCGGAGTAGCCGATCGAGAAGTGCAGGTCGCCGGCCGCGATCTTCGGCAGAAAGAACTTCTTCTGTTCGTCGGTGCCGAAGTGCATGATCGTCGGCGCCACCGAATTGATCGTCAAGAACGGGACGGGGGCGCCCGCGATTGCCGCCTCGTCGGTGAAGATCAGCTGATCCATCATCGAGCGGTCGGCTCCGCCGTACTCGGTGGGCCAGCCCAGCGCGAGCCAGCCGTCCCGCCCCATCTGGCGGACGACGTCCCGGTAGGCATCGCCTTCTCCGAGTTCTCCGTCACCGCCGGTGAGTGCGGCTCGGCGCTCCGGCGTCATCAAGGCGTCGAAGTAGGCGCGAAGTTCGCTCCTGAGCTGCTCTTGTTCCTGCGTGTAGGCGATCCGCATGGCTCTCCCGCCGTTGCTGTTTCCCAATCGGGGCGCAATACTGCTTCCCTAGTATTGAAACACGTTCTAACGTGTAGGACGCGAGCCCGTCAACTGTTCGGGCTGCAAGCGGAGGAGGAATAGATGCACATCAAATGCGACTTCGATCTGTGCGAGTCGAACGCTGTCTGCGTCGGTATGGCACCCGACGTCTTCGAGCTCGACGACAACGACTACCTGGTGATTCTGCAGGACGACGTGGCCGAGACCCGGCGCGAGGAGATGCGTCAGGTGGTCGCCAGCTGCCCCCGCTCGGCACTGTCCATCGTCGACGACTGACAACACTCATTTCCCGAGCGAGTGGATGCTCGAAGGGATCTGTGTTAGAACAAGTTCTAGTTTTCGCGTCGAAGGGATAGAAGTGAGTCAGTCGTTGGACGGTCGGGTAGCAGTCGTCACCGGTGCGGGTGCGGGTCTGGGGCGTGCGGAGGCGATCGGTCTCGCGCGCGACGGGGCCACCGTCATCGTGAACGACCTTCAGTCGGCGCTCGACTCCAGCGACGTCTTCGACGAGATCGCCGGTGTGGGCGGCAAGGCGGTTCCGGTGGCAGGCGACATCGCCGACTCGGCCACCGCGGCCGAGATCATGCGTGTCGCGACGCAGGACCTCGGCGGTCTGCACGTCGTCATGAACAACGCGGGCATCACCCGCGACGCCATGCTCTTCAACATGACCGATGAGCAGTGGGATCTGGTGCAGCGCGTCCACCTGCGGGGTCACTTCCTGCTCAACCGGAACGCCGCCGCACACTGGCGCGCCGAGTCCAAGGCCTCCGGTGCGCCCGTGTACGGCCGCCTGATCAACACATCGTCGGAAGCGGCGCTACTCGGTGGCGCCGGCCAGGCGAACTACTCCGCGGCGAAGGCCGGCATCTCGATGCTGACGGTCTCCGCGAGCCGCGCACTGGCCCGCTACGGCGCCACCGCCAATGCGATCTGTCCCCGTGCGCGCACGGCGATGACCGCGGACGTCTTCGGTGCAGCCCCCGAGGACGCCGTCGACCCGCTGTCGCCCGAGCATGTGGTGACCCTGGTCCGCTACCTCGCCGGTCCCTCGGCGCAGAATGTCTCCGGACAGGTCTTCGTGGTCTACGGCCCCAAGGTCAGTCTGATGGCCGCTCCCAAAGTGCAAGAGGTCTTCGCCGCGGACGGCGACCAGTGGTCGCCCGAGGCGCTCGGCGACGTCGTCTCGGCGTACTTCGCCGAGCCGGAGAAGGTCGGCACATTCTCGGCCTCGGATTTGATGGACTAGCACACCTCTCTTTAGAGTGTGTCGGCTCGGCTTGTAACGCAGAGCACAATTTTCGTACGTGATAGGTTGCCAGCATCGGAGCGGGAGGAGGGGCCTTGACGAGCAGACTCGCTGCCCCGATGAACGGCGTGGGAGAGTTCGTCTCCCTGGGTGTGGAATCCGCCCGTGAGCTTTTTCGACGTCCTTTTCAGTGGCGTGAGACCGTCGAGCAGTCGTGGGCCATCGCCCGCGTCTCACTCGTGCCCACCCTGCTGGTCGCGATCCCGTTCACGGTGCTGGTGAGCTTCACGCTCAACATCCTGCTCCGGGAGATCGGTGCGCAGGACCTCTCCGGCGCCGGTGCCGCGCTCGGAACGATCACCCAGATCGGCCCGATCGTCACGGTGCTCATCGTCGCCGGTGCCGGCGCCACCGCGATCTGCGCCGACCTCGGTGCGCGCACCATCCGTGAGGAGATCGACGCGCTCGAGGTGCTCGGCATCAACCCCGTCCACCGGCTGGTGGTGCCGCGCATCATCGCCTCGACCGGGGTGGCGCTGCTGCTCAACAGCCTGGTGTGCACCATCGGCATCGCGGGCGGCTTCATCTTCTCCGTATATCTGCAGGACGTGAATCCCGGCGCCTTCATCGCCAACCTCACGCTGCTCACCGGTCTCGGGGAACTGGTGATCTCCATGATCAAGGCCGCGCTCTTCGGCCTGTTCGCCGGACTGGTGGGCTGCTACCGCGGCCTCAACGTCAAGGGCGGAGCGAAGGGCGTCGGTGACGCCGTCAATGAGACCGTCGTCTACTCGTTCATGGCGCTGTTCGTCGTGAACGTGGTCGTCACCGCGGTCGGTCTCAAGGCGACGATGGGATAATTGATGGTTCTGCCAGGTACTACCCGTCTGCTCACTGCCCGTGTCGCGCTCAAGCGCGCCGGCGAGGACTGGAACAAGATCGGTGATCAGGCCCTCTTCTACTGGGACGCGATCGCCTCGATTCCGCGTGCCGTCCGGCTCTACAAGAAGGAGACGCTCCGCCTCATCGCGGAGATCTCCATGGGTACCGGTGCGCTCGCGATGATCGGCGGCACGGTGGTCGTGGTCGGCTTCCTGACCCTGTTCACCGGCGGCACGATCGCCGTCCAGGGATACAACTCGCTCGCGAACATCGGCGTCGAGGCCCTCACCGGCTTCTTCTCCGCGTTCATCAACGTGCGAATCGCCGTCCCGGTGATCGCCGGCATCGCCCTGGCGGCGACGATCGGCGCGGGGGCCACCGCTCAGCTCGGCGCGATGCGAGTGTCCGAGGAGATCGACGCCCTGGAAGTGATGGCGATCGCGTCCGTGCCCTACCTGGTGAGCACGCGCATCGTCGCGGGACTGGTCGCGATCATTCCGCTGTACTCCCTCGCGGCGCTGGCGTCGTTCCTGGCCAGCCGGTTCGCGACCGTGGTGCTCTACGGTCAGTCCTCCGGCGTGTACGACCACTACTTCTCCACGTTCCTGATCCCGTCGGACATCCTGTGGTCGTTCGTACAGGCGATCTGCATGGCCGTCGCGGTCATGCTCATCCACACCTACTACGGATTCAACGCGTCCGGCGGTCCGGTCGGCGTCGGTGTGGCGGTCGGCAACGCGGTCCGCGCCTCGCTGGTCGTGGTCGTGGTCATCACCCTTCTGACGTCGCTCGCGATCTACGGCGCCGACGGCAAGTTCAATCTGGCGGGCTGAACGGATGGCGAAGAAGAACAGCAGAGGCTACAGCGACCGCACCCGGAAGCTCGCAGCCGTCATCATGGTCGGCGTGCTCGCCGGCATCGTCGCGCTGGCGTCCGGGCAGTTCCTCGGATGGTTCGCCAGCACCGAGACGGTCACCCTCTTCGCGCCGCGCGCGGGACTGGTGATGAATCCCGACGCGAAGGTCAAGCTCCGCGGAGTGGAGGTCGGGCGCGTCGCATCGGTGACCACCCTCGGTGACCGGGCCGAACTCAAGCTCTACATGGCCTCCGACCAGATCGGCATGGTTCCGGCCAACGTCAAGGCCGACATCAAGTCGAACACGATCTTCGGGGCCAAGGCCGTGAACCTGGTGGTGCCGGAGTCCGGACCGGAGGGACAGCTGCGGGCGGGCTCGGTCATCACCGCCGACCACGTGGTCGTGGAGTTGAACACGGTGTACCAGCAGCTGGTCAACGTGCTCGCCGAGCTGCAGCCGGACAAGCTCAACGTCACCATCGGGGCCGTCGACGAGGCACTCTCGGGACGCGGCAAGCAGATCGGCGACGCGCTGGTCCAGCTCACGGACGTGCTCGGCAAGACCAACCCGCACCTGCCCGAGCTCAACCGGCTGCTCCGCGAGGGTGCAGACGCCACCAACGTCTACGCCGACGCGATGCCCGATCTGATGCGCGTGCTCGACAACGCGACCGTCGTCGGGAACACCCTGGTCGACAACGCGGCGAATCTCGACGCGCTGCTCATCAACGTCACCGGCATGACCAACACCGTCAACGGCGTGCTGACGGCGTCGAAGAAGAACCTCATCTCTACTCTGACCGATCTCAACCCGGTCAGCCGGCTGCTCGGCAGGCAGGCGCCGGGACTGCGGTGCTTCATCACCGCGGCGTCGGACGCCACCGACATCGCCACGCCGCTGCTCGGCGGGCGCAACGGCATGCTGCTGCTCGACGCCGGACTGATCCCCGGTCAGGACCCGTACCGCTACCCGCAGGACCTGCCCGAGGTCCACGGCGACGGCCCGCCGACCTGCCAGGCCGGACTGACCGATGTGCAGTCCAAGGAACACATCCCGTTCTACGTCATCGACAACGCGCCGCAGCCGTATCAGCCGCGCACCACCCCGAAGGTGGAGTCGCGCAAGCTCTTCCAGTTGCTGTTCGGAGGTACCCCCCGTGGATAGTCGCGCACGCGCATTCCGCGCGACCGTCATCAAGCTCGGCGCCTTCGCCCTCGCCATGATCCTGGTGCTCGTCGGCCTGGTGCTGGTGTTCAGCCGTTACCAGGGCGGAAGCAGTGACAAGTACAGCGCCGTCTTCGCCAGCGCCTCCGCCATGAAGTCCGGCAGCGTCGTCAAGATCGCGGGCGTCGACGTCGGTGCCGTGAGTTCGGTGGAACTCAATCGCGACAACCAGGCCGAGGTCACGTTCACGGTCAACGACAACTACCGGCTGCCGAAGTCGGTGCAGGCCCGGATCCGGTACCAGAATCTCACCGGCGACCGCTATCTGGAGCTGCAGCCGGGCACCGGCGACATGAGCCAGACGCTGTCGGCGGGCGATCAGATCCCGCTGAAGCAGACCGAGCCCGCTCTGGACCTCGACAACCTGCTCGGCGGATTCAAGCCGCTGTTCCGGACGCTGGACCCCGATGAGGTCAATCAGCTGACCTCCTCGCTGATCGCGATCTTCCAGGGGCAGGGCGCGGGACTGAACACGCTGCTCGCCAGCACCTCGGAGTTCACGAACAAGATCGCCGACCGCGACCAGCTGATCGGCAGCGTCATCGACAACCTCAACAAGACGCTCTCCACGCTCGAGGCCGACCACAAGGGCCTGGACCAGAGCGTGGACCGGATGCAGAAGCTGATCTCCGGACTCGCCCAGGACCGCGGTGTGTACGGCGAGGCGATCAGCCAGGCGAGCCAGGCCACCACCGGATTGGCGAGCCTGATGAACGCCACCCGCCCGGATCTCAAGGAGACGGTGTCGGCGCTCGGGCGGACCAGCGAGCAGGCGCTCAAGGCCGAGCCCTTCATCCGCAATCTGCTCGGTCGCCTGCCCGGCGACTTCAAGATGCTCTCCAACCTCGGCAGTTACGGGGCCTGGCTGCAGATCTACTTCTGCCGTATCCGGCTGCTGCTGCCCGGTCCGGGCAACACCCAGTACTACTTCACGGCGATCGACGCGATGGGCGATCAGACCAGAGCGGGCGGGAGGTGCGCGAGTTGAGTGAGAACGTGAATCCCGAGCCCGCCGAGTCGCAGGATCCGGACGTCGACGTCACTCAGGCCGAGACCAAGCCCTTCCACCGTGCGGGGCGGCCCAAGTATCAGGTCGGAATCATCGGCGCACTCATCACCGCGATGGTCGTGATCATGGCCATGCAGATGGACCGGCTGCCGTACCTCTCGCAGATCAGCACCTACGACGTCTACTTCGACGACGCGGGTGGTCTGGTCACCGGGGACGTGGTGCTGGTGGCCGGCGTCAACGTCGGCACCGTCGAGGGCATCAGCCTGGCCGAGACCGATCAGGGACTCAAGGCCAAGATCAGGTTCCGGCTCAACGACACGGTCGTCATGGGCGATCGCACCCGCGCGGCGATCAAGACCGAGACCGTCCTGGGACGGCGCAATCTGACGATCACACCGATCGGCACCGGCCGGATCAAGCCCGGCGGGTCGATCCCGGTGGATTCGACCGTGTCGCCGTACTCGCTGTCGGACGCTCTGGAGGATGCGACCTCCACCCTGGCGACCACCGACACCGATCAGCTCAACAAGGCGCTCGAAACCCTCACCGAGACGTTCTCGAAGACACCGGCCAATGTCAGCGGGGCCGTCGAGGGGGTGAGCCGGCTGTCGAAGGCGATCGCCGATCGCGACAACGCGCTCAGCGACCTGCTGCGGCAGGCCCGCGGGGTGACCCAGATCGTCGGTCAGCGCAGCAACCAGATCCGCGACATGTTGATCGACGCCAATGCACTGCTCGGCGAGCTCAACATCCGCCGCGAAGCGCTGCGTCAGGTGATCAAGGGGACCAAGGACGTCACCGCCGAGATCACCGGGTTCGTCGAAGACAACAACGCTCAGCTGAAGCCGGTGCTCGACAAGTTCAACGGCGTGCTCGACATCCTCAACGACAACGAGGAGAACTTCGGCAAGGCGATCGACAACCTCGGTCCGTACGCCAACATCCTCGGTGAGGCGGTCAGCTCGGGACCGTACTTCTCCTCGCTCGTCGGACTGCCGACGTGGGGCGACTACTTCGGCACGTTCCTGAAGGTCCTGCAGCGCAAGTACCCCGAGGCGGCGAAGTACTTCTACCAGTACTCGGGTAACCCGCTGTTCCCGAAGAACTGGAACCAGGGGCCGGATGCGGGCGCCCCGGACGTGGGACGTCCCTCGCCCAAGCGTCAGTACCCGACGCCCATCCCGCAGCAACCGCAGAACAACAATGACCTGAACCCCAGCCAGCGTCACGGAACGGGAGGCTGACGTGGGCATCTCGAAACGAGTGTGGGCGATCATCGCCGGAGTCGTCGTACTGGTGCTGCTGGCCGTCGGGGTGTTTCTCGGCGTCCAGAAGGCGACCACGCGGACCATCACCGCCTATTTCCCGTCGGTGAGCGGCCTCTACAGCGGCGACCCGGTGCGCGTGATCGGCGTCAATATCGGCAAGGTCTCGTCCATCGAGACCCGTCGCGGCGATGTCAAGGTCACGATGCGCATCGACGACGACACCCCGATCCCGGCCGATGCGCGTGCCGTGATCGTCGCGCAGTCACTCGTGTCCGGCCGGTTCATCCAGCTGACTCCGGTGTACGACAAGGGCGCGAAGCTGCAGGACGGCGACTCCATCCCGATGGAGCGGACGGCCGTGCCGATGGAGTGGGACGACGTCAAGAAGCAACTCGACGAGCTCACCAAGGCCGTCGGCCCGCACGGCGCCGAGCCGGGCACCGCCGCCGACGCCATCAACGTGATGGATAAGAACCTGTCGGGCAACGGCCAGGCGATCGCCGACTCGATCAAGCAGATGTCGACGGTCATGGGCACGCTGTCGGACAACCGCGACGATGTCTTCGCCACCATCAAGAGCCTGCAGAAGCTGACCGACGCACTCTCGACGAGCCACGAGCAGTTGGTGCAGTTCAACGGGCGGATGGCCAGCGTCAGCAGCGTGCTCGAAGGCAGCAGCGACGATCTCGGCGATGCGATGACGAATCTGAACGAGGCGGTCGGTGAGCTCGAGGGCTTCCTCGGGACCAACAGCGGCGTCGTCACCTCCACAATGAGCAAGTTGGCGCAGCTGACCGGCACGCTCAAGCGCAAGGACGAGCAACTGCGCGGCCTGCTGCACTCCGCACCCAACCAGCTCGCCAACTTCTTCAACATCTACAACCCGCTGACCGGGTCGCTCGACGGCGTCTTCGGTCTCGGCATGGGCAACAACCTGATCACGCTGCTGTGCGGATCGATGGCGTCCACCGCTCGCCCCGGCGACACCGAGAAGGACATCGAGCAGTGCGTCGACATCATCGGTCCGGTGATGAAGGACGTCGTGGTCAACTACCCGCCCTTCATGGCGAACCCGGTGATCGGACGTACGGCGAATCCGGACCAGATCACCTACCAGAACGAGAGCGTGAAGCAGCGCGCCCAGGCCGGCGTGCGTGAGCGCGATGCGGCCAGCCGCAACGCCAATCCCGATCCGCTGGGGAAGCTGCTGGTGCCGTTCGGAGGTGAGGGCTGATGAGGTCGAAGAAATTGGTCGCCGCCGTGGCGTGTGCGGGCCTCATCGTCGTCCCCGTCATGGCGGGCTGCAGCAGCGGCACCATCTCCACGGTGTCGGCCGTCGGTGCCGCGGGAACGGGTTCGGACGCCTACCGGATCACCGCTCGCATCCCGTCGGCCGCGGGCCTGGTGCGCAACGCGCCGGTGATGATGAACGACGCGACCGTCGGCAGCGTCGGCGACATCACGATCGACGACTGGACCGCGAAGGTGACGCTCCGACTGAACGGGGACGTCAAGGTGCCGGTCGGTTCGCACGCGATGATCGGGATGACCAGCGTGCTCGGCTCGTCGCACATCGCGATCGTTCCGCCCGACCACCCGAGCGGGCAGTATCTCCGTGAAGGCGGCTCGTTGGCGCTGCCGAACTGCCCGGAGCAGCAGAACCTGGCCCAGACCGATCCCAAGAAGATCCCCGACATCACCTCGGCGCAGACCGTCGATCCGTGCATGTATCCGACCACCGAACAGGTGTTGAGTTCGCTGTCGGTGGTCCTCAACGGCGGCGGACTGTCGCAGATGGGCGACGTGGTCCACGAATTGGACCAGATCGTCGGAGGTAACGAGGGGACGCTCAAGAGCCTCATCCCGCGGCTGAACACCCTGGTCTCCGACTTGAACACGCAGACGGACAACATCATCGACGCCATGTCCGGCCTCGATCGGCTGGCGGAGACGATCAACCGCCAGACGCCGACCGTCCAGCGTGCGCTGGAGAGCGGCCCGAGGATTCTGCAACTGCTCGTGGATCAGCGCAAGAATCTGACCAGCGCGATGGACGGGGTCGGCAAGCTCTCGGCCACCGCCAACGAGGTGCTCCGCAAGAACAGCGACGACATCAAGACGATCGTGCCGAATATGCGCGAGTTGCTCGATCAGCTGTCGATGACGGGTCCGGCGCTCACCAACTCACTGCGGATCCTGCTGACCTTCCCGTTCGTCGAGGATCTGATTCCGACGATCGTGAAGGGCGACTACGTCAACTCCGATCTCGTGCTCGACCTGACCTGGAACCGACTGGGCAAGACGATGGTCGCCTCGGTGACCGCGGCCGGGCCGGAGACCGTCGTCGGCAAGCCGGCGGGTGGGGCCAAGCAGGGTGCGAATCCGTACTCGGCGCCCTTGAAGAAGGGACCGACAGAGCGTAAGCAGCAGAATCCGGCGAATCCCTCGCCGCTCGACCTGCTTCCGAAGATCCAGGGCGGCAACTGATGAAGATCACGCATTTCGTCCGTGTGCAGCTGATCATCTTCAGCATCGTCACGGTCATCTCGATGGTCGCGATGGCGGTGTTCTACATCCGGCTCCCGCAGATGTTCGGGATCGGCACCTACACGATGACGCTGGAACTGCCGTCGACCGGTGGCCTCTACGAGAACGCCAACGTCAGCTACCGCGGCGTGGACGTCGGCAAGGTCACCGGCGTCCGTCTGACGCCGACGGGCGTCTCGGCGACGCTGACGATCGACTCCGGCACCGACATCCCCGCGAACTCCGCGGCCTCGGTCCGCAGCGTCTCCGCGGTCGGCGAGCAGTTCGTCAACTTCGAGCCGCCCAAGAACCCGTCGAGCGACAACCTGGGCAACGGGGCGACGGTCACGAGCAGCGATGTCCCGGTGGAGATCTCCTCGATGCTCGACCAAGCCGACGCGCTGCTCAACCAGGTCAGCGACACCAAGCTCCGCTCGGTGATGGACGAGGCTTTCACCGCGTTCAACGGCACCGGTGAGGATCTTCAGCGATTGATGGACTCGATGGTGCTCTTCGTCGGCGCGTTGAACAAGAACGTGGACGCCACCATCGATCTGGTCGACCAGGCCGGGCCGATACTGGCGACCCAGAACCGCACCGCCGACCAGATCCGCTCGTGGACCAAGGATCTGACGAAGGTGACCGATCAGCTCCGCGCCAGCCGCCCCGACATCACCGACATCCTCGCCAAGGGTCCCGGTGTGGCGTCGCAGGCGCAGAAACTGTTCGAGGACATGAGTGACTCGTTCCCGCTGGCGATCTCGAATCTGTCGGTGGCCGCGCACACGCAGGCGGTGTATCTGCCGAATCTGCGGCAGACGATCGTGTTGTATCCGCGCGTGCTCTCCGCGCTGATCACCGCGATCAACTCCGGCTCCAACCGGCACGGTCCCAACGTGAACTTCACGCTCGGCTTCCAGGATCCGCCGACCTGTACTGTCGGGTTCATGCCGACCGACCAATGGCGTTTCCCGTCAGAGCAGGATGCCCGCGACCTGCCGCCGGGCCTGCTCTGCCGGCTTCCGCAAGACGCTCAGGCCGCGGTCCGAGGCGCACGAAACTTCCCGTGCGTCGAGTATCCGGGCCGCCGTGCTCCGACACCCGAGGAGTGCAAGACCGGTTTCGTTCCCTCCAAGCGCGACAACGTCGCCTTCCCGAACGGCCTGCCGGGCACCGACCTGCCGAAGCAGCCGGCCGGGCGCGTGGTGCCGGGAACCCCGAGCGACTACGATCCGTCGCCGGCGGTCTACGCCACCACCTACGATCCGCAGACGGGACAATTCATCGGACCCGACGGAAAGACCTATGTGACCGCTGAGAATCAGCAGGCGCAGGGCAAGAAGCAGAAATGGTACGACCTGATCACGAAGACGGTGGAGTCCTGAACTCGCCCGAAGACGACGTTGTCCGCCGCTCCAGTCCGCTGAGCCGACGACGCAAGAAGCCGAAGAAGTCCGAGGCCGAACCGGCCGTGGAGACCGAGACCGAGCAGCCGGCCGAGCCGGTCGACGAGGCCCCGGCCGCCGAACCGGAACCGGAGCCCGACCCCGAAGAGGTGGAGCGCAGCGCCGGATACCGTGAGCGTCGGCGCAGCCGCGGTGTGGTGCGCAAGTCCACGCGGCAGAAGGCCGGCGACGGCTCGAAGCTGATGATCGTCGCGGTGGTGCTCACGTCGCTCGTCCTGGTGATCGGCGCGGTGCTGTCGGGCGTGTTCGGCTACCAGTACCACCAGATCGAGCAGCAGCGGCAGTGGCGGGCCGAATACTCCACCTTCGCCCAGCAGATGGTGGTGTCGATGACCACGCTCGACCCGCAGAACGCCGACCAGATGTACAAGAACGCGATCGACAAGACCAGTGGCCGCGCGAAGCAGATGTTCCAGGAGAACATGAAGCAGGTCGCGGACATGGTCCGCAAGGGTGACCTGGTCACCAAGACGACGATCCTCGCCGACGCGGTGTCGAAGGCCGACGAGGACGAGGGCTCGGTGCTCATCGTGTACGGCTGGGAGGGCCACCCGAAGAACGACCCGAAGAGCAGCGAGTCGACGACATTCCGCGCCCGCGTGGACATGACACGCATCAACGGTGAGCTGAAGATGACGTACTTCGATTGGGTGGCGTGATGAGTCGAGTGCAGCGCTGGCTGCTGCCGGTACTGGGATTGATCGTGGTGATCGTCGTCGGCGTGACGATCGCGCTGGGCATCGTCTACGCGAACGCGGCCGCGCAGGAGCGGGCGCGTGACTCCGCGCTGTCGGCTGCGCAGACGTACGTCGTGGACATGTTCTCGTGGAACTCCAAGACCGTCGACGCGCACATCAACACCACGATGGGCCGGCTCACGGGCGGGGCACAGAAGGACTATCAGAAGCACATCGTCGAGTCGAAGGTGGCCGAGGGCGTCAAGCAGGAGGGGGTCTCGACCGTCGTGACGGTTCAGGACTCCGGCGTCATGGAGAACACCCGCGACACCGCGAAGGTGCTGCTGTTCATCAACCAGTCGTCGACCCGGAACAACGCCGAGGACGTTCAGGTCGACAAGAGCCGCCTGATCTTCGGCATGGAGAAGCAGGGCGACGACTGGAAGATCAACGAGATCGACATCCTCACCGACGACAGTCTGCAGAAGAACGTGCAGTCCGGTGGCGAGACGCCGCCGTCGAACGCCGTGCCCATTCCGAGCGCCCCGAGCTCTCCGGCACCGCAGTCGACGCCCGCGGGCTGAGCCTCGCGCCGCTCTCCGAGCGGCTCCGGTCTGGTTGAAGCCCTCGGCAGGCTGGTCCCAGGCTGGTTGAGCGGGTCCATCCCAGGCTGGTCCAGTGGCTCTTCCCAGGCTGGTCCAGTGGCCCTTTCCAGGCTGGTCCAGTGGCCCTTTCCAGGCTGGTTGAGCGAGCGCAGCGAGTCGAAACCGCGTGACACCCGCTGGGCCGCGTACGGCCTGCCCGCTCGACACGATGTCCGTACGGACAGTGCCAGTGTCTTCGAGCGCCGCGGCCACCGCGGCACTCACTCGAGCCCGTCCAACCGGTCAGGCGGAGAAGGCTCCTTCGATCCAATTGCTGAACTCGCACGCGAGATGCCAGCGGTGTTCTTTAACCATCTGCGGTGCCATGAGTTTCGGGAACTCCACGCACGCGCGGAGGTGAAAGCCGTACCTGTCGTCGCGAAGCTGATGACGTACGCCGCCGACTGCCGTATCCGCGCCGGTCCGAGCGACTCCGGCGAGTTCGAGTGCGAACGCCGGATCCCGCGCGGTGGTCAGCCGGGAGGTGTCGTCGTAGTCGACGAAGAACCGGGTTGCGAAGGGACTGCCACCGGTCGTCTCGATCACCTCCTGCCTGCCGTCCGCCGTGCTGTCGATGATGAAGTGGTCCGGACTCGCGACGACCATGCTCCACGCATAATCGTCGCGGCCCGCATCCGAGAACCAGTCCACGAACCCCTGAGCGTCCCCGCCCTCTACATACAGATCACAGACGCTGGTGGCTCTGCGACCTCCCGACAGCCCGCCGGTGACGCGTGCGACCGCATCCGACAGTCGGATGTCGCGGGCCAGGCGGCGCCGGATCTCATCGACCCCCAGCTCGAACTTGCCATCGCAGAACGCGCGCCGCATATCTTCGACCGGACCCGAGGGAGCCTTCATGCCGAGTTTCCTTGAGGCTCGCGGGATCCGGCGCGCCTCCCAGGCGAGCACTTCGTCGCGGCCGACTCTGCGGCCATCGATCACGGCTGTGATCGTCACATCGTTCTCGTTCACTCGAAAGCTCCGTCCGTCGGTCGCCAATGGAATTTAAAGCAACTATAGTTGCGTTTGTCCGGAGGTGCGACGAGTGCGGCGATGAAAGGGGCTGAGCGGAGATGACCGGCGATGCGGTATCCGAACGTCGACGTCCGGGCGGTCGTTCCGCCCGGGTGGTCGCAGCGGTTCACCAGGCGACGCTCGAGATCCTCGCGGAAGTCGGGTACGCGGGACTGCAACTCACCGACGTCGCGGATCGCGCTGGTGTCAACAAGACGACCGTCTACCGCCGATGGTCGACGAAAGCGGCACTCATCGGCGACATCCTGACTCGGTTCGCTCGCACGAACGTCGCGACGCCCGACACCGGCTCGTTGCGAGGCGACCTCGAACTGCTCCTGTCGGGCATCGTCGAGGCGCTGGGGGACCGCGCGATTCGCGCGGTCGTGCAGGCAGCGGTGACGGTGGACGTGGCAGAGGACGACGTACGCCGCGCTCGCGCCGCCTTCTGGGATGAGCGGTTCCTGCGCAGCGGTGTCATCGTCGAGCGCGCTGTCGCTCGAGGGGAACTCCCGTCGACTACCGATGTGCGGGAGTTTCTGGAGACCGCCGCGAGTCCGCTCTACTTCCGGATCCTGATGACTGACGACGTCGCCGATGCCGCGTACGTCGCGGCTGTGGCGGAGCGGACTGTCCGGGCGTTCGCTGGGGTGTGAGCCGCAGGCGCTGAATGAAATGGCGCCCGCCTCCGGGGTGATTCGGAGGCGGGCGCCGGCTCTTGGGAGGGAGCGCTACGAGGTGTAACCCATCGGCATGAGGATGGCCTTGTGCTCGAGGTAGCTCTCGAGTCCTTCGCGGCCGTTCTCTCGGCCGATGCCGGACTTCTTGTAGCCGCCGAAGGGCGACGACGGGTCGATCGCGTACCAGTTGATGCCCATCGTTCCGGTGCGGATCTGCTTGGCGACCTCGACACCCTTGTCGATGTCGGTGGTCCAGACCGAGCCCGCGAGACCGTAGTCGGAGTCGTTGGCGATGGCGATGGCCTCGTCGAGATCGTCGTAGGCGATCACGCTGATCACCGGACCGAAGATCTCTTCGCGGGCGATTGTCATGTCGTTGGTGACGCCGGTGAAGATGGTGGGACCGACGAAGTTGCCGGTGCCGATCTCCGGTGCGGGCACCTCGAGAACGGCGGTGGCCCCCTCCGACTTGCCCTTGGCGATGTAGCCGGTGACCTTGGCGTGCTGCTTGTCGTTGATGATCGGGCCGACCTTCGTCTCCGGGTCGTCGGGCAGTCCCGGGGTGAAGGTGGAGGCAACCGCGACCATCGCGTCGACCACCTCGTCGTGCTTGCTGCGGGGGACCAGCACGCGCGTCTGTGCGACGCAGGCCTGACCGGAGTTCAGGATGCCCGAGAAGACGAGCATCGGCGCGCTGGCGGCGATGTCGGCGTCTTCGAGGACGATGGCCGCGGACTTGCCTCCAAGTTCCAGCGAGCAGCGCTTGAGCTGGTCACCGCAGCGTGCGGCGATGGCGCGGCCCGCCGCGGTGGAGCCGGTGAACGTGATCTTGTCGACGTCGGGGTGATCGACGAGCGCCTGGCCGGTCTCGACGCCGCCGGGTACCACGGAGATCACGCCCTCCGGAATGCCCGCCTCGGTGAAGATCTCAGCCAGGAGATTCGCGTTCAGCGGCGTCTCGGGGGCGGGCTTGAGCACGATGGAGCAGCCGGCCGCCAGAGCGGGGCCGAACTTGTTGCAGAAAAGGAACAGCGGGACGTTCCACGCGATGATCGCACCGACCACCCCGACGGGCTCGCGGACCACGAGGCTCTCGCCGAACAGGCCGGTCCGCTTCTCCTCCCATTCGTATGCGTCGGCGGCGTCCGCATAGGCGTTCAGGACCCCGGTCCCGGCCAGCTGCTGCAGGGTCGCGACGTCGCCGGGAGTGGCGCCCATCTCGGCCGAGACGAGGGCGCAGATCTCGCCGCCGCGCTCATTGATCAGCTCCGCTGCCCGACGGATCACCGCAGCTCGCTGGGCCGGCGGCGTGTTGCGCCACACGCCGGAGTCGAACGCTTCGCGGGCGGCGCGGACGGCGTTGTCAACGTCGACCTCGTCGGCCAGCGGGACCGAGCCCACCTTCTCGCCGGTGGCGGGCGAGAACACCTCGAGAATCTGCGAGGAATGCGGTGCGACCCACTTCCCGCCGATGTAGAGCTGGGTGGTCTCGATGGGCTCGGTCATACGTGCTCCTAGTATCGGGAAACCTTATTTCCTCGATACTAGAACACGTTCTAAATCACTGCCAGCGTCTTGGCGCGAAAGCCGTGTGCGTGATGATCCGTCAGGACTTCGGCTCGACGTCGATCACGACCTCGAACTCGAGGAGGTCGGCACCGGTGGCGACGGGTTTGCGGTCGCTCTTGTGCGCGGCGCGGGCATCGCCACCGGCCCACGCCTGGTAGCTCGCGTCGTCCTTCCAATGAGTGACGACGAAGTACCGGTCCTCGCCCTTGACCGGACGCAGCAGCTGGAAACCGAGGAATCCCTCGGCCTCGTCCACCACACCCGCACGGGCGGCGAAGCGCTTCTCCAGTTCGGGGCCGGCGCCTTCGGGGATCTTGATCGCGTTGATCTTCACTATTGCCATGCCGTCCAGCCTACTGACGAACCGCCCGCCGGATTAGGGTCGAGAGTCGTGAATGGACTCCTTGACTACGGTGGCCTCGACAGGGACGAGGGCGGGCTCGGGGCGATCGTTCTGCTGCACGGACTGATGGGCCGCGGACGCACCTGGAGCCGTCAGATTCCCTGGCTGCGCCGCTACGGACGAGTGTTCACCTTCGACGCCGCCTACCATCAGGGCCGGTTCGACGATTCGCGCCCGCCCGCGCCCGAGGACATCGCCACCGAGCGGTTCGTCGCGGACGTCGGAGAGGTGATCACCTGGATCGACCGCGGACCCGCGGTACTCGTGGGTCACTCGATGGGCGGGCTGCACGCGTGGTGCGCGGCAGTCGAGTTCCCCGAACTGGTGAGCGCGATCGTGGTCGAGGACATGGCGCCGGATTTCCGCGGCCGCACCACCGGCGACTGGGCCCCGTGGTTCGACAGCTGGCCCGAACGATTCGCCGGGCTCGACGAGGCGGTCGCGATGTTCGGAGACGTCGCCGGCCGGTACTTCTACGAGGCCTTCGACGACGGTCGCCTCCACGGCAGCATCCCCGTCTGGGCGGCGATAGCCGAGGAGTGGGGCACCAGAGACTTCTGGGCGCAGTGGGAGGCGGTCGACGTGCCCGCGCTGCTGGTGGAGGCGGAGCACTCCGTGACGCCGCCCGGGCAGATGGCAGACATGGCCGTCCGCGGCGGTCAGGCGCGGTACCCGCAGTCGGCCTATCTGCGAGTTCCCGGCGCCGGGCACCTGGTTCACGACGACCGCCCCGGCGTGTACCGGGGCGCGGTGGAGGCCTTCCTGTCAGGCCTCGCCGGCTAGGCAGAACAATCCGTCGTCGTTGACCTCGATGAGCCCGTCGACGAGCAGTGAGTCGAGCGCGCGGTCGCGCTGGGCGGGGTCGGCGGTCCACGCGAGGTCGAGGTGGGCTCGTTCGACGGGGCCGCGACCGCTGCGCAGCACATCGAGGAGCCGTCCGCGGGCCTGGCGGTCGGTGCCCTCGAACTTCTGGGTGCGACGCGGGGGACCGTCGTGGGCGGGTCGTCCGCGCGCCACCCAGCGGCAGCTGCCGAGCAGGGGGCATTCCTCGCACCGCGGGTTGCGCGCAGTGCACACGAGCGCCCCGAGCTCCATCACCGCGGCCGAGAACGTCGGCGCGGTGCCGTCGTCGGGCAACAGTGCCGCGGCCTCCGCCAGATCGCGCTTGGCGGGATTTCCGGCCTGCGCCCGGCCGTGCACCGCGCGGGCTATCACCCTGCGCACGTTGGTGTCGACCACCGGGACCGATCGGCCGTAGGCGAAGCACGCGACGGCGCGGGCCGTGTAGTCGCCGATCCCCGGCAGCGCGAGCAGGGTGTCGACGTCGTCGGGGACCACGTCGCCGTGCTCGGCGGCCAGGACGCCCGCGCATTCGTGGAGCCGCATCGCGCGCCGGGGATACCCCAGCCGGCCCCACGCGCGGACCACTTCTCCGGTGGTCTCGGCGGCCATCGCGGACGGAACCGGCCACCGCCGCACCCATTCCTGCCAGGGCTCGAGGACGCGCGCGACTGGAGTCTGCTGGAGCATGATCTCGCTGATCAGGATGTGCCAGCCGGGTATGCCCGGTTCGCGCCACGGCAGCGGTCGACGGGCACGGGTGAACCAATCGAGTACATCGCGCGGTGGCATACTTGCGCTCATGGAGAACTTAACCCCCGCGCAAGCATGGCAGGTCATCAAAGAAGGCAACGAGCGTTTCGTCGGTGGGGGGTCGATTCATCCGAACCAGAGTAGCGACCAGCGGGCCGCTCTGGTCTCCGGCCAGAAGCCGCACGTGGTTCTGTTCGGCTGCGGCGACTCGCGGCTGGCCGCGGAGATCATCTTCGACCAGGGGCTCGGGGACATGTTCGTGGTCCGCACCGCCGGCCATGTGCTCGACGAAGCGGTTCTCGGAACCATCGAGTTCGGCCCCGACGTTCTGAATGTTCCGCTGATCGTGGTGCTCGGCCACAGCAGCTGCGGTGCCGTCGGCTCGACGCTCGAGTCCCTCGACAACAACACCCTCCCGAACGGCTACGTGCGGACGATCGTCGAGAAGGTGATGCCGAGCATTCTGGCCGGACGCGCCGAGGGCATCGACGACTACTACGGGTTCATCGGCAGGCACGTGAAGGAGACGGTGCATCTGCTGATGGACCGCAGCCAGATCATCGCCGACCGGGTCGAGAAGGGGACGCTCGCCGTCGTCGGCCTCACGTACCGTCTCGAAGACGGTCAGGTCGAGATGGTCGAGGTGATCGGCGACATCGGCGAGTGAGCCCTCGGTCGGCGGAATCGACGACACGCCGGACGGCCTCGCTGCTCTTGACAGGGGAGCGGCGATACCGTTGAGGGCGTGATTGAACCGCAAGGACCACTGCCGCCCGAGGTGTATTGGCGCCGGCGCCTCGTCGCCGGCGTCGGGGCGGTCGTCGCGATCGTTGTGGTCATCCTCCTGATCGTCTGGCTCAGCGGCGGTTCCGACAGCACCCCCGACTCGAAGAACGCCGCGGCGAAGTCCTCGACCGAGCTCGCGGCGCCTTCGACCGCAGTGCAGAGCGCCCCGCCGAGCAGTGAGGCGCCCAGCGGCGGAGGCGAGCACGGCCAGGGCGGCGATCCGAGTGCCACGCCCTCGGCTCCCGCCCCCGCGCCCGCGCAGCAGTCCGACGCACCCGCCGCGGACGCGGGTGCTCCCGGATGCTCCGACCAGAGCCTGTCGGTGGTGCTCTACACGGACAAGCCCACATACACCGTCGGCGACCAGCCGGTCTTCACGATCGTCACCACCAACGGCGGACTCGCCGCCTGTTCGCGCGACGTGGGCAAGGCCGCCCAGAACGTCATCGTCCGCACGCTGGACGGAAGCCGGACGCTGTGGTCGGCGCAGGACTGCGCGCCGGACAAGGGCGTGAACATCCAGGTTCTTGCGCCGGGCCAGCAGGTCACCGACACCATCACCTGGTCGGGCACTACCAGCAATCCCGGATGCACCAAGAAGCGCGTCCAGGTGGCGGCGGGCGGCTACCAGGCCACCGCGAAGCTGGCCGAGCGTGAGTCGGCGCCGATCACGTTCAACTTCGTCGCTCCGGCGCAGGCACCCGCACAGCAGTAGCGATCCGACGTCAGTCGAACCGTTCGAGGCTGCTCTCGGCGAGCCGCGAGAGTCCCTCCCGGATGTGCCGGGCCCAGATGCTCCCGATGCCCTCGACCGACTGAAGATCGGCGGCGCTGCTCGCGAGCAGCGACTGCAGGGTGCCGAAATGACGGACGAGCCGGTCGATGTGGCCGAACTGCAGGCGGGAGATGCGGGCCAGTAGACGGTAGCCGCGGGGGCTCATCGCGGTGTCCTGGGCCTCGAGCGAGGTCGGGTAGCCGAAGGCCCCGGCCACCATCGTCAGATCGAGCAGATCGGCGTCCGAGAGCGACTCCACCGCTTCGAGTATCTGGCGCACCTGTTCGGTGCTGGCCGGCTCCGGGCTCGCGTGGTAGTCGCGCACCAGCAGTTCGCGCATCGTGTCGTTGTCGTTGATCAACTCCTCCAACTGCAGCGATACCTGCCTGCCGTTGACTCCGAGTTCGAGGACGTACTCGTCGATCTCGACCGAGACGCGTCGGACCATCTCCATCCGCTGGGCGGCACTCATCGCATCGCGCAGCAGCACGTAGTCCTCGATCTCCGCGCGCGAGAGCTGGCTGCTGACCTCGTCGAGGCGAGACTTGTATCGTTCGAGCGTGGTGAGCGCGACGTTGGCGCGCGAGAGGATGGCGTCCGGGTTCTCGACGACGCGACGCTGTCCGCCCACGTACACGCTCACGATCGACATCGACGCACTCACCGAGATCACCGGGACCCCGGTCTGGATGGCGGTCCGCTCGGCGGCGCGGTGCCGTGTGCCCGACTCTTCAGTGGGGATGGTGGGATCTGGCATCAGCTGGACGTTGGCGCGCACGATCCGTTTGCCGTCGTCGGAGAGCACCACGGCGCCGTCCATCTTCGACAGTTCGCGCAGACGGGTGGGGGCGAACTCGATGTCGAGGTGGAAACCGCCGTCGCAGAGCCGCTCGGTGTCGTCGTCGTATCCGAGGACGATCAGCGCGCCGGTGCCGCCGCGGAGGATGCGTTCGAGTCCGTCGCGAAGCCCGGTCCCCGGGGCCACGCGGCGGAGCGCGGAACGGATCTGCTCGGCGCGGCTGGACTCGGGGATAACGGTGTCGGTCACCTGAACTAGGGTAGCGGTACGTGAAGACCTCATTCGTGCTGCCCGCAGACATCGAGCCACTGTCCCGCGACCCGAAGGCGACGTCGCCCGGCCGTCGAATCAACCTGCATCACAGCATGTGTTTCGGATGCGGCGCCGACGCGCCGGTGGGCCTGCGAATCGACGTGATCGCGGGCGAGGGGCTCACGGTGTCCGCATCGATGAAGGTGGAGGACTGGATGCAGGGCGGTCCCGGCGTGATCCACGGCGGACTCCTCTCCACCGCCTTCGACGAGGTGATGGGAACCTCGCCGCTGCTGCTCCGCATGCCGGTGGTGACCGGGCACCTGGAGATCGACTACGCCAAGCCGATTCCGCTGGGCTCCACCGTGCAGTTCACCGGTGAGATCCTCGGGGGCGTGCGCCGAAAGGTCTACACGCGCGCGGTCGCCCATCTCGGCGATCCCCAGGAGCCCGTAGCCGCGGCGCACGGGCTGTTCATCGCCATCGATCTCGAGAAGCACTTCGCCGGATACCGCGATCGCGCGGTGCATCCCTCAGGGCATCAGAACGGGGCCTGAGCGTAGTCCGACCGCGCCGTCGCCGCCGACTGTGCCTCCAGGAGGTTGTTGACCCGGCTGATGCGGATTCCGCGCGGCAGATCCTCGTCCTGCGTTCCGGCGGGAATGATCGCGTGCCCGAACCCGAGCCGTTTGGCCTCGGCGACGCGGCGGCCCACCGACGACACACGGCGGACCTCGCCGGCGAGGCCGACCTCGCCGATCGCGACGGTCGACGACGGTACCGCGACGTTGTGGTGCGACGAGTAGAGCGCCAGGAAGATCGCCAGGTCGGCGGCCGGCTCGGTGACTTTCATCCCGCCGACGGTGGAGGCGTAGACCTCCTTGGTGCTGGCCTTGATGCCCGCGTGCTTCTCGGCGACGGCGAGCATCATCGCCACACGCGCCGAGTCCAGACCGGAGACCGCGCGCCTGGGCGAGGTCATCTGGGTGTCGTTGAGCAGCGCCTGGATCTGGCCGACGAGGGCGCGGCGGCCGTCCATCGCGACCAGGGCGGCACTGCCCGCGACATCGGACTCGTGGTGGTGTACGAAGATGCCCGACGGGTCGCTGACCTGATGGATGCCGTCGGACCGCTGCTCGAAGCAGCCGACTTCGTCGGAGGGGCCGAATCGGTTCTTGATGCCCCGGATCATCCGCAGCGACGAGTGGCGGTCGCCTTCGAAGGCCAGCACCACGTCCACCAGATGCTCCAGTGAGCGGGGACCGGCCACGGTGCCGTCCTTGGTGACGTGACCGACCAGGATCACGGCGATTCCGCTCGTCTTGGCGAGCGAGACCAGTGCGGTGGTGACCGCCCGGATCTGCGTGACACCGCCGGTGACGCCGTCGGTGCCCGTCGCGACCATCGTCTGCACGGAGTCGACGATCAGCAGGGTGGGCGCCACCGCCTCGACGTGTCCGAGCACCGTCGCGAGGTCGGTCTCCGACGCCAGGTAGATGTTCTCGTGCACCGCGTCGGTGCGTTCGGCGCGAAGCCGGACCTGGCCGGCCGACTCCTCCCCGGTGACGTACAGTGCCGTCTTGCCTTGCGCCGCCCAGTGTTTCACGGTTTCGAGCAGGAGTGTCGATTTGCCGACCCCGGGCTCGCCCGCGAGCAGGATCACCGAACCGGGGACCACTCCGCGGCCGAGCACGCGGTCGAACTCGGCGATGCCGGTGGGGCATGAGCCCACCGCTCCGGAGACCACCTCGGTGATGCGGACGGCCGGACTGGACGGTGCCACCGACGTGGTGCCGGTGCGTGAGGCGGCGGCCGCCGGCGCCGATTCGGCGATGGTTCCCCATTCGCCGCACTCGGGGCATCTGCCGAACCACTTCGCCACCTGGTGACCGCATGCGGAGCAGCGGAACACCGATCGGGTCTTAGCCATGTCTTCCCCTGTCCGCCGACGCGCTCGTCACCCGGTCCGTCCGGCCACGCAGACACTGTAGGCGACCGGTACGACAAGAGCGGCGCCCCGGGTCGAGTGACCGGGGCGCCGCTGTGAGGAGTTCGGTGCGGCTCAGTGCTCGCTCTCGCCCTGCACGTCGCGGACGACGTCCTGGCGCTCGTTGAGCGTGCCGCCGTCGACCGGGGTGTCGACGGTGGTCGACACGGTCTCGACCTGCTTGCCGCCCAGGTCGTAGACGGCGAAGTTGAAGGTGATCGGGACGGTCAGACCGGCGGCGACGGTGTCGCCGGCGTTGGTGAGCTCCACCGTCCAGCGGCTGTCCGCTCCGGCGGCCAGATCCGGATCCGAGCCGGACGGCTGTCCGGCCAGCAGGGCCTTTCCGGGGGCGATGGAGGCGGGGTCGCCGCCGGAGGTCGATGTCGGCGGCGTCAGCTTGATGTTGCCGGTCTTCGCCGAGACGCTCTGCAGCTTGACCACGCGAGTGGGGCTGTCGTTGGCGATGTTGAACGCGAGGGCGAACGGTCCGCCGTCGCCGAAGATCTGGTCGGCCTTCGAGACCGGGTACAGCACATGCGCATTGCGGATCGCGATCGATCCGTTCGACATCTCCTGGCCGTCGTACTCGGACGGGGTCAGAGTGATGGATCCGCTCGCGCCGTTGACGGCCGGCTCCTGATTCGCGGTCTGCGAGATCTTTCCCGCACCGCAGGCCGTGGTGCCGAGGGCGATCGCGATGCCGAGCGCGCCGACTGCGGCGGCCGAGGCCAGACGGCGGGTGGACCGATTGAGCACTGACACCATTTCCTCCGGGGTGGTCGTCGCGTTGTCCGCCGGTGATGCGAACTCTCACTACGCAGCGTAGTTGGCGAGGCCGGGAAAAGTTCGCCCGGGTCGCCAGATTGTCCCGATGATATTAGCGCCGGGCCGTTCGGTTCAGGCGTGCAACTGTGCTTCCCGAAGGTGGCAGGCGGGGCGCAAATACCGTCGTTCACCTGCTTGCACCTCGGTTGACCTGCACCGTTGGAGAAGGCTGTCGGCCCTCGCGTGTTAGACTGGTTACATTCGAAAGGGGCAGTGGACATTGAATTTCAAAGTTGGCGACACCGTTGTATACCCCCATCACGGTGCTGCTCGAGTCGAAGACATCGTCATTCGGACCATCAAGGGTGAAGAGATCGAGTACCTGGTCCTGAAGGTTGCCGACGGTGACATGACAGTTCAGATCCCGTCCAGCAAGCTCGATTACGTCGGTGTGCGCGACGTGGTCGGCCAGGAGGGTCTGGATCAGGTCTTTCAGGTGCTGCGCGCACCGCACACGGAGGAGCCCACCAACTGGGCCCGCCGATTCAAGGCCAATCAGGAGAAGCTGATCTCCGGCGACATCATCAAGGTGGCCGAGATCGTCCGCGATCTGTGGCGCCGCGAGCAGGACCGCGGTCTGTCGGCAGGCGAGAAGCGCATGCTGACCCGGGCCCGGCGCGTGCTGGTCGACGAGCTCTCGCTCGCACAGCACACCAACGACGCCAAGGCCGACAGCATGCTCGACGAGATCCTGGCTGCGGCGTCCTGACAGCAGGCAGTGGCCCGGTAGCCGCACTGATCCCGGCAGCGGGAAGAGGTACGCGTCTCGGTGAGACCGTGCCGAAGGCGTTCGTCGAGCTCGACGGCGTCACGCTGCTCGAGCTGAGCGCCTCGGCGGCACGCAGGTCCGGCGTCGTCGACGTCATCGTCGTGGCCGCACCTCCGGAACTGCTCGACCGCGCCGCGGCGCTCGTCCCGGACGCCGTCGTGGTGCCGGGCGGAGCCGAGCGGAGCGATTCGGTCCGGGCCGGTCTGGCGGCCGTGCCCGACGCGGAACTGATCCTGGTGCACGATGCGGCCCGGGCTCTAACCCCGCCGGCACTCTTCGCCTCGGTGGTCACCGCGCTCCGGGGCGGCGCCGACGCGGTGGTCCCGGGAATCGCGGTCGCCGACACCCTCAAACGGGTCGACGCCGACGGCTTGGTGCGGGACACTCCCGACCGGTCGGAGTTGCGTGCCGTGCAGACCCCGCAGGGTTTCACCGCACAGGTACTGCGCCGGGCGCACGACGCACAGGCAGACGCCACCGACGACGCCGGACTGGTCGAAGCCCTGGGCATCCCGGTTCGAGTGATCCCGGGCGACGCGATGGCGTTCAAGGTGACCACCCAGTTCGACCTGGCACTGGCCAGGCTCATCACCGCACAGGAGCACTGAGTGTCTGCGATGGACATGCGCGTCGGCGTCGGGACCGACGTCCACCCGATCGAGGCCGGCCGACCCTGCTGGATGCTGGCGCTGCTCTTCGACGACGCCGACGGCTGCTCGGGGCACTCCGACGGCGACGTCGGCGTTCACGCACTCTGCGACGCACTGCTCTCGGCCGCCGGGCTGGGCGATGTCGGCGCGGTCTTCGGCGTGGGGCGACCGGAGTGGTCCGGGGTCACCGGCGCGGCGATGCTCGGCCACGTCCGCGGCCTTCTCGACGAGGCGGGCTTCGCTCCGGTGAACGCCTCGGTGCAGATCATCGGGGAGCGGCCGAAGGTCGGGCCGCGTCGTGCGGAGGCCCAGCGGGTGCTGTCCGATCTGCTGGGGGCACCGGTCTCGGTCTCCGGCACCACCAGCGACGGACTGGGTCTGACAGGACGCGGCGAGGGCATCGCGGCGGTGGCCACCGCACTGCTGGCCCTCAAGTAGAATCGCAGGCCGTGACTCTACGCCTCTACGACTCGGCTGCCCGCGAGGTTCGCGACTTCGTTCCCCTTCGTCCCGGAACGGCATCGGTGTACCTGTGCGGTGCGACGGTTCAGGGCGTTCCCCACATCGGTCACGTCCGGAGCGGCATCGCGTTCGACGTGCTGCGGCGGTGGCTCGCCTACCGCGGGTTGGATGTGCTCTTCGTCCGCAACGTCACCGACATCGACGACAAGATCTTGAACAAGGCCGCCGAAGCGGGCCGTCCGTGGTGGGAATGGGCGGCCACGCACGAGAGGGAGTTCACCCGGGCCTACGACGCCCTCGGTGTGCTGCCGCCCTCGGCGGAGCCGCGTGCCACGGGCTTCATCACCCAGATGGTGCAGTACATGGAGCGTCTCGTCGAGCGCGGTCACGCGTACGCCGCCGACGGCAACGTCTACTTCGACGTGCGCAGTCTGCCCGACTACGGAAGCCTCTCCGGCCACCGGCTCGAGGACGTACACCAGGGTGAGAGCGCGGGCACAGGCAAGCGCGATCCCCGTGACTTCACGCTGTGGAAGGCCACCAAGCCCGGGGAGCCGTCGTGGCCGACGCCGTGGGGCGACGGGCGTCCCGGCTGGCACCTCGAGTGCTCGGCGATGGCGACCTCGCTGCTCGGTGCCGAGTTCGACATTCATTGCGGCGGAATGGATTTGATCTTTCCGCATCACGAGAACGAGATCGCTCAGAGCCACGGTGCCGGCGACGGCTTCGCTCGGTACTGGCTGCACAACGGCTGGGTCACGATGAGCGGCGAGAAGATGAGCAAATCGCTCGGCAACGTGGTCGCCATCCCGGCGATGCTGGAGCGGGCCCGGGCCGTGGAACTGCGCTACTACCTCGGGAGCGCGCACTACCGGTCAATGCTCGAGTACTCCGACGGCGCGCTGGCCGAGGCCGCGGCCGGCTATCGGCGTATCGAGTCGTTCGTGCGTCGCGTCGCCGAACGCGTCGGCGACGTCGAGGTCGGCGAGGTGAACGACGACTTCGCCGCCGCCCTGGACGACGACCTCGGAGTTCCGGCCGCGCTCGCGGCCGTGCACAACGCCGTCCGCGAGGGCAACACCGCCCTGGAGTCGGGCGACGGTGGCCGCGCGAGGCAGATCGCGGCGCAGGTGAGGGCCATGACCGCGGTCCTCGGGACCGATCCGCTCGACCCGCACTGGGCCGCCGAGGGCGTCGATGACGACGCTCACGCTGCGCTCGACGTGCTCGTCAAGGCAGAATTGGAGCGGCGGGCGCAGGCCCGCGCCGCCAAGGACTGGACCACCGCGGACGAGGTCCGCGACCGGCTCGCCGCAGCCGGCGTCGAAGTCACCGACACCCCCGACGGCGCCCAGTGGGCGCTCAAATCGAAGGAACACTGATGGCCGGAAACTCACAGCGTCGCGGGGCGACCAGGAAGGCCGGAAGCAAGAAGGGCCAGGTCGTCGGGTCCGGCGGGCAGCGCCGGCGCGGTCTCGAAGGCCGCGGAGCCACTCCGAAGGCCGTCGACCGCACCTACCACCCCGCTCACAAGAAGGCGAAGGCCGCGGCCAAGGCCGCGGGGCGTCGCAATCACCGCAAGTCCGAGGACGGCGGTCCCGAGTACGTCGTGGGCCGCAACCCGGTCGTCGAATGTCTGCGTGCCGGGGTGCCCGCCACCGCGCTGTATGTGATGACGACAGTGGACGCCGACGAGCGCGTCAAGGAGGCGGTGCACACCGCGGGAGACCGCGGGATCTCGATCCTCGAGGTCGCGAAGCCGGAACTGGACCGGATGTCGCCGAACGGGCTGCATCAGGGGCTCGCACTGCAGGTGCCGGAGTACCAGTACGCGCACCCGGACGATCTCATGGCGGATGCCCTCGCCGCGCCGCAGGCGCCGTTGCTGGTGGCGCTCGACAACATCACCGACCCGCGCAACCTCGGTGCGGTGATCCGCAGTGTGGCCGCGTTCGGCGGACACGGTGTGGTGATCCCGCAGCGGCGCAGCGCGGGGATGACCGCCGTCGCGTGGCGAACCAGCGCGGGCGCTGCGGCCCGGATGCCGGTGGCGGCCACGCCGAATCTGAACCGCACCCTGCTCGACTGGGCCAAGAAGGGCGCCCAGATCGTCGGACTCGACGCGGGCGGCGACGTCTCGCTCGACGACTACGACGGCACGGGCCCCACGGTGATCGTCGTCGGGTCGGAGGGCAAGGGGCTGTCGCGTCTGGTTCGCGAGAACTGCGACTCGATCCTGTCGATCCCGATCGCGGGCGAGGTGGAGAGCCTCAACGCCTCGGTCGCGGCAGGTGTGGTCCTGGCGGAGTTCGCCAGGCAACGCCGCGTCGGCTGAGTGCTGCGGGTCACGTCGTTCGTTCGGTTGAATGACGATTGCGTCACTCTGATTCCTACTGTTAAGTATTCGTTTACTAACGTGTAAGGAATGTTTGCTGAGGATTCCTTGCGGTCGATGTGGGCGCAGCTGCGTTCGGGGCGCCGTCTCGAGTTCTCGGGCCGTGTCTGGGCGCTCATCGTCGGAATCCTGGTCGGGTTCGTCATCCTGATCGAGGTCGTCGCTCGGGTGAACCACCTGCGCGGACCGCTGGATCTCCTCGCCACCGATCTGGTGGGACGGCCGCAGATCGGTGAGATCAAGATCGCGGGCATGCTGCTCGCGCTCGTGTGCATGCCGTCGCGGATGCGACTGCCCGTGGTGGGCGCGGCCGTCGCACTCGAACTCGCCTGGAACACGCAGCGTCTGATCGTCGGCAACGCCCCGACCGTCGGGAACGGCATCCTGTTCGCGTTGATCGGCACGGCCGCCTTCGCGGGATGGCGACTGCACGGGCGCGAGCGGGCCGGAACTCTCAAGGCGGTGGGCCTCGGGCTGCTGTTGATCGTGATGGGCCGCGTCGGCGACGTGTGGCTGGTGCTGTCGAGCCGGGCCAACCCGAACGTGCTCGACGAATACGTCGAACTCGCCGACCGGGCCCTCGGCAGCCCGTCGTGGGCGATCGGCTCGGTGGTCTCCGGCACCCCGTGGCTCACCGAGGTCCTCAGCAAGGTCTACGTGTACCTACCGGTGGCCGCGGCGGTGATCGCCTTCTTCCAACTCCGCAACAGCGCCCGCGACGGCTTCCCGCGGCATCACATCGTGCGGACCTTCCTGCTGATCGGGCTGATCGGTCCGGTGATCTACTTCCTGTTCCCCGTCGTAGGCCCCACCTACGCCTTCGGTCATGAGCTGCTGGGCGCGGACTGGCAGGACGTGTGGCCGCAGCAGTTGCCGGTGATCGGCGATCCCGCGGCGCACTACTACAACCAGAGCGTGGCACGGAACTGCATGCCGAGCCTGCACACCGCATGGGCGATGTGCATCTTCCTGCACGGATGGCGGGGTCCGGTGCTGTCGAAGGTGTTCGGCACGTTCTGGTTGATCTGCACCACCGGCGCGACCCTCGGCTTCGGCTTCCACTACGCGATCGACGTCCTCGCCGGAGCGATCTTCACCCTCACGCTCGAGGCGGCGCTCACCCGCCCCGAACTGGGCTGGTCGCGTCACCGGCTCGCGGTGGTCGTCTTCGGCACTGCGGCCTTCTCCGGGCTGCTTCTGGCCACGCGGTACCTGGCCGTCGAGATGTCCGACAGCGGCGTGCTCGGCGGGCTCGCGCTGATCGCCACCGTGCTCGCGGTGGCGGCGGCCTTCCTCACCGTGGAGATGCACCCCGGTCGCGATCGGATCCCGGCCGGCGAGATCCCCGCCGAGGCCGGCCCGATGGTGCGGAGGGGACGCGAATGGGCCGCCGCGGCGCGGACCTGGGGAAGCGAGGCCTGGTCCTCGATCACGCGCGAGGCGAAGAAGGCCGGTTCCACCAAGCTCTGAGGACGCTGTCGGTCGCCAGCAGTGCCAGCGCCACCCACACGATCGCGAATCCGATCCAGCGTTCGGGCGGCAGGTGTTCGTCGAGGATCAGCACCGCGCACAGCAGCTGCATGATCGGTGTGACGAACTGGATCAGCCCGACGGTCACCAGCGGGATGCGACGGGCGGCAGCGGCGAACAGCAGCAGCGGCACCGCGGTCGCGACGCCGGAGAACGCCAGCAGGCCGGTGTGCCCGACGCCGTCACCGAACGTGAGACCGGCCGGAGTGAATGCGACGACCACCAGGATGACGGCCGCGGCCGGCGCCAGTATCGCCGTCTCCAAGGTGAGTCCGTGAAGCGCGGGCAGAGTGTCGCCGACCTTCTTCTTGACCAGCCCGTACAGGGCGAACGACGCGGCCAGGGCCAGCGCCGTGGTCGGAAACACACCCGCGGCGAAGGTGAGGTAGCCGCCCGCGACCACGCCGACCGCCACCGCCGCCCATTGCAGTGGCCGCAGGCGTTCCCGCAGCAGCACCACGCCCAGGGCCACGGTGACGATCGGATTCAGGAAGTAGCCGAGGGCGGCGTCGCTGGTGTGGCCGGAGGTGACAGCTGCGACGTACACGACCCAGTTAGTGGCGATGAGCAGGGCGGCGGCGGTGACGCCGGCGATCAGCCGGGGTCGTCGGCGCAGCGGCGCGATCCACGACCAGTCGCGCAGCACGGCGAGAATCGCGGCGCACAGCACGAGCGTCCACAGGATGCGGTTGGCGAGGATCTCCCACGGACCGGCCGGGAGCATCGCGTCGAACAGGATCGGGAACAGGCCCCACAGCGCGTAGGCGCCGAATCCCGCGGCCACCCCGCGGGCGCTGTCGGCGGGTACGGGGGTTCTCACCGAGCGCGCACGTCAACGCCGGCGCGTGCGAGCGCGGCGCGGACGCGACGGGCGTGCTCCACCGCGCCGGGGGTGTCGCCGTGCAGGCACACCGAGTCGGCGATCACTTCCACCACCGTGCCGTCGATCGCCGTGATCCGTCCGGTCTCCGCCAGCTCGAGCACTCGCGCGGCCACCTCGGCCGGATCGGTGAGCAGGGCACCGGGCTCGGACCGGGGCACCAGCGTGCCCTCGGGGGTGTAGCCGCGATCGGCGAAGGCCTCGCGGATGACCGGCACGTCCGCTGAGCCGGCGATCCGTTCCACCTCCGATCCGGGCAGGCACATGAGGGGGAGGCCGGACGCGGCCGCCGCCTCGACGACGACGCCGGCCTGCGTCGTGTGATGCACCACCGCGTTGTAGAGCGCGCCGTGCGGCTTCAAGTATTCCACGGTGGCGCCGACGGATTCGGTGAGCGCCCGCAGAGCGCCGATCTGATAGACGATGTCGGCGAACAGGTCGTCGGGGGCGAGATCCATGAAACGGCGGCCGAACCCGGACAGGTCCGGGTAGGAGACCTGCGCGCCGATCCGCACGCCGGCGGCGGCCGCCTCGCGGCAGGTGGCCAACAGTTCGCGCGGAGTGCCTGCATGGAAGCCGCACGCGACGTTCGCGCTCGTCACCAGGGTGATCATCGCCGAGTCGTCGCCGACCCCCTCGCCGAGGTCGGCGTTCAGATCGATGACGCGAGAAGAGAGGCCCACGGTGTCAATGGTAATGACGACGCTCGGGTTAGGGTCGACGCCATGGCAGTAATGGACACTGTGGTTCAGACCCTCGACGGTGCGGTCGACGGCAAGCGCGGTCGCGGAGCGCGTCGCGGCACCATCTCATGGCGGGGCATCCCCTTCGCGGAGCCGCCCGTGCGGCAGCACCGGTGGCGGGCACCGCGCCCGGTGACACCCTGGCCGGGGGTACTCGAGTGCTACGACTACGGGGCCGCACCGATCCAGGACAAGCTCTTCACGGCGCGCGGGGCCGGTAAGTTCCAGCCGCGCAGTGAGGATTGTCTGACCCTGAACGTCTTCGCGCCGTCGACCGTCTCGGCTACGCCGCGCCCTGTGATGGTGTTCAACTACGGCGGTGCCTACATCCTCGGCGGCACGTCGACGCCGATCTACGACGGCGCGTACCTCGCTCGGGCGCGCGACGTGATCGTGGTGACGGTGAACTACCGCTACGGTCCGCTCGGATTCCTCGACTTCAGCGAGTACTCGACCGACGAGCGGCCGTTTGACGCCAACGTGGGGCTGCGCGACATGGTCGCCGGTCTGGAGTGGGTGCAGCGCAACATCTCCGCGTTCGGCGGGGATCCGTCGCGGGTGACGGTGTTCGGTGAGAGCGCGGGCGGGTCGGCGGTGCTCACGCTGCTGTCCACGCCGTCCGCGAAGGGACTGTTCTCCGGAGCCATCTCGCAGAGCCCTGCCCCGGACCTGATCGTCAGCAAGGACAATGCGCGCCTGTTCGCCGACGAGTTCGTCCGGATACTGATCGATCCCACCCGGCGCAAGGGGCCCGAGCGCGACGAGCCGCCTCACGATCCGGCGCTGGTGGCACGCGTACTCGGGGGAGCCACCGCGACCGAACTGCTGCGCGCGGGCAACAAGCTGATCGGCTTCACCCGCGGAGCCCGGCTCACCGACCCGATTCCCTTCGCCCCGGTGGTCGACGGCGACTATCTCCCGCAGCATCCGCTCGACGCGGCGCGCGACGGCAACACCATCTCGGTCCCGACCATCATCGGCAACAACAAAGACGAGGGCGAACTGTTCGCCCGGTTCTGGAACATCCTTCCCGACAGCGACCAGGCACTCGTGGGGCTCGGCGACACCGGCGACGCCGATCTGCTGCAGAACCTCTATCCGGTCAAGCGCCGCGATGTGATGATCGCTGCCGATGCGACGTTCTGGACCCCGACGATCCGGTTCGCCGGGTATCACAGTGACCACGCGCCCACGTACGTGTACCGCTTCGACTACGCGCCGCTGCTGCTGAAGGCCACCGGAATCGGTGCGACCCACGCGACCGAACTGCTGGCGGTGTTCGGCACGTACCGGGATCCGATCGGCGTCGGTCTCGCCGCCGCGGGCAGTTGGGGGTCGACGAAGCGGATCACCGCGACGATGCAGTCGATGTGGAGTTGGTTCGCGCGCACCGGCGTGCCCGCACCGGACTGGCCGCGCTATACGCGCGAGGATCGCAGGGTGATGGTGCTGGACGATCCGACGCGCGTGGAGATCGATCCCGACCGGGACCGCCGCGAGGCGTGGGACCGAATTCATCTGGGGGAGCCTTCGTGAGACGTCCCGCGATGATCGCGGCGGTGACGTGCACCGCCGCGATCGCGCTCGCGGGATGTTCCGGCGGGAACGAGTCGGCGGTGTCGCCTTCGGACTCGATCCCGACTCGGGTCACGGCCTCGTCCTCGGTCACGAGCAGCGCCCCGACGCCGGTGCTTCCGCCGCCGTACATCGCGTCGGCCGATTGGGTGCAGACCGAAGTGGGACCGAGCCTGCAGATCGCCCCCACTCCCAACGGCCGGAGGGTGCAGTCGCCGACGGCGGGCGACGAGGCGTGGCGCGAGGTCCTTCGACTCGATCCGGGCGCGGACACCCCGGGGATGAAGGCGCAGTTCGACTGTCACTGGACGTTCGCCCGCATCGTCCAGCCGGACAAGCCGACCTGGAACATCGAACCGAACCGTCCCGTGGTGTCGCCCGAGGAGATGATCTCGAGCCGCTGCAATCCGGGCGGTCCGGAGGAGTAGGGGACCGAGGGTCCCAGGCCGGTCGAGCGAGTCGAGGAGCGTCGCTCGGCCGCCGCCTCAGTCGCGCGACCGCATCCCCACCACGCGGCAGACGAGGTAGATGGCGAACGAGATGGTGGTGACCATCACCGACACGGGGAGTTCGGGCGCGAGCGACAGGATGAGCCCGCCGATGGCGGAGACTCCGGCGAAGACGACCGACAGCACCACCACGACCGTCGGATTGGCCGACAGCCGGACCGCCGCTGCGGCCGGAGTGATCAGCAGGCTCATCACCAGCAGGGCGCCGATGATCTGCACGCCCTGCGCGGCCGCGAGACCGACCAGGATCGCGAACACCACCGACAGCAGCCGCACCGGGACGCCGGACGCCGCGGCGACCCGCGGATCCAGGCTGGCGAACATCAGCGGACGGTAGATGATCGCGTACACCACCACCACGACCGCCGCGGTCACCGCGACGGCGATCAGCCCGGTGCGTCCGACACTCGCCACCTGCCCGGCCAGCAGTGCGAAGCCGGTGCCGACCCGGCCGTAGAGGCTCAAGAACAGCACGCCGAGACCGAGGCCGAAGGCCATGACGGCACCGATCACCGAGTCCCGTTCCCTCGCGCGGCGACCCAGGAGCCCGGACACCGCGGCCGCGAACACCGCGCCGATCACGCCGCCGATGTTCACGCCCACGCCGGCGAGCAGCGCCGCGGCCGCACCGGTGAACGAGAGCTCTGCGGCACCGTGGACGGCGAAACTCATCTGCCGTGCGACGATCATCGGACCCAGCAGGCCGCCGAGCAGCGCGAGCAACGCGATGGCGAGCACCGACTGCTGAACGAAGTCGCGGGAGAGCAGGTCTGCCGTCTGCGAGAAGTTCCAGAAGTTGCCGATGTCGGCGGCGAGCACGGTCGTCGTCGGCGCGATCACAGATCCTCCCCGGCGACCGCGAATCCGGCGTCGGTCCCGAGTACGTCGCCCGGATACTGATGAGCGACGCAGTGGTGATCGTCCTCGCCTCCGATCACCACGAGCCGCCCGCCGATCCGGAGCACCTCCACCGGGCTGCCGTACAGCTCGGTCAGGGTGCGCGTGTTCATCACCTCTTCGACCGCGCCGATGCGGAACGATCCGCCGGCCAGGTAGAGCACGCGGTCGACGAACGGCAGCACCGGATTGAGTTCGTGAGTGACGAACAGGACCGCGGTGTCATCACGCCGCCTCCGGGCGTCGAGCAGATCGACCACCACCCGCTGGCTCGCGAGATCGAGACTGGCGAGCGGCTCGTCGCACAGGAGGATGGCCGGGTCGCGGGTGAGCGCCTGCGCTATCCGGAGCCGTTGCTGCTCGCCGCCCGACAGCAGCCCCAGCGGCCGGTTCGCGAAGCCGGTGGCGCCGACCTGTCGGAGCGCCGAGTCGACGGCGGTGCGCCGACGGGACATACCGCGCAGCCCGATGCCCCAAGCGGAGCCGTCGACGCCGAAACCCACCAGGTCGCGGCCGCGCAGCATCATCGTGTCGGAATCCTCGGCGTGTTGCTGCGGCACGTATCCGAGACTGCCGTGTGCGGAGATGGTCCCGGTGGTGGGTACGGTCTGGCCGAGGATCGCGCGCAGCAGTGAGGTCTTGCCCGAACCGTTGGGGCCGAGGACGGCGATGAACTCGCCGGGCGCGATGTCGAGATCGAGGCCGCGCCAGAGGACGCGGTCGCCGAACTGCAGTCCGACGTCGCGAAAGCTGAGTACCGCGTCGGTCATCCGTTCAACGCCTTCGCCAGCGCGTCGATCTGGCCGCGCTGCCACGCGATGTAGTCGGTCACGCCCTCGGGCAGGCTCTCGGTGAACTCGACCACCGGGATTCCCGCCTTGCGGGCGGTGTCGAGCACGGCCTGAGTGCTCGGGTTGACGGCCTGGCGGTTGTAGATCAGGACCTTGGCGCGGTGCTGGGTCAGCAGATCATCGAACTTCGCGCGGTCGGCGGCCGACGGCGACTGTCCCTGCTCGACGGCGTCGACGAAGCCCGGGGGAGCGATGTCGACCAGTCCGGCGTCGGTGAGGACGGCCGCGGCGAGCGGTTCGGTGGACGCCACCTCGGCGCCGTCGTGGTGCGCCTTGATGTCGGCCAGAGCGGCCCGCAGTCCGTTGATCTGGCTGTTGAAGACGCCGGCGCGGTCGCGGTAGTAGGCGGCGTTGGCCGGGGCGATCTCGGCGAGCTCGTTCGCGATCGCGTTCGCGGTGTCGGCGACGGCGGCGAGGTCGTAGAAGACGTGCTCGTTGCCGCGCGTCTTGTCCGACCGCACGTCCGCGGCCACCACCTCGGCACCCTTCGCGTCGGCGGCCGCCTCCTCCATGAAGTGGTCGTAGTGGTCGCCGTTCATGACGATGAGGTTGGCGTCCTGGACGCGAGCGGTATCCGCACTCGACGGCTCGAACTCGTGGGGATCGCCGTCGGGCGAGGTGTACAGGGCGCTGACGTCGGCGTGTTCGCCGCCCACCGCGCTCGCGACGGAGGCCCACACGTCGGTGGACGCGACGACGACGGGTTTGTCGGTGGGCGCGGGACCGTCGTTGCCGCCGCATGCGGCGGTGGCGACGGCGATGAGGAGGGCGAGGGGCGCCAGGAGGGCGCGGCGCGCGGACCCGGTCTTCGTCATCGGGAGGTTCCTTTGGAAGATAATGAAAATCGTTACCGGGAAAGTGTATTACCGGGGTGCCGTTGATGTCGAAGCGATGCTCAAGTGCGCATGAGTCGCCGCCTGCGCATGTGTCGAGCGCGGCCGGCCGCATTAGGCTGGGGTCATGACCGCTGGCTCCGCCCCGAGACGCATCGCTCTGATCTCGGTGCACACCTCCCCGTTGGCGCAGCCGGGCACCGGTGACGCCGGAGGAATGAACGTCTACGTCTGGCAGACGGCCACCAGGCTGGCGCGCCGCGGTGTGGAGGTCGAGATCTTCACGCGTGCCACGTCGTCGGCGGACGCGCCGGTGGTCGCGGCCGCCCCCGGGGTCACCGTGCGCAATGTGGTCGCGGGTCCCTTCGACGGCCTCGACAAGCGTGACCTGCCGAGCCAGTTGTGCGCGTTCTCGGCGAACGTACTGCGGGCGGAGGCCGCCCAGGAGCCCGGCTACTACGACCTGATCCACTCCCACTACTGGCTCTCGGGCCAGGTCGGCTGGCTCGCGCGCGACCGCTGGGGAGTGCCGCTCGTGCACACCGCGCACACGCTCGCCGCGGTCAAGAACGCCTCGCTGGCGGCGGGGGACGCCGCCGAGCCGATGCTGCGTGTGGTCGGTGAGCAGCAGGTGGTCGACGAAGCGGACCGTCTCGTCGCGAACACCGCCACCGAGGTCGGCGAACTGGTCCAGATGTACGGCGCCGATCCCTCCCGCATCGACGTGGTGGTTCCCGGCGCCGATCTGGACCGCTACTCCCCGGGCGACCGAGCGGCCTCCCGCGCCGCGCTCGGGCTGGATCAGAACGATGTGCTCGTCACCTTTGTCGGCCGGATCCAGCCCTTGAAGGCGCCGGACGTCCTGGTCTCGGCGATGGCGCCGCTGATCGCGGGCGACTCCTCCGGGCGTCTGCGCGTGCTGGTGGTGGGCGGACCGTCGGGCAGCGGACTGGCCCAGCCGTCGGCACTCATGGACCTCACTCGGCAACTGGGAATCGCCGACCGCGTCGACTTCCTGCCGCCGCAGCCGCCGGAGCGGCTGGTGCACGTCTACCGGGCGTCCGATCTGGTGGCGGTGCCGAGTTACTCGGAGAGCTTCGGGCTGGTCGCGATCGAGGCGCAGGCGTGCGGAGTGCCGGTGATCGCCGCGCGCGTGGGCGGACTCGGCGTGGCGGTGGACGACGGCCGCACCGGTGTGCTGGTGGACGGTCACGACATCGGCGTCTGGACCGACCGCCTCGCCGAACTCGTCGCCGACCCGGATCGCCGCGCGGGAATGGGGCGGGCGGCCGCTCTGCATGCGCGGCAGTTCTCGTGGGAGCACACCACCGACGCGCTGCTGGAGAGTTACGACCGAGCGATCGCGGCGTTCGGCGGCGACGTTCGACGCGATGCCGGGCGATTCGGCATCCGACGCTGGAGGAACCGATCGAGGGTGATGGTGTGAACGCAGACGAGACGGCCGCGGCCCTGAGCGCCGCTCTGGACGAGACCGGCATCGAGTACGTCCGGAAGTCGTCGGGCGGTGCGAAGTCCGAGCACTTCGTTCTTGAGCTTCCCGGAGAACGGAAGCTCAAGACCACGGTGCTGCTCACCGCCGGCGCGCACGGGGTCCGAGTGGAGGCCTTCGTCTGCCGCCGCGCGGACGAGAACCTCGAGGCCGTGTACCGGTATCTCCTCAAACGCAATCGCCGGCTCTACGGGGTGGCGTACACCCTCGACAACGTCGGCGACATCTACCTGGTGGGGCGGATCTCCGCGGAGGCGCTCTCGCGCACCGAGGTGGACCGGGTGCTCGGCCAGGTCCTCGAGGCCGCCGACGGCGACTTCAATCAGATCCTCGAGATCGGTTTCCTCACCTCGATCCGTCGCGAATGGGCCTGGCGCAAGGCCCGGGGCGAGTCGATGCGGAACCTCGCGGCCTTCGAGCATCTGATCGACGAGGACGATCTGCCGCAGATCGCGCCCCTCGACGATCCCGACGCGGAACCGGTGTGGTCGGTCGGCGACGCCGGAACAGCCCCGTCGTAGTGTCTCGAATGTCGGGTAGCGTGGGGACCTGACCAACACGACAATGCCCATTGTCGAATATCCCGTCATCTCCAGAAGGGTCACCATGAGCTTCGCATCGCCGTATCCCGACGTCGAGATCCCGAACGTCAGCGTCTACGACTACCTGTTCGGTGGACTCGAGGAGAACGACCTCGACCGGGTCGCGCTCATCGACTCGAAGTCGGGTGCGCAGACCACGTACCGGCAGTTGGTCGGACAGATCGACGCCGCGGCGGGTGCGATCGCGGCGCGCGGGCTCGGCGTCGGCGACGTGGTCGCGATCCTGTCGCCCAACATCCCGGCGTTCGCCACGGTGTTCCACGGCGTGCTCCGCTCCGGCGCGACCGCCACCACGCTCAACGCACTGTTCACCGCACCCGAGATCAAGAAGCAACTCCTCGACTCCGAGGCGAAACTGCTCATCACCATCTCGCTGCTCGCACCGGCCGCGATCGAGGCGGCCCGCGAGGTGGGACTGGCGGACGACGCCGTGATCGTGCTCGACGGCGAGGGCCAGGCGGCCACCGGGCATCCGAACGCCGCCGAACTCCTGGGGGGAGGGCATCGCGCACCGGAGGTGAGCTTCGACCCGGCCACCCACATCGCGGTGCTGCCGTACAGCTCGGGCACCACCGGCAACCCCAAGGGCGTGATGCTCAGTCACCGCAACCTGGTCGCCAACGTCGCGCAGATCGAGCCGCTGCAGGGGATGAAGTCCGACGACGTGATCCTCGCCGTCCTCCCGTTCTTCCACATCTACGGCATGACGGTGCTCCTGAACGCCGCACTCAAGGCCCGGGCGAGCCTGTTCGTGATGCCGCGCTTCGACCTCGTCGAGTTCCTCGAGGGCATCCAGAAGCACAAGGTCACCTATGCCTTCATCGCGCCGCCCGTGGCCGTCGCGCTCGCCAAGCATCCGATCGTCGATCAGTACGATCTGTCGTCGCTGCACACCATGCTCTCCGGCGCGGCGCCGCTGGACGAGGAACTGGGCCAAGCTGTGGCCAAGCGTCTCGGCCTGCACATGCTGCAGGGCTTCGGCATGAGCGAGCTCTCGCCGGTGAGCCACCTGATCCCGTTCGACGGCGGTACGGGCACGCGCGGTGTCGAGGCACCGCTGTCGTCGGTCGGCTGGGCCGTACCGAACTCGGAGAACCGGATCGTCGATCCGGCCACCGGGGAGGACATCGACATCCCCGCCGACGGCGTGTCCGAGCCCGGTGAGCTGTGGGTCCGCGGACCCAACGTGATGGTCGGCTACCTCAACAACGAGGCGGCGACCGCCGAGACCATCGTCGAGGGCGGCTGGCTGCGCACCGGCGACATGGCGACGGTCGACTCGACCGGCTGCGTCACGATCGTCGACCGGCTCAAGGAACTCATCAAGTACAAGGGTTATCAGGTCCCGCCGGCCGAGCTGGAGGCGCTGCTGCTGACGCATCCGAAGATCGCCGACGTCGCGGTGGTCGGCGCGCTCGACGCCGACGGCGAGGAGATCCCGAAGGCCTTCGTCGTGGTCGCCGAGGGCGCGGAGCTGACCGCGGACGAGGTCATGGCGTTCACCGCCGAACGCGTCGCGCCGTACAAGAAGGTCCGGGCCGTCGAGTTCATCTCGGCCGTCCCCAAGTCGGCCTCCGGCAAGATCCTCCGCAAGGATCTGCGGAAGTAGGCGGTCGGGGCGCGTCACTCGGTCGCTCGACCGCCGCGGCCGTATGGGAAACTATGCGGCATGAGCAACGGCACCCTGATCCTGATGCGACACGGCGAGAGCGAATGGAACGCGTCCAACCAGTTCACCGGCTGGGTCGACGTCGCCCTGACCGACAAGGGACGGGCGGAAGCCGTCCGTGCGGGAGAACTGCTGGTGGAACACGATCTGCTGCCCGACGTCCTGTACACGTCGCTGCTGCGCCGTGCCATCACCACCGCGCAGATCGCGCTCGACACCGCCGACCGTCACTGGATCCCGGTGGTCCGCGACTGGCGGCTCAACGAGCGTCACTACGGTGCGCTGCAGGGGCTCAACAAAGCGGAGACGAAGGCGAAGTACGGCGACGAGCAGTTCATGCTGTGGCGCCGCAGCTACGACACCCCGCCGCCCGCGATCGCGCCCGACAGCGAGTACAGCCAGGTCGGCGATCCGCGCTACGCCGGCATCGAGGTGCCCCTCACCGAGTGCCTTCAGGACGTGGTCGAGCGGCTGATCCCGTACTACACCGAGGCCATCGAGGCGGACCTGCGCGCCGGTAAGAACGTTCTGGTCGCCGCCCACGGCAACTCTCTGCGGGCACTGGTGAAGCACCTGGACGGCATCTCGGACGCCGACATCGCCGGGCTGAACATCCCGACCGGCAACCCGCTGCGCTACGACCTCGGCGACGACCTCCGCCCGACCACCGCGGGCGGGGTGTACCTGGATCCCGAGGCCGCGGCCGCGGGTGCGGCAGCCGTTGCGGCGCAGGGCAATAAGTAGCCCGAATCCGCATGGCGCCGCCGGTGTGGCCTGCGCTACATTGGTACGTATGACTGACGGTACTCTAGAGGTCACCCATCTCTCGGTGCAGGAGCGCTACCGCGCCCATCTGACCGACGGAGACGGTGAACCGGTCGAGGTCGGGTACATCGACTACACGCAGGACGGTGATCGGCTCGCGCTGACCCACACCGTCGTCTACGAGCGCTTCGGCGGGCGCGGCTTCGCGGCCCAGTTGGTCAAACACGTTCTCGAGGACGTTCGCGCCAACGGGCAGCGGGTCGTGCCCGTCTGTTCGTATGTTCAGAAGTACGTCGAGAAGCACCCCGAGTACTCGGACATCGTCGTCTCCTGATCGTTAATCTCCCCGCAACCCAGGAGAACCCGGCGTGAACGAGCGCCGAAAACTGTTCGCCCAGGCTGCGAACACCCGTCGATCCGACGTAAGCTTCGGGATGTGTCCGGCGATCGGACACATTCTGTTCGAATGTCGTTGAGGCGAAGCAGGGAGTCGTGCGGCGGAAGACGCGATCACGGTGAGTACCCGATCTGACGAATCCGGTTCGGAGGACACACCACTGGAAGATCTGGTGATCGTCGACGACGGCCGGTCGAGGCCCGACCTCCTCGGACTGATCGTCGCGCACACCACCACCGGGATGGTCGCCGTCGACGAGTTCCACAACGTGGTCCTCTACAACAAGCGCGCCGTCGAACTCGGCATGGTTCGCGACACGATCGCGGACGGAGTGGCCGAGGCCGTCACCGAGGTCTTCGTCACCGGCATCGATCGGCATTTCGATTTCGTTCCGCCGCATTCGTCGCTGGGCTTCCTGTCGACGGGCCGCACCATGCCGCGGCAGGTGGAGAACGTCCGCTGCATCGCACGGCTCGCGTCCCGAGACGGCGAGCGGTACGCCCTGGTGTTCGGCGACGACGACTCCACCAATCAACGGGTGGAGGCCACGCGACGCGACTTCGCCGCCAACGTCTCACACGAGTTGAAGACGCCGCTCGGCGCCATCAGCCTGATGGCCGAGGCGATGCTCGAGTCGCGCGACGACCCCCAGGCGGTGGAGCACTTCGGCCGCCGGGTGCTTAAGGAAGCGACCCGGATGGGCACGCTGGTCAACGAGCTGATCGGGCTGTCGCGCCTGCAGGAAGGCCGGATCCCCGAGTTCCAGGCGGTCGACGTCGACTCGCTGGTGGAGGATGCGGTGGCCGCCGCTGGCGTCTCCGCGGAGGTCGCCGAGATCGAACTCGTCGCTGATGCGGCCAGCGGACTGCAGATCCAGGGCGACCGCACCCTGCTGCTGACCGCACTGTCGAATCTCCTGGTGAACGCCATCAATCACTCGCCCGCGGGCGAGGTGGTCTCGGTGAGCCGCAAGGTGGTGAACCTCGACGACGAGGAGATGGTCGTGATCGCGGTCACCGACCGCGGTATCGGGATCGCACCCGCCGACCAGCAGCGGGTCTTCGAGAGGTTCTTCCGCGTCGACAAGGCGCGGTCGCGCGCGACCGGCGGCACCGGGCTCGGGCTGGCGATCGTCAAGCACGTGGCGGCCAGTCATGGCGGTCACATCGGACTGTGGAGTCGGCCCGGAACCGGATCGACCTTCAGCCTGTACATCCCCATCGACCCGGCTTCACCGAGCGACGACGGGTCGACGAACGCAGAGGAACTCACGAGTTGACGCACGTACTGATTGTCGAAGACGAGGAATCGCTGGCCGATCCGCTGGCCTTCCTGCTCCGTAAGGAGGGGTTCGAGGCCAGCATCGTCAACGACGGTTCGGAGGCGGTCTCGACCTTCGAGCGAGTCAATCCCGACATCGTCCTGCTCGACCTGATGCTGCCGGGTGTCTCCGGCACCGAGATCTGCAAGTCGATCCGGGCCAAGTCGGCGGTGCCGGTCATCATGGTGACCGCGCGTGACAGTGAGATCGACAAGGTCGTCGGACTGGAGCTGGGGGCCGACGACTACGTCACCAAGCCGTACTCGGCACGCGAGCTCATCGCCCGCATCCGCGCGGTCCTGCGGCGCGGGGGAGTGGTGGCCGACGACGAGGACGCCGCCATCGGCGTCGTCGAGGTGGGACCGGTGCGGATGGACGTCCAGCGGCACACGGTGACGGTCTCGGGCGAGGAGGTCACGCTGCCGCTCAAGGAGTTCGACCTCCTGGAGTATCTGCTACGGAACTCCGGCCGGGTGCTCACCCGCAGCCAGCTGATCGACCGGGTGTGGGGCGCCGATTACGTCGGCGACACCAAGACGCTCGACGTGCACGTGAAGCGTCTGCGTTCGAAGGTCGAGCCCGATCCGTCGCAGCCGCGCCATCTCATCACCGTCCGCGGCCTCGGATACAAGTTCGAGCCCTGACAGAGCAGCGGGCCCCGACAGCGCAGCGGGCAGGTGCGGTCACAGCTGTTCGTACTTGATGTCGGTGCTGCGGCGGGAGGTGGCTGCGGCGGTCGCCGGATGCACCGCGACGAGTCCGAGGTCGTTGCGCCGGCGGCAGGCCGCCGCGAGAACCTCGTAGGCCGCCTCGCCGATGAGCTCGATCAATTCGGGCCGGTACGACTCGAAGACCTGCTTGGCGCCCGTGTGCGCCTCGGGTGAGCCGGAGCAGTACCAGTCGAGGTCGTGCCCGCCCTCGCCCCAGCCCCGGCGGTCGAACTCCGTGAGCGTGGTCTTGAGGATCTCACTGCCGTCCGGCCTGGTCACCCAGTCCTGCTCGCGGCGCATCGGCAACTGCCAGCAGACCTCGGGTTTCACCGTCAGCGGCTCGATGCCGCGGCGCAGCGCCATCGAATGCAGCGCACAGCCCTGACCGGCGGGGAATCCCGGGCGGTTGAGGAAGATGCACGCTCCGTCGTGCAGACGGGTCTTGAGCGACGGTTCGCCCTCCAGATCCTCGGCCTCCTCGAGGTAGCCGTCGTCGCCGAGCGGGTCGGGCCCCGAACCGCGGTCGAAGAGCTCCCAGTCGTCGCGCGTCAGGAGCGCCACTCCTGCGGCGAGCTTCTCTCGATCGTCGTCGTCGGTCAGGTAGGCGCCGTGTGTGCAGCAGCCGTCCGACTGCCGGCCGGCGACGATTCCGTGACACGCCGGGGTGCCGAAGACGCAGTTCCACCGCGACAGCAGCCACGTCAGGTCGGCGCTGATCAGGTGCTCGTCGTCGTCGGGGTCGACGAACTCGTACCACTCGCGCGGGAAGTCGAGGGGCACTTCGGGGACGCGGTCATTCCGCCGCTTCTTCCCGGGCTTCTTACTAGAGCCAGACACGGGGTTCCTCCATCGGTACAACGCTCCACGGTAGACCTTCGGCTCGCATCGCCGTCCGCCGCGCAGTAATTTTGGTCAGGTGCGATTAGGAGTGCTCGACGTGGGCAGCAACACCGTTCATCTGCTGGTGGTCGACGCGCATCGGGGCGGTCATCCGACGCCGATGAGTTCGACGAAGGCGGTGCTGCGGCTGGCGGAGGAGATCGACGGCACCGGAAAGATGACCAAGGCCGGTGCGGATTCGCTGACCGCGACAGTCAAGGACTTCACCCGGATCGCCAAGGCCTCGGGCTGCGAGCAGGTGATGGCCTTCGCGACCTCCGCGGTACGCGACGCCACCAACACCGGAGAGGTTCTCGACCAGGTCAAGAAGGCCTCCGGGCTCACCGTCGACGTACTGGAAGGCGTCGACGAGGCGCGGCTGACCTCCCTCGCGGTACGCCGCTGGTACGGCTGGAGCGCGGGCCGGATCCTCACCTTCGACATCGGCGGCGGCAGCCTGGAGATGACCAACGGGGTCGACGAGGAGCCGGATGTCGCGCTGTCGCTGCCGCTCGGCGCCGGGCGGCTGACGCGCGAATGGCTGCCCGGCGACCCGCCGAGCAAACGTCACGTCTCGGTGCTGCGGGACTGGCTCGACGCCGAGCTGAAGCAGCCCGCCAAGGAACTCCGTGCCGCGGGGAAGCCGGATCTGTCGGTGGGTTCGTCGAAGACCTTCCGGTCGCTGGCGCGTCTGACCGGTGCCGCGCCCTCCGGTGCCGGGCCGCGGGTGCGACGGACGCTCACCGTGAGCGGCCTGCGTCAACTGATCGCGTTCATCTCGCGCATGACGGCCGCCGATCGCGCCGATCTGGAGGGGGTCAGCGCCGATCGCGCGGCGCAGATCGTGGGCGGCGCACTGGTGGCGGAGGCGGCGATGAGGGCCACCGGTGTGGATACACTTGAGATCTGTCCGTGGGCTCTGCGGGAGGGCGTCATTCTCCGTCGTCTGGATGCGGAGCCGGCCGGGGCGATGGTGAGCACCGGCTAGTCGATCGACTTTTTACGGGGGTACCCCAGGTATGGCGAAGGATTCCGAACCACGCGCGAAGCCGATCACGGTCTCGGAACTGATCGCTCGATCCGAGTCGAGCGGTTCCGCGTTTCCCAAGTCCGACGAGGACGACCGCCCGACGCGACCGGTCATCGGGGCATCCGGAATGCCGTCGCACGTTCCCGCCGCACCGAAGCTCCCCGACCCCGTAGACGACGCCGATCCGAATGTGGTGACCGGAATCATCCCCATCGTCGACGACGATGACGAGTCGCCGCTGGCGCCGGTGCCCGGCGACGATCTGGTCGGCGTCGACCTGCCGCCGCTGGAGTACCGGTCGGCCGTCACCGATCCGGGCCCGGAGCCGGACCCCGATCTGGTCGGTACCGCGCAGTTGAGCCCGATCACCGACTCGGCGGCCGAGCCGGTGGCAGGCGACGACGTCGCCGACGATCATCGCCGTGTCGCGTCGGCCGCCGATCTGGAGGCCGCGGAGGCCGAAGAGGCCCAGGCCGAGATGGAAGCCCAGCAGCGTGCCGAACACCTCGCCGAAGAGGAGTCGGAGAAGCGCAGGAAGTCGCACAGTCCCTCCGCACTGATGGGCTGGCTGAGTCTGATCGCCGAGGTGGTGATCGGTCTGGCTGCCGGTGCCGGTCTGTTCTGGGGCTTCACCGAACTGTGGAAGCGCTACATCTACCTGGCGCTGATCCTGGCCGTCGTGGTGATCTTCGCGATCGTCACCTTCGCCCACGTCCTGCGGAAACGAGATCTGCCGACCACATTGTTGGCTCTCGGCGTCGGAATGCTGGTGACCATCGGGCCACTGGTCCTTCTGGCGGCCTGAGTCGGTCCCGGTGTCGCAACTGCGTTTCCCGATCCCGATCGGGCTGTCCACCGCGTCGGTCTACCCGCAGAGCACCGAAGCAGCGTTCGGCTACGCCGCCGATCTGGGCTACGACGGGGTCGAGTTGATGGTGTGGGGAGAGGGTGTGAGCCAAGACATCGCCCACGTCGCCCATCTGTCCGCTCGGTACCAGGTGCCGGTGCTCTCGGTTCACGCGCCGTGCCTGCTGATCTCGCAGCGCGTGTGGGGACGTGACCCGAAGGCCAAGCTGCGGCGATCGGTGCAGGCGGCCGAAGACCTGGGGGCGACGACGGTCGTCGTCCACCCGCCCTTCCGCTGGCAGCGCGACTACGTGCGCGGCTTCGACGATCTCGTCAAAGAACTGGAGGCCTCCTCCGATGTGGCGGTGGCCGTGGAGAACATGTTCCCGATGCGGGCCGACAGGTTGTTCGGCGCCGGTCACAAGGCGGCCAGGCGGATGGCCGAGCGGGGCGGGTCTCCGGGACCGAGCGCGTCGGCCTTCGGTAAGTCCATCGATCCCACGGTGGACGGATACGAGCACTACACCCTCGACCTCTCCCACGCCGCGACGGCAGGCGCCGACGCCCTCGCTCTGCAGACGCGGATGGGGGACGGACTCGAGCATCTGCACCTCACCGACGGCACCGGCGCCGCCCACGACGAGCATCTGATCCCCGGGGACGGCTCGCAGCCGTGCATCGAAGTGTGCAAAAGGCTCGCCGACAGCGATTTCTCCGGCGCCGTGATCCTCGAAGTGCACACCGGATCGGCGCGGACCCGGAACGAGCGCGCCGCGATGCTCGCGCGGTCTCTGGACTTCGCCCGCACCCATCTTCACCGCGACCCGAAGGACACTCGGCATGACGACTGATCTGGCCTCCCTGACCGACCTGGAACCGATCGGGGTGAGCTCGGACGGCCGCGCGACCTATCGAGCCCGGATCGATCCGGTCTTCACGATCGGGCCCAAGGTGCACGGCGGGAGCGTTCAGATGGTGGTCGCGGCCGCCGCCGAGCGTGCCTACCGCGATCTGGGCGGGCCGGACCCGCAGGCGGCGGTCCTGGCGGTCTCGAGTGATTTCCTCCGGGCTCCGGATCCGGCGGAGGTCGACGTGACGGTGTCGTCGGTGAAGACCGGCGCGACCGTGTCGCTGGTGCGAGTCGATGTGCGCCAGGACGAGCGCGTCTGCGTGACGTCCACGGTGACGCTCGGGCGCCCGGATCACGGAGACGCGCGCTACCGGGGCCACTCGAGCGTCGCTGACCTGCCGGCCGCCCCGCCGGCGGGCTCGGCCGACCTCTACTCCACGCCGGTCGGCGAGGTGGTGCATCTCGGGGCGGCACTCGACGTGGTTCTGGACATGGACCGTTTCCCGGCGCTTCGCGGCGAGACCGGCGACCCGGTGGTCCGCGGCTGGACTCGACCCAAATGCGCCGACCGCCTGCCCGTCGCCGTGAGCGCGGGGTTCCCGATCCTGGTGTGCGACCTGTCTCCTCCGGTGGTGATGAACCTCGGTATGTTCGGCTGGGCTCCCACGGTGCAGCTGACCACCTACCTGACCAGAGTCCCCGCTCCCGGATGGCTGCGATTCGCGGCCGAGAGCCAGGAGGTGGGGCAGCGGATGTTCGCCGAGGACCACATCGTGGTGGACTCGACCGGTGCGACGGTGGCTCGCTCGCGGCAGCTGGCACTGACTCCCGCCGGGCGATGACTCTCCCCGGCGCTGATACGCAAGACTTCGACAAACTGTGAAAGGTAGTGATCGCCCATGACCGAGCGGGTCGCGATTATCGGTGGCGGCAAGATCGGCGAGGCACTCCTCGCCGGACTGATCAGCGCGGGGAAACCCGTCAAGGACCTGGTGGTCGCCGAGCGCTCGCCGGAGCGGTCGGCCGAGTTGGTCGCCGACTACGGCGTCCGGGTCTCCGACGACATCCCCGACGCCGTCGAGGGGGCGCGCGTGGTCTTCATCGCGGTGAAGCCGGACGCCGTCGACATGGTGCTGCAGAAGCTGTCCGTCGCCGAGGACAACGGCGAACTGGAGCGGATCACGGTCACCCTCGTCGCAGGTATTCCGACGCCGCGGTACGAGGCGGCGCTGCCTGCCGGTTCGCCGGTCATCCGCGTGATGCCGAATACGCCGATGCTGGTGAACGAGGCCATGTCGGCGGTCAGCCCCGGCCGGTACGCCGAAGACGACCAGGTGGCGCTCACCGTGCGCCTCCTCGAATCGGTCGGCAAGGTGATGGTGGTGCCCGAGAAGCTGATGGACGCCGTCACCGCCATCTCCGGCTCCGGTCCGGCGTACTTCTTCCTGATGGTGGAGGCGATGATCGACGCCGGTGTGGCGCTCGGACTGACCCGTCCGCAGGCGAGCGAACTGGCCGTGCAGACGATCAAGGGAGCCGGGTTGCTCCTGAGCGAGTCGGGACTGTCGCCGGTGGAACTGCGCGCGGCCGTCACCTCGCCCGCCGGTACCACCGCGGCGGCGTTGCGCGCGTTCGAGCGCGAGGGCCTGCGGCATGCGGTGAACGAGGCCACGCTGGCTTGCGCGGAGACGAGCGCCAAAACTGCACGTCGAGTGGAAGTTGAGGGTTCGGGCGGAGGCGTCCAGCTGGGCGCCGAGACCGCAAGCGAGCAACAGTAGCGCCTCAGCCTGCGCTTATCCGGGATCTGCCGTCGGCGCGGCGAGTTGCACCCCTGGGATTCCGCCACTCACGTCGCACTTTTCACATTGGTCACGCTAGGCTGCTAGCAGCACGTACGTGTCTGATGTCCGCCGGAGGGGAAGCCGGTGGCCGCGATGCGTGCACTGAAGGTTGGTATTTTCATGGCTGCTGCAGAAAAGCCCGGCGAACGGAATGAATTCACTGATCGCGGAGTCGGCAACTCCTCCGCCACGCAGTTCCTCACCGTCGCCGAAGTCGCATCGCTGATGCGAGTGTCGAAGATGACCGTGTACCGACTCGTCCACAACGGTGAACTGCCGGCTGTGCGCGTCGGCCGGTCGTTCCGCGTTCACGCCAAGGCCGTGCACGAATACTTGGAGACCTCGTACTTCGACGCCGGCTGACCGGTCGAGATCGCCTGCGATCCCCCTCGCGCCCCGCGCCGAGGGGGTTTCGGCGTCTCTCCGGCGGATCCGCCCGAACGGTGGCGTGGGGCTGATTAGCCTCACGTTCGTCCGATCGGTAAGATTATCCGTCAGGTCGCTGTCGCCTGGTTGCAACCCCTGTCGGCGACGGCCCGGCATGAGTCCTCGGGCCAGGCCACATGAGTTCATCAGTACCGATCGTGAGGGAGACCCCATGGGTTCCGTAATCAAGAAGCGCCGCAAGCGCATGTCGAAGAAGAAGCACCGCAAGCTTCTGCGCCGCACGCGAGTCCAGCGCCGCAAGCTCGGCAAGTGAGCCACTCAGAACCCGCCCTCGTGGCGGGTTCTGTGCTTTGCGGGGTCGGCGATAAAGTGGGCCCATGACCGAGGACCGGAGTGGCGAGCAGCCGCCGCGCTCAGTGCTGGTGACCGGGGCGTCCACCTTCCTGGGCGGGTACCTGGTCACCCGATTGGCGGCGAACCCCGACATCGAACGGGTCGTCGCCGTCGACTCCCGAGTGCCGACCAAGGTGCTGATGCGCCGGATGGGACGCGCCGACTTCCTGCGTCTGGACATCCGGCGTCCGGCGATCGCGAAGGCCATCGCGAGCTACGACGTGGACACCTTGGTGCACGCGGCGCCGTCGATCCTCGACAGCGTGGAGCACACCGCCGCGATCAAGGAACTCAACGTGGTCGGCACCATGCAGGTCTGCGCGGCGTGTCAGCGGAGCCCGTCGGTGCGGCGGCTGGTGCTGCGTTCGAGTGCGATGGTCTACGGTGCGGGGCCCAGCGACCCGGGCTTCTTCTCGGAGGGCACGCCGGCGCGCAAGGAGCCGCGGCGGGGCTACGGTCGCGACCTGATCGACATGGAGGGCTATGCGCGCGGACTCGCGCGGCGCCGACAGGACATCGACGTCTCGATCCTGCGGTTCCAGTCGATCCTCGGCCCGCGGATCCGGACCCGCATGAGCGCGTATCTGTCGCTGCCGGTGGTGCCGACGGCCTTCGGGCGTCAGCCCCGGTTCCAGTTCCTTCACGAGGAGGACGCGCTCGCCGCCCTCGAGCACGCCACCCTGAACCGGCGTCCGGGCACCTTCAACATCGCAGGCGACGGTGTGGTGACGCTGTCGCAGTCGGTGTACCGCGCAGGACATCTGAAACTTCCGGTGCCGGCAGGGTTGATCTCGCCGCTGACGGGCGTGCTGCAGGGCGGCGGCCTGCCGGGCATACGGTCGGAGAACACCTCGTACCTGTCCTACGGGCGGGTTCTCGACACCACCCGGATGCGGACCGAGCTCGGCTTCGTTCCGCGGTATTCGTCGCTGGAGACGCTCGACGATTTCATCGAGCGGGGCGGAAGCGAGCCGGTGATCTCGTCGGACACGTGGCGGGCGTTGGAGCATCAGGCCGTCGCGGCGGCGACGCGGCTTCAGTAGACCGGTGTCGCGCGCATACGATATGAGCAGGGTTTTCCAGAGCGGGGGTATCGAAGATGGCAGCGGCCGAACGGCCCGGTGATTCGCGTACGGCGAAGGTCATCGCGCTCTACACGGATCCGAACGCGCAACGACGTTCAGCGGGAACCGGGCATCCGAACACCGACGGTTTCGGCCGCCCCGCCGCCGGCGTGACGCCGATCCACGAGGGCATCGAACTCCACGACGAACCATCCGCCCCGGTCGAACCGGTGCGGCATTCGCCGCTGTTCAGTCTCGGTGGGCTGCGCGGGGCGATTGCGGACTCGCTGATCGCCACCAGCGGGTTCATCAGGGAACGGCTCACCGGCGACTACGAGGTGGACGAGTTCGGTTTCGATCCACACTTCACCGAATCGGTCTTCTTCCCGGCAGTGCGCCAGGTGTACGAGAAGTGGTTCCGTGTAGAGGTGACCGGAGTCGAGAACCTGCCGACCGCCGGAGCCGGCCTGCTGGTGGCGAACCATGCGGGATCGATCCCGATCGACGCGGTGATCACCTCGCTCGCCGTGCGCGACAACCATCCCGAGGGCAGGTACCTCCGACTGCTGGCCGCCGACATGGCGTTCGAGACGCCGGTGGTCGGAGACCTGGCCCGGCGGGTGGGCGCGACCCTGGCGTGCAACGACGACGCCGACGCGCTGCTGCGTCGCGGGGAGCTCACGGCGGTGTGGCCCGAGGGGTACAAGGGCATCGGCAAGCTCTACAAGGACCGCTACAAGCTGCAGCGCTTCGGCCGCGGCGGATTCGTGACCACCGCATTGCGCACCGGTGCGCCGATCATCCCGGTCTCGATCGTCGGATCGGAGGAGATCTACCCGATGATCGCCGACCTGAAACCGCTGGCGCGGGCACTCGGTCTGCCGTACTTCCCGATCACGCCGCTGTTCCCGTGGCTGGGGCCGCTCGGGGTGATCCCCCTCCCGTCCAAGTGGCACATCCACTTCGGCAAGCCCATCCGGACCGACGGTTACGACGAATCGGCCGCCGACGACCCGATGACCGTCTTCGACCTCACCGATCACGTCCGCGAGGAGATTCAGCAGACCCTCTTCCGGATGCTGAGCCGCAGGGGCTCGGTCTACCTCGGCTAGCGGCACCGCCAGCCGGCCACCGCGCACTGGTGATCGGCGTCGCTGCCCGCCGCCAGGACCGTTCCGTCGGCTCGCAGGCCCAGGCTGTGCTCCGCGCCCGCCGCGACGGCGACCACATCCCGCCACGACGACACGGCGCACTGTCCGCGACTGTCGTCCCCCGCGGCCAGCACACGTCCGCGCTCGTCGACTCCCAGCACGTGGTGGCTGCCCGCGGCGATGTCGACGATCCCTCGCCATCGGCCCGTCTCGGCCAGGCCGTCGCCGGTGGTCAGCACCCGGCCGTCGCGGGTGACCGCCACCGTGTGCAGAGAGCCTGCGGCGACAGCGCGGACCCGTCGCCAGTCCGCGACCTCGCACTGGCCGCGACGATCGTTGCCCGTCGCGACCACGGTGCCGTCATGGCGGAGGCCCACTGAGTGCCAGTCTCCGGCCGCAACAGCCACCACGTCTCTCCAGCAGCCCACCTCGCACGCACCTTCCGCGGTGCGTCCGGCGGCCGCCACCGTCCCGTCGGCCAGGACCCCGAGGGTCCGGCGCCAGCCGGCGGCGATGGCGACGACCCCGGTCCAGTCGGAGACCTCGCACTGGCGGTCGCCGTTCCACCCGGTCGCCGTCACCGTCCCGTCGGCGCGCAAGCCGACGGTGTGCGAGCGGCCGGTGTTGGCAGCGGCGTGGACGTTGCCCGCCGCCACGGCGACCACCTCACGCCAGTGGCTCACGGCGCACTCGGGAGCATTCGGCCTGCCTGCGGCGACCACGCGGCCGTCCCGCCGGACTCCGACGGAGTGGCGGCGCCCGGCCGCGATGACGGGACGCGGATTCACCGCCGGGTCACCTGCGGCGCAGCACCTTCGATGCGACCGCGGCCGCGCCGCCCGCGGCACCGACCACCATGGCGGTCTGCACGCCGTACTTCGCCGCTTTGCGTGCGGTGCGGAAGTCGTACTGCTCCCAGCCCCGCACGCGGGCGATCTCACGCAGGTCGGGGTCCGGGTTGATCGCGACGGCGGTGCCGACCAACGAGAGCATCGGAACGTCGTTGTGCGAGTCGGAGTACGCGGTGCAGCGTTTGAGGTTGAGGCCCTCGCGGACGGCGATCGTGCGGACCGCGTGAGCCTTGCCCGGACCGTGCAGGATGTCGCCGACGAGCCTGCCGGTGAAGACGCCGTCGACGCTCTCGGCCACGGTTCCGAGCGCGCCGGTGAGCCCGAGCCGCTTGGCGATGGTCTGTGCGAGTTCGACCGGAGTGGCGGTGACGAGCCAGACCTGCTGTCCCGCATCCAGATGCCGTTGGGCGAGCGCCGCGGTGCCCGGCCAGATCTTGTCGGCGATGTACTCGTCGTAGATCTCCTCGCCGAGTCGGACGAGTTCGGCGGTCTCACGCCCGGCGATGAACGACAGCGCCTTGTCTCGGCCCTCGGCGACGTCGCCGGCGTTCTCCTTGCCGGTGATCCGGAACTTGGCCTGCTGCCACGCGAATTCCATGATGTCGGTGTAGGAGAAGTAGTTCCGTGCGGCGAGGCCGCGGGCGAACAGCACGATCGACGCACCGTGCACCAGCGTGTTGTCGACGTCGAAGAAGGCGGCTCCGGTCAGGTCGGTGACCTGGCCGCCGTCCGTGTCGGGGGTCCGCGCGCGCAGTGATTCGATCGCGGCCTTCGCGGCGGCCTCGCCGGCGAGCACCTGGCGGAGTTCGCCGGCCGTCTGACGGAACCGGCCGGCGCGCTGGGAGATCCATTCGCCGACCCGTCGAGCGTCCTCATCCTCCGAACGCTCCTCCGCACGGCCGGCTTCGCTCCCGTCCGGACCGTCGAGCAGGCCGCCGTCCCGGTCCTCGCGCGGTTCGTCGTCGTGCGCCACGTCGTACTGCTCCGCCTCCAACTCGGCGGCCTCGTGCCGGTCCGCCTCGAGCTCGGCCGCCTCCTCGGCGGTGAGGTCCTCCGAATCGGGACGGTCCATCGAGTCGCGGCTCACGGGCCACCCTCCTTCTCCTGGGCGGAATCGGTCGGAGTCCAGCCTATCGCGGGACGGGGCCGGTCGCGCCGGGCCCGTGCGGGGTGGACGGCGGTGATCTTTCGTACACTCGCGGTGTGGAAGCAGTCGTCGAATTGATGTCGCGCACCGGATGTTCGGCGTGTGCCCGCGCCGAAGAGGAACTGCGGGGGATCCTGGCCGACTACGGGCTGGCGATGCAGGTGATCGACGTCGATCGACGTGCACGGGAGGGCGACCCGCTGCCGCGCGCCGAGTACGGCGACCGGCTCCCGGTGGTCGTCCTGAACGGCGTCGAGCACAGTTACTGGGAAGTCGACGAGGGCCGTCTGCGTGCCGACCTGGAGGCCCTGCGGTAGCGGCCGCGGTGTGCGTGCGAGCGTGCATTTGCCTGTGCGCTTGATCTAGCCTGAAAACTGTATGTCCACTCGGCCGACCGGGCCGGGGCTGGAAAGAGGAGCGAGCACCGGCGGGTGGTCGGCGGGCATCGAGGTGTCTCCGGCGACGGCGGGTGGGAGGCGTGTCACTGTGAGTGTCTTGTTGTTCGGCGTGTCCCATCGGAGTGCTCCGGTATCGGTCCTCGAACGACTCGCCGTCTCCGACTTCGACCGCCCGAAGCTGGTCGACGCGCTGTTGTCCTCACGCACCGTCTCGGAGGCCATGCTGGTCTCCACCTGCAACCGAGTCGAGATCTACGCCGTCGTGGACGCTTTTCACCCCGCCCTCGAAGCCGTCGGCAGGGTGATCGGAGACCACAGCGGGCTCTCGGTCGCCGAACTCACCGACCACGCCTATGTGCGGTACTCGGAGGCGGCGGTGGAGCATCTGTTCACCGTGGCCGCGGGTCTTGACTCGATGGTGGTCGGCGAACAGCAGATCCTCGGGCAGATCCGGTCCGCGTACTCCGACGCCGATGACAACCAGTCGGCGGGCAGCACGCTGCACGAGCTGGCGCAGAAGGCGCTCCGGGTCGGCAAACGCGTCCACACGGAGACCGGCATCGACCGCGCAGGCGCCTCGGTGGTCTCGGTGGCCATCCATCGCGCCAAAGCCATCCGGGGCGATCAGGCGCCGATCCGCCGAGCCGTCGTTCTCGGTGCCGGCGCCATGGGGTCGCTGGCGACGAGCCGGCTGGCCGGCGACGGCGTCACCGACATCACCGTCGTCAACCGCACCGCGGCGCGCGCGGACGAGGTCGCCGCGACGGTGGCGGAGAAGTACGGGATCACCGCGCGCGGAGCCACTTTCGACGACATCGCGACGGTGATGGCCGACGCCGACATCGTCGTCACCTGTACCGGTTCGGTGGCCGCGGTGGTCCAGGTGGGCGACGTGCACTCCGCGCTGACTCGACGGACCAACGTGGCACCGCTGATGATCTGCGACCTCGGTCTCCCGCGCGACGTGGATCCAGCCGCGGGCCGGCTGCCCGGCGTGCACATCGTCGACATCGAGGGTCTGCGCGGCGACGACCAGACCCGCGCGGCCGAAGCCGATGCGCTCGCGGCCCGCTCCATCGTCGCGGGCGAGCTGGCCGAGTACCTCGCGGTGCAGCGTCAGGCGGAGGTCACCCCCACCGTCGCCGCACTCCGTCAGCGGGCCGCGGACGTGGTGGAGGCGGAGATCCTGCGACTCCAGAGCCGGTTGCCGGACCTCGACAGTGGCCAGCGCGACGAGGTGGCCAAAGCGGTGCGCCGCGTGGCGGACAAACTGCTGCACGCCCCGACCGTTCGGGTCAAGCAACTCGCGTCGTCCGGTCGCGGTGACCACTACGCGGAGGCACTCCGCGAACTGTTCGAACTCAAGCCCGGGGCGGCCGAGTCCGTCGCGGCTTCCGAGTCGGGCATCGACGAACTGCGCTGACCGCTCCGGTCGGCGCAGGCATCACCACATCCAGCAGAACAGGACGAGTCAATCGTGCAGGATTCCGCCAGCCGGACCATTCGCATCGGGACCCGCGGGTCGCTGTTGGCGACCACGCAGGCGCAGGACATCGCCGACCGGCTCACGGCGGCCGGGCACCCCGCGGAGCTGAAGATCATCAGCACCGCGGGCGATACGTCGACCGCGCCGGTGGCGCAGATCGGCGTCGGCGTCTTCACCACCGCGATCCGGCTGGCGTTGCGCGCCGGCGAATGCGACGTCGCGATCCACTCGTACAAGGATCTGCCCACCGCGCCCGAGGACGATCTCGCCATGGGTGCGGTGCCGACTCGGGTGGATCCCCGAGACGCGCTGGTCAGCCGTGGTGGCATGGTGCTCGGTGAGCTGCCGAGCGGCTCGGTGATCGGCACCTCGTCGCCCCGACGTGCCGCGCAGCTTAGAGCACTGGGTCTCGGTTTGGAAATTCGCCCCCTAAGAGGCAACCTTGATTCTCGGTTGGGCAGAGTCGCGAGCGGTGAGCTGGACGCGATTGTGGTAGCCCGAGCCGGGCTGGTGCGGATCGGCAAGGCCGATGTCGTCACCGAGGCACTTGACCCCTTGGTCATGCTGCCGGCACCGGCACAGGGCGCCCTGGCTGTGGAATGTCGTTCCGACGATGCCGAACTGGTGAGAATTCTCGCCGAGTTGGACGATCCGTCCACCCGCGCAGCGGTCGACGCCGAGCGTGCGGTACTCGCGGCCCTGGAGGCCGGGTGCACCGCGCCGGTCGGTGCGCTTGCCGAGGTGGTCGAATCGATCGACGACGATGGGCGCATCTTCGCCGAACTGTCGCTCCGTGCGGTGGTGGCGGCCGAAGACGGATCCGAAGTGATCCGGGCTTCGGTGGTGGGCCCGGTCGATCGGGCCGCACAACTCGGCAAGGACCTCGCCGCCGAACTGCTCGAGCTCGGTGCCGCCGCACTGGTCCCCAAGGGGGACTAGCCCGCGGCCACGCCGAACCCGCGCAGTAGGAGAACCTTTATCCCGCCGTGGCGGGGTAGGAACGAACTGCAGCCCCGGGGGCGGGGCAGGAGAGTGCGAACGCATGAGCCGTACGAAGAATGCTAATCCCGGCCGGATCCTGTTCGTGGGGTCGGGTCCCGGAAATCCGGATCTGCTTACCGTGCGAGCGCAAAACGTCCTGGTGAACGCGACCTCCGCGTACGTCGATCCCGACGTGCCCGCCGGTGTGCTCGCGGTGATCGGTTCGGCGCACGCCGTGGCCGAGCCCGCGCCGACCAGGGCCGGCCGCAAGGCCGCCGCCGAGCAGGCGTCCGAGGCGCCCGAGGTGACCAAGCCCGCGCTCGGTGATCCCGCGCAGGTCGCCAAGACGCTCGTCGCCGAGGCCAAGACCGGAGTCAACGTCGTTCGCGTGGTCGCGGGCGACCCGATGAGCTCCGACGCCGTTCTCGCCGAGGTCACCGCCGTGGCCCGGACCAGCGTGCCCTTCGAGGTGCTGCCGGGCATTCCGGCGGCCTCCGCCGTCCCGAGCTTCGCCGGCATGCCGCTGGGATCGGGTCACACCGTCGCCGACGTGCGCGGCGACGTCGACTGGGCGGCTCTGGCCGCGGCACCCGGCCCGCTGATCCTGCACGCCACCTCTGGCCACCTCGCCGAACTCGCCAGCGCGCTGACCGAGCACGGTCTCGCGCCGCAGACACCGGTCGCGATCACCGTGAACGGCACCACCTGCGCGCAGCGGACCATCGAGGCGACGCTGGCGACCCTCAACGAGAACGGCAACGCTCTCAACGGCCCCCTGGTGGTCACCGTCGGAAAGATCGTGACCCAGCGGGGCAAGTTCTCGTGGTGGGAGTCGCGGGCGCTGTACGGCTGGACGGTCCTGGTGCCGCGCACCAAGGACCAGGCGGTCGACATGAGCGATCGACTCGTCTCGCACGGAGCCATCCCCAAGGAGGTGCCGACCATCGCGGTGGAGCCGCCGCGCAGCCCGGCGCAGATGGAGCGCGCGGTGAAGGGCCTGGTGGACGGCCGGTACCAGTGGGTCGTGTTCACCTCCACCAACGCTGTTCGCGCCGTCTGGGAGAAGTTCGCCGAGTTCGGTCTGGACGCGCGCGCCTTCTCCGGTGTGAAGATCGCCTGCGTCGGAGAGGGGACCGCGGCGAAGGTCCGCTCGTTCGGTGTGGAGCCGGAACTGCTGCCGACCGGCGAGCAGAGTTCGCTCGGCCTGCTCGAGGTGTTCCCGCCTTACGACGAGGTCTTCGACCCGGTGGACCGCATCCTGCTTCCGCGTGCCGACATCGCCACCGAGACGCTCTCGGAGGGCCTGCGCGATCGCGGTTGGGAGATCGACGACGTGACCGCGTACCGCACCGTGCGCGCCGCACCGCCGCCCGCCGAGACGCGCGAGATGATCAAGACCGGCGGCTTCGACGCGGTCTGCTTCACCTCGAGCTCCACCGTCCGGAACCTGGTCGGCATCGCGGGCAAGCCGCACGCACGGACCATCGTCGCGTGCATCGGTCCCAAGACGGCCGAGACGGCGGTCGAGTTCGGTCTGCGCGTGGACGTGCAGCCCGAGACGGCGTCGATCGTCGATCTGGTCGACGCGCTGGCCGCACACGCCGCACAGCTGCGTGCCGAGGGGGCGCTGCCTCCGCCGCGCAAGAAGTCCCGACGTTCGCGGTCGTGAGGTGAGCTAGCGAGATGACCGGGCCGTTCATCCGCCCGCGCCGGCTGCGGCAGACCCCCGCCATGCGGCGGCTGGTCGCCGAGACCCGGCTGCATCCGTCCCAGCTGGTGCTCCCGATGTTCGTCGCCGACGGCATCGACGAGCCCCGGCCCATCTCCTCGATGCCCGGCGTGGTGCAACACACCGTCGACTCGCTGCGCGCCGCGGCGCACGACGCGGTCGACGCGGGAGTCGGTGGACTCATGCTGTTCGGGGTACCGCGAGCCGAGGACAAGGATGCGACCGGTTCGGCCGGCGACCGCCCCGACGGAGTGCTGAACCGCGGGCTCGAGGCCCTGCGGGCGGACTTCGGCGACGAGACCGTCCTGATGGCCGACACCTGTCTGGACGAGTTCACCGATCACGGACACTGCGGGGTGCTGACCGAGAGCGGTGACGTCGACAACGACGCCACCCTGCGCCGATACGAGTCGCTCGCCGTCGCGCAGGCGCGGGCCGGTGCGCACGTGGTGGGGCCGAGCGGGATGATGGACGGCCAGGTGGCCGCGATCCGCGACGCTCTCGACGCCGAGGGCTTCATCGACACGACCATTCTCGCGTACACAGCCAAGTACGCTTCGGCGTTCTACGGGCCGTTCCGGGAGGCCGTCGATTCATCACTCGTCGGCGACCGCCGCACATATCAGCAGGATCCGGCGAACCGGCTGGAGTCCGCGCGCGAACTGCTCGCCGACCTCGAAGAGGGCGCCGACATGGTGATGGTCAAACCCGCCATGAGCTACCTCGACATCGTCCGGGACGTCGCCGACCGGACCGACGCGCCCGTCGCCGCGTACCAGGTCAGCGGTGAGTACGCGATGATCGCCGCGGCCGCCGAGCGCGGCTGGATCGACTTCGACGCGGCCATCGACGAATCGGTGCTGTCGATCGCCCGCGCCGGTGCGTCGATCGTGCTGACGTACGCCGCGCCCGAGGTGGCGCGTCGACTCGCCCGCCGGTGATTAGGCTGGAGTCATGACCGCTCCTGGACTGCCGACTGCGGACCCGACCGCGCCACCGCGACGACCGGAGACGATCCGGCTGGCGGTGCAGCTGTGGGTGGCTGTGATCGTCTTCCAGATCGTCGCCGTCGCGTCGCGATTCAACGTCCTCAAGGCAAGCTACGAGAAGCAGGCCCGAGAACTCAGCGACCGGATGAACGAGCCGTCGCTGACCGAGAACATGGGCGTGACCGTGCTCGTCGGGATCGTGGTCATCGTGGTACTGCTGACCGCCGTCGCCGCGCTGTTGATGTGGTTCACCTACTCCGGCCGGACCTGGGCCCGACTGCTCCTCGGCTGGGTGAGCGCGTTCCTGACCGTCGAACTGGTCTTCGCGGTGATCGGTCTGTTCGTCGACACCCAGGGCGGTTCGGATCTGCCGGAGGCACCCGCGTGGGGAATGGTTCCGACCATTCTCGGCGGTGTCTGCGCCGTGGGCGCCCTCGCTGCGCTGATGCACCGCGACAGTGCGGCGTTCTGCCGTGAGGTCGCTGCATACCGTTCCCGCAACCGGCAGAATGGCGCCCGATGATTGACATTCCTTCTCGACGGAGGCCGGAGCGGCCCGATCCCAAGGATCGGCCGGCGCTGGTGGTGTGGGCCCTGCGCCTGTGGATGATCTCGGGTGCCCTGCTGATCGCGCTGGGCGTGCTGGGAGTGATCGCCGACGCGATCAAGCTCGGTTTCGATTTCGGGGTCCTGGCGATCGACGTGCTGGTGATGCTGCTCGGCCTCGCCTACTTCCTGCTGGGCGCCAAGACCTATCGGGGAGCGGTGCAGTGGCGGTCGTCGCTGTCGGCTCTGACGTGCGTGGTGGTCGCGATGCTCCTGCCGTTGACCATCGGCTTCCAGAGCGGTGGTCTGGCCCTGGTGCTGGCATCGGCGGTGGTGGGTCTGTTCGGCTCGGTGCTCGCGTACCGTCCGCAGGCCGACCGTTGGTTCAAATGTCGACTCGGTGACTGCCCCGAGCCCGATTCACCCGAGTCCGCTCCCTCCGCGCCCGATTCGCCCGGAGACGGTCGTCCCGGTGAGTGAGGACGCCGCACCGGACCGGAGCGAGGACCACCGGGAGCCGGGCGCCACGCTGCTCCGCGAGCCCGGCGGCAGTTGGTGGGTGGTCGCGATCGGGCCGGTGCTGATCGTCGCGACCCTCGTCATGGAGATCCTGGGCAAGGGACGCATCCACTGGGAGGTGCTCACCATCTTCGGTGTGGTCCTCGTCGGTTTCTCCCTGCTCCAGGTGGTCGCGGCGCGACAGCACGTGTCGATGCACCTGACCGAGACCACCCTTCGCGAGGGCACGGAGACCATCGACATCGCCGACATCGTCAAGATCTTCCCGGAGAACAACGGCGTAGAGCCGCAGGACTGGGAGAGCGCGCCGGCGCTCGGCGAACTGCACGCCGTGCCGCGCCGCCGGAAGGGGATCGGCCTGCGGCTGGCAGACGGCCGGCTGGTCCAGGCCTGGGCCCGCGACGTCGACCGTCTGCGAACCGAACTGACCGAGGCTCATCTGGCCGTCAAGATGGGTCTGCCACCGAAGGGGAACCGGTAACTCTTGGCTGTGACACCGACGCTGCGGGGAGCGCTGGTATCGGCATCGGTGGCCGTGGTGGCGCTCGTCGCCATCGTCGCCGGTGCCGTGTGGATGATCGATGCGACGCCCCATGACCATCCCGAGCCGGCAGCGCCTGCGATGCGCCCCGCACTCGTGCATCTGGGCGACAGCTACGCCTCCGGTGCGGGCACGTCGCCGCTGGTGGAGGATTCCCCGCTGATGTGCCAGCGGTCGGCGGTCAACTTCGGCGAGACGGTCGGGCGGATGCGCGGCCTGAAGGTCACCGACGTCTCGTGCGCGGGCGCGACCACCGACGATCTGAGCGCCTCGCAGTACGACGGGGTGGCTCCGCAACTCGACGCACTGGGACCGGACACCGCATACGTGACGGTGATGATCGGAGGCAACGACTCCGCCCTGTTCACCACGCTGGTGGGCGAATGCACCCGGCTGGCCCAGGACGATCCCACCGGAGCACCGTGCCGGAGCGCGCTCGGCAGGCGACCGTTCCGAGAGATCTCGGCCGGGACCGGACCGGCCGTCGCGGCAGGTCTGCGGGAGATCCGCAGCAGGGCGCCCCGGGCGGAGGTCTTCATCGTCGGCTATCCGTGGTTGATGCCGGAGAAGACCACCTGCCGGCCGGCCGTCGGTATCGCCGACGGCGACGCCGAGTACGTCCACCGGGTCGAGGCCGCGCTGAACGGCGCGATCGCCACGGCCGCGCGGGAGACCGGTGCGACGTACATCGACATGGCCGCCCGTTCGATCGGTCACGAGGCGTGCAGCCCGCGGGGCATGCGATGGATCGAGCCGCAGATCGGCGCCGATTCGCCGATCGTCATGCATCCCAATGAAGCCGGTCAGCGCGCGATCGCGGATGCCGTCGCGCAGCACATCCGCTAGCGCGGCGTGCCTGAGGCCCCTTTAGCGCACCAACCTGGGAATATGCTCAGAACCGGCACTGCGGTGTGACGGAGTAGGCAGCGATTGGGCCGAGCGGCTCTGATTTGGAACACTGGAGGCCATGGCCGCACCTCTCGACGATCCCGTGCAGAACACCGCCGTCAGCGCACAACTGTTCAAACGGGCGTCGCAGGCGGTTCCCGGAGGAGTGAACTCGCCGGTCCGCGCCTTTTCGTCGGTCGGCGGCGATCCGCGTTTCATCACGCGAGCGCAGGGCTGGAAGCTCACCGACGCCGACGGGAACGACTACGTCGACCTCATCTGCTCGTGGGGACCGATGATCCTGGGTCACGCGCATCCGGCGGTCGTCGAGGCGGTGCGAGAGGCCGCCCGGACGGGTCTGTCGTTCGGCGCGCCGACCGTCGGTGAGATCGAGTTGGCGGAGGAGATCATCGACCGAGTCGATCCGGTCGCGCGCGTCCGGCTGGTCAACTCCGGCACCGAGGCGACGATGTCCGCGGTCCGGCTGGCGCGCGGGTTCACCGGCCGCGCCAAGATCGTCAAATTCGCCGGCTGCTACCACGGGCATGTCGACGCCCTGCTGGCCGACGCCGGCTCGGGTGTCGCCACGCTCGGCCTGCCGACCTCGCCGGGCGTCACCGGAGCCGCCGCGCACGACACGCTCGTCCTGCCGTACAACGATCTCGCCGCCGTGGAACGGGCGTTCGCCGAGCACGGTCCCGACATCGCCGCCGTCATCACCGAGGCCGCCGCTGGCAACATGGGCGCCGTCGCGCCGGTCGCCGGGTTCAACGAAGGGCTGCGGCGCGTGACCGCCGACAACGGCGCGCTGCTCATCATGGACGAGGTGATGACCGGCTTCCGCGTGAGCCCGGCCGGTCACTACGGTCTCGACGGTGTGGCCGCCGACCTCTACACCTTCGGCAAGGTGATGAGCGGAGGGCTGCCCGCTGCCGCGTTCGGCGGTCGGTCGGAGGTGATGGACCACCTGGCTCCCATCGGCCCCGTGTACCAGGCTGGGACGTTGTCCGGCAACCCGGTGGCGGTCGCCGCCGGTCTCGCCACCCTGCGCAATGCGACCGCCGATGTGTACGCCGCACTCGACGCCAACGCCGACCGTCTCGCGACGATGATCGGCGACGCCCTCACCGAGGCGGGCGTGGCGCACCGGGTCCAGAAGGCCGGGAACCTGTTCAGCGTCTTCTTCACCGATCCCGACGACCCGGCCGATACGCCGATCGTCGATTACGACGGCGTCAAGGCCACCCAGACCTGGCGCTTCGCACCGTTCTTCCACGCATTGCTCGCGCGCGGCGTCTACCCGCCGCCGAGTGCCTTCGAAGCGTGGTTCGTATCCGCAGCGCTCGACGACGAGGCCTTCTCGATCATCGCCGACGCACTGCCGGCCGCCGCGGCTGCCGCGGCCGCCGCGAGCAATCCCGGGGAGGGAGTCCGATGAAGACGATCGTCCACCTGATGCGCCACGGCGAGGTGCACAATCCCGAGGGCATCCTCTACGGCCGTCTCCCCGGCTACCGGCTGTCGGACACGGGCCGGGCCCAGGCTCAGCTGGTGGCCGATACGCTGGCCGACCATGACATCACCCATGTCTTCGCGTCGCCTCTGCAGCGGGCGCAGGAGACGGCGACGCCGATCGCGAAGGCTCACGGCCTCGAGATCACGACGGTCACCGATCTGATCGAGGCAGACAATCAGTTCGAGGGTCTGAAGGTCTCGGTCGGCGACGGCGCGCTCAGCAAGCCACGGCACTGGCTCAAGCTGCGGGACCCGTTCACCCCGTCGTGGGGTGAGCCGTACATCCAGATCGCACACCGCATGCTGGCCGCGGCCAGCACGGCGCGTGACGCGGCGCGCGGACACGAGGCGATCTGTGTGAGCCACCAGCTGCCCGTGTACACGCTGCGCCGCTTCCTCGAAGGCCAGCGCCTCTGGCACGACCCGCGGGTGCGGCAGTGCTCCCTGGCCTCGCTGACCACGCTCATCTACGACGACGACGCCCTGGTCGACATCGTCTACTCGGAGCCGGCCGGCGAATCGGACCCCCGGGTCACGGGAGCATGACCGGCGGTCGGGCGAGGCCGGGCCGGCGGACCGCCGCCGCACTGTGCGCGGTCATCGCCGCGGCGGGCCTTCTCGCGGGATGCAGCACCGGCGACGACGCGGTCGCGACGGAGAACGGCAATCAGTTCGTCTCTCCGGGCGGTAAGACCGTCATCGAATACGACCAGGGTTCGCGCCGTGACATCGGCGATGTCAGCGGCGAGGATCTGACGGGCGACGGCACCGTGAAGTTCTCGGACTTCAAGGACAAGGTGATGGTCGTCAACGTCTGGGCGTCCTGGTGCCCGCCGTGCCGTACCGAGTTCCGCGACTTGGAGAAGGTGTACGACGAGACCAAGGACCGCGGTGTTCAGTTCGTCGGCATCAACTTCCGGGACTCACGGTCGAGCGCGCAGGACTTCGTGACCGATCGCAAGGTCCCGTACCCCTCGATCTACGACTACGGCGGCGCCAGCCTGGCCGCGCTCGGCGTCCCGGTGGGAGTGGTGCCGACGACGGTGATCCTGGACCGGCAGCACCGCCCGGCCAAGGTCTACTTGCGTGCGATCACCGAGGACGAACTGCGTGATGCGGTCGTCAAGGTGGCCGAGGAAGGTCCGGCGCCGCAATGACCGAGACTCACCTGGCCGATCTGGGCGCCTCCTTCGCCGGAACGGTCACCAGCGGCCCGCTGCTGCTCGCGCTCGGGGTGTGCATTCTGGTCGGCCTGATCTCGTTCGCCTCTCCGTGCGTGGTGCCGCTGGTCCCCGGATACCTCTCGTACCTCGCCGGGCTGGTCGGCGCCGAGGCACCGGCGGTGAGGGCCGACGAGGACCGCAAGGCCGGACGCTGGCGCGTGGTGGGGGCGGCCGGGCTCTTCGTCCTCGGCTTCACCATCGTGTACGTGCTGGCCACCGCCGCGCTCTTCGGCGTCACCTCGGTGTTCCTGGACACCGACCGGCTGCAGCTGATGCAGCGCATCGGCGGCGTGTTCACCATCGTCATGGGCCTGGTGTTCATCGGCATGATCCCGTTCCTGCAGCGTGACAAGCGGATGACGCCGCGCCGCTACTCCGGCGTCATCGGCGCCCCGATCCTCGGCGCGGTGTTCGCGGTCGGCTGGATCCCGTGCAGCAGTGCGACGCTCGGCGCCGTGATCGGCGTCGCGATGAGCACCGACGGCAACACCCCGGTCCGCGGTGCGCTGATGGTGGCCGCGTACTGCTTCGGACTCGGCATCCCGTTCATCGTTCTGGCCTTCTCCTCGGCCTGGGCGGTCCGCAGCCTCGGCTTCGTCCGCAGGCACGCGCGGACCATCCAGATCATCGGCGGAGTACTGCTGATCGTCGTCGGCGTGATGCTGGTGGGCGGCTGGTGGAACGAGTTCGTGGACTGGATCCGGATGTCCCTGATCACTGACGTGGAGCTGCCCGTATGACCCAGCCCGTCCGACCGTCCGTCCTCTCGCGGTTCGTCGTCGCCCCGCTGCGCAAGACCTGGCGCGGACTGACCTCGATGCGTACCGCGCTCGCGCTGCTGTTCCTGCTGGCGCTGGCCGCGATCCCGGGGGCGCTGCTCCCGCAGCGCGACCTCAACGAGCAGAAGACGCTCAAGTACATCGCCGATCACGGCACGCTCGGCACCTGGATGGACCGCCTGCAGCTGTTCGAGGTGTTCTCCTCGGCCTGGTTCACGGCGATCTACCTGCTGCTGTTCATCTCGCTGGTCGGCTGCCTCACGCCGCGCACCTGGGAGCACTACAAGGCGCTGCGGACCCGGCCGGTCAAGGCCCCGCGGAACCTCGCCCGGATGCCCCGGCACATCACCGAGACCGTCGACGGCGAGCCCGCCGAGGTGGCCGATCGGATCACCTCGAATCTGCGCGGCTGGCGGACCGAGGTCCGCACCATCGAGCCGTCGGCGCGGTACCCGAAGGGTGCGGTGGAGGTCTCCGCGGAGAAGGGCTACCTGCGCGAGTTCGGCAACCTGGTGTTCCATTTCGCGCTGTTGGCGCTGCTGGTCACGATCGCCGTCGGCAAGCTCTTCGGGTACGAGGGCAGCCGAACGCTGGTCGCCGACGGCGACCAGGTGCTCTGCAACACCTCGACCGCCGTATACGACTCGTTCCGGTCCGGATCGATGGTCGACGGGACCGGGCTCAAGCCCTTCTGCATCCGCATCGACCACTTCGAGGCCAAGTTCCTGCCCAGCGGGCAGCCCGACATGTACGACGCCACGATGGCGTACACGACCGATGTGACGGCTCCGCCGAACACTTGGCCGACGACGTCCGTCCAGGTCAACAAGCCGCTGAGGATCGCAGGCGACCGCGTGTACGTGCTCGGCAACGGATTCGCTCCGACGTTCACCGTCACCTTCCCGAACGGCCAGACCAGGACCGAGACCACGCCGTTCATCCCGCAGTCGACGCAGACCATGCTGTCGGAGGGCGCGGTGCGGTTCGACACCCCGGCGGGCCTGTATCCCGACGAGGACGAGCGCCGCAAGCACCAGGTCGCGATCGAGGGGCTGTTCGCCCCCGACGCGGTGTTCCCGCACGCGAACCTGCTCGACTCGGTCTCGCCGGTTCCGAACAAGCCCGCGGTCGCCATTCGCGTGTACCAGGGTGACACCGGACTGGACACCGGCCGTCCGCAGAACGTTTACTCGCTGGACCAGACCCTGATCGATCAGGGCCGGCTCAAGCAGAAGGCGTCGGTGAACCTGTCGCAGGGGGCGGACACCGTTCTCCCCGACGGCACTCGGGTGCGGTTCGACGGCTACCAGCGCTGGGTGTCGGTTCAGGTCTCGCACAATCCGGCGCAGACCGGCGTGCTGATCTCCGCGATCGTGATGGTCGCGGGCCTGGTGGTCTCGCTCATGATCCGGCGCAGGCGTATCTGGGCTCGGATCGTGCCTGGTGCCGACGGCGATGAACGACGTACTGTAGTAGAAGTGGCCGGCCTGGCCAGGACCGACCAGGCGGGTTGGGGCGACGGATTCGAAGAGCAGGCTCGCGGACTGCTCAAGACGGATGCGCCGAAGAACCGGGCCAAGCTCTGATGGCTCCGGTGTGGGATGAGATGAGGAAGCGTTCATGAACGACGACGCCGGCTACGTCAACGAGACACTGGCCCGTTACTCGGACTGGCTCTACGCCACCAGCATCACCGTGTACGTGATCGCCATGCTGATGTTCCTCGGAGCGCTGGCGGCGGCACGGTACGCGAAACTGGACGAACGCCGTGAGGAACTCGTCGGTGCGAGCGTCGGGGGATCCTCGTCCGACGACCGGATGCCCGGACGTGTCGCCGGACCCGCGCCGCGGCGGTCGCTCGGCGATCGGCTCGCCGCCATGGCCTACCCCGTGGTGTGGGTCGGGTTCCTGGCGCACCTCGGATCGATCGTGCTGCGCGGCATGGCGACCGATCGTGCGCCCTGGGGCAACATGTACGAGTTCATCTCGTTGACCTGCGTCGCCTGTGTCGGTGCCGGTCTGGTGGTGCTCCGCCGGAAGGAGTCGCGGCCGCTGCTGAGCTTCGTCCTCATCCCGGTGGTCCTGCTGATGTTCATCGCGGGCCGCTATCTGTACACGCAGGCCGCGCCCGTGGTGCCCGCGCTCAAGTCGTACTGGCTGGCGATCCACGTCTCGATCATCTCGATCTCCTCGGGCGTGCTGCTGGTGGCCGGTGTGGCCAGCATCCTGTACCTGGTGAAGAACCGATGGCCCGCAGTCGGGAGCGAGGCGGACGAGCTCGCCACCGGTGTCGGCGCGTCGCTGCGCCGGCTGCTCGATCATCTGCCGAGCGCCGACGCGCTCGACCGCACCGCGTACAAGTGCACCGTGATCGGATTCCCGCTCTTCGGTCTCGGCATCATCTTCGGTGCCATCTGGGCCGAGGCCTCGTGGGGCCGCTTCTGGGGCTGGGACCCGAAGGAGACGGTGTCGTTCATCGCGTGGGTGATCTACGCGGCCTACCTGCACGCTCGCGCGACGGCCGGATGGCGCAACGCCTCCGCGTGGATCAACGTCGCCGGCTTCGTGGCCCTGCTGTTCAACTTGTTCGCGATCAACCTGGTCGTGTCCGGACTGCACTCCTACGCCGGACTGTAGGAATACTCCGGACTGTAGGAACAGCGCCCGTCAGGATCAGCGTTCGTCGAGCCTGCGCAGGAAGTCCGGGTCGTCGTCCGGTCCGCGGGGGACGCTGGACCGGTCGGAACGACCGGTCTGGTCCTGCATCCGGGACTCGACCAGCCGCCACGACAGGTAGGCGGCGACGATCACGACCAGGACTACGAACAAATACGGCACGACCGCACTACCTCCTGACGCACGACCACTGCGCGCACGCGCGTGGAATCGCTGTCAGCCAGGCTACCGGAGAAAGAGCGATGCCCGGTCCGGGCATCGGCCCGAACCGGGCATCCCGAAGGACGTTCCGGCCTCGCGAGGTCAGGAGCGGTTCAGGAGCTCCACGACGTCGGCCTCGCGGAAACGACGGTGACCGCCCGGGGTGCGAATCGACTTGAGCACGCCGGACGAGGCCCAGCGGGCCACCGTCTTCGGGTTCACGTTGAACATCGCGGCGACCTGACCGGGCGTCAGGTTGTGCTGCGTCGCGAGAGCGGGGGTGATCATCCCGGTGTCGGCGGAGTTGTCGGCGAGTGCAGTCATCAGGTTCTCCTTGTCCTAGCTGGGCTTCGGTCACTGCGTTTCGGTAACACGGGCGCGTACGCCGCTAGACACCACAAGTACACGCATTTGTGCTGGTTGCTCGAACAGTCAGGCGTTGGTAAAGAGTCCGTAATGTCTGATGGGCCTCGATTCTTCGCCTTGCCCACGCTGCCCGATCGTGTCGTACGAACGGTGTATTCGCAGGTAGGCGCGCGACGCCAGTACCCTGGCTGTATGACAGATGAACGAGAAGACTCCGGCACCGCCGGGTCGAAGCCCCCTGCGACCATGACGACGTTGGCCGGAGCGGTGGCGCTGTACACGATCGCCCGGCTCGCACTCGTCGTCGTCATCGCGCTGGTGATCATCTTCGGCGCCAAGATCGTCGGAGTCGAGGTGCCGGTACTCGTCGCGGCGGTCTTCGCGGTGCTGATCGCGCTGCCCCTGGGCATGGTCGTCTTCAAGTCGCTTCGCCTCCGGGTGAACGATCAGATCGCTCGAGTCGATGAGCAGCGGGCGGCGCAGCGCACCGACCTGCAGGCTCGGCTGCGCGGCGAGGACTGACGGTACGACGTGGCGACTCGGGTTGTGGAGCGGACGTACGACCGCAGTTGGACCAGCCGGGCGGTACGGACCATCGAAGCGGATGCGCGGCGCAGCGCGGACACACATCTGCTGAAGGTGGACCTGCCGGACTGGGCGGCGCGCGGCGACGGCATCGACCTCTATCTGAAGGACGAGTCCACGCATCCGACCGGATCGCTCAAGCACCGGCTGGCGCGGTCACTGTTCCTCTACGCCCTCTGCAACGGCTGGATTCACGAGGGCACCACCGTCATCGAGGCATCCTCGGGTTCCACCGCGGTGTCGGAGGCGTACTTCGCGAAGCTGATCGGCGTCCCGTTCATCGCGGTGATGGTGAGCGGCACCTCGCCCGCGAAGACGCGGCTCATCGAGGCCGAGGGCGGGATCTGTCACTTCGTCGACTCGCCCTCGGAGATCTACAGCGTCGCCCAGCGACTCGAGCGCGAACTCGGCGGCCACTTCATCGACCAGTTCACGATGGCCGAGCGGGCCACCGACTGGCGGGGCAACAACAACATCGCCGAATCGGTGTTCGCACAGATGGAGGCCGAACGCCATCGGATTCCGGAGTGGATCGTCGTCGGCGCGGGCACGGGCGGCACGTCGGCGACCTTCGGCCGGTACCTGCGCTACCGGCAGCACCCCACGCGGCTGTGCGTGGTGGACGTGGAGAACTCCGTCTTCCTGCCCGCATACGAGACCGGCGACGGAACCCTCACCTCACCGGGGGCCTCGCGGATCGAGGGCATCGGCCGCCCGCGAGTCGAGCCGTCGTTCGTCTCGCAGGTGATCGACCGGATGATCGCCGTTCCCGACGCGGCCTCGATCGCGGCGATGCGCTTCCTCAGCGACCGTCTCGGCCGCCGGGTCGGCGGATCTACCGGCACCAACTTCTGGGGTGTCTGCTCGCTCATCGGTGAGATGACCGGAAAGGGCCGCTCCGGCAGCGTCGTGTCGCTGCTGTGCGACAGCGGCGACCGCTACGATCACACCTACTTCAACGACGACTGGGTGGCCGAGCAGCGGCTCGACCTCGGCCCGCCGACGGCGGCTCTCGAGCGGTTCTTCGAGACCGGAGTGTGGTCGGCCGGCTGACGTCGCGGAGTCCTGCGGAGGGAGGCGATCGTGGCCGTCGTCGAGGCGTCGGGACTGGTTCGCGAGTACCGGATGGGCACGGAGGTGGTCCGCGCCCTCGACGGGGCGTCGCTGACCCTGGACGGCGGGCAGTTCGTCTCGGTGGTCGGCCCCTCGGGAGCGGGCAAGTCCACGCTCCTGCACATCATCGGCGCGCTCGACACCCCGACCTCCGGCACCATCCGCGTGGACGGTACCGATCTGGCGGCGCTCGGCGACGACGAGGCCTCCGAGTTCCGGCGACGGCGGGTCGGGTTCATCTTCCAGTTCTTCAACCTCGTCCCCACGCTGACCGCGTGGGAGAACGTGGCACTCCCGATGCTCCTCGACTCGAAGTCGTTGCGGAAGGCGCGTCCGCGTGCCGAGGAACTGCTCGGCCGAGTGGGTCTGGGCGGGCGAGTGAACCACCGTCCGTCGGAGCTCTCGGGCGGCCAGATGCAACGGGTGGCGATCGCACGGTCGCTCATGATGGGTCCCAAGATCCTGCTGGCCGACGAACCGACCGGCAACCTCGATTCGCGCACCGGCGCCGAGGTGCTCGATCTGCTCGCGTCCGTGGCGCACGACGAACCCGACCGCCTGGTGTTGATGGTGACCCACGACGAGAACGCCGCCGCGGTCTCCGATCGGATCGTCACCGTCCGCGACGGCAGGATAGACGGGCGGCCCGCCTGACATGGGCGGGCTCGCCGCGGGACTGACGCGTGTCCGGATCCTCAATCTCCGGGAACTGGCCGGGCACAAGCTGCGGGTGGCGACGTCCCTGGCCGTGGTGCTGATCTCCTCGGCGCTGTTGGTGGCCGTCCTCGGCACGTACGGATCGATGTCGGAGTCGGTGCGGGAGTTCAGCGCCGCGGTGGCCGGCGACGCGACCGTGGAGGTGGCCGCGATCGCCGACAGCGGGGTGGACGCCGCGATCGCGGGCGAACTGCGCCGCGACGTGCCGGACGCCCGAGCCGTGGTACCCCTGGTGCGCGACACCGTGCTGCTCGACGGGCGCCCGACGGTGCTGCTGGGGTCGGATCTGAACGCGCTATCGCTGTCGAGCGGGCTGCGCGCGGCCGTCGGCGCCTCCGGCGGCGGAATCGACGCCGACCGCCTCGACGACGGGATCGTCGTCGGCGCGGCGACCGGTCTGCGCCAGGGGCAGCGACTGACCGTGTCGGGGATCCCGGTGGCCGTGGTCCGAGTGGTCGACGACCAGGCCGCGACCGCGTTGAACGGCGGACGGTTCGTATTCGCCTATCTCGGTCTCGCGGAGCGTCTCGCCGGACTGAACGGTGCGGTCGACTCGATCCTCGTCGTCCCCGGCCCCGGCGTCCCGGAGGCCCGGTTGCGCGCGCAGGTCGCGCGGGTGGTCGACGGCCGCGCGAGCGTGGTGGATCCGGATTTCCGGGTCGCGCAGGTCGAGACGGCCAACTCGGTGACGCACGATTCCACCCTGCTCGTCTCGCTGGTCTCCCTGATCATCGCGGCCTTCCTGGTGTTCAACATGATGAACATGGCGGTCGCCTCTCGCAGGCAGTCGCTGGCGATGGTGCGGGCGCTCGGGGCGCGGCGCAGGCACCTCGTCGGCGATCTCCTGGCCGAGTCGGCGGTCCTGGGCCTCGTCGGCGGTGCGGCGGGGGTCCCGGTCGGGGTGCTCGCGGGACGGTGGATCGTCGGGCGGTTGCCGGACACGTCCGAGACCGTCGGGGTGGCCGTCGGGTATCACCTGCCGGCGTACGCACCGGTGGTCGCGGTGGCCGCCTGTGTGGTCGCATGCGTCGGCGCGACCGTCCTGGCGGCCAGATCGGTGTTCGCGGTGGCACCGGTGGAGGCGATGGTTCCGGGTGAGGCGGCAGACGCCCGGCCGCCGGCCGCGGGACTGCTGATCGCGAGCGGAGTCGCGGGGGCGGCGACGATCGCGGTGGCCTGGGTCGTCGCCGAGACGGTGCCGGGACGTGCCGCGATCGTCGCCGGCGCCGTCTACTCGGCCGGCGGGCTCCTTCTGTGCTTCGCGCTGATGCCGTTGCTGGTCCGGGCGGTGGTCGGTGCGTCGAACCGCCTGCGCGGACCCGGCCGGCTCGCCGCGGTCAACAGCGAACGCGCACCGCGCCGCGTGTGGGCCACCGTGATGACGGTGGCGGTGGCGATCGCCGTCGGCGTGGGTATCTCCGGTTCGCTGAACAACCTGATCGGGTCGATCTCCAGTTCGCTCACCGGGCTGTCGGACCCCGACTTCTACGTCTCCTCGCGCGACGCGGACTCGATGCCGCTCGGGCCCGCGCTCGACCCGGCCATCGCACAGGAGGTCCGTGCCGTTCCCGGCGTCACCGATGTGGTGGGCGGACAGTGGGCGACGGTCAACATCGCCGACGCGCGCGTCCTGCTCCAGGGCCTCGAACCGGGTGCCGCGGCGCCGTTCGTCCGCAAGTCCTCGCAGGATGCGGTCCGCGAGACCCTCGCCGGGCGGGGCATCCTGCTCTCCGAGGTCCTCGCACGATCACTCGGGGTGCGGGTGGGCGATACCGTTCGACTCGCGACCCCGTCCGGTTACCGCGAACTGGTGGTACGCGACATCGTCGACTACGTGGCCATCGACTCGGGGGTGGGCGCGGTGGCGAACCGGCTCCTGAACGAGTGGTTCCGGCGCGACGGCGATACCTACCTGCAGGTCACGGTGGCGCCGGGCGCCGATCACGAGCAGGTGCGCGAGCGGCTGACCGCGATCGCGGCGCGGCATCCGGGCCGCGGAGACTGGCCGGTCCATGTGTACACCGGGCAGGAGGCGCTCGTCGCTACCGAGCGGAGCGCCCAGCAGGCCGGTGCCTTCACCGTCGCGATCCAGTGGATCGTCGCCGGGGCCGCGGCCGTCGCGCTCCTGAACACGCTGCTGCTCTCGGTTCTGGAACGACGCCGGGAACTCGCTGTGCTGCGGGCGATGGGTGCCTCGCGTCGCTTCGTGTCGCGGATGGTGCTCAGCGAGGCCGCGTCGATCGCGCTGGTCGGCGCGGTGACCGGGCTGATACTCGGCAGCGGACTGCATGTGCTGGCCGACGTGATCCTCACACAGACCACGTCGATCGACATCCGGTACGCGCCGCAGTGGAGCGCCTTCGGTTACGTGGCGATCCCGGTGCTGCTCTGTCTGCTCGGCGCCGGGGTGCCCGCGATGCGGGCCTCGCGGATGAACATCTCGACTTCGCTTGTGGACGACTGAAGAATTGTCAATTTTTCTTGACAGGGCAATTCCGTCAAGATAAATTGACATCATGCACACAGACGAAAGCGTGAACAACCCCGATCCGATGGTTCGGTCGGCGGCCAGCGCCGACCCGGCGACGGGATTGAGTGTGGTTCGGGCGTTGCGGACTCTCGCCGACCGGCTCGAAGACGTCCATGTGGCTTCGGCGAGGTCGCAGGGATGGAGTTGGCAGGCGATCGCCGATGTCCTGCAGATCAGTCGTCAAGCGGTGCATCAGAAGCACTCGTATCGAGAGGCCGCGGAAGCGGCCGGAAAGGACGGCAACGATGTTTGACCGTTTCAACTCAGACGCACGCGCGAGCTTCATGTTCGCGGTGCAGGAGGCCAAAGACCTCGGAAGCCGGCAGATCGGCACCGACCACCTGATCCTCGGAATGCTGTGCAATGCTCGCAGTCCGCTGTTCACCGTGCTCACCGACCAGGGTCTGACTCTGGCGGAGGCACGGAAGGTGGTGCGAAACGACGACGACGGTCCCGTCGAGGACGTTCGCGACCGCTACGAAGAGGACCGGGAGGCCCTGCGCAGCATCGGCATCGACCTCGACAAGGTGCGCGAGGCGGTCGGCGACCGCTTCGGAGAGGACCTGTCGGAGGGCTGGGGGCAGCGCCCCGAGCGCGGCCGCGGCCGCGGCGGGCGGCCCCATCACGGACGTCCGCATGGGGGACCGGCATCGTTCGACGGCCCCGGTTTCCAGGCCCAGTTCGGTCCGGACGGAATCTGGTTCGGCGCCTGGGAGGGCGGCCGTGGACGCCGGGGTCCGCGTGGCCGCGGTCGCGGCGGCCGAATGTCGGAGGCGGCCCGCGAGGCGCTCCGCAGGGCCGCGATGACGGCCCGGGCCGAGAACGAGCGGGAACTCACCGTGGAACGAGTCCTCTTGGCGATCCTCGACGGCGCCGACCCGGCGGCGACCGCCGTGGTGGAGTCGGCCACGACCGTCGACGACCTGCGTGCCGCGGTGACGGCGCTGCTGCCCGAGGGCACCACCGCCGGCTGACGCCAGCCCATCGGGCTCGTCCTATGTCAGGGCGAGCCCGATCGCCGTCGCCACGGACCACACGAGCATCGCGATGCCGGTCAGCGCGAGCACCGGGATCAGGTCGCGTCCCTGGGCGCCGCCCAGGACCAGTCGCACCGGTTTGACGAGGGGGACGATCACCAGCAGGCCGGCAGCGGCGGCGGGGGCGACGACTGCGACGGCGACGCTGACGATCACCGGGATCACGCAGAGGAGCAGGTAGAACGTCCGGGTCCGGCGGTCGCCGAGCCGGACAGCGAGAGTGATCTTGCCCGATTCGGTGTCGCTCGGGATGTCGCGCAAGTTGTTCGCGACGAGGACTCCGCTCGAGAGGCTGCCGACGGCCACAGCGCAGCCGGCGCCGATCCAGTCCACGGAGCCCGCGGCGACGAACTGCGTACCGAGCACCGCGACGAGACCGAAGAACACGAACACGGCTATCTCACCGAAGCCGAGGTAGCCGTAGGGTCGCTTGCCTCCGGTGTAGAACCACGCGCCGGCGATGCAGACCGCTCCGACGAGCACCAGCCACCAGGCCGTCGCCACGGCGAGGACGAGTCCGCAGACCGCGCCGATGCCGAGTGAGATGAGCGCCGCGGTCTTGACCGCTCGCGGGCTCGCCAGGCGGGAACCCACCAGGCGCAGCGGACCGACGCGGTCGTCATCTGTGCCACGAATTCCGTCGGAGTAGTCATTGGCGAAGTTGACGCCTACGATCAGCGCCAGTGCGACGACCAGTGCGAGACCGGCCTTCCACCAGGTGACGTCACCGAGGTGGACGGCCGCGCCGGTCCCGGCGACCACCGGGGCGATCGCGTTCGGCAGGGTGCGCGGTCGTGCGCCTTCGATCCACTGAGTCACTGTTGCCACAGGCCACATCATCTCATCCCGGTGTCCCCAGGTCTGGTGTCGGTCACTCGACCGTCACTCTTCCAGGGACTGTCCGCGCAGGTCACGGCATGTTCTCATAGAATGCTGTCAGGTGCGTCCGAGGCTCGGTGCCGCGGACGCACAGTTCTGCGTCGGGGGAGAGAATCATGAAGCGCACACTTGCCACGTCGACGGCGATCTGCGGAATCTGTCTCGGACTGGCCGCGCCCGCCGCGGTCGCCGCGACACCCACTCCGGTCTTCCTGCCGTCGGTCGCCACTGCCGGTCCGGCGGTCACCGAGTACACCGATGTGCTCGGTGACTGGGTCCAGGGGGCGGACGACGACGCGCACGTCGTCGTCGTTCCCGGGACGGATGACGTCCGCTATCCGCGGATCAACGGAATCGTCGGGGGCCGTGAGTCGACGATCGTGACCTACCCCGAATCGTTCGGCCCGATCATCTCCGGGAAGTCGGGTCGGCTGCTGCCCTTCTTCGCGCCGACCTACGACCAGTCGCGCGACGTCGGCACCGCGAACACCCTCAGCGTGATGCGGGCGTTCCAGGACGCCGATCGGGTGGTGGTCTACACCGGTTACTCGCAGGGTTCCGACGCACTGGGCAACGCCGTGGAGCAGGCGGCAGAGGAGGGGCTGCTCGGATCCGACAGCACCATCCTGCTCGTCTCCGATCCGCGCGGGCCCTGGGGACTGAAATCGCGGCTGAGCCGAACCCCGTTCGCGACGCCGCTGATGGGCTTGTTCGGAGTCGACAACGACGGTGCCCGCAACCCCGCCGACTCCGCCGAGGTGAAGGTCGTTCAGGTCATCGTGCAGGGCGATCCCGTCGCCCACACACAGTGGATCTGGTACCGCCCCGTGGCTTCGGTCCTGGTCAACGCGGCGGGCTTCCTCGCGATCCACTCCGATCCGGGCGAGTACACCTATGCGCACATCGAGAACCTCGAGCACGTCAAGACCTTGCAGAGTGTCGAGGGGAACACCACCTACGAGATCTACGACACGTACCACCCGCTCGCGCTGCTGACCGCGATGGTCTATCGGGCGGTCGGGATCCAGGTGTCCCAGGAGCGGCTGGAGAAGTGGGACCGGGCAGCGGAGTCCTTCTATCCGACTCATGAGATCACCGCCGGCGATGCGGATCCGAAGGCTCCGGTGGTCGACGTCCCGCTCTCCTCCGGCGGAGCGCACCGGCTGCTCGACGCGAACGGCGAATGGGCCGAGCCGCAGCAGCGGGACGGTGCGACGTCGGACGGGCCGCGCCATGCGGCTCCCGAGACGGCCAGCGCACCCGAGACGAGCACGGTGGAGACCGCCCCCGAGGCGATTGCACCTGAGAGCAGTGCGCCCGCGACGACTGCGCCCGAGACCGGTGTCGTCCTCCCGTCGTCGCAGTCCGACGACGCGGCCGAAACCGGTGCCGCGGAGGCGGACTCCGCGAACGCGGCGGACCCCGCCGAGGAACCGACCGACGTTCCCGCGGCGGCGTGACGCGTCAGGCGAACCGTTCGCGCAACGCCCGACGATTCACCTTGCCGGGCCCGCGCAGCGGCAGTTCTCCGACGGTGAACACTGCGCGGGGGGCCGCGTAGCGGTCGAGGCGGTCGGAGACGAACTCGCGGACGTCGTCGAGTCCGGGGCGCCGGGCTCCGGGGACGGGGACGATCACCGCGACCACCTTCTCGCCGAGCCGCTCGTCGGGGACGCCCAGGATCGCGCAGTCGGCGACGCCGGGCATCTCGCCCAGGACCGTCTCGACCACCTGCGGGACCACGGTGAGGCCGCCGGTGGTGATCGCCTCGTCCGCCCGGCCGACGATGCGCAGAACACCGTCGTCGAGGACGCCGAGGTCGTCGGTGCGGAACCATCCGGGTTCGGCGAACGCCGGGTGGTCGGGCATGTTGCGGTAGCCGCGGGCCAGCGTCGCGCCGCCGAGGACCACCCGGCCGGGTTCGGCGCCGCCGGATCCGTCGATCCGGACCGTCGCGCCCGGCAGGGGCACGCCGTCGTACACGCAACCGCCGGCGGTCTCGCTCATCCCGTAGGTGCGGACGATCGGCAGGCCGGCGTCGAGTGCGCGGGCCAGGAGTGCCGGCGGGGTGGCCGCGCCGCCGACGAGAACGGCGTCCAACCGGCCCAGCGCCGCGACCGCGGCAGGCACGTCGAGAGCCTTGCGCAGTTGAGTCGGGACCAGCGAGGTGTATCGGCGGTCACCGGGCATGGCGGCGACGAGTCCGGGCAGTGCGGACGGGTCGAATCCGGCCGCGAGATCGAGTACGACGGGATCGTGACCGGCGGCGAGGGACCGCAGCATCACCTGCAGTCCCGCGATGTGGTGCGGCGGAAGCGCGAGCAGCCAGCTGCCCGGGCCGCCGAGCACGTCGGCCGTCGCCGTTGCGGAGGCGCGCAGGGAGGCGGCCGTGTGCACCGCGCCCTTCGGAGTGCCGGTGGTCCCCGAGGTGGACACGACGAGCGCGGCGTCGTCGTCGATGGGCTCGCCGAGCGCCAGGGCGTGCGAGAGCCTCTGCGTCTCGGCGTCGTCGCCGACGGGAAGCGGGAGATAGGCGGCGTCGCCGTCCAGGAGTGCCAGCAGGTCGCGGCGGGCCTCGAGGACGGCCGGTCCCGCCGGCAGTTCGAGCGGTTGCAGGACTCTCAGGACGGTTCCTCCGGGTTCTCGGGCCGATCGGGCGGCGCGAGCGGCTCGTCGTCGAAGGGCCACTCCGCTGCCTTCAGAGTCTGCCGTACCCGGTCGACGTCCTCCTGGCGGGGCAGTTCCTGAGTGACCTTGGAGATCTCGACGCCCACATCGATCCGGTTGATCGGCTCCGGAGCACGCGTGTCGACGAGCTCGAGAGCGACCTGCCTGATCTCGTCCTCGGTGAGCTGTCGGCGCAACAGCGCCAAGAGCGGCTGATAGTCGCGGCTCGGCACCCCCTCGGGATAGCCGGCGCGCAGCCAGCGGACCACGCCGCTCAGGAAGGAGGGGCGATCCATACTCCTCCGTTCAGTCCGATACCGGGACGCGATCGGTGAGCGGCCAGCCGGCGGCCGCGAGTCGTGCGGCGACCTGCCGCGTCTCCTCCTCGGACGGCGCCTGCTCGGTGACGGCGTGGATCGCGTCGCGGATCCGCTCGGGAGTCGCGGGAGTCTCGGTGCCGTGCTCCAGCGCGAGGCTCAGGATCACATCGGTGATCTCGCTCTCCGACAGAACCGGTCGGAGCAGTGCGAGCAGCGGCGGAAACTCGGTGGCGGGGACGCCTTCGGGGTACCCGGCGCGGATCCACTTGATGACGTTCTCAAACAGCGATGGGGGCATGGTGTCTCCTCGTGTCTTAGCGGTCGCGCAGCGGTCAGCTCTTGTAGGCGAAGTCCGGGAAGATCCTGAGATCGAAGTAGTAGTTCAGGGTCTGCCGGCAGATCCAGAGGATGCCGACGACGATGACGGCCGCGGTGAGGGCGAACATCAGGTATCCGATGATGCGGAGGACGGGGTTCGCGGGCTTGCCGAGATCGCCGTGCCCGGCTGCCTCCAGGCGCATACCGACGGCGAACAGTGCGGGCAGACCGGCGCCGAACAACAGCCCGACGGCGAGAACCTTGGTGATGGCGGAGACGATGTCCATGGAGGTGCCTTTCGCGGAAGCTGGGTTCAGGACTGTTCGGTGGCTGCGGGAACCGGCGAGTTCGTCGTCTCGTCCCAGTCGGCGTTGACGTTGTCGGCGTCGACCTTCTGCTGCTGAGCCCGGTAGTACATGTAGCCGGAGAGCCCGGCGAGGATCAGGAAGATGACGATCGCGCCCGGTGCGCCGCCGATCAGGCTGGCGAGCCAGTAGCAGAGGGCGCCGACCGCGGCGGCGGCCGGAAGTGTGGTGATCCAGGCGACGGCCATGCGGCCGGCGACGCCCCAGCGGACCTCCGCGCCCTTCTTGCCCAGTCCGCTGCCCAGGATCGATCCGGTGGCCACCTGAGTGGTCGAGAGCGCCATGCCGGCAGCGGAGGAGGTGAGGATGATCGCGGCCGACGAGGCCTCCGCGGCCATGCCCTGCGGAGCCTGGATCTCGACCAGTCCCTTGCCGAGCGTGCGGATGATGCGCCAACCGCCGATCCAGGTGCCCAGTGCGATCGCCCCGGCACACGAGAGGACCACCCAGAACGGCAGACCGTGAGCCACGCTTCCCGAATCCAAATGACCGGTGGCGATCAGGGCGAGGGCGATGACGCCCATCGTCTTCTGCGCGTCGCCGGTGCCGTGTGCGAGGGAGACCAGCGAGGCCGAGGCGATCTGACCGTTGCGGAAACCGCGTTCGCGCTTGCTCTCCGAGATGCCGTTGGAGATGGCGTAGATGATGAGTGTGCCGACCGAGGCCACGATGCATGCGATCACCGGAGCGAAGAGCGCGGGGACGATCACCTTCGCGAGGATCCCGTGCCAGTTGATGCCCGAGGTTCCGATCGCCGCCAGACCCGAGCCGATCAGGCCGCCGAACAGCGCGTGCGACGAACTGGACGGCAGACCGAAGAGCCACGTGAACAGATTCCAGAGAATCGCGCCGATCAGACCGGCGAAGATGATGATCAGCGCCTTGTTCGCGTCGAGACCGGCGACGAGTTCACCCTTGGCGTCACCGGACGTCTGCTGAATGTTCAGCACGTCCTTGGTGATGGTGGCGGCGACCTCGACCGAGAGGAACGCGCCGACCAGGTTGAGGATCGCGGAGAGACCGACCGCGACCTTCGGCTTCAGAGCGCCGGTCGCGATGGACGTCGCCATCGCGTTGCCGGTGTCGTGGAACCCGTTCGTGAAGTCGAAGCCGAGGGCTGTGACGATCAACAGCACGAGGATGAGCATCTCTGCGGTCATGCGACCACTATGACCGGGGAACCGTGGGTCGAGTCAACTCGCCCAAGGTCCGACTTTTGTGCTCTGACCTGCTAATTTCTGTTCTCCGGAGGTGCGTTAACGGAAAGTTCATCTGTCGGTGGGCTTCGCGCCACCGGGAGTTGCCGGTTGTTTCCGACGTCCCGGTGGAACAGAGGTGACCGGCAGGTGAACGCGGCCTCCGATCAGGTGGCGGCCGGACGCGGGCGGTCTCGCCGATCGCCGGTGAAAAACGTGTGCCAGAATCAGCCCATGACGCCGATGACGCTGGGCATGCCCATCAATTACGCGGGCGACTTCCGCGAGACCATCGATAATCTCCGGGACTTCGAGGGGGTCGGCGTCAGCCGGGTCACCGTACCCGAGGCCTACAGTTTCGACGCGGTCAGTCAGCTCGGGTACATCGCCGCGCGCACCGAGACGATGGAACTGCAGACCGGCATCCTGCCGATGTACTCGCGCACGCCAACCAATCTCGCCATGACGGCGGCCGGCCTCGACTACATCAGCGGCGGTCGTGCGGTTCTCGGCATCGGTGCCTCCGGTCCGCAGGTGATCGAGGGCTTCCACGGCGTCAAGTACGACTTCCCGCTCGGCCGGGCGCGCGAGAACGCCGAGATCTGCCGGAAGGTGTGGCGCCGCGAGCGCGTCGAGTACCGCGGTAAGCACTACCAGCTGCCGCTGACGAAGGAGGACGGCGGCAGCGGGCTCGGCAAGGCGCTGAAGATCATCAACCACCCCGTCCGTGACCGCATCCCGATGCTGCTCGCGGCGATCGGGCCCAAGAACGTCGAACTGGCCGCCGAGATGTTCGAAGAACTGCAGCCCTTCCTGTACCACCCCGACTACGTCGAGGCCGCCTTCGGTGAATCGCTGGCGGCAGGCAGGGCCAAGCGCGACCCGGATCTGCCGGAACTGCGCATCGTCATTCAGGCCAGTGCGCTGATCACCGAGGACGCCGACGAGATCGCGGCGGCGGAGAACGCGGTGCGGCACCACTCGGCGCTGTACATCGGCGGCATGGGAGCCCGCGGCAAGAACTTCTACAACTCGCTGGTCCAGCGGTACGGCTACGTCGACGAGGCCGCGCTGATCCAGGATCTGTATCTGGACGGCCGCAAGGACGAGGCCGCCGCGGCGATTCCCCAGGGTCTGATCGACGCGATCAGCCTCATCGGTCCGCGGTCGAAGGTCGCCGAGCAGGTCGAGCGGTTCCGCGCCAGCGGTGTCGGCGTGCTGCTGGCCTCGCCGGCCGCCGCGTCCCACAACCGCCGGGTGGAGGACATGCGGGTGTTGAAGGAACTCATCGGCTGAGCCCGGCCCGTCAGGTCCGCGCGGGTGCGGCGGCGGCGCGGCGCAGTCGTGCCGCGCCGAGGAAGCCCAGCGCGAGAAATGCGACGGCGACCACCATCGACCATCGGGTGGCGTCGGCGAATCCCTCCGAGAGTGCGCCGACCGCGGCGTCGGTCCGGTCGCCGAGCGGGCTGTGGACCCCCTCGGCGCGCAGCATCGTGATGGTGGTGCCCGCTGACTCGCGGGTGGCGGCGGCCACCTGGTCCGCGGCGGGGCCGCTGAAGCCGGCGTGGTCGAGTGCGGTCGGCAGGGTCGTCGCGAGTGCCACCGACAGCGCCGCGCCGGCGAAGGCCGTGCCCAGTGCCGATCCGACCTGCCGGACCGTGCTCTGGGTGGCCGACGCCTGACCGGAGTCGTCCACCGGAACGTCGCGGAGGACGGTCCCGGTGAGTTGAGCCGAAGCCAGCCCCAGACCGAGGCCGTAGAGGATCAACGGCAGCGCGATGATCCAGCCGGAGGTGGAGCTCCCGATCACCACGACGAGGATCAGGACCCCCGCGACTTCGAGACCGAGGCCGAGCAGCACCACGGCGGGGGCACCGAGCCTGGCCGCGAGGTGTCGTGCCATGGCGCCGGAGACGAAGGCTCCGATCGCCATGGCGGCCAGGACCAGGCCGGCCTGCATCACGTCGAGGCCGAGCGCGTTCACGAGGTACAGCGGCAGCGCGAAGATGATGCCGAACTCTCCGACCGCCACCGCGGCGGCGGTGACGTTGCCCCACGAGAACGTGGGCAGGCCGAACAGCCGGAGGTCGAGGATCGCCGACCGCCCGTTGTTCCGGCGATGACGCTCCCAGACGACGAACAGGACCAGAGCCGACGCCGCCACCGCGAAGGCCACCGGGACGATCGAGATCGGCGCCTGCTCGGGCCACCTCCATCCGAACACCTTCAGCTCGCCCTTCGGCGTCCACCATCCCAGGTCGGGCCCTTCGATCACGGCGAACACCAGTGCGCCGAAACCGATCATGCTGAGCATCGCGCCGTCGACATCGGCGCCGGGCCGATCGTCGCCGCCCTTCGATTCGGACACCGTGAAGATCGCGGCGATCGCCACGACGAGACCGAGCGGCAGATTGACGAGGAAGATCCAGTGCCACGACGCCCATTGGGTCAGGGCGCCGCCCGCGAGCGGTCCCACCGCCGCCGCGCCGGAGATCACCGCGCCCCAGACACCGAAGGCTGCGGCCCGGTAGCGACCGCGGAAGACGGCGTTCACCGTGGAGAGGGTCGAGGGCATGATGAACGCCGCGCCGACCGCCTGGACCGCACGGGCCGCAATCAGCGTGCCCGCCGACCCGGAGGCGGCGGCGAGCAGACTGCCGGCGACGAAGACGGTGAGTCCGAACAGGAACATCCGTTTGCGACCCCAGCGGTCGGCGAGTCGGCCCGTCGAGAGCAGCAGTGCCGCCAACACCACCGCGTACAGACTGTTGACCCATTGGGCGTCGGTGAGGTCGAGACTCAGGTCGCTGATGATCGCCGGCAGCGCGACGCCGACGATCGTTCCGTCGAGCACGATCAGGCCCAGCCCGACCGACAGGACGGCGAGGCCGATCCAGTCCCGGCGGGTGGGCGCTGAGGTGTTTGCGGGCAGGGTGGAACCGGGGGGAGCACCTGTCATGCGTCGATCTCACCAGATCGACCGGCTGCGCGGACCGTGTCTTGGTGTTAGGCCAAGATCAATCAGAAGGTGGATGCGCGGGCGGTCTCAATACTGGCGGGTCTAGTAGTAGTACGGGAACGAGTCCCAGTTCGGATCACGCTTCTCCAGGAAGGCGTCCCGGCCCTCGACCGCCTCGTCGGTCATGTAGGCCAGACGCGTGGCCTCGCCGGCGAAGACCTGTTGACCCATCAGCCCGTCGTCGGTCAGGTTGAACGCGAACTTCAGCATCCGCTGCGCGGTGGGCGACTTGGAGTTGATCTTCCGTGCCCATTCGACGGCCGTGTTCTCGAGTTCTGCATGATCGACGACGCGGTTCACGGCGCCCATCTGATGCATGGTCTCGGCGTCGTAGGCCTCGCCCAGGAAGAAGATCTCGCGGGCGAACTTCTGGCCGACCTGCTTGGCGAGGTAGGCGCTGCCGTAACCGGCGTCGAAGCTGCCCACGTCGGCGTCGGTCTGCTTGAACCGGGCGTGTTCCCGGGACGCGAGGGTCAGATCGGCGACCGCGTGCAGCGAATGGCCGCCGCCCGCGGCCCAGCCGTTGACGACCGCGATGACGACCTTCGGCATGGTGCGGATCAACCGCTGGACTTCGAGGATGTGCAGTCGTCCGCCCTCGGCCTTGACCCGCGCCTCGTCCACTCCGTCGACGGTCGCCGCGGTGACATCGGAATCGTGGCTGGTGGCGTACTGGTAACCGCTGCGGCCGCGGATGCGCTGGTCGCCGCCGCTGCAGAAGGCCCAGCCGCCGTCCTTGGGCGACGGGCCGTTGCCGGTCAGAAGCACTGTGCCCACGTCCGGGGTCCGACGCGCGTGGTCGAAGGCTCGATAGAGCTCGTCGACCGTGTGCGGTCGGAAGGCGTTGCGGACCTCGGGCCGGTCGAACGCGATGCGGACGATGCCGTTGGCGCGGCCTTCACCGGTGTGCCGGTGGTAGGTGATGTCGGTGAGGTCCTCGAAGCCGGGGACGGTGCGCCATGCGGACGGGTCGAAGGGGCTGGAGTCGGTCGTCATGTCTTCCGAGCCTAGTTGGAGCCCGGTCGGCGCGAGTCGGCGTGGGCGGCGACGGTGACGGGGTGGTCTGCCGGCACCGATGCAGTGGCGCTCAAGTCCGTCGTTGGGAGTGCGACCTCCATCTTCTATTACCGATGTTCAGATGCTAGGTTCCAAACTGAGTGTCACTCCGATTTCTCGCGGAGGACGTGTCGATCAAGAAGCAGGAGGCTCGATGAACCAGCCCGTCGTGGTGTCGCAGGAAGGCGGCGTCGGCCGGTTGATCCTCAACCGCCCGAAGGCCATCAACGCCCTGAACGACGAGATGGTGGATCTGATGTCGGCCGCGCTGCGTAAGTGGCGCGAGGACGAGGCGGTGAAGGCGGTGGTGCTCTCCGGCGCCGGCGAGCGCGGACTGTGCGCCGGTGGCGACATCGTGTCGATTCACCGCGACGCCAAGGCACTCGTCGATGCCGGCGCCGGCGACGCAGAGGCTACGGCCTGCCCGTCGGCGGTGTTCTGGCGCGAGGAGTACCAGCTCAATTCCGAGATCGCGAAGTTCCCCAAGCCGTACGTCGCGCTGATGGACGGGATCGTCATGGGCGGCGGTGTCGGCGTCTCCGCACACGCCAACACCCGCGTGGTCACCGACCGTACCCGGCTCGCGATGCCGGAGACCGGTATCGGCTTCGTCCCCGACGTCGGAGGCACGCACCTTCTCTCGCAGATTCCGGACCGACTCGGCGTGTACCTGGGCCTCACGGCGGCCTCGATCAACGGCGCCGATGCCATCGCCCTCGGCATCGCGGACCATTACGTCCCCGCCGCAGATCTCGACGCCTTCGTCAAGGCCGTCTCCGCGACCACCGTCGACGAGGCGCTGGCCACCTACGCCCAGAAGCCGCCCGCGTCCGATCTGTACGCCCAGCGCGACTGGATCAACGAGGCCTTCGCCGCCGACAGCGTCGCCGAGATCGTCCGCCGCTGCGAGGCCGTCGGCACCGAAGCGGCGGAGAAGGCGGCCGCGACGCTCCGGGCCAAGAGCCCGACGACCCTCGCGGTGACGCTGCGGGCGCTCCGCAACCCGCTGCCGACTCTCGACGAGGCGCTCGCCCGCGAATACCGGGTGTCGGTGCGATGCGTCCGCAGCCACGACATGGCCGAGGGGATCCGGGCGCAGGTGATCGACAAGGACCGCAATCCGTCGTGGAGTCCCGCGGAGATCGGCGACGTCACCGAGGCCGACGTGGACGCCTTCTTCGCGCCGCTGCCCGAGGGGCTCGAACTCACCATTGTGAACCCGTGAACCTCATGCCCGACCGCACCCGACAGCCATTGGAGAACCGCAGATGACCGAGTACCAGACCATCCTCACCGAGACCGACGGCCGCGTCGCCGTCATCACCCTGAACCGTCCCAAGGCCCTCAACGCGCTGAACACCGAACTGATGGGCGAAGTGGTTGCGGCCGTGCGCGGCTTCGACGCGGACCCGGAGATCGGCGCCATCGTCATCACCGGCTCGGAGAAGGCCTTCGCCGCAGGCGCCGACATCAAGGAGATGCAGTCGAAGAGCTTCAGCGAGGTGGTCGGCCAGCAGTTCTTCGGCGCGTGGGACGAACTGTCGCGCACCCGCACTCCGATCATCGCGGCGGTTGCGGGCTACGCGCTCGGCGGCGGCTGCGAGTTGGCCATGCTCTGCGACATCATCATCGCCGGCGAGAACGCCAGGTTCGGTCAGCCCGAGATCAACCTCGGCGTGATCCCCGGGATCGGCGGATCGCAGCGACTCACCCGAGCAGTCGGCAAGGCCAAGGCGATGGACCTGGTCCTCACCGGGCGGCAGATGAAGGTTGACGAGGCGGAGCGGGCGGGTCTGGTGTCGCGCGTGGTTCCGACCGACGAGGTGGTCAGCACCGCTCGCGAGGTCGCGGCGACCATCGCGAGCAAGTCGTTCATCGCGGCGTCGTACGGCAAGGAAGCGGTGAACCGCGCGTTCGAGTCGAGCCTCACCGAAGGCGTCCGCGCCGAGCGGAGCCTGTTCTACTCGCTGTTCGCCACCGCCGATCAGACCGAGGGCATGGCGGCCTTCGTGGAGAAGCGGGAACCGGAATTCAAGCACCGCTGATGCGCGAGACGGGACCGGCGTCGTGACGGCGGCGCGGGGGCAGGCCGGATCGAAGAGCGACCGCACGCGCAGCGCCGTGCGTGCGGCCGCCGCGGAGTGCTTCGCGGAGTCGGGCTTTCAGGCGGCTACCACCGCCGAGATCGCCCGGCGTGCGGGAGTGTCGGAGGGCACCGTCTTCCTGCACTACTCCAGCAAACTCGGCCTGCTCACCGCCGTCACCCGGGAGTTCTACGAGGGGCTGCAGGGCCAGGCCGAGGCGGTTCTGGCGCAGGACGGCGCGACGCCGTCGGAACTGCTGCGCCGACTGGTCCACGATTGGTGTGCGGTGATGGCGACGCAGTGGGACCTGGTGCAGGTGTACATCCACACCGCCCAGGCGTTTCCCGGCACGGAGCTGGCGTCGGTCGTCATCGATTCCAACCGCCGCTACACGAGGCTGTACACCGCGGTCATCGACGACATGAAGCGGTGCGGAGAAGTGGACGCCTCGCTTCCGTCGGCGCTGGCGCGCGACATGATCTTCGGGACGCTGGAGCACAGCGCGCGCGGCCAGCGATACGCCGGGCGTCCGGTGCACACGGCAGATGTGGGACGGCAGATCGTCGATCTGCTGATCGGCGCCGGCCACGCCGACGCCCGGCGGTCGTCCGACGACGAGAGGCTCGCTCGTATCGAGACCAAGATCGACAGGCTGCTGTCGCAGGGAGAAGTCTGAGCCGACCACAGGAGGCGGTCGCGCGGAAGATACGGTGAAACGATGACGGGCGCAACCGAACAGCAGTCGAGCACAGAGGCGTCGGAGACGTCACCGCACCAGGGCGGGTTCCGCGCCGACTTCGAGGTCACGACCGAACGCGGGGGACCGAGCTACGGCGAGATGGTCGAGCAGGTCCGCACGTTCATGGACAAGGTGCGGTACGCGTCGCCGACCCCCGAGTTGGCCGACGAGGTGATCGAGGACCTCAAGAAGCTCAACGCCAAGCTCGACACGACCCTCGTCGACGAGTGGACGTCACCGTCGGGGACCCGGATCGACCTGCCGTCGCGGGGCAACATCACCCTGCCGCCGTACGAGGTGCGCAACGGTGGGCCGGAGGGGGTGGACGCGGAGGTGATCTTCCGGCGGTTCCATCTCGGAGGCAACGGTGTGGCGCACGGAGGGCACGTCGCGGTCGCCTTCGACGACCTCGGTGGCATGGCTGCGGCTCTGCGAGCCGGCCGGCCGGCGCGGACCGCCTATCTGACGGTGAACTACCGGTCACTGACTCCGTTGGAGACGCCCCTCGTGCTGCGCACCTGGGTGCACGAACACGACGGTCGCAAGAACTTCGTCCGCGGCACGCTGCATGACGGCGACCGCCTGTGCGCGGAGATGGACGCACTCTTCATCGAGCTGAGGCCCGGTCAGGCGTAGCCGCGACGGGTCGGGCTCACGCCTTCAGTTCGTGCGCCTCGACGACGAAACCCGCCGCCTGCAAGCGATCGATCAACACATCGCCCATCGCCACCGCGGGGGTCAGGACGCCGGCGCGGTCGGGGAGCCGATCACGATCCAGAGCGAGAGCCAGCGATGCCTCGCCGAGCATCACGGCGGTCGCCTTGTATCCGGGGTCGCCGTGCGCGCGCATCTGTGAGCGATACCGGCGTCCGGTGGTCGTGGTGGTGAAGGTCTGGGTGACGAAGTTGCCCGTCTCGCGGGACTTCTCTCCGGGGCCGCTGCCGGGCTTGGGGAGCACCATGTCGAGGACCTTGCGGGTGGGCGCGAAGCTCATCGCGCCGAGGAATGCTCCGGTTCCGACGGTGACGATCCCGGCCAGTGCGGCCGACAGGCCGGGCACGCCGCCGACCGACATCGTCTCCTGGTAGCGGAACGCGTCACCGTACGCACCGTCGAGAAGGTAGTTCGAACGACGCACCACGCGGGTGTTGTAAGACGACATGAAGAACGGTGCGAGCGTGCCCCGCAGGCTCGGGTCGACCTTCTTCGCGTCGACCGGCGTCATATCGCTGGGCTCGGAGTTGAGGCCCGCGCGCGGAGTCTCACCCGACCCGCCGGAGAGTGCCTGCGGGTTCATGATCAGGCTTCTGGTCTCCGCGTCTTTCGCCATCTCTGCGATCACCCGGACCGAGTCGACCGTTCCGCCGGAGACGCCGCCGCGCAGCGACGTCACCACCATGGTGGTGTCGGTCATCTCGCCCGCGCCGTCTTCGGCGATCGTTCGGTGCAGCAGATACGCGCCGAGGTCGGACGGGACCGAATCGAATCCGCAGGAATGCACGATCCGCGCGCCGGACGCGGTGGCCAGTTCGTCGGCCTTGTCGATGGAGTGCCGGACGAACGGGACCTCGCCGGTGAGGTCGACGTAGTCGGTGCCTGCGGTCGCAGCAGCGATCACGAGATTCTCGCCGTAGCGCAGGTACGGACCCACCGTGGTGCAGACCACCTGCGTACGTGCGCACATCGCATCTAGCGACGACGGCGAGTCCGAGTCGGCCACGATCAGCGGCCAGTCGCGCGCGCGCTCGCCGAGGCGTCGTCGCACCGCGGCGAGTTTGGTCTCCGACCTCCCGGCGAGAGCGATGCGAGTGCTCGCCGGTGCATGGTCGGCGAGGTACTGGGCGGTGAGCTCACCGACGAAACCGGTGGCTCCAAACACGACGACGTCGAATTCGCGACTCATGGGGTCGACCCTACTGGCATCCCGACCGCCGACACGGTATCTACACCGCCGGCACGAACCATCCGCTTGCCTGTTCGATTCATCGATCCGTTGTGTCATACCCGATTGGTAGTGTTCTGGTAGGTCAAGAAAATATGGTGTGAGCAGCTGAAACACTCGGGGGAGGTGACAGCGATGACCGATCCGTTCACTGATTCGGTCGCGACTGTCGTCGCCATTGGTGCGCTGCCGGACCGGCCCGCGGAGTTGTTGGCGTTGATCGATGCCGCGGCGGTGAAGCTCGCTGAGACCTCGCTGTCGCCGGAGACCGAACCGGACCTGTTGGCGCACACGCAGACCGCCGAACGGATTCGGCGCCGCTGGGTCGGCGTCTCCGCTGCGCTGCTGGTGGAGGTCTCCGATCGCAATGCTCACCGCACCGCCGGCTACCTGAATCCGCATCAATACCTGTCGCAAGGGCTGCGGCTGGGAACCCGGGAGGCGGGTCGGCGGTTGCGGATGGCTGAGGCGATCGGCGAGTTCTCCAACTTTCAAGGTGAAACCCTGCCTCCCCGCAAGCCCGCCACCGCCGCGTCGGTGGCGGCCGGGACTGTCGGCGCCGAACACGCTCTCGTCATCTCGGCCGTGCTGGCGAAAGTACCGGGCTGCATCTCGCCGGAAGTCAAAGCCAGTGCCGAGGCGGAGTTGGCCGAAGCGGCGGCTGGGTTGAACCCCGATGATCTGGGCAAGGTCGGTGACCGCCTGCTCGCCCATCTGGATCCGGACGGGCAGGAGAGCGATCACGTCGACCGGCAACGCCAACGCGGAATCACCATCCTCCCGCAAGACCGACAACTCATGTGCAAAGTCCGTGGCGCCATGACCCCGGAACTACGCGCCAAGTTCGAAGTCATCCTCACCGCCTGGGCCGCGCCCGGCATGAACAATCCCACCGACCCCGACTCACCCACCGGCACCATCAACGCCGACGGCATCGACGCCGAGGCTCTCGCCGCGGCGCGGGGCCGGGATCTGCGCAGTGCCGCCCAACGCACGCACGACGCGCTGCTGGCCCTGTGCGACTACGTTCTCGCCCACGGCGGCCTCGGAGCACCGAACCGGATACCAGCCGAACTCGTCATCACCGTCACCGACCAAGAACTCGCCGCCCACGCCGGCATCTCCCTGACCGCCACCGGCACCCGCATCCCGATCGGCGAACTCGTCCGGCTCGCCGCCGACGCCGTCCCGCACCTGGCGGTCTTCCGCAATCACACCAGCGAAGTCCTCTACCAGGGCCGCGGGGCACGCTTCGCGAGCAAGGCGCAGCGGTTGGCGTTGTTCGCCCGCGACCGCGGCTGCACCGCCCCCGGCTGCGACCGACCCTTCGCCCAAACCCAGGCCCATCACGCACCGGACTGGATCACCCCGGGAGGGCGCACCGACATCGATGCTCTCGGCGCCGCGTGCGGGCGCCACAACCGCGCCGTCGGCACCAACCGCGGCCAATGGGAGACCACCATCCTCACCGACGGACCCGACGCCGGACGCATGGCCTGGCGACCAGCCACCACCGAACAACCCTGGCGCCTGAACCCCATCCACCACGCCGGACAAGCGCGGTGCCTGCATCCGTCAGAACGGTACCGACGAGAATCGGGCCCACCACCGGAAAGGCCTTCGGAACCCGGCGGACCCGCGAGCTACCGATTCCGGGCCCAGCCGAGCGAGAACGCCGCGAAGGGCTTCGGCGCCGCGTCGGCGTAAAAGGAGTCGAGCGCCACGATCTCCCAGCCCGCCTCGGCCAACATTGCGGGGATGTCGCGGGTCAGGTGGCATCCTCCGCCGAGACGCTTCTGGATCGGCTCCAGCCGGCGCTGCCATCGGCGTACGCCGGGGTCCGGAGCCCTGCCGTGCTCGAGGAAGGCGAGAATCCCGCCGGGTTTGACGACCCGTCGCAGCTCCGCGAGCGCCACGGGGAGTTCCGGAATGGTGCACATGGTGAACGTCGACAACGCCGAGTCGAACGAATCGTCGTCGAAGGGCAGCCGCTGCCCGTCCAGACCACCCCGCTCGATCGGCACGGACGACGCCGCGACCCGCGCGGCCCCGAGCCGCCAACCGGTATCACTCGGCTCCACCGCGGCGACACGCCTCACATCCGCCGGATACCGGCCGACGTTGAAGCCGGACCCGAAACCGATCTCCACCACATCGCGGGACAGCGGCTCGCAGGCCCGGCGCCGCAGATCGTCCATCGCGGGCATCCCGCAGGTCTTGACGATGATCCGCGGCAGCACGTGCTCGGAGTAGAAGCCCATGTGCCGACGATATTTCATGGCCGCTTCCGGAGGGCGCGGAGTCGGAGCCGACCTTCGGATCGGCTGCCTCGTCCCGGCGCATAGGGTCTATATCCATGAACCCGTCCACCCTGCAGGCGCGTGTGATCGTCGACGAACTGATCCGCGGCGGTGTCACCGAGGCCGTGCTGTGCCCGGGATCGCGGAACGCGCCGCTGGCCTTCGCGCTGCATGCGGCTGACACGCAGGGCCGCCTTCGGCTCCATGTCCGCATCGACGAGCGGTCGGCCGGATACCTCGCGCTCGGATTGGCCGTGGCCTCCGGCCGCCCGGTGCCGATTGTGATGACTTCCGGCACCGCCGTCGCGAACACCGGGCCCGCCGTCTTCGAAGCGAACTACGCGCGGGTGCCGTTGGTCGTGATCAGCGCCAACCGGCCGTACGAGCTTCTGGGCTCGGGCGCCAATCAGACCATCGAGCAGTTCGGCATGTTCGGCACCCAGGTGCGCGCAGCCATCAGCCTCGGGCTCGCGGAGGAAGATCTCGACACCAACTCCCAGTGGCGGTCGGCGGTGGGCCGGGTCCTCGCATCTGCGCGCGGCGCGCGCACCGGCAACGCCGGGCCGGTGCAGTTCGACATCCCGCTGCGCGAGCCGCTGGTGCCCGACGCGGGGGACCTTCCGGACACCGACCTCTCGGTCCTGGACGACGGACGTTTCGCCGGGCGCCCCGGCGACGCTCCGTGGACCCACGCGCCGGTCGGCAGGCTCGACATCCCCCTGGAGATCGACCTCTCGCGCGACACCGTCGTGGTGTCCGGGCACGGCGCCGGAGTTCATCCCGAACTGGCAGCGCTGCCGACCGTCGCCGAGCCGACCGCGCCGAGCGCGGCGAACCCCCTGCACCCGCTCGCACTCGGCAAGCTGAGACCGAAACAGGCGATCATCTGCGGGCGCCCGACTCTGCACCGCTCCGTGTCGAGGCTGCTCGCCGATCCGTCGGTGGAGGTGTTCGCGCTGACCACCGGCCCGCGGTGGCCCGACGTGTCCGGCAACGTGGTCGCAACCGGCACCCGGGCGGCGGCCACCGGTGATCCCCGGCAGACATGGCTCGACGAGGCCGCGCGAGTCAACAACCTGGTGGAGCAGGCGGTGACGACCGAGCTCGACGCCTCACACCAGAGCACGGGTCTACACGTGGCACGGGCCGTCGCCGCCGCGATGACCCCCGGCGACACGCTCGTGGTCGGTGCGTCGAACCCGATCCGGGACATCGCGCTCGCGGGCACCGTCGCCGACGGAGTCAAGGTGATGTCCAATCGCGGGGTCGCCGGCATCGACGGAACCAACGCCACCGCGATAGGCGCGGCCCTGGCCCGCGGACGGACCGTCGCGCTGATGGGCGACCTCACGTTCATCCACGACGCCACCGGTCTCGTCATCGGCCCGGATGAGCCGCGCCCCGCCGATCTGCGCATCGTGGTCGCGAACGACGACGGCGGCGGCATCTTCGGCCTCCTGGAACAGGGCGATCCGCGTTTCGCGCGCGACGCCTACCTCGGCGTCTACGACCGGATCTTCGGCACCCCGCACCGCACCGACCTCGCCGCGATGTGCGCGGGATTCAACATCGGCCACCGCCGCGTGCGACTCGACGAGCTGTCCGACGCTCTCACCGGCCCCGCGCCCGAGGGCGGCATCGAAGTTCTCGAGGTGCGCACCAACCGTGACGGTCTGCGCGAACTCCACGCCCGGATCGCCGCCGGGCTCGACGCGGCACCCGACTATCCTGAGCAGTCATGACCCGGACAGTGCAGCGGCGCATTCAGATCGCGCTGGTGGCCGTCGGCGTCGTGGTGAGTCTCATCGGCGCGGTCATCATCGCCGGCGCCTACCGCAACGACTCGAAGATCGACGCCAACAAGGCCACCGCCGTCGCCGAGGTGATCTCCGCCGACCGCCTGCACGCCGCCGTCAACTTCGTGACCCCGGACGGGGTACTGCGCAACCCCAAACTAGGCCTGCTGTACCCCACGCATCTGTCCACCGGGCAGCGCATCCTCGTCGACTACGACACCACCGATCCCGACAACCTCGCCCGGCCGGTCGGCCGCGATGCCCAGTTGTCGATCGTCCCCGCACTGTCGGTGATCGCCGCGGGCTGGGCGGTGGTGATCGTCCTCATGGTCGGGGTAGCCGAGACCGGGCGCCGCACACGCCGCGATTAGGCTGGACTCCATGACAGACAGCACCGACCACGGCGCCGGAACGCGCGCGAGCCTCGAGAAGGAGCCGTCCGAGGTCGCCGAGATGTTCGACGGCGTCGCACGCCGCTACGACCTGACGAACACGGTGCTCTCATTCGGTCAGGACCGGCTCTGGCGGCGCAACACCCGCCGCGCGCTCGACCTGAAGCCGCGCGACGTGGTCCTGGACCTCGCCGCGGGCACCGCCGTGTCCACCGTCGAACTCGCGGCCTCGGGTGCCACGTGCATCGCCGCCGACTTCTCACTCGGCATGCTCCGAGCAGGAGCGAACCGCAAGGTGCCGAAGGTGGCCGCAGACGCGCTGCACCTGCCCTTCGCGGACGCCTCCTTCGACGCCGCGACCATCTCATTCGGTCTCCGTAACGTCAACGACGTGCCCCTGGCCCTGTCAGAACTCAATCGGGTGCTCAAGCCCGGCGGCCGGCTCGTGATCTGCGAGTTCTCCACTCCGACGCTCAAGCCCTTCCGCACGGTCTACATGGAGTACCTGATGAAGGCGCTGCCCGCCGTCGCCACGAAGGTGTCGAGCAATCCCGCCGCGTACGTCTACCTCGCCGAGTCGATTCGCGCGTGGCCGGACCAGGCCGCTCTCGCGTCGATGATCGGCGACGCCGGATTCGGCGAGGTCACCTGGCAGAACCAGACCGGCGGAATCGTAGCGATCCACCGGGGCGTGAAGAGCGCGCAACCCGCCGCGTGAGTCCCGGACCGGTCAGCTGAACGGCGGCCGGTCCTCCAGAGTCGAAGCGATGCGGCCGGCGCCGCGCCAGGCTCGGGCGATGAGATCGGCGTCGTCCGGGGTCAGTAGATTGCCCATCACGCGCACCACCGCCGACATCAGCCGAGCCGAACGGATCCCGGGCCGGCCGAGCAGCGGCACCGTCTGCGGGACGGTCAGCAGACCCGCGGCCCGGCGCGCCGCGGCGAATGCGACACCGTACTCCGACCGCAGCAGCCCCGGCCACGCGACCGAGTAGTCGTGCTCCGACTCCAGCATGTCGACCGCCAGGGCGGCCGTCTCGATCGCGTAGTCGATCCCCTCGCCGTTGAGCGGATTGACGCACGCGGCGGCGTCACCGATCAGCATCCAATTCGCTCCGGCCACTCCGCTCACCGCTCCGCCCATCGGCAGGAGCGCCGAAGCGATCCGTTGCGGCGCCGACGTCAGCTGCCAGTCACCTGCCACCATCCGCGCATAGTGCTCCACCACCGGGCGCAGAGCCATCGACGCCGGCCGGCCCGCCGTGGCCAGAGCCCCGACCCCGACGTTCACCGTTCCGTCGCCGAGCGGAAAGACCCAGCCGTAACCGGGCAGAAGCGCACCGTCCGGATCGCGGAGCTCGAGATGCGAGCCCATCCATGCGTCGCCGGACCTCCCCGAGTCGACGTACGACCGCGCGGCCACGCCATACGCGGTGTCGCGGTGCCACCGGCGCCCGAGCGACTTTCCGAGCGCCGATCGCACACCGTCCGCCACGATCACGTCCCGCACGCGGATCTGACGCCGTTCACCGTCCCGTCCCACGGTCACCGACTCGATCCGGCCGCCGACCAGCTGCGCGCCGACGGCCTTGGCCCCGGACACCATCCGGGCGCCGCGCGAGAGCGCGAAACGGCGGATCGCGTCGTCGAGTTCGGTGCGGGCGATCGCGCTGCCGTACGCGCCGAAACGGTCGGCGGCCGGCCAGTCGACCCGCTGCCGTGCGCCCCAGCCGTTGAGCTCCAGGCCCCGGATGCGGGGACGGCCGTCGAGCAGACCGCTCATGCCGAGTCGGTGCAGGCCGGTCACCGCCCTCGGCGTCAGCCCGTCGCCGCACGTCTTGTCCCTGGGGAAGACCGCCGCGTCGAGCAGCACCACATCCGATCCGCGGGCCGCGGCATGGGCTGCGGCCGCCGCACCGGCGGGTCCGGCGCCCACCACCAGAAGGTCGGCGGAATCGGGAACGGCTTCGCCGGGCGTCGCGCTTGTCACCCGACCAGTATGTCTGTCGCCGTGAGCAGTTACGCTTCTGGTGTCGCCGAACGACGAATCCGCGGCGTTCGGATCACCGATGGGATTGGGCCAAACACGTGAAGTCCACTTTTGCCGGACTGGACCTCGGGACCGGCGAGTTCGCCGGGCAGGTGCAGGAGTCGCTTCAGCGCGTCGAGGATCTGTTGATCAGCGAGCTGTCGTCAGGGGACGACATCCTGGTCGAAGCCGCCACCCATCTGGCCAAAGCCGGTGGCAAGCGGTTCCGTCCGATGTTCGCGATCCTCGCCTCGCACTTCGGTACGACTCCGGGGAGCGACGACGTCATCACCTCGGCCACCGTCATCGAGATGACCCACCTGGCCACCCTGTACCACGATGACGTCATGGACGAGGCCTCCCTGCGCAGGGGAGCGCCGAGCGCCAACGCGCGCTGGTCCAACTCGATCGCGATCCTCGCGGGCGACTTCCTGTTCGCGAGGGCCTCGCACCTGGTGTCGACACTGGGTCCGGAGGCGGTCCGGATCATCGCCGACACCTTCGCCGAACTGGTGACCGGGCAGATGCGTGAGACCGTCGGCGTCAGCGCCGGCGGCGACCCCATCGATCACTATCTCAAGGTGGTGTGGGAGAAGACGGGGTCGCTGATCGCGACCGCCGGGCGCTTCGGCGCGTACACCGCCGGCGCCGACGCGACCACCGTCGACACGCTCGCCCGGCTCGGCGACGTGGTGGGCACCGCATTCCAGGTCTCCGACGACATCATCGACATCGCCTCCGTGAGCGGCGACTCGGGCAAGACGCCCGGCACCGACCTCCGCGAGGGAGTCCACACGCTGCCGGTGCTGCTGGCGCTCGCGGGCGACGGGCCGGGCAGCGAGCGGTTGTCGCAGCTCCTCGTCGACCCGCAGAGCGGAGCGGCACGACCACTCGTCGACGACGGCGAGGTGAACGAGGCCCTGAACCTGCTCGTCGACTCGGCGGGCATGAAGCAGGCCCGCGCTCGCCTGGAGGCGATGGCCGACGAGGCCGACGGGCTCCTCGCCGGTCTGCCCGCGGGACCGGCGAACGACGCTTTCAGCTCACTCGTGCGCTATACGGTCGACCGCGTCGGCTGACCGTCGCGACTCGCGTATTCTTCGCGCGTAGTGACTGCGGTAACGGCTGGAACTATCGGGGTGGTCCTGCACGTTTGCCACTGTGAATGAAGTTCTAAGGACAGTGTTCTTCTGACAGTGAGGTGCCATGCATTTCAACGGCCTCAAGACGGCGGCGTTGATGGGCTTGATGTCCGCGATCATCGTCGGTATCGGTGCGTTGTTCCACAACCCGAACATCCTGGTGTTCTCGGTTCTGCTCGCCGTGGGCACCAACGCCTACGCCTACTTCAACAGCGCGAAGCTGTCGCTGCGGGCGATGCACGCGCAGCCGGTGACCGAGGTGCAGGCGCCTGAGCTCTACCGGATCGTGCGCGACCTCGCCACCCAGGCGCACCAGCCGATGCCCGCGCTCTACATCAGTCCCACCGAGTCGCCGAACGCGTTCGCGACGGGGCGCAATCCCAAGAACGCCGCGGTGTGCTGCACGTCCGGGATCATGCAGTTGCTCGACGAGCGCGAGCTGCGGGCGGTGCTGGGCCACGAGCTCTCCCACGTCTACAACCGCGACATCCTGATCAGTTCCGTCGCCGGCGCGATGGCCGCGGTGATCAGCGGCCTGGCCAACATGGCCATGTGGATGGGAGCGTTCGGCGGCAACCGCGACAACGGGCCCAACCCGCTGGCGATGATCCTGATCGCGATCCTCGGTCCGGTGGCCGCGATGGTGATCCAGATGTCGGTGTCCCGGTCGCGGGAGTACCAGGCCGACGCGTCGGGCGCGGAGCTCACCGGTGATCCGCTGGCGCTCGCATCCGCGCTCTCGAAGATCTCGGGCGGCATCGCCGCCGCACCGCTGCCTCCGACGCCGGATCTGGCGAACCAGTCGCACCTGATGATCGAGAGCCCGTTCCGCCCCGGCGAGAAGCTGTCGCGCCTGTTCTCCACGCACCCGCCGACCGCCGACCGGATCGCGCGGCTCCACGCGATGGCGCGCAACGGCGGTCAGCGGTTCTGATCCTGCTTCCGCTTCGCCGCCCAGCGCCCGACGAGCACCGCGGCGAGGGCCCCGACGACTCCTCCGGCGACGGCCCCGCCGACGCCGTCGCCGGGATCGATTTCGGCGATGACGGCCGTGGCCATCGAGACCGCGCAGCCCCCGAAGTAGCAGCCGATCAGAGCGGTGCGCACCCACGACTCGCCGCCGTAGGCGAGGGCGTGGGCGTCGACGCCGCGAGCCCGGCAGTACCGCTGCCACTCGACCGACGGGATCAGCAGTCCGAGGAAGAAGGCCACGGTGACCCAGGCGGGAACGAACCACGCGGACACCGCGGCCAGCGTCCACAGCAGGATCGTCGCCAGTATGAACACGTAGGCGTAGGCCTCGAGCATCACGGCCCGTTCGCGCTCGTCGCCCCACGAGTCGTCGGTGTTGCGCAGCAGGAGCGCGGGAAGGGTCTTCGTCTGAGGTGACATGTCAGTGCTCCTCGGGTAGCGGAAAAAGCTCTTCGACCGAACTGTTCAAGGTCCGAGCTATCCGAATCGCCAGATACACCGACGGTGCGTAGTCGCCTCGCTCCAGCGAGACCACCGTCTGCCGGCTGACACCCACCGCCGTGGCGAGATCTGCCTGCCGCAGACCGGCTCGAGTGCGTGCCGCCTTCACCGGTGACGGAGTTTCGGACATGCAAGAAGTCAAGCCGACTTGTCATCAGTGTGTCAAGTCGGCTTGACTCGGGGTCTGTCGCTGAGGAGCTGCGAGGGCTAGCGGTAGTTCACGAACTGCAGCGCGATGCCGAAGTCCTCGCCTTTGAGCAATGCGATGACGGCCTGCAGATCGTCGCGCTTCTTCGACGAGACGCGCAGCTCGTCGCCCTGGATCTGAGCCTTGACTCCCTTGGGGCCTTCGTCACGGATCTTCTTCGAGATCTTCTTGGCGTGCTCGGAGTCGATGCCCTGGACCAGCTCTCCGGTGATCTTAAAAGTCTTGCCAGAGGAGACGGGCTCGCCGGCGTCGAACGCCTTGAGGGAGATGTCCCGACGGATCAGTTTCTCCTTGAACACCTCGAGGCCGGCCAGGGCGCGCTCCTCGGCGTCGGAGGTGATCACGATCTTCTCTTCACCGGACCAGTCGATGGTGGTGTTGGTGCCGCGGAAGTCGTAGCGCTGCGAGAGTTCCTTGCCCGCCTGGTTGAGGGCGTTGTCGACCTCCTGGCGGTCGACCTTGCTCACGACGTCAAACGAAGAATCAGCCATGAGAACCAGCCTATCAGCGGTCTGAACAGCAGATTTGCGCGGACATACGGGGTACGTTGTATTCTTCTACCCGTTGCCTTCACCGGACTTCTCCGCGCGAGCGGAGCGGTTTCGTGGACGGCGGCACGGCAGATTGCCCGAGCGGCCAAAGGGAGCGGATTGTAAATCCGTCGCGCAAGCTACATAGGTTCGAATCCTATATCTGCCACTGAGGACTTGCACCGCGCATAATCGGCGTGACCAGCGGTTTTGGTTAAACTGAGAGCGTGTGTGTAACCTCGTTGAGGCTCTTCGGTTACGGACTGTTCGCAGGCTGGATCCGGACGGCACGCCCCCTTAGCTCAGTCGGCAGAGCGTTTCCATGGTAAGGAAAAGGTCGACGGTTCGATTCCGTCAGGGGGCTCGCTTGGTTGTGACCGACTCGGTCGCGGCCGAACAGGGCGGTGTAGCTCAGCTGGTTAGAGCGCACGACTCATAATCGTGAGGTCGGGGGATCGAGTCCCCCCACCGCTACACATACCGCCTGCGCACGGTGGGACCTCGGCCCCCAAGCGTGGGACCGAAGAACTGCAAGACGCGAAAGTAGGCAACAAAGTGGCTTCCTCAACCGATGTGCGGCCGAAGATCACCTTGGCGTGCGAGGTGTGCAAGCACCGCAACTACATCACCAAGAAGAATCGTCGCAACGACCCCGACCGTCTCGAGCTGAAGAAGTTCTGCCCGAACTGCGGTAAGCACGAGACTCACAAGGAGTCGCGCTGAGGCGTCGTCGCTTCCGCGACCCCTCCCGAGCATTTCAACGAGCCGTCTCACTTGGTGAGACGGCTCGTTTGATTTTGTCCGGAGCCGATCGGAGTGGACAATCTTCGTAACGAATCAGTTGCGAATCGTTTCCCCGGAGGCCTTGTTCCACACCGATCGCCGGGGCCGTGCGGCCTGACCGCGCCGAGTGAGGAGACACCGTGACCGGTCAGCTGGAGGACATTCGGGTCGACAACCCACTGGAGGCTGCGCCGATGGGCGATCCGACCGCGGCGGAGGTCGCTGAACACACCAAGTCGATGGTCGGTTTCAAGTACACCGTCGACGACTACTACGAAGTCGGTCGTCAGGACATCCGCAGGCATGCGCGGGCGGTCCAGGACTCCCATCCGGCGTTCTGGGACGAGGCAGAGGCCGCGAAGCTCGGCCACGACACGCTCTTCGCGCACCCGACCTTCGTCTCGGTGCTCGGACTCATCGCGCAACGCAGGCTGTTCGACGACGTGATCACCGGATACGACATGTGGCAGATCATGCAGACCGATCAGCGGCTGATCATGCACCAGCCGATGCGCTTGGGCGACCGGCTGGTCTGCGACGTCTCGCTCGAGTCGTTCCGGCAGTCGATGGGCGCCGACCTGCTCGTCAGCAAGAACATCATCTGGAATCAGCACGAGGAGCCGGTGATGACGACCTTCACCTCGGTGGCCGCCCGACCCTCGGTGGATGTGGATCCGGGACTCGTCGCGAAGCTCAACGAAGTGATGATGCAGGTGGACGTCGATCCCGCGGTCGGGAAGACCGTGCACGGACCGTTCAGCAGGTACGACGAGCCCGACCCGGTGGTGGAGCCCAAGGCCTACGGGGCTATCGACTTCGACACCCTCGAAGTGGGGCAGGAACTCCCGCAGGTCACCAAGACCCTCACGCTCGGAAACCTGGTGAACTACGCGGGCGTCTCGGGCGACCCGAACCCCATCCACTTCTCGCCGGAGGTCGCGGAGGCGGTCGGCCTCGAGAGCGTGGTGGCGCATGGAATGCAGACGATGGGCCTCGGTGCCAGCGTCATCGGCTCGTTCGTCGGAGACCCCGCGGCCATCCACGAGTACAACGTGCGGTTCACCAGTCCGGTCTACGTGCCGGCGGTCGGCGCGGCGCAGGTGGACTTCGGCGGCAAGGTCAAGTCTCTCGACCCGCAGACCCGGCGGGGAGTGATCGCGCTGGTCGCCAAGCAGTCCGGGCGGAAGATCTTCGGCCGCGCGCAGGCGCTGGTGCAGTTCAACTGACGCCGCCCAGTCGGGGCGAGTTGGGGCGAGCGGCAGCTTTGCTCTACACTCATCTGAGTCTGATGCTTCAGAATCACGCGCTGCCTGAGGGTGGCGCGTTGGTTTTGTTAGCCTTGGATCAAAGTGTGGGTCGACGGGCCCGCGCAAAGGGGCGTAGCTCAATTGGCAGAGCAGCGGTCTCCAAAACCGCAGGTTGCAGGTTCAAGTCCTGTCGCCCCTGCCCACCGGGGCACTAGCAGACGAAGGGATCGGTGAGAAGGTGGCCAAGCGAGATCGCAAGGCTTCTTCAGACGTCAACGACGATCTGGTGGTCGACGACGTCGCCCAGTCCGACTCCGCCGAACTGCGTCCCAGCGGCAAGCGCTCCGCGCGCGGCCGTCGGGGTGCCGGCTCTGCGACCGCGGTCGCAGAGCGTACCGCCGAGTCCGCCGCGACCGATACCGGCGTCAGCCGCAATCCGTTCGTCCGCATCTGGACCTTCCTCAAGCAGGTCGTGTCGGAGATGCGGAAGGTGGTGTGGCCGACTCGCAACGAGATGGTCAACTACGTGATCGCCGTCTTCGCGTTCGTCGTGGTGGTCACGGCGTTCATCGCCGGCCTGGACATCGGATTCGCCAAGCTGACCCTGCTGGTGTTCGGCTGACAGGCAACTATTACAGGGCGGCCAGCCCGAGTGACCAACGAAGGAGCGTGGGGCAGTGAGCACCCCGGAGAACGAGATCGAATCGCCGGAGATCGGCGACGAGACCGCCGAGGCCACGCCGGTGGATGTGTCCGCTGACGACGTGGACCAGAACGCCGAGGTCACCGAAGCCGTCGATCCGGTCGCCGAGTTGAAGGCGCAGCTGCGCCGCCTGCCCGGGGAGTGGTACGTCATCCACTCGTACGCGGGCTACGAGAACAAGGTGAAGACCAACCTGGAGACGCGCGTCCAGAACCTGGACGTCGGCGACTACATCTTCCAGGTCGAGGTGCCGACCGAAGAGGTCACCGAGATCAAGAACGGCCAGCCGAAGAAGGTCAACCGCAAGGTGCTTCCCGGCTACATCCTGGTGCGGATGGAACTCAACGACGAATCGTGGAGCGCCGTCCGCAACACCCCGGGAGTGACCGGATTCGTGGGCATGACCTCGCGTCCGTCGCCGCTCTCGATCAAGGAAGTGGTGCAGTTCCTGATGCCGCGCGCCGAGGTCCGCAAGGCGGAGGCCGCCAAGGCCGCCGCGGCTGCGGGCGAGAGCGTCGAGGCCGCTGCCGCCGCCGCGTCGAACCTCGTCGAGGTCGACTTCGAGGTCGGCGAGTCGGTCACCGTCATGGACGGACCGTTCGCGACCCTGCCGGCCTCCATCAGCGAGGTCAACACCGAACAGCGCAAGGTGAAGGTGCTCGTCTCGATCTTCGGTCGTGAGACCCCGGTCGAGCTCGGCTTCAACCAGGTCGAAAAGCTCTGACCTCGCGCCGCAGCCGTCGAGCGCTGTGACCAGAATTGAGACTTCCGCGTATCCAGCGTGCGCGGATCTGTAGGAAAAAGGACAAGAGGACATGCCTCCCAAGAAGAAGAAGATCGCCGGAATCATCAAGCTCCAGATCCAGGCGGGCCAGGCCAACCCGGCGCCGCCCGTGGGGCCGGCGCTTGGTCAGCACGGCGTGAACATCATGGAGTTCTGCAAGGCGTACAACGCCGCGACCGAATCGCAGCGCGGCAACGTGGTGCCGGTCGAGATCTTCGTGTACGAAGACCGCTCGTTCGACTTCAAGCTCAAGACCCCGCCGGCCGCCAAGCTGCTGCTCAAGGCCGCAGGTCTGCAGAAGGGTTCGGGTGAGCCGCACGTCAACAAGGTCGGCAAGGTGACCATGGACCAGGTCCGCGAGATCGCCAAGACCAAGACCGAGGACCTCAACGCCAACGACATCGAGGCGGCCGCCAAGATCATCGCCGGCACCGCGCGTTCGATGGGCATCACGGTCGAGGGCTGAATCCCTCATCCGAGAGACCGATACCTGAAACACCCCGTGGGAGGGCCGCGCTCGGCCCACTAACCACTAACTCCCGCCGATACGGCGGGGAGAAGGAACAGAGCACATGAGCAAGAAGAGCAAGGCCTACCAGGCCGCCGCCGAGAAGATCGACCGCGACAAGCTGTACAGCCCGCTGGAGGCTGTGACGCTTGCGAAGGACACGTCTTCGAAGAACACCGACGCCACCGTCGAGGTCGCCATGCGACTGGGCGTCGACCCCCGCAAGGCCGACCAGATGGTCCGCGGCACCGTCAACCTGCCGAACGGCACCGGTAAGACCGCCCGCGTCATCGTCTTCGCCGCCGGTGACAAGGCCACCGAGGCGGCTGCGGCCGGTGCGGACGAGGTCGGCGCCGAGGACCTGATCGAGAAGATCCAGGGCGGGTGGCTCGACTTCGACGCCGCGATCGCGACGCCGGACCAGATGGCCAAGGTCGGCCGTATCGCGCGAGTCCTCGGACCGCGCGGCCTGATGCCGAACCCGAAGACCGGCACCGTGACCACCGATGTCACCAAGGCCGTCAACGACATCAAGGGCGGCAAGATCAGCTTCCGCGTCGACAAGGCCGCGAACCTGCACTTCGTCATCGGCAAGGCGTCGTTCGACGCCGCCAAGCTGGCCGAGAACTACGGCGCCGCGTACGACGAGATCATGCGCGCCAAGCCGTCGGCCGCCAAGGGCCGCTACCTGAAGAAGGTCACCGTCTCGACCAACACCGGCCCGGGCATCCAGGTCGATCCCGCGGTCTCGCGCAACTTCACCGAAGAGGCCTGATCCTCAGCAGAGCCTGAGAAAAGGGGGCACCGCCGATCGGCGGTGCCCCCTTTTCTCGTCATCGGGCGCGGCGATACTCCTGACGCGGACGGCCGGTTCCGCCGTATTGCAGTGACATCCGGAGCGCGCCGCAGTCGACCAGGGCTGCGAGATGGCGCCGAGCGGTCGCCGCGGAGACTCCCACTCGGGCCGACACGTCGTCGGCGAAGAGCACCGAGTCCGGGCCGAACAGGTCGAGTATGCGCTGCTCGGTCGGTGAGGGGTTGTCGTTGCGCTTGGCGGTGGCAGGCTTCCCGAAGCGCAGCGCTCCGAGCGCTGAGTCGACGGCAGACTGATCGACGTCCGCGGAGTCCAGTACACGGCGGTACTGGATGTATCCGGCGAGGCGGCGCGCGAGGTCGGCGTCGGCGAAGGGCTTGATCAGGTAGCTCAGCGCGCCGGCGCGCATCGCCGACCGGACAGCGGCTGAATCGGTCTCCGCGCCGACGACGAAGCAGTCGCGATCGAGTTCGCCGATCAGGTCGATCCCCGAGCCGTCCGGCAGGTACACGTCGAGCAGCACCAGTTCGATCTCGGGGTGGTCGGCCAGTGCCGTACGCGCCGCCGCGATGGAGCCCGCGCGAGCGACCACGCGGAAGCCCTGCACCGCGGCGACGATCGCGGAGTGCAGGGCGGCGACCCGGAAGTCGTCGTCGACCACGAGCACCCCGTAGTCGGTCTCAGTCATCAGATTCATCCTCCGCTGTCTGCTCTGTGGTCTGCTCGGTCGCGATCACGCCGGGAAGGCCGGCCACCAGCACCGCGCCGTGACCTGATTCGCGGCCTCCAGGGTCCGCGACGCGCACTTCGCCGCCGATCCGTCGCGCCAACTGTCGCACGATCGACATCCCCATCCCGCGGCCGCCAGGGACCGCGCCTGTCTTGGTGGTGATCCCTTCGGCGAAGATCTGCTCGGGATCGGAGAAGGGGATGCCCGCGCCGGAGTCGGCGACGGTCACCCACAGCACCTCGCCGGGGCCGTCGTACGAGTCGGTGAGTATCTCGACCTCCACCTCAGCGTCGGTTGAGCCCGCGGCCGCCTCGATGGCGTTGTCGAGCAGGTTTCCGACCACGGCGGTGACGGTGACCGGATCGGTCAGGCTTCCGGTGACCCAGGTCTGGTCGCCGAGACGGAGGGAGACGCCGTGTTCGCGGGCGTGCGCCGCCTTCGCCTCGAGGAACGCGTGGAGGTGGGGTTCGGTGACGTTCTCGATGCCGTCGAGTCCGCCGCTCGCGCCGGTTCCGGTCAGTTCGTCGAGATAGTCGAGGGCGTCGTCGACATGCCCGTGCCGCAGGAGTCCGGCGAGCACGTGCATCCGATTCGCGGTCTCGTGTCGCTGGGCGCGGAGAGCAGTGCTCATCACCTGGATGGAGTCGTTCTCGCGCGCCAGTGCTTCGAAGTCGGTGCGGTCGATCACCGACACCACCGTGCCGAGGTCCTGCCCTTCGGTGATGATGCGGTGCGACGAGACCAGGACGATCCGGTCGCCGACAGTGGCGGCGATGGGATCTGGCGTCGGAGTGGACACGACTCGGCGAACCCGCGGCGTGAGGCCGATGCCGTCGACCGGGCGCCCCACCGGGTGGTGGAGGGACAGGAGTTCGCATGCGGTCTCGTTGGCCACACGCACCACGCCGGTCGCGTCGACGGCCAGCACGCCGTCCGACAAGGAGTGGAGTACGGCACCCTGGTTCCGGACGAGTTCGGCGAGTTGGTCGGGCTGCAATCCGAGGGTGAGGCGCTGCCAGCGCCGAGCGAGAAGGATCGATCCGATTGTGCCGATCGCCATGGCGCCGAGCGCGATCCAGACGGTGGTCAGGATGTCGCGGCGGGACTCGCCGGCGAGTTGACCGGTGGAGACGCCCACGCTCACCAATCCGATCACCTGTCCGCCGGCGCCACGGATGGGCACCTTGCCGCGGACGGATTCGCCGAGCGTGCCGCGGTCGGTCGTCAGGTCAGTCTTGCCGCTCAGAACGCGGTCGGCGTCGGTGGAGACGTGCTTGCCCAGCTCCACAGGGTCAGGATGGGCCAATCGCACGCCGTCGGCGTTCGCGATCACGATGAACAGTGCGGAGGTCGCGCGACGGACCGCTTCTGCCTGGCGCTGGACCGGTCCGTCGACCAAGTCTGTCGCCGGCAGCGACGTGCCCTGGTGGCTGCCGACGCCGGCGACCACGTCGGGGTCGACGGCGACGGTCTCGGCGATCGCGAGCGCCCGCTGCCCGTACTCTTCGCGAACCCGGTCGTCGGCCCCGGAGATCACCGCGCCGAAGCCGACGCCGAGGCTGACCGCGATGACGACCAACTGCAGCAGCAGCACCTGAGTTCGCAACCGCATGGCGACAGCCTAGTGTCGCGATACCGCGTGCCACCGGGTCACAGCGGGATCGCGCCGATCAATCCGCCGACGACGAGCATCGCGAGCGAGACCAGTGCGGCGCGCCAGAGGACCTGCTTGTGATGGTCGGCGAGGCTCACTCCGGCGAGAGCGACCAGCAGCAGGATCGCCGGGACCAGCGGGCTCTGCATGTGGAAGGGCTGGCCGGTGATCGACGCCCGAGCCATCTCGGTCGGATCGATGCCGTATTCGGCCGCGGTCTTCGACAGAACCGGCAGCACGCCGAAGTAGAACGCATCGTTGCTCATCAGGAAGGTGAGCGGGATCGACAGGACGCCGATCACCACGGCCATATGCGGTCCCATCCAGGAGGGGATGCCGTCCGCGAGCCACCGAGCGATCGCGTCGACCATTCCGGTGCCGCTGAACACGCCGGTGAGCACGGCGGCCGTCAGCACCATGGCGACTACCGAGACGATGCTCGAACTGTGCCGGGTGATCGCCTCCTGCTGATCCTTCAGATGCGGGAAGTTCACTGCGAGGGCGATCGCGGCCGCGATCATGAAGAGAACCGGGATCGCGATGATGTCGGCGCCGAGCACGGCCAGCAGCGCCACCGTCAGCGCCGCGTTGACCCAGAACAGCTTGGGACGAAGAGTGGTCCGGGTGGGATCGAGGACGCCGGTGAGCGCCGAGTCTCCGTCGTTCGCGTCGTCCGAACCCCACGAGGAATCGGCTGCCGGCGTTCCGACAGCTTCGGCGGCGGTGATCGAGGCAGAGCCGCCGGTAGGCATGTCGTCGCGTCCGGCCCCGCGCGATGAGGCGAGCACCGATTCCCGGATCTCGATCCGCCCGATGCGGCGGCGCTCCAGCACACCGAGGTGGAATGCGAACGCGAAGACCACCAGCATGCCCGCCGCCAGCGCCGGAAGCATCGGCAGGAACACCGCGTTCGTATCGATCTTGAGGGCGGTCGCGGCGCGGGCGGTGGGGCCGCCCCAAGGCAGGATGTTCATCGTGCCGTTCGCGAGACCGGCGACCACGGTGAGCACGACCGGGGAGACGCCGAGCTTCAAGTACAGCGGGAGCAGCGCGGCGGTGGTGATGATGAACGTCGTCGATCCGTCACCGTCGAGGGAGACGACGGCTGCGAGAGCCGCCGTGCCGACCACCAGGCGAGCGGGATCGTTGCGTACCAGTCGGACGATGAAGCGCACGATGGGGTCGAAGAGCCCGACGTCGATCATGAGTCCGAAGAAGATGATCGCGAAGAACAGCATCGCGGCGGTGGGGGCGAGGTCGGCGATGCCGTCCTTGATCATGTCGCTGACCCCGAGTCCGGCACCGGCGAACAGGGCGAACGCGACCGGGACGAGAATGAGCGCGACCACCGGTGTCGCGCGTTTGGTGATGATCAGGAACATGAAGGTGGCGACCATCGCCAACCCGAGCGCTACCAACATTGCGTGCTCCTTCGTGCCGTGAAGTTCCGGAAGGTCGTGTGACCCGCCACTTGAGCACTCTGGTCGTAACGTGAATCACAGTCGAGGTTGTGTGCGTTAGTCGCCTTTCGCGCATTGTGCGCAGGGCCCGTACAGCGCCGGCGTCTAACGCGTGGGCCTGTGGACAGCGGCCTGGGAGACGTCACGGTGCCCCGATAGCCTGTGACTCATGCGCGACGACAAACTGCTCACCCGGATCGGCGGTCTCCTGCGGCAGGCGGAGGGCACGGACAACGAGCACGAGGCGGAGGCGTTCATGGCGGCCGCTCAGCGGCTCGCGACGGCGGCCTCGATCGATCTCGCGATGGCCCGGGCGCACGATCCCGCAGCCAGGAAGGCCGCCGCGCCGATCACCCGGCAGATCGAGATCGGCAAGGCGGGCAAGCGGGGACTGCGGACATACGTGCAGTTGTTCGTGCAGATCGCACAGGCCAATGATGTGACATGCGACGTGGCGTCCAATTCCACCTTCGTGATCGCTTACGGCTTCGAGACCGACATCGACGCCTGCGAGGCGCTGTACACGTCGCTGGTGATTCAGATGGTGGCCGCGAGCGATGCGTACCTGAAGTCGGGGGCGTACAAGGGGGAGACTGCCAGGCAGATGGTCACCAAGACCGCGGGCTACCGCCGTCGACGTGTGGTCGAGGAGAAGGCGCTCTCGCCGATCACCGCCCGGCTCAACTTCCAATCGGCGTTCGCGGCACGGATCGGCACCCGGCTCCGCGCGGCGCGCGACGAACAGCAGCGGGAGACGGTGCGCATCGAGACCGAGAGCGGCCCGGCGCGCTCGGTCTCCTCGGCGGTCGCGCTGCGGGACAAACAATTGGAGATCAAGGACTTCTACCGCTCCGAATCGAAGGCCCGCGGAACGTGGCGTGCGAGCAGTGCCACGGCCGGGTACTCTTCGGCCGCGCGCCAGGCCGGCGACCGTGCCGGCCGGCGCGCGCGCATCGGCGCCGACCGGGAGTTCGGTGCGCCGCGCGGCGCGCTCGAATCGTGAGCCGCGACCAGACGCGCCGACGGCTGTACGACGCTGAGCGCCTGGTGTTGCGGATGTTCGAGCGGGCGGGCGGCGCGCATACGGTGCAGCTCGCCGGCACCGAACTGACGTTGCCCGCGGAGGCGAGGTTCGGTTCGGTGGACGACGTCTCCGCGTACGCCCGGCGCGTTCTGGCCCTGCCGTCGGTTCGGGCGGAGTTCACTCGGGCGATCGTCCCGGTCCGGGTTCGGACGAGACGAGGCGAACGTGCCGCGCACTACGAGCGGGCGACCGCGACCATCGCCGTCCCGGACTCGGCCGGCGGTCGCTGGGCACTGCGGGAACTCGTCGTCCTGCACGAGTTGGCGCATCACTTGGACGAGGTGGGCGCTCCGGCCCATGGTCCGGCGTTCGTCGGAGCTCTGATCGGGCTCGTCGAGCGGGTCCTCGGGCCCGAGGCAGCGTTGGTCTACCGCGTCGTCTTCGGCGACAGCGGACTGTCGGCGCGCTAACCCCGCTGCGCGGTCGCGGCGACGATCGGCACCGGGGCGGCACCGAGCTCGCCGTCGGTCTGGAAGGTCAGGTAGCTGGGCTTCGCCGGGTCCAGGACCAGCTGCTGACGGCGCCCGCGGGCCTTGATCAGGTCGGGGACGATCGTCAGATAGCGCGGCAGGCTCGCCGCGTACACGTCCACCCGCAGCCGGTGGCCCGGGGCCAGGACCGCGTCCGTGGGCACGAGGTCGACGTCGATGCGGACCGGCTCGTCCGCGGGAACGGGCAGCCGGCGTGACCGCGTCAGGTAGTGGTACGCGTCGAGCAGCACGCCGTCGTCGGTGTAGGTGGACCGCGACGGGTCGAGCGCGCGGTTGGAGGCCGTGAGTGCGCCGTTGGTCAGCACGGTCGACGTCCCGTCGGGTGCGACGTCGTTGACCGTCACGGCCCAGATCCCCTCGTGCGCCGTCGTGGAGACGTTCAGACGCAGATTCATCTCGCCGGAGACCTGCGTCGGCCGGTCGACCGGCTCGCTGGTGAACGACAGGGCCGCCTCCTCCTGGAAGCGGGCATCGGTCGCGAAGCTGTCGCCGAGCACGATGGCGGCGCCCGCGGTCACCTGCGCGAGATCGCGGGAGACGAATCCGCGCAGGCTCGGCCGGATCCGCAGGGAGCGGCGCCGGGAGGCCGGTGAACTGCGCAGCGTGCCGTCGTGTTGCGCGTGCAGTGCGGTTCCGGTGGGCCCCTCGGTCAGGAACAGGCGCCGCGGTGCCACCTCCTGCCGGGGGAACGACGGTCCGCACGACCACGCGCCGCCCTGCTGTTCCAGGGTCACCGGTCCGTAGGCGTCGACTCCGTTCTCGACGCCCTTGAGCCAGCGGTCGAACCACGCCCGCTGGAGGACGTCGAGGCGGGGCGGTGCGAACGGGCGCTCGTGACCGAACCCCGGGTCGAGGTGGTAGCCGTCGGCGATGAGCGCCTGCTTGCGTCCGGGCTCCATCTGCAGCTTGGAGTAGACGCGCGTGGCACTGCGGCCGAAGAGATCGTGCCAGCCGCCGACCGTGAACGTGGGACACACGATGTTCTCGATCGCGGGATCGCGCTCGGCGAAGTACGGATCGTCGAAGATCCGGTCGTCTCGAGCGGTCAGGAAGCCCCACATCAGCGACGGCATCTCCGTGGCCGGAGACTTCACGCGCGCCGACAGCCACCGGTACGCGTCGCCGCGCAGCACGTCGGCGACGGCGGTGGCCGGGTTCGGCAGCCACTTGAGCCCGTTGACCAGTGCCAGCCACAGCGGGATGAAGGCCGACGGCATACCGCCGGTGATGTAGATGTCGCGGACCACGTCCTCGCTGCCCTCGACGGCGAAGACGGCTTTGAGTTCCTCGGGGCGGTGTCCCGCCGTCTGCAGGGAGTTGATGGCCGAATACGACCATCCGGTCATCCCGACGCCGTCGGCGTACCAGTCCTGAGCGCTGATCCAGTCGATCACCTCGAGGCTGTCCTGCTGTTCGCGGGAGCCGAGGATCTGCCATTTGCCGTGCGAGGTTCCGGTGCCCCGGACGTCCACCAGGACCTGTACGTACCCGGCGCGCACCAGATTCCGGTTGATGCCGAAGACGTCCCACAGCCCTTTGGAGAAGGTGCGCGTGATGCGCGTGGCGCCGGCGAGCGGCCCCTCGTCGGCGACCATCATCGCGCTGGCGGTCTGGACGGTCTTGCCGATCACGGGAGCGTGCAGTGCGTGGTCGAGCCCGTCCAGCACTGCCCGGTTATAGGGATTCATGTTGAGGATCGCCGGCAGGGGAGTGCGGATCGGCTGACCGAACCGATTCGCCGGCCGGACGAGCGTGGCGCGCAGGGTGACCCCGTCGCTCATGGTGAGACGAATGCTGCGGTCGATGTGAACGCGCGGATAGGGCTTCGGCCCGTCGACGGCTCGACGCCATTCGAGGCCGGCGACTCCGCCGGCGGCATCGCGGTAGTCGGGTGCCGGGATCAGAGCCGGACGTTCCTGCGGGACTGCGAATCCGCTCTGCCCGTCGGCCAGGCCGCCCAGGTCGTACTGAAGCGTCATTCTCACGTCCCCCTTTGCATTCGTCACAGTGCGGGCTGGAGTCGGCCCGAGCGCATCGGTGTGGCGTGAGTCACGCGGGCGTCCTCCCTAATCTAAAACGATGCACAGCCAGATCGTTAATCCGGGGTTGCCGAACCGGTGTGCTCGCTTGACCCGATCGTGACCGAGACAGCCGCCTCGAGCAGGATTCCGGCCGAGATCTGAACGGAGAGATCCCGTTCGGGGACGCTCGACGACTTGACTGCGCCGCCGATCCTCTGCGCCGCGGCGCCGGTCGCGTCCGGCAGACGCGCCGGCCTGTGCCAGTCCGGTCCGAAGACCGGCAGTCCCTGCGGGTCGGTGGCGCGGTTGTCCCACGCGGCCTGTGCCGCGGTGAGGACCAGTCCCGCCGCCGCTGAACGCAGTTCGCCGGCGCCCGCCGCCTCACGGGGAAGGTCTGTCGCGACCAGTGCGAGATAGCGGGCGAGGATGCCGGCGAAGAGGCCGCCGTCCCCGCCGCCGGCGCCGCGAATCACACCGTCGACGGTCATGCGGTCGCCGACTGCTCGCAGGATCCGGTCGATGCGGTCCAGGTGCACGGGTGAACCGGTGAGGCGAAAGGCCTCGGTCTCGGCACCGAGGGCGACGCCCTGGCAGTAGGTGAAGACCGTTGAGTCGAGCTCACGCGTGCCGTCCGGTCGGGACCACACGCCGTCGGCGATCAATCCCGACGGCAGGCGCAGTTCGCGTTCGATCCAATCGGCCATCTCCACGGCACGGTCGGGTCGGCCGGTGCGGGCCAGCAGAATCGCGGCCGGACCGTTGGCGGGGGTGTTGAAGAACGAGTCGGTGGTCCGCCAGGGGATTCCGCCGCCGAGTTCGGGTGACCACGCGTCGTGCATCCGGTCCCGCAGCGTGTGCAGCGCCCGGCGGTGCGATGTGCCCGCGGTGTCGTGCAGATGGCGACCGGCGCGTTCGAGAGCCAGGCCCAGCCACGCCATGTCGTCGTAGTAGGCATTGGTCCAGTGCGCGACGTTCCGCACCCAGATCCCGCGCAGCAGCGCCGCGGCGTCGTCGGCGCAGCGCCGGTCCTCCCGGTGGACGGCGCCGTCGACGAGCAGGTCCACCAGATGGGCCTGCCACCAGTAGTTCCATGACGCTGTCAGGCGCTCGCGCGAGAGCGGTCGTCCGGGCATCGGCCAGGCGACCCGGCCGATGCGGGTGAACGGCAGCCAGCCGCCGACCCGGCGCAGGTGGCGAGCGGCGATCGCGGATTGTGCGGCGGCGGCTCGGTCCTGTGCCTGCACCTCGGCCGATTTGGAATCGGGGCTCATGCCGGTTAGCCTATTAGCCGGTGCAATGAGTCCGACGAGGTCGGACACTTTGCGTCAGTTCAACCAGAGACCGTTGGTTGTCGGAAGTGTTTCCGATCGAAGGCCCGATGCGAGTCGGCGGCCCACGCAGGATGAACGTGGTGAGACCATCTCACGGCCTTCGTGCCGTGCTGTGCGCGCCCCGTGCCTCCTGCCCGGGGCGTTTTTCATTTCTCGCGGACCCCTCGTCGAGCGCCCCCGCCTCCCACCGCATTCTCTGGACAGAGGTGCCCCGGTACGCCGGGGCACGACGAATGTGACACGAGAGGAGGCGAAGTATGGCTAAGGCTGACAAGGTCTCTGCAGTTGCAGAGATCACCGAGCAGTTCAACGGTTCCACCGCTGCTGTGATCACGGAGTACCGCGGACTGACGGTGCCGCAGCTCCAGGAGCTGCGTCGCTCGCTCGGCGAAGGCGCTACCTACTCCGTCGCCAAGAACACCCTCGTCAAGCGCGCCGCTGCTGAGGCGGGCCTCGAGGGTCTCGACGACCTGTTCTCCGGTCCGACCGCGATCGCCTTCATCGAAGGTGAGCCGGTTGTGGCCGCCAAGGCGATCAAGACGTTCGCCAAGGACAACAAGAACCTGGTCATCAAGGGCGGCTTCATGGACGGCCGTGCGCTGTCCGTGGCGGAGATCGAGCAGATCGCCGACCTGGAGACCCGTGAGGTCCTGCTGGCAAAGCTGGCGGGCGCCATGAAGGGCAACTTGGCAAAGGCCGCAGGGCTGTTCACCCAGCCCGCATCGCAGGTCGCGCGGCTCGCCGCGGCCCTGCAGGAGAAGCAGGAAGCCGGCGGCGAAGCCGCGTAGCTCACTGCCCTCTCCACTTCGGCTCCGGCCGATCACCCATGAACCAGCCTGCGACGCAGGCGCCCCCGTTCCGGCGGGGATCTAACGGAAGGACGCCATCATGGCGAAGCTCACCGCTGACGAGCTCATCGAGCAGTTCAAGGAACTGACCCTGCTGGAGCTCAGCGATTTCGTGAAGAAGTTCGAAGAGGTCTTCGAGGTCACCGCTGCCGCTCCGGTCGCCGTCGCCGCCGCCGGTGCTCCGGCCGCCGCTGCCGAGGCCGCTGCCGAGCAGGACGAGTTCGACGTCGTTCTCGAGTCGGCCGGCGACAAGAAGATCCAGGTCATCAAGGTCGTCCGCGAGGTCGTCTCGGGCCTGGGCCTGAAGGAGGCCAAGGATCTCGTCGAGGGTGCCCCGAAGGCTCTCCTGGAGAAGGTCAGCAAGGAAGACGCCGAGGCTGCCAAGGCCAAGCTCGAAGAGGCCGGCGCTTCGATCTCGCTCAAGTGATCTGATCGACGATCACGAGATCGCCGCATAGGCGATCGCCGAGGCGGGGCTCGCAGGGATACCTGCGGGCCCCGCTTTCGTCGTTCTCTCAGGCGGTTGTCGAGACGGCCGAAGTGGCCGCCGGAGCGGCCGCTGAACGACCCCAGGGCGGGCGGTCTTCGCCCGAGGCGGGCCGGGGGCCGGGCCGGCATCGCGGGCCACTGAGGGGCCGCTGGGCACACTTTCCGCTGGTGTGACGGGTATCTCGCTTCAGATCGGCGTTCGCTTTGGACCACGCCGCTTCTTTGGGTATTCTCAGGCCACCAAGATGTTACTAGCGGGTACAGCAACTTCGGAGCAGAGTTCGGCTCCCGACTCCGAAGTGTGACTTGAACCTCTGGTGCGTTAGAGTGACCGCAGCCACAGCCGTCCCAGGTCGGTGGCTGCGAAGACTCTGTAGGGGGAGCGAGGCGCCTCGCCTCACCTACGTGGTACCTAGAAAGGTCTGGAGGAACACTGTGGGTGTTGAGGTCAAGGTCGAGGGACTGACGAAGTCGTTCGGCTCACAGAACATCTGGCGAGATGTCTCGCTGACGCTGCCCGCCGGAGAGGTCAACGCCCTGCTCGGTCCGTCCGGTACCGGTAAATCGGTCTTCCTCAAGACGCTGATCGGCCTGCTGCATCCCGAGCAGGGCTCGGTCATCATCGACGGCACCGACATCACCGAGTGCTCCGCCAAGGAACTCTACGAGATCCGCAAGCTGTTCGGTGTCCTGTTCCAGGACGGCGCCCTGTTCGGCTCGATGACGCTCTACGACAACATCGCCTTCCCGCTTCGTGAACACACGAAGAAGAAGGAAGACGAGATCCGCCGCATCGTCATGGAGAAGGTGGAGCTGGTCGGTCTCGCGGGCGCCGAGGGCAAGCTTCCCGGTGAGATCTCGGGCGGTATGCGCAAGCGCGCCGGCCTGGCCCGCGCACTGGTCCTGGACCCGGAGATCATCCTCTGCGACGAGCCGGACTCGGGTCTCGACCCGGTGCGAACCGCATACATCTCGCAGCTGCTGATCGACATCAACGCCGAGATCGACGCCACGATCCTCATCGTCACGCACAACATCAACATCGCCCGCACCATTCCGGACAACATCGGCATGCTGTTCCGCAAGGAACTCGTCATGTTCGGCCCGCGCGAGCAGCTGCTCACCTCGGAGCAGCCGGTGGTCAAGCAGTTCCTCTCCGGCGACCGGTTCGGTCCCATCGGCATGTCCGAGGAGAAGGACGAGGCGGTCGCGGCGGCGGAGGCGGCAATGCAGGCCGCGGGTATCTCCGGCGGCGGCACCAAGGACGACTTCTCTGAGATCATCGCGCAGGTGCAGCCGAACCCCGGCATGCCGGTGCGCAAGGCGGCCATCCGCCACCGCGCGAACGTGCTGGCCATGCTGCCCTCGCTGCCGGAGAACGCTCAGGCCGCGATCCGCGCGTCGATCGCCGAGGAGGACGAGCGCGCCGCGCAGTCCCCCGAGTCCGTTGCCACGCTCGTGGCCCTCGCCAACACCGACTTCAGCGACCCCGCGGCAGTACAGGCCGCGCAGGACCAGGCTGACACCCAGGTGATCGAACGTCCGACCGACGTTCTCGCCACCGCGGCTGACGATGCTCAGACGCAACCGATCGATACCGCTGCGATCGAGACCGCCGTCAACCAGTCTGATGGACAGGGGAGTACCCAGGCATGACGAGTGCCACCTCGCGTGGCGTCGACAAACTGGCGAAGGCCGGTGAGGGCGCGCTTGCCCAAACCGGCAATATCGTCCAGTTGTTCGTCGACGTCGCCCGCCAGCTTTTCGTGCGGCCTTTCCAGTTGCGCGAATTCATTCAGCAGGCCTGGTTCATCGCCAGCGTCACGATTCTGCCGACCGCGCTCATCGCGATTCCGTTCGGCGCCATCGTCTCGCTGCAGACCGGCTCGCTGATCAAGCAGCTCGGCGCCGAGTCGTACACGGGTGCGGCGTCGGTGCTCGTCGTCGTGCAGCAGGGATCGCCGCTGGTGACCTCGCTGCTCGTCGCGGGAGCCGCTGGCTCGGCGGTCGCGGCCGATCTCGGCTCACGGACCATCCGTGAGGAGATCGACGCCATGGAGGTGCTCGGCATCAACCCGGTCCAGCGGCTGGTGGTGCCGCGCGTGCTGGCGATGGTGCTCGTCGCAGTCCTGCTCAACGGCCTCGTCGCCGTGGTCGGCATCGGCGGTGGCTACTTCTTCAACGTGGTCGTGCAGGGCGGTACGCCGGGTGCGTACCTCGCCTCGTTCGGCGCGCTCGCTCAGTTGCCCGACCTCTACATCTCGACGCTGAAGGCAGTGATCTTCGGTGTGATCGCGGGTGTGGTCGCGGCCTACAAGGGCCTCAATCCGAAGGGCGGCCCGAAGGGCGTCGGTGACGCGGTGAACCAGTCCGTCGTCGTGACCTTCCTGCTGCTGTTCTTCGCCAACCTGATCATTACTGCGGTCTTCCTGCAGATCGTTCCGCCGAAGGTAGGTTAGTGATGACTCGTGGTGTGACGATCGCCAAGAGCCGGCCGGAGTACCTGCTCTACGAGACCCGCAAGCAGCTCGGGCGTCCGCTCAAGCTCCTCGACGGCGCCGGCGAGCAGATGTCGTTCTATGCGCGCACGCTCGCTTGGATCCCGCGGACCCTGGTGCACTACACCCGAGAGGTGATGCGCCTGCTGGCCGAGGTCGCCTTCGGTTCGGGAGGTCTGGCCGTCATCGGCGGCACGGTCGGCGTGATGGTCCTGATGTCGGGATTCACCGGCGTCGTGGTCGGTATGCAGGGCTACGCGGCCCTCGACCAGATCGGTTCGCAGGCACTGACCGGCTTCTTGTCGGCGTACGTGAACACCCGTGAGGTGGCACCCCTGGTGGCCGGTCTCGCATTGTCGGCGACGGTCGGCTGCGGCTTCACCGCTCAGCTCGGCGCCATGCGGATCTCCGAGGAGATCGACGCGCTCGAGGTGATGGCGGTGCCGTCGATTCCATTCCTCGTCAGCTCCCGGGTCATCGCCGGCTTCATCGCCGTGATCCCGCTGTACGTGCTCGGCCTGATGGCCGCCTACCTCGCCTCGCGCGTGGTGAACACGGTCTTCAACGGTCAGTCGACCGGTTCGTACGACCACTACTTCAATCTGTTCCTGCCACCCGTCGACGTCCTGTGGTCGTTCGGCAAGGTGCTGATATTCGCGTTCGTCATCATCATGATCCACTGCTACTACGGCTACTTCGCCAGCGGCGGGCCCGCCGGCGTGGGTGTGGCCGTCGGTCACGCCGTGCGAACGGCGCTGGTGCTGATCGCGGTGATGGACTTCTTCCTGGGCCTGGCGATCTGGGGTACGACCACGTCGATCCGAGTGGGAGGTTAGGAAACGTGGGGACGCTCAAACGCAGGCTCCTGGGCCTGTTGTTCTTCGTCGTCGTCATCGGTCTGCTGGCGGTCTCGGTGCTCAAGTTCCGGGGGACGTTCGACGACTATTCGACGGTGACGCTGCGTACGGACAACGCGGGCAACTCGCTGGTCAAGAACGCCGACGTGAAGGCCAACGGGGTGGTCGTCGGCTCGGTGCGCAATGTGGACGTGGAGCCCGGCGGCAAGGTCAACGTCGAACTCGGCATCAATCCCGACCAGATGCACAATCTCCCCGACGGCACCACGGCCCGGGTGCTCCCGAAGACACTGTTCGGTGAGCGGTACATCGCTCTGCAAATCCCGGAGAGCTCGGACGGCGGCACGCTGAAGGACGGATCGGTGATCCTGACCGACCCGAAGGGCAACTCGCAGGAGGTCGAGGATCTCTTCGACGCGCTGCTCCCGGTCATCAAGGCGATCCCGCCGGAGGACCTCAACGTGACGCTGAGCGCGATCTCGCAGGCGATCGGCGGCAAGGGCCACCAGATCGGCGAGATCGTCGATCGGCTCAACACGATCTTCACGCGGGTCAACGCGAACATGACCGATCTGCAGGGCACCATCCGCGGACTGGCGTCGTTCTCGCAGACCTACTCCGAAGCGGTGCCGGACATCATCGACGCGCTCGACAACCTGCGCATCACCGGTAACACCGTGGTGGAGCGGCAGGGCGATCTTCGGTCGACCATCCAGACGCTGAGCGTGGCCGCGGTGGACACGACCAAGTTCCTCAAGGCCAACAAGAAGGACATGCTGAACCTGTTCATCGACTCCGAGCCCTTCCTGAAGGCTGCGGCGCGCCAGTCGCCGACCTTCGGCTGCATGTTCCACAACTTCGCCACGATCGTCCCGAAGGTGGGCCCGATCGTCGGCAAGGGCACCGCCAACCCCGGCGTCCACGTGAACCTGCAGTTCGTGAACCCGCGCGGCCGGTACCTGCCCAACCAGGACGAGCCCCGGCTGCTGTGGGTGGATCCGCCCGCCCGCTGCTACGAGCCCGCAACCAACGGCCGCCCGTTCCCGCAGTACCCCGGCGGCGGTGTTCCCGACGGCTCGTACCAGCCGCCGTCGCGTAACCCGGGTCCCAAGACCTGGCCGGATCTGCCTCAGCCGCAGTTCAGCGGCACGCCGAGCGGCACCGTGTCGGAGACCGACTACCAGCGCCAGATGCAGGTGCTCTACGGGGCGTCGTCGGGTGTGAGCCCGGAGCAGGTGCCGCTGTGGGTCACCTCCATCGGTGCCGGATCGCTGCAGGGAGCGCAGGTGACCGTCAAATGAGAGGCGTCGTCGCACCCCTGGTGAAGCTGATCATCTTCGCCCTCATCACGATCTTCGCCACCGCGATGCTCGGTCTGACCATCGCCAACGCCGGCTCCGGCGGCAAGGCGAGCTTCAAAGCCGTGTTCGACGACGCGGCCATGCTGAACCCCGGCGACGATGTGCGCATCGCGGGCGTCCGCGTCGGCCAGGTCGAGAGCGTGGAGATCACCGACCGCAACAAGGCGCTCGTCGGATTCAGCGCCGACCGTGATCGGCTGCCCAAGGGCACCCAGCTGTTCATCCGGTACCGCAACCTGACGGGACTGCGTTACATGGCGCTGGAGAAGGGGCCCGGGTCGGCGAACGACACCGTCGGCGCCGGATACACCTTCACCAACTCGCCCACGCATCAGAGCACGCACGACGCGGTGAACCTGACCGAGCTGTTCAACGGCTTCCGTCCGCTGTTCAAGCAGATCACCCCGGAGGACATCAACAAGCTCGCCGAGACCATGATCAAGGTCTTCCAGGGCGACATGGACACCACCATCGGCGACCTGATCAGCGACACCGCTGGACTCACCAACGCCCTGGCCGACAAGGACAAGGTGATCGGAGAGATGATCACCAACCTGACCAAGGTGCTCAACACGGTGAACCGGAACGACGACCAGTTCACCAGCCTCCTGGTGAACACCGAGAAGCTCATCACCGGGCTCGCGGCTCAGCGCGGGTCGGTGGGATCGGCGATCACGTCGGTGTCGAACCTGACCACGGTGACCGGTTCGATCCTGAGCAAGACGCGACCGGCCATCCAGGGCGACATCGCGGGGATCAAGTCGCTGTCGGACCAGCTGAACTCGCGCGATGACGACATCGAGAAGGCGCTGACCAACCTTCCGGTCAAGCTGCAGAAGATCGGCCGGGCCGCGACCTTCGGCTCCTGGTTCCAGTTCTATCTGTGCGGCATCGACGTCGTCGCGGGCAACGGTAAGTCCACCCTGCTGACGCAGCCGGTGGTGCCGCTGCCGAACATCAACCACGTCCTCTACACCAGCGCCGCCACGCGATGCTGGCGCGACATGAAGCCCGGGGGGTGAGCATGACCGACCGACAGAACACACCCGACGGGCAGCCGGAAGTTCCGACGACGCCTAAGAAGAGCCGACGGTTCGCCGGCCGACGGAGTGCGACGAGCATCGGCGCACTCGGTCTGCTGATCCTGATCATGGCCGCGGTGTCGTCCTTCTATCTGAAGGACCTGCCGCTGCTGGGCGCGGGAGCGCGCTACACCGCGCAGTTCTCCGAGGCCGCCGGGCTCAAGGCGGGCAACGAGGTCCGTGTCGCCGGCGTCAAGGTGGGCGAGGTGACCGAGGTCGCGCTCGACAACGACAAGGTCGACGTCACCTTCACCGCGAACAACACCTGGATCGGCAACCAGACGCAGGCGTCTATCCAGATCAAGACGGTGCTCGGCCAGAAGTACCTGGCGCTGAACCCGCGCGGCAGCGAACTGGCCGACCCCCGGGTCAAGCTCACCGACACGGTCGCGCCGTACGACGTCATCGAGGCCTTCGGTGACGCGGCCGATCAGATCGAGAACGTCGACACCGACGAGGTCGCGAAGTCGCTGCGAACGCTGTCGGCCGCCTTCTCCGGCACCAACGCCGACGACATCAACTCGTCGTTGACCGGCATCTCGCGGCTGTCGAACACGATCGCGAGCCGCGACCAGGAGGTGCAGCGGCTGCTGAAGGCGACCAAGGACGCCTCCAAGATCCTCGCGGACCGGAACGAGGAGTTCACCCGGCTGATCGCCGGCGCCGGCGTCCTGCTCAAGGAACTGAACAACCGGCAGAAGAGCATCTCGGCTCTGCTCGCGAGCACCACCACGCTGAGCAAGTCGCTCAGCGGCATCGTGAAGGACAACGAGGCGCAGATCGGTCCCGCACTCGATTCCCTCAAGGGCGTGACCGACATGCTGACCAGGCAGAACAAGAATCTGCGCGACACGATCACGTACATGGCGCCGTTCTACCGCGTCTACGCGAACGTGCTCGGCAACGGTCGCTGGTTCGAGGCGACGGTCACCAACCTGCTGCCGCCCGCACTGCCGCAGCAGAACACGACCAGGCTGCCGAACATGACTAAGAATCTGAACAACGGTGGAACGGGGGCCGGCGGATGACGGAGTCAGGTCAGACCTCCGGTCTGTTCAACAAGCGCAACATCGTCTACGGCGCACTCGGTCTGGTGCTCGTCCTCATCATCGCCGCAGGCGGCTGGTGGGCGTCGACCCTGATCGGCACCACCAAGGTGCACGCCACGTTCACCAGCGCGGTGGGCATCTACAAGGGCAGCGACGTCCGGGTGCTCGGCGTCGACGTCGGCAAGGTCACCGACGTGACCCCGCGCGGCGACGTGGTCGAGGTCGACATGCGGGTGAACCGCGGTGTGAAGCTCCCGGCCGATGTCAAGGCCGTGCAGATCATCCCGTCGATCGTCGCCGACCGCTACGTGCAGCTCACCCCCGCCTACTCCGGCGGGGCGCAGGCGGGAAGCGACGTGACGCTGTCGACCAAGCAGACCAAGGTGCCGGTGGAGATCGACGCGATCTACGCCAACCTTCAGAAGCTGTCGAAGTCGCTCGGACCCGAGGGCGCGAATCAGAACGGTGCCGTCACGGACTTCGTGGACGTCTTCTCGAAGAATCTGGACGGCAACGGCGCGAAGCTGGGCGAGGCGATCACGAACCTGTCCAAGGCCGCGGGAACGCTGTCCGACGGCAGCACCGACCTGATGAGCACGATCCGCAACCTGAACGTCTTCGTGGGTGCGCTGAAGGAGAACGACGCGCAGGTCCGGCAGTTCAACAGCCAGATGGCCTCGTTCAACACCTTCCTGGCCGGCGAGCGCGACCAGCTGGGCAAGGCGCTCGACAGCCTGTCGTACGCGCTGGGCGATGTCGCGACGTTCATCTCCGACAACAACGACAAGATCGGTCAGGCCGTCCGCGACCTGCAGCCGACGGGTCAGGCGCTGCTGGACAACAAGGATCACCTGCTCGAGATCCTCACCGTCCTGCCGGTCACGATCAGTAACCTGATCAACGCCTACGACGCGGAGTCGGGCACCGTCGCGATGCGCGTCAACATCCCGGAGTTGCAGGACCCGCTGGCCGCCGGCTGCCGGTTGCTCGACTTGGGCAAGCTGCTGCCCGGCAATCCGATGGCCGTCGACTTCAGCCGCAAGCTCGCGCCGCTGGTCAACAACTGCAAGAACGTCGCCACGCAGATCACGAAGGGCGTTCTGGAACCGGTGCTGCCGGTGCTGCCCTTCGGAATCATGAGCGGTGACAAGGAGCAGAAGAACCCGGCACCGGGTACCGTCCCGGGCAATCCGGACCCGAGTCTTCCTGGAGGACAGCGATGAAGGTGAAACTGTCGACGCGAGCCCGCGTCGCCGGTATGGGTGCCGCACTCGCGACCGTTCTCGCGGTGACCACCGGTTGCTCCGGTATCCAGTCGGTACCTCTGCCGGGCGGTGTGGACGTGGGGTCGAACCCGCGGACCTACAAGGTGGTGTTCAACAACATCCTGGACCTGGTCCCGCAGTCGGTCGTGAAGATGGACGGCATTCCGGTCGGCCAGGTCACCAAGGTGGAGGTGCCCACCGGTGCCTGGGATGCGCTGGTGACGATCAAGGTCAAGAACAGCGTCGATCTCTCCGACGAGGCCTCGGCCTCGGTTCAGCAGACCAACCTGCTCGGCGAGAAGTTCGTGGCGCTGTCCGAGCCGCAGGGCGTGACGGCGCAGACGCCGCGTCAGCCCGAGTCGGAACCCATCCAATCGGACCGCACCCGCACCGTCACCGATATCGAGCAGTTGCTCGGCGCACTGTCGATGCTGCTCAACGGCGGCGGCATCAACCAGCTCGAGCCGATCATCACCTCACTGAACGAGGCGCTCGGCGACCGGCCGAACACGGTGCGCTCGCTGCTGAAGCAGTCGGAGAAGTTGATCGACAGCCTCAACAAGCAGCGCGACGACATCATCAGCGCGATCGACGGCGTCAGCAAGCTGTCGGCGCGTGCCAATCAACAGACGGCTCAGATCGAGCGGATCCTGAACCAACTGCCTGCGGGTGTGAAGGTGCTCGAGGAGCAGCGCCCGCAGTTCGTTGACCTGCTCACCAAGCTCGACGATCTGGGCCAGGTCGGCACCGACATCCTCGGCAAGGCGCACGATCAGATCATCACCGACCTGAAGGCGCTGCGCCCGATCCTGTCGGAGCTCGCGAAGTCGGCACAGGACGCGGTCACCGCGTTGCCGCTGATGCTGACGCATCCCTTCCCGGACGATCTGCTGCCCGGTGTGCACGGCGACTCGACCAACCTGTTCGCGACCCTCGACCTCCGGCTGCTGAATCAGCTCGAAGCGCTCGGCGTGGGACAGGGCAAGCCGGTGTACCAGGCGCCGACCGTCAGCCCGCCGAAGATCGACCCGAACAACCCGTACATCAACGGCAACGGACCCCGCTGGGGCTGGCCGACGATCTCGCTGCTTCCGCCGGCGGCCAACTCGCGGAAGGGTCCGAACACTCCTCCGTCGGGTGGCACGTACCCGATGAATCCGTCGTCGGGGACCGCCCAGAGCAAGTCGGGCCAGAAGAACTCGGTGCAGAAGAAGTCGTCGGACAAGAAGGCTCAGTACTCGCCGATGCCGTCGGGAGACGAGAACTTCCTGGACGGGCCGCTGCGGATGCTCGGAGGTGGTGACCAGTGACCAGTCGTCTCGTCAAGATTCAGCTGATCGTCTTCGTGGTGATCGGTGTGCTGGCGATCGTCTACGTCGGTGCCAAGTACGCCCGGCTCGACAAGCTGGTCGGCGTCTCCACCTACAAGGTGACCCTGCACATGCCCGACGCGAGCGGCATCTTCACCAACGCGGAGGTGACCTATCGGGGAGTGCCGGTGGGTCTGGTCGGTGACATGAAGATGGTGCCGAACGGCGTGGACGTGACGCTGGACATGAACTCCGGCGCACCCAAGGTCCCCGCCTCGGCTCAGGCGGTGCTGGCGAACCGATCGGCGATCGGTGAGCAGTTCATCGACCTGCAGCCCAAGACGAGCGCGGGGCCCTACCTGGAGAACGGATCGCGCATCCAGGGCGCCGAGACGCCCCCGAAGCTGCAGGACGTCATCGCCGACACGATCAGCCTCACCAAGACCATTCCGGTCGATCAGCTGAGCAGTGTGATCCGTGAACTCGGCACGGCGTTCAACGGCAAGGGCGAGGACCTCACGCACTTGATCTCGTCCCTGGACAAGCTGTCGAAGGACGGCGTCCGGAACATCGAACCGATCACGCAGCTGCTGCAGAACTCCAATGTGGTGCTGTCGACGCAGGCCGACCAGTCCGACGAGATCCTCGCATGGTCGAAGAATCTCGACCGGGTCTCCGCCCAGCTGGTGAGTTCGGATCCGGCGATCCGCCGCATTCTGACGAACGGCCCGCCGGCGGGCACCGCGCTCTCGACCTTCCTGCAGGACAACGGTGCGGATACCACCAAGCTGATCCATCAGCTCGGCGGAACCGTTCACGCGGCGGCGCCGGCGTCGTTCGCCACCGGTGCCACCTTCGCGATGCTGTCGGCATTGTCGGCGGGCAGCCACAGCGCCGCTCCCGGCGACGGCCAGATCCACTTCGGCATCGTTCTGGAGACCGGCAACCCGGTGAGCTGCACCAAGGGCTACGAGAGCACGTGGGCGATGATCGCCGAGATGAAGAAGCGCAACCCGAACTTCGACGTCAATTACGACGATTTCCCGTTCAACACGAAGGCCAACTGCAACGTGCCCGAGGGGAACCCCACGTCGGTCCGCGGTGCCAACCGCGCCGCGCTGGCGAATCCGTACATCGCACAGCCGTGGGACAACACGCCGAAGAAGGATCCGGACAAGTTGAACCTGAATCCGCTCGCGACCCAGCTGGCCGCTCTGATGGGTGTGCATCCGAAGTGACGCCCGGCCGATCCGTCGCCGTCTCCGCGGCGGCGACGGATTGGCACGGCGTGCCTCGCGATGACTACAGTTGCGCTCGATGACACACGAAGACACCAGCCAGCCGCAGGACGAACCGGTGGACGCCGCGACGTCCGCCGAGCCTCCCGTCGCGTCCGAATCCGCTGAGGCGGACACCGTCGAGGTGAAGTCCGCTGAGGCAGAGACCGCTGAGGTGGAGACCGCTGAGGCAGACGTAGAGGACGACGCTGCCGAGGACGACGCAGCCGCGCCGAAGCGTTCCCTGCGGTTCTGGTCCCGGTGGTCCAGCGGCACCGAGGAGGCCGACACCGACGACGCGTCCGCGCGGTCGCCTTTCGCCTCCTTGGCACTGGCTGCCGCCGTCGCGGCTCTCATCGCTGCGGTGGTGTGTCTCGGATACTTCGGCTACACGGGGATCCGCGCATACACGGTCGACTCGGAGGCCGATCAGCTCCGCAACGAGTCGGTCGATGCGGCCGAGCAGGCCGTCCTCAACATCACCGCGGTGGACCCCAAGGACACCGCGGGCTGGAAGAAGCGTCTGGAGTCGTCGCTCACCGGAGATGCCCTCAAGCAGGTGAACACCGGCGTCGTGGCCGACGTCGAGCAGCGTGTCGCGGCCTCCGGGGGACAGGTCGGCAAACTCGAGTCGCGTATCACGCGCAGCGCCACCACGGAGCTGAGCACCGACGACGACACCGCCACCGTTCTGGTGTTCGCGAACGTCGCATCGACGATCCCCAATCAGCCCGTCGCGCAGCAACAGATGGGCTTTCTCCTGACGATGGTCGACGTCGACGGTGTGCGTAAGGCGACCAAGGTGGTCGCGCTGAACCCGATCGACTACACCGACACCGGCTCCGGGGTGTCGACCGCGCCCGGCCAGGGCACCGCGGACCAGTCGCAGGACTCGCAGCCGCAGGAGGGTGGAAACTGATGGCCGGCGGACGTCCGAACAAGCCCGGTTCCGGAAAGCGGACACCGAAGGTCGCGGGCCGAGCGGCGCCGCGCGTCACGGTATCGAGGCCGGTTCAGGCCGACACAGACGAGCAGATGCAGCACTCGACGGTCCCTACCGAGCCCGTCGATACCGCCGGACCCACCGTGTCCGGTGTGGAGCGCAAGCGCCAGGTGGCCGCGCAGAAGGCGGCCCGGGAAGAGGCCGCCGCTGCCCTGAACCAGGGGCGCCCCCCGCGCGACACCTCGTCGACACTCCGGCTCGCGGCGATCACCGGGGCCGTCGCCGTCGTACTCGGCGTCATCGCCACCGTCCTCGCATTCCATCCCGGTGTCACCGTGAGCGACAACCGTGCGTTCGTCGACCAGCGCGAGACCGACAAGGTGCTCAGCCAGGCGCGGGCCGGCGCGTGCGCGCCCTTCCAATTCGACTACAAGAAGCTCGACCAGTGGGCCGCGTCCACCCGCGACACCTTCACCGGTGGAGCGCTCGACCAGTTCGAGACCTTCTTGAAGACGAACCGCAGTGTCATCGAACAGTCCAAGACGGCGTCGGAGTGCCAGATCGACGCTCTCGGCCTGTCGGACCTCACCGATGATCGCGCGGTGGTGGTCGGCACACTGATCGTGAGCACCTCGCGGGACGGCGTGATCGCCGACTCCCAGGTGCCGCATGTCCAGTACACCTTGACCAAGGACGATGGCGGGAATTGGAAGATCAGCGAAGTCGGACAGTTCTGATCGAGGGCGCTGAACAGGCTTTTCTGACCGATTCGGCGCGTTTCGCTTGACGTGACAGCCTCGGCACGTCACGCTGTCACAAGTTGATTGTCTCCAGGTAGGCAGCCGTCGACAATCATTCTCCGGCAGGGGTATACCCATTGCCATAGATATCTGATACAGTTGGACGTTGCGCTGGCTGCCTCCTGTCCGCTGATCGATCATCCTTCCAGCCCTCCCTCCGGGGACGGTTCTCGGGTGTGATGTTTGTGCAGGTCGCACGACCACCGCAGGCCACCATGGCCACGCACCGAGAAACTTCGTGTTGGAAGGACGCATCTTGGCACTCGACCGCCAGTCCACCTCAACCACAGCGGGAATCATCCCGGGCGCGCCGCACCGCGCTTCCTTCGCCAAGATCGACGAGCCGCTCGAGGTTCCGGGTCTGCTGGATCTGCAGCTCGACTCGTTCGAATGGCTTGTGGGTACGCCCGAGTGGCGCGCAAAGGCGATTGCACGGGGTGAGGAGAACCCGGTCGGCGGACTCGAGGAAGTCCTCCGCGAACTCTCGCCGATCGAAGACTTCTCGTCCTCGATGTCGCTGTCGTTCTCTGATCCGCACTTCGACGAGGTCAAGGCCTCGATCGATGAGTGCAAGGACAAGGACATGACCTACGCGGCGCCGTTGTTCGTCACCGCGGAGTTCATCAACAACAACACCGGTGAGATCAAGTCGCAGACCGTCTTCATGGGCGACTTCCCGATCATGACCGACAAGGGCAGCTTCATCATCAACGGCACCGAGCGTGTCGTGGTGAGCCAGCTGGTCCGCAGCCCCGGCGTCTACTTCGACTCCACGATCGACAAGACCACCGAGAAGACGCTGCACTCGGTGAAGGTGATCCCGGGCCGCGGCGCCTGGTTGGAGTTCGACGTCGACAAGCGCGACACCGTGGGTGTCCGCATCGACCGCAAGCGTCGTCAGCCGGTCACCATCCTGCTCAAGGCACTCGGCATGACCAACGAGGACATCGCCGAACGCTTCGGCTTCTCCGAGATCATGATGTCGACCCTGGAGAAGGACGCGACCACCAATCAGGACGAGGCCCTGCTCGAGGTCTACCGCAAGCTGCGTCCGGGTGAGCCCCCGACCAAGGAGTCCGCGGAGAGCCTGCTGGAAAACCTGTTCTTCAAGGAGAAGCGCTACGACCTCGCTCGCGTCGGCCGCTACAAGATCAACAAGAAGCTCGGCCTCACGGCGAACCCGATGGTCGGCGAGTCCACGCTGACCACCGAGGACATCATCGCCACGGTCGAGTACCTGGTGCGCCTGCACGAGGCCGACCCCAACATCACCACCATGATGACCGTCCCGGGCGGCGTCGAGGTGCCGGTCGAGGTCGACGACATCGACCACTTCGGCAACCGCCGGCTCCGCACCGTGGGTGAGCTGATCCAGAACCAGATCCGCGTGGGCCTGTCGCGTATGGAGCGGGTGGTGCGTGAGCGCATGACCACCCAGGACGCCGAGGCGATCACCCCGCAGACGCTGATCAACATCCGCCCCGTGGTCGCGGCCATCAAGGAGTTCTTCGGAACCAGCCAGCTGTCGCAGTTCATGGACCAGAACAACCCGCTGTCGGGGCTGACGCACAAGCGTCGTCTCTCGGCGCTGGGTCCGGGCGGTCTGTCGCGTGAGCGCGCCGGCCTCGAGGTCCGCGACGTGCACCCCTCGCACTACGGCCGCATGTGCCCGATCGAGACCCCCGAGGGTCCGAACATCGGTCTGATCGGTTCGCTCTCGGTGTACGCGCGGGTGAATCCGTTCGGCTTCATCGAGACCCCGTACCGCAAGGTGGTCGACGGTGTGCTGACCGACGAGATCGAGTACATGACCGCCGATGAGGAGGATCGCTACCTGATCGGTCAGGCCAACACCAACTACGACGCCGACGGCACCATCACCGACGAGCGCGTCCTGGTCCGCATCAAGGGCGCCGAGGTGGAGTTCGTTCCGGCCAAGTCGGTCGAGTACCTCGACGTGTCGCCGCGCCAGATGGTGTCGGTCGCCACCGCGATGATCCCGTTCCTCGAGCACGACGACGCCAACCGTGCGCTGATGGGCGCCAACATGCAGCGCCAGGCGGTGCCGCTGGTCCGCAGCGAGGCGCCGCTGGTCGGCACCGGCATGGAGCTGCGTGCGGCGGTCGACGCCGGCGACGTGATCGTCACCGGCAAGACCGGTGTCGTGGAGGAGGTCTCTGCCGACTTCATCACGGTGATGGCCGACGACGGAACGCGCGACAGCTACCGGCTGCGCAAGTTCGAGCGCAGCAACCACGGCACATGCGCCAACCAGGTGCCGATCGTCGACGAGGGGCAGCGGGTGGAGGCCGGTCAGGTCCTGGCCGACGGCCCCTGCACCGACCAGGGCGAGATGGCGCTGGGCAAGAACCTGCTCGTGGCGATCATGCCGTGGGAGGGTCACAACTACGAGGACGCGATCATTCTGTCGCAGCGCCTCGTGGAAGAGGACGTGCTCACCTCGATTCACATCGAGGAGCACGAGATCGACGCCCGCGACACCAAGCTCGGTGCCGAGGAGATCACCCGGGACATCCCGAACGTCTCCGACGAGGTGCTGGCCGATCTCGACGAGCGCGGCATCGTCCGCATCGGTGCCGAGGTCCGCGACGGCGACATCCTGGTCGGCAAGGTCACGCCGAAGGGCGAGACCGAGCTCACCCCGGAGGAGCGCCTGCTGCGCGCGATCTTCGGTGAGAAGGCTCGCGAGGTCCGCGACACCTCGCTGAAGGTGCCGCACGGCGAGACCGGCAAGGTCATCGGTGTCCGCACGTTCAGCCGCGACGAGGACGACGACCTGGCGCCCGGCGTCAACGAGTTGGTCCGCGTCTACGTGGCGCAGAAGCGCAAGATCCAGGACGGCGACAAGCTGGCCGGCCGCCACGGCAACAAGGGCGTCATCGGTAAGATCCTCCCGCAGGAGGACATGCCGTTCCTGCCCGACGGCACCCCGGTCGACATCATCCTGAACACCCACGGTGTTCCGCGTCGTATGAACATCGGCCAGATCCTCGAGACCCACCTCGGCTGGGTGTCGAAGGCCGGCTGGAACATCGACACGGAGAAGCTCGAGGAGGAGTGGGCCAAGCGCCTGCCCGAGGCGATGCACTCGGCTCCGCCGAACACGAACACCGCGACCCCGGTGTTCGACGGTGCGAAGGACGACGAGCTCGCGGGTCTGCTCGGTTCCACCCTGCCGAACCGCGACGGTGAGGTCATGGTGGGTCCGGACGGCAAGGCGACGCTGTTCGACGGTCGTTCCGGCGAGCCCTTCCCGTACCCGGTCTCGGTCGGCTACATGTACATCATCAAGCTGCACCACCTGGTGGACGACAAGATCCACGCGCGTTCCACCGGTCCGTACTCGATGATCACCCAGCAGCCGCTCGGCGGTAAGGCCCAGTTCGGCGGCCAGCGCTTCGGTGAGATGGAGTGCTGGGCGATGCAGGCCTACGGCGCCGCCTACACCCTGCAGGAGCTGCTGACCATCAAGTCGGACGACGTCGTCGGCCGCGTGAAGGTGTACGAGGCCATCGTCAAGGGCGAGAACATCCCCGAGCCGGGCATCCCGGAGTCGTTCAAGGTGCTCCTGAAGGAGCTCCAGTCGCTGTGCCTCAACGTGGAGGTCCTCTCCAGCGAGGGCACCGCCATCGAGATGAGCGACACCGACGACGAGGACCTCGAGCGCGCTGCTGCCAACCTTGGCATCAACCTGTCGCGCAACGAGTCCGCCACGGTCGACGATCTCGCCAACTGATCCTCACCTGACTAGAAGAGACACTGAAAGGCAACTAGTGCTCGACGTCAACTTTTTCGACGAACTGAAGATCGGCCTTGCGACGGCCGACGACATCCACAACTGGTCGTACGGTGAGGTCAAGAAGCCGGAGACCATCAACTACCGCACGCTCAAGCCCGAGAAGGACGGCCTGTTCTGCGAGAAGATCTTCGGACCGACTCGCGACTGGGAGTGCTACTGCGGCAAGTACAAGCGCGTGCGCTTCAAGGGCATCATCTGTGAGCGCTGCGGCGTCGAGGTGACCAAGGCCAAGGTGCGCCGTGAGCGCATGGGCCACATCGAGCTGGCCGCCCCGGTCACGCACATCTGGTACTTCAAGGGTGTGCCGAGCCGGCTGGGCTACCTGCTCGACCTGGCGCCGAAGGATCTCGAGAAGATCATCTACTTCGCCGCCTACGTGATCACCGCCGTCGACGACGAACTGCGTCACGCCGAGCTCTCGACCCGCGAGGCCGAGATCGGTGTGGAGCGCAAGGCGATCCTCGACGATCTCGAGGCCGCTCTCGCCGAGCGTCAGCAGAAGCTCGAGGCCGATCTGGCCGAGCTCGAGGCCGAGGGCGCCAAGGCCGACGCCAAGCGCAAGGTCCGCGACGCCGCCGAGCGTGAGCTCAAGCGCATGCGCGACCACGCGAACCGCGAGGTCGAGGCTCTCGACGAGATCTGGGACAAGTTCACCAAGCTCACCCCGGGCGACCTGATCGTCGACGAGCGTCTGTACCGCGAGCTCGAGGACCGTTTCGGCGAGTACTTCACCGGCTCGATGGGCGCCGAGGCCATCAAGAAGCTGCTCGAGAACTTCGACATCGAGGCCGAGGCCGAGTCGCTGCGCGAGACGATCCGCAGCGGCAAGGGCCAGAAGAAGCTGCGCGCGTTGAAGCGGCTGAAGGTCGTGGCGGCGTTCCAGCAGTCCGGCAACTCGCCCCAGGCGATGGTGCTCGACGCCGTGCCGGTGATCCCGCCGGAACTGCGCCCGATGGTTCAGCTCGACGGTGGCCGCTTCGCGACCTCCGATCTGAACGATCTGTACCGCCGTGTCATCAACCGCAACAACCGTCTCAAGCGACTGATCGACCTCGGTGCTCCCGAGATCATCGTCAACAACGAGAAGCGGATGCTGCAGGAGTCGGTGGACGCGCTGTTCGACAACGGCCGTCGCGGCCGTCCGGTCACCGGGCCGGGCAACCGCCCGCTGAAGTCCCTGAGCGACCTGCTCAAGGGCAAGCAGGGCCGATTCCGTCAGAACCTGCTCGGCAAGCGCGTCGACTACTCGGGCCGAAGCGTCATCGTCGTCGGCCCGCAGCTCAAGCTGCATCAGTGCGGCCTGCCGAAGCTGATGGCTCTGGAACTGTTCAAGCCCTTCGTGATGAAGCGTCTGGTGGATCTCAACCAGGCCCAGAACATCAAGTCGGCCAAGCGCATGGTGGAGCGTCAGCGCCCCGCCGTCTGGGATGTCCTCGAAGAGGTCATCGCCGAGCACCCGGTTCTGCTGAACCGTGCGCCGACGCTGCACCGACTCGGCATCCAGGCCTTCGAGCCGCAGCTGGTGGAGGGCAAGGCCATCCAGCTGCACCCGCTGGTCTGTGAGGCGTTCAACGCCGACTTCGACGGTGACCAGATGGCCGTGCACCTGCCGCTGTCCGCGGAGGCGCAGGCCGAGGCCCGCATCCTGATGCTGTCCTCGAACAACATCCTGTCGCCGGCATCGGGCCGCCCGCTGGCCATGCCGCGTCTGGACATGGTGACCGGCCTGTACTACCTGACCACCCAGAAGGACGGTCTGACCGGCGAGTACACCGGTGCCACGGACGGCGACGTGGAGCGCGGCGTCTACTCGAGCCCGGCCGAGGCCATCATGGCCGTCGACCGCGGTGCGCTGACCATCCAGTCGCGCATCAAGGTGCGGCTGACCGACCAGCGTCCGCCCGCCGACGTGGAGGCGGAGCTGTTCCCGGAGGGCTGGACCCGTGGTCAGCCGTGGGAGACCGTCACCACCCTGGGACGTGTGCTGTTCAACGAGCTGCTGCCGCGCGACTACCCGTTCATCGACGAGCAGATGCCGAAGAAGCGTCAGGCCGTGATCATCAACGATCTCGCCGAGCGCTACCCGATGATCGTCGTCGCGCAGACCGTCGACAAGCTGAAGGACGTGGGCTTCTACTGGGCCACCCGCTCGGGCGTCACCGTCTCGATGTCGGACGTTCTGGTGCCGCCGGCCAAGGCAGAGATCCTGGAGCGCTACGAGGAGCGGGCCGACGGTCTGGAGCGCAAGTTCCAGCGCGGTGGTCTTACCCCCGACGAGCGTCGCGACGCCCTGGTCGAGATCTGGAAGCAGGCCACCGAAGAGGTCGGTAAGGCGCTCGAGGACTACTACCCCGACGACAACCCGATCACGATGATCCCGAAGTCGGGTGCCACGGGCAACATGACCCAGGTCCGCAACCTGTCGGGTATGAAGGGCCTGGTGACGAACCCGAAGGGTGAGTTCATCCCGCGCCCGATCAAGTCCTCGTTCCGCGAGGGCCTGACCGTTGCCGAGTACTTCATCAACACGCACGGCGCTCGTAAGGGTCTGGCGGACACGGCACTGCGTACGGCCGACTCGGGCTACCTGACCCGTCGTCTGGTGGACGTGTCGCAGGACGTCATCGTCCGCGAGACCGACTGCGGCACCGAGCGCGGCATCGTGGTGCCGCTCGGCGAGAAGCAGCCGGACGGCAGCATCATCCGCGACGCCCACGTCGAGACCTCGGCGTACGCCCGTACGCTCGCGGCCGATGCGGTCGACGCGGACGGAAACGTCGTGGTGGAGCGCGGGCACGACCTGGGCGATCCGGCCATCGAGGCTCTCCTCGCGGCAGGCATCTCCGAGGTCAAGGTCCGTTCGGTCCTGACCTGTGCCACCGGCACCGGCGTGTGCGCGCACTGCTACGGCCGTTCGATGGCCACCGGCAAGCTCGTCGACATCGGCGAGGCCGTCGGCATCATCGCGGCGCAGTCGATCGGTGAGCCCGGCACGCAGCTGACGATGCGTACCTTCCACCAGGGTGGCGTCGGTGACGACATCACCGGTGGTCTGCCGCGAGTCACCGAGCTGTTCGAAGCCCGTGTCCCCAAGGGCAAGGCCCCGATCGCCGAGGTCTCGGGCCGGGTCCGCATGGAGGACGACGACCGGTTCTACAAGATCACGATCATCCCGGACGACGGGAGCGACGAGGTCGTGTACGACAAGCTGTCGAAGCGTCAGCGTCTGCGCGTGTTCCGCCACGAGGACGGCAGCGAGCGTCTGCTGGCCGACGGCGATCACGTCGAGGTCGGTCAGCAGCTCCTCGAGGGCGCTGCCGATCCGCACGAGGTGCTCCGCGTGATGGGCCCGCGTCAGGTGCAGATCCACCTGGTCAACGAGGTCCAGGAGGTGTACCGGAGCCAGGGTGTGTCGATCCACGACAAGCACGTGGAGACGATCGTCCGCCAGATGCTGCGCCGTGTGACGATCATCGACTCCGGCGCCACCGAGTTCCTGCCCGGTTCGCTCACCGAGCGCGCCGAGTTCGAGGCGGCCAACCGGGCCGTCGTCGCCGAGGGCGGGGAGCCGGCTGCCGGCCGACCGGTCCTCATGGGCATCACGAAGGCCTCGCTGGCCACCGATTCGTGGCTGTCGGCGGCGTCGTTCCAGGAGACCACCCGCGTGCTGACCGATGCGGCGATCAACAACCGCAGCGACAAGCTCGTCGGCCTCAAGGAGAACGTGATCATCGGTAAGCTGATCCCGGCCGGTACCGGTATCAACCGCTACCGCAACATCGAGGTCCAGCCGACCGAGGAGGCCCGCGCAGCGGCGTACGCCCTGCCGACCTACGACGACACCTACTACAGCCCGGACGGCACCTTCGGTGCCCCGAGCGGTGCCGCCGTTCCGCTGGACGACTACGGCTTCGGCAGCGACTTCCGCTGATCCGACCGAACGCAGGGTCCCGTCTCCATCCGGAGGCGGGACCCTCGTCGTTTCGTGCCTCGACCCGGCGAACGCCGCCGATTTAGAACGTGTTCTACGATGGCCGCATGGCTCTGATCACCGACAGTTCGATCGACATCGACGCTCCCGCCGTCGTGGTGTGGCAGGTGCTGACCGACTTCGATGCGTACGGCGAATGGAATCCCTTCCAGGTGGAGTGCCGATCCACCCTGCGGCCGGGCGATCCGATCGACATGCGCTTCCGGCTCGGTCCGGGCGGGCTGAAACGGACGCGTGAGTACATCGACGCCGTCGACGAGGGCCGGTCGTTCTCCTATCGGATGAAGCCCGCGCCGTTCGGCGCGGTGCGCAGCCTGCGCAGGCACACCGTGGTGGACCTCGGCGACGGACGCAGCCGTTACGAGTCGCACTTCGAGATCACCGGCCCGGCGTCGGGCATCGTCAAGCTGCTGTTCGGCAAGGAGCTCGTCGCGAAGTTCGCTGCCGTGACGCGGGCTCTGGCGCCACGTGCGGAGGAACTCGCCCGGGAATGAGCGCGGCGTGCGCTCAGGCGCCGATCGCGCGCGCGATCATCGGCCATGAATTGCGAAGGTCGGCGTAGAACAGGCCCCAGGTGTGGACGCCGTCGGGCCGGTGCACGAAGGTGTGCGGGATACCCAGGGCGCTCAGCCGGTCGGCCATATTCGTGGTGCACCGCAGTGCGATGGCCTCCATGATGTTGCCACCGACGAGCCCGCCGCCGGTGCGCAGCGGATCACCGTCGACGGGACCGGGCAGGCCCGAACCCGCCGACAGGTAGACGGCGGTGCCGCGCAGCTTGGCGGCATTGAGCACTGGATCGTGGGCACGCCAGGCCGGGCCGCCGGGAGGTCCCCACATATTGAGCACGTTGCCGCCGCCGCGGGCGACGATCGCCGTGGCCGCGATGGTGCCGAGCGGATCGGCGGCACCGGGACAGCCGCTGTACGCGGCCACGGCGCGGTACTTTCCGGGTGCCTGCGTCGCGAGGTCGAGTGCCGGACCGGCGGACATGGAGACACCCGAGAGTGCGCTGACTCCGTTGGTGCGGAAGGCTCGGTTCACCGCTGCGGGGAGCTCCCGGTTGACGAAGGTCTGCCACTTGTTGCGGCCGAGGATCGGGTCGTCGGAGATCCAGTCGGTCATCATCGAGAACCGTCCGCCGATCGGCAGGACCACATTGGTGCGCTTATCGGCGAAGAACCGGCGAACCGGTGTGTTGTTGTACCAGGAGATCCCGTCCTCGGCGCCGCCGGCGCCCGGGAGCATGTAGAAAGTCGGAAGTCCGCTCGGCCGTCCGGCGGGATGCAACACGTGCGCGCGGATCGTGCGGTGCATCGACGGCGAGTACACCGAGATCAGGCTGACGGTGGCACTGATCCGCTGTTCCGCGGTCACGCGGGGCGCCGCATCGGCCGGAGCGGCGGGCGGCACCAGGAGCGCCATCGTGCCGGCGAGGGCGATGATCGCGAGGCGTGCGATCCAGGGCATGCGTCGAGTGGTGCGAGTTCCTGCCATACAGGTCACCGTACGAGACGGGTGTGACGGATGGGAAACCGGCAAAGCCGGTCGTTTCTGAATCGATAGCGTCGCGAGACTCGGCCCCCGTCGCCGGCGTGCGTTCGCGAGGAATGGATTTGTGCCACCTCCACCTGGGTGAAGTCAGATTTGTGCCACGTCGTCCGTTCGGCCGAAACGAACCCGGAATCTGGCACGAATTATGATTCGACCGATTTGCGAAGAGATCCGCCCCCTTCTGGAGAAGAACTGTGACTGAGCCCATGAACCGTGCGCAGCGCCGCGCACTCGATCGCGCCGAAGGCGCGCGCCGCCGCCGGCTGAAGAAGGGGATCGCTGCGGTGGGAGCCGTCGCGGCTCTGGGTGCAGGTGCGGCCATGGCTCCCGCGGGTCACGCCTTCGCGGAGACCTCGACCAGCGCGATCGCCGGGCTGGGCGATCTGGACCCGAACGCGATCCTCGGGATGCTCGACGATCCGATGGTCTCCCAGTTCGTCGAGATGTGCCGGACGGGTGCGCTCGCGACCGGTCCGGACTCGTCGAAGAGCACGGAGTTCGATCCGGCGGCCCCGCCGCAGGCGATCGCGGACTGCAAGGGTTCCAACGGAACGGGCGTCGCGTTGGTGCTGCCCGAGACTCTCGAGGTCGGCCAGGCGGCCGAGAACATGGTGCTCGACCTCGGTGACGACATCAACCTGCTCGTCGTCAAGTACCGGATGGGGGAGCGGAACCTGCTCGAGATCCTCGGCGGCGTCACCCTCGGCAGCGACCTGGTGAAGGGCGCTGCATCCGCGCTGGGCATGCCGAGGGTCGATCCGGGCGCGTTCGACAAGTACAAGACCTACGCCGAGATCCAGCGCGACGCGGCCCTGCCGGTGAACAGGGCGGCGAAGGACGGATGCCTCCAGAACGACGGATCGATCAAGAACACGGTGCTGGGCGGCTGCTTCTTCGTCGGCGGTACGAAGGTCACCAAGGGCGAGGATCTCAATCTCGAGAAGCGCACCGAGGCGCTCAAGCTCGCCGAATACCTGACCAACCACAAGTACGACTACACCCAGCCGCAGGATCTGCCTGCTCCGGTGAAGCCGATCGGCAGTTCCACCATCGTCGGCGACGGCATCAACGTCGCGCTGTCGATGCGCGGGGGAACCGCGCTTGCGCAGACCGCCAACGCGCTGGCGGTAGCGCTCGCGGGCGCCGATCACGGGCGGACGTCGACCGCGCAGTCGCAGCTGGGTCTCGCGTCCGCGGTGAACATGGACACCAGCGACATCAAGTTCACCTGGTTCGGACAGGAACTCGACTTCACCCAGCTGCGCAATGCGGGTCTTCTCGACTCCAGCCTCGCGGGTGAGGCCGGGGCCGACGCCGCCGGAATGCTCGATCTGGTCGACGGCATCAACGGCAACCTGCCGGGTCTGAAGGAGGTGGCCTGCTTCGGCTTCCAGACGCGGGCGACGGCGGAGGGCCTCGGTTCGTGTACCAACGCCCTCGGCACGTTCGACTACTACAAGGATCTGCGTCCGGTCACCGACGGCGGTCACCGCCAGGAGCAGTGGGGACTGACCGACGTCACGTCGTTGCTCTTCGGCAACGATGCGCTGCTGAAGCAGATGGCACCGCTGCTGTCGGGCGACGGCGACCTCGGCTCGATGATGGACACTCCGTTCGTGGCCGACGTGCTCAAGGCGCTGATGTCCGGCGAGGACCGGATCAAGTTCGCCAAGGACTTCGTGCGGTTCACCAAGGACGTGCAGACGGTGTACGCCAAGGAACCGGTGTTCGAGGCCGACGGGGTGACCCCGAAGCTCGATGCCGACGGCAAGCAGGTGATGCGGGTCAAGACCGCCCCGCGGATGGTCGGCGTGTACGAGTGGGTCAATGAGGAGTACCAGGCGCCGGTCGTCGACGAGAACGGCGCTCCCGTCATCGACGAGGAGACCGGCGAGCAGAAGACCGAGACCAAGACCAGGTCGGTGAAGAAGCCCAAGCTCGGTCCCGACGGCAAGCAGCTGATGGAGCAGGCCACCGATGAGTCCGGTGCGCCGATCCTCGATCCGGTGGTGGAGCGGACCGTCACCGCGCACTGGCTGACCAGTGATTATGGACTGCGCAACCCGATCACCGTGGAATGGCTCGGACACCAGATCGTGTTCTTCCCGCCGGTGGAGGTGAACGGCAGCACTCGCCCGAACCTGATCGGACTGCCGCAGATCACGAGGATCACTCAGGGTGCGCACGCCGGCCTGCTGCCGAAGATCAGCCTGGTGCAGGTGAACAATCCGTTCGGACTCGGCACCCTGAGCTTCGACAACCCCTTCGATCCCATCGGGACACTGCGCAACTACCTGAACACTGTCACGATCGGCGACGACGTGAAGTTCGCCAAGAACCTGATCGACGGGCTCACTGCGAAGCCGACAGGGCCGACAGAGCCGGGGAGTCCTGTCGAGCCGACGCAGGATGACGACACGGCGACCCTCGCCGCGGTCACCGCCTCCGCTCCCGAGCGTGCGCTCGACGACGCGGTCGTCGGCGACCCGTCGACGAATCTGCCGCCGATGATCGTCAACCCGGCTCCGGAGCCGGCTCCGATCGAGATCGTCGAGCCCGCGCCGTCCCAGGAGACGCCGACCCAGGATTCGCCGTCTGAGGAGCCCGACACCGAGACGCCTGCGAGCGAGACCCCTGCGAGCGACCAGCCCGCGCCGGAGACTTCCGCCACCGAGCCCGAGCCCGCCCTCGCGGGCTGATCCGCCCGCCGGTGTTCCCATACAGTTGACGCATGGGTGTCCCGACCCGCTACCGATGGCTGCTCCACGTCGACCTCGACCAGTTCCAGGTCTCCGTGGAGCGGCAGCGGCGACCGGAGTTGGTCGGACAGGCGGTGATCGTCGGCGGGGACGGCGATCCGACGCGTGCCCGGCAGGTGGTGACCTGCGCCTCGTACGAGGCGCGCGCGGACGGAGTACGGGCAGGTATGCCGATGCGCGCCGCGAGCAAGAAGGCGCCCGACGCGGTATTCCTCCCGCTCGACATGGGGGAGTACGAAGCCGCATCCGAGCGCGTGATGGACGTCCTCCGGGGATTCGGCGATGCACTCGAGGTGTGGGGCTGGGATGAGGCCTATCTGGGAATCGAAGACCGCGCGGGCCCGCGTCTGCTGAGTGCCGCTGACGTCATCGAGACGGCGCGGAGCATCAGGCGAGCGGTGGTGGCGGCGACCGGGTTGGACTGCTGCGTGGGCGTCTCCGACAACAAACAGCGTGCCAAGGCGGCGACCGGATTCGCGAAGCAGGCCGTCCGGAGTCCGGAGGCCGGCGAGGAACAGCGGGTCTTCGTGCTCGACGACGGCAACTGGGCCTCGCTGATGAACCACCGTCCCTGCCGCGAACTGTGGAGTGTGGGATCGCGGACCGCGGCCAAGCTGTCGGCCGCAGGAATCGACACGGTGGCGCAGCTCGCCGCCGCCGATCGAGACGACTTGACGGCGATGTTCGGCCCGCACCAGGGCGACTGGCTGTACGTGCTGTGCCGGGGCGGAGGCGATGACGCGATCTCCGACGAGCCGCGGATCGCCAAGTCGCATTCGAAGGCGCGGACCTACGACACCGACCTCACCGATCCCGGCCGACTGCACGAGGCGGTGCGGGCCCTCACCGAGGAGGTGCTCGAACAGGTGGTCGCGGAGGGGCGCACCCCGTTCCGTGTCGGCCTCACCGTACGGACGGCCACATTCTTCACCAGAACCAAGATGCGTAAGCTGCCGGCTCCGACGACGTCTCTCGAGGCGATCGCGGCTGTCGCGGACGATCTGCTCGACGCCTTCGAGATCGACCGGCCGATCAGACTGCTCGCGGTGCGGCTGGAACTGCTCGACCCGGAGTGAATCCGGCGGCAGTGCGGCCGCCGGATTCCGGCGCGGGTCAGGTGAGGTTCACTCCGGCCGAACGAGCGTGCAACTCGCGGATCTCATCGGCCAGTTCGGGGGCCGGACCGGAGACGGGGACGTCCGGTGCGACCTCGTTGATCGGCAGGGGCGCGACCGGGCCCTCGGGCAGGCCCCACTCGGTGCGCCAGGTGCTGAGCCGGCGGGCGCCGACCGCGTAGACGATCCGCCCCAGCCCGACCCACGCGTGCCCCGCCGAACACATCGGACAGTGTTCGCCGGAGGTATAGACGGTGGCCGCGGCTCGTTGTTCCTCGGTCAGATTCTTCGCCGCCCACCGGGCGATCGCGAACTCCGGATGCCGCGTGTGGTCGCCGGCACCGACCCGGTTGCGGTCGGCGAACCGGACCATGCCCTCGGCATCGACGATCAGCGAGCCGAACGGTTCGTCGCCCGAGTCGAGCGCTTCGCGGGCGAGAGTGATGCATCGACGCAGGTGCACCAGGTCCACGTCGGTCGGTGCGGTGATCGTGTGGGTCATGCGGCCGACGTTACCGTGGAGAACCCCGCGGTCAGCGGGGTACCCGGAACGCGAGGAGCCGGGCGTCGGCGTCCACGTCGAGCCCGAGGCGATCCCAGGGCACACCGATGCGCAGCACCGCGTAGGCGGACGTCGGAAACCGGTCGATCTCGCCGGCCGGATCGAGGCTCAGAGCGGTCTCCGGCATGCCGGGGAAGTGCCCCACCACTAGCACGGTGGACGCTTCGGGCGGGGTGTGGATCCGAACCGCCTCGAACACCTCCGACGGCGTCCCGCCGTACAGATCGTCGATGAACTCCACCGGCGCGGCGACGCCGGTCTGTTCGAGGGTCATCCTCGTCCTGAGCGAGGTGGAACAGAGCACCTGATCGACGGCGAGGCGGTCCTCGGTCATCCATCGTCCGGCGAGCTGCGCCTGCCGCATCCCGCGCTCATTCAGCGGGCGATCGTGATCGTAGACGCCGTCCGGATAGGCGGACTTGCCGTGCCGCATCAGAATGAGGGTGCGGTCGGTCATGCGGCACCGGTACTGCGCACGGTGCGGTCGGCCGCCATGAGCCGAAGCAGTTGAGCGGTCTCTCGCCACGCCGAGACCTCCTGCACGTAGAGGACGTGCTCCTCGATGCGTTCCTCGGTGAGCGCCTCGTCGGCGAGCTCGGTCAGTTCCAGCAGTTCGTCGACGCAGTGGTTGATCAACGCCGGGATGCGCGAGCCCCCGCAGGCATCGTCGATGTCCTGCGACGACAGTGTCGTCATCCGCTCGAGTTCTCTGCGATAGCTCATGCCCACACGGTAGATCCAGGGGGTGACAGAACCGGGCAGGCGCGGCCGCGGCGGGGCCGGACGAGGCTTAAACCCGCTGTGGCCGCAACCCTGTGCGGCGCCTCGGGATCTTCGTACGGTTCCATCCATGACGACAACACAGCTCATCGACATCCCGGATTCGCGGACCCCGCTCAACTCCATCGCCGCCGCCACGGCCGATGCCGTCGCCGCCAGGGCGAGCAATGCCCAGGTGGTCTTCGGCGCATCCGCGGTGGCGACGGCCGGAGTGTCGAGCGAGGTCTCCCTGCGCTCGTTCAGCGTCCGGGTCGACGAGCCGCCGACCCTCGGCGGAACCGACAGCGCGCCCAACCCGGTCGAGTACTACCTGGCCGCACTGCTGTCGTGCCAGGTGGTGACCTACCGCTTCTGGGCCGAACGGCTCGGGGTGGAGTTCGACGATCTCACTCTGTCTGCCGAAGGTGATCTGGACGTCCGCGGGTTCTTCGGACTCGACGCCGACGTGCGACCGGGATTCACCGCGGTGCGCGTGATCGCCGACATCTCCGGACCTGCGTCGGACGGGGACTACCAGCGGCTCCAGGAGACCGTCGAACGCCACTGCCCGGTGCAGGACCTGACGGTGAACGCCACGCCGGTCACCACCGAACTCCGCATCGCACGCTGAGTCCCACCGGCCGGTAGCCGACTCGGGCGGTGTCGCGGGCACTAATCTGTCAGTGATGCATACCTGGGCACCGATACTGCTCGCGATCACCGCAGCAGTGCTGATCGCCGGCGGAACCGTGCTTCGGCAGCGGGCGTCGGCCGCCAGTGGCGCCATCACCGCCGGCTGGTGGCTCGGAGCCGTGATCGCACTGGCCGGCTTCGGTCTCCAGGCCGCCGCGCTCGGCCTCGGATCGATACTCGTGGTCCAGCCGCTCGTGGTGCTGGCGGTCCTGTTCGCGCTGCCCATGGAGGCCTGGATAGACAGACGCCGGTTCGAGCGCGCCGAATGGCTGTGGGGTCTGACGCTCGTGGTGTGCGTGGTCCTGTTCCTGGTGCTCGCGCGCCCGGTATCGACCGATCGGCGACCGAACGTGGTGGTCATGGGCATCACGGTCGGGGCATTGGTGCTGGGGATCATCGGAATCGTGGTCAATGCCGAACGGTGCCGGAGCGCGCATTTCCGAGCGCTGAGCTACGGTCTGGCGTCCGGAGCGTTGTTCGGCGTGTCCGCACTGCTCATCAAGGCTGTCGCCCTGCGCATCGTGGACGACCCGCTGTCCGTGCTCCCGCATGCCGAGCTGTACCTGCTCATCGCGGTCATCGTGCTGGCGATCGTCGCGCAGCAGCGGGGTTTCGGTGCCGGCGATCTGCAGACCTCGTTCCCCGCGATGAACGTGATGGAACCGACCGTCGCCATGATCCTCGGCGTCGCACTGCTCGGCGAGAACATCTACGTCAGCGCGCCGACGGCCGTGTTCCTCTGCGTCGTGGCGCTGGTCGCGGCGACGGCGGTGGTCAAGCTCGCCCAGGACGCGGCGGTCCGAGGCGGACAGCGGAGTGAGACGCGTGAAGAGCGGGTGAACGTCGGACCGTGACGTCCACGCACTGAGTCGGGGTGTGTGCCGGCTCAGTCCTACTCGATGAGCGCCGGGAGCGACTGCGCCCATTCCTCGGCGGCCTTGGCCGGCTTCACCGCCGAGGACGCGTCGTGGCGGAAATGCTCGCCGACCTGGACCGCGCCCAGCTCGGTGAGCTTGGCAGCCATGATCTCGCCGCCCTTGTTGTAGGTGTCGCCGTAGACGGTGTCGCCCATGCCGAACACCGCGAAACGCAGCCCGGCGAGGTCCGGCTTCTCCTCGTCCAGTTCGTCCGCGAACGGGAGCGCGCTGGAGGGCAGTTCGCCCTCGCCGTAGGTGGAACAGACGACCACCAGGAAGTCGTTCGCGTCGAGATCCTCGACCGCGAACTCCGCCATGTCGTACACCGACGGATCGTGGTCTGCTGCCAATACGTCTGCGATGGCGTCGGCCACGAGCTCGCCGGTGCCGGTCTCGGTGCCGTAGAGGATGACAGCTGACATAGTTGCTTACTCCTGGGTATTGCGGTCTGCGACGACGATTACGGTAGCGTAACCTAATCGCTCAGTCGAATCCCCTACCAGGGACTTTGTTCCCTCATGAGGCCGGGGCGGACCCTTTGCCCCACTGTCGTGACGACCGAGGGGCCCGTGATCGACGCTGCGATGAGGCTCGAGTGGCTGCCGGGACCATAGTCCTTTACGGGTGATGCTGTTGCCCATGAGGTGCCGAGCGTGGATACGATTGACGCCCGTCTAAGAAAGTAGGTCCCCATGGACTGGAGTTCGTTCTGGAACGTGATCTGGTACACGGTGCTGGTCTTCGCCTTCATCGCATACCTGATGGTGCTCTTCATGGTCCTGACCGACCTGTTCCGCGACCACAAGCTGGCCGCCGGATGGAAGGTCGTCTGGATCATCTTCCTCATCGTTCTTCCGTATCTCACAGCGTTCGTCTACCTGATCGCGCGCGGGCGCGGCATGACCGAACGCAGTCAGGCAGCGGCGCTGGCCGCGGAGAAGGCGAACCAGGAGTACATCCGGCACGCGGCGGGCAAGAGCTCGCCGGCCGCCGACATCGCGACCGCGAAGTCGCTGCTCGATGCGGGCACCATCACCGAGGCCGAGTACGAGGCCCTCAAGGCCAAGGCCCTCGCGTCCTGAGCTGATCGCATTCGACCCGATGCCCGGGACCTGCTCGTCAGGTTCCGGGCATCTGCGTCTCTCGGGGCACTGCCCGCGTCTCTCGGGCACTGCGTCTTCCGGGCGGAGTCCGCGGGTCCGATTACTGTGGGGGACGATCGGACTGCCACGGGAAGGGGCGTGATGGCGACGCGCATCGACAGCTGGATCTGGGCGATCCGGCTCACCAAGACGCGGTCGGCCGCGGGTGCCGCGTGCCGCGCCGGACACGTCCAGCTCAACGGTGCGACCGCCAAACCCGCGGCGCCGGTCTCGATCGGCGACCGGGTCACCGTGCGGCTGAACGGTCGCGAGCGGATCGTCGAGGTGACGCGGCTGATCAGCAAACGGGTCTCCGCACCGGCCGCGGCCGAGTGCTACATCGACCACAGTCCGCCTCCGCCGCCGCGGGAGGTTCTTGCCAGCCTCCCGCGGCGCGATCGGGGTTCGGGACGGCCGACGAAGCGCGAACGCAGGCAACTCGACCGTTTCCGCTCGGAGATCATGCTGGTGACGCTCGCCGCGCTCGCGGCACTGCTGCTCGCCGGGTGCTCGGGCGGCGGTTCCGACTCGGCAGATGTCTCCGAGACGCCGAAGGCGGGAACGGGTCCGCAGTTCGCGCGATGCGGTGGGCTCACGACCGACGACGTGGTCCGGATGTCGGGCATGGCGGGTCTGCGGCTGGCGATCGACAATCCCTCGACGTGTGAATGGCGCGCCGACGCGCAGCGCAACGGTTCGGTCTCGTTCAACTGGTACCGCGGCTCGCCGATCGGACGCGAGCGAGGGACCGAACAGCTCAGCCGCGACACGACGCAGGACTACGAGATCGACGGCAATCCCGGCTTCCTCGCCCATACCGCGGGCATCTGCGAGATCGGCGTCGCGTGGGACGCCGACTTCATCGAGATCTCGCTGGCGTCGCCGATCAGTCCGGGCGCCGGTCCCACCATCGCCGAGGACCAGCTGTGCGGCGCCGCGAAGAGCATCACCGAGAAGGTCGTGAAGGGGGCGGCATGACGTCGATCCGGAGGCGGGCGACCGCGGCGGTGCTGGGCCTGGCAGCGGTCGCGGCGTCGGCAGCGTGCACGGTGGACGGACAACCCGTCCGCGAGGGAGGAGCGGTCGGTTCCGACACCGGCCACGTCGACACCAGCCGTTTCGACAAACTGCTCGCCGAGTGCGAGGTACTGCCCGCGGCGACGATCGCGAAGGCGGTGGGCGGAACCACCGCCGAATCGAACTTCTTCGGAGCGAACTGCCGTTGGTCGGTGCTGCCGCAGCAGATCGACGTGACCTTCAACTGGTTCGAGTGGGGCGATTACAACCTGGAGAAGGAGACCGCGCAGCATCTCGGCTTCACCACCGAGAACATCTCGGTGCAGAGTCAAGCGGCCTTCACCCAGCGCGACCCCGCGAGGCCGGCTGTCTGCGGAGTGACCGCGAAGTCGCCCGCAGGCGGGATCTTCACGTGGTGGGTGGAACCAGAGGGGCAGCAGGCCGGTGACGCCTGTGCCGCGCCGGTCAAACTGATGGAGTTGATCCTGACCGGCGCCAACTAGTCCGCGCGGGATTCACGGCGCGGATTGATTCACGGCGCGGGAATCGACGCCACCGAGACCGACGCCGCCACCTGCGGTTCGCCGGCGTCGTCCGGGATGACGAACCAGATCAGCAGGGTGCCGTCGAGCCGCTGCCTGCGGATGGTGACGCGCGTGCCGGGGGTGATCGGACGCAGGTACTCGATGATCGCCCGGTGCGGTCCGTCGATCAGGTCGGCGTGATGGACCAGCTCGTCCTCGACCGCTTCGAAATAGGCGGCGTTGTTGAGGTGTTTGAACGGGTCGAAGTCGGTGATCCGCAGGACGTGTTCCCGGTCGGGCAGTTCCAGTGCTTCGGCCGCCGGCGGGGTGGCGGGATTCATCGCCTTCCAGCGCAACCGGTGCTCGTCCGTCATCGCGGTGAGCGTCTCCATCGCGAGATCGCTGATGCGTGCGGGCGTTCCCGACTCGGTCATGTTGATCCAGAAGGCCTCGGTCTCCACGAGGCCGTCGGGCCGCGGCTCGGGATTGAACCGGTTGGTTCCGCCCTCGGCGGTGATCCGGACGCGCATGTTGGTCCACCGCGTCGACAGTGCGCCGCACCACCGTTCCATCCTCAGCTCCGACGGCCAGGTGATCGGTTCGAGGACGTCGATCACGGTCCGGCGGATGATCCAGAAGGGATCGGTGTCGGCGAACGGAAGGACGGCGATGTTGTCGTTCGCGACGTCCTGCAGATATCGAGCGATCCCGTCGAGCCGAACTCTCATGTCCTGGTCGATGTCGCCGGTCCGGACGCGGTATCCGGCCGAGTAGAAGTCGGCTCCCGGCTTGCGGTCCTCCAGGGGCCGGTAGGCCTGCGGTGCGGTCATTCGGGTGGGGACTCCTCTGCTTCGTCCGGAGACGGGGATACGCTTCGGGCATGGCGGGGGTGTGACCTCGAATACGGTACTCTCGGAGAAACTAGAACACGTTCACCCTTGAGCTCGAAGGGATGTCCCAGATGACGCACGTAATCACGCGATCCTGCTGTAACGACGGATCTTGCGTTGCCGTCTGCCCGGTCAATTGCATTCATCCGACACCGGACGAACCGGACTTCCTCACCGCCGAGATGCTCTACATCGACCCGGAGACGTGCATCGACTGCGGCGCCTGCATCGACGAGTGTCCGGTGAGCGCGATCTATCCGGACGATCAGCTGCCCGAGAGGGAAGAGCCCTTCCTCCAGATCAACGCCGACTACTACAAGGACCACGACGTCGAAGGCGGACTCGTGCGGCATCCCAAGCCGCCGCAGCTGCCCGACACCGAACTCCGTGTCGCCATCGTCGGAGCCGGGCCCGCCGCCTTCTACGCTGCCCAGGAGCTGGTCAAGAAGGCCCAGGTGCGCGTCGACATGTTCGACCGTCTGCCCACCCCGTACGGGCTGGTCCGGGCCGGAGTCGCCCCCGACCACGCGCAGACGAAGGGGGTCGAGGAGACCTTCGCCGCGGTGGAGCGGAAGCGGAACTTCACCTACCACCTGGGCGTGGAGGTGGGCGAGCACATCACCCACGACGAACTGCGCGAACGCTACGGTGCCGTCCTCTACGCCGTCGGCGCCGCACACGACCGCCGCCTCGACATCCCCGGTGAGGATCTGGCGGGCTCGATCGCCGCGACCGACTTCGTGGCCTGGTACAACGGCCACCCCGACCACGCACAGCGGGAGTTCGACCTCAGTGCCGAGCGCGCGGTGGTGATCGGCAACGGAAACGTGGCGCTCGACGTGGCGCGCATCCTGGTCACCGATCCCGACGAGCTCGCACGGACGGACATCGCCGACCACGCACTCGACGTCCTCCGCGCGTCCAAGGTGCGCGAAGTGGTGGTCGTGGGACGGCGCGGTATCGAGCACGGCGCCTTCACCAACGGGGAGTTCGTGTCGCTGGCCGACCTCGAAGGCGTCGACGTGGTGATCGACGAATCGGAGTTGACGCTGTCCGAAGAGACGGCGGCCGCGCTGGCCGACGACTCGCTGGACTCGGTGATCGCGACCAAGATCCGCCTGGCCCGGGAGTTCGCCGCGATGCCGCGGACCGAGGGGAATCGACGGATCGTATTCCGCTTCCTGACCTCTCCGGTGGAGATCACCGGTGACGGTGCGGCCGCCTCGGTGAAGCTGGTGCGCAACCGCTACATCGGCGACGGCGGGATCGAGCGCACCGACGAGATCTCCGAGCTCGACGCCGGGCTGATCGTCCGGTCGATCGGATACCGGAGCCGGCCGATCAAGGGCCTGCCCTTCGACGAGGGCCGGTCGGTGGTCCCGAACGCCGACAGCCGCGTCCTCGACGGGTCGGCCGGGGATCCGATTCCGGGCGTCTTCGTCGCCGGCTGGGTCAAGCGCGGACCCACCGGGGGCATCGGCCGGAACCGGCTGTGCGGCGAGGAGGCCGCGGCGGCGATCCTGGCCGACTTCGCCGCCGGCGCGCTGACGGATCCCGCGGTCGACAACTCCGACGTCGCCGACCTGGTGGCCTCTCGCGGCGCACATCGCGTGGATCTGGCCGGCTGGAAACGCATCGACGCGGCCGAACGCGAGGCCGGGTCGGAGTCCGGCCGCCGACGGGTCAAGTTCGTCTCCGTGGAGGAGATGACCGGCGTGGCCGGTCAGGCCGATCCCGTCGGACAGGCCCTCTAGTGCGGATCGCGCTGCTGTCGTACCGCAGCAAACCGCACTGCGGGGGCCAAGGCGTGTACGTCCGCCACCTCTCGCGGGAACTGGTCGCACTCGGCCACGACGTGGAGGTCTTCTCCGGACAGCCGTATCCCGAGCTCGACGCCGGAGTCCGGCTCACCAAGGTGCCGAGCCTGGACCTGTACGGCGAACCCGAACCGTTCCGGACTCCGCGGCTCGGCGAGTATCGCGACTGGATCGACGTGCTCGAGGTGGCGGCCATGTGGACCGCGGCGTTCGGTGAACCGCTGACGTTCAGTCTGCGGATGGCCCGGCTGCTGCGCGGCCGGCGAGACGACTTCGACGTGGTGCACGACAACCAATGCCTGGGCTACGGGCTGCTCGACATCAAGCGTCAGGGTTTCCCGCTGGTGGCGACGATCCATCACCCGATCACCCGCGACCGTTCGCTGGCGGTGAAGGCCGCCGTGGGACTGAAGAAGATCAGCGCGTGGCGGTGGCATTCGTTCCTGGCGATGCAGGGCCGCGTGGCGCGGCGGATTCCGTCGCTGCTGACCGTCTCGAACAGCAGCGAACAGGACATCCGCGATGCGTTTCACGTGGAGCCGGGCGCACTGGCGACCATCCCGCTGGGCGTCGACGTCGATCTGTACGCGCCCCGCGGCGAGCGGGTCCCCGGGCGGATCGTGTGCGTCGCGAGCGCCGACGCACCGCTCAAGGGGGTCTCGTACCTGCTGGAGGCGGTCGCCAAGGTGGCCGTCGAACGGGACGTGCACCTCACGCTGGTGTCGAAGCTGGATCCGGATGGCCCCTCGGCGCGGCTGATCGACGAACTGTCCATCGGCGAGCGGGTGTCGGTGGTCTCCGGACTCGACGACGCCGAGCTGGCCGACCTGTTGGCGAGCGCGGAGATCGCCTGTGTGCCCTCGCTGTACGAGGGCTTCTCGTTGCCCGCGGTGGAGGCCATGAGTTGTGGCACACCGCTGGTGGCGACTCGTGCGGGCGCGATCCCGGAGGTGGTCGGCGAGGACGAGTCGGCCGCCCTTCTGGTTCCTCCCGGCGATGCCGGCGCTCTCGCGCAGGCGCTGCTCCGGCTGCTCGAGGATCCGGAACTGGCGGCGCGCACGGGCGCGGGCGGTCGCGCCCGTGCCACCTCGAGGTACAGCTGGTCGGCAGTCGCCAAAGCGACAGCGGATCGATATCGGGCGGCCGTCGACGCCGCCGCGGGCGAAGGGAACTGACGCGTGCTCACTGTGGATTTCGACCGTCTCGCCGTCGGACCGGGAGTCAAGGCCATCGACATCGGCGCCGGTCAGGGCCGTCACTCGTATGAGATGCTGCGCCGCGGTGCGGAGGTCATCGCCTTCGACCAGAACGAGAAGGACATGGCCGACGTCGCGGAGATGTTCGGCGCGCTGGCCGCGGCGGGGGAGGTTCCCGAATCGGGTGTCGCGCGCACCGAGGTCGGCGACGCGCTCGCGCTGCCCTACGACGACGAGTCCTTCGACGTCGTGCTGATGTCGGAGATCCTGGAGCACATCCCCGACGACGAGGCGGCCATCGCCGAAATGGTCCGCATCCTCAAACCCGGCGGGTCGGCCGCGGTCACCGTTCCCCGCTACTGGCCGGAGAAGGTGTGCTGGGCGCTCTCGGACGAGTACCACGAGGTGGAGGGCGGCCACGTCCGTATCTACCGCGAGTCGGAGCTGGCCGACAAGCTCGCGGCCGCGGGCCTGGAGATCACCGGATCGGGACACGCGCATGCCCTGCACGCGCCGTATTGGTGGCTCAAGTGCGCGGTCGGCGTCGACAACGACCGCAACCCGCTGGTCCGCGGCTATCACAAGATGCTGGTGTGGGACATGATGAGTAAGCCGTGGGTCACCCGTGCGGGCGAGCAACTCTTGAATCCGCTCGTCGGGAAGTCGGTGGCGATCTACTTGCGCAAGCCGGCCGGACTCGCCGAATCCGCGTAACGATGGCCGTCCCCTCCGTGTCCGGCGTCCTGACGCCCGCGCAAGTGCGCGCGACCGGAGCCGCGATCGTCGGAATGCAGGAGCCCGACGGTGCGCTTCCGTGGTTCCCGGGCGGCAAGACCGACCCGTGGGATCACGTCGAGTCGGCGATGGCCTTGTCGGCGAGCGGCTACCTCGACGCTGCTCGTGCGGCGTACGAATGGTCGGCGCACACCCAGCGCGACGACGGTTCCTGGCCGATGGAGCTGCGGGCCGGGCGGGTCGTCGACCCCGGCGTCGACAGCAACTTCTGCGCCTACATCGCGGTCGGAGTGTGGCATCATTATCTGATCACCGGTGACGAGGCCTTCCTGTGGAGCATGTGGCCCACGGTGCGTGCCGCTCTGGACCGGGTGTTGATGTTCCAGCGCGGCGACGGGGCGTTCCGATGGGCGGCCGACTACCGGACCGGAGCCATGTTCGACGACGCCCTCCGGACCGGCAATTCGAGCATCTACTCGGCGCTGTGCTGCGGTATCCGCATCGCGGGCGAGGTGGGAGCCGACGCCGGCACGTGGGAGCGTGCGCGCGGTGACCTCGCGGTGGCGTTCACCCGGCCCGACGAGGTCTTCGTCCCGGCCGGCGAGCATTCGATGGACTGGTATTACCCGGTTCTCGGCGGGCCCCTGCGCGGCGATGCCGGCCGCGCGCAGATCGATGCGGAGTGGGAGAGGTTCGTGGTTCCCGGACTGGGAGCGCGGTGCGTGGACCATCGCCCGTGGGTCACCGGCGCCGAGACCAGCGAGCTCGCGCTGGCGCTGGAGGCGCTCGGCGACGTGGATCGCGCGGCGGCGATGGTGGAGTCGATTCAGCACCTGCGTGATCCCGACGGTTCGTACTGGACCGGGCTGGTCTTCGCGGACGGTAAGCGCTGGCCGGTGGAGCGCAGTTGCTGGACGTCGGCCGCGGTGATCCTCGCGGCGGACGCGATCAGCCGTGCGACACCCGCCGGCGGCATCTTCGCCGAACTCGACGACGACCGTCTCGCAGCCGATGAACCGGTAGCGCAAGGGCGATGATTGGACTAGTGTCCAGTCTAGCGTCCAGTGAGGGCGTCTGAGTTCGGAGGGCCAAGTGGATTACGGAATCGTGCAGTTCACCAGCGACCGCGGTCTGCGACCGCACGAGTTGGCGCCGCTGATCGAGCAGGCGGGCTTCGCCGCGTACTACGTGCCCGAGCACAGTCACATCCCGACCAGGCGCGAGGCGGCCCACCCGCGGACCGGCGACGCGAGTCTCCCCGACGAGAGGTACACCCGGACGCTGGACCCATGGACGTCGTTGGCGGCCGCGGCGGCGGTCACCTCGCGCATCGAACTGTCGACGGCGGTGGCGCTGCCCGTGCAGTCGGACCCGCTGACCCTCGCGAAGACGATCGCGACCCTCGATCACCTGTCGGGCGGACGCGTGCGCCTCGGCGTGGGCTTCGGCTGGAACCTGGACGAGTTGTCGGACCACCACGTCCCGGCGGGCCGCCGGCGCACGATGCTGCGCGAATACCTCGAGGCGATGCGCGCCCTGTGGACGCAGGACGAGGCCGAGTACCACGGCGAGTTCGTCGATTTCGGTCCCAGTTGGGCGTGGCCGAAACCGTCCCGGACCATCGGGGTGTCGGTGGGCGCGGCGGGCACCGAGAAGAACTTCACGTGGATCGCGCGCAATGCGGACGGTTGGATCACGACACCGGGCGAGACCGACATCGACGAGTCGGTGGCCCTGCTCAAGACGATCTGGGCCGACGCGGGACGCGACGGCGCACCGCAGATCGTCGCGCTCGACATGCGGCCGGACGCCGAGCGTCTGGCGCGGTGGGACCGGATCGGAGTCACCCGCGTCCTCTACGGGCTGCCGGACGAGAACGCCGACACCGCGCGCTCGTATCTGGAGAAGCTGGCGGGCAAGCTCGGACTCGGAGTCGCCGCGTAGGCTCAGCGGATCCGCCGCAGGACGCGCAGTGAACCGTGCGCGGACTGCTCGGTGAACCGGCCGGAGTCGAGGGCCTGACGGTAGATCTCGTACGGCGGCCGCCCGCCGTCGTTCGGGTCGGGGAAGACGTCGTGGATGAGGAGTGCGCCGCCGGCGCGGACCCACCCGGACCACCCGTCGTAGTCGTTCTGCGCGGCTTCCATCGAATGGCCGCCGTCGATGAACACGAAATCCACCTCGCGTCCCCAGACCCGCGCGGCGGCGGTCGAGGGCGCGAGCAACCCGAGCACAGTCGATTCCAGCCCGGCGTCGTACATCGTCCGCCGGAAGCGGGCGGCCGTGTCGAGCAGTCCGCTGTGACTGTCGACGAGTTCGGTGTCGTGGTACTCCCAGCCCGGCTGATGCTCCTCCGAACCGCGGTGGTGGTCGACGGTGACCACCAGGGCGCCGTGTGCTTCGGCGGCGGCGCCGAGGAACACCGTCGATTTTCCGCAGTAGGTGCCGATCTCGACGCCGATGCCGACCGAGTCGGGCTGCGAGAGATACGACGTCGCAGCCTCGTGCAGTGCGAGGGCCTCATCGAGCGGCATGAAGCCGGGCGCTTCGTCGGCTACGCGCAGACGCTCGTCGGACAGTCCGTTGGTGGGGGAGGTCAATGCCATCGTTCAATCGTATAGACAGGTGTCCGACGGTTACCGTGGAAGTCATGAAAGCACAGGTGATCGTCAATGAAGTGGGCCCGGAAGGCCTGGAACTGCAAGAGATTCCGGCTCCCGAGCCGCAAGCGGGTCAGTACCTGGTGGATGTGCGGTCGTGCGGAGTGTGCTTCCCCGACCTGCTGATGAGCCGCGGCGAGTATCAGCTGCGGCCGCCGCTGCCCTTCGTTCCCGGCACCGAGGTTGCCGGCGTCGTCGCCGCGGCTCCGGAGGGCGGTCGGTTCGCGGTCGGCGACCGCGTGGTCGTCGCATCGATGCTCGGCGGATTCGGTGAGCAGATCGCCGTGGCCGAACAGCAGTTGTTCCCCTTGCCCGACGAACTGAGCTTCGACGAGGGCGCCGCGCTCGGCATCAACTTCCAGACCGCGCTGTTCGCCTTGAAGATGCGGGCGAATCTGCGGACCGGTGAGACCGTCGGGGTGCTCGGTTCCGCGGGCGGCATCGGTGTGGCCTCGATCATCGTCGCCAAGGCACTCGGCGCCCGGGTCGTCGCGGTGGTGCACCGGACCGGCAACGAGGAGATGCTCCGGGCGCTGGGCGCCGACGAGGTCATCGCACTGACCGAGGGGTGGAAGGACCGGGTCCTCGAGCGCACCGGGGGAGGCGTGGACGTGCTGATCGATCCCGTCGGCGGTGAGGTCTTCGACGAGGCGCTCCGCACCGTCGCGCCCGACGGCCGTTTCGTGGTGATCGGCTTCGCCGCCGGCGGCATCCCGACGGTGAAGCTCAACCGCGTGCTCTTCCGGAACATCTCCGTCGTCGGCGCGGCATGGGGCGAATACATCCGGACGCACCCCGAGGTGCCCGGGCTGCTGCACGAGGACATCGTCCGGTGGGTCGGGGAGGGGATGCGACCGCCGGTGAACCACGTCTACGAACTCGCCGAACTGCCGCGGGCGCTCACCGATCTGGCCGAGGGTCGCGTGCGGGGCAAGGCGGTGGTGCGGATCTCGTGACCGAGGCCTCCCGGACCGCGGCGGCGAGGTCCGCGAGCAGGGCCGGATCGGCGCGGTAGGGCGTGTTGAAGCCCAGCCGGTCCACCCACGGTCCGTACCGATCCACCAACTCGGCAGCGCCCGTGCCGATGTCGTCGACGGTGACCGCGACGGCGTCGACCAGCGCGTCGTCGACCATCTGAGCCATCGCCGTCCAGTCGCCTGCGCGTGAGAGCTCGTGCAGCCTGGGGCCGAGCTCGGCGTGGCCGACGGCTTCGAGGACCGGATGGTAGGCGGGCGTGGAGCCGTAGAACGCGACCTGCGTCCGCACGGCTTCGCGCGCCGCCGCGCGGTCGGCTGCGTCGCGCCCGGTGATCACCATCGCCGAGTGGTGGACCTCCGGGACCCGGCGCCGCGCCGACGCCGCGCCTGCGGCCAACGCGGGCAGGGTGGTCTCACGCAGGAACGCGGGCGGGCACAGCGGATGCGAGAGGAATCCGTCGGCCGTCTCGCCCGCGACCGCCGTCATCCTCGGCCCCACGCCCGCAAGCCAGATCGGCGGCGGACCGAAGCCCTCCACCTCTCGCGCGTCGGGCCGGAACAGCGGCGGCATCAGCGTGTGCTGGTAGAACTCGCCGCGGTGGTCGAGGCGGCCGCCCGTCTCCCAGCTGTCCCAGATCGCGCGGATCGCAGTGACCATGTCGCGGATCCGGTCGGCGGGGCGGCTCCACGGCATCCCGTATCGGCGGGTGATGTGCGGCTTGATCTGAGTGCCGAGGCCGAGCACGAACCGCCCGCGTGAATAGGCCTGCAGGTCCCATGCGGTGGTCGCCAGCAGCATCGGGTTTCGGGCGAACGCGATCGCCACCGAGGTCCCGAGCCGTACCCGCTCGGTGCGTTCCGCGGCGAGCAGCAGCGGCAGGAACGGATCGTGGGCGCCTTCGAAGGTCCACACTCCGTCGTATCCGGCCGATTCGGCGGCGGCCGATGCCGCGCCCATCTGCTCCAATCGACAGACGATCGTCGTGTCGACGTACACGGTGTCAGCCGATTCCGAAGAGCGCGGCGGCGTTGTCGTGGAACACGCCGCGCAGCCAGCGGTCGCCGAGGTCGAGCCGGGCGCAGGCGGCGAGCGCCTCGGTGTAGCTGTACGGAATGTTGGGGAAATCGCTGCCGAAGAGGATCTTCTCGCCGACGTCCCGAAGCCGGCCGAAGAGCTCGCGGGGGTACGGCGCCGACTCCTCCGAGAACGCGGTGAACGACATCGTCGTGTCGAGCCGGACGTTCTCGTACCGTTCGGCGAGTGCGAGGAAGGGCTCGTACTCGGGGGTGCCCATGTGCGCGACGATGAGCGGCAGGCTCGGGAACCGCCGCAGCAGTTCGTCGATCGGTTCCGGGCCGGTGAACTCGCCCGGTGCCGGACCCGAACCGCAGTGGATCACCACGGGGATCTGGGCGTCGTCGATCCGTCCCCACACGCCGTCGAGCAGCGGATCGATCGGCGAGTACGCGCCGACCTGGATGTGCGACTTGAAGATCCTCGCTCCGGCGTCGATCGCCTCGGAGACGTACGCCGCGGCCCCCTCCTCCGGGTAGAAGGTCGCCGTCTGAAGGCAGTCCGGGTGCGCCGACGCGAACTCCGCCGCCCAACTGTTGAGCCATCGGGCCATATCGGGTTTGTGGGGATAGATCATCGACGAGTACGCGCGCACACCGAACGCGCGCAGCGTCTCGACGCGGCGGTCCTCGTCGGCCCGGTAGGCGATCGGCCACTGCCTGCCGAGCATCGGGCCGGCGGAGTCGAAGTACGCCCAGACCTTGTCCATCACCCGGCGCGGCATGAAGTGGGTGTGCACGTCGATGAGCCCCGGAATGCCCAGCTCTCGCCAGATGCGCTGAACGGCTTCGGACTCCTCGGCGGAGAAGGGCTCCATGCGATGATCGTCACACATGGCCTCGACGCTACCGAACGGCCGATCGGTGGCCGGCGGACCGGTGGGAACGATCGAGCCGGGTGGGTCATTCGCCGCGGGTGACGCCTCCGGATCCGCCGGCCCACAGTGACCGACCATTGCAGTGACCGACCATTGGGTTACCGACCATGCCGGACGCGTGGGTCGCGCGACGGGCGACGAAAGGACTGCGATGGACGAAACCGGGTCCTGCGCCGCTGCAACGCCGACGGTCCGGTCGCCGGTCGCGCAGATGATCGCGCTGACCCCTGTCGGGATCGCGGTCGGCGCGCTGTGCGCGCTCGGGCTGTGGGGCGTCTCGGCGCTAGCGGAACTGGTTCAGAAACTGGTCTGGGACGATCTCAGTGCCGCGCTCGGCGTGTCCGGCGACAACGGCTGGTTCATCTTCGGGACGCTCACCGCTGTCGGTCTGCTCGCCGGACTCGTGATCCGGTACCTGCCGGGCCATGCCGGCCCCGATCCGGCGACGGAGGGACTCGTCTCCACTCCTCTCGAAATACGCGTGCTCCCCGGCCTCGTGCTCGCCACCGTTCTGACCCTGTCCGGCGGGGTGAGCCTGGGGCCGGAGAACCCGATCATGGCGATCAACGCCGCGATCATCGTCGGGCTGGGTGTCCGGATCGTGCCGAAGCTGGGGCAGAAGGAGTGGATGGGGCTGTCGACCTCGGCCACGATCGGCGCGATGTTCGGGACACCGGTCGCCGCGGCGCTGATGCTGTCCGAACTCAACAGCGGCGATCCCCGCGTCCCGCTGTGGCACCGGCTGTACGTGCCGCTCGTCGCCGCGGCGACCGGTTCGTTCGTGATGCTGCACTTCACCGATCTCGGGCTGTCGATGGGTCTGCCGGACGAGACGATCGGCGGTGTGGTCCACGTGCTCCTCGCCATCGGTGTCGCGGCGGCCGCGGCAACCGTCGGCGTGGTCGGTGCCGCGCTCTTCGACCCCCTGCACCGACTGCTGAACACCCGGTTGCCCGGTCCCGTGGTGCGGCTGACCGTGGCCGGGGCGGTCCTCGGCGGCCTCGGTGCGCTCGGCGGCACCATCACCCTGTTCAAAGGCCTCGAGCAGATGAACGAGCTGCCGGGCGAGGTGGCGACCACCACCGCCATGGGATTCTTCGTGTTCGCGGCGGTGAAGCTGTGCGCGCTGCTGGTCGCCGGGGCGTCAGGTTTCCGGGGCGGCCGGATCTTCCCCGCGGTGTTCATCGGAGCGGCCTTCGGATTCGGCGTTCACACACTCTGGACCTCGATACCGCTGACCCTGTGCGTGAGCGCGTCGGTAGTCGGGATCTCGGTGGCCGCTGCGCGCAACGGCTGGCTGAGTCTGTTCCTCGGGTTGGCGATCGTGCCGCAGATGGATCTCATGGTTCCACTGCTCTTCTCCACGCTCGCGGCGTGGCTGGTGGTGGCTAACGCACCGGAATTGAGTGCTCGGCCGGTCGAGATCCGACGAGGTTCGCAGAATGCGGAGAGGAACGTCTGAGGTGGCCGTGTCAGCGATCATGCGCCGGATCCGAAACATCTCGCGGCCGAGACCAGCGGATGCCGTATCCGGTCTGGTGACCGCGTTGTTCTCCATCCCGGAGGGGATGGCGTACGCGTCGATCGGTGGATTCAATCCGGTCAGCGGTCTGTATTCGGGGATGCTCTCGACACTCGTGGGGTCGATGTTCGCCCGGACCGCGTTGATGGTCACCACCCTGACCAGCGCTATCGCACTGTCGTCGCAGAGTGTGCTGTCCTCGGCCGGCCTCGACCCGCACGACGTCGGGAACATCGCGATGCTGACGGTGGCGGTCGGTGCCGTGATGCTGGTGATGGGTCTGCTGCGCGTCGGCGCGATCATGGACTTCGTCTCGAGCGCCGTGATGACCGGATTCACGGTCGGCATCGCCGTACAGATCGTGGCGGGGGTGCTCGGCGACGTCACCGGCTACGACCCGGAACGGCACAACACCGTCGTGAAGTTCGTCGAGGTGCTCGGACACGTGCCCCAATGGTCGGGGGCGTCGGTGGCGGTGGCGCTCGGCACCGTCGCGGTGTGGGGAGTTCTGCAGTTCGTCAGACCGGTCAAGTCGTACGCCACGCTGATCGCACTCGTCGCGGTCACCGCGGTGGCCGCGGTGACCGGTGCCGACACGGAGACCGTCGGTGATATCGCGAAGGTGCCGAACAGTCTGCCGCCGTTCACGTTTCCGGATCTGAGTGCATTCCCGAACCTCGTTCTCGGAGCGTTCGCCATCGCCCTGGTCGGTCTCGCTCAGGCAGCGGGCATCTCGGCGGCGGTGCCGAACCCGGACGGATCGAAGGCGAGTGCGTCCGGGGACTTCTCGGCGCAGGGTGCGGCCAACATCGTCGGCGGCTTCTTCGGATCGTTGCCGACAGGCGGATCCCTGTCCCGCACAGGTGTCGCGGTCTCCGCGGGCGCGACGAGCCGCTGGGCGGGCGTCTTCGCCGGTGCGTGGCTGGTGGTTCTCGTGCTGATCGCCGGCGCCGCCGCGCAGATCATCCCGATGCCTGTCATCGGGGGACTGCTGTTCGTCATCGGGTTCGAGTTGATTCAGGGTCGATGGGCCGACGTCACTCTGGTTCTGCGCACGGCGCCGCTGAGCGCCGTCGCGATGGTGGCGACCTTCCTCGCGACGACCCAGATCCCCCTGCAGTACGCGATCCTCGTCGGTGCCGGAATCTCGCTGGTGCTGTACTGCGTTCAGGCGGCGCGCAGCGCCCGGCTGCTGGCGCTGGTCCGAGACGACGAGGGCTGGCGTCTGGAAGAACCGCCGAAGACGCTGCCCGCCAACGGGATCACCGTGCTGTACTACGCCGGCGTCGCGCTGTTCGCAGAAGTGCCCCGCATCTCCGAGACGTGGCCGGCGCCGCCCTCCGCACCGGGCCGGTTCGTGGTGATTCTGAACGTACGCGTCCTGCCCGACGTGCCGTCGGCGACACTGCAGAAGCTGCTGCGCGCGAAGGCCGAGGCATTGCGGAAGTCGGGCGGGCGTCTCATGCTCGCGGGCGTCAGTCCCGCGATGATCGACGCGGTGACGCGAGCGGGCCTGGTCCGAGCGCTGGGCGAGGAGAATGTCGTGCCCGCGTCCCGGCATGTCTTCGGTGGTCTCGACACCGCCTACGCCGATGCCCAGCGCTGGCTCGTGGAGACCGACGGGAACGGTCCGGACGCAGGTACGTCCTGACCTCGTCGTCAGGCGTCGTGATCTGCGGCGGTCGCTGCACGCAACTTCGCGATCTGATCCCGGGACGGGAGATTCCTCGGTGAGACCATGATTCCCTCCGCCGTCACCGTCGGACCGTCCGCGTCGCAGAGTTCGGCCCGCACGAAGACCTTCCGTCCCTCCGATCCGGTGGTGCGGGCGCGCAGATCGACGTCGCCGAGAGGTGTCGGGCGCAGGTACTTCACGGTGAGCGTGCCGGTGAAGCAGGGGGTTCCGTTGCCGACGCTGGCCGCTTCGCCGAGCATCTGATCGAGCAGCATGGCCGAGATCCCGCCGTGGACCAGGCCGGCCGGGCCCTCGTACGCGGCGCCGAGCCGTACCCGAGCGGTGGCCGTCCCGTCGTCGTGGTGGTCGACCCGCAGCGGGGGAGCGATGGCGTTGCGCACACCCACGGCCGCGTTGCCCCACGGCATGCCGGTGAAGTCGCGGGTGAACGGCACTCCGTAGCTGCCCGGCTTCTGCGCTGCGCGCAGTGAGGCGGTGACCGCGTCGATCCGCCGGCGCGCGTCGTCCAGATCGTCGTCGGGCACCTCGGTGCGGATCACCGCGTCGATCAGCGCGCGGACCGACTCGGTCAGCGGTTCCACCACGGCGAGCTGCGCAGCGATCTCGTCGGCGCTGAGGTCTACCAATCGAAAGTCCATGCCGGTCAGCCTATGGTCGTGCGCGGTCTCGACGGGCGCGGGTTCGGGCTCAGTGCTCGGACTTCCGGTGCTTGCCGGCGACCTCGCCGAACATCATCGTCATCTTGGTGCCCAGCGGCCAGCCGACGTAGTAGCAGAGGAACAGTCCGATCTCGTTCAGCTCCTCCGGCGTGAGTTCGCCGTTGCCGAGCGCCGCCGCCGCCTGGATCTCGGCGACGTCCACCTGACCGTTGGCGGCCAGCGCGCCGAGGAGTACCAGCCTGCGGTCGCGGTGGGTGAGGCCCTCGCGGCTCCACACCTCGCCGAAGACCTGATCGGCGGTGTGCGCGAAGAAGTCGCCCGGACCGTCGGACATCTCCCAGCCGTACACCTCCGACATCGTCGCCAGGCCCTTGCGGCGTTGCTCGGTCATCGGGGGCAGATCGTCTTGCGGGGTCGGGTTCACAATGCTCCTTCGGTTCGGTTCATTTCGCTGCGCGCCGGATCAGCCGTCGCGGCGTGTGTCGTGGGCGGAATGGGGCACACCGAGTCCGGCGGCCAGATCGGTGAGGGCGCGGCGGCCCAGCGGGAGGTCGACGCCGAGCCGGTCGGCCAGTGTCAGTGCCAGGGTCAGGTCCTTCTCGCCGAGATCGCGGACGTGCGTGAAGACACCGAACCAGAAGTCGTCGGGAGCGATCGGCCCGGTGGTGTCACGAAGCATGATCGCGCCCGCACCGCCGGTGATCGCATCGGTGTGCCGGACCACTCGCCCGAGTTGTGCGATGTCGATTCCGGCGGCCTCGGCGAGTCGGGACGCCTCGGCCGTGGCGGCGAAGGAGACGAAGTGCAGCAGGTTGCGGGCCAGCTTCATCCGCGTTCCGTCGCCGGCCGCCGGGCCGGCATGGACGATGAGATCGCCCGCCGGCGCGAGTGCGGCTCTGGCCCGCTCGTAGCCGGCGCGATCGCCGCCGATCATGATCGCCAGCCGGCCCTCCGCAGCCCCGGGGGCGCCGCCGGAGATCGGAGCGTCGAGCACGACGATCCCGTCCGCCGCGCACGCGGCGGCCTGCTCGGCCGCCGTCTCGGGGGCGATGGTGGAGTGGATCGCGATGAGCGAGCCCGGCGCCAGGTGCGGGCGCAGTTCCCCGATCACCTCGCGGACCTGGGCGTCGTCGCGAACGCAGATGCTGACCAGATCGCTGGCGGACGCGAGTTCGGGCAGACCGTCCACGGCGACCGCGCCCGCATCGACCAGGGTGGCGACGGCATCCGGAGAGAGGTCGAAGACGGTGGTCGGAGCGGATCCGGCCAGGCGCGCAGCCATCGGACCGCCGATGTTGCCGAGCCCGACACAGCCCAGCCGCAGTGCCTCGCTCATGAGCGGATGACCTGTCCGCCGTCGACGTTGAAGATCTGTCCGGTGATCCAGGACGCCTCGTCGGACAGCAGGAACAGACACATGCCGACCAGATCCTGCGGCGTGCCCATCCGCCCCAGCGGGAGCTTGGCGACCATGTCGTCGACCATCGCGGCGGGAGTGGTGGAGCGGGTGGCCTCGGTGTCGATGGGGCCGGGGGCGATCGCGTTGATGCGGATGCGCTGACCGCCGAGTTCGACGGCGAGCTGCTGGGTGAGGCCGTTGACGCCCACCTTGGCCAGACCGTAGAAGCCGCTGTACAGCCAGGCCGCCGTCGACGACTGGTTCACGATCGCCCCGCCGTGCCGCATATGCGGGTAGCAGGCGCGGGTCACGTTGAGCGCACCGTCGAGGTTCACGCTCATGAACTTCTTGTAGTAGTCCCACGGCACGGTGGTCAGGAAGTCGAGCTTCATGCCGCCGTAGATCGCGGCGTTGTTGACGAGCGCGTCGATCTTCCCGCGTTCGTCAACGACGGCCGTCGCGAGCGATGCCGCGGAGTCGGGGTCGGAGACGTCGGTGTGCACGTACATGCCTCCGATCGCGTCGGCCACCGACCGTCCGGCGTCGTCGTTGACATCGGCGATCACCACGTACGCGCCCTCGTCGGCGAGTGCCCGGGCGTAGGCCTCTCCGATGCCTCCGGCGGCGCCGGTGACGATGGCGGTCTTGTCGGCGAATCTGGTCATTGGTGTTCCTTCGGGGTGTTGTGGGGTGTGGGCGGGGGTGGAGGTTTCGACTCGCTTCGCTCGCTCAACCAGCGGGCGGGGCAGGCCGGCGGGAGAGGTGGGAGCGGGAGGGGCCGACCTCCCTATACGGGTGTGGCGACCGCCTTGATCTCGAGGTACTCCTCGAAACCGGCGCGGCCCATCTCTCGCCCGATTCCGCTCTGCTTGTAGCCGCCGAACGGGACGTCGGCGGAGTACCAGATGCCGCCGTTGACGCTCATCGTCCCGGTGCGGACGCCGTCGACCACGGCGTTCACCCGTTCCGGCGATGTGCCCCACACGGCGCCCGACAGTCCGTAGGGGGAGTCGTTGGCGAGATCGATCGCGTCGTCGTCGCCATCGTGCGGGATGATCACCAGCACCGGGCCGAAGATCTCCTCCTGTGCGACGCGAGCGGAGTTGCCGACGCCGGAGATGAGCGTCGGTTCGACGAAGAAACCGCGGTCCAGTCCGGCGGGCCGGCCACCGCCGATCTCGATCACGCCGCCCTCCTCGCGTGCCAGACGCAGGTAGTTCTCGACGCGCTCCCGCTGCCGGGCGGAGATGAGCGGTCCGCAGACCGTTCCCGGGTCCGTCGGGTCCGCCGCGGACAGGCCCGCCATCGCGTTCTTGGTGAGTTCGACGGCGGCCGCGAGCTTCTCGCGCGGCACCAGCAGACGGGTGGTGATGGCGCAGCCCTGCCCGGCGTGAGTCACGACGGAGAACGCCGCCATCGAACAGGCGGCTGCAAGGTCGGCGTCGTCGAGCACGATGAAGGCCGACTTGCCGCCGAGTTCCAGAAAGACCTTCTTGAGCGTGGGCGCGGCGGCGGCCATCACCCTGCGGCCGGTGTCGGTGGAACCGGTGAACGAGACGAGATCGACGCGGGGGTCGGTGCACAGTTGCTCACCGAGTGCGTGGTCGGTGGAGGTGACGATGTTGACCACGCCCGGAGGGCAGTCGGTCTCCTCGGCGATCACCTTCCCGACCAGCGCGGCACACCACGGGGTGTCCGGGGCCGGCTTCAGGACCACGGTGCAGCCGGCGGCGAGCGCCGGACCGATCTTGGCGAAGTTGATCTGGTGCGGAAAGTTCCACGGTGTGATCGCGCCGACCACACCGATCGCCTCGGCGCGCAGCTCTCGCCGGTTCTTGATGCCCATCGGGCTCGCCTCGCCGAGATCGGTGATCCACGAATAGCTCTCGGCGAGGTCGGCGAAGTACCCGAGATCGGTGATCGGCCCCACCAGCTGCGGGCCGTGCGTCAGGAACGTGGGACAGCCCACTTCGGCGACCGTCAGCTCCCGCAGTTCGTCCGCGTGCGCGAGCAGTGCGTCGCGCAGTTGCCGCAGGCAGTGGGCGCGGAAGGCGTGGTCGCGCGACCAGTCGGTCCGATCGAAGGCTCGGCGGGCGGCCTCGATCGCCCGATCCATGTCGGACGCGGTGGCTTCGGCCGCCTGGCCGATCACCTCCTCCGTAGCGGGGTTGACGACGTCGAAGACGCCGCCGGAACCGGGGATCAGGGCGCCGTCGACGAGCAGGTCGGTGGCGGTGTCGGGCCTGAGTGGGAGGCTCGCTCGGGTCATTGTCAGAACTCCATCTGGACAGGTGTCTGGACTTCGGTTCAACCGTAGAGTAGCGTGCGTCACATGTCCACCCCAGTCGAGTCCGCCGGTGTCGCGGCCGAGTCCACCCGGCGGCGCCTGAGTCCGCAGCAGGCCGAGAAGATCACCAAGATGACCGAGGCGGCCGTCGAGATCCTCGCCGCGGACGGCTTCGATGCGCTCTCGGTGCGTGACGTCGCGAAGCGCGCGGGGGTGGCGCCGGCCACCGCCTACACGTATTTCAGCTCGAAGAGTCACCTGGTGGCGGAGGTGTTCTGGCGGCGTCTGGCCGCCGGAGTGCCCGAGGTGGACGCCTCCCTGCCCCGGGCCGAGCGCGTGGCGCAGGTGCTGCGCGGAGTCTCGACCGTGGTCGCCGGAGAGGGACAGCTCGGCGGAGCCGTCACCGTCGCGCTGCTGGGCAGCGACCCGGACTCCGAGCACCTGCGGTGGCGGATCGGCGGGTTCATTCACGACCGCCTCGCCGCCGCGGTCGGTGACGACCACCCCGATGCCCCTCGGGTGGTGGACGCCCTGCAGATGCTCTACGCAGGCGGACTCGTCACCGCCGGCATGGGACACCTGACCTACGAAGCGACATCCGAGCGGCTGGTCGCGGCCGCCGCACTGCTCTTCAACGATTGATGGGAATGAGACGTTGACCGTCACCGACACCGGAATGCAGGAGTCGATTCCGTTCGACCCGTACGACTACGACTTTCACGAGGACCCGTATCCGACCTACGCGCGGCTGCGCCGCGACGCGCCGGTGTACCGCAACACCGACGGCGACTTCTGGGCGCTGGCCCGGCACGACGACGTCTCCGAGGCCTTCCGCGACAACGTGCGGCTGTCGAACAGCTGGGGCGTCTCGATGGATCCGACGTCGTACAACGAGAACGCCGAGTACGCGATGAGCTTCCTGGCGATGGACGACCCGCGCCACCTGCGCCTGCGCAAGCTCGTCTCGAAGGGATTCACGCCGCGCCGGGTCAGCGAGCTCGCACCTCGGATCCACGAGCTGACGAATCGGCACTGGGCGCGCTGCGTGGAGATGGGGGAGTTCGACTTCGTCCACGACTTCGCCGGACTGTTGCCGATGGACGTGGTCTCGGAGCTGCTCGGGGTCGGGCCGTCCGACCGCGCATACCTGCGACGGCAGTCGGATCTGCTGATCCACCGGGAGGAGGGCGTCACCGATGTCCCCGAAGCCGCTGTGCGCGCCTACCTGGAGTTGCACGGCTATTACGCGGAGTTGCTCGCCGACCGTCGCAGACGCCCGGGCGACGACCTCGTCTCCGCGCTGATCGGCGCCGAACTCGTCGGAGACGGGGTGGCCGCGGCGAAGGGCGAGCGCACCACGATGACCGACCAGGAGATCATCGGCTTCATGATGCTCATGGTGGTCGCGGGCAACGAGACCACCACCAAGCTGCTGGCGAATTCCGTCTACTGGGGTCATCGCAGCGGGGGGCAGGTGGCGGGGATCCTCGATGAGGTCGGCGCGGGCGCCGATCCGGCGGCCGTCGTCGGGGACTGGGTCCAGGAGACGCTCCGGTTCGACACCTCCACGCAGATGCTGCTGCGGCGCGTGGTCGACGACGTCGAATACGGCGGCTACACCATTCCCGCGGGCGATCGGGTGCTGCTGCTGATCGGTTCGGCGAATCGAGACGAAGAGGTCTTCGGGCCGGACGCGGACCAGTACCGCATCGGCCGTGACAGCAGCCGCACCATCCTCTCGTTCGGACTCGGCACGCACTTCTGCCTGGGAGCGCACCTGGCCCGACTCGAGGCCGACCTCGGCCTCGCCGAGATCGCCCGAACCGTCAAGAGTTTCGACGTCGACGTCGACGCCGCCGAACGCGTGCACTCGGTGAACGTCCGCGGTTTCGCGTCCCTCCCGATGAAAGTGGTCCCCCGATGAGATTTCAGCCCCATCCCGGACGTCGGCCCGTGCTGGTCGCCGGTGCCTCGTCCGGCATCGGCGAGGCCACCGCCCTGGCCCTCGCCGCGGTCGGCCATCCGGTCGCCCTCGGCGCACGCCGTGTGGAGAAGTGTGCCGCGACTGCCGCACGGATCGTCGCCGACGGAGGCGAAGCGGTCGCCGTCGCGCTCGACGTGACCGACGACGACGCCGTCCGGACCGCGGTCGACGCGGCGCAGGAGGCGCTGGGTCCCCTCGAAGTGGTGGTCGCCGGTGCCGGCGATCTCCAGATCGGCCGAGCCCACGAGATGCCGGTGGACGAGTGGGCGGCGCAGATCGATGTGCACCTGGTCGGCGCGTACCGGCTCTACCGCGCGGTGGCGCCCGCGATGATCGCGCGCCGCCGTGGCGACATCGTGTTCATCAGTTCCGACGTCGTCGCCCACCCGCGTCCGTGGTCGTCGGCGTACGTCGCCGCCAAATGCGGTGTCGAGGGCATGGTCGCCACCATCGACATGGAGTTGGAGGGCACCGGGGTGCGCGCCGGTCTGGTGCGGCCCGGCCAGACGATCACGGGCATGGGCATGAATCTCGATCAGAAGCAGACCGAGGCGATGCTCAACGACTGGATCGCGTTCGGCCTGGCCCGGCACGGCAACTTCCTCACACCCGAGAATCTGGCTTCGGCTGTCATGGCGATGATCTCGATGCCGCCCGGCGCGCACATGCGATCGGTCGACGTCGAAGCCGAGGGCGAGCTCGTACCGCCGGAATCGTCCACCCCCGCCCAGCCCGAACCGGTCGCGCATTCGGAAGGAGCACCGGCATGACCACGAGCGCATCTCACACTGAACCCTCTGACCACGCAGCATCCTCCGACCCTGCAGCATCGATCCGCGTATCCGGCGGAGAGGGCGAGCACGGACACCTCGACGAGCTCGCCACCGATCCGATCGGCCTGTTCCGGCGTGTCCGGGCCGAGCACGGCGACGTCGGGATGTTCCAGCTCGCCGACCGGGAGGTGGTCCTGGTGAGCGGTGCGGCCGCGAACGAAGAGTTCTTCCGCGCGCCCGACGAGGTGCTCGATCAGGGCGCCGCGTACCCCTTCATGACTCCGATCTTCGGTGAGGGCGTCGTCTTCGACACCAGTCCCGAGCGGCGCAGCGAGATGCTGCACAATCAGGCGCTCAAGGGGGCGCACATGAAGCAGCACGCGGTCACCATCCCCGACGAGGTGGAACGGATGATCGCCGGCTGGGGCGACGCCGGCGAAATCGATCTGCTCGACTTCTTCGCCGAACTGACGCTGTACACCTCGTCGTCGTGCCTGATCGGACGCAAGTTCCGCGAAGAGCTGTCGGGCCACATCGCGCACCTCTATCACGAGCTGGAGAAGGGCACCGACCCGATCGCCTACGTCGACATGCACGCCGACATCGAGAGTTTCCGCCGACGCGACGCCGCGCGCGCCGAGTTGGTGGAGTTCATCGGCGGCGTGATGGACCGCCGTATCGCGAACCCGCCGGCCGACTCCGCCGACCGGGATCTGCTCGACGTGCTGGTGTCGCTGAAGAACGACGACGGTTCGCAGATGTTCAGTCCGGACACCGTGACCGGCATCTTCATCTCGATGATGTTCGCGGGCCACCACACCACTTCGGGGACGGCGGCGTGGACGCTGATCGAACTGCTCAAACATCCGGACCATCTCGCCGAGGTCGTCGGCGAACTCGACGGGATCTACTCGGACGGCGTCGAGTACAGCTTCGCTGCGATGCGTCAGATCCCGAAGCTGGAAGGCGCGATCAAGGAGGCGCTGCGACTGCATCCGCCGCTGATCATCCTGATGCGCCTGGTTCAGGAGGACTTCGAGGTCGGCGGGGTCACGGTTCGCGCCGGACAGTCGATCGCGGTCTCGCCTGCGGTCTCGAACCGGCTGCCGGAGGACTTTCCGGACCCGGACTCCTTCGATCCCGCTCGGTACGAGCAGCCGCGGCAGGAGGATCTGGTCAATCGCTGGACGTGGATCCCGTTCGGTGCCGGACGGCATCGCTGCGTCGGCGCGCAGTTCGCGATGATGCAGTTGAAGGCGATCTTCTCGGTGCTGCTGCGCAACTATGAGTTCTCCCTGGTTCAGGAGCCGGACAGCTACCGCAACGACCATTCCAAGATGGTCGTGCAGTTGCAGCAGCCGTGCCGGGTGGCCTACCGGCGGCGGGAGCGGTGATGCGCGTCGTCGTCGATCTGGATCTGTGTCAGGGACACGGGATGTGCGAGTTGGAAGCCCCCGACATCTTCGAGGCGGGCCGTGACGCGGTGACGATCCTGAACGAGAACCCTGACGAATCGCAGCGCGCCGAAGTGGAGGCCGCTGTTCGGTTCTGCCCGACCCAAGCACTGAAGATCGTGGAGGAATGACATGGCTTTTCCCCGTGCCGAACTGGACGAGATGAAGCAGCGTTGGCTGGATGCCAACGTCGAAGCCGAGAAGGCGGGCGACTGGCGCCCGCTCGCGGATTTCTACACCGAGGACGCCACCTACGGCTGGAACTACGGTCCGGAGAAGGACTTCATGGCCGTGGGCCGCGACGAGATCCGAGAGATCGCGCTCGGCCAGGAGATGGAGGGCCTGGAGGGCTGGGAGTATCCGTACCAGGCGTGGGTGATCGACGAGCGGACCGGCGACATGATCGGGCTGTGGCGCCAGGTGTACTCCGGCGCCGGGAACCCAGTGAGCGGGCCGATTGACGTCAGCACTCGAGCCGACGGTTCCCACTACGCGGTGCACGGCATCGGCGGGAGCTGGTTCCGTTACGCGGGGAACTTCCAGTTCGGCTGGCAGCGCGACTTCTTCGACTTCGGGAACGTCTCGGCACTGTTCCTGGAGATGCTGACCGATCAAGCCTGCAGTGACGGCATGCTCAAGCGCATCGAGAAGTCCGCGCCGGGGAACCTGCCCGGTTGGTATCCGCTCGGGCAGTCGCCCGTCGGCCTGTGGGACCTGCCGTGAGCCTGGCCGGACTGACCCGCGCGCAGTTGGTGGCTCTGGTCCCGGAGTCGCTGCTGTCGGGCCAGCTGATCGATCGGTCCGGGATGGCACACCTGATCGCGGCGTTCGGCCGCGAGGGCATGACCCAGGTCGCCATCGAGGAGTGGATGGCGGCCAGCCCGGTGTACACGGGGCGGATGCGGACCGCGCTCGGGATCGAGGGCGACGGGGTCGAGGACATGTTCAAATGCCTGCAGCTCGATATCGGTGCGCCGCCGCAGTTCATGGACTTCCGCTACCGGATCGTCGATCGGTACCACGGCTCGTTCGTGCTCGATCACTGCGGCGCGCTTCTCGACGTGGAGCCGATGGGCGACGAGTACGTGACGGCCATGTGCCACGACATCGAGGATCCGACATTCGATGCGACCGCCATAGCGACCAATCGGCGCGCGCGGATCCGTCCGGTGCACCGACCGCCCCGCGTACCCGCGGGCCGGACGCCGCACTGCGAGTGGACGGTGACGATCGAGCCCGACCGCGAGGAGCTTCCGTTGCCGGAGGTTACCGAGCCGACTCTGCGAACCCGGGCGGCGTCGATCGCCCTCAGCCCGATCGACGGGTCCGCCGGCGACGGTCTCGCCGATTACCGCGGTCCGCTCGTCGAGGACCTGGCCTTCGACGAGTTCTCCACCTCCGCACTGGTGCGGATCGCGGAGGAGACGGCCTTGCAGCACCAATTGCTCGCGATCGGATTCCTGGCATCCGTGCGACGCCGGACCGATGCTGCGCGCGCGGACGAGATCCTCGAGAAGCAGCTCATCGGCATCGCGGGGATCACCGCCGAACGATTGTCGGCCGCGCTGTTCGACGGTCGGTCCGACGCGACGGCGCTCGCCGGCGTCTTGAACGCGCACCCGGTGTTCGGCCCCGAGCAGTACACGGGGGTGGTCGCGCAGGTGCGCGAAGACGGTGACGGCGTTCGCGTGCGCATTCGAGTGGATTCGCCTGCGGTGGAGGACGGCGCGTGGATGCGGCTGTTGGCCGCGGGCCGGCTCGGTGCGATCGCGTCGGCGGTGCGGGCGGTCGAGCCGACGTGGGTCGTCGAAGAGAGTGCCGTGAACGGCGACGAACTCGTGGTGACCGTCGGCCGCGGCGATCCGCAGCCCGAGTGCGACGAGGTCGCCATCGTGCGCTTCTCGGCCGGGTCGTCGTTCACCTTCGCCGACCGCGGTCCGTCGAAGCCCCTGCCGCTCTCGGTGGTGTGAGGAGAGGGGCGCGCCTGTGGACGTGTGCCTCGGGTAGACGCGAGGCTCGGCGACAGATCCTCCGTCCCGGACGGGGGATCTGTCGCTGAGTGGCGCTGCTGCGGATGGCGGATCGCGGGCTGTGGACGGCGGATGGAACCGTCTAGGGCCCGGTCGCGTCTAAAGAGATATGTGGCCTGCAGATCGATACGGACTCATCTGGCGCGGCGTCGCCCTGGATTCCGGAGTCACCGAACGCGAGATCCGGGAGGCCGTTCGCAGACACACGCTGATACCGGTGGGACGGGGCGTGTACGTGACGCGTGAGTCGCTCGGTCCGGACCCGGGGCAGGCGCTGCGGGACCGCTATCGGCTCCGGTGCGTGGCGGCCGCTGTCGGAACCGCCCGCGACTGCGGCAACGTGCTCAGCCACGAGTCTGCGGCCGCAGTCCTCGGGCTCGGGACTCTGCGCCCCGATCTCACGAGCATTCACCTCACCAACGGTCGCAGCAACGGCGGTCACCGTCGACCCCACCGCGTGATACACAGCGGGGGACTGCGCGACGACGAGGTCGTCGAGGTCAATGGGCTCGCGGTGACGTCGATCTCGCGGACCGCGGTCGACGTGGCGCTCTCGGTGCCGGACTTTCCGCGGGCCCTGTCGGTCATGGACAGCGCACTGCGGCTCGGTGCGGATCGCGGCGTACTGCTCGCGGAGCTGACACGGCCGCGGCGCGGAGTCGCCCGGGCGCGTCGGGCGCTGCGTCATGCGGACGGGCGGTCGGACAACCCCGGCGAGTCGTGGGGGCGGGCACAGATGATCGAGGCCGGACTGCCAGTTCCCGAGCTTCAGACCCGCTACCGTCTGCCGAGCGGCCGGACGGCGATCTGCGACTACGACTGGGATGGGTCCGTGGTGGCGGAGTTCGACGGTTTCGGGAAGTACCGGCGGGAGATGCGGAAGCCGGATCAGTCGGCTGACGACGTGGTGATCGCCGAGAAGCTGCGCGAGGACGAACTGCGCGCTCTCGATCTACACGTGGTGCGGTGGACGACTGAGCACTTGGCGTCCGGGCAGATGGTGCCGCTGCTGCGACGGCAGCTGTCGCGGTTCGGGATCCTCCCCGCGGTATAGCGGACGCGACCGTCGGCGACGAAACCCCCGTCCCGGACGGGGGATCTGTCGCTGAGTGGCGCGACGTCAGACGTCGAAGCGCGCGTCGGCCGTCGCCCGTCCGAGGAGTCGGTCGCCGTCGTACATGCGGGCGTCGAAGAGGCAGAGACGACGCCCGAGCTTGACCGGCACGACGTCGATGCGCACGCGGCGGCCGTCGACGACGGGCGACCGGTGGAATTCGCAGGTGAAATCGATCAGCTGGTAGCCGCCGCCGGTGCGGACATTGCGCTGGGCTCCGAACGAGCACGCCTGGGCGAGCATCGCGGCGATCACTCCGCCGTGCATGGTGCCCATGAGGTTGCGCATCCACGGCGCGGTGGTGAACTGCACGTCGACGGAGCCGTCGTCGCCGGTTCCCGTGACGCCGCCGTCGAGGATCTCTGAGATCGGGCCCATCGGGAGCGAACCGTCGATCAGCTTCGCGACCACCTCGGCACCGGAGAGGGACGGGTCGATCCGCTCGACCGCGGGTACGCCGTCGGGTGCGGGCTGTTCCGGATGCCACTGAAGGTCGCCGCTGGTGGGACGACCGACCCGGACGTTGCGAGCGGTGCCGAAGCACACCGTCTCACCCGCGGACCCGGTGATGGTGACCGACGTGGTGCCGAACGCGTCGTCGTGCATGCGGAGGTCGGCGCTCGCGCGGAGCACGTCGTGGGGCGCGGGACGCCGCACCATCGACATCGTGAGCCGTGCCTGCATCGACGACGACGCGGCGTCGAGCCGGTAGAAGGGGACGCCACCGACGTCGTCGAAGAGCACCGTGAGAGCCGGCAGTTCGATGAGGCCGCGGTGATCGGTGACGCCGCTGCCGAGCTTCTGGACCAACACCGGTGCGTCGACGTCGGTGTCCCGGCCGATGGCGAACGTGGTGAACGGGTCGGCGATCGGCGGGGCGTGACTCGTCATGGGTCCGTCCTATCAGGGGACAGCGCGCGGGGCGAAACTCGCGGACTCGGATGAGACCGGCGCCACTCGCGCGGGGGTCCAGACGAGAAACAATCATTCACGCTTGATTTGTTTGCCGATCCGTGTGACGCTGGGCGCATGGCGATCGTCGATGAACTCGTTCAGGCATTGCAGGCGGAATCGGAATCCCTCGACGGCCTCGTCGCGGAGCTCTCCGACGATCAGTGGGCCACCCCGACGCCGGCCCAGGGGTGGACGGTGGCGCACCAGATCGGTCACCTGCACTGGACCGACCGCGTGTCCCTGCTGTCGATCACCGATCCCGCGGGGTTCGGCGACCTCGTCGAGCAGGCGATGGGCGACCCGTCGGGCTTCGTGGACGCGGCAGCGGAGACCGAGGCGGCCAGGCCGCCCGCCGAACTCCTGGCCGACTGGCGCAAGACGCGCGACCGGCTCGGCGGTGCGTTGGTCGCGGTCCCGGAGGGCACCAAGCTCACGTGGTTCGGTCCGCCGATGTCCGCGGCGTCGATGGCGACCGCGCGGATGATGGAGACCTGGGCACACGGTCTCGACGTCGCCGACGCGCTCGGTGTGAAGCGTCCCGAGGGCGACCGCATCAAGAACGTGGTGCACCTCGGGGTCCGAACCCGCGATTTCGCGTACCTGGTCAACGGGCTCGACGCCCCGGCCGAACCGTTCCGCTACGAGATCACCGCGCCCTCGGGCCGGCTGTGGACGTGGGGACCGGAAGACGCGACCGACATCGTCCGCGGCCCGGCGGTGGACTTCTGCGAACTCGTGACTCAGCGACGGCACCTCGACGATCTGAACCTCGAGTTCATCGGCGACGAGGCCGCCGCGTGGTCGCGGATCGCCCAGGCCTTCGCCGGACCTCCCGGCGCCGGCCGAGCGCCCCAGAGGTCCTGAGCGCCGGCCGCACCCGCACCCCACACGCGTGAAACACCAGGAGGAATGATGTCCGACGCATCGCGCCCGGTCCGGATCGGCAACGTCTCCGGCTTCTACGGCGACCGCTTCAGCGCGGTCCGCGAGATGCTCGAAGGCGGCGATCTCGACTTCATCACCGGCGACTACCTCGCCGAACTCACCATGCTGATCCTCGGCCGTGACCGCATGAAGAACCCCGACCTCGGTTACGCGAAGACCTTCCTGCGGCAGATGGAGGAGAACCTGCACCTCGTCGCCGAGAAGGACGTCAAGGTGGTCGTCAACGCCGGCGGACTCAACCCGCACGGCCTCGCGGTGGCGCTCAGGGAACTGGTCGACCGCCTCGACGTGGATCGCCGGGTCGCCTTCGTCAACGGTGACGACATCGTCGGGCGGGCGGGTGAACTCGGGCTGGGATCACCGATCACGGCCAACGCCTACCTCGGCGGATTCGGTATCAAGACAGCGCTCGACGCGGGCGCCGACATCGTCGTCACCGGCCGTGTCACCGACGCCTCGCTGGTGGTCGGGTCGGCGGCGTCGGTCTTCGGCTGGGGCTACGAAGACCTCGATCAGCTCGCGGGTGCGGTGGTGGCCGGGCACATCATCGAGTGCAGCGCCCAGGCCACCGGCGGCAACTATTCGTTCTTCACCGAGATCCCGGACATGACGCGGCTCGGCTTCCCCATCGCCGAGGTGCACGCCGACGGCAGTTCGGTCATCACCAAACACGAGGGCACGGGCGGCGCGGTGCAGGTCGGGACGGTCACGGCGCAACTGCTCTACGAGATCGGCGGGCCGCGGTACTACAACCCCGACGCGACCGCGCGGATCGACACCGTCGAACTCGCGCAGGAGAGCACCGACCGCGTGCGGGTGAGCGGGGTGCGGGGAGAGGCGCCGCCGAAGGACCTGAAGGTCTCGCTCAATCACCTGGGCGGCATCCGCAACGAGTTCGAGGTGGTGCTCACCGGCCTCGACATCGAGGCCAAGGCCGAGCTGTTCCAGAAGCAGTTCGAGGCCGCGCTCGGGCAGCGTCCCGCCGAACTCACCTGGGAGCTGGTCCGCCTCGACCGTCCCGACGCCGACACCGAGGAGCAGGCCAGCGCGATGCTGCGCTGCGTGGCCCGCGACACCGACCCCAAGAAGGCCGGACGGCAGTTCACCGGTGCGGCAGTCGAACTCGCGCTCGCGAGCTACCCGGGCTTCACTCTCACCGCACCTCCCGGCAACGGTTCGCCCTACGGCGTCTTCGAGCCCGGCTACGTCGACGCCGCGCTGGTTGCCCACCAGGTGAACCAGCCCGACGGGGTCACCGTGCGAATCGATCCGTCGCCCCTTCGCGCGGAACCGATCGTCGACGAGAGCGTCCCGGCGGCGGCGTCGTCGACCGACTGGGGCGAGACCGTCGACCTTCCGCTCGGCACCGTGGCCGGTGCCCGATCGGGGGACAAGGGCGGCAGCGCCAACATCGGGCTCTGGGCCCGGACCGACGACGAGTACGCATGGCTCGACGAGACGCTCAGCGTCGCCAAGCTCAAGGAACTGCTGCCGGAGGTCGCGGACCTGACCGTGCATCGGTACCCGCTTCCGAATCTGCGGGCTGTCAACTTCGTGATCGAGCAGGTGCTCGGGCGCGGCGTCGCCGAGAACGTCCGCTTCGATCCGCAGGCCAAGGGGCTGGGAGAGTGGCTGCGCTCGCGCGTGGTACCGATTCCGACCCGTTTCAGCAAGACAGAAGGGAACTGATCCGTGCCCATCGCCAGTGACATCTGGGATTCACCGGAACGGCGTGAACTCCGCGCGAGTATCGCCGGTTTCGCCAAGCGGCACATTCTGCCGTATCAGGACGAGTGGGAGCGCGAGGGACTGATTCCGCGCGAGACCCACCTGGCCGCGGCCGAACTGGGACTGTTCGGTCTCGGCGTGCCGGAGGAGATCGGCGGCAGCGGCGGCGACCTGATCGACTCGATGATCCTGGTGGAGGAACTGCACTGTCAGGGCGTCGCGGGCGGCGTCTTCGCCTCGCTGTTCACCCACGGCATCGCGCTGCCGCATCTGATCGCCGCGAACGACCCGGCCCAGATCGACAAGTGGGTCCGGCCGACCCTGGCGGGCGAGAAGATCGGCAGCCTCGCGATCACCGAACCCGGTGGCGGCAGCGACGTCGGCCACCTGCGCACCAGCGCCGTGCGCGACGGGGACCACTACGTGGTGAACGGCTCCAAGACGTTCATCACCTCGGCGGTGCGTGCCGACTTCGTCGTCGCGGCGGTCCGGACCGGAGGGCCCGGCGCCGCGGGAGTCTCGCTGCTGGTGATCGAGAAGGGCACGCCGGGATTCGAGGTGGCGCGCAAGCTCGACAAGATGGGCTGGCTCAGTTCCGACACCGCGGAGCTGTCGTTCACCGACGTCCGCGTGCCGGCCGCGAACCTGGTCGGTGCCGAGAACTCCGGCTTCACGCAGATCGCGCAGGCCTTCGTCACCGAGCGCGCCTCGCTGGCGGCCCAGGCGTACGCGAGCGCGCAGCGGTGCCTGGACCTGACCCTCGACTGGGTGCGGAACCGGGAGACCTTCGGCAAGCCGCTCATCTCCCGGCAGTCCGTGCAGGACACGGTCACGGAGATGGCACGCCGGATCGACGTGGCGCGGACCTACACCCGGGCGGTCGTCGAACGGAAGGTGTCGTCGGGCGACGACCTCATCGCCGAGATCTGCTTCGCGAAGAACACCGCTGTCGAGGCGGGCGAGTGGGTGGCGAACAAGGCGGTCCAACTGCACGGCGGAATGGGTTACATGCGGGAGTCGGAGGTGGAACGCCAGTACCGCGACATGCGCATCATCGGCATCGGCGGCGGCACCAACGAGATCCTGACCGGACTGGCGGCGAAGCGATTGGGGTACCAGGCATGACGGTTCTGAGGAGCAAGATCGACACCTCGTCGGCGGAGTTCGCGGCCAACGTCGAGGCGATGAACGCCAAACTGGCCGAACTCGAATTGGAGTTCCGCAAAGTCCGCGCCGGCGGCGGCGAGAAGTACGTCGAGCGGCACCGCAAACGCGGGAAGATGACCGCGCGCGAGCGAATCGAGCTGCTGGTCGACGAGGATTCGCCTTTCCTGGAACTCTGCCCGCTCGCGGCGTACGGCTCGCAGTTCACTGTGGGCGCCTCGGTGGTGGTCGGCATCGGCGTCGTCGAAGGCACCGAATGCCTGATCGTCGCCAACGATCCGACGGTCAAGGGCGGCACCTCTAACCCGTGGACGCTGCGGAAGATCCTCCGGTGCAACGACATCGCCCGGCAGAACCGGCTCCCGGTCATCTCGCTCGTGGAGTCCGGCGGTGCCGACCTCCCGACGCAGAAAGAGGTCTTCGTCCCCGGCGGACGGATGTTCCGCGATCTGACGCAACTGTCGGCGGCGGGCATCCCGACCATCGCACTGGTCTTCGGCAACTCCACGGCGGGCGGTGCCTACGTCCCCGGAATGAGCGATCACGTCGTGATGATCGAGGACCGTTCCAAGGTCTTCCTCGGCGGCCCGCCCCTGGTCAAGATGGCCACGGGTGAGGAGAGCGACGACGAGGAACTGGGCGGCGCCAAGATGCACGCCCGCGTCTCCGGACTCGGCGACTACCTCGCGGCCGACGAGCAGGACGCGGTGCGGATCGGCAGGCGGATCGTCGCCCGCCTCAACTGGCGCAAGCAGGGACCGGAGCCGATCGCCGAGCCGGTCCGCGAACCCCGGTACAGCCCGGAGGAGCTGCTCGGCATCATTCCTCCCGATCTGAAGATCCCCTTCGACCCGCGCGAGGTGATCGCGCGCGTCGTCGACGACTCCGACTTCGACGAGTTCAAACCCGAGTACGGCACCTCGCTGTGCACCGGCTGGGCCCGGATCCACGGCTACCCGGTCGGTATCCTCGCGAACGCGCAGGGCGTGCTGTTCTCGGCCGAATCGCAGAAGGCCACTCAGTTCATCCAACTGGCCAACCGCAGCAACACGCCGCTGCTGTTCCTGCACAACACCACCGGCTACATGGTCGGCAAGGAATACGAGCAGGGCGGCATCATCAAGCACGGCTCGATGATGATCAACGCGGTGTCGAACTCGACGGTGCCGCACATCTCGATCCTGATGGGCGCGAGTTACGGAGCGGGCCACTATGGCATGTGCGGCCGGGCGTACGACCCCCGCTTCCTGTTCGCGTGGCCCAGCGCCAAGAGTGCGGTGATGGGCGCCGCGCAGCTCGCGGGCGTCATCTCGATCGTCTCCCGTGCGGCCACCGAGGCACGCGGCGGCACCGTGGACGAGGAGGCCGACGCCGGAATGCGCGCCATGATCGAGGCGCAGATCGAGGCCGAGTCGGTGCCGATGTTCCTGTCCGGGATGCTCTACGACGACGGCGTCATCGACCCGCGCGACACCCGGACGGTGCTCGGCCAGGCGCTCTCGGCCATCGCGTCCGCCCCGGTCGAGGGCACCAGCAACTTCGGCGTCTTCCGGATGTGAGGAATCTGCACATGACTACAGCCATCTCTCAGAAGCCGATCACCAGCGTGCTCGTCGCCAACCGCGGCGAGATCGCGTGCCGGGTCTTCACCACCTGCGTCACGATGGGCCTGCGCACCGTCGCGGTGTACTCCGATCCGGACGCCGACGCCCCGCATGTGCGGGCCGCCGACGCCGCGGTCCGACTGCCGGGTTCCACCTCGGCCGAGACGTACCTGCGCGGTGAGAAGATCATCGCCGCCGCACAGGCGGCGGGCGCGGACGCGATCCATCCCGGGTACGGATTCCTCTCGGAGAACGCCGAGTTCGCGCAAGCCGTGATCGACGCCGGACTGACGTGGATCGGTCCGCCGCCCGCCGCGATCACCGCGATGGGCTCCAAGGTGAACGCGAAGGCGCTGATGGAGGGCGCCGGTGTGCCGGTGCTCAAGGACATCGATCCCGAATCGGTCACCGCCGATGATCTTCCGCTGCTGATCAAAGCCTCCGCGGGCGGCGGCGGACGCGGCATGCGGATCGTCCGCGAACTGGGCGAGTTGAGCGACGCCGTCGCCGCGGCCCGGCGCGAAGCGGAGTCGGCGTTCGGCGATCCGACCGTGTTCTGCGAGCCGTACATCGAGCGCGGCCACCACATCGAGGTCCAGGTGATGGCCGACGACCACGGCCAGATCTGGGCGGTCGGCGAGCGGGAATGCTCGATCCAGCGCCGGCATCAGAAGGTGGTCGAAGAGGCTCCGGCACCGCTCGTGGAGCGGATCGGTGCCGACATGCGCGACAAGCTCTTCGCGGCCGCGCGCAAGGCGGTCGAGTCGATCGGCTACCGAGGCGCGGGCACCGTCGAGTTCCTCGCCGACGAGACCGGCAAGTTCTTCTTCCTGGAGACCAACACGCGACTGCAGGTGGAGCATCCGGTCACCGAGCTGACCACCGGCGTCGACCTCGTGGAGTGGCAGCTGCGCGTGGCCCGGGGCGAGCCGCTGGGACAGATTCCGGCGACCGCTCCGGCGGGCGGCGTCGGCCACGCGATCGAGGTGCGGCTCTACGCCGAGGATCCCGCGCACGACTGGCAGCCGCAGTCGGGCACCGTCGCGCGCATCGACCTCCCCGCCGCCACCCGGTTCGGGCTGCTGGAGCGGCCCGGGGTCCGCGTGGACTCGGGAATCACCGACGGCAGCGAGATCTCGACCTTCTACGATCCGATGCTCGCCAAGGTGATCTCCTGGGCTCCCGACCGCGACCAGGCGGCGGCCGTGCTGGCCCGTGCCCTCTCGGACGCGCGCATCCACGGTGTCGTCACCAACCGCGACATGCTCGTGAACACCTTGCGCGAGGCCGACTTCCTCGCCGGCGCGACCGACACCGGCTACCTCAGCGACGAGCGGATCGCCGAGTTGTCGCGGCCGCTCGCCGGCGACGGCGCGGACGTGGTGGCGGCGACCGTCGCGGCGCTGGCGCAGTCGGCGCGCAACCGCGCCGACGCCCGTGCGGTCCCGGCGGCGCCGTCGGGCTGGCGCAACATCGCCTCCGACTACCAGCGCAAGACCTACCTCGCCGCCGATGGGACCGAGATCGTGGCGCGGTATCGCTTCGGGCGCGACGGGCGAGCCGAACTGCCCGATCTGGACGATGCGACCGTGGAGTCCGTCGAGCCCACCGAGGTGGTGCTCTCGCGCGGCGGCGTGGTGCGCCGCTACGAGGTGAGCGCGGTCGGCGACCGGGTGTTCGTCGACTGGCCGGGCGCATCGGTGACACTGACCCGCGCACCGCGGTTCGTCGACCCGGCGTCCGTGGAACGGCCCGGTTCGCTGCTGGCGCCGATGCCCGGTTCGGTGATCCGGGTGGCGGTGGCCGAAGGCGATCGCGTGACGGCCGGACAGCCGCTGCTGTGGCTCGAGGCGATGAAGATGGAGCACACCATCAAAGCACCCGCCGACGGCGTGGTGTCCGTCCTCGCGGTGGAGCCGGGACGGCAGCTCTCGGTGGGCGATGTGCTCGCCGTGATCACCGAAGAGGAACCTTCCGCGGAGTGAGTCCTCGCGGGACCAGACGTATCTCCAACCGAACTCCAGGAGCCCCAATGAGTTTCATCGAGACCGAAGAGCAGACAGCGCTGCGCGAGGCCGTGGCCGCGCTGGTGAAGAAGTACGGCCAGCAGTACTTCAGCGACTGCGCCCGGCAGGGACGCAAGACTGACGAACTGTGGCAGGAGGCCGGCGAACTCGGCTTCATCGGCGTCAACCTGCCGGAGCAGTACGGCGGCGGTGGCGCCGGAATGTACGAGCTCGCGATCGTGATGGAGGAACTCGCCGCCGGCGGCAGCGGGCTGCTCATGATGGTCGTCTCGCCGGCCATCTGCGGCAACATCATCGCCCGATTCGGAACCGACGACCAGAAGCAGCGGTGGATCCCGGGCCTCGCCGACGGCTCGATCACCATGGCCTTCGGCATCACCGAACCCGACGCCGGATCGAACTCGCATCAGATCACGACCACCGCTCGCCGTGACGGCGACGACTGGATCCTCAACGGCCGCAAGGTCTTCATCTCCGGCGTCGACCAAGCGCAGGCGGTGCTCATCGTGGCGCGGACCGAGGATGCCAAGACCGGCAGGCTCAAGCCCGCGCTGTTCATCGTGCCCACCGACACACCGGGCTTCGAGCATCAGATCATCGACATGGAGATGCTGAACCCGGAGAAGCAGTTCACCCTCTTCCTCGACGACGTCCGGCTCCCGTCCGACGCGCTGGTGGGATCCGAGGACGCCGCGCTGAGCCAGCTCTTCGCCGGTCTCAATCCGGAGCGGATCATGGCCTCCGCGTCGGCGATCGGCATGGGCCGCTACGCGCTCGACCGCGCCGTCGAGTACGCGAACGATCGGACCGTCTGGAAGACGCCGATCGGGGCGCACCAGGCGATCGCTCATCCTCTCGCACAGGGCAAGATCGAGCTCGAGATGGCCAAGCTGATGATGCAGAAGGCCGCCACCCTGTACGACGCGGGCGACGACTGGGGCGCCGCGGTCCCCGCCAACATGGCGAAGTACGCGGCGGGCGAGGCCACCGCCAAGATCGTCGACCAGGCCATCCAGACCCTGGGCGGCAACGGTCTCACCGTCGAATACGGTCTGGCCGCGCTGCTCCCGCTGTCGCGCCTGACGCGCATCGCTCCGGTGAGCCGCGAGATGATCCTGAACTTCGTCGCGCAGACGAGCCTGGGACTGCCGAAGTCGTACTGATCCCTTTTCGCCGCCCTTTCCAGCGGACGTCGCGGGGTTTCGACTGCGGCTCTCGCCCTTTCAGGTTCGTCGAGTAGCGAGGAACGGAGTGAGGAGCGTATCGAGACCGTTGACCTGCGCGGTCTCGATACGCCCGACTCGCTTCGTTTCGCGGACCACTCGACAACCCGGTAGTCGCGACCAGCCGAGTACGGGCCTTCCTCATCGACCTTCAGAAGGAGAACCATGACCGACGACATCCTCGTCCGCACCGCCGTAGACGCGTCCGTCCTCACCGTCACACTCGACTCACCCGCCAACCGCAATGCGCTCAGCTCGGCGCTCGTCGCGCAGCTGCAGACGGCGTTCGATGCCGCGACCGACGAGGAGATTCGGGCGGTCGTGCTGACGCACACCGGCGGGACGTTCTGTGCGGGCGCGGATCTGGGGGAGGCGCTCAAGCGCGGTCTGAGCCCCGAGGAGGCGACCGCCGAGGGCGGTCGTGCGATGGTCGGACTGATCCGCACCGTCCTCGAACTCGACAAGCCGGTGATCGTCGTCGCCGACGGACACGTCCGTGCCGGTGGACTGGGGTTGGTCGGCGCGGCCGACATCGCGCTCGCCGGACCGGCCGCCACCTTCGCTCTCACCGAGTCCAGGCTCGGCCTTGCGGCCTCGATCATCTCGATCCCGTTGCTGGCCAAGATGTCCGCCCGGGCAGCCGGCCGATACTTCCTGACCGGAGAGAAGTTCGGCGCCGACACCGCGGCCGGGATCGGCTTGGTGACCGCCGCCTGCGCCACGGACGACGACCTCGCCGCTGAACTCGACAGTGTGCTGGAAGGCATCCGCAAGGCGTCCCCGCAAGGACTGTCGGTGAGCAAGAAGCTGACCACCGCGGCGCTGCTCGACGGCTTCGACGTGCAGGCGCAGGCGCGCGCCGAGGAGTCGATGCGACTGTTCGCGTCCGACGAGGCGCGGGAGGGAATGACGGCCTTCCTCAGCAAGCGTCGACCGGAGTGGGACACTAGCCGCTGATGAACGCGCCACTCCGTGAACCGCAGCAGGACCGGTCCCGAGCCACTCGGGAGCGGCTGCTGGCGTCGACTGTCGACTTGCTCGCGACCCGTGGCTGGGCCGCGACGACGGTCGCGAAGGTCGCGGAGGAGGCCGGTGTCTCACGAGGCGCGGCGCAACATCACTTTCCGACGAGGGAGGCGTTGTTCACCGCGGTCATCGAGCAGATGTACGACGACATGACCGAGGACGTCGGACACTCACTGGAGAGCATCCCGTCGGGCCCGGGCCGGATCGCCGCGGTGGTGGAGCAGGCCGTCTCGATCTATACGGGAACGTCGTTCAAGGCCGCGCTTCAGGTGTGGGCCGCCGCGGCGTCCGATCCCGCCCTCGCCGACGTGATCCGTCCGCTGGAGGCCAAGATGGGCCGAGCGGCACACGCCTTCGTCGTCTCCGGACTCGACCCCGACGGGACCCGCCCGCAGGCCTACCGGCTGGCGCAGATCACCCTCGACCTCGCCCGCGGCTTCGGCCTGGCCGACACGCTGACCGACGATTCGCGCAGACGCGCCGGGGTCCAGGCGGCGTGGGTGGAGCAGCTGACCGCGGCCTTGGACTGATCGCGCCGGGGCTCGGGTCAGGAGTGCGCCATCACCTGCAGGGCGATCACTGCCAGCGCCAGCGCGGCTTCGATCGTCAGCATCACCACCTGCTGCTTCCAGCTGAGGCCCACCCGATGTACGGCTCTCGCGCAGATCAGGACCAGGGCGACGGTGAGGGCGATCGTCGACGCGAGCAGCGCCGCGTTCACGTCCCAGCCGGTGATCAGGCTGACTCAGAGGAACACAAAGGGCAGCGTCACCGACGACAGTGCGCCGAAACTCGTCCGCACGGCGTGCGCGAACTCGTGACGGCTCATCATCACGCCGTGGACCACCGTGTGAGCGAGGACGTCTGCGGTGAAGACGGCGAGCACCGTGCCTCCGAGCGTCACGGCGAGGGTGGCCAGCGCGGCGGGGGCGCTCACGTCCCCGTGCGCTCGGATCGCCAGCGTCACCGAGAGCGTCGCGAAGACGAGATAGATGGACTCCTTCAGAACCGCAGCCTGTTCCTCTCGGGTCGGCTGCGCGCGGGTGCCGGACATGCACAGAGCGTAGTCGGGCCCGCCGCGGCGTAGGGTCGGTCGTGGTGGCCGGGTAACGGCCACGCGCGAGCAGAAGGGGCGGGCATGGACGACGGTCCGGTGCGCGGTTTCGAAGCGATGATGGCCTCGATCGACTCATCCGTCTACCTGGTGACGGCAGCCGCCGACGGTCGCCGAGCGGGTTGCCTGGTGGGTTTCGCCGCGCAGATGAGTATTGAACCGGAGCGGTTCGTGGCCGGGATCTCACGGCAGAACCACACCTATCCCATCGCCGCGGCGGCCGGTCACCTCGGTGTGCACGTGGTCTCCCGCGAGCACCTGGATCTGGCGCGACTGTTCGGCGGAGAGACCGGCGACGAGGTCGACAAGTTCGAGCGCTGTCGATGGGTTCCGGGACCGCACGGCGTGCCGATCCTGTCCGACGCCGAGGCCTGGTTCGTCGGCCGAGTGCTGGCTCGGCACGACGTCGGCGACCACACGTGCCACGTCCTCGCTCCGGTCGCCGGCGGCGGGTCGGCCGGCGGGCGCGGAGGCTTGGCGGGACTGGCCGACGTCGACGACCTCGAACCGGGGCACCCGGCCTGACGCACGGCGGGAGGACATCCTCCTGGCGACCGGCGAATGGAAACCGCGGGCCCACCGGTGTCGATCACCGATGAGCCCGCGGAGTTCGGGGGGACGAGGCCTACGACTCGTGCATGATCACGCCGCGGATGTTCTTCCCGTCGCGCAGATCCTGGTAGCCCTGATTGACGTCCTCCAGTGAGTAACGCTGGGTCACCAGCTCGTCGAGCTTCAGCTGACCGGCGTCGTACAGGCGCAGCAGCTTCACGATGTCGTACTGCGGATTCATCGAACCGAAGAGCGTGCCCATGATCGTCTTCTGGTTCAGCGTCAGATCCGCACCCGAGACCTGGACGGTGAGCTTGGCGGGGTCGGCCAGACCGGTGATGACCACCTTGCCGCCCTTGCCGATGACAGCGGTGGCCGCCTGGACCACCGGGACGTCGACGGTACCGACCAGGATGAGGGCGGCGTCGGCGCCCTTGCCCCAGGTCAGCTCGGTCACCTTCTCCTGCGCCTCCTCGGCGGTCGCGAAGGCGTGCGTGGCGCCGAACTTCAGCGCCTCGGTGCGCTTCATCTCCACCGGGTCGACGACGACCACGTACTTGCAGCCCGCGCTGACCGCGCCCTGAACCGCATTGATGCCGAGGCCGCCGATGCCGTAGATGACGGCGGTGTCGCCCGCGCGCAGATTGCCCGCGTTGACCGCTGTGCCCCAACCGGAGGGGACGCCGCAGCCGACGAGGACAGCGGTCTCCAGCGGCAGCCAGTCGTCGACCTTGACGACCGAGTGCTGCGAGATGGTGGCACGCTCGGAGAACGTGCCGAGCATGCACATGGCGCCGAAGTCCTGGCCGTTCCCGTGAAAGCGGAAGGTGCCGTCGGGCATGGAGCCCTCGAGGATGGTGGCGCCCATGTCGCACAGGTTCTGCCGGCCCGTGGAGCAGTAGCGACAGGTGCCGCAGTTCGGGATGAAGCTGCACACCACGTGGTCGCCGGGCTTCACCTTGGTGACGCCGGGGCCCACCTCCTCGATGATTCCGGAGCCCTCGTGACCACCGACGATGGGGTAGCGGGGCGGGAGGTCGCCGTCGGTGAGGTGGAGGTCGGAGTGGCAGAGGCCTGCGGCGGTGTACTTGATGAGGACCTCGCCCGGGCCGGGGCCGTCGAGGTCGAGTTCCATGATCTCGAAGGGCTTGCCGGGCTCGAGGAGTACGGCGGCTTTGGTCTTCATGGTGGGTTCCTTAAGGGTTGGTTGGGTGGGGTGGGGGATGAGTGGGTTGTTGGTTTCGACTCGCTGCGCTCGCTCAACTGGCCTGTGGGGGAGTCGCTCAACTGGCCTGTGGGGGAGTCGCTCAACTGGCGGGTGGAGGGTTTCGACTCGCTGCGCTCGCTCAACCAGCGGGCGGAGGGAGGGCCTGGGCGGGGACGCCCGCGCGAGTCAGAGGGCGATGTTGACGGACTTGGTCTGGGTGTAGAGGTCCAGGGCGGAGTCGCCCAGTTCGCGGCCCCAGCCGGACTGCTTGAAACCGCCGAAGGGGAGGGCGGTGTCGAAGCCGTTGTACTGGTTGACCCACACCGATCCGGCCTTCACCGCCGCGGCGGTGCGGTGCGCCTTCGAGATGTCCTTGGTCCAGATTCCCGCGGCGAGTCCGTAGATCGAGTCGTTGGCAGCACGGGCGACGTCGTCCTCGTCGTCGAACGGCAGGGCGGCGACGACGGGGCCGAAGATCTCCTCCTCCACGATCGAGAATTCCGGCTTCACGTCCACGAAGACGGTCGGTTCGATGAAGTAGCCCTTGTCGCCCCAGCGGCCGCCGCCGGTGAGAGCGCGTGCCCCGTCTGCCAGGCCCTGCTGGATGTAGCTGTTGACCCGATCGAACTGCTCCTGCGAGACGAGCGGTCCGAGTTCGGTGGTCGGATCGAGACCGGGGCCGATCTTGGCCTGCGACGCGGCGTCGGCGACAGCCTGCGTGAACTCGTCGAAGATGCTGCGCTGCACGAACAACCGGGTGCCCGCGACGCAGCACTGACCGTGGTTGAACATCCACGCCGCGACCGAACCGGCGACGGCCGACTCGATGTCCGCGTCGGCGAAGACGATGTTGGGGCTCTTGCCGCCGAGTTCCAGCGACACCTTCTTGAGATTGCCGGTCGCGGCCTGGACGATCTTCTTACCGACTTCGGTAGACCCGGTGAAGGCGACCTTGTCGACGTCGAGGTGCGCCGACAGCGCGGCGCCTGCGTCGCCGAATCCGGTGACGATGTTGACCACGCCGGGCGGGAAGCCGGCCTCCTCGAAGACCTCGCCCAGCATCAGCGCACTCAGGGGCGTCTGCTCGGCAGGCTTGAGGACCACGGTGTTTCCGGCAGCGAGCGCCGGAGCGAGCTTCCACGTGGCCATCAGGATGGGGAAGTTCCACGGGACGATCTGGCCGCACACGCCCAGCGACTCACGTCGGGTGTAGGCGTGGAACTGGGCGTCCGGACCGGCGAACGGCATCGACGGGGTGATCGACGAGCCCTTGATCTTGGTGGCGAGCCCGGCGTTGTAACGCCACACGTCCGCCGACCAGGAGACGTCGACCGCTGTCGCGATGGTGACCGACTTGCCGTTGTCGAGCGCCTCCAGCTGCCCGAAGATCTCGGCTCGCTCGGAGAGGATGTCGCCGACCCGCCAGATCAGGCGTTCCCGTTCGTTCGGCTTCATCCGGCCCCACGGGCCCTCGTATGCGGCGCGCGCCGCGGCCACGGCGCGATCGACGTCGGCCGCCTCACCGTGCGCCACCCGGGTGATCACCTCGCCGGTGGCCGGGTCGTGGGTCGCGAAAGTGCGGCCCGACGCCGCGTCGACCCACTGGCCGCCGATCAGCAACTGGCGGTCGCGGGACACGAAATCGGCTACGGCCGGATGAAGGGCCGAATTGAGGGTGGCGGTCATGGAAGCCTCCTGACGAGATGGGCACGTCGCGCACCGTGTGATGCGCGCCACTGAATGAGTGCCCCTCATTTGTCACATGCCGCCGCGAGCCCGCCGTGTGCAGAAACTGAACAGTGCCGGTGGACACGGCCTGTACACGGACCGGGTACGCGCCGTGTCAGCGGGAGATACCCAGCGCCCGGATCCGGGCGTACAGGGTGGTGCGGGAGACGCCGAGCGCCTTGGCGGCATGCGATTTGTTGCCGTCTGCGGCGTCGAGCGCATCGATGATGGCCTGGCGTTCGGCCTGCTCCAGACCCATCAGACGGGAGGCGCGGGAACTGCCGCGGTAGCCCTCCGGGAGGTCGGCGGCGGTGAGTTGCCTGCCGCCGCGCGCCAGGGTCGTCTCGGCCGCGGCACCGAGCACCACCGACATCTCGGTCAGGTTGCCCGGCCACTCCTGGCAGGCCAGCGCGTCTGCGGCGTCCGGACCGAGTTCCAGACGGCGGTCGCAGCGCTCCAGCATCCGCTGGGCCAGGGAGACGATCTCGCTGGTGCGCTGCCGCAGCGGCGGCAGGGTGACGCGGGTGCGGCAGCAGCCCACGAGCGCGGCGAGGCCCGCGGCGCCGCCGGTGACCGGCTCGCAGACGACGACGATCGGCGGGAGATCGGGCCGATGGGCGGCTATCGCCGCCTGCAGCAGGCGGATCGAGCGATCGTCGAGGAGATCGGCGCCGTCGACGACGAGACCGTGGCCCGCGGAACGGGCTTCCCGGATCGCCGCCGCGACATCCGGCGGCGTGCCGTCGAGCAGGGCCGCGGCGACGTCGAGTCGCACCCGGCGATCGTCGGGGATCAACGACTGCGCCTCGGTGGTCCGGCCCGTGCCGGGCTCGCCGCAGATCGCGACCGACGCCGCGGCGGCGCGCGGCACCGGATCGGCGGGTGTCCGATGCCCGACGCGGGGACGCAGGCGGAATACGGCGGCGTGCCGTACGCCGTCGACTCGGTCGATCTCGATGTCGGCCTCGATGCCGGACACCAGGGTGATGGTCCGGCGCCGCTCGGAGCGGTCGTGGAGCATCGCGCGGAGCGACCCGAAGTCGGCGGAGCCGAGCAACTGGGCGGCCAGGGCGTTGGTGAGCTGCAGGTCGTCGCCGACCGCGGCGACCGCGACATCGCGGCGCGACGAGGTCTTCTCGAACGCGGCGATCACCGCACGATGGTCGGCGTGCGTGCGGTTCAGGAGCCGTTCGGCGATGTCGTCGACGAGCCCGCGCACCAACGGCACCGACAGCGGGTTGATCTGCGGGGCCACCTCGGTCATGCAGATCGCGCCTGCGACGCGGCGGGTGGCCGGGTGTACGATCGGCCGGCCGAAGCAACTCAGCGACCGGAACTGCTCCAGGTAGTGCTCGGATCCGTTGATGACCACGTCGCCGCGCACCTCGACGGTGGTGCCCAGCGCGGTGGTGCCCATCCGAGACTCGTCGCAGGCGGCGCCCTCGACGGCGCCCACCGACTCCAGATGCCGCTCCAGTGTGCTGTCGGCCGAGACGCGCGAGACCATGCGGCAGTCCTGATCCACCAGCAACAGCGCCGTGGTGGTGCCGCTGAGCATCGATGCGGCCCGCGCGAGCACCGGCCGCGCGGCGTCGAGCAACCGGTCGTCGGCGATGTCGCGGACGGCCGGCCGGAACGGCGAGTCGGGGGACAGGCCGGACTGGGTGACGCGACGCCAGGACGCGGCGATCACGTCACGCTGGGGAAGTGGGGTGGTCACGACACCACTGTGACATGGATCATGCGCGGTCGGTAGGTCCGGGCGATCGCACTCGGTCGCACTCGATCGCGCCGGGCGGTCCGCGTCGCCGTGCGCCGTCCCGGCTACGGTTGGTCGCATGCGAGTGGCGACCTGGAATGTGAACTCGGTGAGACAGCGAGTGCCCCGGCTGCTGCCGTGGCTGGACGAGCGGTCGCCCGACGTGGTGTGCCTGCAGGAGACCAAGGTCACCGACGAGGCGTTCGCGGCCGAACTGGGTGACGAACTCGCCGCACGCGGCTACGAGTTCGCCCACGCGGGGCAGGGACAGTGGAACGGCGTGGCGCTGCTGAGCAGGGTGGGGCTCGACGACGTCCGGATCGCATTCCCCGGCGCACCCGGTTTTCCCGACCCCGAGTCGGCTCCGGAAGGGCGGGCGGTCTCGGCGGTGTGCGACGGGGTGCGCGTGTACTCGGTGTACGTCCCCAACGGCCGCGAGGTCGGCTCCGACCACTACGCGTACAAACTGGCGTGGCTCGCGAAGTTGCGGGAGGCCGTCGAACCGGAGGCGGATTCGACCGTCGTCTGCGGCGACTACAACATCATCCCGACCGACGACGACTGCTTCGATCCGGCGGCCTTCGTCGGTCACACGCATGTCACCGACGCCGAGCGTGCGGCGTTCGAGGCGCTGAAAGGCGCCGGTCTGCACGACGTGATGCGGGAGCACTGGCCCAGCGAACGGATCTACACCTACTGGGACTACCGTGCCGGAATGTTCCACAAGGATCTCGGCATGCGGATCGACTTCCTGCTGGCCGGAGGCCCGGTGGCCGCGCGCGCCCAGGCCTGCTGGGTGGACCGCAAGGCCCGCAAGGGCACCAAGCCCAGCGACCACGCACCGGTGTTCCTGGATCTGGACACCGCGCCCGACGGCGACGTGGGTCCGGTGGTCCCGCCGCCTTCGCGTCCGGCACAGGTGAAGCCGGGGTCGGTGAAGCTGCCGCACTCGGTGGCCGACTGAGGGCTCTCGGGTTCTCAGCCGTAGGTGAACGAGAAGACCTCGAGGCCGGGGGACGGTGCCAGTTCGAGCCGCCCTCGCCGACTGCCGGTCCCGTCGACGATCTGATGGAGGGTCGGCGGTCCGCTGATGGGGATCGTCGAGGAGGAGCCGTCGTCGCGTCTCACGGTGATCGTCCCCGTCCCGCCGGCGACGACGTACACGTTGCGCGCACGGTAGTTCAGCGAGATCGCCGCATCGCGACGCGCGGTGGCACCCTGACGGTCGAGCGTCCACCGGCCGCGCAGGGCGAAGGAGTCGGGGGCCGGGCTCTCCGGAAAGTCGAAGTCCGCGGTGCCTGCGGAATAGGGGGTGGGACCCGCGTAGTTCCCGGCCTTGCCGATCCCGAGGTACGTCTCCGCCGTGGTCGGCTCGGTCGGCGTGGTGTCGGCGCGCTCGGTGGGCGGCGGTAGCGTGCTGCCGGGCCGGGCGTCGGCGAGCAAGTCGCGGATCATCCGCTCCGACGTCGCGTACCCGCCTTCACCGAACTCGATGTGCCGCACCACTCCTGTGGAGTCGATGAGGTACTGGGCCGGCCAGTAGCTGTTGCGGTAGCCGGTCCAGGTCGAGAACGCCGGATCGAGCGCTATCGGGTAGTCGATGCCCAGGCGTTCGGCTGCGGCGACGACGTTCGACGGCACCTTCTCGAAGGCGTACTCCGGGGTGTGGACCCCGATCACCTCCAACCCGCTGTCGCGATACGTGCGATACCAGTCCACGACGTGCGGAATGGATCGCTGGCAGTTGATGCACGAGTACGCCCAGAAGTCGATGAGGACCACTTTTCCGCGCAGTTGTGACAGCGGCAGAGCGTGGTCGCCGGGGGTGTTGAACCAGTCGGTGATACCGGTCAGCGGCGGCGCCGTACCGCAGCTCTGCAGACGATCGGCTCCGTCGGTGCAGTTCGAGAGTTCGCGATTCGCGTCGGTGACGATGCCTCCGAGATCGAGCCGGCGATTGAGATCGTCGGTGCCGCCCACCGAGTCCTGCAGGGACCCGGTGTAGTCGGGGATCGCCCGCTGGAGCGCGGCCGGGGCGTCGAAGACCAAGCCGACGGCGAGGCCGATCGTCACCAGTCCGCCGATCACTCGGATCAGCCGTTGCCTGCGCCGGAAGGCGCTCACCCGTTCGGCGATCCGCCGGCCGGCCAGCGCGAACACCAGCAGTGGGAGCGTCGCACCCACCGCGAAGGACAACGTCAGCGCCACCGTGGAGAGCCCGATCGATCCCGTCGCACCGGCGACCACGATGGCCGCGAGCACCGGACCGGCGCACGGAACGTAGAGGACACCGAGTGCCAGCCCGAGCCCGAATCCGGACCGCCCGCGGGCCACCGGCCGCTGCGGCAGCCGGGCGAAGGGCTTCTCCAGGAGCCGTTCGACGGGCGGAAAGATCAAGCCGAGTCCGATCGAGACCAGCGCTGCCAACCCGATCCACCGGATGGTGTCCTGCGGCAGGTGCAGCAGCGACAGCAGGCTCGACCCGACGAGCGTCACCGCGGAGAAGCTCACGACCAGCCCGGCGATCACCAGGTACGGCCGCGCGCTCTCGGCGAACCGCCGTCTGCGGTCCGGTCGTCCCTGGGACGGCTGTTCGGTCTCCTCCGGGCCGCGGGCGTTCTGCGCGCCGGAGAGGAACAGGACCGGCAGCACCGGAAGGATGCACGGCGAGATGCCGGTGATGAGTCCGCCGACGAAACCGATCGCGATCACTGTGTTCATGACCGGTATTCGGTGGCGTCGACGGCCCGGATGGGTCGCCCCGGGCGGCACCGCCGGACAACCGGCCCATCCGAAATCCGGAGGGCGCCGAATGACCCATGTCACTGATGACGACGCCGGCGCCCGTCGGCGTTCGACGAGAAGGAGCAGTCGATGAGAACCAGCAAGACCATGGGTGCCAAGGTTGCGGCGATGGGCTTCGCCCTCGCAGTCGCGGGCACCATGACCGCGTGTTCGAGCGACGACTCGACGAGTACGTCGACCACGGACGCCATGCCGACGACCGCGATGAGTTCGCAGACGATGAAGGCCGATCCGGCCGCGGATCTGGTGGGTCCCGGCTGCGCGGCCTACGCCGAGAAGGTGCCCACCGGTCCCGGGTCGGTGACCGGCATGTCCACCGAACCGGTAGCCGTCGCCGCGTCGAACAATCCGATGCTGACCACGCTCACCTCGGCGGTGTCCGGCGGCCTCAACCCGAAGGTGAACCTGGTCGACACCCTCAACGGCGGTGAGTTCACCGTGTTCGCCCCGGTCGACGACGCCTTCGCGAAGGTCGATCCGGCCACGATCGACTCGCTCAAGACCGACTCGGCGGGCCTGACCAGTCTGCTGACCTACCACGTGGTGCCGGGCCAGCTGAGTCCCGACCAGGTCGACGGCGTCCACAAGACGGTTCAGGGCGACACCGTGGACGTGACCGGCAGCGGCGACGATCTGAAGGTCGACGGCGCGAGCGTGATCTGCGGCGGAGTCCACACCGCGAACGCGACCGTGTACCTGATCGACCAGGTGCTCATGCCGCCCGCCAAGCCCTGATCCGCGCCGGCCGGTCTCAGAGCCGGTGATACCGGGCCAGCGCGACCTCCCGCTCGGCCCGGTGATCGACCATCGGCGGCGGATAGCTCGCCGGGGACGGCGACAGCGGCAGCACCGCGTCCCCGTCCCCGGCGAGCAGCCACGGCCGGTGAACGGCCCGGCCCGCGATGCCGCGGAGTTCGGGCACCCAGCGCCGGACGTAGTCGCCGTCCGGGTCGAACCGCTCACCCTGCGAAACCGGGTTGAAGATCCGGAAGAACGGCGCCGCGTCGGTGCCGCAGCCCGCGGTCCACTGCCATCCGTGCTGATTGGAGGCGAGGTCGCCGTCCACGAGGTGCTTCATGAAGTGTCGGGCACCCCGCCACCAGGGCAGATGCAGGTCTTTCGTCAGGAACGAGGCGACGATCATTCGCACCCGGTTGTGCATCCAGCCCTCGGCCAGCAGCTGACGCATACCCGCGTCGACGATCGGATACCCGGTACGGCCCGCACACCACGCGTCGAAGGCGGCGTCCGCGTCGGGCCCGCTGTGGTACTCCAGGGCATCGAACGCGGCGTGATAGTTGGCGCGCGCGGTGTCCGGGCGCCGATGCAGGACGTCGGCGTAGAAGTCGCGCCAGGCGAGCTCGCTGCGGAGCGCGACGGCTCCCGCGTCACCGCGTCCGCGCAGATCGTGCAGCAGCGTGCGCGGGTGCGCGCAACCGAACTTCAGATACGGCGACAATCGGGTGGTCGCGTCGAGGTCGGGACGGTCGCGATCGTCCGAGTACCGGTCGAGGCCGCGCTCGGCGTCCTGCCGGAAGCGCCGCCAGCGCCGCAGTGCGGCCGCCTCACCCGCGGGTGGCAGGTCGACGGATGTCCGCTCGGCGAGGGCGTCGAAATCCAGACGCTCACCCAGACCGTCTGGGTCGATCCAGTCGAGCGTTCCGGCATCGGTGCGTGCCGGAGAATGCCAGCCGTGGTCGAGCCAGGCGCGGCGGTACGGGGTGAACACCCGGTACGGCCCGCCCGCCTTGGTCCGGAGTCGGCCGGGCGAGACGGCGTACGGCGAACCTGTCCGCACCAGCGGCACGGCGCCCAGCGCCGCTTCGACGGCGTCGTCGCGCATCCGGCCGTACGGCCCGAAGTCTTCGCTGATATGCACCGACGCCGCCCCGATCCGGGCGGCCAGATCGGCGATCACGGCCGCCGGCTCACCGTGGGTGAGCAGCAGGCGGCCGCCCAGGTCGGCGTCGAGGGCGCGCAGGCAATCCGCGAGGAATGCCAGACGCGGCGCACCGGAGGGTCGCCGCAGTCTGTCGTCGATCACGAAGACGGCCAGCGCCGCGTTCGCACGGTCGGCGGCGGCGAGCAGTGTGGGCAGGTCGGTGAGCCGCAGGTCGCGGCGGAACCAGACGATCGCGGGAGCGTTCACCCGACCAGTGTGCGCCGTGCCGGGCCGGTCCCGCCTCGACCCATCCGCGCGTCGGCCGACTCCGAATGCCTGGTGTGACTGACAGTGGAACCTTCGCAGCGCCGAATTTCGCCGAACCCTCCCGCATCGCCGTCGTGGGCGGCGGAGTCGCGGGACTGACCGCCGCGCTCCGGTTGTCGGAACGCCATCGGGTCACCCTCTTCGAAGCCGACGACCGGTTGGGCGGCCACGCGCACACGCATCGGATATCGGAGGCGGACGGAACGCGGGTCGCAGTCGATTCGGGATTCATCGTCCACAACGACCGCACGTACCCGACGCTCCTTCGCCTGTTCGAGGAACTCGGTGTCGCCACCCGGGACACCGACATGTCGATGTCGGTCCGCTCGCAGGCGACGGGACTGGAATACGCCGGTGCGCTGGGCTTCGCGGGGCTGTTTCCGACGTGGCGTACCGCGCTTCGCGGACGCTACCTGCTGATGCTCCTCGAAGTGGTCCGGTTCCACCGGTCGGCGCGCCGCCTGCTGGCCACTGCCGACGACGACTGCCGGCTCGGGGAGTTCGTCGAGCGGACGAGGCTGTCGTCGTACTTCCGCGACAACTTCCTGCTGCCGCTGGTGGCGGCCGTGTGGTCGTGCGACGCGGAGACGGCCGCGGAATACCCGGCCCGCTACCTCTTCACCTTCCTCGACCACCACGGCATGCTCTCGGTGTACGGTTCGCCGGTCTGGCGCACAGTCGTCGGCGGATCGGCCGTCTATGTTCGGGCGATCGCCGATCGCGTCGAGGCGCGCGGAGGTCGCACCCGGTGCGGAGCCCCGGTCACCGCGGTCGCCGACGAGCCCGGCGGGGTCGTCGTCACCGCGAACGGGACATCCGAGACCTTCGACGGCGCGGTGATCGCCACTCACCCGCATCAGGCGCTGGCCATGCTCCGGTCGCCGACCCGGCTGCAGACCGAGGTGCTCGGCGCCATCGGCTACAGCGCCAAGCCGGCGGTCCTGCACACCGACGAGACGCTGCTGCCGACCGCCGTGCGCGCCCGGGCGTCCTGGAACTACCAGATCCGGGCCGACGGTTCGGCGGTCGCCGTGACCTACGACCTCACCCGGCTGATGAGGTTGTCGCAGGGGCGCGGCGGGCCGCGGTATCTGGTCACCATGGGACGGACCGATCTGGTCGACCCGGCGACGATCCTCGCGGAGATGGACTACGAGCATCCCGTCTACGACGCCGGTTCGGTGGCAGCCCAGCAGCGGCTGCCCGAGATCGATACGGACCGAATCGCTTTCGCCGGTGCCTATCACGGTTGGGGCTTCCACGAGGACGGCGCCGCCTCGGGTGCCCGGGCCGCGGCGCACTTCAGGACGACACGGACGGCGGTGCGACGATGACGGCGCCCGCACTGGTCCACACCCGCATCAGCCACATCCGCCGCGAACCGGTGGACCATCGGTTCGCGCACCGGAGCCTGAGCTGGCTCGTGGACATCGACCGCCTGCCGCGCCTGCCACGGGGACTCCGCTGGGCCGCCCGCTTCCGGCCCGAGGACCACTTTCCGTCGCCCGCCGCGGCCGGCGAGACCCTGCGGGGGCGACTGGAGTCGTACACCGACTCCGTCGGAGCCCCGCGGGCCGACGGCGCGGTCATCGCTCTGCTCTCGCCGCGCGTGGCCGGGTACGTCTTCAATCCGCTGTCGGTGTTCTGGTGCCACGACCGCGACGGTCGCCTCCGGTACGTGATCGCCGAGGTTCACAACACATACGGCCAGAGGCACTGCTATCTGGTGCGCACCGACGGCGCGGGACGGGCCGAGGTCGACAAGGAGTTCTACGTCTCACCGTTCAACGACGTGTCCGGACGTTATCGACTCGTCTTGCCCGAGCCCGGCGCCGACGGCCGGATCCGGCTCAGCGTGGTCCTCGAGCGACCGGGCCGCAGCCGATTCACCGCGACCCTCACCGGACGCGCGGAACCGGCGACTCCGGCCGCGGTGGTGCGCGCACAGCTGCGCACCCCGCTCGCCCCGTGGGTCGTCGCGGCCCGCATCCGCCTCCACGGGATCCGGCTGTGGTGCCGCGGCCTGCGCGTGGAGCCCCGACCTCACCCCGACACGAAGGAGCGTTCACGATGACGACCGACGACAGCCGTCGCACCGACGATTCCCGGCACACCGGCCGCCGCGACCGCATCCCGCGGATCGACCCGGTGCGCTGGCCGGATGTGTCCGCGCCGCCGCACGCCCGCATGTCCGGGCTGCGCGCCTTCGCCGCGGAACGGCTCTTCCGGCGGGCCGCGGCGAGACTGCCGATCGCCGTCGAGTTCCCCGACGGGAGCCGCATCGGCCGGCTCGACGGCCGGATGGTGCCGAGAATGATCGTCCGTGACCCGGAGTCGTTCTTCGCCCGTCTGGGCGCTTCCGGGCTGATCGGCTTCGGCGAGGCGTTCATGGCGGGGGAGTGGACCACCGACGACCTCGTCGGGGTGCTCAGCGCGTTCGCGGCCGACGTGGCCGATCTGGTGCCCGCGTCGCTGCAGCGCCTGCGTTCCTCGGTACTGCCGCGGCATCCCGCGGACGAGGAGAACTCCCTGGCCAACACGCGGTCGAACATCGCCCGCCACTACGACCTCTCCAACGATCTCTTCGCCGCCTTCCTCGATGAGACGCTCACCTACTCGAGCGCCTTCTTCGGCACCGACCGCGACGCGGAACGCGCGCAGTGGTCCGACCTCGCGGACGCACAGCGCGCCAAGATCGACCGGCTGCTCGACGCCGCGGGCGTGGGGCCGGGAACCCGTCTGCTGGAGATCGGGACCGGGTGGGGCGAACTGTGTCTGCGAGCGGCCCGGCGCGGGGCGTTCGTCCACTCGGTGACGCTGTCGGCAGAACAGCGAGACCTGGCGCTGCGGCGCGTGGCCGAGGCGGGCGTGGCCGACCGCGTCCGCATCGACCTGCTCGACTATCGGCTCGTGCGCGGCCGGTACGACGCCGTCGTCTCGGTGGAGATGCTGGAGGCGGTGGGGCGTGAGTACTGGCCCGTCTACTTCCAGACCCTCGACCGGCTGCTGGTGGACGGCGGTCGCGCCGCCCTTCAGGTGATCACGATGCCGCACCGGCGGATGCTGGCCTCGGAGGGCACCTACACCTGGGTGCACAAGTACATCTTCCCGGGCGGGCGGCTGCCGTCGATCGAGGCCCTGCGCGAGGTCGCGACCCGCGGCACCGCCCTCCGGCCCGCCGGGGAGTTCGCGATGGGCCTGCACTACGCACGGACCCTGCATCTGTGGCGGGAGCGTTTCCGGTCCGCGGACGAGGCGGTCGGCCGGCTCGGCTTCGACGCGGTGTTCAAGCGGATGTGGACCTTCTACCTCGCCTACTCCGAAGCCGGCTTCCGGTCCGGCTACCTGGACGTGTACCAGCTCCGCTTCGACAAGACGGCGCCCGCAGGGACGCGATCGTCATGATCGCGCCGCTCGCGACGGCTAGGCTGGCGTGCGATGACACACGCCGACTCGCCTGCGGTCCGCCGATGACCGCGGGCGGCGCACAACTGGAGGACCTGCTCGGCCTCGTCGCGTCCGGAGATCGCGGTGCTTTCGCCGATCTCTACGACCGCACCAGCGCGCGGGTGTACGGGATGGTGCTGCGGGTGCTGCGCGATCAGGGGTACAGCGAGGAAGTGACGCAGGAGGTGTACCTCCAGGTGTGGCGCGAGGCCCGGCATTTCCGGCCGGATCGCGGCAGCGCCGTGTCGTGGCTGCTGACCATCGCTCACCGGCGGGCCGTCGACCGGGTGCGGTCGGAGCGATCGGCGTCCGACCGCGACACCCGGTACGGCGTTCGCGAACTGGTCGAGATCACCGCGGGCGTCGAGGAGGAGGTGCTCTCCCGGGAGAACGGGCGGCGGGCGCGTGAGTGCCTCGGCACCCTCACCGCACTGCAGGCTCAGGCGGTGAGTCTGGCGTTCTACGAGGGCTTCACCTATCGCGAGGTGGCCGAACGGCTCACGGTGCCGTTGCCGACGGTCAAGAGCCGCATCAAAGACGGACTGAAGAGGCTGAGGGGGTGTTTGGGCGGTGAGTGAAGACCCGGACTACCTGCGTGAACTCGCCGCGCTCATCGCCCTCGACGCGGTCGACGACGTGGAGCGCGCCCGGATCATGCGGATCGTGGGGAGCGCCGAGGACGGCGACCGACAGATCTTCGAGGCAGAGCTCAGGGCGGTGCGCGAGGCACTCGCCGGAATCAGCGAGGCGACGGCCACACCGCCGCCGGCCGCGTTGCGCGACCGCGTCCTCGACGTAGTCTCGGGCCAGGAGCAGACGGCGCCGGCGGATGAACCCGAGCCGGTCGCCGACCCCGAGCCGCAGTCGCGGCGCATCCGGTATGCGTGGGTGGCCGCCGCGGCCGCGGTGGTCCTGGGGATCGGCGGCGGCGTCGTCGGCTACACGCTCGCCGACCGGTCGCAGCCGGCCGAGCCCTCGCAGGCCGAGCAGATCTTCGCCGCACCCGACGTCCGCACCACCACCGGAACCGTCGCGGGCGGCAAGGCCTCGGTCACGTATTCGCCGTCCACCGGCGAGGGCGTGCTGGTGATGAACGACGTGCCGCGCCCCGAGCCGGGCACGATCTATCAGATGTGGCTGATGGGGCCGAGCGGGCCGAAGCTCGCCGGAACGATGTCGGCCGCGGACGTCGCGCCGTCGACCACCGCGGTCATCACCGACATGCACGGTGCCACCGCGGTCGCATTCACCGTCGGCGACGCCGCGACGCCCGACAAGCTGATCAGCGCCCCGGTCGCGGAACTGCCTCTGAGCTGATCGCTCAGCCGAGCTGGTCCTCCAGGTACCGGGGACGGCAGATCACCCAGGCGCCGCACAGCATCACCACGACGGTGGCGGTGAGGAAGCCGAACGGGACGGTCCATGAATGTGTGGCGTCGTGCAGGACCCCGAACAGCATCGGCCCGGCGCATGCCAGCAGGTAGCCGACGCCCTGGCCGAATCCGGACAGCGACGACGACCCGGTGCTGGTGCGGCTGCGCAGGTTGATCAGCGTCAGCGCCATCGGGAAGGTGGTGGGCCCGATGCCGATCAGGACGGCCCACAGCCACGGCGCTGCCAGCGGCGCCCACAGCAGCCCCGCGAAGCCCGCCAGCCAGCAGGCCGCGAAGCCCAGGGCGAACGGGAACGGATTGGCGAACCGGGCACACAGGACCGGCGCCACCAGCGTGCCCGCGAACCCGATCCCGGAGAACAGCGCGACCATCGCACCACCGAGTGATTCGCTGCCCCCGGCGTCGCTGAGCACCTCGGGCAGCCAGGTGAACATCGAGTAGGTCATCAACGAGGTCATGCCGAACATCAGGGTGAGACCCCAGGCCATGCTGCTTCGCCAGACCGGCAGGCGCGCGGCCTCGTCGACCGCGGGACGCGCCTCGTCGGGCAGATCGTCCTCGGCACGGACGGTGGCCCGTCGTTCGCGCACCACCCACATCCAGGGGAGCAGCGCGGCTAGGGGGACCAGTGCCCACATCGCGAGCGAGGTCCGCCAGCCCGCCGCGTCCGCGACCGGCACGGCCATCGCGGCGGGCAGCGCGGTGCCGATCTGCACGAAGGTGATGTACACCGTGCTGACGAGCGCGATCTTGTCGCTGAAATAGCGCTTCACCAGGGGTGGGATGAGGATATTGCCGACGCCCATGCCGAAGAGTGCGACACCGGACAGGATGAGCAGCGCTGCCACGCCGCCGACGAAGGGGCGGCTGGCGATGCCGACTCCGGTGAGGATCACCGCGGCCAGCGTGGTCTGCTCGATGCCGAAACGCCGGCCGAGGGCGGGGGCGAAGACGCCGGCCAGACCGAACATCAGCGTCGGCAGCATGCCGAGCAGACCGCTGACGGTGTGGCCGAAGCCGAGGTCGTCGGAGATCCGCGCGAGCAGCGGCGTGATCGAGGTGACGGCCGTGCGGAGGCTGAGCGAGAAGAGCACGATCGCGACCAGGACCATGACGCGGCCGCGCCAGGCCCCAATCGGGGTTCGGAATGGTGCGGCGGTTGTCGCGGAATCGGTGACCATGGCCTAAATCGTAGGATGAATGGTTGTATTGAGGCAAAGTGATTTAGACTGCAGGAGTGCAGACAGTGAAGCGTCAGAGTCTCATCGCGCAGGTGACGCAGCAACTGAGAAACGAGATCGCCGCCGGCCGCTGGCAGGTGGGTGAGCGCATTCCCACCGAGCCCGCGCTGTGTGAGATGACCGGTACCGCGCGGAACACCGTGCGCGAAGCGGTGCAGGCGTTGGTGCACGCGGGGCTGCTGGAGCGCAGGCAGGGGTCGGGGACCTACGTCATCGCCACCGATGAGCAGGAGGTGGCGCTCGGTGACTTCTTCGCCGCGGCCCGGCGGCAAGACCTCTTGGAGCTGCGCGAGGCGCTGGAGGTGACCGCGGCAGGACTGGCCGCCCGCCGTCGGGACGACGATGACATCGCCGCGCTGCGTCGACTGCTGGCGCAGCGCAACGGGTTCTGGGACGGCGCCGACGCTGCCGAGTCCGTACACTCGGCAGCGGTCGAGGCCGATGCGCACCTGCACCGCGCCATCGTCGCCGCCAGCCACAACGAGGTGTATCTCGAGTTCTACGACTCGTTGCTGCCGGCGCTGCGAGAGTCGATCGCCGAACACGGTGTCGGCGCGCACCGGTCGTACGAGGCGCTCCACGTCGAGGTCGTCGAGGCGGTGATCGGCGGGGATGTGGACGGCGCCCGGGCGGCCGCTCGGCAGTTGCTCACCCGCGTCGGCGAATCCGGATGATCGGCGCCGGTAGTGAACTGTTTCGGTGCGGTTCGCGCAGCGGTGTCAATCATTTTGACCGTGGTAAATCCGGGCGGTAAAGTATTTCGTCGGCGCCTTGCCAAGCTGGGTGCTGCTCACCTTCCGGCGTCCGAGCGGGCGCCGAGAGGGCGGAGTCGTGGATCGGCGTAGGGCGTGCGACACGCCCGACAACGGGTGCACGATTCGAACCTGACCTGCATAAACGTGCAGGTGGGGCGAGTTGCGGAAGTATCTGTCCACGCGTGAGCGTGGCGGACCGCTTGCCCGGAGCACCAACCGCAACGAATACGAACAAGGCCCGGCGGGAGCCGGTCCTCAAGGAGAAAGAACTCAGTGCCAACCATTAACCAGCTGGTCCGCAAGGGCCGCAAGGACAAGACGTCCGCCAAGAAGACGGCTGCTCTGAAGGGCAGCCCGCAGCGCCGGGGCGTTTGCACCCGCGTGTACACCACCACCCCGAAGAAGCCGAACTCCGCTCTGCGAAAGGTCGCCCGTGTGCGCCTGACCAGTGGCGTCGAGGTCACCGCCTACATCCCCGGTGAGGGCCACAACCTGCAGGAGCACTCGATGGTGCTCGTCCGCGGCGGTCGTGTGAAGGACCTCCCGGGTGTTCGTTACCGCATCATCCGCGGCTCGCTCGACACCCAGGGTGTCAAGGACCGCAAGCAGGCTCGCAGCCGTTACGGCGCCAAGAAGGGGAACTGATCTAAATGCCACGTAAAGGACCCGCTCCCAAGCGCCCCCTGATCAGCGACCCCGTCTACGGTTCGCCGCTCGTCACCCAGCTCGTCAACAAGATCCTGCTGGACGGCAAGAAGTCGACCGCCGAGCGCATCGTGTACGAAGCCCTCGAGCAGGCCCGTGAGAAGACCGGCACCGATCCGGTCGTCACCCTCAAGCGTGCGCTCGACAACGTCAAGCCCACCCTCGAGGTCAAGAGCCGTCGCGTCGGTGGCGCCACCTACCAGGTTCCGGTCGAGGTGAAGCCGGGCCGCGCCAACACCCTCGCGTTGCGCTGGCTGGTCACCTTCAGCCGTCAGCGTCGCGAGAAGACCATGGTGGAGCGTCTGGCCAACGAGCTGCTGGACGCCTCGAACGGTCTCGGTGCATCGGTGAAGCGTCGCGAGGACACTCACAAGATGGCCGAAGCCAACCGCGCCTTCGCTCACTACCGCTGGTGAGGCTGCCGCATCGGACCGGGGGATGCGCACGCGAGCCCGGTCCGATGCGCTCGCACACTGACAGACTCAGTTCCAAAAACTTCCCGAAGGGAACCTAATGGCACAGGAAGTGCTCAACGACCTCACCAAGGTCCGCAACATCGGCATCATGGCGCACATCGATGCCGGCAAGACCACGACCACCGAGCGCATCCTCTACTACACCGGTGTGAACTACAAGATCGGTGAGACCCACGACGGCGCGTCGACCACCGACTGGATGGAGCAGGAGAAGGAGCGTGGTATCACCATCACCTCCGCCGCCGTGACCTGCTTCTGGAACAACAACCAGATCAACGTCATCGACACGCCAGGTCACGTCGACTTCACCGTCGAGGTGGAGCGCGCGCTCCGCGTCCTCGACGGCGCCGTCGCCGTCTTCGACGGCAAGGAGGGCGTCGAGCCGCAGTCCGAGCAGGTCTGGCGCCAGGCCACCAAGTACGACGTCCCCCGCATCTGCTTCGTCAACAAGATGGACAAGATGGGTGCGGACTTCTACTTCACCGTGCAGACGATCATCGATCGCCTGGGCGCGAAGCCGCTGGTCATGCAGCTCCCGATCGGTGCCGAGGATGCCTTCGACGGCGTCGTCGACCTGCTCGAGATGAAGGCCATCACCTGGCGCGGAACCGTCGAGATCGGCGCCGAGCCGACCATCGAGGAGATCCCCGCGGATCTGGCCGACAAGGCCGCCGAGTACCGCGAGAAGCTGCTCGAGACGGTCGCCGAGTCGGACGAAGCCCTCATGGAGAAGTACTTCGCCGGCGAGGAGCTCACGATCGACGAGATCAAGGGCGCCATCCGCAAGATGACGATCAACTCCGAGATCTACCCCGTGCTGTGCGGCTCGGCGTTCAAGAACAAGGGCGTGCAGCCCATGCTCGACGCCGTCATCGACTACCTCCCGAACCCGCTGGACATCGGCGAGATCGAGGGCCACGTCGTGGGCAACGAGGAAGAGATCATCTCCCGCAAGCCCAGCAAGGACGAGCCGTTCTCGGCACTGGCGTTCAAGATCGCCGCGCACCCGTTCTTCGGCAAGCTCACCTTCGTCCGCGTGTACTCGGGCCGTGTGGAGCCGGGCACCCAGGTCATGAACGCGACCAAGGGCAAGAAGGAGCGCATCGGCAAGCTCTTCCAGATGCACGCCAACAAGGAGAACCCGGTCGACGACGCGGTGGCCGGCCACATCTACGCGATGATCGGCCTCAAGGACACCACGACCGGTGACACCCTGTGCGATCCGGCGAACCCCATCGTCCTCGAGTCGATGACCTTCCCTGACCCGGTCATCAACGTCTCGATCGAGCCGAAGACCAAGTCCGACCAGGAGAAGCTGGGCACCGCGATCCAGAAGCTCGCCGAAGAGGATCCGACCTTCTCGGTGAACCTGGACGAGGAGACCGGCCAGACCGTCATCGGCGGCATGGGCGAGCTCCACCTCGACATCCTGGTCGACCGCATGAAGCGCGAGTTCAAGGTCGAGGCCAACGTCGGCAAGCCGCAGGTCGCCTACCGTGAGACGATCCGCAAGACCGTCGAGAAGCACGAGTTCACCCACAAGAAGCAGACGGGTGGCTCGGGTCAGTTCGCGAAGGTCATCATCAAGCTCGAGCCGCTGGTCGACGCCGAGGACGGCGCGACCTACGAGTTCGCGAACGCCGTCACCGGCGGTCGTGTCCCGCGCGAGTACATCCCCTCGGTGGATGCCGGTGCGCAGGACGCGATGCAGTACGGCGTTCTGGCCGGCTACCCGCTGGTCAACCTGAAGGTCACCCTCCTCGACGGTCAGTACCATGACGTCGACTCGTCGGAGATGGCCTTCAAGATCGCCGGTTCGCAGGCCCTCAAGGAGGCTGCGAAGATGGCTCAGCCCGTCATCCTGGAGCCGATCATGGCCGTCGAGGTCACGACTCCGGAGGACTACATGGGCGACGTCATCGGCGACCTGAACTCCCGCCGTGGCCAGATCCAGGCCATGGAGGAGCGCAGCGGTGCACGAGTCGTCAAGGCTCAGGTGCCGCTGTCGGAGATGTTCGGCTACATCGGAGACCTGCGGTCGAAGACTCAGGGCCGGGCTAACTACTCCATGGTTTTCGACTCGTACGCTGAAGTTCCGGCGAACGTGTCGAAGGAGATCATCGCGAAGGCAACGGGCGAGTGATCTCGCCCTCCGCCTTGGCGGAGCTCGCGCCGGGGTCGGCTATCGAATCCGCGCGCACAAACGAATAAGGTGGACGGCCAGGTCCCGGCACGACGCCGGGCCGGCCGGACACCGGTTCAGCAAGACCGCTCCTGCCGACGGCAGGAAGTAAGAAACCCACTGCTGGGAACCACCCGGCAGCAACAGTCCAGGAGGACACAAGTGGCGAAGGCGAAGTTCGAGCGGACCAAGCCGCACGTGAACATCGGCACCATCGGTCACGTCGACCACGGCAAGACCACCACCACGGCGGCCATCACCAAGGTGCTCGCCGACCAGTACCCGGACCTGAACGAGAGCTTCGCTTTCGATCAGATCGACAAGGCGCCTGAGGAGAAGGCTCGTGGTATCACGATCAACATCTCCCACGTCGAGTACCAGACGGAGAAGCGTCACTACGCTCACGTCGACGCTCCGGGTCACGCCGACTACATCAAGAACATGATCACCGGCGCCGCTCAGATGGACGGCGCGATCCTGGTCGTGGCTGCCACCGACGGCCCGATGCCGCAGACCCGCGAGCACGTGCTGCTGGCTCGCCAGGTCGGCGTCCCCTACATCCTCGTCGCACTGAACAAGGCCGACATGGTCGACGACGAGGAGATCATGGAGCTCGTCGAGATGGAGGTCCGCGAACTGCTGGCCGCCCAGGAGTTCGACGAGGACGCTCCGGTGGTCCCGATCTCGGCGCTGAAGGCGCTCGAGGGCGAGGAGAAGTGGGTCAAGTCCATCCAGGACCTGATGGCCGCTGTCGACGAGTCGATCCCGGACCCGGTCCGTGAGACCGACAAGCCGTTCCTGATGCCCGTCGAGGACGTCTTCACCATCACCGGTCGCGGCACCGTCGTCACCGGTCGCGTGGAGCGCGGCGAGGTCAACGTGAACGAGGAAGTCGAGATCGTCGGCATCCGCGAGAAGAGCACCAAGACCACCGTCACCGGTATCGAGATGTTCCACAAGCTGCTCGATTCGGCTCAGGCCGGCGACAACGCGGGTCTGCTGCTCCGCGGCCTCAAGCGTGAGGACGTCGAGCGCGGTCAGGTCATCGTCAAGCCGGGCACCACGACTCCGCACACCGAGTTCGAGGGCCAGGCGTACATCCTGTCGAAGGACGAGGGCGGCCGTCACACCCCGTTCTTCAACAACTACCGTCCGCAGTTCTACTTCCGCACCACGGACGTGACCGGCGTCGTGACCCTCCCCGAGGGCACCGAGATGGTCATGCCGGGCGACAACACCGAGATGACTGTCAAGCTCATCCAGCCGGTCGCCATGGACGAGGGCCTGCGCTTCGCTATCCGCGAGGGTGGCCGCACCGTCGGTGCCGGCCGCGTCACCAAGATCATCAAGTGATCTAGTCTGACGACTCAGGACGCCCGTCCCGCTGATGCGGGGCGGGCGTTCTGCTGTTCCGGGGGCTCCAGGCGTACGTCGAGTTCGTCGGCGAACCCGAACCGGCGTCGGCGCCGCCTCAGGCTCGGTGGAGCTCGGCGTGCAGATGGTGCGAGACGGGGACGTCGGCGTAGGCCATCCACAGGTCGTACGTGAGGGTGTCGCCGGCGAGTTCGAAACGGCGTTTCACCGCGTGCACCTGTTTCGCGTCGGGGGAGACGCCCAGAGTGTGCTGGGCGAACTCGAGAACGGCGTGGTGAGCGGGGGCGCGCTGGAGTTCCACGAAGCCGGTCGGCTGCGCCACCAACAGTTCCGCGTGCTGCTTGCCCGCCAGACGCAGGAAGCCGGTCTCGGTGTGCATCGGGCGGCCGCCGCCCGGTGCGCGCGTGCGCGATCGATAGAACAGGAAGGGCCGTCCGCTCGGCGACAGCTCGATCTCCTCGTCGTAGGTGAAGCTGTCGATCGTCGCATAGTGTCCGGCGCCGGTACCTCGCCAGAGACCGGCGAAGGCAGCGAGCGGGCCGAGGGGGTTGCGCTGTGAATCGGACATGCTGCCAGGTTAGACCCCGACCGGGGTCAGTCCGGGTGCAGTTCGCGCAGCCAGGACGACGACGGTGCGTCGGACGGCGACCGCCAGTCGCCGCGCGGCGAGAGCGATCCACCCGACCCGATCTTCGGGCCGTTCGGCATCGCGGTGCGCTTGAACTGGCTCGACATGAACCGCTTCAAGAAGACCGTCAGCCACTTGTCGATGGTGGCCTCGTCGTACTCGTTGCGTTCGTCGTCGCGCATCAGATCCGACCACGCGCCGCGGCTCCGGTCGCCCCACGCCTGCCGGGCGAGGTAGGCGATCTTGCTGGGCCGGTAGCCGAACCGCGTGAGGTAGTAGAGGAAGAAGTCGTGCAGCTCGTACGGGCCGACGTGGTCCTCGGTGCTCTGGATGTTGCCCTCGGCGTCGGCGGGCACGAGCTCCGGTGAGATCACGTCGGAGAGGATCTCCTGCAGGGTGCTGACGGTCTCGGGTCCGTAGCGGGCGGTGCTGATCTTCCAGCGGATGAGATGCTGGATCAGCGTCTTGGGGACGCTGCCGTTGACGTTGTAATGCGACATCTGGTCGCCGACCCCGTAGGTGCACCAGCCTAGCGCCAGCTCCGACAGGTCGCCGGTGCCCAGCACGATCCCGCCGAGGTGGTTGGCCAGCCGGAAGAGGTGGGAGGTGCGCTCTCCTGCTTGGACGTTCTCGAAGGTGACGTCGTAGACCGGTTCCCCGTCGGCGAACGGATGCTTCAGGTCGGCGAGCATCTGCATGCATGACGGCCGGATGTCGAGTTCGTTGCCGGTGACGCCGAGCGAGTCCATGAGGACGTGGCTGCGCGCCAGGGTGGCGCCGCCGGTGGCGAAGCCGGGCATCGTGTACGCGTGGATGTTGGTGCGCGGCAATCCCATCGCGTCGAAGGCCTGGATGGCGACGAGCAACGCGAGGGTGGAGTCGAGACCGCCGGAGACGCCGATGACCACCTTGTCGATTCCGGTGGAGCGCAGCCGCGCGACGAGCCCCTGCACCTGGATGTTCAGCACGTCGTGGCACCGCTCGTCTCGGTCGGCGGCGTCGGCGGGAACGAACGGGAAACGCGCGACCGTCCTGCGCAGAGCCCCGGTGGTCTCGGGGACGTCGAGGTCGAACGAGATGCGGCGCATCGCCCGCGAGCGTTCGGCGAAATCGCCCACCTGGTCGCGCAGGGAGATCATCCGGGACCGCTCCTGCCGCAGCCGGTCGAGGTCCACATCGCTGACTATCAGCTGCGGTTCCATCGAGAAGCCCGCGGTGCGCGCCAGCAGGGTGCCGTTCTCGGCGATCAGTGCGTCGCCGTCCCAGGCCAGGTCCGTGGTCGACTCGCCGAAGCCGGCCGAGACGTAGACCTGCGCGGCGATGCAGCGCGCCGAGTGGCCGGTCACCAGCGACCGCCGGTACGCCTGCTTGCCCACCGTGACCGGGCTGCCCGAGAGGTTGACCAGTACGGTGGCCCCGGCGAACGAGGCCCAGGTGCTCGGTGGGATCGGCACCCATCCGTCCTCGCACACCTCCACGTGGATTCGCAGGCCGGGCAGGTCGTCTGCTTCGAAGATCAGGTCGGCGCCGAACGGCACGCGCTGTCCGCCGATGACGGCGGTGTCGCGGACCGCGTCGCGTGCGGCGGCGAAGTAGCGCTGCTCGTAGAACTCGCGGTAGTTGGGCAGGTACGACTTCGGTGCGACGCCGAGCACGCGGCCGCCGTGGATCACGATCGCGCAGTTGTACAGGGCGTCGTCCACCCGCAGCGGAGCGCCGACGATCACCACGGGCGTCGTCTCAGCGGTCGCGGCCACCACGGCGGCCAGCGCGGCCTCCACCTCGTCGAGCAATGCATCCTGCTGGACGAGGTCGTCGACGCTGTAGCCGCAGAGGCCCAGCTCGGGGAAGGCGACGACGGCCACCGACTCCCGATGGGCCTGCTGGATCAGTTCGACGGTGCGCGAGGCGTTCTGACGCGGGTCGGCCAGGGCGACCTGCGGGACGGCAGCGGCGAGACGGGCGAAACCGTGTGAGTAGACCGACACTCCTTCAGGCTAATGCGTCGCTGCGTGCCACGATGGAGGGGAGTCGGCGCGGGCCGCCTCGTCTGTGTCCGTAACGTCTTCAAGGTCAGGTGTTCTGCGCATGTCCAGGTTCCTCGCACGTTCTTCTGTCTTCGCGGTCCTCGCGGCCACCGCCGCTCTCCTGGTGGGGCTGGTGGCGGGCCCGGCGTCGGCGCATTCGGCGCTGGTCGGCTCCGACCCCGAGCAGGGGGCCAAGGTCGCGACGGCTCCCGAACGGGTGACGCTGACCTTCAACGAGAACCTGAAGTCCTCGTACGCGGTGCTCAAGGTGGTCGGCCCCGACGGACACTTCTGGCAGCAGGGCGAGCCCACGGTCGACGGTCGCGACATATCCGTTGCCCTGCACGGACTGGGGCCGGCCGGTGAGTACAAGGTCAACTACCGCGTGACGTCGGCCGACGGCCACCCGGTGGAGGGCCAGGTGACCTTCGAATTGACGGCTGCGGGCAACGGCACCCCCGGCGCCGTCGCCGACGACTGGCAGCCGGAGACCGATAACGGTGTGAAGGTGTGGCCGTTCATCGTCGGCGGTGTGGTCGTGGTGATCGTCGTAGCCGGTGTGCTGGCGCTGCTGCTGGCCCGTCGCCGACGCTGACCCGCATGCCCGGAGCCGAGACGGTGCGACTGCGCGCCGGATTCGCCATCGCCGCGGCGGCTCTGGCGGTGGTGGGCGTGGCGATCTGCCAGGCGCTGGCCGCACCCGAGCCGGCGGCGTGGGCCGGCGCGGTGACGATCGGTTCGCTCTCGCTGCTGCTCGGCCTCGGTGCACTGCCGCTGATCGGCGCGGAGCCCTCGGTCCGGGTGATCGTCGGCGCCGGGGCGATGTGGGGAGTCGCCAGCGTCATCGGCGGATGGCTGCAGGTGGCCGACCGCATCGGGGTCTCGCCGTTCGAGGTGGGTGTCGGTGATCTGACGACCGGCGTGCAGACCGGCTTGCCGGTGCTGGTCGGCGCCGTGGGATCGCTGGCCGTCCTGGGCTGGGGTTATGCCGCGCTCCGGGCGGAGCCGCCGGTGCTCTTGGTCTCCGTGATCGCGGGCCTCGGCGTGCTGGCGGTCTCGGTCACCGGCCACGGCGGTGAGTCGGTCTGGACCCCGGTGTTCCTCGCCGTGCATTCGATCTGTGCGGCCTGGTGGGCCGGCACGCTCGCCGCGCTGGTCGTCACGGTGCGCGGGAAAGGCGGCTGGGCCCGGACGCTTCCGGAGTTCTCCCGATGGGCGATGCCCGCGGTAGGCGCGTTGATCGTCACCGGGGTGGTCGCCGCGGCGGTGCAGCTCGGTGTGGGTCCGCAGCTGTGGGAGACCGGCTACGGCCGGATCCTCGTGGCGAAGGCGGTTCTGCTGGCGGTGGCGCTGGCGCTGGCGTGGTGGCACCGGCGGTCGTGGCTGCCGCGCGCACGACGGCACGGAGTGAGCGAGCGGGAGTCCATCGTCCGGGCCGGCACCGAAGTGCTGGTGCTGGCACTGATTCTGGGTCTGGCTGCCGGGTTGGCGACCACCGGGACCGGTTAGCGGCCGGCGTCGCCGCTTCCCGCCGCCGGCCGATCCCAGGCGGCGAGCAGGATGTCGAGCATCTCGATGCTGTGGCCGAGGCCGCTGATGTGGCTCTGGCCGGCCAGCGGATGGAGTTCGGCGTGCGGGAGCAGTTTCACCATGTGCTCGCCGTGGGCGAACGGGATGATGTTGTCGGCGTCGCCGTGCCACCAGTGCACATAGGCGTCCACGTCGGAGATCCGGAATCCCCAGTCGCGGACGAATAATTGCAGGTCGGCGAACGGAGCCTCCATGCGGCGGCTGCCGCCGTGCAGCAGGTCGTCGAGGAACATCGCCCGGAACTCCGGGCGTGAGAGCAGTTCCCGGTCGGCCTCGGGGGAGAGGCGGCCGTAGAGGCTGATCGCCGGGTCGGCGATGGGCCGCGCGAAGCCCAGGACCGTGCTCAGCACCGACCCGATCGGTCGGCTGGCCACATTGAGCAACGGAACGGCGAATTGTGCGAGGTCCACGGCGCCGCCGCGGATCCCGTCGGGTCCGTTGACCGGAGCCACACCGCCGACGATCCCGGTCGACACCACGCGGTCGGGCAGGAAGCGCGACACGGCGAGTGAGTACGGGCCGCCGCCGGAGAGTCCGATCACCGAGAAGCGGTCGACGCCGAGGGTGTTCAGGACGGTCTGGAAGTCGAGCGTGAAGTCGGCGATCGACTCGTACCGGTGAGGCGTCGACGACCCGACGCCCGGCCGGTCGAGCCCGATCAGGCGGAAGCCGCGCGTCTCGGCGTATTCGCGCGCCTCGGTCGGGATCTGCCGTCGGGCTCCGGGGGTGCCGTGCAGCCACACGACGGCCGGGCCGCCGGGGGAGCCGAACTCGGAGAAGCCGATGCGTCGGCGTCGCTTGTCGCCGACGGCGATGGAGCCCTCGAGCTTCGGGCGGTCAATCGGAATCACGTCGCGGAGTATGTCAGATGCGCGCTGCCCGCACGAGATGGATTCTCATATTTGTCTAAGAGGAGCCTGTGAGCAGGGACGACCCTCTCGGGCGGGTGTATTTTGGAGGGATGCCAGCACTGAGCAGTCGTCTCGCCACCATGCGCCGCGGCATCGGTCACGCCATGCGTCCCCATCCGGTCACCGGGGTCCCGTCGGGCCGGCGGCTCGAGCTTCCGGGACGCGGGGAGACCTTCGTCACCGACTCCGGGCGGCGCGACGGTCCGGCCGTCTTTCTGCTTCACTCGGTCAGCACCACCGGACTGCTCTGCTGGTATCCGGTGATCCCGCTCCTGGAACGCGACTTCCGCGTCATCACCATGGACCACCGTCTGCACGGTCGCGGGATCGAGTCCGACACGTTCTCACTCGACGACTGCGCGGACGACGTGGTCGCCGTCGCCGACAGCCTCGGGATCGACTCGTTCATCGCCGCGGGATTCTCCATGGGCGGAGGCATCGCACAGCTCGCCTGGCGCCGCAGCCCCGACCGGGTGGCCGGGCTCGTCCTCTGTTCGACCGGCCCGTACTTCTCCAGCATCGATCCCGCTCGGCTGGCGCTCGAGCAGCGTCTCGGCAAGGCGCTGAGCGTCGTCGAAAAGGTTCTCCCCACTCCGTCGGAACGGATCCTCGACGACCCGACCGCTCATCCGGTCAAATGGGGTCTGGCACAGGTCACCTCCACGAGACTCGGTCTGCAGGGCGTGTTCGCCGAGGCGATGGCCCGATTCGATTCGCGCGATTGGCTCGGTGAGATCGATGTGCCGACCTCGGTGGTGGTCTCGACGTTCGACAAGGTGGTGCAACCCGAACGGCAGCAACTGCTCGTCGACGGCATCCCGGGCGCTCAGCGTTTCGATGTCGCCGGTGGCCATGCGTGCTGTGTGCTGGGCGCGGAGAAGTTCATTCCGGAGTTCACGGCGGCCGTCCGTTCGGTCGAGCGCCAGTCGTTGACCGTCTGACACGAGAGGTCGTGCCGGAGCGTCGGTCGGCGGTTCGGTAGACTGCCACAAGTCGTGCACCGCACGCGACGCCCCTATAGCTCAGTTGGTAGAGCTACGGACTTTTAATCCGCAGGTCGTAGGTTCGAGCCCTACTGGGGGCACTGCCAGAGAGACCCCCGTCCGGCCCATCAGGGCTGGCGGGGGTTTCTTTGATGCCGGTCGTGATGTACGTGAACGAAATCCCGGTCGCCTCGCAGATCTGGTCGATCAGGTCGAGGGTGAACTCCACGTGACCGGTCATGCGGCGGGAGAGTGCGCCCTGGGTCATGTCGATGCGCCGCGCTACTTCGCTGATCGAGATGCGCAGCTCGGCAAGTGCTCCACGAAGGCGACGCGCAGCAGCTTCTGATCGTGACTCGTCCCGGTGCCCGTCTACTACCTGAAATGTCGTCATGCGCAGGACATTACTCGCACAGCGAATAGTCGGCAACGGCGTTCAGCTAACTAGGACACTCCGCGTTTGAATTACATGCTTGACAGTCATTAGCTCAGCGCGTAGTACTAGGTGCCATGCACAGCGAGTCATTAGCTCAGCGCGTAAGTGGAGCTGTCCAGCGGAACGTTCGGGCCGAGATGGCACGGAGTAAGGCCTCGCAGACCCGACTGGCGACGTCGCTCGGGTGGACTCAGGCGTCCCTGAGTCGCCGACTGAACGGGTACGTGCCCTTCACCGTCGAGGAGGTCGCTGCGATAGCGGAGTACCTCCGAGTCCCGGTAGCGGTGCTCCTCGGTGACGAAGTTCTCCGAGCTGGCGCCTGATGCAGCGGCTACGGGGTAGGCGACGTCGGGACGTTGCTGCCGCTGGTGTTCACGCAGCGGCCCAGTGCGGCCATTCGACTGTTCGCGTCGTACGCGAGGGCGTAGACCGCTTGTTCAGCCCCGATGTCGCACTGGCGGTCGAGGGCGGTCGCCGCCGAGAACGTGACCGCGTCGCCGAATCCGCCGCAACCGAGCGGGCCTGGCTCGATGTAGAAGTTCGCCGACCAGTCGTCGTCCTGAACCTCGCAGAACGTCGTCGAAGTGTCGGCAGTCGTAACGACTGGCTCGATCCCTTCGCTGTTGCTGCACCCTGCGATCCCGAATGCGGTGATCGCCAAACAGATTCCAGCCAACGCGGACTTCCTGCGGTTCGTCATCGCCGGATCGTATGTCACCAAACGGACATCACGCCCTGACGGGGCGTCAGTCCAGCCCGCTTCCATTTCTCGATTCACCCATTCGGAGGACAGCTGCCATGCTCCCCATCTTGGATTCGATCACCCCGACCACGTTCGTACTGTGCCTGATCGGCCTCGTCGCCTTCGCGTACTGGATGCCGACCGAGTCGGCCGATGACGTCGCGGACCGCGTGCCGCATCACCGCGCCCGGCAGTCGGGTGACTGGTGGCCTACGCACCGCGCCAAGGCGCGCAAGCAGAAGGCCCGAGCAGCGGCTCGCCGCCGTCGGCGCGCGCAGCTCCGTCGCGCTGCCGCCCGAGGCGTGGCTGTCCCTGCTGGTGGTGCGCGATGACCAAGACACGGATCACCCGTCGTTCGGTCGTCGCTTCGCTGCAGGGGCTCGTCAGCGCCGCGGCCGGCGGCGCGAACGGTGTCATCTGCCGCGCCGCTGACCTCGCCGCCCACTACGCAGCTACGGCCTCCCGCCCATCATTCGATGAAGGTGATCGGGGCGCCCGGCGTGAAGTAGATGCGATGCCAGGTATCGACTCCAGCGTCCCCGGGACCAGTGAGGGAGATCAGGGCACCAGTTCCCTGCCCGTTACTGATGGCCTCGACGAGCTCGCGCGCGGCCTCGAAGACGGCAGGTTCCACCTGTTCGTAGGTGATCCCGTTGAAAACAATCGATGCCATGAATCTTCTCCTTGTTCGGGTTGTGGCGATTCGAGCGTAGGGGAGGCCGATCGTCGGCCGCGCGGGGATGCGCGGCCGACGAAGCCGGCCACCGCTCACGGCACCGAAGGCGGTGCGCGATGACGGCGACGGTGACGGATCTGTCGGCCCGCCGCGCCGCAGCGGAGTCCGCGCAACTCGGTGAGCTTGCGCTCGCAGCACGTCGCGTCGACGCGGCGCACCGGCTGCTGGCGCGTCGCCGCCGCAAGCTCGACGTGAGGTTCTGCAACGGCGAGGGCACCCCGCTCCCGTGCGCGCCGGCCGAGTCCAGTGCCGAGCAGATCATCGTCACTGCGGCGGCATGGCCGGAGAACGGCGGGGACGTGCTGATCGGCACGGCAGGACCGCTGCCGCGAGCCGCGTTCGACTCCCCGGCCGGGACGCTCAACGCGACGTTGGCCGCGATCGGCGACCTCCTGACCCACGTGATCCTGCACCCCGCCGAGACCGGGGCGGTCACGTGAGCGTCAACGCGACCAAGTGCAAGACGTGCGGCCAGCCGATCCGCTGGTGGCGCTCGAGCGTCCGCGAGGGCGGCTGGCTGTGCGTCGACTACTCGCCCGATGACGCGGGGACCGTCAAGCGCGTCCCCACCCTCGACCCGGCGACCCGCAAACGCGTCATGTACGGACGCGCTCTGACGGGCACCGACCTCGCTGCCGCTCTCGCGGACGGCGAGCTCCTGTTCACCCTCCACTCCCGTACCTGCCACGGAAAGAAGGCCCACAGTGCCGAGCAGTAATCAGGTCGCCCTCGACCGCATCCATCCGCACCCCGACAACCCGCGCCGCGACGCCGAGTCCGTCGACACGCTCGCAGCGTCGATCAAGGCGCAGGGCGTCCTGCAGGCCATCACGATCGCGCCGCACCCGTCCGGCGCCGACGACACGTGGATCGTGATCGACGGCCACCGCCGCTGCGCGGCCGCGAAGGCACTCGGCCTCGACACGGTGCCGTGCATCATCGACGAGGGTCTCACCGATCCGGCCGACCAGATCGCCGCCATGCTCGCCACCGCCCGCGAGCGCGAGCCGCTCTCCGCGGCAGAGGAGGCCGCGGGCGTCCAGGCGATGCTCGACCTCGGCGAGTCCGTCGCGACCATCGCAGGCCGCACGGGCATGTCCAAGAGCAAGGTCCGTCAGCGCGCCAAGGTCGGCTCGCTGCCCGCGGAACTGCTCGACAAGATCCACACCCACGCCGTCACCCTCGCCGACGCGGAGTTCATCGCGACTCACAAGGAGTACCGCGACGAGCTCGAGGAGAAGCTCGGCACCGCTGACTGGCCGGCACGTCGGCAGCTGATCGTGAACCGCGTCGAGCGTCTGGAACGAATCAAGGCCCAGATCGCCGCAGCCAAGAAGCTCGGCGCCGAAGCCGCCGACTCGTTCGCCGAGGGAATGGACGCGGCGGCGGAAAGGGCAGGCGTGCCACGTAGCCGCGTGGGAATGGATCGGGCCCTCGCGTGGAGCCAGGCCGCTTTCGAGTCCCTGACCGACGAGGAGCGCGAACTCGCATTCGTCACCGCGGACCAGTACAACCCCAACCTCTCGATCTATGTCTTGAGGCTGCACGCCGACCTCAGCGACGAGCCCTCGACCGACTCGACGCCGCAGGACGAGAGCGACCGGGACGAGGTCGACTCGACACCGGCCGAGCCCGACCCGGAAGAGACCGCACGCTTTGAGGCCGAGCAGCTCGAGCGCGACCAGCTCACCGCCGCGACCGACGTCCGCACCAGTTTCCTCCGCACCGCCCCGGAGTCGACCCGCGCGAAGTTCTTCGGCCGTCTTCTCGCTCTCAACCCACCCACGGACGGATTCTGGATCGACTTCTCCAAGCTGCCCGAGTTCCAGGACGTCGACTACGACGACTTCCTGGAGGCGATCGCACAGTGGTTCACCGAGGTCTCGCCGGTCGACTTCGCGTGGGAGTCCGCGATCAGCTGCGCCCACGACATCGGTGACATGTGGCTCCGGAGTTCCCCGAGGATCGCGGCGGGACGGTCACCTGCCGTGGCACACGAGGCTGTCGCGTACGTGGACGTGCTGCGCGAGATGGGTTACGTCCTCTCCGACATCGAGCAGGCCATCCTCGACGCCTACAACGCAACGATCCTCGCCACCATCGGCAGCGACGACGGAGACGACGAGTGAAGCGCACCAGGTTCCTCAGCGGCAAGCCCCGCCAGAACGGGCCCGACGTCGTGCCGTTCCCGCGGCCGGGCTGCGCCGTCACGATCCCCACACCGGAGCGCAACCGCCGGCGCGTACTCGGCAACGGCATCCGTGCGATCGACTCTCAGCACGTGTGGGACGAGGTGATGCGTAGGTGGGCAGCCGAGTACCACGAGCTCCGCCCATTCGTTCCCGGGTCTGCAGCGCACAGCATCGATCGCGACCGCCCCTACGTCGTCCGCGTTAGCCCAGCAAGCAGCTTCCGGGGGGTGGTGGGAGTATGACCCCGATCATCGGGTCGACGATCCTCGAAGCCACCGTCGACACGGAATCCTTCCTCTGCGCGATCGCCGCAGTCATCCCGCACGCGGGACGCAAGGCGGAGTCCGCGCACCTGTACCGCCTCCGACTGCATCTCGATCACCCGGACTCGATGACGGTCACCGCATCGGACGGGTACTCCGCCGCCGCAGCACGCGTCTCACTCATCGCGCTCCACGGCGACATCGCGGCGAATCCGTGCATCGACATCTCGCCCGCCGACGTCGCGAAGATCCGCGCGGTTTTCCACAAGAAGAAGAAAGCCGACGTCGACGATGAGGGCCTCTTGCAGATCCGCAAGGCCGTCGAGATGCACCCGGAACCTGCGCCCGACGTCGCCGACCGAGAGGAGACAGACACCGCCGAGCCCGAGCTGGTGCCGGTGTACTACGTCCACCTCTCCGACGTGTCCGGGATGATCCCCGGCGAGACGCTAGAGCTCCCGATGCTCCCGCCCCACGAGCACGCCCCGAACGTGCCGCGCATGATCGCCCGCGAACTCGGCACCGCGACTGGGATGGTCGAGTCCTTCGGGATCCTGCCGGACCTGATCACCCGATTCACCGCGGCGGCGAAGGCCTACGACGCGAACCTCATCGCGTCTGTCGCCGATGACGAGTCCGCGATGGTCGTCGTCCGCTGCAGCGAGGACTTCATCGGCGTCGCGCACCCGCAGCGCTACTCGGAACTGTCGCTGGCAGCGCAGCGCGACTGGCTCCTGGCATGGCGTGAGCAGTTCGCGAGCTTGCCTGATCCGGAATGACCGCCCGTGCCCGCAGATCCGGACGCCTGGTGGTTCTCGCTCCCGTACGAGCGGCGAGTGCAGATCTGCCGATGGGTCAACGCCGACAAACACCAGACGCATCCCGAGGTCGAGGGCCAGTCCGAGATCTTCGACCTCCTCGACACCCACACGAAAGGCTCACGAAATGAGCAACCTCATGGTCGCCCGCGACGCAGACCGGCGCCGCCCTGGCCCCGTCCGCAACGACGCTGACCCCAAACCGATGACCGGGCAGCCGACCTGGTGCCGCCGTATCACCGCACCGCACGCGCAGTTGCCCAGCGGCCTCGACCCGGACGGCAACCGCACCATCATCCCGGCCGGCCAGCCGATCCGCCTCGTACACGCGGGGTTCGACTCGCTCGGCCGCGACGTCTGGACGATCCCCGCCGACCAGTGGTGGCCCGGCGACACGGTCATCGTCGGACCGATCCCGAGCGGCGTCGTCATCCGCCACGAGACCCACCGCGAGGAGACAGCAGCATGATCAACCAGACCTTCGACCTCCGCTTCGTCACCCGCCGCAACGGGCAGGAGGAGCTGCTGTGCGAGTTCGACCCGACGACGGTCACCTACCGCGTCCTCGGGCTCCCGAACTCGCGCTTCGGGATCCTCGACGTCGCCGAAGAACGCAAGGCCACCGTCGAGTGCCCGTGCCCCACGTGCGCGCAGCGCCGCTCGGCGGACCTGCGGCTCCACATTGCAGCGCAGGCGGTCATGTCGAACCCGGCCAGCCCGGCAGTCGTCACAGACGGCGTCGAGATCCGCAACGCCGAGCGCGCCAAGTCAGCCGGCGCCGCCGCCGACCACATCCTCACCTCGCTGCTGTCTCGACTCCGACACCTCACCAAGGAGGTCGAGACCCTGATGGCCGCAAACAACATCACGCCCGCACACTCGGAAGGACATCACCCGCAATGAGCACCGATGAGACCCGCCAGAAGCTCTACGACGGCGCCTCCGAGGCGTACACCGCCGCGGTAGTCGCCGCCGGCTGCCCGACCCTCTCGCCCGACTCGACACCGTGGGACGAGGGAATCGCCGCCGCCGTCGACCACGTCCTTACAGAGATTCTGCGGAAGCCCACGGCTACCGGCTTCGTGGCCGTCGAGACGGCCTGGCAGCGGTCCGCGCAGAAGGTCATCGACGCCGCGAACCAGCTGATGCTCGACCTCGTTACCGGGGACGCCGACCCGCGCATCCTCGCGCAGGCACTGATCGACGGCGGCTTCGACAAGACGGCCGCGGGTGCGGGTGGTGGCCGTGGCTGAGCACATCAAACGCGTCTCGAAGTACGAACTGACCCGACTGCGGACTGTCGCCGCAGCGATGCGCGAGGACGGCCGAGATGGGATCGCCGGTGAGTACACCGGCCGCGCCGACGAAATCGAGAAGCACTTAGACCACCTCGCCGGGATCAAGAACGCGACCATCAATGGCTCCGCGCTCGATGACCATGCTGCGCGTATCGCGGACTGGCTGATCGACAACGGCTGGACCCCGCCCGAGGACATCCTGCTCTTCGCCGAGGAGGGTGCGGACCGTGACTGAGGTGATCGAGCTGCACTGCACGACGACTGCCGCTGGAATCCCCATCGGCCTCATGGCTGACCTCGAGCGAGGTGCGCGATGACCGGCACTGACCCCGTCGCTCCGACGTGGCCGCTGGGACACTGCGGCGACCCCGGACCCTCTGACGCGCACTGCACCCTCGACGTCGGGCATCGCTACTCCTGCTACGACGGCTCCGCCGACGTGTCGTTCAACGCCCGGCAGGACTTCCGCCACGACTGCGACGATCCGCGCTGCCGCACACCGCACTTCACGAACGAAGGGGACTGACCATGCCCACTGACGAACCCCGCGACCCCGCGATCGCCGCCGCTGAGCGCTGGTGGGACAAGCAGGGAGCTACCGAGCAGGAGCGGGAGGATTCGGTTGACTGCTGGTCTGACGTGGCTCAGGGGGCCGCCCGCGAGGCCCTCGCGCCGATCCGCGCCTGGTATCTGGCGTTCGATCCAGCCGCGCCACTGAACGAGTCAATGGACGACCTCGTCCGCCTCCTCTGGTCGGACGCCGAACTCACCATGCACGACGACACCAACGAGGAGCTGAACCATGCCTGACTCCCGCTCGCACCGACCCTTCCGCCGCCAGGAGACTCCCATGATCCGCACGACCATCGCCGCACTCGCCGCACTCGCCGCCACCACCTTGGGCGCGGGACTCGCCGCCGCGGACGACCCCGACACGCAGCCGGCCGCAATCGTCACCGTCAACGACGACGGATGGGCGACCCACGCCATCACAGATGACGACGACACCGGCTACACCGCACCCGGCATCGAGCAGTGCCCGACCCCGAACGGTGCGACGGCCGCGTTCACCTCATACACCCCGGTCGACGTCGACGAGAACGGCGCGCCGATCTACGCCACGATCTGCCACTACGAGGACGTCAACATCACGTCCGTGCGACTGGACGGATAGCGCAACGTGAGCGAGACCATCAAGGTCCAGGTCGGCGTGTCCGATGAGGAGCTCCGCAAGTGGGCCGAATGGCACGTCGAGCACAACAATCACGGCGTCGCCGCGATCCTGTACGCCGCGCTCGGCCAGTTCGACTCGATCGGAGACACTCTTCTTCGCACGCAGGCCGAGTTGGAGAAGCTCCGCGAGGGGGACTGGGCGAAGCTGTCCAGGAACCTCCACAACGCCGAGGTCGGGCGTGACAATCTGCGCGCCACTGTCGAGCGGGTGCAGGAAGCGAACGAGCGCGTCCACGCCCACCGCTTCGATCTGGACTCGGCCGATGACGCAGCGCATGACGCATGGCTGGAATCACTCGGGGAGCGCCGCGTCGGCGGCCCGGACGCCTTCTACAACGGCGTCGAGTTCGCGCACCGCCGTATCCGCCGCGCCCTCGACGGGGAGGCGTGATGGGCCGGTTGCCGTTGGTGTGGCGCGGCTGGCTGCGTGACGTGGCGTACGACGTCGCGATCCTGGCGCTCATTTGCACCGTCGTCTGGTTTGTGTCCCGGTGAGCGCCCGCAGCCGCGCGAGAGCGCCCCCCTGCCTGCGAGTGTTCCGGTTTCGTCGTCAAAGAAGAGAGGCATCTGCCTGTGTGGGCACGCTATGGAGACACGTCGGCGTTTCATCCCCTGCCGATGAACGTGCTGGAGCATCCGGAGCTCGACGATCGTCTCCTCAACGAGGTGTTCGGCTTCTTTGCCCGGTGCTCGACCCAGGCTGCGGCGCACCTGACGGACTACGTCATCACTCGAGGAACCGCGGTCATGATCGCAGGACCGACCCGGGCTCAGACGATGATCGACGTCTGCGTGTTCGCCGGGCTGATGACCGAGCGCGAGTATGGCGACGGCGTCAAGGTGTACAAGCTCGTCGACGACGAGCCGGATTTCCTGCACCTGCGGCTGAAGAAGGACATCGACTGGGAGCGTCAGCGCAAGGCGGACGCGAACCGACCCGCCCTCGTCGTACCGGTGCGCCTCCGAGATGGAGACGCCTGCCGGTGGTGCGGGAAGGTCGTCGATTGGCTCGACCGGAAATCCGGTCGGGCTGGCACGTACGACCATCTGGAGCCGGGAGAGCCGGCCACCGTGGACACGTACGTCGTCTGCTGCAAGACGTGCAATTCCTCGCGCCAGGACGGGTCGCTCCCGACCGGTGTCGAGGAGCTGCTCGACGCCCCGACAGAACCGCTCTACTCCACGACCACCGTCGCGTGGCTCGCCGAGAACCGCTGGCGCGCCAAGAACGGTCTACCAGTCCCGACCGCGACCCCACCGGCCGACATGGCCAAGTATCTCGTCCGCGTGCCCGGCAGCCAGCCGGACACCACCCCCGCATCCCAGGACGACCCGCAGCCCGCGGGCGACACGTCAGAGCACGCAGCCGCAGGCGCGATGCCGACGTCGGGCGCAGCAGCCACAGGCGCAGCGCCGGGGATGCCGTCTCAACCCGATCTCCACACCGGAGATCCCCAGTCCCCGGGCAAGGCAGCAGCCGCAGGCGCGCCACCGGGACCGCGAGCAGCAGCCACCGGCGCGCCCACTGAGACACAGAGGCCTGCAGCCGCAGGCGCGGCCTCACCGAGCACGGCTGCCGCAGGCGCCAGCTCCCCGGCCCCGGCCGACACAGACGGACGAGACGCCCCAGGACCAGACAGAAATCAACCTGATCTGACAGATACGAAGGGTCCAGGATCTGTCGTGTCTGGTCGGGACGGGTCGGGTCGGGTCGGGACGGGTAGCGAATCTCTACCACCTCCTCACCGTGACAGTTCCTCACGTAGCCGAGGCCGCCGTGGCGGCCGTCGTGCTCGCCGATCGAAGGGTTAGTACTACCCGTGAAGAAGAAGATCACCATCCGCAAGGACCGCAGCTCAGGTCAGTGGACTGCTCGAGTGTGCCAGGTGAACTCGCTCGGCGAGCAGTACCTGGTCTCGCGAGCAGTGGGCCCGAGCTTCGTGCGGCTCGTCGAGTTCCTCGCCGCTTCGTACGAGTGCGAGGGTGGTGCCGAATGAGCACCGCACCCGCGGTCGTCCGCCGACCTGTCGACGCCTCGATCGACTACCAGCGGCGCCTGGCGGCGAAGGCCCGCGACGCTCGCCGTGACCTCGAGTACCTCGCGGCGGCGTGGCCGTACGTCGGTGCGCTCCGCGAGCGAGGCACCCCGCGCCGGTGGGTCCAGCACGATCAGCGGCGGGCATCGCGGATGCTGCGCGTCCGCGAGATCGAGCGGCGCGGTCTGCGTGGCGTGGCGCGGCCGACGCCGGCCGATGTGTCGGTCCTCGACGTCCTGTCGCAGATCGCATCGGTCGCGGAGTGGATCGTCCGCGAGATGACGCATGTGCTCCCGCAGTACCGCCCCGAGATCTGGCTGCCGGCCAGAGCGGCGTCGGCCGACCCTCGACCGTGGCTGCGTCTGGCGACTCGACTCCTCCCGCAGGCTGACGCGGCGACCCGCTCCGACGACGAGCCGATCGTCATGTGGATCGAGGCGCGACTGCATCCGGTGATCACGACGGCCGCACGGCTGCTGGGCGATGCTCGCGACGGGCAGGAGCTGGCCGGACTGTGCCCGTGGTGCGGTGGCCGCACCAGCAAGGGCGTCGGGTACCCGACGATGCGGATCCACTACCCGGCCGAGCTCGACCTGACGCAGCCGCTCGACCCCGACGTCTCGCCCATCGAGCGCCTCGCCGCAGGGCAGGCCGAGCCGCTCATCGTCTGCCACGGCCTGCTCTGCGACCCGCCCCGGGACGCGTGCGGCCTGGACTGGCACGGACAGCCGGCGTGGGCGATGCGTGAGTGGGACTGGCTCGCGAAGCGCCTGCACCCCGTCGCGGGCAGGGCCGACCGATGACCGCCGCCTTCTTCGCCTGGTTCTCCTGCACCTCCGCGGCCTGGTCGGCCGTGACCACCCTCATCGTCTGGAAAGGACGGAACCGATGACCACCACACCCTCCGCCACTTACGTCACCGCGATCTCAGTCGACGAGCTGTTCGCCGACCCCGAGTACCAGCGCGACCTCGACCCGAACCGCGCCAAGGCGATGTCGGTCAAGTGGGAACCGCGGCTGGTCGGCACGCTGGAGGTCTCCGACCGTGGAGAGACCAGCGAGCCGCGATACGCGGTCATCAACGGTCAGCACCGCATGGCCGCTGCACGCCTTCTCGATCCCACGATGGCGCTGCCGTGCACGGTCCACAGCGGGCTGACTGTCCAGCAGGAGGCGGCGCTGTTCTGGGACATCGACCGCACCACCAAGAAGCTGTCGAACTGGGATCGCTGGTACGCGCGGCGCGCTGCCGGAGACAAGGACGTCGCGTCGATCGAGGCAGTGTGCACCGAGTTCGGGTACCGAGTGAGCCACAGTCCAGTCGAGAACGCGCTGCAGTGCTGCAGCGCTCTCGAGTTCGTGTACCGGCGCTGCGATCTGCAGACGCTGCGCGATGTTCTGGAGTTCGTCGGCGACGTCTGGCCGGCCGATCCGGAAGCACGCAAGGCGAACATCATCAAGGGCCTCGCGTTGGTGCTGTTCGATTACCGGGGCCAGGTGCACACCGGACGGTTGGCCGATGTGCTGTCGAGCGTGACGCCGTCGCAGCTGGTCGCGCGGGCGCACGAACTCAAGGCGCGGGGATGGGACGGAAGCATACCGAAGCTAACGCAGACGGCAGCGCTGATCGCCTACAACGGCACGTGCCGCCGCGAGCAGAAGGTGGAGCTGCCGGCATGAGCACGATCGTGGAGTTCATCGAGGCACGACTGAAGGATGAAGCCGCGGCGGCTGAGTCGATGCCGGACCCGGCCAAGCATCGGCGGATCGTGGACGCGCTGGCCATGATGAGCGTGCCCATCGTCGAGCATCTCGAGGCGCGCAATCTCCCGCCGACCGACAACCCGCTCGCGGCCGGGCTGCTTGTGATCGCGCAGGTCTGGACCGAGCACCCCGACTTCGATGCGCAGCGCTGGTTCCCACGCATGACTGGGCAGGTGAAGTGATGGACCCGATACGCCATCTGCTGACGCCGCAGGAGAGACGCGAGCACGGCCGGTGCATGGACTGCGAGTGGCATCCGCCGACGCAGGGCCACCACGATCTGTGCCCGGCACGACCGGGAGCGAAGCCGACGCGTCGAGGTCGAAGGACGGTTGCACGGTGAGTTATCCACAGGGCATACTGAGGGCGCTGGTTCCCGCGTGCCCGCAGCAGGGCGCGCGGGATCTGTTGTCTCAGGGGTCAGCATGAGCCGCGCCCGGTTGCGGGTCTGCTCGGAGCCCGGCTGCCCGACCCTCAGTGACCGCCCCCGCTGCCCCAAGCACCAGGCACAGGTCGACAGGCATCAACGCCGCACTACCCCCACCAAGGTCAACCGCGGCCCCGACATTCAACGCCGCGCCGCCGCCGTCGCCGCCCACCGCGCCACCCGTGGCGATTGGTGCCCCGGCTTCGAACGCGCACCCCATGCCTCGGCGGACCTCACCGCCGACCACGTCCACGACCAGCAGGCAGGAGGAGCGTGGGACGGCGAGCTCGAGGTGATGTGCCGCTCCTGCAACAGCCGCAAAGGCAGGCGCGTCCAGCTCGCGCTCGCGGCTTACACCACCACCCCCGACTCGGTCAAATCGGACACTCGAACCGTTCGAACATCGTTCGAACAGGGGACACCTGGGGGCCACCCCCTGGCGAGGCCGAAGCACCGACGCCGCCGGGGAGGGCTGAAAAAGGTGCGGAGGGTTCAAGACGATCCGGGAGGCACTCAGTGCTGATGCGGCTCACCCCGACGCACGTCGAACGGCTGCGCGCCGCACAGCGCGGCGCCGGCGTTCAGAAGTACCTGATCATCCCGGACAAAGAAGGGTGCCCCACCATGTCGAGTAATCCCAGTACCGTGCACCTGCTGTCGCTGTTCAGCTACATGCACCTGCCGCCTTCGCTGCAGATCGTCTCACGCAAGTTTCACGACCTCGCACATGATCTCGTATCGACCTACGGTGAGGGTCCCGAGACCTCAGCGATGCTGCGAAAGCTCGTCGAGGCGAAGGACTGCGCGGTGCGCCAGGCAGTGATCACCGATCCCGGTCTCACCGCCGACCGGAACGTCGACTGATGTCCGACGATCCGCTGATGGTCGGCGACTGCGGCGACGTCGTCGCGGCGGACCCGTACGCCGACATCTGCGACAGGGTGACTGCGTACGTCGAGGAGATGCTGGACGCGTACTTCGTCGCGGTACTGGGGCACTCTCCGACTGCGATTCGTGGCGACGGCTGGCTGCGCCCGCTACTCGGCTCGTACGAGCTGGCAGACAGGCAGGGCCCGTGAGGCTCTCGCTGTGTCTGTTCGGGCACGAGCTCGTCGCGCTCGAGCTCTGCTGGGATGACGGCGACTCGGACGGCGTCGATGCGGCGCTGTCGAGTGATACCACGCCGGTCGGCTTCGCGCTGATGGGCGACGACGGATGACGGCGGGCCGTGCGTGGGCGCTCCTTGTCGCGGCCGTCTTGTGGTGGGAGCGGCAGTGCTACCGGTCGGGTCGGCCGGAGCATCTGCTGTCGAGGGGGATGGACAGGGCTCGGAACCGCAACCGCGTGATGCGGTGTGTGCTCGACGGCGCGGTGATCGCGACGGCGTTGCACCTCCTGCGGTGGATCCCTGACCGTCTCGATGTCTATCAAGCGGTGCGCTGGACGCGCCGCTGATTCACGCTGGCTCGGCGAGATGCCGGGCCGCTCAATTGATGTCGGCGAGATGCCGGCGGATAGGTGGTTTCGTCATGGCTGGACACGGAGGTGCCCGTAATCGCTCTGGACCGACGCCGTCGCCGACGTCGGCGCGGTCGGACGCCCGCGATGTGCGCGCGAAGAAGCTCACGGTGGGCGGCTACGCCGGTGACTTCCCTCCGCTGTCGAACTTTCTGCCGGACGGTACCGAGCGCGAGGGCGTGGTGTGGGCGTCGCTCTGGCGGACGCCGCAGGCGGGGCAGTGGATCAAGGAGGCGTGGCGTCACCGAGCTGTCGCGATGTACGTGCGGTGGCTGGTGCGCGCCGAGGACCCGGAGGCGACGGCCGCGACGATCACCGCGGCGCAGCGACTCGCCGATCAGATCGGCATGACACCGGCAGGGCTCCGCGAGAACGGTTGGCTGATCGTCGATGACGACGCGACGACCAACCCGGAGCAGCAGCAGAAGCAGGAGGCGGTGAGGCAGAGCCACGGCGCCGCCCGGACAAACGGTGGTGGCCGGCGGATGCGAGCGGTGCCCGATGGCGAAGGCTGAGGGCTTCATCGTCGATTTCCCGACTCTCGCCGACGTTCAGGATCCGTGGGTGCAGGCGCACTGCTCGGTCCCGGACGGGTTCGACAAGGGGCGCCCGTTCGTGATGAGTGACGACCAGTTCTACTGCACAGCGCAGCACTACCGTGTCCGCTCGTCGGCGAAGTGGCAGCCGCGTCGGCCGATGAAGGCGCAGGCCTTCATGCACCGGCGGTCGCTCATCGTCGGCCCTCAGAAGTCGGGCAAGGGGCCGTGGTCGGCGACGATCGCGGCGCTCGAGGCGGTCGGGCCGTCACTGTTCGCCGGGTGGGCCGGGGCCGGTGACGGTTACGCGTGCGCTGACTGGGGCTGCAACTGCGGATTCGAGCACGAGTATCAGCCGGGTGAGCCGATGGGGATGCCTCAACCGACGCCGCTCATCCAGCTCACCGCGCCGTCTGCTGACGCGGTCGACAATGTGTATCGCCCGCTCACGTCGATGATCAAGATGGGCCCGCTCGCCGACATCATGCTGGTGCGCGAGGGCTTCATCCGACTGCCGGGCGAGGACAACCGCATCGACATCGTCACCGCGGCCGCGAACTCTCGTCTCGGTAACCCGATCTCATTCGCACTCCACGACGAGGCAGGCCTGTACACGAAGGCGAACAAGCTGCTGAAGGTCGCTGAGACGCAGCGGCGCGGCGCGGCCGGTATGGACGGCCGCACGATGGCGACGACGAATGCGTGGGACGCGTCGGAGAACTCGTACGCGCAGCAGACGTGGGAGAGCACGGCGAAGGACGTGTTCAAGTTTTGGCGGCGCCCGTCGAAGTCGCTGAGCTGGGGCAACCGTCGTGACCGCCGGAAGATCCTCGAGGAGGTCTACAGCTCGTCGCCGTGGGTGACGCTCGCGTCGATCGAGGCAGAGATCGATGACCTGATGGAGACCGACCCGGCACAGGCCGAACGATTCTTCGGCAACCGCGAGACCACGGGCATGGGCGCGTGGCTCGAGGCCGGACTGTGGGAGCGCGCGTATGCCAACGCGTCGTGAGAAGCCGATGGTGTGGCTGCCGAATCCGCCGAAGGGCACGCAGATCACGGTGGGGTTCGACGGCTCTGATTCCGATGACTGGACCGCGATCCGCTGCCAGACCCGCAGCGGCAGGAGCTTCACGCCGCGCTTCGGCCCGGACCGCCGGCCGACGATCTGGAATCCCGCGGAGTTCGGCGGCGAGATCCCCCGCGATCAGGTGAATGTTGCGGTCGACGAGATCTTCCAGCGGTGGCGCGTGGCGCGCATGTACGCCGACCCGTTCGGCTACTACTCCGAGATCGGGGCGTGGTCGCAGAAGCACGGCGAGAAGCGGGTCATGGAGTGGGCGACCAACCGCGATAAGGCGATGTACGAGGCGATCAAGCGGTTCGAGACCGATCTGCGGACTGGGACCGTGACGCACGACGGCTGCCCGATCACTACGCAGCACGTCGGCAATGCCCGCAAGGTGCCGCGCCCGGCGCAGCGCTACGGGCTCGGGAAGCCGCACGGCGAGTACCACCGCAAGATCGACGCCTCGATCGCGTCGATCCTCGCGTGCGAGGCAGCAGGAGACGTCACCGCGGCGGACGCGTGGGACGAGGTCGAGCGCGCCGAAATCAGCACCGTCATGTACGGCTACAGCTAGAAGGGACCACCCCATATGCAGGACGAACTGGAGCGGCTCCACGTCGGCACCGCGGCGATCGCGGCGGCCGAGAAGGAGTGGAAGCGCCGGGAGGACAACTACCGCGGTAACCAAGCTCTGCCGTACGCGCCGGAGGGTGTGAGCGTCGAGTACCTCGAGCTCCGCAAGCAGGCGATCGCAAACTGGCTTGCGCCTGCGATGGACGTGCCGGTGCAGCGCATGGAGATGGAGTCGGTCACCGACGAGCAGGGAAAGGTCGACACCGACGCCTGGCAGTACATGACTGCGGCCAAGATGCATACCCGTCAGCGGATCCTCTACTCATCGATGATGGTGCACGGTCGCGCCGCGCTGTCGGTGTCGAAGGTTCCGGGCGGTGGCCGCATGTTCGTGGAGAACGTGCGGCGCTTGCACTTCGAGCCCTCGCCCGAGGATCCGTTCTCGACGCAGTACGTCGTGAAGCGGTGGACGGAGAAGAAGCGGGCGGCGACGGGGCTGTGGACGCCGCCGGGTGCTGACGTCGGGGTCCGGGAGTACGCCGTGGTGTACGACGATGTCTCCGCTGTGCGGTGGATGAAGAAGTCCGCAGGCACGCTCGGCGAGTGGACGAAGGTCAGCGAGACTATGCACGGGCTCGGCGCACTCCCGTTCGTGCAGATCGGGTCGCGCGTCGACGCCGATAACGTCCCTCACGCCGCGATCGACGGACTGATCGACATGCAGGATGCCATCAACACGATCCGGTTCAACACGCTGCTTGCGATGCAGTTCTCGGCGTTCCGTCAGCGGGTCGCGACCGGATACGACCCGCTGCTGCGTGATGCCTCCGGCGACGTCATCTACCTCAAGGGACCGGACGGGCAGCCGATCATCGGCCCCAACGGGGAGCCGGTGCCGGCGCTGCGCAAGGGTGGCCGCGTCGGCGTCGACCGGATGCTGATCTTCCCCGGCAAGGACACCAAGGTGTTCGACCTGGACGAGTCGAACCTGGACCGCTACGTCAACGTCTACGTCCGATTCCTCACGGACCTGTTCACCAAGGGGCAGGTGCCCCCGCAGTACGCACTCGACAAGATGGCGAACCTGTCCGGCGATGCGATGGCCGGAGCGGACGCCACGCTGCAGGCCCTCGTCGGCGATCTGCAGGGCGAAGCCGCGGGCGGACTGTCCGAGGCGATGCAGCTGATGGACCGCGCGCACGGCCGTACACCGGTCCACCGTGAGATCTCGTGGGCAGACAAGGCCCCAAAGAGCTTCGGCCAGATCGTCGACGGCATCGTCAAGCTCGTCCAGGGCGCGGAATTCCCGAAGCGCGACGCCTGGGACATCCTCCCCGGCGCGACGCCGACCAAGGTCGATGCGTGGATCGAGCACGCGAAGGAGGAGGCGCGCGAGGCGATGGAGCTGGATCTGGCGGCTGCTGGCCTCGGATCGGGAGAGTAGCGCGACGTGCTCGACGCTCTGCAGGCCTCGCAGCGCTACACGCGAGAGCGGCACAGCCTCGTCCGGCCGACGCTGGCCCGCGTGCTGGCGCTGTGGGGCACGACGCCGCCGCCGGGGGACTGGGACGAGTGGTTCGCTGAGCGTGGGCCGCGCATGGCCGCTGTCGTCGAGGCGGTGCAGCCTCGGCTGATCGATCTGTCGACGCAGGCGGTCCCACAGATCCTTGCAGACACCGGCAGCAGCAGCCGCGCGGAGGCGGCGGTCGACGCGAGCCAGCTGATCGGCGTCGCCGGAGACGGCCGCTCGATCACCGGTCTGCTCGGCACTGCGATCACGACTGCGCGGACGGCCAGCGACAGTGCCGCGCTGTCCGGTGCCGGCATGGAGCTCGGTGCCGCGGCGCAGGGCTGGCGCGCCGGGCGGCTGGACCTGATGACGAAACTCCTGACGGTCACCTCTGATACGAGCCGCGCGGCGATGAGCTTGGAGACGGTCACTCGACCGCGGGTCGGGTACACGCGCAAGCTCGTCGGCTCGTCGTGTGCGCGGTGCGTGGTGCTCGCCGACCGCACGTACCGCGCCGCCGACGCATTCGATCGTCACCCGCATTGCGACTGCGAGCATGTCCCGGCCGAGACGCGGTTCCTCGACCTCGCGACGGTCGATGCCCGCGTGCATTTCGACGGGCTCTCGCGAGCGCAGCAGGATCGGCTGTTCACGAAGGCGGGCGCGCAGGCGATCCGCGATGGCGCGGACATCAACCAGGTGGTGAACGCACGCCGGGGCGCAGGACTGTCGTTCGCGTCGGGGCGGATCACGAAGGCCGAAGCCGAGGCGATCCGGAACTCACGCGGGGGACGAGCTCGGGCGCGGTCGGTGACGACCGAGGGGACGACGCGGCGCGGTATCGCGGGCAGTCGCCTCGGTCGGGGTCCGGGAGGGAAGCGTCCCGCGCAGCAGCGGTTGATGCCGGATGCGATCTATCAGGCGGCGGACGGGGACCGGGATCTGGCGCTTGAGTTGCTGGACCGCCACGGCTATCTGGTCGGAGGCCCGACGCCGGGGAACATGCCGCGGCACAGACCTCCGATGGCTGCGGAGCGTGCGAACAGCAGAGGGCCGCGCACCGATCCCGGGTCGATTATCAACGGTCCACCGGGGGGAGGAGGCGGCTCTGGCGTGGCGAGTGCGGCAGACGGCCCGCCGCCGAAGCGAACGAACGGAATGCACGGCCCGGCGACGCCGGATGCTTTCAACGCGATCGATGGCCGACAGCCGCTGTTCCGCCGGAGCGAGGTCGAGAAGTTCGAGCTCATCGATGCAGAGGCAGTCCTCGACGGTGATTCGACCGGGCATGGCTTCCATCGCAGCGGCCTCGGCGTGAAGGACGACGAGTTCCCGGCAGGCTGGGGCGAACAAGACGTTGTGGATCTCGTGAACGCGATCATCGACGCCCCGAGCGACGGGTTCCCCCGCGGCCGACGACGGTACTCATTCCTCGGCGCCTACCGCGACGTCACTGCGGTCCTGCGTATCCGAAATGATGGATACGGTTGGCGGATTGCAACAGTCCACCCGTACGACCGGATACGATGGGAGCGTGAGAAAAGTGCTGTTGTCGACAACTGAGTGGGCCGAGGAGATTCTCGCCGCCCACGTCGATGACATCAGCCCTGCCGACGTGACGCTGGCGCGATCGCTCATCGATGACGGCGACGGATGGCTCGCAGCTTATGACCTCCTTGGAAGCGGTGCCGACGAAGGCTGGCTGACGGCCGCCGAAGCAGAGACAGCTCTCGCATTCGCACGCGCAGGGAAGTTCGGAAAGTTCTCCGCTGGCGCCGAGAATGACGCGCGCAGCGTGCTTGCATCCTGAGTTATCCACAGGCATACTGATGTCGGTGGTTACCCCCATGCCTTGAACGGCTGGGGGTTTCGTCGTTTCTAGGCCCGACCGCGAGATGCGGTCGGGCCTTCTTTGTGTTGTCCGGGAGATCCGGACTCATCCGAGATGGAGCCTGTCATGTCGCATCGCACCCTTCCCAGCACCCTGCATTCGGTCATCACTCCGTGCGCTCCGGAGGGGCGCCATCCGCGACTGCGGTTCTTCGCGATGGGCGAAGACAACAGCGGCGGCGGCGGTGGCGGCGCAGGAGGCGCTGGCGGCGACGGCGGGCACGATGCCGGAAGCGACAGCGGCGGCGACGGTGGAGACGGTGGCGATGTCTTCAAGTCGGAGCATTCGAAGAACGCTGTCCTGGCCGATCTGACGTCGGAGCGCAAGGGCCGGGCTGCTGCGGAGCAGGAGCGAGACGCTCTGGCGCAGAGGCTCGCCGAGATCGAGGACAAGAACAAGACCGACGAGCAGCGCAAGCAGGAGGCCGAGGCCAAGCGCGACGCCGATCACCGCGCCGCTCAGCTGAAGGCCGACCAGTACGAGGCCACCGAGAAGGCGGGGCTGCCGCTGTCGTGGGCCAAGCGGATCGCGGGGGCGACCCCGGAGGAGATGCTCGCCGATGCGCAGCAGCTCAAGTCCGACATGGACGCTCAGTCCGCCGCCGGACACCGGACGGACGGTGCGGGCGTCGGTGGGGCGGGCGCCAACGACACGGCGGCGACGGCGGCACCTGGTGCCGCTCGTGCGTCTGTGTACTACCAGACCAGCAAGTAACGACCCCCGGCGGCGGCTGCCGTCGGGATCACTAGAAAGGAACAGCTCATGGCTGTCACTCTGGCCGAAGCCGCGGTTCTCTCCGAGAATCAGCTGTCGCGCGCCATTCACGAGATGTTCGTGCAGGAGTCCCCGATCCTGGACCGGCTCCCGCTGATGCCGATCGAAGGCAACGCGTACGCGTACGACCAGGAGCAGACGCTGCCTGGTGTCGCGTTCCGTGGTGTCAACGAGGGCTACACCGAGTCGACCGGCACGTTCAACCAGCTCACCGAGAAGCTCGTCATCCTCGGTGGCGATTCCGACGTGGACCGCTTCATCCAGCAGACCCGGTCGAACGTGTTCAATCAGCGCGCCGAGCAGGACAAGCTCAAGGTCAAGGCCATGAGCTACAAGTTCAACGACCACTTCATCAACGGTGATGTCGTGACCGACCCGAAGGGTTTCGACGGACTGAAGAAGCGCGTCGTCGGCAACCAGGTCATCGACGCCGGCACCAACGGGATGCCGATCCTCGGCGACGGCAGCTCCGACACCCACGCATTCTTCGACAAGATGGACGAGCTGCTCGCCGCGTGCCCCGGCGCGGATGCGATCTACGCATCGCGGCAGGCGCGCTCCAAGATCATCTCCGCCGGCCGACGTATCGGCGGCGTGGAGATCGTCAAGGAGGACATGACCGGCAAGCGCGTCGCGCAGTGGCAGGGTGTCCCGATCCTGGATCTGGGTGACAACCTGTCCGGCGGTCAGGTGCTCCCGGTCAACGAGACGCTGGGTACCGCCTCGAACACCTCGAGCATGTACGCGGTCCGCTTCGGCGGCACGGACGGCGACCAGGCGACCACGGGCCTGACCAACGGCGGCGTCCAGGTTGACGACCTCGGTCAGCTGCAGGAGAAGCCCGCACTGCGCACCCGCATCGAGTTCTACTGCGGCCTCGCACTGTTCGGCGGCAAGGCCGCTGCCCGACTCCGCGGCGTCATCGCCGCCTGACCAGGAGAAGATCATGGCTGAAACCGACACCAGCGCTGACGCGGACGTCACCGCTATCGACACGGCGACCGACGCCGAGGCCGCTCCCGAGACTGTGGAGCCTGCCGCGGACGTCAAGCCCGCGGCCAAGCGCAGCGGGACGCGCAAGAGTGCGGCCAAGTCGCCGGCCAAGCGCAAGGACCGCATCGAGCGGTACGAAGCGCTCAAGGGCGACGGCACCGTCGTGACCGTCGAGCGCAACATCGACACCGGCGCAACCTCGATCGTCGAGGACTGAGACGGCGATGGCCACGCCTCCGACCCTTGTCACCGCCACGGACGTCACGAAGCTGCTGGCGGCGGACCTGCCGGGAGAGGGCACGCCGGAGCGCGCGCAGCTCGATGAGCTGTGCGAGCAGGCATCCGCCGAGATTCGGGCCCGGGTCGTCGCCGTCGACGCCCGGATCGCGGCGGGCTCGCTTTCGGCGGTGCGGGTCCGGGGCGTGGCCGTCGACATGGTCCTTGCCGCGCTGGAGAACATCGAGCTCGGCTTCCGGTCGACTGGCGAGACGTACCCGGAGATCGGGACGACTCAGGTCGCGGCGGCGAACCGGCTCACGGTCGAGATGACGGCCGCGCAGGTCGCGGCGCTGTCGCCGGTGGTCTCCGACGCGGCCAACGGCATGTACTCGGTGCAGATGTCATCGTGAGGTTTCCCGAGCAGTGGGCGATCCGACCGCCGCGCCCGACAACCGTCGACGAGGGGACGGGCAATCGCCGCCCGGGACCGGCTCCCGATCCGATACTGGTCCGTGGGTCTCTCGAGCAGCGCTTCCCTCGCACTGACGAGAAGCTGCTGCCGGGTGGCGTCGTCGCGGCCGAGGCCCTGCTGCTCCTGCACCCGTCAGCCGAGAACAAGATCCCGGGGCCGATCACGCTCGAGCATCGGGCGATCAGCCCGGACGGCGAGGTCTGGTCGATCGTGCGGATACCGAAGGCCCGCAAACGGCGTCGCGCGTCGGCGCCGACCCGCTACATCGCGCTCGTCATCCGACGAGCGACCGACATCAAGGAGAAGTGACATGGCTGCAGCGAAGCCCACCGACGACAAGCCCGTCGACGACAAGGCGAACGAACAGAGCACCGTCGCGGCGGCGCCGGCCGCGGACACCGCACCCAAGGACAGCACGCCCGACTCCGGCCTGGTGCAGTGGAAGGACGACGACGGCAACGTCCACACCGGGTCGCGGTACGGGTCGGCCTACCGCGAGCACCTGCGGAACAAGAAGGACTAGCTCGGTGGCGGCGTCGGTGTCCCTGCGGTCGCGAGTGTTCGCGAAGGCCGCGATCGCGCAGGCGAACGCGACGTCGGTGGAGCAGCGCGCGCAGGTCGCGCACCGTGCCGCCTCTGACGCCCGCGCGGAGGCGCCGGTCTTGACCGGCGAGTACCGCGACGGAATCACCGTGATCGTGGAGGGCGAGGACGTCACCCTCTCCGACACCGATGAGACTGCGATCCACAAGGAGTACGGCACCAGCGATACGCCGGCGCACGCGACTCTGATCAATGCGGCGTCGCGGTACGGCACGTACTACGGTGCGCGGCCGAGAGGGCACTGATCATCATGATGATCACGCGCAAGACGCCGTTCGCTCCGGGAGCTGCGCGCGAGCTGCTGCGGTCGACGCCGGAGTTCATGGAGCTCGTGGGCGATGATCCGCAGCGGATCACGACCAGGGAACTTCCGGACCCGCTCCGGGGGCCGTGCGTGACGATCTACACCGGAGTCAACCGGCGGCAGAACATCGAGCTGTCGAAGCCGCGGTTGATCGTGTCGGTGTGGGTGCCTGCGGCGGAGATCCTCGTCGATCAGGGCATCGACATGGATCCGGAGGAGCTGTCGTGGGACGTCGCTGATCTTGCCGGCCGGATATTCGATCGGCACCGGCAGATGGGTCGCGGCGGCGGATTCGAGTTCCGCGGGGTCACGTGGCGCTCCGAGTGGGATGCCGGCCCGACGACGATGGTCGACCGTGAGCGTGGCGCGGAGTCGCCGCTGTACCGGTCGGTGATCGAGATTCTGATGAAGGTGGGCTCCGGCCCTCGATAGACCACCCGCCCCTGTGCCAGGCAGCCCGCTCCGCGGAGGCACGGCGAGGTTGGGTGACCGGGACCCCGGTCTGGTGCCTGCTCGGCACGCCAGGCCGGGGTCTCTCCATTTTCCAGTGACCGCTCACCTCGTGGGCGCAGTGAAGGAGCTTGCAGATGAGCACCACCCCCGACAATTCCAAGGCCTACGTCTGGCAGGACGGCGACGCCTACCGTGCGCCCGCCGGCACCGCTCTCCCGGAAGATCCGTGGGCGCACCCGCTCGTGACCGGCACCTCGCCCGGCGTCACCTGGGACGCGTTCGGCGGTATCCAGGCCGGATTCAACCTCGAGCCGAACCAGGACATCAAGAAGCACACGATCTTCAACAAGCGCGACTCCACGTACGCGCTGAGCCGTGGGCCGCGTGAGGACACGACCAAGTTCCGGGCGGTCGACTACTCGAAGGCGGCGGTCCTGACCTCGCTGCTCGGTGGCGAGATCGTTCAGGTCGGCACGTCCGAGGTCTACAAGTGGGTCGGCGGAAACGCTGAGGAGTTCGCTCTGATCTGGACTCTCGCGGACCCGTCGAACGCCTCGACCGACCGCGTCGGCTTCTACACCGAGAAGGCCACGCTGTCCTCGCCGCCGCCGCGTACGTTCGCCGGCGAGGACCTCGACGGCTGGGAGTTCGAGATCCTCGCGCTCTCGCCGCTGGTCCCGATCAGCAACTGGAACCCGCTGGCGCCCTAGCGCCCCGGGGGCGGTGCCGGCCGGGGAGCGGCCCCGGTCGGCGCCGCCTCATCTCGATCCCCGACTCATCCCACAGGAGAGCTGACACACCATGCCGAGCAACAAGACCAAGAAGAGCACCGCGCCTGCCGTCGAGCCCGAGGCCACCGAGACCGAGCCCGTCGAGCGCATCGACCTCGCCAGCATCCTGGAGGTCGGCACGCCGGGCACCGAGCCGGTGCCGGTCACCATCAAAGGCGTCGATTTCTCGATCAACCGCTACTTCAGTCCCGACACCGTATGGGCCTGGTCGGACCTGCAGCGCGCGGACCCGAGCGAATTGACGCCGTCTGAGGTCGCAGAGGGCAACCGGGCGGTGCTCAAGATCCTGCTGCCCGAGGAGGATCACGACAAGATCGAGGAGCTGCTGGCGATCCTCGACACGCGGAGCATCGCCGAGTCGCGGCGGATCTTCCTGTACATCAACAACCTCGCAGGACTGGTGGACCGCCAGGGAAACGCGTTGGCGCTCTAGACTTCCTGCTTTCCATCCGGGAGAGCTGGGGCGCATACATTGGCCGCTTCCAGCGGCAGTACGGGCTCGACCTGCGGGCGGCACTGACGTCGAAGCCGTGGCAGGACGTCACCCTCTTGCTCGATGACCTGACCGAGACGTGGACTCGCACCGACGAGAACATCGCCACGTTGGTCGACATTCAGAACTGGTGGCTCGAGGCCGAGTACGTCAAGTGGACGACCGACCCCGAGGAAGCCAAGGCGGCGTCGCGGTCGGCCGATCCGACACCTCCGCTGCCAGTCCTCCGCGCCGTCGCGTACCGGCCCCCGGCCGCGCACGCGGCGGCGGTCGAGCGCTACGAGGCGCGCCGACCACAACAACCGAAGCCGAGCGGCCAGATGGACGCACGGTCCTTCGGTGCACTCTTCGGGCTCTGAGAAAGGGACTAGCTGATGACGGCAGGCGGCCGGATCGACATCGACGTCGTCCTCAATGACAAGGACGTCGCAGCGCGACTCGACTCGACCCTGGCCAAGGCCACCGCCTCGGCGAAGAAGGCAGCCGGCGCACTCGGACTTGCGTTCGGCGGCGCAGCTGTCCTCGGCGGACTCAAGTCCGTCATCGACGCCGGCGTGGAGTTCGACACGGTCCTCAACCAGCTGCGCGGCGTGACCGGGGCGACCGGGGCCGAGATGGCGGCGGTGTCGGAGAAGGCACGTCAGCTCGGCAACGACATCGCGATCCCCGCGACGTCGGCATCCGATGCCGCGCAGGCGATGCTGGAGCTGAGCAAGGGTGGACTGTCAGTCCAGCAGTCGATGGACGCCGCACGGGGCAGTCTCCAGCTCGCCGCCGCCGCTCAGATATCTGCCGCGCAGGCCTCGGAGATCCAGGCGCAGGCGATCAACACGTTCTCGCTCAAGGCCTCCGACGCCGGGCACGTCGCGGACGTCCTCGCGGGCACCGCGAACGCCGCGGCGGGCGAAATCACCGACATCGCACAGGGACTGCAGCAGGCAGGCTCGGTCGCCTCCCAGTTCGGCATGACGATCGACGAGACGGCCGGCGCGCTCGGCGTCCTGGCGAACAATGGCATCAAGGGCTCTGACGCGGGCACGCTGCTCAAGAGCACACTGCTCGCGCTCCAGGACACCGGCAAGCCCGCGGCGACGGCGATGGAAGAGCTCGGCATCAGCGTCTACGACGCGCAGGGCAAGTTCCGCGGTCTCGGCCCGATCATGGACGAGCTCAAGACTGCGTCGACGAATCTCACCGAGGAGCAGTACAACCAGGCGACCGCGGTACTGTTTGGGTCGGATGCGATGCGGCTCGCCGGGATCGCGGCCAAGGACGGCTCGGAGAGCTTCCGTCAGATGACCGAGCAGGTCGGCAAGGCCGGGTCGGCGCAGCGTCTCGCGGAGGAGATGGCCAAGGGCCTGCCCGGTCAGCTCGAGCGGCTGCAGAACGCGGCCGACGAGACCAAACTCGCATTGTACGACCTGCTGCGCGGACCGCTGACGGACCTGGCCAGCTTCGGTGCCGACCAGCTCGGCAACCTCTCCGACCTGCTCAAGGGTGACACCGGCGGGATGAGCGAGGGCCTGCGGCCGCTGGTAGAGGATCTGAAGTCGATCGGCGACGGACTCCACGGGATCGCGCAGGATCTAGTGGGCCCGGGCGGCGCGCTGACGGTGATCGGGGAAGGCGCGCAGGCGACGGGCAAGCTCGCCGTCGCCGGACTGGAACCGATCACCGGCGCGGTCGGCGGCGTCCTCAACGTATTCGCGGGCCTACCGGCACCCGTCCAGACCGCTGCCCTGGCGATGGGTGCGTTCGCAATCGCCCGCAACAAGATCGCCACGCCCGGGCCGCTGAAGGCGTTGTCGGCGTTCCGCGCGGAGATGTCCGCGCAGAACTCGCTGGCGAAACTGGCGACCCGCGAGGTTGACAAGTACGGTCGCGCGATCGAAGGCACCGGGCGGGGCCTGACGGTAGCGCAGCGTGCGCAGGCCGCGTACCGGACCTCGACTCTCGAGTCGGTGTCGGCGATGCGGGGGTTCACCGACCAGGTGGGCGCGGTGCGGCGTGGTGCAGCTGCAGCGGGCGAGCCGGTGGGGCTCCTGACGGCGACGATGCGCACGATGGGGGAGCGTAACGGCGCTCTCGGCCAGATCGGCGGAGCGTTCACGGCGGCATCGCAGGGCATGGGCCGATTCGGCTCGGTCGCGGGTACCGCGGCCGCGGGCGCGACAGCGCTCAAGCTCGGTGCCGGCGGGCTGATGTCGGCTCTCGGTGGCCCGTGGGGTGTCGCGCTGGGTGCGGCGTCGCTCGGTCTGGCGATGTACTCGCAGCGGCAGCAGGAGGCCGCGCAGGCCGCCGCCGAGCACAAGCGGAACGTCGACGACCTCGTCGGGTCCATCGACGTGCAGACCGGTGCGCTGAACAAAGCGAGCACGGCACAGATGGCGGCGGACCTGCGCGGCGGAAAGTACGGCAAGGGCAACACTTTCGAGTTCTCCGATCAGCTGGGGATCTCGGCCGATCGCGTCACGGCGGCGGCATCGCGGCAGAAGGGCGCGCTCGATGACCTGAATGTCACACTCGATGCGACGACCAAGAAGTCGCTGGAATCGTCGGACTACTGGAACAAGCAGGGCTCGTCGCTTCGCGCAGCGGGTATCGACGCCGACACGATGACCGACGCTCTGCGCGGCAACGCCTCCGCGATCAAGAAGGTCGAAGGGTTCATGGTCGGGTCGGGGACCACGATCCAGGACTACCGGCGCCACCTCGACGAGTCCGGAAAGAACGCCGTCCAGCTGGGGGAGAACGTCAACCTCGCAGCGCAGGCGGTCCGCGAGGCCGGGGCGGCGCAGGACCAGCAGACGCGGGCGATGGAGAAGATGGACCCGCGCGCTCGGACGCTCGCCGAGGCGATGGAGGTTCTCGGGTCCAAGACGTCCACGGCCGCGGAGAAGTCGAACGCGCTCAAGGCTGCTCTGGACGCGCTTGGCGGCGGCGCCGAGGGTTTCGACGCCGCGATGGGGCAGGCGAAGCAGGCCGTCGAGAAGCTGCCGGCGACATGGCAGGCAGCCGCCGACTCGGTCGGAGGGTACGGGGAACTCATCAACAGTGCGACGGGACGCATCGTTCTCAATAACGACGCGACGCGGGCACTGTCGAGCGAGATCTTCAACGTCAAGAACCAGATGAATAACGCCGCCACAGCGGCCTACCAGTTCGCCATTCAGAACGGGCAGGGCAGCGAGGCCGCGGCCAACGCTGCGCGTACAGCAGCGTCCGAGATCTACAACAGCTTCATGAAGTCGTCGGACGGGGCGAAGGCTGCTGGCGTCGATGTCGCGGCGCTCGCGACGGCAATGGGGTTGCTGCCTCCGGAGCAGGTTGTGCAGCTGCTCGCGAAGGGCGGCGACGCCGTCTCGGCCGAGCTCTTGCTGATCAAGAGACTGGTCGAGGGTGTGCCGCCGAATAAGGCGATCGAACTGCACTCGATCTCGGACGAGGCGAAGGCCAAGCTCGAGGGAATCAAGGGTCTCGTCGTGACCGAGCTCCCGGACAACAAGGGAGTGACGGTCACTGCGACGACGACTCAGGCACAGCAGGATCTGAACGCTCTGGTCACAAAGCAGAACGAGCTGAAAGACAAGAACGTCACCTACCGGGCGACGGTCATCGTCGACGAAGCGCAGGCACAGTCCGCCAGGTGGGGCGTCGAGACATTCGGCGTCGGGTCTCAGCCACGCGCGAAGGGCGGGCCGATCGACGGGTACGCGGTCGGTGGTGGTGTCGGAGCTGATGGTGCGATCCGTGGTCCGGGCACCGGGACGTCAGACTCGATCCTGACGCAGGTCCCGGCGGGCGGTCACGTGGTGACCGCGGCCGAGGTATCCGCGGCCGGTGGCCACGGTGCGGTGAATCGTCAGGTGTCGGCGCTCGGTGCTGGTCGGCCGGGCCGCAAGACGGCGACGGCGGGACCGCTGATGCCGGTGGCGCTGTCGAACGGGGAGCACTACCTCGCGCCGGACACGGTCGATGCCGCCGGCGGCCACGACGCGATCTTCGCGTGGCGCGCCGGGCTGGCGCAGGAGCGTCAGGGCCTGTACCTCGGTGGACTGGTGCGCGCCGAGCAGGTAGGTAAGGCGAACGACGGGCTGCCGTACATCACCGGTGGGCGGGACTGCTCGATGTGGGTGTCGTGGATCGTGCAGGCCGCGAAGGGGCAGGAACTCACGCGCCTGTTCACGACGTACAGCCTGCTGGACGGCCAGACTGGCGGGCTCGAGCCGGGCGCGTCACCGTCCGACTACCTGACGGTCGGTGTGTCGCAGGAGCACATGGCAGCGACGGTGCAGACCGATCGCGGACCGGTGAACACCGAGTCGGGCGGGAACTCGTCGCCGTCTCAAGTGCGGTGGGGTCGCGGCGCCGCCGGAGCGTTCGACGGCCAGTTCCCGTTCCGCTTCCACCTGCCGAAGAATCTGATCTCGCCGCCGCCAGACGAGACCAAGCCGGACGTGTCGGCCGAGGAGGCCGCGACCGAGACGATGAAGGCCGAGGACGAGACGCAGTCGCGGCAGTACATCGAGCCGCCGAAGGCACCGAAGGCCGAGGACGTCGCCGCTGAGGCCGCGCGGATCGGCGTCCGCGGGCTCCTGGAGACCTTCGACATGCAGGACTCGATATTCGCGGATCCGGACAAGTCGACGATCGGTCGGGCGCTGCAGATCGGCATCAACACGCAGAAGTACCGCGAGCAGCAGGCCGAGGTTCCGAAGTCCGAGTCCAAGAGCGGCGGTGTCAGCAAGGAGGACCAGGCCGCGTACGACCGCGACAAGCTCGCTCGCGACCAGAAGTACGAGAACGACCGCTTGGCGATCAAGAACTCGATGAAGTCGGGGCCCGAACGGGACCGCAAGCTCCTGGACCTCAAGCAGAAGCACGACCAGGACAACCTCGAGGCGAAGATCAAGCTCCGCGACAAGAAGTCCGGCACCGACAGCACGTCGGAGTCGGACGCGTCGACGTCGGGGAAGACGTCCGGGCCCGCCGACAGCGACCCGTACCGGCTCGTGGACTCGGCGCCCTATGACCCGTCGCGCGGCGCGGTGCAGTGGGAGAAGGAGGCGACGGCGGCGCTGCGGATCGCGGGCATGAACTACCGGTGGAAGGACAAGATGATCGGGCAGGGCGACATCGAGTCGCACGGCGACCCGAAGGCTGTCGGCCCGGACTCGCCGGACGGTCAGCCGAAGGGCTGGATGCAGGTGAAGCCGGGGACGTTCGCCGCGTTCCGCGATCCGAAGCTCCCGGACGACCCGTTCAACGTCCTCGCGAACGGTGTCGCGGCTGCCAAGTACGCGAACAAGCAGTACAACGGTGAGCCGCCGTGGCCGACGACGAAGGGCTACTGGGCTGGCGGCATCAACGCGATGGACCCGAGCAAGGCCGCTGTGGTGGCGCCGCAGAACCGCCGGGTCATCGGCGACAGAGCCGTCGCCGACGAGTTCTTCATCCCGGACACCGACGACCCGCAGCACATCGCGCTCGGCGCGGAGTGGGCGCGGCGGAGAGGGTTCCAGCTGGTGAACATGCACGCCGATGGGGGGACGCTCGCGCGGGCTCGTGGCGGTCAGGCGGCGGTCATGGATCGACCGGCCGGACCGGTGATCCAGGAGGGCGACCGCCACTACAACTACGCCGGACCGGCTGATCAGGCGCCGGATTTCTTCCGCGGCGCTCGTCGGCACGACAACATCGTCCGCCGCGGTGCGGGAGTGCAGCGTATCGGGCGGAAGGGGACTCGGCCGTGAGGCGATCGCGAGGGCTGGTCGACGACACGCTGGTGCGACTGTACGACTGGCGCGGCACCGGGCAGTTCGTGGAGCTGTCCGGGCCTCGGCAGGGTGATCACGGCGCGCAGTTGCTCGAGGGCGTGGGTGGGCTGTGGGAGGCGCAGCGGTCGCTGGTGAAGATCGAGACGGCGCGGCTGCCGGGGTCGATCCCGGTGACGGTCCGGATCGAGGAGTTGCTGATCGACCTGCCGACGATCGTGCAGGGCAGCGACTCCCTCGAGTGGCAGTGGTGGAACCGCCGGATCCACAGGATGCTCTCGTTTACGCACGATTCGCCGCTGGTGGTGCAGACGCTCCCGTGGGGACCGCGGTGGATCTCGGTGCGGCGTCGCGCCGCGCACGAGGAGGAGATCGTCGAGGACCCGACATTCGGGCTCTCGCAGATCTGGACCTGGCAGCTGGTCGCGCACGATCCGGACTGGCGGTCCCCGGATCTGACGGCCGAGTGGGACAACAGCTCCGGGACTGGGCGCGGCAACCTCCGCATCGCGTACCGCGGCGATCGGCCGAGCTTCCCGAAGTGGACCGGGGTCGGGCCGGACTGGAATCTGCAGGAGCCGGTGTCGGGGCTGTGGAATCCGCTGCCGCGCATGGCGGCGGGCGAGGAGTGGAAGGTCGACGCGCATCCGCTCGCCTCGCAGCTGATGTCGAGCCTGGACCGCAACAAGTGGCGTCAGCTGCAGCGTGGGTTCACCGCGTCGGTCGACGAGGAGGGCGAGTACGTCCTCGGTGTCGAGTGCTCCGGTCCGGCGTCGGCGAAGGTCCAGCTGCGGCTCGAGCAGCGCTACGAGCATCCGTGGGGCTGACATGAGTGACCTCGATCGGATCTACCACGAACTGTCCGAGCGCGATGACGCGGCGCGGCGGGCTCACTTCTCGTCGACTCTGATCCAGCTGTGGGACGGGAACATGGAGTACCCGCTGCAGGTGCGGTCGGTGATCGACCACGAGGGGGAGGACCCGACGTGGTCGGTCGGTGGCGGCGTGACGCATTTTGCGTACGACTCCCCGGAGGGCCACTACTGCTATGACCTGATCCGGCCGGACGAGGATCTGCATCTGACCGTCGAGCTCGTCGACCCCGATGATCCGTCGATCGGGTGGGAATCGCGGGTCGCTTTCAAGGCCGTCAACGTCGACCTGGTCGATCAGGAGGACGGCACGCAGATCGTCGAGGTGCAGTGGACGACGGCGCTGGCGCACTGGGAGCACCTGATCCTGATGGCGGTGCCGATGCTGCCGCCGCAGCTGCAGCCGATCCACTACTGGGTCGCGCTCGGCAACATCCGGACGCAGTTTCTCCTCGCGCTGCACATGGCTCTGGCGGTCACGTACTCGCCGCTGTGGCGGTTCGTCGACAATCCGTTCTCGATCGCGTCGTACCGCGATGCCGTCGACCCTCGCCGGTGGCCGCTGATGGTGTCGCCGCTGACTGCGCTGCGCGATGCGACGAAGCCGGTCCTCGCGGCGTTCCGCTTCGACATGGCGCTGCCGGCGATGATCGACCAGCTGCGCGATGCGGACTGCTGGCCGGTCGCACGGCAGTGGCTCCCCGGTGACCCGCAGCCGTTCCCGTCGCACGTGACGCTGGTGCGTCCGACGCTCATCCTCGACATCGAGCACGAGGAGCTCGTGCCCGGCATCACCGGGACGTTCGTCGATGGGTACATTCATCTGCTCGTCGGTCTCGCCGACGACCTGATCACGGAGGTTGTGCACCCGATACTGGACCCGTCGCTGCTGCCGAAGAATCCGTCGCAGCATCCGCTCGGCGACAAGCTCGGCCTGGCGCCGGCGAAGCCGTGGCCGCTCTACCGCCGCGGCGAGTACTCGGGCATCGTCGAGGGACGGATCAGTCTCCGTAAGAGCCTCGGCACCGTGTTCTGGACTGGTGGTCGCAGCCCGGAGTGGGTGAATCAGGCCATCACGCTCGCGATCTCGACGGCGCTGGACTACGTGGGGTTCACGATGGGAATCCCCGGCCTCGGCAACCTGTACCAGGGGCAGCTCGACAACACTGTGCTCGCGTTCGCCAAGACCGAGGATCGCCGCCGCGCCCGCGGCGCCGGCCGCTTCGCGTTCCGCCACGTGTGGTGCTCGGAGGCCAGCGTCGGTTTCGGTATGGCCACCGCGATCGCACTGCGCAAGGGGTGGTTCGACTCCAAGCCGCGCATGGTCCGCACTGTCGAGGTCATCGACGGGTTCCCGTACCGGATCTACCGCGACGTGAAGAAGGGCTCGGCGTGCTGCTTCGAGATGCCGGACGGATCGATCTACGTCGACCGCATCACCAACATCAAGCACCGCCTGGACCGGGAGACCGAGATGCGGTACGCGCTGGTCGTCGGAGACGACACCGGAGACGAGGACCCCATCGCCGAGCTGTGGGGCCGCTGGAATCAGATGCGCGACGTCGCGCGGAAACTCTTCTTGGAGCACTGACATGACTGATCTGCCCGCCATCTGGCGCGCCGACCCGACACCCGGCCGGCAACACCGGTTCGCCGATTTCTTCCGCGACGTACCGCTGCTCCCGGACGGGCAGGCCGTGTACCTCGACAGCGACCAGCGCAACCGACTGGCCACCCACGCCGAGGCGTGCGGCCTGCGCAAGGTCGCGCCCGCGGCCGTCAAGTATTGGCCGCCGCCGCGCGGCTCCCACATGCCCGGGAACACCGGCGTGTGGGTGCCGGTGACGATCGAGGACCCGATCGAGATGCAGCTGCCCGACCCGGCGTCGATGACACCGCACGAGCGCGAGCATCTGCGCGCCGAGCTCGCGCGGTTCGACGCCGCGGACCATCCCTCCGAATAGACCCGCTCTACCCCTTGCCTGGCGGCGCCCCAATCCTGGGGCGTCGCCTTCGTCATATCTGAAGGAGAACACGATGTCTTTCCGCACTGTCTACGGCTATTCCACCTCGGAGGCGGGGTGGCGCATGTGCAACCGCGACGAGTGCGGACTCGTCACGATCCCGGACCTGTACTACGTGGACACCGCACCCATCCGGAAGGGCGCGCCGCTGACGATCCTGGGCGCCTGGCTGTACTGGTATGACCGCAACGTCGAGGAGATCGTGTCGCCGGTGTGGGGCTGGTCGGCGACCAACGACGTCGCGAACTCCAATCACCTCTCCGGCACCGCGGTCGACGTCAACGCTCCGCGGTACCCGTGGGGGTCGCGGACCATGCCGGCGGCGAAGAAGGCCAAGGTCCGCGAAGGCCTCCGACTCTTTGAGGGCCTGGTGTTCTGGGGCGCGGACTGGGACCGCGCCGACGAGATGCACTACCAGATGGGCGTCGCCGAGGGTGATCAGCGAGCGGCGGCATTCGCGGCGAAACTGCGCGGCGGGTACCTCGGCATCTACAAGTCGGCGCCGCCGGCACCGAAGCCGGTGCCGAACATGATCGATGAGTGCGCTCGCCGCCATCCCGAGATCGGAGCTCGGCTGCACACCGGTGAGCGGATCTGCAAGGACGGCGTCGGCCGCTACGCCGAGTTCGCCGGGGGCCGCATCTACTGGCACCCGCGCACCGGCGCACACGTGATCCCGGCCGGCCCGATCGGCGAGGCCTTCGACAAGCGCGGTTACGAGTGGAACCTCGGCTACCCGGAGTGGGAGGCGAACCGCGCGCTCCGTGACGGCGGCCAGTGCCAGGCATTCGAGAAGGGCGTCCTGTACACGTACTCGGGCGGGCCGGTCGAGGGGGCACTGATCCACGGCAAGATCGGCGATCGCTGGGCCAGGGAAGGATGGGAGGGTGGCCGTCTCGGGTACCCGCTCGGCGACGAGCAGCCCACCGCTGACGGCGGCCGCCGGCAGGAGTTCGAGCACGGCGCGATGCTCTGGCATCCGTCCGAGGCCATCGAGATTCTGGCGGCACGCTGATGTGGACCGCACGATTCTGGCGTGAGGCGCTCGAGCGCGCGGCCAAGACCGCGGTGCAGTCGCTCGCGGCGATCGCGGTGTCGGCATCGACGGCCGCGACGATGTCCGGCGGCGACTGGGTGCTCGCGCTCAAGACCGCGGGGTTCGCAGCGGTGTTCTCTGTGGCGACCTCGCTCGTGTCCTCGGGTGTCGGTGACCCGAATACTCCGGCCGCGCTGCCTGCTGCGCCCTCTGGCCGACACCGAAAGGCGGATGAGTGAGCGGCGTTGCGGAGCAGATGATCCACGCCGACAGCGCTATGGACCTGTGGGCGTATTTCCTGGCCGGGCTACCGGCCACCATCGCTGCGATCACCGCGGCGGTGGTCGCTGTGCGGTCCCGCAGCCACAACCGCGCGATCAGGAGCCAGGTCGAGAACGACCACGAGACGAACCTTCGGGACGACCTCGACAAGGTGACCGCGATCGTGCAGACGGTCGACGAGAGGACGCGGCGTATCGGTGATGAGCAGATCCGCGAGCAGAAGGCGCGCCGTGAAGCTGACAAGCGCACCAACGACCAGATCTCCGAGCTCGTCGAGGACGTACTGACGCGCCTGGACCGGCAGGACCGCATCGCAGACAAGTACCACCCGGGCGAGCCCTGACCTCGCCTCCACCTCCTGTGCAGAAGGACTACATTTCATGGCATCTCTTGGCACCCATCTCGGCGACATCCTGCTCCGCTGCCGCGTTTTCGGGCTGGCGACCCCGCCCGGCGAGCCGCCGATGATGCAGGCTCAGCTCTCGATCACCGGCGAGGACGCAGACCTGGCGCTACCGGTGCTCAAGGGAGACCCGGGCGAACGGGGGACCCCGGCGGCACCGTTCAAGTGGCAGGGCCAGGTCGCCTCGGCCGGCGAGCTCCCGACACTGTCCGACACCCCAGCGGACAAGGGCAAGGCCTACGTCGTCAGCGACGGGACCGGCACCGGTGACATCGCGTACTGGTCCGGCACCACCTGGAACTACTTCGTCGATGCGTTCGGGCCGGGCCTGCCGGGACCGGTCCCGGACATCACCACCACCGGCGAACTCGTCGACGAGGCCGATCCGTTCGAGGTCGTGGTCTCCGGCCCCGCCAGCGCCCCGAACCTCCACTTCAAGGTGCCGGCGCAGCCCGGACCGCCCGGGCCCGGCGGGGACTGGGGCCTGTACGACAAGACCTCGCCGCGACCGAACGGCGCGGTCCCGGTGTGGGACGCGACCGCCGGACTGTACAAGCCGGTCGGCCCGGGTGCGGCGGCGCCGGGCGTCAGCCAGTACACGCTGCCGGAGTCGGCGTGGTCGGCGTACTCGGGCAACGCGGCGACGCAGACCGTCGCGACGATGGCTCTCCCGGCACTGCCGTACGACTACCACATCGACGTCTCCGGGCACGCCCGCATCGGGCAGGGGCTCCTGTCCTCGACGCAGGTCGCACTGCTGGTGCGACTCAATGACCCGACCTCGGGTCAGATCGTCGGGAAGGGGCTGGGTGTCCATACCGGCGTATGCGACATCGGGCCGCACTTCTCGTCGCAGGAATCGGGCAAGCAGTCCGCGGCCGCGGCGCCCGGCACCGCGACCGGCCGCGTCTCGGCCGGCACCGCGGCGACGCTGTACGTCGTCGGCGTACGGGAGTCGGGGTCCGGGACGTGGACACTCGGTCAGGCTGACGCGCAACTGCGCGTCCTCACGATCCCGGATCTCGGATGAGCGTCTACAGCGACTGGTACGACGACGTCCCCGTCGACCCGTCCGGCCTCGACGGCGAACTATTCGACCCGCCGGTCTCGCCACTGGACCGATCCCGGATCCCGTCGCGCACCGGCGGACTGCCGATCGATCCCGACCTCGCCGCGATCCTCGCAGGGGAGGGCGGACTGGCGACCAAGCCCGACGTTGTGCAACTCCTCGATGAGGTGCGCGAGTTCGCCGTCGCGGTCATCAAGACCTTCGGCGGAGATACCGGGGCGCTCGCCGCGTGGATCGACGAGCACGCGCCGGGGTTGTCGTGGCTGCCGGACCTGACTGACTGGGTTTTCAAGCTCATCACGAACCCGGGCCGGGCGCTCTCCGAGCTGCTCTCGGGCGTCATCCCGATCGGACTGCTCGCGCCGACGACGCCGAACTTGCTCCCGAACCCCGACTTCGATGGCGCGGTGTCGATGGTCGAGGGCGACGGCTGGGCCTACGACCCGGACGTCGGCCGGACGTCGCCGGGCTCGGCGCGCTACGACTGCACCGGTGTCGCCGGGATGCAGCTGGCGACGCCGGTGCAGGTCGCCGAGGGCCAGAAGGTCGCGGCCGAGGCGTGGGTCCGCTGGGCTGGCGTGACCGCCGCCGGCGGTACCGGGATCCGGTTGATGTACCGGTGGTACTCGGGCGAGACGCTGGTCTCGACGACGCAGATCGCGGCGGTCACCGATCCCGCCGCGGCGGGCGGATGGTCGAAGCTCTCGGCCGCGGCGATTCCTGCGCCAGCCGGTGTCGATTCGGTGTGTCTGACACTCGTGGTCGACGCCGGGCTGACCGCCGGTCAGGTCTGGTTCGACGACACGTCGCTGACCAAGCCCACCGCGTCGTTGCCTCAGCAGTGGATTGCTGGTCTGGCAGATGACCTCGGGCAGTTCTGGACGATGGTCGAGCAATTCGCCTCGATCGTCGCTGGTGGCGCGGTCACCGCGATCAACGGCATCGTGCAGGATTTCAAGGACGGGTGGACGTCGACGAGCAACTGGATCCAGGACATCATCAATGCGATCCTGCGCGCGATCCGCCGCGTCCCAGTAGTCGGAGGCACCATCGCGGACATCATCGCCGAGGTCGGCGGTCTCAACGACCGCACTGACCAGGCGAACCAGTCCGTCGCGTCGGTCAGCTCCCAGGTCTCGTTCGTGGCCGATGTGATCGCGGTGCGGTCGGGCGTCGGCGTGTGGGAGTCCGGTCCCGACCCGACCGGCATCGTGTCATTCCCGTACTCGATGCTGATGCTGCACAGCCACACCACCTCGGTCACAGGGAGCACCGGGACCAGGGACGGGGCGTCCAGCTCCACCGGCTTCACCAGTGCAGGCGGCGAGAACCACAGTCACTCCGTCTACTCGACGTCGCACTCGCACGACGCGGGCAGCCTCAAAGTGTCTGTCGGGATGGGTGTGCCGACGATCAACGCGACGGCGTCGTGGGCGCCGTGGGCGTCGGTCCGGTTCCCGTCCTCGGCGGACCGGCAGGTGTTCACCTTCCTGGCGTCGAAGTCAGGGTCGGTCACCTCGTTCTTCGTCGATGTGTACCGCCTCAACGCCAACGGCTCGTCGTCCTACGTCGCCTCATCGACGGACCAGTCGGGCAATGTCGGCGGCGCTCTGGCGTGGCAGCAGGTCATTCTCCCGGCGATCCCCGTCGAGATCGGTGACGTGCTCGAGGTGCAGTTCCGCGTGGCCGGGTCGGGCACGGTGCAGATCGCGGGTATCAATCTGCCGTACCCGACACCGATCTCCGGCTTCCGGCCGTACGCCCCGGGGTCCGGGCGCGATCCGTCCGGCAGCGCCACGCCAGCCGAGATCGCGATCGGTGTGCGGGACTCGATGTACCAGGGGCCGGTACCGTTTGTCTCGGTCGGCATCGACCTCGGTCAGACGGCGATCCCGCGCTACTTCTACGACGATTTCAACAGAGGATCTCTGGGGCCGCGCTGGTCGACGTCGGGGAACATCGGCGTCTCGGGCAACCGGGTACAGCATCGCGGCGGCGTGCTCGAGTCGGGGACCGCGACCGCGACGTACAGTCAGCAGCTCCTCACCGACAACGCGCGAGTCGAGTTCGATGTGTCCGCTGGGTCGGGCATTGCCGGAGTCGGCGCCTGCTGCAGTTCGACCCTCGGGTCGGGACTGTGGTTCGTCGTCGACTCGGGATCGTGCTCGATCCAGACGGGCTCGGCGGGCAGCCGGACACAGCGGGCGTCGGGCGCGGGCGGGGACGGCCGGTACGTCGGCACCTGGACAGCCTCCGACACGACCGCGCGCCTGTACCGGAATGGAGAGCTGGTGGCATCGTGGGTCGACAGCGCGAGCGTGGTGCCGCACGGCGACGGCCGTAGGTGGTGTGCACTGATCGTGTCCAAGCCGGCGCTGCTCGACTCGGGCAGGATCGACAACTGGGTAGCAGCTGATGTGGTCCCCCAGTAGACCCGAGGTCGAGCCGCAGCAGGGCTGGGTCGGCACGGACGGCCCACAGGTAGCAGATCCGGTGCAGGGCTGGATGCGTGCTCGACTCGCCGCTGCACTGGCCTCGGAGTTTTCCAGTCGCGATGCGGCAGCGCTGCGGGCGCATCTGACGGGCACTGACGAGATCCGCGCCCTCGACGCCGCTGCACTGCGCGCTCACCTGACCGGCAGCGGCTCGGCCTCGATGGTCGACAGCGCCGCGCTCGTGGCGCACCTGACCGGCACGGGCCGCTCGCACGGTGTCGATCGCGCGGAGGCAATGATCCGCTGGCACCTCACGGGCACCGGCCACGCTCACAGCCGGGACAGTGCTGCTCTGCTCGCGCACCTGTCCGGGTCGCCGACAGTCGGCCATTCATCGGACGGTGCGATGGGGCGGTTCTCGGTGCACGCGCCGGAGATCACCGTCTACGACCAGCCCGGCGTCTTCTCCTACCCGGTACCCGGATGGTGTACGCACCTGGATTTCGTCGTGATCGGCGGCGGCGCGTCGGGACAGTCCGGGTCGGGCGTCCTCGGCGGCGCCGGCAAGGGCGGCATCCCTGGCACCTGGGCTGGGAAAACGATCGTGCGGCTGAACGAATGGGTATCCACGAGCCGAATCCCGTTCGATGCATCGGCGCTCTCGGTCACGGTCGGAGCAGGAGGGGCGCAGGCGCCGAACTCGGACTACGGCGGGCCGAATCCCGGCGGCGTCAGCTCTGTGAGCTACAGTATCGGCCCGAACGTCGTGGTCTTTGCGCAAGGCGTTGGTGGGTCGGGGACCGGCGACTACCAGAATGGGCGCCCGGTCCCGGATTTCACCTACGCGGGCACCACGTATACCGGTGGCGCATCCGGCACCGGAAACGGCGGTGCCGCGAGCGCGCCCGGCGGCGCCGGTGCCGGCGGTAACGGCGGCGTATTCGGCAACCGGACCCGCGGCGGCGCCGGCGGCGCGGGCCGAGTCTGGATCATCGCCAGGCAGGTGTACTGATGCAGATCACCTTGCCCGCCAGAGTCCCGGATCGGCTGATCGTCCCGCTCGGCTCCCAGATCACCGCGACCACCGACACCGATACCGGGCTGCTCATCACCCTCGACCACATCGACTACGACTACGCCCCGTTCGCAGACCCGGCGGCGCCTGCGTTCGAGTTCCTCGCCGACGTCATCCGCATCGCCGCCGACCGCACCATCACCATCGACCGATCCGTGACCTGCATCAGCAGCTCCGGACGGATCTCACGAGAGAAGGACTACTGACATGGCGAAAACCGCCGCGCACCGCAAGCAGATCGCCGACCTCATCGCGAGCCTCGGCGCGAAGGTCACCTTTCACGAGTCCGACCCCGGCACCACCGGTGCCGGCCTCATCGCGACCACCCCGGCGTCCGGTACGACGACGTGGGCCGCAGCCACCGACACCGGCACCGAATCGCAGGTGCAGGGCTCCGCGGTCCCGCTGCTGGTGCCAGCGGGTAAGACCGTCTCCCACTACGGGATATGGAACGGCAGTACGTTCCTGCGCGGTGAGCAGCTCGACTCGTCGATCATCGTCAACGGCACTGGACCGGTATCGGTCGACGTCACCCCGAAGTTCACGTTCGACTGAATCTGAAGCGACGGCGGCGTGGCACCAGCTGTCACTCTGTGCTCATCTGCCACAAGCTGGAGTGCTTTGCGGGTTTTTCGCGATCCGCTTGTACGGTCGTCATCATCAGTTCTCCCACAAGGTGAAGAGGTTTCGAGCGCGGTGCTGCGTCAAGCGATCTACGAGAAGTGTGCGGGCATAAGTGGAGGCACGATCTCTGCCCTGACAACAGTCGGTTCCGCATCGCTGGCGTTGGCGGCGTTCGCTGATGGCGGCTGGTGCCGGAGGCTGCTGCTTGTGGCCGGCGTCGTACTGTCGATCGTCGCCATCGTGCTCGGGTACTGCCGCTCAAAAGGCATAGGGCAGAAGCTCGAGACAATCAACCAGGTGCGCACCGAGGCGGCCGCGGAGCGGGACGCACTGCTCGCGACGGCACGCAAGGAGCGCGCGCATCTGCTCGACAAGGACCTGAAGCCGCTCCTTGAGCTTCTCGGAGAGGCACTGTCGACCGCGGACGCGGACGAGCGCCGAAGTCTCGCGCAGAAGGTTCGTCAAGGAGTTGTGGTTGCCGCGGCGACGGTGGTGGCACCTGATGCGCCAGCAGTGCGCGCGAACCTATTCCGACGGGCTTCGGCCCGACTCATGACGTTGGACCCAGGGTGCTTCTATGGTCGAGGCGACAAGTCCCGACGGAAGTTCAGACCGGGCGACGAGACCTGGGACGCGATGATGAGCCTCGACTACCGGCTGGTAACAGAGGTCGAGGAACCGAATCGCCGGTATGGCTCCTATATCACGGTGCCGATCGCATCGGCCGATACACAAGAAGGCATCCACGGTGTGCTGACGGTAGATGCGCCGGGATCGGAGGACCTGAGCGTCGACGATCTGCCGTTTCTTGAGCTGCTTGCGAACATTGCGGCGGTCTCATACAGAGTCGAAGCCCTGAAGGGGTGAGGCTTGCCGATTTGGCCGAAACGGCCTAGCTGTCCGAAACTGTGTCGGACCGTCAGTTCGTAACCTTGACGCAATGTTGGGTGGTTACGATGGCGTCTACACCGACTAGCAAAGGGGCCGCGATGACCCAAGAGAAGGAGACGCGAGGCAGCATCCGCAAGCCGGAAGCAGTCGAAGCGCTGAAGACTGGACATGTCGGCGACTACACGACTTCTCGCGAGCAGCGACGCCTCAAGTTCGGTTTTACCAGCTCACGAAAGAAGTCAGACTCCTAGTCGCGTGACTGCCGCCCTCGACAGGAGCGCCCCGCCTCAGCAGAGGCGGGGCGCTTTTGCTTCGCCATGTCGATGGGCGGCAGTCACGCGGCAGGGGGGATGGAGACGAGCTCGGGACGCTGCTCGTGTCGCGACCGCACGCCGCGCAGTACGTCGAGGGAGTCGATCGCGTCACGGCGGCGGGTGGTGGGGACGGCTGTATATATCTGGGTCGAGGCGATGCTCTTGTGTCGCATCAGCTCTTGCACGACGCGCAGGTCCGCACCATCATCGAGCAGTGTCGTGGCGTACCAGTGGCGCAGCTGGTGGGCAGACCCGCGGACGCCGGCCCGCTTCATCGTCCGGCCGACGACGTCGGAGACACTCTTGGAGTGCACCGGCATCGAGGGGTAGCCGCGCCGAGGGAACCAGTACCCGGTCTCGGGCATCTCGCTGACGAGCTCGACCAGGATTGGATGGAGCGGGATCGACTTCGTCTTGCGGCCCTTTCCTCTCACCCAAAGCAGACGGGCGCGCAGGTCGAAATCTTCGCCGCGGACCTTCGCGATCTCGTGCACGCGCAGTCCTGCCAGGAGCGCCAGCAGGATCATTGTTCGAGTCTTGGTCTGCATACGGGCCTGCAGGAGATCGATCACGGCCTGGTCGGAGATCGGCCGAGGCTCTCGCTCGGGGATGACCGGCTGTCCGAGCTTCACCATCGGGTTGTCTGCACGGCGGTCGCTGACCTGCAGGTACTTGAACCACGCGCGGAGGTACGTGATGTACGTGGCGTTGGTGCTGTCCGACCAGTCGTGTTCGTGGGAGGCGAGCCACTCCATGATCGCGATGGCGTCGATGGTGGTGGGCTGGATGCCGGTTTCGGCGTGGAGCAGGCGGATGACTCTGGTTCGTTCCACGATGGTGACGCGCGAGAGGCGGCGCGCGGTCTGCCAGAGCTCGAAATCGGCGAGTCCGATCGTGTGAGCCGTTGCATCAATTTTCACATGAGCACCATTCATCACATGGGGCACAAAAACGAAATCGGCACCCAGAAACGGGGCCGCAGTCCCTGATCGGGCTGAGGCCTTATATAAGGGGAGGATCAGACCATCGACTCTTGCGTCGTCGGCCGGCTGCCGATGCTGCGGATGATCTGCGTAGTCGGTGGCCCTGGTCGGCCTACGCCGCGTCCAGTTCCATTTCTACGGACGGAGAAGGCTCAATTGACGGACTAGTAATCCGCAGGTCGTAGGTTCGAGCCCTACTGGGGGCACTGGTGGAAGCCAGGCCGGAGAACATCTCCGGCCTGGCTTCTTCGCTTCCGGTCTCCGACGGCTGTCGGCGCGGCGCTCGCCGATCACCCTCGATGTGCGTGTGAATAGCCGAAAAACGTCGCTGACCACACGATTTGCGTTCTGTCGACGAAGTGCCATAAAGTTTGTCTCGCTCCCAACGAGGAACACCGGCCCCCTTCGTCTAGCGGCCTAGGACGCCGCCCTTTCAAGGCGGTAGCGCGGGTTCGAATCCCGTAGGGGGTACGCGGTGAGAGTCTGATAAGGTTCTCAAGGCAACAAATTGAATATGGCCCTGTGGCGCAGTTGGTTAGCGCGCCGCCCTGTCACGGCGGAGGTCGCGGGTTCGAGTCCCGTCAGGGTCGCTTTTTGGTTTCGGTTTTTCACCGGCACCGTCCGGCCAGGTAGCTCAGTTGGTACGAGCGTCCGCCTGAAAAGCGGAAGGTCGTCGGTTCGATCCCGACTCTGGCCACATTCGATCAGAGGCCCACCGGCAACGGTGGGCCTCTGATCCTTTTCGTCTGAACATCTCTCGTCGTCTGAACATCTCCGGCAGGCCCGCGGATGGTGCGAACCGGATCGAGTTCACTGTGTGTCCATGTCATTCGGCTGCCGCGTAACCTTAGGGTCCAGCTAGGAAGTTTCTGCCGCCCTGTGGAAGGGTTTCGGTGATAGCAGCGCGCACAAGGAGGGGCGATGGCCAACGGCGGGACGCCGCAGGAGAACGATCCGGCGTTGAACATTGTCGACAACGTCGTCGACCGCGAGTACACCGTCGAGCGGTTGGTGGAGAACCCGGTAGAGAAGGTCATCGATAAGCCGGTCACGCTCGAGCGGATCGTGGAACGGCTGGTGGTCAACACCGTCGACACCATCATCGACAAGCCGGCGACGGTCTCGCGGCTGATCGAGAAACCCGTTGTGACGGTGGTCGACGAGATCGTCGACAAGCCCGTGAGCGTCAGCCGCGCCGTGGAACGCCCGGTGGTGACGATCGAGGACGAGGTCGTCGACAAGCCCGTCAACATCCATCGCCGGGTCGAGAAGCCGGTGGTGACGGTGGTCGACAACATCATCGAGATGCCGGTCGAACTCCAGCGACTCGTGCAGCAGCC